>NZ_CP082362.1:4242500-5572500 GCF_020740535.1 Streptomyces profundus
TGGTCGGCCGGCGACAACGCGCAGGTGCCCGACCTGGCCTCGCGCGAGGCCGGCGTCGAGAACGCCTGGTGCCCGCCGAACGCCCAACACGCCCTGCGGCAGGCCAAGGTGCTCGGGGACAACGTGATCTCCGGGCTGCGCGGCTTCCCGCAGCAGGAGTACAAGCACGCGAGCATGGGCGCGGTCGCCGGGCTCGGCCTGCGCAAGGGCGTGGCCATGATCAAGCTCGGCCCGCTCTCGTTCCGCTTCCGTGGCCGGCTCGGCTGGTATCTGCACCGTGGCTACCACGGCATGGCGGTGCCCACCTGGAACCGCAAGATCCGGGTCTTCGCCGACTGGACGCTCGGACTCTTCCTCAAGCGTGAGGTCGTCTCGCTGGGCGCCATGGAGCACCCGCGCGACGAGTTCCACGAGGCGGCGGCCCCCGCGCCGGCGGCCCGTCCCGTCGAGCGGCGCGACAGCGTCGAGCGGGTCGAGCGGGTCAAGGAGGGTTCCGCCGCCAAGGCGGGCTGACCTCGGCGCACAGCGCGTACCCCGGGGCGGGTGGACGACCGACGGTCGGCCACCCGCCCCGGCGGCATGTCGGGGCCCGGATAGGGCCGGGCGGCCCAATGAAGGTCCGTTGCGGGCGAAATCCCCGGAATCGACGGCGGATCGGCGACGTTCACGGCTATCGAGACCCCAAGGTAATCGTGGGCTGTTCATCCGATCTGTGGAGGTTTGACTCATGGGTGTCGCTCCCCGGCTCGCCGCTCTGACCGAGTACGTGCTCGGCTCTCCCCCGCCCCTCCGCCTGCGGGCCTGGGACGGCAGCGAGGCCGGCCCCACCGAGGGCCCCGTCCTGGTGGTGCGCAGTCGCCGCGCGCTGCGGCGGCTCCTCTACCGGCCGGGCGAACTCGGCCTGGCCCGCGCCTGGGTGGCCGGCGACATCGATGTCGAGGGCGACCTCTACCAGGCGCTGAGCGTGCTGGCCGATGTCGTCTGGGACCGCGCCGACGGCTCCTCGGTGCCCCGCACCAGGCTGCTGGCCGCGCTCCCCGAGGCGCTGTCGCTCGCCGGTCCGCTGCCCCTCCCGGTGCGTCCGCCGCGCGAGGAGGACCGCGGGCGGCGCCCAGGGCTGGCCCACAGCCAGCGTCGCGACCGCCGGGCCATCAGCCACCACTACGACGTGGGCAACGACTTCTACGAGCTGGTGCTCGGCCCCTCCATGGTCTACTCCTGCGCGGTCTGGGGCCCGACCACGGACGATCTCCAGGACGCCCAGGCCGCGAAGCTCGATCTGATCTGCCGCAAGCTGGGCCTGCGCGAGGGCCAGCGGCTGCTCGACGTGGGCTGCGGCTGGGGTTCGTTGGTGCTGCACGCCGCCCAGCACCACGGGGTGCGCGCGGTCGGGGTGACCCTCTCCGTGGAACAGGCCGAGTACGCCAGGGAGCGGGTGGCCAAGGAGGACCTCACCGACCGGGTGGAGATCCGGGTGCAGGACTACCGCCAGGTGACGGACGGCCCGTTCGACGCGATCGCCTCGGTCGGGATGGCCGAGCATGTGGGCGCCGCCCGCTACCAGGACTACGCCGGGCGGCTCTTCCGGCTGCTGCGTCCCGGCGGGCGGCTGCTCAACCACCAGATCGCCCGCCGCCCGATCGGCGACGAGGCGTCCTACCGGATCGACCCGTTCATCGACGCCTATGTGTTCCCCGACGGCGAGCTGGCGCCGGTCGGCCGCACGGTGGCCCAGCTGGAGCGGGCGGGTCTTGAGGTGCGCGATGTCGAGTCGCTGCGCGAGCACTACGCGTTGACGCTGCGCCGCTGGGTGCGCAATCTGGAGCAGGGCTGGGAGCAGGCCGTCCGCCTCACCAGCCCGGGCCGGGCCAGGATCTGGCGGCTCTACATGGCGGCCTCGGCCCTCCAGTTCGAGCGCGGCCGGATCGGCGTCAACCAGGTGCTGGCCGTGCGCGTCGCGGACAGCGGCGCCGCGGGGCTCCCGCTGCGGCCCCGGTCCTGGGTGGAGCTCACCTCCTAGCGCGACAGGGGACGACGGGGAACGACGCGGGGGCCGCCCGTCAGCTGGCGCGGCCCTCGCCGCGTCCCCAACCGCACAGGGCGATACAACTAGGGTGCGTCGTTCCGCTTCATATGTTCCAGCACCCTCTCCGCCGAGGGCCGTGCCATGTCGTCCACCACCCGGCCGTCGGCGAGGAAGACCGCCCGGTCCGCGTAGCCGGCGGCCACCGGGTCGTGGGTGACCATCACCACCGTCTGCCCCAACTCCCGCACGGAGTTGCGCAGAAAGCCGAGGATCTCGGCGCCGGCGCGGGAGTCGAGGTTGCCGGTCGGCTCGTCGCCGAAGACGATCTCGGGCCGGCCGGCCAGCGCCCTGGCCACCGCCACCCGCTGCTGCTGGCCGCCGGAGAGCTGTGCGGGGCGGTGTTTCAGCCGCCCGGAGAGGCCCACCGTGGTGATCACCGTGTCCAGCCACTCGGCGTCCGGCTTGGTGCCGGCGATCCCCATCGGCAGCGTGATGTTCTCCAGGGCGTTGAGCGTGGGCAGCAGGTTGAACGTCTGGAAGACGAAGCCGACGCGGTCCCTGCGCAGCCGGGTGAGCCGTTGGTCGCTGAGGCCGGTCAGCTCGGTGTCGCCGAGCCGGGCCGAGCCGGCGGATATGGAGTCGAGCCCGGCCATGCAGTGCATCAGGGTGGACTTGCCTGAGCCCGAGGGCCCCATGATCGCGGTGAACTCGGCCTTGCGGAAGGCGACATCGACCTGGTCGAGGGCGAGCACCCGGGTCTCGTCGGTGCCGTAGACCTTGGTCAGACCGATGGCGCGAGCCGCCACCGCGTCGGTCGAATCGGTGTGCTGGGCGGGCTCGATCGGTGGCACGGCGTACTCCAGCCTGGACGGGGGAAGGACTTCTCCATCCTGGTCCGAAACCTCGCGTTCGTGATCCCTCCGGTCGTCGGGTTCTTCCCCTTCCTCGGAGGGATCGGTGCGCGTGGCCGTCCTACTTGAGGAGGAGATGTCCCTGAGTGCGCGCAAGGATGCGGAGGGTTGATTTGCGTCATTCCTCGATCACCCCTCGTAGGGCTCGCTCCCCGAAAGGCGCCTGTAAGCGCGTCATCGAACGCTGACGCGCCGTCAGCAGCTCATAAAATCAGACAACATCGCTCTGGGGCACCGGTGTTCGGGTCGAATCCGGCGGATAAGCTCGGAGGAATCCCAAGGCGCGTTGGCGCCCGGTACGGCTGGGGGATCTGTGCCCGGATGGTGGAATGCAGACACGGTGAGCTTAAAACTCGCTGGCCTTAGGGCCGTGCCGGTTCAAGTCCGGCTCCGGGCACCCAGAGCCTTCCCCGGCCCCGTCGCGCCGCTCGCCGAGCGCGGTACCGCGCGGGCCCGGCTCCCCTGAGGGGCGAGCGGGCTTCATCGAGGGGTGGGAACAACGAGGCTCTTCCAGTAGTTTCCCAGGGTGCACTACCGTGCGGACTTTGCTAACGCATTACTCTGGTAGGCAAAGCCGTGCCGTGCGGCCATGGAGGAGTGAGATGAGGAGCAGCAACCCGGTCTTCACGCGTCGGGGGTTCAGTCGGGACGGCGGCTACGCCGGCTTCAACGCCGGACCGCAGCCGCAGACCGGGAATCCGCACGCGGGGAGCCCCGCCAACCCGTACGCGCCGCAGCCGGGGAACCCGTATGCGCCGCAGCCGCAGGTGGGCCCCGACGGCGGATACGCCCCCGTTACGCCCACCCGTCCTGGCGTGATGACGATCGACAGTGTCGTCTCGCGCACCGCGATCACGTTGGGCACGGTGGTCGCCGCCGCCGCTGTGGCCTGGGTCGCCGACCTGCCGCTTGGCCTGGGCATCGTCTTCGCCCTGGTGGCCATGGGCCTCGGCCTCTGGCAGTCGTTCAAGCGTGAGCCCTCGCCGCCGCTGATCCTGGCCTACGCCGTCACCGAGGGCCTCTTCCTCGGCGCGATCAGCAGCGCGATCAACGCCGCCGCCCCCGGCGCCGCCATGCAGGCGGTGATCGGCACGATGGCCGTCTTCGCCGGTGTGCTGTTCATGTACAAGCAGCGCATCATCCGCGTCACCGCGCGCTTCACCCAGTTCGTACTCGCCGCCGCGCTGGGCTTCGTCCTGCTCTCCGCGGTCAACCTGATCGTCCTGATGATCGGTGGCGGCAACGGCCTGGGCCTGCGCGACGGGATGCTCGGTGTCGCCTTCGGCGTCATCGGCATCATCCTGGGCGCCTGCTTCCTCGCCCTCGACTTCAAGATGGTCGAGGACGGCATCGCCTACGGCGCCCCGGAGAAGGAGTCCTGGCTGGCCGCCTTCGGCCTGACCCTGACCCTGGTCTGGATCTACCTGGAGTTCCTGCGGCTGATCGCCATCCTCCAGGGCGACTGAGCACCCCCCACCGCGTCTTTCGGCGGTGGGACGCCAACGGCGCCGGGCCCCGACGAGAGAACTCGTGGGGGCCCGGCGCCGTTCCGGGGGCCCGGTCACAGATGGGTGGTGAACCACTCCTCGACCTCGGACAGCAGGCGCAGCCGGCTCTCCTCGTCCTGGATGGTGTGGCCCTCGCCGGCCAGCTCCACGAGCCGGGTGGTGGCCCCGGCCGCCGACAGCGCGCGGTGCATCCGCCGGCTGTGGCCCACCTCGACCTTGCTGTCCTCGGTGCCGTGCACCAGCAGGGTCGCCGTGCTGGCCCCAACGGCCCTGTGCAGTGGTGAGACGGCGTCGTAGGGCGCGTCGTCGCTGAGGTCGGCGCCGGGGAAGAACCCGCGCCAGGCGGGCCCGAGGCGGGGGCTGCGGACCAGCGCCGCCATGTCGTAGATGCCCGCGCCGATGGCCGCGGCCCGGAAGCGGTTGGTGCGGGTCAGCGCCCAGCCCGCCAGATAGGCCCCGTAGCTCCAGCCGCCCACGCCGAGACGCGCCGGATCGGCGAGGCCAGCGGCCACCAGCTGGTCGACGCCGGCCAGGGTGTCGGCGAGCGGCAGCTCGGCCAGATCGCCACGGACGGCGTGGGTGTACGCCCAGTCCCGGCCGGTCGAGCCCCGGACGTTCGGGCAGAGCACCGCGAAGCCCCGGGCGGCGAGCAGCTGGCCCCAGTCGCTCCAGGAGCCGTGCCAGCCGTGGTGCCAGTGGTGGTGCGGGCCGCCGTGCAGCAGCACCACCGTGGGCAGCGCCAGGTCGGGCGGCGCGTCCGACGGCCGGATCAGCAGCCCGTCGACGCGTCGTCCGTCCCTGGCGCCCGGCCAGTGGATCTCCGCGACCCGTCCCAGCCGCTCGGTCCGCAGCGGCGGATGCGTCCGGGAGACCCGGCGGGCCGTGGGGCGGTCGAGGGAGAGGCTCCAGAGCTCCGGCGGCGCGGTGGGGCGCTGTGCCCGGAAGGCGATCGTGCCGCTCTCCGGCGCCACATCGAACCCGGGGTACGCACAGCCGGTCTCCACAAGCTCCCGCGCGCCCCCGGCGCGCGCCCCCGTCCGGTTGGGCGGGGGCACCTGGCGCAGCACGCCACGGACCCGGTGGAACGCCTGGACCAGGACGTCGTCGCCGCACCAGCGGGCCGCCAGCACGGTGCCGGGGCCCACGTCGGGCACCGGCCGGCCCTCGCCGGTGGCGAGATCGTGCCACCACAGGGAACAGCGGCCGTCCCCGTCGTCGTGCCCGTAGAGCACGCGGCGTCCGTCGGCCGACAGGTCGAGCAGCCGTTCCCGGCTGCCGGGCGCGCGGGCCTCGGCGGAGAGGAGCTCCGGCCCTCCGGGGAGCAGCCGCAACAGCGCGGGGCCGGCCTGGTCGGCCTGGTCGGCCTGGTGCGCGAGGTGCGCGACCACCACCACCCCGCCGTCCGGTGCGGCGGCGAGATCCCGCACATCGAGGTCGTCGCCGCTGATCTCCCGGCAGGCGCCGGTGTGTTGATCGACGGACACCACCCGGCCGCGTCCCGCCGCGCGGCGCAGCAGCAGGCAGGCCGTGGCCGTGGGGTGCAGCTGGCCGAGCTCCCCGGTGGGGAACGGCAGCCGGTGCTCGGTGTGCGGGCCGCCGGGCGGGCCGGCCAGTGTCAGGACGGCCTCGCCCGACGGGCCGGCCGCGAGCCAGGCGAGCCGCCCGTCCGGCAGCCAACGCGGCTGGACGTCCAGGACGTTCGTGGCCAGCGCCCGGCCCTCGGGCGGTCCGGAGGGGCCGTGCCAGCGCACCTCCCGACGGCCGCCCCGGTCGATGAGGGCGCAGACCGAGGCGCCGTCGGGCGAGAGCGCCGGCGGGCCGACCTCGGCCAGCCGGGCGAGGAGCCCGGCGGTCACATCGGTGCCGGTGGGCGCCGGCGGGAGGGCGGTGGGCAGGGTCACGGTCGGAGTCCTCACTGGCCGAGCAACGTCGTTTCGACATCGTCCAGGATCAGCTGGTTGGCCTGCGGCGATCCGCAGTTGAACCACCAGTCCGTGGAGACGACCGCCGTGTCGCCGCGCTCGACGGCGCCGAGGCGCTCCCAGAGCGGCTGGGCCGAGACGGTGTCGAACGCGGCCTCGGCGTCCTCCGGATTGCTGCCGGCGGCGCCGATCAGGTAGAAGACGAAGCTGGAGTCCGCCTGGGTCAGCTGCTCGGCGCCGACCTGGAGCGCGTTCTCCCCCTCCGGGGTCTCGTCGGCGCCCTGGAGGGTGAAGCCCAGGTCGCCCAGGACGCGGGTGGAGCAGTGGTCGGTGTAGACGCGGATGTCCTCGACCGAGCGGAACTGGAGCACGGTGACCGGCTCGTCGGTGACCCCGGTGTCCGCCAGCCGCGCCGCCATCTCCTCGGTACGGGCCGCGTAGTCGGCCAGCGCCACCTCGACCGCCTCCGAGATGCCCATCGCGTCGGCGGCGAGCCGGACCGTCTCCTCCCAGTTGGCGTGGTCGAGCGGCAGCGCGACGGTCGGGGCGATGGCGGACAGCTCGTCGTGGACGGGCTCGACGAACGACTCGACGCCCACGATCAGATCCGGCTCCAGCGCGTGGATGCCGGCGATGTCCAACTCGGTGAACCAGCCGACGTTCTCGGTGCCCTCGACCCGCGCCGCGTTGACGAACGGCGGGTGCGGGTCGCCGAACGGGAGGTGCGAGGTGCCGACGATCTCGACGTCGCCGAGGGCCGCCGTGGGAAGCGAGAAGTAGGGGTCGAGCGCGACGACCCTGGTCGGCTGGGCCGGCACGTCCTCGGCGACGCCAAGGGCGTGCTCGATGTCCCGCACCGACGACGAGGCGTCGTCCGAGGAGCCCTCCGCGGTGGTGTCGGTGTCGGAGCCGTTGTCGTCGTCGGAGCCCGAGCAGCCGGCGGCGCCCAGCAGGGCCAGGAAGGAGAGGCCGACGACCAGCCGGCGGGCGCGGCGGCCTCCGGACGGTCGGGACGGGGTGGCGGCACTGGACATGGGTTCTCCTTGGTCGTAGGGGGACGGAAGGGGGGCGCGGCCGTCACGAGAGCTCCTCGACGGCGCCGGCGGCGTCGCCGGGCACGGTCCGGCCGGGTCGGCGGCGTTCGGGTACGAACAGCGGGCGGCCGGTCACCGGATCGGTCAGGATGCGACAGTCCAGGTCGAAGACCGTTTGGACGAAGTCCTCGGTGACCACGGTCTCGGGAGCACCCTCGGCCAGCACCTGGCCGTCCCGCAGCGCCACCAGGTGGTGGGCGTGCCGGCACGCCTGGTTGAGGTCGTGCAGCACGACCACGATGGTGCGGTCGCCCCGGTCGTGCAGCTCTTCGAGCAGCTCCATGATCTCCACCTGGTACGCCACGTCCAGATAGGTGGTGGGCTCGTCCAGCAGCAGCACATCGGTCTCCTGCGCGATCGCCATGGCGATCCACACCCGCTGCCGCTGGCCGCCGGACAGCTCGTCCACATAGCGCCCGCGCAGCGATTCGGCGCCGGTGTCGCGCAGCGCCCCGGCCACCGCCGCCTCGTCCCGCTCCGACCACTGCGCCAGCCAACTCTGGTGCGGATAGCGGCCCCTGGCCACCAGGTCCTCCACCAGCAGCCCGGTGGGCGTCGCCGGGCTCTGCGCCAGCAGGCCGACCTGACGGGCCAGTTCCTTGGGCGGCAGCCGCCAGATGGAGCGTCCGTCGAGCAGGACCGTGCCGGCGGTCGGGCGCTGGAGCCGTGCGAGCGCCCGCAGCAGGGTCGACTTGCCACAGCCGTTGGGGCCGACGAGCGCCGTGATACGACCCGGCGGGATCGTCAGGTCGAGACCGTCGATCACCGGCGCGCCCTCGTAGGCGACGCTCGCCTCACGCACCTCAAGCAGGCCCATGTCAGGCCACCTCCCCATGGCGGTTGGCTCGGATCAGCAGATAGAGGAAGTAGGGGCCGCCCAGCAGCGGGGTGACCACGCCCAGCGGAAGGGTCACCGGGAAGGCGTGTTGGGCGATCAGGTCGGAGCCCAGCACCAGCGCCGCGCCGACCGCCATGGCCACCGGCAGCACCTCGGGGGTGTCCGCCCGGCACAGCCGCCGCGCCAGATGCGGCGCCAGAAAGGCCACAAAGGCGATCGGCCCGCAGACCGCCACCGCCCCCGCGGCCAGCAGCGTCGCGGTGACCAGCGCCGCGGCCCGGGTGGCGGTGGTCCGCACCCCGACGGAACGGGCCGCCTCCTCGCCGAGGCGGAGCGCCACCAGCGGCCGGCGCAGCGCCAGCGCGAGCGGCACCAGCAGGGCCAGCGTGACGCCGAGGAAGAGCGCCCGGTCGGAGTCAGCCCCGTAGAGCGAGCCGATCATCCACACCGTGGCGGCCTGCACCTGCTCGATATCGCCCTGGACCAGGGTGAAGGCGACGCCAGCCCGGCACAGCGCGTCGACGCCGATCCCGACCAGCACCAGACGGTAGGGCGACAGGCCACGGCCACGCGAGCAGAGCACCACCAGCAGCGCGGCGAGCAGCGCGCCGAGGAAGGCGCCATAGGGCAGGCTTGACCAGGAGCCGCCGAAGAGCACGAGGAAGCCCACCGCGACCAGGGCCGCGCCGCTGTTGACGCCGAGGATGTCGGGGGAGACCAGCGGATTGCGGGCGAAGCTCTGGAAGAGCGCCCCCGAGAGCCCCAGGGCCGCGCCGACCGCCAGCGCGCAGAGCACCCGGGGCAGCACGAACTCCCAGACCACCAGCCGCTCCCCGGCGTCGCCGCCGCCGGTCAGCGTGCGCACCACATCGCCCAGGTCGAGGCGCGGCGCGCCCAGCGTCACCCCGTACAGGGCGGTCAGGCAGAGCAGCGGCACGGCGCAGCCGACGACCAGCAGCGCCCTGGGGCGGAGCCGGCGGGAGAGGCCCCCCGCGCGGCCGAGACGCAGAACGAGCGGACGGTTCATCGCTTCACCTCTCCATCCGTCAGGTCGCCACCAGGCGGCGGCGCCGGGCGAGAAGCAGGAAGACCGGGGCGCCGACCACCGCCGTGCAGACGCCGACGAGGATCTCCCGGGGGGCCAGCAGCGACCGCGCGACGATGTCGGCGGCCACCATCAGGGCCGCGCCGTAGAGCGCGCAGTAGGCGAGCAGCCAGCGGTAGTCGTTGCCGGTGACCAGCCGCGCCATGTGCGGCACCACCAGGCCGACGAACGCGATCGGGCCGGCCAGGGCGACCGCGCCGCCGGCCAGCAGCACCACGGCCACCGCCAGCAGCAGCCGCAGCCGCGCCACCCGCAGGCCCAGCGCCCGCGCCTGGTCCTCACCGAGCACCAACACGTTCACCGCGCGGGCCGCGCCGGCGGCGATCACCAGACCCAGCAGCACATGGGGCAGGACCGGCCAGAGCACATCGAGGCCGCGCCCCGCGAGGGAGCCGACCATCCAGAACCGCATCTGGTCCAGGCTCCGTTGGTCGAGCACCAGGATCGTCGAGGTCACCGAGGAGAAGAGCGCGGCCAGCACCGCGCCCGCCAGGGTGACCTTGACCGGCGTCATGCCGCCCGCCCCGGCGGCGCCGACGGCGTAGACCGCGACGGCGGCCAACGCCGCGCCGCCGAACGCGAACCACACATAGCCGGCGGGGGTGGCGACGCCGAACGCCAGGATGGCGGTCACCACCGCCAGACAGGCGCCGGCGTTCACCCCGAGGATGCCGGGGTCGGCCAGCGGGTTGCGGGTGACGGCCTGCATCAGCGCCCCGGCCGTGGCCAGCGCGGCGCCCACGGTCATCGCGAGGGCGAGGCGGGGCAGCCGGATGCCGCTGACCCGCGCGTGCTGGACGGTGTCCTCGGCGCCGGCCAGCGCCTGCCAGACGGTGCCGGGGCCGATGAACTCGCTGCCCACCATCAGGCCGCAGGCCAGCAGGGCCGGTAGCAGCAGCAGCCCGAGGAGCAGGCCGATGACGCGGGCACTTCGCGTCGGTGGGGTTCTTCGCGTCGGTGGGGTTCTTCGCGGACTTCGCGTTTGGAGAGTCTTCTCAGCGGCTGCCGTCTGGGCGGGGCGCGCCGGCCGCGCCGGCATGTCGCGATCCCCCACAGCGCACATGCGCTAGTCCCCCCGGTTGAAACAGAGTTAAGGCAAGGCTTACCTTAACGGCTCCGCCGGGGTGTCGCAGCGCCGGTGCTTCGCGTAAGTGAACAACCGGTGAGGGGGTTTGGGGCGGAGTGCCCAGGCTGCCGGGTTTTCGTCGCGCGGGCCTCAGACGTGGAACGCCGCCAACACCGCCAGCGCCTCGGCCAGTTCGCGCCGGGCGCGGCCCTCGTCCGGCGCCTGCTGGATGGCGCGGGCGAGATCGTGGCCCGTCACCGCGATCTGGTCGCCCACCGCCCACGGGCCGGCGTCGGGGACGCGCCGGGTTCCGCCGTAGGGGCGCTCCAGCAGCTGGGCCCTGCGGGTGAGTTCGTCGGCCAGCGCCCGGCCCTCGGCCGCCGCGCCGCGCCGCAGGCGGCTCTCCGGCAGCCGCCGCACCCGCTCGACGGCCCGCTCCAGCGCCGCTTCCAGCTGGCCCGTGTCCACCGTGGTCATGATCGCTTCCCCGCCCTCGTGGGGTCGGAGCATCCCACGAGCCGGGCCCCCGTCAGTCGCCGGCCTTGGACGAGGCCACCACGCGGTCGGCCAGCAGGTAGACGTTCTCCTCGTCGCCGCAGGAGAACGTCAGCGTGTAGGCGCCCGAGACGGCGGAGCCGCCCATCAGCACCGGGGGTTCGCCGCAGCGCAGGGATTCGGCCAGCCGTTCGGCGGCCTCCTGGTGGCTGGGGCTGAGGCAGAGCGTGGTGCCGTCGGCGAAGAGGAACACGTCCAACGTGCCCAGCGGCCCGGGACGCACATCGGTCAGCGGGACGCGGGACTCGGCGAGCCGGGAGAGCCGGTCGGCCGTGTACCCCGGATCGTGGGGGCGCGGACGCCCACCCGACGCGGAGCGGTCCACGGGCTCCCCCGAGAGCGTGAAGCCGGGGTGCGAGGGGTGCCGGCGGCGGGCGGCGGCCAGCTCGGGCGACTCCTCGCCGTCCTGGTCGCGCGGCGACTGCGGCGGCGGCTCGACGAGGCCCTCCCCGGCGTCCAGGGGTCCCTCGTCCTCCTGGCGCGGGATGAAGACGGCGCCCTCGCCGGCGTTCGGCGGCAGCGCGGAGTCGCTCAGCAGATAGCGCTCCAGCAGCGCGTCCAGCAGCTCCTCGTCCGCGTCGGCCACCACATAGCTCAGGCCCCGGCCGGCCAGCAGCGACCCCGGGCCCTGATCCTCCTTGGCGTCCTGCTCGGCCCAGTACGCCCGGGCCTCGGCCAGCTCGCGCTCCCGCTCGTCGGCCAGCGCCCTGGCGACGGCACCCCGGATCTGCTCGGGTGGCAACTCCGCTCTCGCCTCCGGCACCCCGGCCTGGCCGACGGCCACTTCGGAGCGCAGCTCGGCCACCTCCTCGCGCAGCGCGCGCACGGTGTACAGGGCCAGGGCGCCCAGGGCTACGGCGGTGCCTGAGGTCACCAGCAGGATGACGGATATGGCGCTCACGGACTCGCTCCCAGTGCTGTTGGTCCCTGACTTCTTATCCCAGGTTTCCGGGGCGCGGACACGGCGTGCAGTGCAAAACGTCATGAAGTGGACAGGTATTTGGTCCTTTACGCGCCCCCCTGAAGTCCCTGACCTGCGATTCCATCGCGTGGACCGGCGTGGATCACATCCCGGGCCCGCTTCGGTATCGCCCGGATATACCGACCGGCGGACGCCCTTACGCCGGCGTGCGCCCCCCGGCGGAGTGCTCTGGAGGGGCGCCTGGGTCAGCTGAGGCGCTCCAGCACCATGGCCATGCCCTGCCCGCCCCCCACGCACATGGTCTCAAGACCGAACTGCTTGTCGTGCCAGCTCAGCGAGTTGATCAACGTGGAGGTGATCCGGGCGCCCGTCATGCCGAACGGGTGGCCGACGGCGATGGCGCCACCGTTCACGTTGAGCCGGTCGATGTCGATGCCGAGCTCGCGGTAGGAGGGGATCACCTGCGCGGCGAACGCCTCGTTGATCTCCACCAGATCGATGTCGTCGACCGTCAGCCCGGCGTTGGCCAGCGCGCGTCGGGACGCCTCGACCGGCCCAAGACCCATGATCTCGGGCGAGAGCCCGGAGACGCCCGTGGCGACCACCCGGGCCAGCGGTGTGATGCCCAGCTCCCTGGCCCTGGTGTCGGACATCACCACCAGGGCCGCCGCCCCGTCGTTCAGCGGGCAGCAGTTGCCGGCCGTGACCAGGCCGTCCGGGCGGAAGACGGGCCGCAGCGCGGCGACCGCGTCCAGCGTGACCCCGGCGCGCGGGCCGTCGTCCGCGCTGACCACCGTGCCGTCCGGGGTGGTGACCGGGGTGATCTCCCGCTGCCAGAAGCCGTCGGCGATGGCGCGCTCGGCGAGGTTCTGCGAGCGCACCCCGAAGGCGTCCATCTCGGCGCGGCTGATCCCCTTGTGGCGGGCGAGGTTCTCCGCCGTCTGCCCCATCGCGACGTAGACGTCGGGCAGTTGGCCGTCCTCGCGCGGATCGTGCCAGCCCTCGCCGCCGTGCTCGGCGCGCCGCGCGGTGCGGGCCTCGGCCTCGGCGAAGAGCGGGTTGTGCGTCTCGGGAGCCTCCCTGACCAGCCGGGAGACCGTCTCGACGCCGGCCGAGACGAAGACGTCGCCCTCGCCGGCCCGGATCGCGTGCATCGCCATCCGGGTGGTCTGGAGCGAGGAGGCGCAGTAGCGGGTGATGGTGCAGCCGGGCAGCCGGTCGAGCCCGAGCTGGACGGCCACCACCCGGCCGAGGTTGCTTCCCTGCTCGCCGGAGGGGGTGCCGCAGCCGAGCATCAGATCGTCGATATCGGCCGGATCCAGCTGGGGCACCTGATCCAGCGCGGCGCGCACCACCTGCGCCGTCAGGTCATCCGGGCGCAACTCCTTGAGCGAGCCCTTGGCCGCGCGTCCGATGGGCGAGCGGGCCGCTGAGACGATGACTGCTTCGGGCACGGCTTCCTCCGGGGACGGACCGTCCTCCGCGGGACGGTGTGGCGAGACGGGCGGGTGCCGGTGTGGCGCGCCCTCCCCCGAAGTTACCCGCAGGTAGTCGCCCTGTCACGGGCTCGCCTGCCGGCTCCGTCCCGTCCCGCGCGCCCGCGACGCCGTCTCGCTCGCCCCACCGGGCTCCCGCACGCCCTCGGGCGCCTCCTGGGGCAGCGCGCGCCGGCGGTGGCGCTTGAGGAGCGCCCAGGGCGCGCGTCGGTTGCCGCGCTCCGCCGAGCTGACCTCCGTGCCCCCTTCGAGCACCGCGCGCGCCGCCGCCCGATCCACCGGGAGCAGCCGCTCGCGGCGCGGCAGCCCCGGGCGCCGCTCCTCCGGCCAGACGCCCAACGCGGCGCAGAGCGTGGGCAGTACGGCCATAGCCGCGGTGGCGTAGCCGGCCGCCGACGGGTGGTAGCGGTCCGGGCCGAACAACTCGCGCGGATAGGCGGCGAACTCGGGGCCCAGCAGCGTGCCCAGCGAGACCGTGCGCCCTCCGAGCTCCACCACCGCGATGGTCTGGGCCGCGGCCAACTGCCGGCAGAGCCGCCGGGCCACCCAGCGCAACGGCTGCCCGACCGGCTCGACCGAACCCAGATCCGGGCAGGTGCCCACCACCACCTGACAGCCGGCGGTGCGCAACCGGGAGACCGCGTCGGAGAGATGGCGCACCGACTGCGCCGGCGAGACCCGCCCGGTGATGTCGTTGGCGCCGATCATCACCACGCTCACATCCGGCACCGGGGCCCGCCCCGGCTCCGTGAGCAGCAGCGACACCTGACGCTCCAGATCGTGGGACCTGGCCCCGGAGAGCGCCACGCTGTGCAGTTCGACCGGACGCTCGGAGACGGCGGCCAGGCCCGAGGCCAACAGCGCCCCCGGCGTCTGGCGCGCCTGGTCGACGCCGAGCCCGGCGGCCGTGGAGTCGCCCAGGATGGCCAGCCGCCAGGGCACGCCGTTCGACGGGGCGAAGGCCGTGCCGTACACGCCGTCGGCCACCGGCGGTTCGTCGCTGCCGGCTCCGTCGACCACCTGCCGCCTGGCGTACCGCGCCTCGGTGAGCAGCAGCCCCACGGCCGCGCCCCCCAGCAGGCTGATGCCGCCGCCCCCGTAGGCCGCAGCCGTCGCGATTCTTCGTGCCACCCGCGCCCTGGACATTCCTGGCAACTGCCTCTCGTCGTCGCACCCCGTCACTTGTGTGGTGCCCAACACGACCCGCCGCGCAACGCAATAGGGTGCTGTTCCATCGCCGTCAACAGCGGAAGAACCCCCCTGATATGCGGAGACCCAGGTGCAGTATCACGAGTCGATGATCGAACTGATCGGCAACACCCCGCTGGTCAGACTCAACCGAGTGACCGAGGGCATCGAGGCCACCGTGCTCGCGAAGGTCGAGTACTTCAATCCCGGCGGGTCGGTGAAGGACCGGATCGCCGTGCGGATGATCGAGGCCGCCGAACGCTCGGGAGCCCTGCGCCCCGGAGGCGTGATCGTGGAGCCCACCTCGGGCAACACCGGCGTCGGACTGGCCATCGTGGCCCAACGGAAGGGCTACCACTGCGTCTTCGTCTGCCCGGACAAGGTCTCCACCGACAAGATCAACGTGCTGCGGGCCTACGGCGCCGACGTGGTGGTCTGCCCCACCGCGGTCGACCCCGAACACCCTGACTCCTACTACAACGTGTCGGACCGGCTGGTCAGGGAGACCCCGGGAGCCTGGAAGCCGGACCAGTACAGCAATCCGGACAACCCCCGTTCCCACTACGAGACCACGGGCCCCGAGCTCTGGACCCAGACCGAGGGCCGGATCACCCACTTCGTCGCCGGCGTCGGCACCGGCGGCACCATCTCGGGCACCGGTCGCTACCTCAAGGAGGTCAGCGAGGGACGGGTGCGGGTGGTCGGCGCCGATCCGGAGGGCTCGGTCTACTCCGGCGGATCGGGCCGGCCCTACCTGGTCGAGGGCGTCGGCGAGGACTTCTGGCCCGACGCCTACGACCGTGGGGTCGCGGACGAGATCGTCGCCGTCTCGGACAAGGACTCCTTCCAGATGACCCGCCGGCTGGCCCGCGAGGAGGGCCTGCTGGTCGGCGGCTCCTGCGGGATGGCCGTGGTGGGCGCGCTGGAGGTGGCCAGCCGGCTCGGTCCCGACGATGTGGTGGTGGTGCTCCTGCCGGACAGCGGGCGCGGCTATCTGAGCAAGATCTTCAACGACGAGTGGATGGCCGACTACGGCTTCCTTGAGGGCGGCGAGCCGGCCACCCGCGTCGCCGACGTGCTGCGCGGCAAGGACGGCGGCCTTCCGTCCCTGGTGCACATGCACCCGGACGAGACGGTGGGCGAGGCGATCGAGGTGCTGCGCGAGTACGGCGTCTCCCAGATGCCGGTGGTCAAGCCGGGGGCGGGGCACCCCGATGTGATGGCCGCCGAGATCGTCGGCTCGGTCGTCGAACGGGAGCTGCTGGACGCGCTGTTCGCCCAGCGGGCCGCCCTGGACGACCAGCTGGACAAGCATCTGAGCGCACCGCTGCCGCATGTCGGCTCGGGCGAGCCGATCGCCGACCTGATGGCCACCCTGCAGGACGCGGACGCCGCCGTGGTGCTGGTGGACGGCAAGCCGGCCGGGGTGGTCAGCCGCCAGGACCTGCTCGCGTTCCTGGCCGGGAAGAGCTGAGCGGGGCACGCCGCCGACGGGCGCGCGGAGCGGGGCCTCGCCGGAGGCCGCCGAGGCCGCCGCGCGCCTGGTCGCCCAACGGAACCCGAAGTGTCACGGCCGGGCAACGCGTCGTTAACACCGCTCCGGCAGAGTTCTTGGTGTCGGCACCAAGGACCTCCGGAGCGGCTCCCGGACCTCCCTGGTCGCCCGGACACGAGGCCCCGACCCGGCCCGTGTCCCTGCGGGGACCGCCGTCGTCCCGCCCTCGGCCTCGTGCCGGGGTGCGGCGGTCCCCGCACACCACTTCCCCGGCCCGTGGGCCCCGCAGGGCCCCGTGGGGCCCCGTGGGCTAGTCCCAGTCGGACTTCTTCTGCTCCTCGCCCCCGCGCAGCATGGAGTGCCCCAGGAAGCAGGCGTTGACGCCGACCACGCCCGTCCAGCAGACCAGAAGGCCGGCGAGACCGGTCTGGGCCGCGGCGATGGCGGACAGCGGGATGGCCAGCACCAGGGAGAGCGCCGCGAGGCCGAAGGCGACGCCCGGGCCCTGCGTGTCGACGCTGCCGGGGGGCCGGCCGCCCCTCGCGATCACCATCTGCTGCTCGGCGACCTGACGTCGCACCCGCTTGTCCACCGTGCTGTCGATGCGCTGCTCGACCTTCTCCAGGAACGAGTCCACCAGCTCGGACTCGTACCCCTCGCCCAGCTCCCTACGCGTCTGCACGGCGGCTTCGAGATCCCTTTTCAGGTCGGTGTCTCGGTTCAGCTCCGGATCGCGCCCACTCGTCATACGGCCACGCTACGGCGCCTCGCGGCCGGCCCGCACTAGGGGTAACCCCCCATTCGTCCCGTGGGCCACCCCGAGGCCGCCGCCGACGCCCGGGCCCGCTGTCGGTGCCGCTGCCTAGACTGACGCGGTGAGTGAGGCGAGCGCGCGCTTGGCAGGGCTGTTCGACGGGCATCGGCTGACCCCGACCCAACGGCGCATCGCGCAGGTGGTCGTGCGGCGGGCCGAGGAGGCGCCGTTCCTGTCCAGCGTCGAGTTGGCCGAGCTGGCGGGGGTGAGCCAGCCCTCGGTCACCCGGTTCGCCGTGGCGCTCGGCTTCGATGGCTATCCGGCGCTCAGGCGGCGGCTGCGCGAGGCGCTGCGCGACGGCCGGGGCGGCGCCGCCGGGCGGGACGGCGCCGAGCCGAACGTCTACCAGCAGGCGGTGCTCGCCGAGATCGAGCAGCTGCGGCGGCTGGTGTCCTGGCTCGGGGATCCGGAGCGCCTTGAGCGCGCCGGCCGGCTGCTCGCGGCGTCCCGGCCGCTGCCGGTGCTGGGGCTGCGCGCCGCCTCGGCGGAGGCGGGTGGCTTCGCCTACTTCGCGGCCAAGGTGCATCCGGATGTGCGCCTGCTGGACCAGGGCGGCTCGCTGCTGGCGGACCGCATCGAGCAGGCGGCCGACGCCGGGGCCACGGCGCTGCTGTGCTTCGCGCTGCCCCGCTACCCGCGCGAGCTGGTCGAGGCCCTGGCGGTGGCGCGGGCCTCGGGGCTCGCCCTGGTGACGGTGGCGGACAGCGTGTTGGCGCCCGTCGCCGATCCTTCGGATCTGCTGTTCACCGCCCCGGTGAGCACCGCGCTCTCGTTCGACACGGCCTGCGCGCCGATGCTGCTGGGGCGCGCGTTGCTCGAGGCGATGTGCGACGCGCTGCCGGCCGCCCAGACCCGTCTTGAGCGCTTCGACGCCAGGGCGGCCGACCGGCGGGTCTTCTGGGACTGACGCCCCCCGCCGCTGCGTTCGGGCCTACAGCGATCCGCCGGACTCCTCGACGAGCTCCTCCAGGGTCTGCGCGCGCCGCAGCGGCGTGAACACGGCGGGCCCCGCGCCGTCCACGGTGAAGCCGTAGACGGCGGGTCGCGGCAGCGCGTTGTAGCCGAACGGGGTGGAGAAGTAGTAGGCGCCGGTGTCCAGCAGGGCCACCAGATCGCCGGGGCGCAGCCGGGGCAGCGGACGGTCGATGGCGACCAGGTCGCCGGCGAAGCAGCAGGGCCCCGCGACGTCCTGACGCTGGATCGGCCCGGCGCCGGGCTCGCCCTTCGCGTCGTAGACGGCCACCCGCAGCGGCCAGGAGGCCGGCGCGAACACGGTGCGCACCGCGACCTGCGCGCCGGCGTGCGTGACCGCGATCGGGCGCCCGCCGGCCTCCTTGGTGTACTCGACCCTGGCCACCACCGCGCCCGCCTTGGCCAGCAGCGACCGGCCGAACTCGGTGACCAGTCCGTAGCGGCCGTCGAACAGCCCGGGGACGGTGTCCCGCAACAGGCGGGCGTACTCGGCGAAGCTGGGCGTGACCTCGTCGGAGTCGAAGTTGACGGGCAGCCCGCCGCCGATGTCCAGGGTGTCGATCCGTCGCTCGCCGGCCGCGGCGTTGACCTCCTCGGCCAGTTCGTAGCTCTCCCGCACGCCCTCGGCCATCCGGGCGAGGGCCATGCCCTGCGAGCCCACGTGGCAGTGCAGCCGGGTCAGCCAGGGGCGGTCGAGGAAGGCGCGCACCACCCAGTCGCGCGCTCCCGGATCGCGCAGCGCGATGCCGAACTTGCTGGTCGCGGTCGCGGTGCTCATCGCGTCGATGGTGCCGCCGCCCAGCTGCGGGTTGATCCGCAGGCCCAGCGGACCGTGTCCAGGGTGCGCCGGCAGCAGGGCGTCCAGCCGGGCGAGTTCCTGCGGGTTGTCGGCGTTCATGGCGATGCCGAGGCGCAGCGCCTGACGCAGCTCCGTCTCGGTCTTGGCGGGCGAGTCGAGCACGATGCGGTCGGGGGCGAGCCCGGCGCGCTGGGCCAGGGCCAGCTCTCCGAGGCTGGCCACCTCGCTGCCGATGCCGAACCCGTCCAGCAGGCGCAGCACCGGCACCAGGGTGCCGGCCTTGACCGCGAAGGTGTGCAGGACCGGCTGACCGGGCGCGGTGACCGCATCGAAGGCAGCATGGAGAGCGGTGGTGGTCTCCTGGACGCTCCTGAGGTCGAGCAGGGCGGCCAGGGGCTGGTCGTCGGTGAGAAGGCCGTGGGCGAGCAGGGCCCGTACGGCGTGGTCGCGTCGGCTCGGAGGCTCCATACGTCCAGCGAAACACGCCGGGCGGCGTGGCGGCAGGGAGCACAACGGGACGGAGCGGACCACGACGGGCCGAACCCCGGGCGGTCACGGACAATTGCTGACTGAAAGTATTCAGCCTTAGAGTGGGTGAATATCCCGACCACATCGGGGAGGCGTGGGTCATGGCAGGACCAGCGGCATCGGCGGAGTCGAAGCGACCAACGGGGCCCAGACCCGTACGCGCGGCCACCGGGACCCGGCTCTCGGCGCGGGGCTGGCCCCAGGAGGCCGCGCTCCGCATGTTGCAGAACAACCTCGACCCCGAGGTGGCCGAACACCCGGACCAGCTGGTGGTGTACGGCGGAACGGGGAAGGCCGCCAGGGACTGGCGCTCCTTCGACGCCATCGTGGCCACCCTGCGCACCCTGCGGGACGACGAGACGCTGCTGGTGCAGTCGGGCCGGCCGGTGGGCGTGCTGACCACCCACGAGTGGGCCCCCAGGGTGCTGATCGCCAACTCGAACCTGGTCGGGGACTGGGCCAACTGGGAGGAGTTCCGCCGCCTGGAGCGGCTCGGCCTCACCATGTACGGGCAGATGACGGCCGGCTCCTGGATCTACATCGGCACCCAGGGCATCCTCCAGGGCACCTACGAGACGTTCGCCGCCGTGGCCGCCAAGCGGTTCGGCGGCAGCCTCGCCGGCACCCTCACGCTCACCGCCGGGCTGGGCGGCATGGGCGGCGCCCAGCCGCTCGCGGTGACCATGAACGGCGGGGTCGCGCTCTGCGTGGACTGCGACCCCAGGGCCATCGTCCGGCGCATCGAGCACGGCTTCCTCGATGTCGAGGCCACCTCCCTGGACGAGGCGCTGTCGCTGGCCGAGCGGGCGCGGCAGGAGCGCAGGGCGCTCTCCATCGGGCTGCTGGGGAACGCGGCCGACGTGCTGCCGCAGGTGCTCTCGATGGGGGCGCCGGTCGACATCGTCACCGACCAGACGAGCGCCCACGACCCGTTGAGCTACCTTCCCTCCGGCGTCGAGCTCTCGGAGATGGCGGACCTCGCCGCCCGGCGCCCGGCCGAGTTCACCGAGCGGGCCAGGGAGTCGATGGCCCGTCATGTGGCGGCCATGGTCGGCTTCCAGGACGCGGGCGCCGAGGTCTTCGACTACGGCAACTCCATCCGGGGGGAGGCCCAACTCGCCGGGTACGAGAGGGCCTTCGCCTTCCCCGGGTTTGTCCCCGCCTACATCAGGCCGCTGTTCTGCGAGGGGCAGGGGCCGTTCCGCTGGGCCGCGCTGAGCGGTGACCCCGGGGACATCGCCAAGACGGACCGCGCGGTGCTCGACCTCTTCCCCGAGAACGAGTCCCTCGCCCGCTGGCTGCGGCTGGCGGGGGAGCGGGTGCGCTTCCAGGGGCTGCCGGCGCGGATCTGCTGGCTGGGACACGGCGAACGCGCCAAGGCGGGGGAGCGGTTCAACGAGATGGTCGCCTCGGGCGAGTTGGCGGCGCCGGTGGTGATCGGCAGGGACCATCTGGACTGCGGCTCGGTCGCCTCGCCCTATCGGGAGACCGAGGGGATGCTCGACGGCTCGGACGCCATCGCCGACTGGCCCATGCTCAACGCGATGGTCAACGTCGCCTCCGGGGCCTCCTGGGTCTCGCTGCACCACGGCGGCGGCGTGGGCATGGGGCGCTCCCTGCACGCGGGGCAGGTCACCGTGGCCGACGGCACCCGGCTGGCCGGGGAGAAGCTCCACCGGGTCCTCACCAACGACCCGGGCATGGGCGTCATCCGCCATGTCGACGCCGGGTACGAGCGGGCCGAGGAGGTCGCCGAACGGGACGGGGTGCGCGTGCCGATGCGGGAGACCGCGCCGCCGGCTGACCAGCCGGATCGGCCGGCCGGGGCGGCGCGATGACGGCGGCGCGGCCCGCCGAGGGCGCGGGGGCCCGGGCCGACTCGGGCGCCGAGGCGTTCGCCGCGCTGTGGGAGGGGCTCGCCCCCATCGGACGGCATCCGACGACCGGCGGCTACCGCCGCTACGCCTGGACGGCGGCGGACGCGGAGCTGCGCGCCTGGTTCCGCGCCCAGGCGGAGGCGCGCGGACTGGCCCACGAGGTGGACCGCAACGGCAACCAGTGGGCGTGGCTGGGCGATCCGGCGCTGGGCGACGCCGTGGTCACCGGCTCCCATCTGGACTCGGTGCCGGACGGCGGCGCCTTCGACGGCCCGCTCGGCGTGGCCTCGGCGTTCGCCGCGCTGGACGTGCTGCGGGCCCGGGGACGCACCGGCCGCAGGCCGCTGGGCGTGGTGGCCTTCGCCGACGAGGAGGGCGCCAGGTTCGGGGTGGCCTGTGTCGGCTCCCGGCTGGCCGTGGGCGCGCTGGAGCCCGAGCGGGCCCGGGCGCTGCGGGACGCGGGAGGGACCAGCCTGGCCGACGCCATGAGCGCCGCCGGACACGATCCGGCCGGGATCGGGCCCGACCCCGAACGCCTCGCCCGGATCGGGGTGTTCATCGAGCTCCATGTCGAACAGGGGCGGGCGCTGGCCGATGTGGACCGGGCGGTGGGCGTCGGCTCGCTGATCTGGCCGCATGGCCGCTGGCGGTTCGACTTCCACGGCGAGGCCAACCACGCGGGCACCACGCGCCTGGTGGACCGCAGGGACCCCATGCTGACCTATGCGCACACCGTGCTGGCCGCCCGCAAGCGCGCCAGGCTCGGCGGCGCCCTCGCCACCTTCGGCAAGGTCGCCGTGGAGCCGGGCGGGGTCAACGCGATCCCGTCCCAGGTGACCGGCTGGCTGGACGCGCGGGCGCCCGAGGCCGACGCCCTGGAGCAACTGGTCGCCGCCATCGAGGAGACCGCCAGGAACCGGGCCGGCAGGGACGGCGTGCGGCTGGGCGTGACCAGGGAGTCCCACACCGGCGCGCAGCGCTTCTCCCCGGCGCTTCGGGACAGCCTCGCCGCCCTCCTGGACGACGCGCCCGTGCTCCCCACCGGGGCGGGGCACGACGCCGGCATCCTCTCCGCCGTGCTGCCCACGGCCATGCTCTATGTGCGCAATCCGACCGGGGTCTCCCACGCGCCGGCGGAGCACGCCGACCAACAGGACTGCGTGGCCGGAGTCGCCGCGCTCGCCGAGGTGTTGGAGGGATTGGTATGTCGCTGACCGCGCAGACGTACTGGGCCGAACACGCTTCGCTCGGCGGCGTGGTGGAGCCGGGCGTGGTGATCGCCACGGCCGTCGACGGCACCATCACGGAGGTGCGCCCCGGCGTGCCGGCACCGCCCGTCGGCGCCGTCTCGCTGCGCGGTCTCACCATCCCCGGCCTCGCCAACGTGCACAGCCACGCCTTCCACCGCGCCCTGCGCGCCAGCGCCCAGGTCGGCGCCGGCACCTTCTGGACCTGGCGCAACGCCATGTACGAACTCTCCTCTCTGCTGGACCCCGACGGCTACCACGCCCTGGCCCGCGCCGTGTACGCCGAGATGGCCCTGGCCGGCATCACCTGCGTGGGCGAGTTCCACTACCTGCACCACCAGCGGGACGGCACGCCCTACGGGAACCCCAACGCCATGGGCGAGGCCCTGATCGCGGCGGCGGCCGACGCCGGCATCCGTATCACCCTCCTCGACACCTGCTATCTGGCCGCCGGCTTCGGCCAGCCCCCGAGCCGCTCCCAACTGCGCTTCTCCGACCGGACGGCGGATGCCTGGGCGGATCGCGCCGAAGCGCTGCGCGGCACCGATGTCGCCCGGATCGGGGCGGCCATCCACTCGGTGCGGGCCGTTCCCGCCGAGGCCCTGGCCACCGTGGCCGACTGGGCCGCCCAGCGGGAGCGCCCACTGCATGTCCACCTCTCCGAACAGCCCAGGGAGAACGAGGAGTGCCAGGCGGCACATGGCCGCACCCCCACCCAACTCCTCGCTGACCACGGCGTGTTGACCCGACGCACCACCGCCGTGCACGCGACCCATCTGGAGCCGGGCGATCTGGCCCTGCTCGGCGGCGCCGGGACCGGCGCCTGCCTGTGCCCCACCACGGAACGCGACCTCGCGGACGGCATCGGCCCGGCCGGCCAGCTGCGCGGCGCCGGCTGCCCGTTGAGCCTGGGCAGCGACAGCCATGCCGTGATCGACATCCTTGAGGAGGCGCGCGCCCTGGAGACGGGCGAACGCCTGCGCAGCCACGTCCGGGGACACTTCACCGCCGACCAACTGCTGCGCGCCGCCACCGAGCAGGGGCACGCGGCCCTGGGCTGGCCCGAGGCCGGCCGGCTGGAGGCGGGGGCGCTCGCGGACTTCGCCACCATCTCCCTGGACACCGTGCGCACCGCGGGCCCGCCGCCCCGCCTCGCCGTCCAGGCGGCGATCTTCGCGGCGACCGCCGCCGATGTGCGGCACACCGTGGTGGGCGGGCGGCACATCGTCCGCCATGGCAGCCACCAGCTGGTGCACGACACCTCACGCGCGCTGCGCCGTGCCATCGCCGGTGTCCACGCCAACCTCTGACCGTGGCGGGGCCGGCGGCGACACCCCGGGCCCCACCGGGCCGCCACGCCGTCGCCCCGGCACCGCCGCCGCACGCCGAAGCCACGCGCACCGGGAGGCGCCAGAAGATGTCCAGCATCGCCATCACCCATATCAACACCCTGGTCACCAACGACCCCTCCCTCGGCATCGGACCACTGGGCCAGATCCAGGACGCGGCCCTCGTGATCGAAGGAGACCGCATCGCCTGGATCGGTACGTCCAGTAGAGCACCCGCCACTGACAGTCACTTCGACGCGGCGGGCCGCACCGTGATCCCCGGCTTCGTGGACTCCCACTCCCACCTGCTGTTCGCCGGCGAGAGGGGCGCGGAGTTCCACGCCCGGATGTCCGGGCGCCCCTACGCCGCCGGCGGGATCGCCACCACGGTCGCCGCCACCCGGGAAGCCGACGACGCCGAACTCGCCCGGCGGCTCGCCCTGTTCCGCGCCGAGATGGCCCGTCAGGGCACCACCACGGTGGAGACCAAGTCGGGCTACGGGCTCACCGTCGCCGACGAGGCCCGCGCGCTGCGGATCGCCGCCGGGCAACTGCGCGAGGTCACCTTTCTGGGGGCCCATATCGTGCCGCCCGAGTACGCCGACGACCCCGCCGGCTATGTCGCCCTGGTGACCGGACCGATGCTCGACGCCTGCGCGCCCCACGCCCGGTGGATCGACGCCTTCTGCGAGGAGGGCGCCTTCGACGCCGACCAGGCGCGTGCCGTGCTCACCGCGGGCCAGGCCCGTGGCCTGCGCCCCCGCCTGCACGCCAACCAACTCGGCCACGGCCCCGGCGTCCAACTCGCGGTGGAACTGGGCGCCGCCGCCGCGGACCACTGCACCCACCTCACCGACGCGGATGTCGACGCCCTCGCGCGGGGACGGACCGTGGCCACCCTGCTGCCCGGGTGCGAGTTCTCCACCCGGGCGCCCTATCCGGACGCCAGAAGGCTGCTGGACGCAGGCGCCGTGGTCGCGATCGCCACCGACTGCAACCCCGGTTCGTCCTTCACCAGCTCCATGCCGTTCTGTCTGGCCGTCGCGGTCCGAGAGATGGGCATGACCCCCGACGAGGCGCTCTGGGCCGCCACCGCCGGGGGAGCGGCGGCCCTGGAACGCACCGACATCGGGCGGCTGGCGCCGGGCTGTCGCGCCGATCTGGCGCTGCTGGACGCGCCGGAGCCGGTCCACCTCGCCTACCGGCCGGGCGTCCCCCTGGTGGCGGCGGTCTGGCGGGACGGCACGCGAATCGTCTGAGGAGGCTCGAAGTCGCCCCGCGTCAGGCCTGGCTTCCCTGGACCGCCGGGCCGCGGCCGGTGCCGAGACAGACGCCGAGCAGCATGGTGCCCAGGCCGACGCCCGTCACCCAGGGCGCCATGCCGATATCGCACGACACCCAGTAACCCTCCCGCACGCCGAGGCCGTTGAGCGCGATGGCCAGCACCAGCGTCCCCACCAGGCCGAGGACGCAGGCCGCCATGGCGACCACCCGCGCCGTCCGCCTGGGCGCCGCGCCGTGCCGTGGCCAGGTGGCGCGGAGCGACGCGAAGACGGCGGTCAGGGCGGTGGGCAGGCTGAGGTACTGCAGATAGGTGTGGCCGACCCCGCCGACCAGCGTGCCCCCTTCTGCCTTGGGCAGCAGCTTGGCGACCTCGTTGAGGGTGAACTCGGCGTGCCCCTCCTCGAACTCGATGGAGATCCAGGCCAACGACGTCATGCCGGGCAGGGTGACGCACGCCCCCAGGAAGACGATCAACAGCCCCAGCGAGTCCGGCGGGGCACTCGACGGCGGTGCGTGTGCCGAGTGTGCGGTATATGAAGGTGGGGGGTGGGCCATGCTTTGAGCGTTGTCGATTGTGCGCCCGGTGTCCATATGCTTTTCCGTCTCACCTGATCACATCGCCGACCTTCACATTTCGCCTCGACGTGCCCATGTGGTCGTGCGTCAGCCATGGTCGAGCGGTGATCGAGGGGTGACTGTCAGTGGTCGCCGGCAGAATGCGTCCCATGCGAAATGAGAGGTGCCGGACGGTTCCGGCGGTCGGTGCGGAGGGGCGGCAACGCCCCGGCGCGGGCGCCTGCTTCTGGCGGATCTGGTCCGCCAGCGCGGTCGCCGGCCCCGGCCAGGGAGCCATGGCGATCGGCCTGCTCCGGCTCGCCACCACACTGACCCGCCACGCCCTGCTGGTCGCGCTCGCGGCTGTCGCCGTCCGACTGCCCTGGCCGCTCTTCAGCCCGCCGGCCGGCGTGGTGAGCGCCCGCGTGGCGTCAGCCCCCCGTGCGCCTCGGGCGTTCCGCTGGCGTCGGGTTGGTCTCCCCGGCCCAGGCCCTGGCCTTGGCATACAGGCTGGCGGGGAGCGCGGGACCGGCGGCCACGATCCGGGGCCGCAGCTCCGATTCGCCCAGCATGGCCCGGAAGACGAGGGCGACGGACACCTCGTGCTCCGGGCGGTGGGTCACCTCGATGCGGTCGCCGGCCCGGACCACTCCCGGCTGGAGCACCCGGAAGTAGGCGCCGGGCGTGGCCGAGGCCGCGAAGCGTTTGATCCAGCCCCGCTCGCCCAGCCAGTCGGCGAAGGTGGCACACGGGATGCGGGGGGCGGTGGCCTCGATCAGCAACGTGTCGCCGATGAGCCAGCGTTCACCGATCCGGGCGTCGTTCACGTCCAGGCCCGAGGTGGTCAGGTTCTCGCCGAAGACGCCGTTGGTGAGCGGGCGGTCGAGCTCGGCGGCCCAGCGGTCCAGGTCCTCCCTGGCATAGGCGTACACCGCCTGGTCGTCCCCGCCGTGATGCCGCAGATCGGCGATCGCGTCCCCGTCGAGGCCACTGCCGCCCGTGCCCTTCGGCCCGGGCGCGCGCACCGCCACGGGGGCGTCGGTGGGCCGCTTGTCGATGCCGGTCAGGCCGCTCGGCGCGTCCGTCGCGGCGACGGCCGCGGCACGGCCCAGGTTGACGCTCAGCAGGAGGGGCATGTCGGCACCCTAACCGCGCGCTTGGACGTCCCGCACACGGAATTTCCCGAGCTCGACGCCCCGCTCGGCCGATGCCCCCGCACCTCAGACGGTGGGAGCCGCGCCGATGTCCAGCACGGCCTTGCCGGGGACCCTGCCCGCCGCCAACGCGGCGGCTCCCTCGACCAGTTCCGCCCAGCCGCCGCGCCACCCGATGCCGGCGGAGAGCTCGCCGCGCCCCAGCAGACCGGCCAGCCAGCTGAGGTCGTCAGCGATACCCACCCTGTCGTCCAGCAGGAAGAAGGAGGTGATCATCCGGTCGTGCCCGAGCGGCCCGTCGAAGTCCCCGACCCGGAACGACTCGCCGCGCCCCGCCGTGTGCCCCAGGGCCACCAGCACCCCGCCGGGCGCCAACACCCGGTAGGCCGCGACCATATGGTCGCCGCCCACCAGATCGATCACGCCGTGCACGGGCCGCGTCAACCCCTCGATCCCGTCTGCGCCCACGACCACCTCGGTGGCGCCCAGCGCACGCAGCGCGTCCGCCTTGGCGGGGTCGGTGGTGCTCGCGACCACCTCGGCACCGCCTCGGGCCGCCAACTGCAGGGCGTACCGGCCCACCCCGCTGCCGGCGCCGGCCACCAGCACGCGCCGCCCCAGGATCGGCCCCACCCGCCGCAGCCCCCGCAACGCCGAACCGGCGGCCACCGGCAGGGTGCTGACCGCGCCCAGATCCACATCGTCGGGGACGACCCCGACCGCGTCCGTGCGCACGGCGCGCAGCTCGGCCCACGCGCCGTCGGCGTCCACCGACACGACCCGGGATCCGACCGGCGGGCCCGAGCCGTCCTCGGCCGCGCGCACCACCACGCCCGCCGCGTCCCAGCCCGGCACCGTGCCCTGCTCCGCGTTCGGCACCAGATGCACCACCTCGCCGTGGTTGAGCGAGAAGGCCGCCACCCTGATCAGGGCCTGGTCCGGGGCCGGTTCGGGGTCGGGCACCTCGGCGAGGGACAGCTGCCCGGGGGCGTTGTGGTCGATGGTCCAGGCGCGCACGGCGGGGCTCCTCGGGTTCGGTGGAGTGCTGCTCGCCACCATAGTGCCGGTGACCGGCATTTGCGAGCAGGTGGCCTTTGCGTGCTGCCGGCTTTCGGTGCTGGGTGCGCTGGGTAAGCTGCCCGCGTGACGGAACACGAGAGTTCGGGGAGGCGGCCGACCCTGCGCGAACGCAAGAAGCTGCGCACCCGGCAGGCGTTGGTGACGGAGGCGCTGCGCAGGTTCACGACCCGGGGGTTCGCCGAGACCACGCTGGACGAGCTGGTGGAGGCGGTCGAGATCTCCCAGCGAACCTTCTTCCGGAACTTCGCTTCCAAGGAGGATGTCGCGCTCGCGCCCGAACAGGAGCTGTGGGCGACCTATGTCGACGTGTTCGCGCGACAGCCCGCGGGGGACGCCCCGTTCGCCGACTACCAACGGGCGTTGTTCGCGACCGTCGCGAGCATGGACGAGGGCTGGGCCGCGCGGTTCCGCGACAGCCGGACGCTGGCCGAACGCACCCCGGCGCTGGCCGGCCACAGCCTCCGGAACTGCGCCGAGGCCACCGATCGGGTCCTGGGCGTCACGGCGCGAGGGCCGGAGGAGGGGCCGGACGCGGAGGTGCGCCTACGGCTGCTCCTGGAGCTGATGCTGTCCGCCTGGCGTTGGGCGGTCCACGACTGGCTCCGCGCCGAACCGGGGCCGGACGACCGGGAGGGGCTGCTCCAGCGCGCCCGCCACGCCTTCGCCCTCCTACCCGAGGTCGCGGCCCTCGCCTCGGCGTGACCTCCGGCGGTGCGCCGCCGGCGCGGGGCGCGGCGGGAGCTCCCGACACACGGGGCCAGCCGGAGAGACGGGCGCGGAGGAGGCGGACGGGCAGCCGCCCGGCGGCGCCGGCCGCTGCCTGCCGCCGACGCCGCTTTGTCCGCGCGCCGCGTTCCCCGCCGGCGGCGGCCCGCTCCGCCCGGGGCGGCGCCCCGGGGCGGGCCATGCCCACCCCGCCAAGGCGCCCCCGGGGGCGGTTGTCACTCCTCGACCATCAGGCCGCGGCGTAGTTTTCGCAGGGTTCTGGCGAGCAGGCGGGAGACGTGCATCTGGGAGATGCCCAGCTCCTCACCGATCTCGGACTGCGTCATGTTCGCGACGAAGCGCAGCGAGAGGATCTTGCGATCACGCGGTGTGAGCTCCGCGATCAGCGGCTTGAGGGACTCGATGTACTCGATGCCCTCCAGGCCGTGGTCCTCGTAGCCGATCCGGTCGGCCAGCGCGCCCTCGGCGTCGTCCTCTTCCGGTTGGGCGTCCAGGGAGCTGGCGGTGTACGCGTTGGACGCCGCCATGCCCTCCACGATCTCGTCCTCGGAGAGGCCGAGGCGGGTCGCCAGCTCGGCCACGGTCGGTGAGCGGTCCAGCTTCTGCGCCAGCTCGTCGCCGGCCTTGGCCAGGTCGAGGCGCAGTTCCTGGAGGCGGCGGGGCACCCGGACCGACCAGGAGGTGTCCCGGAAGAAACGCTTGATCTCGCCGACGA
This sequence comes from Streptomyces profundus, assembly GCF_020740535.1. Lineage (NCBI taxonomy): Bacteria > Bacillati > Actinomycetota > Actinomycetes > Kitasatosporales > Streptomycetaceae > Streptomyces > Streptomyces profundus. The sequence goes on from NZ_CP082362.1 coordinate 4,271,706, forward strand.
TGGTCGGCATCGCGAAGGTGGGAAACTCCACGCCACGGTCGGTCTCGAAGCGGTCGATCGCCTTGATCAGACCGATGGTGCCGACCTGGATGATGTCTTCCATGGGTTCGCTGCGGGAGCGGAACCGGGCCGCGGCGAACTTCACCAGTGCCAGGTTGAGTTCCACCAGCGTGTTACGCACATACGCGTACTCGTGGCTGCCCTCTTCGAGGTCCCCCATGCGGGCGAAGAGGCTCTTGGACAGCTCACGCGCGTCCAGCGGCGCCACCTCGTCGAAGGGCGGGATCTCGGGCAGGGACGCGAGCACGTCCTCGGGTGCCGGAGAAGCGGCTGCCGTGGCGGCGGCGTCCTTCGCGGAAGCGCCGGTATGCGGTTCGTGGGTACGAGGGGCCGGTGACATGGTGTGTCCTCCGTAGTCTCTCGGCATATGGCTGCCGAAGCCATGACGTGCACTGCGAGTGCGGCGCCTCCAAAGCCGTCTTGAAAATGCTGTGTCCTTATACCCCTATCGGTCGTTCGGTGACCATGGCAAGTCTGCTACGTCCGAATTGCGCGCAATGTCGGGCCTGTTAGGGTGCCGCGCCGGCCTTCCAGAGGCTAAGGTTTCGAACTTAGCCAGCGAGGCGCTCCAATGAGAAGGGGGCTGCATGGACCGTGGTGTGCCGGGCGAGATGTACCGGCGTCAGTTGACGGTCGATGTTCGGCGAGTGGGCGCAGGGGCTGTCGTCGCTCCCGCTGGTGAGCTGGATCACCATTCCGCGGAGCGACTCCAGACGGCGTTGCGGGAGTGCGTCACATCCGGCCATGCCCGGATTGTCATTGATTGTTCTGGCCTTGAGTTCTGTGACTCCATCGGACTCAATGTGCTTCTCACCACACGTATGGAAGCGGAGGCGGTGGGCGGTTCGGTGCACCTGGCCGAAATGCCGCCGATTGTCGCCCGAGTTCTGGAGATAACGGGCGCCGGCGCGGTCTTCGCCGTGCACGAGACGCTCGCCGAGGCGTTGGCCGCCCTGCCGGCCGACTGAGCGTCGGGGAACGGCCGCTGTACGGCGTTCCATTCGCGGGTCACACTACTGCTGGAATCTCTGCTTGGTGGATTGCCACGAAGGGGCGGGTGTGTGCACCGCCCGGCCGGGCAGAAGACCACTCGATGCCGGACCGAACGGACCCGGCGCTCTGCTGGTTCGAGGAAACGGCTGCCCAGGGATGGGGCGCGGAGAAGGCCTAAGGGAGGGCGTGCATGGGGACGACTCGACCGCGCCCGGCGGGTGACCATGGCGCGGAGCCCCAGGTCACCGCCGAGGAGCCAGTCCGACAGGTACGCAGGCTGCGGCTGATCGGCACGACCGGAGTGGTCTCCAGGGCTCGTGAGTTCACCCGCCAGGCGCTGCACGACTGGGGCTGGTTGCCGGCGGCGGACGACGATCAGTACGCCGCCGCCGAGGATGTGCTGCTGGTCGTCTCCGAGCTGGTCACCAACGCCTGTCTGCACGCCGGCGGTCCCGAGGAGCTGCGGGTCGGCCGGGGCGGCAAGCTGGTGCGGGTGGAGGTGCTCGACCGGGGCTCGGGCACGCCGGCGCTGCGCACCACGCGCCGGCCCGGCCGCCCCGGCGGCCACGGGATGTTCATCGTGCAGCGCCTCTGCCTGGACTGGGGCGTGGTGCGCGAGCCGGACGCCGCCGGCAAGACGGTCTGGGCCGAGCTGGGCACGCCCACGCCGAGCTGACCCCGTCCCGTCGGACCGGAAGGACGGCAAGGACGGCAAGGACGGGAACGCCGGGACGTCCCCGGGCTGCGGGACGTCTCCGGGCTGATCGGCCGGTTCCGGCCCCTTCGTACGGGAGCTGCCGGTGCCCCCGGGGCCCGGGCGTCTACCATCAGCGCATGACCCGTGTGCTGCTCGCCGAGGACGACGCATCCATCTCGGAGCCACTGGCCCGTGCCCTGCGTCGCGAGGGATACGAGGTGGAGGTGCGCGAGGACGGCCCCGAGGCACTGCGGGCCGGCCTGCGCGGCGACGTCGATCTGGTCGTCCTGGATCTGGGCCTGCCGGGCATGGACGGGCTTGAGGTCTGTCGCCGGCTGCGGAACGAGGGGCACGGTCTCCCCGTGCTGGTGCTGACCGCCCGCGCCGACGAGGTGGACACCGTGGTGGGCCTGGACGCCGGCGCCGACGACTACGTGACCAAGCCCTTTCGGCTGGCCGAGCTGCTGGCCAGGGTGCGGGCGCTGCTGCGCCGGGGCAACAGCGAGCCTGGCCCGGCGCCGACGGTGCACGGCATCCGGATCGACGTGGAGTCCCACCGCGCCTGGATGGGCGAGGACGAACTGCATCTGACGGCGAAGGAGTTCGACCTGCTGCGGGTGCTGGTGCGGGACGCGGGCCGGGTGGTCACCCGGGAGCAGCTGATGCGCGAGGTCTGGGACACCACCTGGTGGTCCTCCACCAAGACGTTGGACATGCACATCTCCTGGCTCCGCAAGAAGCTCGGCGACGACGCGGGCAACCCGCGTTACATCGCGACCGTCCGGGGCGTGGGATTCCGCTTCGAGAAGAGTTGACGGAGCCCTGTCCGTGCGCCGTCGTCTGATCAACTCCACACTGTCGGTGGTCCTGGTGGTGATCGCCGTGTTCGGGGTCTCCCTGTTCTTCGTGGAGACCAGGACCATCGAGTCCAGCGCGCGCGACCGGCTGGAGGCCGAGGCGGCGCGGCTGCTCGCCGATGTGGAGAGCCGGCTGGCCGCCGGGCAGCCGGTGACGGCTGAGGACATGCGCGCCTCGGCGCCGGCCGACCGCCATGTGGTGATCGAACTGGTGGGACGGCCCGCCATCCGGCTGGGCGAGCCGGCCGGCGAGGCGCCGATGGAGACCTCGCAGACCGGGACGCACGGCGAGACGGTGACCGTTCAACAGCCCAGGAGCGTCGTCAGCGACGAGATCGCCCGGATGCTGATGATCATCCTGGTGGTCTCGCTGCTGGCCGTCGCAGCGGCGGCGCTGCTGGCGGTGCGCCAGGCGCGCCGGGTCTCGGCGCCGCTGACCGATCTGGCGGAGACCGCCGAACGCCTCGGCTCGGGCGATCCGCGACCGCGCCACCGGAGATACGGCGTCGCGGAGCTGGACCGGGTGGCCGATGTGCTGGACACCAGCGCGGAGCGCATCGCCCGGATGCTGACGGCCGAGCGGCGGCTCGCCGCCGACGCCTCGCACCAGTTGCGCACGCCGCTGACCGCGCTCTCCATGCGGCTTGAGGAGATCGTCGCCACCGAGGACCGGGAGATCGTCAAGGAGGAGGCGACGGTCGCCCTGGCCCAGGTGGAACGGCTCACCGATGTCGTGCAGCGGCTGCTGACCAACTCCAGGGACGCCCGGCTCGGCTCGGCGATCGGGTTCGATCTGGACGAGGTCGTGGCCCAGCAGATGGAGGAGTGGCGGCCGGCCTACCGCAGCGCGGGGCGGGCCCTGGTGCGCTCGGGGAAGCAGGGCCAACGCGCGGTCGGCACGCCGGGCGCGGTCGCCCAGGTGCTGGCGACGCTGGTGGAGAACTCGCTGATGCACGGGGCCGGCACGGTGGCGCTGCGCATCCGGGTCACGGGCAACCAGGTGGTGGTCGAGGTGACGGACGAGGGCCCCGGGGTGCCGAAGGAGCTGGGCGCCCGGGTCTTCGAACGCACGGTGAGCGGCCGGAACTCCACCGGGCTCGGGCTGGCCGTGGCGCGGGATCTGGCCGAGGCGGACGGTGGACGGCTGGAGCTGCTGGGGCAGCATCCGCCGGTCTTCGCCCTGTTCCTCAGCCGCGAGTTCGAGCGCGAGGCGCAGGGCGGGGCCTGAGGCGCGGGGGCCGGCCAGGGCCGGTCAGCGCAGGGGCGGGCCGACGGGCACCGGGTCCGGCGGCGGGGCGGGGGCCGTGGCGCGCTGTCGGAAGACCCAGGTGCGGTAGGACCAGAAGCGGAACAGCGAGCCGATGCCGAGGCCGATCACGTTCTTCGCCAGGTTGTCCGCCAGCGGCGAGGTGAGGCCGAGGCCGTAGTGGGAGAGCGCCAGCGCACCGTTCTCGATGACCATGCCGACGGCGGAGAAGAGCAGGAACAGCGCGATCTCGCGGCGGCGCCCCGACTTGTCCCGATGGCGGTAGGTCCAGTAACGGTTGCCCAGGTAGTTGGTGCAGATGGCCGCCGAGGTGGCGATGACGCCGGACCGCACCGGGGCCAGGCCGGCCGCCTGCCCGCAGAGGTTGAACACGAGCACGTTGACCAGGAACCCGAAGGCGCCGACCGTGCCGAACTTCGCCGCCTCTCTGGCGAGCCCTCGCAGCCGGGCCCGGAAGCGAAGCTCCTCGCGCATACTCGCCATGCTAACCACGCCCGTCGCGGGCGGCCCCTGGCCGTGGTTGAGCGTGCCTCATCCGGTCGCCGCACCCACCGTGACCTCGAAGGTCAGCTCGTCGCCCGTCGGCTCGGTGTCCCTGGAGCGCTGGAGGACGATCAGGGTCTCCCCCTCGCCGACCGCGTCGAAGTGGAGATACCTGGTGCCGCCGATGCCGTCCAGCTCGGGGTTGTCGGACTCGAACCGGTCGCCCGCCGGGGCCGCCACGGCCGGGTCGGGTGCCGGATCGACGGTCTTCCAGACGAAACCGGTGGACGGGTTCTCCTCCAGGACGAGGGTGAACGTTTCGCCTTCCAGAACCTCGACCGGCTGGTCCGGATCGGTGAACTCCGTCCGGGCCGGCTCGGGTCCGCCGTTCGGGCCGCTCGTCTCCTGGCAGGCGGTCAGCCCGCCGGCGGCCAGCGCGGTCACCACGGCCAGCGCGGCGAACGCGGCGCCGGTCCCGCGCCCGGTCCTCGCGGCTCTCCGTTCCTTCTCCACGGCTCTCTTCCCACGTCTCGCTGTTGGGAGGAAAGACGTGCCTTCGGTACCGCTTGGTTCCTACCGGCGGATCGGCTGTCCGACCCGACGGATACGCTGGAGCCGTGACATTTCCCGTGGTCGGCATGGTCGGAGGCGGTCAGCTCGCCCGTATGACCCATGAGGCGGGCATCCCGCTCGGCGTCAGGTTCAAGCTGCTCAGTGACACTCCGCAGGACTCCGCCGCGCAGGTGGTGAGCGATGTGGTGGTGGGCGACTACCACGATCTGACCACCCTGCGGGCCTTCGCCGAGGGCTGCGATGTGATCACCTTCGATCACGAGCATGTGCCCACCGAACACCTTCGCGCCCTGGAGGCGGACGGCATCCCGGTGCGTCCCGGCCCGGCGGCCCTGGTGCACGCGCAGGACAAGGGCGTCATGCGCGCCCGGCTCTCGGTGCTCGGAGTGCCCTGCCCGCGCCATCGGATCGTCGCGGACCCGGCGGACGTGGCGCGGTTCGCGGCCGAGGGCGGCGGCTTCCCCGTGGTGCTCAAGACGGTGCGCGGCGGCTACGACGGCAAGGGCGTCTGGTTGGTGCGGTCCCCGGCCGAGGCGGGGGACGCGTTCCGCGCCGGTGTTCCGGTGCTGGCCGAGGAGCGGGTCGATTTCACCCGTGAGTTGGCCGCCAACGTGGTGCGCTCGCCGCACGGCCAGGCCGTCGCCTATCCGGTGGTCGAGTCCGTGCAGGTGGACGGCGTGTGCGACACGGTGATCGCCCCGGCTCCGCGGCTCGACGACGAACTGGGCCTGGCGGCTCAGCGCATGGCGCTGCGGATCGCCAAGGAGTTGGATGTCGTGGGCCATCTCGCCGTGGAGCTGTTCGAGACGGCGGACGGCCGGGTGCTGGTCAACGAGCTGGCGATGCGCCCGCACAACTCGGGGCACTGGACGCAGGACGGCGCGGTCACCTCGCAGTTCGCCAACCACCTGCGAGCGGTCCTCGACCTGCCGCTGGGGGACCCCCGCCCCCGCGCGCCCTGGACGGTGATGGCCAACGTCCTCGGCGGCGACTATCCGGACATGTATCCCGCCTATCTGCACTGCATGGCGCGGGATCCGGGCCTCAAGATCCATATGTACGGCAAGGACGTCAAGCCGGGCCGCAAGGTGGGCCATGTCACCACCTACGGTGCGGATCTGGCCGAGGTGCGGGAGCGCGCCCGGCACGCCGCCGACTACCTGCGCGGGGTCATCGACGAGTGACGGTCGGGCGCCGGCCAGCCGGGGACCCCGGCGCGAAAGTGACAGCAGCGACAGACAGAGGTGACGCATGAGCAGCACGCAGAACCCACCCTCGGCGCCGCTGGTCGGCATCGTGATGGGCTCCGACTCCGACTGGCCGGTGATGCGGGCCGCCGCCGAGGCGCTCGACGAGTTCGACATCCCCTACGAGGCGAACGTCGTCTCCGCCCATCGGATGCCGCACGAGATGCTCCGCTACGGGGAGGAGGCGGCCGACCGCGGTCTGGCCGCGATCATCGCCGGTGCCGGCGGCGCCGCCCATCTGCCCGGCATGCTCGCCTCGTTGACGCCGCTGCCGGTCATCGGGGTGCCGGTGCCGCTCAAGCATCTGGACGGGATGGACTCGCTGCTCTCCATCGTCCAGATGCCGGCCGGGGTGCCGGTGGCCACGGTCTCGGTCGCGGGGGCCCGCAACGCGGGGCTGCTCGCCGTGCGGGTGCTGGCCGCGGCCGATCCGGCGCTGCGGGAGCGGATGAGCGCCTTCCAGATCCGGCTGCGGGAGCAGGCGGAGGAGAAGGGCCGCCGGCTGCGCGCGTCGTTGGCCGGGCCCCCGGTGCTCCCTGAGGAGCCGGTCCGCCAGCGTGCGCGGCAGGACACCCAGGAAGGCGCCCAGGACAGGGGGACCGATCGATGACGGAGGCCGCTGTGACGGACGGGACGGGCGCGGAGCGGCTGGCTGAGGCGAGGTCGCTGTTGGCCGCGCATCCCCTGGTCGACGGGCACAACGATCTGCCGTGGGCGCTGCGCGAGACCGTGGGCTACGACCTGGACCAGGCGGACATCGGCGGCGATCTCACCGGCCGGCTCCACACGGATCTGCGGCGGCTGCGGTCCGGCGGGGTGGGCGCGCAGTTCTGGTCGGTCTATGTGCCGGCCGAGCTGAGCGGCGACGCCGCGGTCAGCGGCTGTCTCGAACAGATCGACGTGGTGGGGCAGTTGCTGGACCGCTATCCGGCGGATCTGGCCCGGGCGCTCACCGCCGACGACATGGTCGCGGCCCGTGCGCAGGGGCGGATCGCCTCGCTGATGGGCGCCGAGGGCGGCCATTCCATCAACAACTCGCTGGCCACGCTGCGCGCTTTCCACCGGTTGGGCGTGCGTTATATGACGCTGACGCACAACTCCACCATCGACTGGGCCGATTCCGCCACCGACGAGGCTCGGCATGGCGGATTGACGGCCTTTGGCGAGGAGGTCGTGCGGGAGATGAACCGCGTCGGCATGCTCGTCGATCTTTCCCATGTGTCGGCGGATGTGATGCGCGACGCCCTTCGGGTTTCCGAGGCTCCGGTGCTTTTCTCGCATTCCTCGGCGCGGGCGGTCTGTGATCATCCGAGGAACATTCCCGACGATGTGTTGGCCGCGCTGCCGGCCAATGGCGGGGTCGCGATGGCGACCTTTGTGCCCAAGTTCGTGCTGCCGGCGGCCATCGAGTGGACGCGCCGGGCCGACGAGAACATGCGGGCCAACGGCTTCCATCCGCTGGACACCACGGAGCCGGCGATGCGGGTGCAGCACGCGTTCGCCGAGGCCGACCCGCGTCCGGTGGCCACGCCCGCCACCGTGGCCGACCACCTGGACCACATGCGCGAGGTGGCCGGCATCGACCATCTGGGCATCGGCGGCGACTACGACGGCACGGCGTTCCTGCCCCAGGGGCTTGAGGATGTCTCCGGCTACCCGCTGCTGGTCGCCGAACTGCTGGAGCGCCGCTGGTCGCACGCGGATCTGGCCAAGCTGACCTGGGAGAACGCGGTGCGGGTGGTGCGGGACGCGGAGACGGTGGCCGCCGATCTCTCGGCCCGACGCGGGCCCTCCATCGCCACCCTCGCGAGCCTGGACGGCTGACCCCACCGCGTCGAATCGGGCATTCCGCTCTTACTGGTTGATACTTCCGTCAGCGGTCCGCCCCGTGACCGAGTTCACTCGCGGTCGCGGTGCCCCGGCGGGTGCCGCTCCGCCCCTCTCCCGGCGTGCCCGATAAGTGGCCCGCTTTCTCGGAGAGTTGGCCGGGGGCTCCGGAATGCCGACGATAACGGTATGGATAACGATCAGAGCGGGGTGTTATCTCCCGGGTGGTGCGGCTGCGTTGATCATGGTGCGGGGAATGCGGTTTTCTTGTCCTGGCGAATTCGCGGGTTTAACGTTCGATCCGCGTCGCATTCGCGGCGAACCGCTCCGGACGCCGAATCCTGTCACCGGCAGCGGAAACGCTGCAATTCCGTCTGACAGGAGCGGGGGACCCACTTTCCGCCGGACCGTGTTCCGTTCCGGCTTGGGGTGAAGCCATGGCCGAGGTGGGCGTTCGCGCCCGCACCGAGGCGATGGCCGGGCGACTCCGGCCCGAACCCGACAGCTCACCTCGCAGGCGTTGGAGAGGAGAACGCCCATGTCCGCACGCGGACGCCATCGCCGTCAGGGTTCCCGACAGCTGTCCCAGCGCTCCCGGATCTCCCTGCTGATCACCGCCGGCGCCGCCGGCATCGCCCTGCCGCTCGCCGCTGTCGGCCCCGCCAGCGCCGCCCCCGCCAGCTACACCGTGGAGAGCGGCGACACGCTCTACCGCATCGCCGTCGACCACGACATCGCGGGCGGCTGGGAGCAGCTCTTCGACGTCAACCGCGCCGCGATCGGCGACGACCCCTCGCGCATCACCCCCGGCACCCAGCTCTCGCTCGACGCCGAGGCGCCGGCCGAGGAGGCCCCGGAGGAGGCCCCCGAGGAGGAGGCGCCCGCCGAGGACGCGCAGGAGACCGGCTACTTCGCGCCGGTCGCCGGCGTCAGCGGCGGCGGGTACGGCAACGCCGGCGCCCTGTGGTCCTCCGGCTACCACACCGGCGCCGACTTCCCCGTCTCCACCGGGACCCCGGTGGTCGCCATCACCGCCGGCGAGGTCGTGACCGCCGGCAGTGGCGGGTCCTACGGCAACGAGGTGGTCGTCCGGCACGCCGACGGTCACTACAGCCAGTACGCCCACCTCTCGTCGATCTCGGTCGGCGTCGGTCAGTCGGTTGGCGCGGGCGAGCAGCTCGGCCTCTCCGGCGCCACGGGCAACGTGACCGGCCCGCACCTGCACTTCGAGGTGCGCACCGGCCCGTCCTACGGGTCCGACATCGACCCGATGTCCTACCTGCGCGGCCACGGCGTCACCATCTGAGCGCCGGGTCAGGCCCCGCCGACCCCCTCCGTCGGCGGGGCCTGACCTGTCTCAGTCGGTGAGGCGCTGGTACCGCCGCACCGCCAGCGGGGCGAACACCGCGATCAGGATGACCGGCCAGAGCACCGCGAGCAGCAGCGCGTTGTCGGTGGGCCAGGAGCCGCCGCTGAGCCCCGGGTTGCCGAACAGCTCCCTGATCGCCGCCACCGTGGCGGAGAGCGGGTTCCACTCGGCGATCGCCCCGAGCCAGCCGGGCATCAGATCCGGCTCGACGAAGATGCTGGAGAGCGCCGTCAGCGGGAAGGCCAGCGGGAAGATCACCGTCCCGACCGAGTCCGGGTTGGGCAGCAGCAGGCCGATGTAGATCCCGATCCAGGACATCGCCACCCGCAGCAGCAGCACCAGGGCCACCGCCAGCAGCGCGAGCCCCACCCCCCGGTGCCACTGCCAGCCGACCAGCAGGCCACAGACCACCAGCACCGTCATCTCCAGCAGCGCGCGCAGCAGATCGGCCACGCACCGGCCGACCAGCAGCGCCGACCTGGCCATCGGCATGGACCGGAAGCGGTCCACCACACCGCGGCTCACGTCGAAGGCGAGCGCTGTTCCGGTGGCCCCCATGCCGTAGAGCATGGTCATGGCGAAGACGCCTGGCAGCAGGAACTCGCGATAGTCACCCCCGTCGGGCACCTGCATCCCGCTGCCGAAGACATAGCCGAAGACCAGCACGAAGAGGATCGGCAGGCTGAAGTAGAGCGAGATCTCCTCGGGGCTGCGCATCAGCTGGGCCATGTTGCGCCGGGTCATCACCAGCCCGTCGGCCAGCGCCACCCTGGGCCCTCTGGCCACCCGGCTGCCGGCCGACGGCAGTTCCGTCCTGGTCGCGCCGATGCCGCTCATGCCGCCTCACCTTCCTGAGTGGCTGTCTGGTGCCCGCCCTGGCCGGTCAGATGCAGGAACACCTCGTCGAGGGTGGGCCGTCGGGTCCCGAGGTCCTCCACGGCGAGACCGGCGTCCCGCAGTGCCCTGGCCACCTCGGTGAGCGCCAGGACCCGGTCGGCGACCCGCGCGACCACCCGGCGTTCGTCCTCGTCGACCTCGGTCGGCACCCCGCACACCCGCCGCATGATGCCGGCGGCCCGCGCCAGCTCGACGCTGTGGCGGACCACCACCTCGACCCGGTCCCCGCCGAGCCGCGACTTCAGCTGGTCGGCGGTGCCGTCGGCGACCACCCGGCCGGAGTCCACCACCGAGATCAGATCGGCCAACTGGTCGGCCTCCTCCAGGTACTGCGTGGTGAGCAGCACCGTGGTCCCCCCGGCCACCAGCGAACGGACCGCGTCCCACACCTGGTTGCGGCTGCGCGGGTCAAGCCCGGTGGTCGGCTCGTCCAGAAAGAGCACCTCGGGGACGACGACCATGCTCGCCGCGAGGTCGAGGCGGCGTCGCATGCCTCCCGAGTAGCCGCTGACGCTGCGTCCCGCCGCCTCGCTGAGGCCGAACTGGGCCAGCAGCTCATCGGCCCGACGCCGCGCCACCTGGGCCCGCAGCCGGAACAACCGGCCGAACATCACCAGGTTCTGGCGTCCGCTCAGCATCTCGTCGACGGCGGCGTACTGGCCGGTCAGCCCGATCCTGGCGCGCACCTCGTCCGGCTGGCGCGCCACGTCGAAGCCGCTCACCCACGCCCGACCGACGTCGATGCGCGCCAGCGTGGTGAGGGAGCGCACCGCCGTGGTCTTGCCGGCGCCGTTGGGGCCGAGCACCGCGTGCACCGTGCCCCTGGCGACGGTCAGATGGAAGTCGTCGAGAGCCTGGGTGTCCCCGTACCGCTTGCGTATCCCCTCGGCGACGATCGCTTCTCCGGCCATCCCGTATCCCACCCCTTCGCGCTCCTGAGCGCCAAACTGTATGCGGTGTATATTTACCGTGGACACTGTACATAGTTTTACGATGTCGGCAAGCGGACTTGGAAAACGGATCGAGGAGCGGTGACATGGCGGCTGCGGAAGGCAACCGCGGGCGGAATCCGGAGTATCTGCTCGACCTGCTCTGGCGCACCCACACCCCGGGCACGCGTGGGCCGAGGGGCAGCCTCAGCGTGGACCAGATCGTCCAGGTGGCCGTGGACATCGCCGACGCCGAGGGGGTCGCGGGAGTCTCCCTGCGCAGGATCGCCCAGGTGCTCGGCGTCACCAGCATGACGCTCTACCGCTATGTGCCCAGCAAGGACGATCTACTGGATCTGATGTTCGAGATGGCCAGCGGTCAGCCGGACACCACCGACTGGCCGACCGACTGGCGCGGCCGGCTGCGGGCCTGGTGTCACGCCACGCGACAGGCGCTGCTGAGCCGCCCCTGGATGTTCGACATCCCCATCGGCGCGCCCCCGATGGGGCCCAACAACCTCGCCTGGATGGAGGTCGCCCTCGCCGCCCTGGACGACACGGCGCTCACCGAGGACGACATGATGGGGGTGCTGATGATCCTCACCGGATTCGTCGTCGGCGAGGCCCGGCAGGAGGTGACGATGACCTCCGCATCGGCCCGCACCGGGGTCAGCTACCAGGACTGGGGGCACATCTACGCCAGGATGCTCCGCCGCGTCCTCACCGACGACCGCTATCCGACCGTCGCCCACGTGGTCAAGACGGGCACCTTCGACAGCGGGGCCACCGCCGAGGAGGACTTCGAATACGGCCTCGGCTTCCTCCTCGACAGTGTGGCCGCGCAGATCCAACGCCGGGAGGACGGCGTGGAGGAAGGCGTGAAGGGAAGCGTCAAGGGAGGCTGAGCTCCCCCGCCCCCGCCCCGCCGGCGGTCTCAGCCGCGCTCGACGAAGCGCTCCCGCCAGGCCGGCACCGGATCGGAGCCGTACTCCGTCCAGTACTCCCGGCCGGCCGTGATCAGCCCGTCCCGCACCGTCCAGAACGAGGCCACCCGGTGTATGCCGGACTCCACATGCGGGACCTCGACCTCGGAGACCACCACATCCCCCTCCTCGACCAGCCGCAGCACCTTGATCGACCAGCCCTCGGGATACTCCGCGTTCAGGCCGACGTAGTTCTCCCGGCCGACGATCCGCTCCGCGCTGGCCGGCCACTCCACCACCACATCGGGCGCCAGCACCTCCCGCACACCGGCCCAGTCCCTCGCCTGCGTGCGGTCCCAGAGGGCTCGCACGACGCTCCGCGCCCCGCTGTCCCGCCCCGCCTGACTCTCTGTCTGCTCCATGGCCACAGCCTCACACACGGCACTGACAATCCGGCGTGCGAGAGGCCGTGACCACCGGTCGCCTCAGGGCAGGTTGCGCGCCATCACGATGCGCTGCACCTGGTTGGTGCCCTCGTAGATCTGCGTGATCTTGGCGTCCCGCATCATCCGCTCCACCGGGTAGTCCCGGGTGAAGCCGTAGCCGCCGAGCAGTTGCACGGCGTCCGTGGTGATCTCCATCGCCGCGTCCGACGCGTAGCACTTGGCCGCCGCGCCATAGAAGGTGAGGTCCTCGTCCTCCCGCTCGGACTTGGCCGCCGCCACATAGGTGAGCTGCCGGGCGGCGGCCAGCTTCATCGCCATGTCGGCCAACATGAACTGGATGCCCTGGAACTCGCCCACCGGCTTGCCGAACTGCTTGCGTTCGCGCACATACCCCTGTGCGTAGTCGAGCGCGCCCTGGGCGATGCCCAACGCCTGCGCGGCGATGGTGATCCGGGTGTGGTCCAGCGTGCGCATCGCGGTCGCGAATCCGGTGCCCTCGGCACCGATCATCCGATCGGCCGGGATCCGCACGTTGTCCAGATACACCTCGCGGGTCGGCGACCCCTTGATCCCCAGCTTGCGCTCGGGGGCCCCGAACGAGACGCCCTCGTCGTCCTTCTCGACCACGAAGGCCGAGATCCCGCCCCTGGTCCGCTTCTCCGGATCCGTGACGGCCATCACGGTGTAGTACTCGGAGACGCCCGCGTTGGTGATCCACCGCTTGACGCCGTTCAACACGTAGTGGTCGCCGTCGCGCACCGCCCGGGTCTTCATCCCGCCGGCGTCCGAACCGGCGTCCGGCTCCGAGAGGGCGTAGGAGAACAGCACGTCGCCCTTGGCCAGCGGCGTCAGGTAGCGGGCCTGCAACTCCTTCGAGCCGGCCAGCATCACGGGCAGTGAGCCGAGCTTGTTCACCGCCGGGATCAGCGAGGACGACGCGCAGGCGCGGGCGACCTCCTCCACCACGATCACGGTGGCCAACGCGTCAGCGCCCGCGCCACCGAACTCCTCTGGCACGTGCACGGCGTGCAGGTCGTTGGCGACCAACGCGTCCAGCGCCTCCTGCGGGAAGCGCGCCGACTCATCCACGTCCGCCGCGTGCGGCGCGATCTTCGCCTCCGCCAGCGCTCGAACCGACGTGCGGAGCATCTCGTGCTCCTCCGCCGGACGGTAGAGGTCGAAGTCCCCGGCTCCTGCCACCTGTCTCACTCCCTGCGAACGAAGAGGCTGAATCGGCCGAACCGACGGACGTTTCGTCTCCGAGCGCACGCCTTGCGGGACCGCGTGATCCGAGCGTCCTACGGGTTCATGACCGTTAAGTAACTTGATCCTAGGGTTACCCGGGGCCTGGGGATAGGTGAGCTTGCCGACAGAGGCGTCCGTCTATGCTCGGGGCCATGTCTCAGAAGATCTCGGTGATCGGTACCGGCTATCTCGGAGCCACGCACGCCGCGGCCATGGCGGAGTTGGGGTTCGAGGTGATCGGCCTCGACGTCGTCCCCGCCAAGGTCGAGCTGCTCTCCCAGGGCGTCGCGCCGATGTACGAGCCGGGTCTGGAGGAGATCCTGCGCCGGCATGTGGTGGGCCTCCCCGGCTCCTCGGGACGCCTCTCCTTCACCACCTCCTTCGCCGAGGTCGCCGCCTTCGGCGATGTGCACTTCATCTGCGTCAACACCCCGCAGCGCGCCGGCGAGTACGGCTGTGACATGACGCACTTCGACAGCGCCGTCGAGTCGCTGGCCCCCCATCTGGACCGGCCGACGCTGGTGGTCGGCAAGTCCACCGTGCCGGTGGGCTCCGCCGCGCGGTTGGCCCGCCGGATCGCCGAGCTGGCCCCCGTGGGCGAGGCGGCCGAGCTGGCGTGGAACCCCGAGTTCCTCCAGGAGGGCTTCGCCGTCCGGGACACCCTGCACCCCGACCGCATCGTCGTCGGCGCCACCAGCGAGCGCGCCGAGGCCCTCCTCCGCGAGGTGTACGCGGTGCCGATCGCCGAGGGCACCCCGTTCATCGTCACCGACCTGCCCACATCCGAGCTGGTCAAGACGGCGGCCAACGCCTTCCTCGCCACCAAGATCTCCTTCATCAACGCGATGGCCGAGATCTGCGAGGTCGCGGACGGCGACGTGGTCAAGCTCGCCGAGTCCCTCGGCCACGACGAGCGCATCGGGCCCAAGTTCCTCCGCTCCGGCATCGGGTTCGGCGGCGGCTGCCTCCCCAAGGACCTCCGCGCCTTCGTCGCCAGGGCGGGGGAGTTGGGGGCCTCGGAGGCCCTCCAGTTCCTGCGGGAGATCGACTCCCTGAACGTCCGGCGCCGCGCCTCGATGGTCGAGCTCGCGCGCGAGGCGCTGGGCGGCTCGCTGCTCGGCAAGCGGATCGCCGTGCTGGGCGCCGCCTTCAAGCCGGACACGGACGATGTGCGGGACTCCCCGGCGCTCAACATCGCCGGCCAACTCCACCTCCAAGGCGCCGAGGTGACGGTCTACGACCCCAAGGCCATGGCCAACGCCCGCGCCGTGTTCCCCACCCTGCGGTACGCCGAATCCGCGATAGAGGCCGCGCGGGGCGCGCATGTGCTGCTGCACCTCACGGAGTGGCGGGAGTTCCAGGAGCTGGATCCGGAGACCGTCGGCGAGGTCGTCTCCCGCCGGCACATCCTGGACGGCCGCAACACCCTCGACTCCGCGCACTGGCGCAAGGCCGACTGGACCGTCCGCGCCCTCGGCCGCCCCCGAGCGTGACGCGCCGCGCCGCGCCGGGGCTGAACGGTCCGCGTCCCCGGCCGGCTCCCGGAGGTTGGCCGTTGCCCCAGGCGGGCCGTCGGTCGCGGGGTGCCCCCGTCGGCTCCAGCCGGCCGCCGGCGCGGGTGCTGCCGGGGGCGGTGGGCGGCGTCGCTGGGCCGCCGGGTCTCCTGTTCGCCGCCTCGCGCCCGGCTCGGTGGGCCGCTGGTCGCCCGCCGCGCGGGCGCTGGGCCCGCCGCCCCTGGCCCGCCGGGTTCCGGCCGTTCGGCGGCCCGGACCCACGCCGCCGTCCGTCCTGGCTTCGCCGCGGCCCGGCTTCGGTGGCCTGCTGGCCGACGCGTGCGGGTAACGACGGAGTCGCGCCCGGTCGGCCGCTCCGCCCCGCGTCGCCCTGTCCCCCGCCCGCACCGTTCGACATCCGCTCAGCCCTGGCCACACCGCCCCGGGCAACGGCCCCCGCTCGCCGAGCCTCTGCCCCGCGCCCCCCGGCCCTGGTCCTGTGCCGGGCGCCTCGGCCCTGGCCAGGGGCCCGGCCTCCCAACCCTCCGCCCCGGGCAGGTCCCCCGCCTGCCACCGCGCGCAGCGCGGCCCCTGCCTGCCGCCCCGCTCCCCGCCCCCGCTGCGCGCAGCGGCCCGCCTGCCCCGCGTCCCCGCCCCTGTGCCCGGCGCCCCGCTCCGCGCCTCCGCCCCCGAGCGTCGCTCGCCACCGCGCGCAGCGGACCCGCGTCCCCCGCCCCGTTCCGGGCGGCGGACCCGCGTCCCCCGCCCCGTTCCGGGCGGCGGACCCGGCCCCCGTCCGCCACGGCGCGCGCAGCGCCCCGCTCCGCGCAACGGTCCGCCGCCCCGGCGGCCCCGCCCCGCCCGCCACCGCGCGCAGCGCCCCGCTCCGCGCAGCGGACCCCGCCCGCCACCGCGCGCAGCGGACGCGCGCAGCGGACCCGCGCGGCGGACCCGCACCGCGGCCGGTTCCCTCCGTGTTCGATGGGATTCGACAGTCCTCGACGCGACGTCTTGTCAGCCCCAGCGGATGCGCATAGTCTCCGCCGGGCAGTTGGGAGCGCTCCCATGGCCAACCCCCCACGTCTCCCCCACGGAGGAGCACCATGGCATCTCGTAAGCGCCTTCTCGCGACCGCTGTCCCCGCCGTCATCGGTGTGGCCGCGGCGATGCTGACCCTGTCTCCCGGTACCGCGCAGGCCGACGAGCTGATCTGCGAGCAGTACGGCACCACCGTCGTCCAGGGGCGTTACATCGCGCAGAACAACCGCTGGGGCACCAACGAGCAGCAGTGCATCAACGTGACCGACAGCGGCTTCCAGCTGGTCCAGGCGGACGGCAGCGTGCCCACCAACGGGGCGCCCAAGTCGTACCCGTCCGTCTTCGACGGCTGCCACTACGGCACGTGCGCCCCCGGCACCCGGCTGCCGTTGCGGATCGGCGCGATCAACAGCGCGCCCAGCAGCGTCTCCTACACCTATGTGGACAACGCGTCCTACAACGCCTCCTACGACATCTGGCTCGACCCCGAGCCGCAGACCACCGGGGTGAGCGAGACCGAGATCATGATCTGGCTCAACCGCGTCGGCCCGATCCAGCCCATCGGCAGCCAGACCGGCACCGCCGACGTCGCCGGCCGGCAGTGGGAGGTCTGGACGGGCAACAACGGCGGCAACGACGTGATCTCGTTCGTCGCCCCGTCCGCGCTGAGCGGCTTCCAGTTCGACGTGCTGGACTTCGTCGACCAGGCGGTCGCCCATGGCCTCGCCGACCCGTCCTGGTACGTCACCAGCGTCCAGGCCGGTTTCGAGCCCTGGGAGAACGGCGCCGGGCTGGCGTTGAACTCCTTCTCGTCCTCGTTCGACTGAGTCGGGCCCCCGCCCGGGGCCGGTCCGCGTCCGCCCGCCCGGCGTTCATGCCGGTGCGGGCGGTTCGGCGCCCGGTACAGAACGAGCCATGTTGCCGGAGCGCTGGCCCCTGGCGGGTCCAGGCGTGGTGGCCGGCGGGGAGGCGCGGGTCAGAGGCCGGGTAGCGGGTCCTGGTCCACCGGCCGGTCCGGCGGCTCGGGCGCGCTGCGCAGCGCCAGCTTGGCGCGGCACTCGGGCCCGAGGCCCCAGGTCCTGGCCTCCCGGTCGCGCAGTGGCCGCCCGCAGAGGCGGCAGTACACCGGGGGCCGGCGCCGCTCCTCGGGGTCGGGGAGCAGCGCCGGTTGGTCGTCCTCAGCGCTCGGTGTCACGGGTCCAGGTGTACCACCGCGGGCAGCCGGGCGCGCCCCCGGTCACTGGCCGACGCGGCCCGGACGCAGGGTCTTGCTGAACAGCACGCTGCCGCCGACCTCCCGCAGCCGCACGGTCAGTTCGCCGCCGTCGCCGTCGATGGCCACCTCGCCGAAGAACTGGTACCCATCGGCGGGGGAGACGTTGGACGCCTCGGGGGCCTTGACGAAGACGCGGTCGGGGCCGAACGTCCCGTCCAGCTCGTTGGCCGGGAACGAGCCGGCGTTCAGCGGTCCCGTGACGAACTCCCAGAACGGCGCGAAGTCGCCGAAGGCCGCCAGCTCGGGCCGGTAGTGCTGGGCCGAGGTGTAGTGCACGTCGGCGGTCAGCCAGACGGTGCCGGTGATCCGCCGGCGTTTCACGAACCGCAGCAGCTCGGCGATCTGTAGCTCACGGCCGAGCGGGGCGCCCGGGTCGCCGTTGGCGACGGCCTCGAAGTCGGTGTCCCCGTCCGGGACCACGAGCCCGATGGGCATGTCGGCGGCTATCACCTTCCAGACCGCCCGCGAGCGGGCCAACTCGCGCTTGAGCCAGGCGAGCTGCTCGCGGCCCAGGATGCCCTGGGCGTTCTCCGTCTGCCGGCCGGGCGAGTTGGCGTCCCGGAAGGTGCGCATGTCGAGCACGAAGACGTCCAGCAGCGGGCCGTGGTGGACGACGCGGTGCACCCGTTGCTCCCGCTCGCCGGGGCGGAGGGTGCCGATCGGGAAGTACTCGCTGAACGCCCGGCGGGCGCGGGCGGCGAGCCGGTCGACGGACTTCTCGGTGTAGCGGTCGTCGTCCAGCAGCTCGCCCGGGTACCAGTTGTTGGTGACCTCGTGGTCGTCCCACTGCACGATCGAGGGGACCTGGGCGTTGAACCCGCGGAGGTTCTCGTCCAGGAGGTTGTAGCGGAAGTTGCCCCGGTACTCGGCGAGGGTCTCGGCGACCTTGGCCTTCTCCCGGGTGGTGATATTGCGCCAGATCCGTCCTTCGGGCAGGGCGACCTCATCGGTGAGCGGTCCGTCGGCGTACACGGTGTCGCCGCTGAACAGGAAGAAGTCGGGGTCGAGGGCCCGCATCTCGGCGAAGGCGCGGTAGCCGCCCAACGCGGGGTTGATGCCCCAGCCCTGGCCTGCCAGGTCGCCCGACCAGACGAAGCGGACACCGTCCCGGCGCCGCTCGGACGCGGTGCGGAAGGTGCCGCTGACCGGGCGGCCGACGCGGCGGTGGTCGTCCGGGTCGGCGAGCAGCACCCGGTAGTGGATCTGCTGGCCCGCTTCGAGGCCGCGCAGCCGGGTGGTGCCGGTGAAGTCGGTGTCGGGGCCGATCAGCGGGCCGGCGAACCGGCGCGGATGGCGGAAGGACTCGGTGGCCGAGGTCTCGACGATCATCCGGGCCGGCCGGTCGGAGCGGACCCAGACCAGCCCGGACGAGGTGCCCACGTCGCCCACCTGGACGCCCCAGTCGGCGGCCGGCCGGCCGCCGAGCGCCTGGGCGGGCGCCGCGCCGAGGAGCGTCGCCCCCGCCGGCAGCGCCAGCGCCGCCGACGCGGTCGCCGCGCCGCGCAGCAGGGCCCGCCGGCCCACCGTTCCGCCGTTGTCCCTGTCGCCTGCACGCGTCATCCTCGGGCACCTCCCATGGCCGGAAATCGACTCAACGGGCGGCAGTATCGTTCCCGCGCCGTGCGGCGCGGACGCCGTGCGCCCCAACTCTGGCTGAACAGTTGGTCGTCACGACGGCGGCGCCGGGGACCGGACCCGTCGTCACCGCGGGCGGTGCACGGAGAGCCGGAAGGCGGCCGAGACCGTCGCCGGGGCGGCGGGGGCCTTCGTCGCGTGGTGGGCGCTGGGGCCCATCGCCACCAGGGCGGTCGCCTCGTCGGCGGTGAGCGCGAGGGGGAACTCCAGGGCTTCGGTGTGCCGCTGCTCGAAGTGCTCGGCCAGGGTGCGGCGCAGCCGTTCGTCCTTGGCCGGATCGATGGACAACAGACCCCGCGCCTCCCGGAGTTCGGCCAGATGGCCGGGCTCAGGGGTGACCACGAGCAGGGCGCCGCCCGGGGCGAGCACCCGCCGGAACTCCGGGCCGTTGCGGGGCGCGAAGACGTTGAGCAGCAGGTCGACGGCGGCGGTGCGCACGGGCAGCCCGCGCCAGATGTCGCCGGCCGCAGCGCCCATCCTGGGGTGGGCGCGGGCGGCCCGCCGCAGCGCGTGCTTGGAGAGGTCGAGGGTGAGCCCGAAGGCGCGGGGAAGCGCGTCGAGCACCCGGGCGTGATGGTGTCCGGTGCCGCCGCCGACGTCGAGCGAGACGGCGTCGGGCGGCGACAGCTCGCCGGCCAGCCGGGCGAGCGCGGCGGACAGCGGCGCGTAGTGGCCGGCGTCCAGAAAGGCGGCACGGGCGGTGACCATGGCGGCGGTGTCGGCGTTGGCGCCGGGGGCGGCGCCCGTCAGGAGGCTCACATAGCCCTGCCGGGCCACGTCGAAGGCGTGCCCCGACGGGCAGCGCAGCGAGCGCTCGCCCGGCGCCAACACGGCCTCGCACACCGGGCAGCGCAGCACCCCCACCAGCCGCTCCAGCCGGGCGGTGCCGGTCGT
Organism: Streptomyces profundus; assembly: GCF_020740535.1. Classification (NCBI taxonomy): domain Bacteria; kingdom Bacillati; phylum Actinomycetota; class Actinomycetes; order Kitasatosporales; family Streptomycetaceae; genus Streptomyces; species Streptomyces profundus. The sequence continues at coordinate 4,291,855 of NZ_CP082362.1, forward strand.
CGTGCCGTCCATACGCCCTGACGCTACCCGAGGGGTCCGGCGGTGCCACACACCAGCGTCGGCACGAGGAAGCCGCACGTCGGCTCGTTCCCGCAGCCGGCCGTCCCCGGCCCCGCCGCCGCGAACGTTCACCGGGCCGGTGGCCGATGGTCCGGCGTCCAGGGCGGCGGGCGCGCGCCCGGTCAGCCCACGCAGAGGCAGAACGGGTGCCCCGCCGGGTCGGCGTAGACGCGCCAGTCGCGCTTTCCGTGGTCGCTCTCCAACAGGGTGGCGCCCAGCTCCAGCACCCGTCGCTCGGCCGCGTCCCACTCCGCCCTGGGCACGTGGAGGTCCAGATGGAGCTGCTGGCCGTGCTCGGTGCTCGGCCAACTCGGCGGCTGGTAGCCGGCGGAGCGCTGGAAGGCCAGCACATGGCGGTCTGGCCCGACGAGCTGGACCCAGTCGCCCTTGCCGTCGTCCTCCAGCTCCCCGCCCAGCACCGTGGCGTAGAAGGCGGCCAGCTCCCGGGGCTCGGGACAGTCCAGCACGGTGGTTGTCAACGTGGCGATGGCCATGGGCTCTCTCCTTCGACGGGAACGGTGTCGGTCACCGCACACCGTTACTGCAAGAAGCCGTGATGCGGTAACGCGTGACCTCATGATGGGGGGTTGTCCAGTAACGTCGCAACCATGGCGGACCGACCGATCCCCCAGGGCATCGCGTTGATCATGCGGCTGGTCAACACCAGGGACGTGGACCGGGACCAGGACACGCTGGCCACGGAGGACGGGCTCGCCGCGTTCGACGGCGAGCTGGCGCTGGGGCCCGGCGAACTGCCCGGGCTGCGCCGGCTGCGCGAGGCGCTGCGCGCCGCCGGGCTGGCGCACCATGTCGAATCGGCTCCGCCGCCCGCCGAGTTGACCGAGCTGTTCGCCGCCGCGCCGCTGGTCACCCGCGTCGACGAGGACGGCGCGGCGTCGCTCGAACCCGCGCCCCGGCTCACCGGTCTCGCGGAGTTCACCGCGCGGGTCGCGGCCGTCGTCGCGGTCGCCGAGGCCAGGGGGGAGTGGCGGCGGCTCAAGGTCTGCGAGGCGAGCGACTGCATCTGGGCGTACTACGACCACAGCCCGGCGGGGCGCCGCCGCTGGTGCTCGATGCGTTCCTGCGGCTCACGCGCCAAGATGCGCGCCTACCGCGCCAAACGGCGCGCGGGCGCGTCCGGAGACGCGCCCGCGGCACCCTCGGGGGAGGAGTAGCCCTCACTCCACGCCGACGGTGACCTCCTCGTCGTTGCGCAGCTGCTCCATCAGCAGCTCCGCCTGCTCCGTGTTCCAGAGCACCGCGGAACCCTCCTCCGTGGCGAAGCCGGGGTCGGACACCGGGATGTTCATCCGCTGGGCGCCGCGCATGGCCCAGAACATGGACCGCAGGTCCCACAGGCTCATGTCCTCGTCCACGATCAGCGCGTCGAGGACCGCGCCCATGGTCGGGTAGAGCTTGAAGGGGTTGATCAGGGTGGCGGGCGAGGCCGCCTGGTCGGCGAGGGTGCTGAGGAACTCCTGCTGGTTCTTGGTGCGCCCCAGATCGCCCTCGGCCTCCTGGTAGCGCTGCCGGTTGAAGGCCAGCGACTCGGCGCCGTCCAGCCGGTGGCAGCCCTCCTCGAAGTCGGCGCCGGAGTTCTCGTCCTGGATCGGCTCGTCGAAGCACATCTCGACGCCGCCCATCGCGTCCACCACGTTGGCGAAGCCGCCGAAGCCGATCTCCACGTAGTGGTCGATCCGGATGTCCAGGTTGTGCTCGATGGTGCGGGCCAGCAGCCAGGCGCCCTCGATGGAGAAGGAGGCGTTCAGCTTCCGCTGCTGCTCCGGGATGCGGTTGCCCGACTCGGAGCCGGTGAACTCGGGGATGGTCACCCAGGAGTCCCTTGGCAGGCTGACCATGGTGTTCCCGTTGGACCCCACATGCAGGATCATGATCGTGTCGGCGAGGCTGCTGGAGGAGTTGCCCGTGCTCAGCTCCCGCCGCTGCTCCTCGCTGAGCCCCTCCCTGCTGTCGGAGCCGACGATCAGGTAGTTGGTGCCCTCCCCCTTCTCCGGACGGTCCTCAAGCGCCGCCAGATCCACCTCGCGCTTGAGCTTGCCGTCCGCCCAGAAGTAGGTGGCGGTCGCCACGATCACCAGCACCAGCAGCAGCGACAGCGCGCCGATGCCTATTCGCCTGCCCCAGCGCGGACGCGGTTTGGGCTGGCCCTGGGGGGGCGGGTCCGTGGGGCCCTGGGGCGGGGGCGGGACCTGCCGGCCGGCGCCCCGGTAGACCTGGCCCTCGTTGTAGCCGGAGTCGTAGGACGCCGGAGGCCGCTGCCCCGCGCCGTGGGCGTCGTGCCCCGGCGAGCGCTGCCTGGGCGGTCTCGGTACGTGCGGCATGACCCGGGCGCTCTCCGGGGTCGCGCTCCCGCGCCCCTGGCCGTAACGGCTCCGGTCCTGGTCGTCGTCGGTCCACCCGTCGGGCCAGTCGCTCATAACGAGCCAGTGTGCCGTGGTAGGGCCCCTCGGGGGAAACGAGGGTCACCAACTGTGGCAGAGCTGATGCAGAGACGACCGAAGCACACTGCGGAGACGCCGCTCCGATGAGATGTCTACGCTGGTCTTATGACCGATCTGCCCGCTCCGCCCTCCGCCGAGGGGCTCGTCGAGCCCGTCGAGCCCGCCAAGGGATCCGTTGAGAGCCCCGCCGAGCCCGTCGGCAAGCCGACGGCGGCCTCCCGCACCACGCTCTCCAAGATCATGAGCCAGAACGACGTCAACCTGCTGGGCACCGTGCACGGCGGCGTGATCATGAAGCTGGTGGACGACGCGGCCGGCGCGGTCGCCGGACGCCACTCCGGCGGCCCGGCCGTCACCGCCTCCATGGACGAGATGGTCTTTCTGGAGCCGGTCAAGATCGGCGACCTGGTGCATGTCCACGCCCAGGTCAACTGGACGGGCCGCAGCTCGATGGAGATCGGCGTCAAGGTGCTGGCCGAGCGGTGGAACGAGTCGACGCCGGCGACCCGGGTCGGCACCGCCTATCTGGTCTTCGCCGCCGTCGACGAGAACGGCAAACCCCGCCCGGTGCCCGCCGTGTTGCCGGAGGACGATCTCGACCGGCGCCGCTTCGAGGAGGCCCAGATCCGGCGCACCCACCGGCTGGCCAGGCGCCGCGAGATCATGGAACTGCGCGCCCGGGGCAGCGGCGCCTGAGCCCCGCCGGCGGGCCGGTCACAGATGGGCGATGCGGGCGTGCCGCTGCCGGGGCGCGCGGCGGGCCGGCGCGACCCCGGTGAGCAGCACATAGCGGGCCGCCCGGTACCGCTGACCCGGGTAGTCGGCCAGCAGCTCCAGCATCCGCGCGTCGTCCGCGTCCCGTTCGCCGGCCAGCGCGTGGCCGATGATCCCCGGCAGGTGCAGATCGCCGACGGTGATCGCGTCCGGCGCCCCGTTGCTGCGCTGGAGCGTCTCGGCCGCCGTCCAGGGGCCGACGCCTGGCACCGCCTGGAGGCGGGCCAGCGCCCTGGGCAGCTCCATCCCGGCCGCCTCCTCCATCCGCCGCGCGACCCGCAGCACCCGCATGATCGTCGCCGACCGGGAGCCGTCCACATTGGCCCGGTGCCAGTCCCAGGAAGGGACGCGGGCCAGCGCGCGCGGTTCGGGCAGCACCCACAGGTCCACCTCGGGGCCAGGCCCAGGGGCCGGCTCGCCGAACCAGCGCAGCAGCCGGCGCCAGGAGCGGTAGGCGTCCTCCGTGGTGACCCGCTGCTCCAGGATGGAGGGGATCAACGACTCCAGCACCAGGCCGCTGCGGATCAGTCGGAGCCCGCCGTGGCGCCGTCTGGCCTCGGCGATCAGCCGGTGGCGGGGGGTGAACTCCTCGGGACGGTCATCGGCGCCCAGCAGCGCGGGCAGCCGGTCCAGCAGCCAGTCGGCGCCGGGGCCCCAGGCCCTGGCCGCGATCCGCGCGCCGGGCCGCAGCCGCAGCGTGGCCGGGCCGAGCGGGGTGCGGGTGCCCCGCCAGACGGTGCCGTCCGGCTCCTCGCGGAACGCGGGATCATAGGGACCGCGCCGCAGCACACGGAGGCTGCGGCGCAGGTCGTAGGGCTCGGGCGGGGTCCACTCACGGTCGGGCATGGCCCCGCAAGGCTAACGGCGCCCCCGGCGGGCCCGGCCGGCCGGGGGCGCCGGACGGTCAACGTCCCTGGAGCTTGGTCGCGGTGGAACGGATCGTCCCCAGCGCCTTGTACAGCTCCTCGCCCGGACATTCGGTGGCGAAGCCGTCCCGGTGACCGGAGATGTTGTTCATCCGCACCGTTGTTCCCTTGGCGTACTTGCCGCCGCCCTGCGAGGTGCGGTTCGCCGAGCCGCCGGCGTTGACGTCGAAGAGACCCAGCTTCCAGGCGGTCAGCAGCGACAGCGCGTCGGTGATGTCGCGGTTGGGCTTGGTGCTCGTGTAGGTGCCGATCACCGCCACACCCATGCTGTTGTGGTTGAAGCCCGCGGTGTGCGCGCCCTGCACGGGCTCGATCACCCCGCCGGCCCTGCCCTCGTAGATGGTGCCGCAGCGGTCCACGAAGAAGTTGTAGCCGACGTCCCGCCACCCCTGACTCACCACGTGGTAGCGGTAGATGGCGCGGATCATCGCCGGCGCCTCGGAGCAGCTGTAGTTGTTGGTGTCGGCGGTGTGGTGGACGAACGCCGTCTTCACGGTGTCGGTGTAGACGAAGCCGCTCTCCCGCAGGCTCTCGTCCGCGCCCCAGCCGGAGCGGATGACGATGCCGGGCCTGGGGCCGACATGGTCCCCGGCGGCCGGCACCGCCTGCGGCTGCGGCGCGAGGAGGTCGGCCGCCAGCTCGCCCGGGTTGATCAGCTCCAGGCTGAGCCCGTCGGGCAGGGACTCGGGGGCGGCGTCGGCGGCCGGGGCGACCCGCGCCTCCACCGCGTCGGCGGCGCCGACCCAGCGGGGCGCGGTGCCGCCGCGCAGCTCGCGCCCCTCGGCCTCGACCGACTCGGGGTCAGGGGCGTGTTCGGGGTGCGCGTCCAGTTCGAGCCAGCCGGACCAGTCGCCGGTCCCGCTGTCCCGGACGCGGACCTCGACCTGTCCTTCGACCTGTTCGGTGGGGTCTGCCCAGATGACGCCCAGCAGCGAGAAGGGCTCGGTGTCGGTCGGCGGGATGCCCTGCCCGGCGAGGGAGAGCGTGGGGCCCGACGCGTCGCCTGACCCCTCCTCGTCGCTGCTGCCGGCGAGCGGGGTGAGCGGGCTGAGGGGGAGGGACTGGGTGGCCGCCGCCATCCGCGGCGCGGCACCCCTCGCACTGTCGACCGCCTGCGCCGCGCCGCCCAGGGGCAGGACCAGCGGGACGAGCAGGGCGGCGGTGCACGAACCGATCAGGGGGAGGGAACGGAGGGAGAGAGTTCGGAATGCACGCATGGTTCTGATGTTGGTCATACACCCACAAAGCTGTCCATTCCTGAGTGTTTGTGACCTGACGTTCCGTGAGAACCCGCGGGCTGTCGGGGTCGCGCGGACGGCCCAGCGCCCCGGCGTAACCTGACGACGATGAACACCGCCGACCGCACCCCCGCCGACCTGCTGCGTTCCGCGCTCGCCGGAGACGCCAGCCGTCCGCTGATCACCTATTACGACGACGCCACCGGCGAGCGGGTGGAACTCTCCGCGGCCACCCTCGCCAATTGGGTGGCCAAGACCGCCAACCTGCTCCAGGACGAGTTGGCCACGGCCAGGGGCGAACGCCTCGCCCTGCTGTTGCCGGCCCACTGGCAGACCGCCGTCTGGCTGCTCGCCGCGTCGGCGACCGGGGTGGTCGTGCTGGTGGACGGGGATCCGGCGGACGCCGATCTGGTCGTGACCGGCCCCGACCGGCTGGAGACGGCGCTGGCCTGCTCCGGCGAACGGGTCGCCCTGGCCCTGCGCCCGCTGGGCGGCCGGTTCCCCGCGACGCCGGCGGGGTTCATCGACTACGCGGTGGCGGCGCCGGGGCAGGGCGACGTGTTCGCCGCCCTGGACCCGCCGGGTCCCGACGATCCCGCCCTCGTGGTCGACGGGCGGGAGCTGACCGGCGGCCAACTCCTGGAGCTGGCCCGCGCGGACGCCGTCGAACGCGGCCTGACGCCCGGCTCCCGGCTCATGTCCACGCTGGGGTACGACCATCTGCCGGGCCTGCTGGCCGGCCTCTTCGCGCCGCTGGTCGTCCGCGGCTCCGTGGTGCTGTGCCGCAACGCCGGTCGGCTGGACGAGGCCGCGCGCGCCGCACGCCAGGAGAGTGAGCGCGTCACCCACTTCGCCGACTGACGGTGGCCGGCCCCGGGGGGCCCGCGCAGGATCGGCGGTATGAGGGTGCCGCGACAGCCCGCCTACTACCGGCTCACCGAGCCGGCCGACGAGCCAGAGAACCCGTGGGACCGGCCGAAGGGCCGCAGGGGCTGGCCGCGTTGGGTCGCCCTGCTGGTGGCCGCCGCCGTGTTGGTCACCGCCGCGTTCGGCTGGAGCACGCGCCGGAGCGCCCCGCCCGCGCCGCCGCCCGCCCCCGCCGGCGAGATCGCCGGCGTCGGCGGGGGCGGCGGGGCGGGCGAGGGCGGGGCGCCGGACCGGGGAGCATCCCCGACCGAGGGGCGGCCCTCCGTTCGTCCGCCCGCCGGGTAACGGATCGCGGAACGCAAGACCATGAATGAGTAAAGAGCAACGCGGTAAAAGCGACAAAAGAGGTGTCAACCCGGATAATCCGCCCGTGGCTGGTGGGTGGTATAGGTCACCGACCTCGTCTGTCGCGGAACCCTGGGGCTAGTGTGTGCCGTCTGATCCTCTAGGCAGGCAGACGGAGGGCACACGAACACGTGGACGCGCAGGGACGTGGGGGCGCGGACGGCGTCGATCCCGCTGATCAGTGGGTGTTCAACCCGGACACCGGCAACTACGAACTGCGGCTGACCGGCGGCCAGCGCACCAGAGACGCCGGGCAGCCGGGACGGAGACGGGCCGCATCCGAGGATGGGCCCGCGCCTCGTAACGCTCCGCCACGCCAGCGTAGCGCCCCGTCCACGGAGGGCGAGGACGCCTCCCCGCCCTCCGCCGGCGACCATCCGTTGCCGGGGCAACGCGACCGCCGCGCGCAGCGGGGCAGCCGCCGCAAGGGCAAGGAGCCCAAGGGGCGCGCCAAGAAGAAGCGCGGACGCGGCAAGAAGGTCCTGATGTGGACCGGGGGGTCGCTCGCCTTCCTTCTGGTGGTGGGCGCCGCGGGAGCCTGGTGGGTGATCAACCGGCTCAACAACAACATCACCAAGTACGACGTCGGCATCGAGAACGACTTCCGCTCCGACGAGCCGGTGAACCTGCTCTTCATCGGCACCGACACCAGGACGGGGGCCGGCAACGAGGCCTATGGCGGCGACGCCAGCGAGGGCGCCGACACCACGATCCTCATGCACTTCTCCGAGGACCGCACCCACGCCACCGGGCTCAGCATCCCGCGCGACCTGATCGTCGACATCCCGGAGTGCGAGGTCAGGGGCGAGGACGGCACCACCCAGGTCATCCCGCCGTCCGAGGGCGTCAGGTTCAACACGAGCATGGGCACCGACGGCCGCGACCCCGGCTGCGTCTGGCGCACGGTCGAGGAGCTGACCGGGGTGTCGATCAACCACTTCATGATGGCCGACTTCAACGCGGTCAAGGACCTCTCCGGCGCCGTGGGCGGCGTGCCGATCTGCATCAACGAGCCCATCGACGACCCCAAGTCGGGTCTGCGGCTCGACGCCGGCGAGCACACCCTGGAAGGGGAGGACGCGCTGGCCTTCGTGCGGACCCGCTACTCCGTCGGCACCGGCAGCGACCTCAGCCGGATCGAGTTGCAGCAGCAGTTCGTGGCGTCGATGGCCCGGCAGATCACCGAGGGCGGGATGCTCACCGACCCGGGCAAGCTGTGGGATCTGGCGGACACCGCGACCAGGTCGCTCTCCGTCGACACCGGCATAGGCAGCATCCAGAAGCTCCGCGACCTGGCCTCCACGCTGGGGGGCGTCCCCATGTCGGATCTGAACTTCGTGACCCTGCCCGTGGTGGACAACCCGGACGAGCCGGAGGACGCCAGGGCGACCGTCGTGTTGGACGAGGGCAGGGCCGCGCCGCTGCTGGAGATGATCAGGCAGGACATCTCGCCGCAGGAGCGCGAGGAGGAGGAGGCGGCGGGGGAGGAGTCCGAGACCGTCGAGGCGGCGCCGCCGGGGGAGGTCAGGGTCGACGTCTACAACGGCGGCGGGGTGATCGGGGCGGCTCAGGAGACGCTGGACTGGCTGCAGAACGTGCAGGGCGTGCCGCTCTCGACCAATGTCGGCAACGCCCCGTCGCCGCAGGAGACCACGACCCTGGAGTACGGTCCCGACCAGGCGGGGCAGGCCGCCACGCTGGCCGAGATGATGGGGCTGCCCGGCGACGCGCTCCAGGAGCAGCCGGCCGAGGCGGGGGACCAACCGATGGTGCTGATCCTCGGTGACGACTTCAGGGGCGCGGGGCAGCCCATCGAGATCACGCCGGAGATGCCGGACGACGTCGACAGCATCACGGCGGACGACGAACCGGACTGCGCCGCCTGACGGCTCGGCCGCGCGGCGCGGCGCGGCGAAGCTATGGAAGACACGAGCGGGGGGCCCCGTGCGGAGGACCGGTATACCCGGTGAGGACGACAAGGGTGCGTCCGGCGCCGGTGGCGGCGCGGCGGACCCGGGATGGGACGACTCGCTCCAGGAGGGGCGGGGCACCGTCCCCGGGCCACGGACGGCGCGGGACGCCGCCGAGGCGGGCGGCGGCGACGGGCCGCCGTCCCGGCGCGGGCGGCGGGCCGCGCGCCGCAGGCGCAAGCCGGTGTGGCGGCGGGTCCTGTTCTGGACGTCCGCCTCGCTGGCCGTGGTGGTGGCGGGCGTGGCGGTGGCCGGCTTCCTCTATATCCGGCACCTCAACAACAACATCACCAAGAAGCCGCGCACCCTGGGCAGCGAGGAGCTGGAGAAGCCCCCGCCCAACGCGGCTGGGCAGACCCCGCTGAACATCCTGCTGCTGGGCTCCGACTCCAGGGACGGCGAGGAGAACCAACGCCTGGGCGGCGCCCGCGACCTGGCCGGCGGCCCGGTCCGCGCCGATGTGCAGATGCTGCTGCACGCCTCCGCCGACCGCAGCAACATGACGTTGATCAGCATCCCGCGCGACACCCAGGTCGCCATCCCCGAGTGCACCGACCCGGAGACGGGCGACGTCTACCCGGCCTCGGAGTCGGCGTCCATCAACACCGCGCTCACCAACGGCGGGCCCGGCTGTGTGCTGGCCACCTGGGAGGAGCTGACCGGCCTCTACATCGACCACTTCATGATGGTGGACTTCGCCGGCGTGGTGGACATGGCGGACGCGGTGGGCGGGGTGCCGGTCTGCGTCGAGGACAACGTCGCCGACGACAAGTCCGGGCTGCGGCTGTCGGCGGGGGAGAGCGTGCTGGAGGGCGAGGAGGCGCTCCAGTGGCTGCGCACCCGCAAGGCGTTCGGCGACGGCAGCGACATCGGGCGCACCCGGGCGCAGCAGATGTATCTCTCCAACATGGTGGAGGAGCTCCAGTCCAGCGCCTCGCTGACCAACACGGGCGAGCTGATGGACCTCGCCGAGGCGGCGACCAACGCGCTGACCGTGGACCACGAGTTGGGGTCGGTGCAGGCGCTCTACGAGCTGGGCGACGACCTGCGTCGGGTGCCGAACGACCGCTTCAACATGGTCACCCTGCCCTGGCTCCCCGATCCCGCCGATCCCGATGTGACCATCATCCCGGACCCGGAGCGGGCCGAGGAGCTCTTCGCGATGGTGCGCGGCGACGTCCCGCTCGACGACCAGGACGCGACCCCGGCCGAGCCGTCCCCGGAGGAGACAGACGAGGCCCCGGACGCGGGGACGACCGATCCCGACCCGGTCGAGTCGGTGCGGGTCGCGGTGCGCAACGCGACGGGCTCCGGCATGACGGCGCCGGTGAACGGACGCGCCGGGGTGATCACCGACGAACTGGTCCGCCTCGGCTACTCCCTCGCCGGCACCGACACCGAGATCACCGAACTCGCCGCGAAGAGCGAGGTGCGCTACGCGGAGCCGGCGGACCGGGCCAACGCCGAGGCCCTGGCCGAGGCGCTCGGGATGCCGGCGGACCGGGTGATGGTCTCGCCGAGCGCGACCGATGTCACCCTGGTCATCGGCGAGGACTGGCGGGAGGGCACCACCTTCCCCGAGCCGGTCGAGGAGCCCGAGGAGACCAGGAGCGACGATCCGGCCGTCAGCGAGGACGACATCATCTCCGGCTCGGGCGGCGTGGACTGCATGCCGGTGAACCCCCTCTACACCTGGTAGTCCGGGGGGTCACCGGCGGGCGCGGCGCGGATCAGCCGGAGCGCTCGGCCGTCGACGGGCGGGCCGCGATGACCTTCTTGGCCAGGCTCGGCGGGCTGGTCAGGAAGCCCCATCCCCACGACATGTGCATGGTGGCCAGCGCCAGCGGGATCCTGGCCCGCGCGCCCGGGGACAGGCCCCGGCCGGCCGGCACCGAGCCCACCGCGATGGCGGCCAGATAGCCGCCCGGCACCAGCAGCGCCCACGGCGTGATCGTCGCGCCGGCCAACAGCCCGAGGATGATCGCCACCACGGCGGTCGGCGGCGCCAGATAGCGCGGGTTGATCGAGCCGGCGTGGTAGCGGGCCACCACATGCCGCCAACGCCCGTAGTTGCGGTACTGCTTGGCCAGCGCCCGCACCGACGGCCTGGGCCGGTAGGACACCAGCAGCTCGGGCGAGAACCAGATCAGCCCGCCGTCCTGCCGGATGCGGTAGTTCAACTCCCAGTCCTGGGCCCGGATGAACTCCTCGTTGTAGCCGCCGAGCCGCTCCAGCACCTCGCGGCGGAAGACCCCCAGATAGACCGTCTCCGCCTCGCCCGCCTGGCCGCCGGTGTGGAAGGCGGCGTTGCCCACGCCGATCCGCGCGGTCATGGCGGCGGCGACCGCCCGTTCCCAGTCGTTCTCGCCCTCGGCGTGCATGATGCCGCCCACATTGGCGGCGCCCGTCTCGTCGAGCAGGCGCACGGCGGTGGCGATGTAGTCGGGGGAGAGCATCCCGTGCCCGTCCACCCGCACCACCACGGGGTGCCGGGAGGCGCCGATCGCCGCGTTGAGCCCGGCGGGGGTGCGTCCCGTCGGGTTGGGCACCGTGCGCACCCGGGCGTCCTCGGCCACCAGCTCGGCGGCGATCGCGTCGGTGCGGTCCGTGGAGGGGCCGAGGGCGATCACCACCTCAAGCTGGCCCGGGTAGTCCTGTTCGAGGATATGCCGTACGGAGTTCCGTAGATGCCGCTCCTCGTTGAGCACCGGCATGATCACGGACACGGCTGGGGTCGGCTCGCTGGTCACCGGCTCACGTTACCGCGAACGGGGGACACCGGCGCGCGCCGCCTCAAAGCCCAAGATCGTATCTGCGTACTGTTGCCGGGCCGTCTCCGACAGAGCGGGAGAGCCCAGCCCATGCCAGCCAGACGCCGCCGTTGGGGTATCCGCGTTGCCAGCGCCCTCTCCGCGCTGGTCCTGACCGCGAGCGGCGTCGGCCACTCCGTGGTCGCCTCGGTCACCGACGGGGTGGGCAGGGTAGACGCCTTCGGCGGACTCCGCGACCGGCCGGACGCCGGCTCTGGACTCAACATCCTGCTGATCGGCACCGACAGCAGAGAGGGCCTGAGCGCCGAGGAACGCGCGCGCTACCACGTGGGCGACGCCTCCTGCCACTGCGCCGACGCCATCCTGCTGCTGCACATCTCCCAGGACCGCGAACGGGTCAGCATGGTCAGCCTGCCCCGCGACTCCTTCGCCACCCTGCCCGAACACACCATCCCCGGCACCGGCGAGCGGCACGAGAGCCATGACGACAAACTCAACTCGGCGCTCTCACACGGCGGTCCCCAGCTGATGGTGCGCGCCGTCGAGGACCTCACCTCGGTCCGGATCGACCACTACCTCGAAGTGAGCTTCGTCAGCTTCATGCGGGCCGTCGACGAGGTGGGCGGCGTCGAGGTCTGCACCACCGAGCCGCTGCGGGACGCCTACGCCGGCCTCGACCTCCCCGCCGGCACCAGCACCCTGGACGGCCCGGGGGCGCTGGCCTATGTCCGCGCGCGTCATCTGGACGGCGCCTCCGACTTCGGCCGGATGCAGCGGCAACAGCGCCTCCTCGCCGCCTTCGTGGACCGCGCGGTCAGCGGCGGGGTGCTCCTCAACCCCGGCAAGGTGGCCTCCCTCGCCGACACCCTGCTGGACTCGGTCCGCGCCGACGAGGGCTTCGGCTCCGAACAGATTCTCGAACTGGCCGGCCTCATGCGGTACTTCACCACCTCGTCGGCCGAGTTCGCCTCGGTCCCCGTGGCCGACAGGGAACGCGACGTGCCCGGCCTCGGCTCCACCGTGATCTGGGACGGCGAGGAGGCGGACCGGCTCTTCGCCGCGCTGCGCGAGGACCAGCCGCTGCCGAGCCCTTCCGAGGACCTGGCCGAAGCGCCCCACGCCACCCCGGCGGGCGGCGAGGAACACGGCACCACCACGGCGGACCGGATCATCTGCTAGTGCCGTGTCAGTCGACTTGTCGGATCAGCCCGCGGCGTCAGACGCGGTGCGCCGGCAGGGCGCCGGGGCGCGATCCCACGCCGTGGGCGCCACGGGCGGCACCTTCGGCGGCTGCTGCCCGGCGGCCTCGGCGGCGAGCCGCTCAGCGCACGGTGAGGAACGCCGCCGGATCGCGCTCGGGCCGCGGACGCGGTGGCGCGGCGGCGTGCCCCACGGCGACCGCGCCCATCGGCTCCCACTCCTCCGGCAGCTCCAGCACCGCGCGCACCACATCGCGGCAGAACATGGTGGAGGAGACCCATGCCGAGCCCAACCCCTCGCCGGCCAGCGCCACCAGAAGGTTCTGCACCCCGGCGCCCGTCGCCACCACGAACATCTCGCGCTCGGCGCCCGCCCGGCGCTCGTCCGGATAGGCGTGCGCCCCCTCGGCGACCAGACAGGGCACCACCAGATAGGGCGCCCGACGCAGCACGTCACCCCGGCGCAGCCGCTTGGCCACGCTCTCCTCCGACCTGCCGTCGGCGCGCAGATCGGCCGCCCAGGCGTCGCGCATCGCGTCCAGCAGCGCCGTCCTGGCCTCGGCCGACTCCACCAACACGAACCGCCAGGGCGTGGTGTGGTGCGGGGCGGGCGCCGTCAGCGCGGCGGCCACGGCGCGCCGCACGGACTCCGGATCGACGGGCGCCTCCGTGAACTCGCGCACCGTCCGACGCAGCGTCACGGCCTCCCTGACCGCCTCGGCGGTGCCGAGCCGGAACATGTCCAACGCGGATTCGCGCACCAGCGCCCTGGCCGTCGACGTGCCGCCCGTGCGGTGCGGCAGGCCCCGCAGCACCGCGACCGGCAGCCCGTCCGTCTTGCCCTTCACCAGCTCGCCGGCCGCCGCCAACTCGTCGGCCACGGCGGTGACCGTGACCCCGAGGGGGTTGCCATGGCTGTCGGTGCCGCCGCGCAGATCGTCCAGCACGGTGACGCCGGCGGCGCCGATCGCCACATCCGTCTGGCCCTCGCGCCACGGCCGGCCGAAGGTGTCCGTGATCACCACGCCGACATCGACGCCGAGCAGCTCCCGCAGCCCGCGCCTTATGCCGGCGGCCGAGGCGTCCGGGTCCTCGGGCAGCAACAGCACCGTGCCCGGCGGGGTGTTGGACGCGTCGACCCCCGCCGCGGCCATCACGAAGCCGTGCCGGGACTCCACGATCCTGGCCGGCCCCCTGGTGGCCACCACCCGGACCGTCTCCTCCTCTATGGCGTCCCACCGGTCGTCGGCCTGCCGCATCCGGCCCTCGGCCTTGCTGACGATCTTCGAGGTGACGATGAGGATGTCCCCGTCCACAAGGCCCGGCAGCCCCTCCGCCGCCGCGGCCTCGGCGACCAGCTTGGCGACCTCGTCCCCCGGCCGGACCTCGGGGATGCCGGGCAGGGCCCAGACCTGGTAAGCGGGCGTGGTCATACGGCGGTGACCTCCTCGGCGAGGCTGAGCGCTGCTCTGGCCATCTCGGCGGTGGCATCGGTGTCGGTCATCAGCAACGGCACCGCACGGCAGCGAATTCCCGCCTCCTCGACGGCCGTTACCGTGCCGGCGTCCACCGTGTCGACCAGCCAGGCGTCCAGCAGGCCCGAGCCGTAGTGCCGGGCGACGGCGGCGGCCGTGGCCTCCACCCCGACGGCGGCCAGCACCTTGTCCGCCATGCCGCGCACCGGGGCGTCGCCCACGATCGGGGAGAGCCCGACCACCGGCACCCCGGCCTCGGCGATGCCCTCCCTGATGCCCGGCACCGCGAGGATGCTCCCCACGCTGACCACCGGGTTGGACGGCGGGAAGACGATCACATCGGCCTCGGCGAGCGCCTCCAGCACCCCGGGCGCCGGCTTGGCCTGGTCGGCGCCCACCGGCACCACGGCCCGCGCCGCCACCGACGCGCGCAGCCGGACCCAGTACTCCTGGAAGTGCACGGCCCGGCGCTCGCCGCTCTCCTCGTCGTCGATCAGCACATGCGTCTCGACCCGGTCGTCCGTCATCGGGAGCAGCCGGACCCCCGGCTGCCACCGCCGGCAGAGCGCCTCGGTGACCGCGCTCAACGGATAACCGGCGGCCATCATCTGGGTGCGGACGATATGGGTGGCGAAGTCCCGGTCGCCGAGACCGAACCACTCGGGACCCACCCCGTAGGCCGCCAGCTCCTCCTTGACGGCGAACGTCTCCGCCGCCCGCCCCCAGCCCTGCTCCTCGTGGATGCCACCGCCGAGCGTGTACATCACGGTGTCGAGGTCGGGACAGACCTTGAGACCGAAGAGATGGATGTCGTCACCGGTGTTGCCGATGACCGTGACCTCGGCCTCCGGCGCGGCCCGCAACAGGCCACGCAGGAACCTGGCCCCGCCGATACCGCCGGACAAAACCACGATGCGTCGCATGACGCCCAGTCTGTCAGCAGGCGATGACACCCCGGGGTCTGGGTGCGACGCCGCTGGCCCTGGCGGCCAGGGGCCGCATCGGCATCTCGGTGAGACCTGGGAAGTAGACATGCAGGCTGACGGCCGGCGCCAGCGCGGCGTTGACCACCTCGTGCACATATCCCGGCGCGAAGACCCGCAGCGAACCCGGCGTCAGAACGCGGCTGCCGCGCCCGTCGGCCGCCTCGGTGAGCGCGCCCTCCAGCACGGTGTAGACCCCGCTGGAGGGGCCGTGGTCATGTCGACCGCTGCTCTGCCCCGGCACCCAACTCAACAGCCAGACCTCGTACCCCGGGCCGACCCGCAGCCGGTGGTACCAACGGCTGCCCGCGTCGTACCGCACCAGGGGAGCCCAACACTCCCGATCGCCCGCCAGCGCGAGGGCCAGGCCGGCGAACCCCGCGACGGTGTGCGGGTGCGCGGGCACGGGGGGCAGCAGATGCGGGATCGCCAGCGGGTCGCCGGCGATCGCGTTGTCGTTGTCCATGGAGTGCGGTATGCCTCGAATGGGTTGGGATCGCCCAGTCGAATCCTTCAGCCGAAGGAGTGTCAACTGGACGGGCGGTCACCGGCATTGTTTCACCAGATCCGGGCCTGTGGCGCCGCTGAAAGGTTTATGCGCCTCGATTCACGGACAGGCGCGTCATCATCCACGGGGGCCCCGTGGGCGTTGCGCATCCGTGATCCCGCTGTGATCTGCGTCGCTGCCGTCGGGGGCCTGCAACATTTCCGCGCCCCCGTTCGTCTCTCCAGGAGAGGAACAGGATCGGTCGGGGGTCTGTCGGGGATGTGTCGGGGATCCGCCGGATTGCGTGACGGATGGCCAAGGGAACGAGCAGTGTTTGTACCGATTTGAACACTTTCTGTGCGAGTGTGGTGCCACAGGGTGAATCATCGGGTGAATGGCAGATCGTGGCTTGACTGCCGCCGAGCGCCCCACTTGTAATTTCACTCATGTCGTTCGACCGGTACGGATAACGACGGCATCACGGGGACGCAAAGAAGACGAGGGGCGCGCATATGACCGAGCTGTTCGAACAACTGCTGGTCGAGGAAGCCGACGAAGAGCTTGGCTGGCAGGAGCGCGCGCTCTGCGCGCAGACCGACCCCGAGTCCTTCTTCCCCGAGAAGGGCGGATCCACTCGCGAGGCCAAGAAGGTCTGCCTGGCCTGCGAGGTCAGGTCCGAATGTCTTGAATACGCCCTCGCCAACGACGAACGTTTCGGAATCTGGGGTGGATTGTCCGAACGTGAACGTCGCCGTCTGAAGAAGGCGGCCGTCTGACCCCGGCCCGGCCCCGGGCTGGTCCCCGGTCGCGGTCCTTGTCCTTCTCTCCCTTACTCCCCGGGCGCTCCCGGGTCGATCCCCGGCCCTCTCCCGGCCTCCGTGCGCGGGGTGCTGACAGTCCCAGCCGCTAGTGTGGTGCGCTGTCCGAGACGTACCGCCGCTCCCTCCGGGCAGCGCCGTCCACCACCGTCCAGCGAACCGGGGCCAGCACCTCGATGTCCGTGCACAGCCAGCAGGCCGCGCAGCCGGCCGCCCATCCCGAATTCCCTCGGCACGTGGTCACCGCCGTGCTCGTCTCGCACGACGGCGAACGCTGGCTCCCCGAGGTGCTGAGCGGTCTGCTGGGCCAGGAGCGGCCCGTCCAGGACGTGATCGCCGCCGACACCGGCAGCGCCGACGCGTCGGCCACCCTGATCACCGAAGCCTTCGGCGCCGAGCGGGTGTTGCACCTCGCCCGCCGGACGGGCTTCGGTGCCGCCGTCGCCGAGGCGGTGCGCACGGCCCCCGTGCTGACGCCCGAGGAGCTGCCCTATCTCAAGCGGCCCGCCGCCTGGGATCCGGTCAACCGCACCTGGGACACCAGCACCTACGACCTGCCCGAGCATCCGCACGGCGAACCCGTGCACTGGCTGTGGCTGTTGCACGACGACTCGGCGCCCGAGCCGGATGCGCTCGACAAGCTGCTGCGCCAGGCCGACGCCAGCCCGTCCGCCGCCGTCGTCGGCGCCAAGCTGCGCGGTTGGTACGACCGCAGACAGCTGCTTGAGGTCGGCGTCTCCCTCGCCTACAGCGGCCGTCGTTGGACGGGCCTCGACCGCCGGGAGCAGGACCAGGGCCAGCACGACCGGGTCCGCCCGGTGCTCTCCGTCTCCACGGCCGGCATGCTCATCCGGCGCGATGTCTTCGAACAACTCGGCGGCTTCGACCGCCGGCTGCCGCTGACCCGCGACGACGTCGACCTCTGCTGGCGCGCCCAGCAGGCCGGGCACGGCGTGCTGATCGCCCCCGACGCCGTGCTGCGGCACGCCGAGGCGGCCTCCAGGGAGCGCCGCTCGATCGACTGCGCCGGGCGGCTCGGCGGCAGCCCGCACCGGGTGGACAAGGCGGCAGCCGCCTACACGCTGCTGGCCAACGCCCGCGGCCAGGTGCTGCCCTGGGTGCTGTTCCGGCTGATCCTCGGCACGCTGCTGCGCGTTCTCGCCTATCTGGTCGGCAAACAGCCGGGCCGCGCCCTCGACGAGGCCGCGGGAATGCTCTCCACGCTGCTCCGCCCCGGCCGGCTGATCGCCGCCAGGCGCGCCCGCGCCAAGGCCGCGGCGGCCGGCCACGACCCCAAGGAGCTCAGACCGCTCTTCCCGCCGCCAGGCGCCACCATCCGCACCACCGTCGAACAGGTCGCGAGCAACTTCGGCGGACGCGCCGAGCCCGCCTCCG
This sequence comes from Streptomyces profundus, assembly GCF_020740535.1. Classification (NCBI taxonomy): domain Bacteria; kingdom Bacillati; phylum Actinomycetota; class Actinomycetes; order Kitasatosporales; family Streptomycetaceae; genus Streptomyces; species Streptomyces profundus. The sequence continues at coordinate 4,309,685 of NZ_CP082362.1, forward strand.
CCTCCAGCGGTCGCCATGGCGCCGTCGAGTCGGGGCCGGGCGACGACGAGGCGGACTCGTTGCAGGTCGAGCAGTTCTCCCGGGTCAAGCGGCTGGCCAAGCGGCCGGGCCCGATGCTCTTCCTGGTGCTGCTGGTCGTCTCCCTGATGGCCTGCCGCAACCTGATCGGCGGGGGCGCGCTCGCCGGCGGCGCGCTGCTGCCGGCGCCGCCCGACGCCGGCGCCCTGTGGGATCGCTATCTCGCCACCTGGCAACCCGTCGGCACCGGCGGCACCGAGTCCGCGCCGCCCTATCTGGGGCTGCTCGCGCTGCTCTCCAGCGCGCTGCTGGGCAACCCGGGACCGGCCATGACGCTGCTGCTGGTGGCCTCGGTGCCGCTGGCGGGCCTCAGCGCCTACTTCGCCTCCCGCCCCCTGGTGATGTCCCGACTGCTGCGCGCCTGGGGCAGCGTCGCCTACGCCTTCCTCCCCGCCGTCACCGGCGCCCTGGCCGGCGGCCGGATCGGCACCGCCGTGCTGGCCGTGCTGCTGCCGGCCCTGGCCAGGTCGGCCGTCGCCGCCGCCGGCCACACCAGGGACGGCGTCGGGCCCTGGCGCGCCGTCTGGGCCTGCGCCCTGCTGCTCACCGTGGGCGCCGCCTTCACCCCGGTCATCTGGCCGATGGCGGTGGTGCTCGCCTGCTGCGCCCTGCTGCTGCCCTGGCGCACCCCTTCGGCGGTGCGGCGGGCCAAGGCGCTCCGCTTCGCGATCGCCCTGGCGACCCCGCTCCTGGTGCTCGCGCCCTGGTCGCTCTCCACGCTGCTGAGCCCGTCCGCGTTCCTGCGGGAGGCCGGGCTCCCCTACGAGACCGGCTCGACCAGCGCGCTCCAGCTGATGGGGCTCAGCCCCGGCGGCCCGGGCACGCCGAGCGGCTGGCTGCTGGCCGGTGTGCTGCTCGCGGCGCTGGGCGCGCTGCTGCGCTCGGAGCGCGGGCTGGCCATCCACACCGCCTGGGCCGCCGCGCTGACCGGCCTGCTCTTCGCCGTCTGGTCGGATGTGGACGGCTGGGCCGGCCCGGCCACGCTGCTCTACGGCCTGGCGCTGCTCTGTGCCGCCGTGCTCGGCGCCGACGGCGCGCGCTACCGCGTTGCGGCGCGCAGCTTCGGCTGGCGGCAGCCGCTGGCCGTGGCCGTGGCCGGCGCCGCCGCAGCGGGGCCGCTGCTGGTCGCCGCCGGATGGGTGCTGGGCGGCGCCGACGGCCCGTTGAAGCGCACCGGCCCGGTCCAGGTGCCGGCCTTCGTCGCCGCTGAGAGCACCACCAGCGACCAGGCCCGCACCCTGGTGCTGGACGCCAGGGGCGCGGGCGCCGAGGACGGCGAGGCGAGGGAGGTCTCCTACACGCTGGTGCGCGGTTCCGGCGCCCGCCTCGGCGATGCCGACCTGGCCGAACTCCTCGGCGAGGACAGCTCGTTGAGCCAGGCCGTGGGCGATCTGACCGCCGGCACCGGAGCCGACCAGACGCGGGTCCTCGCCGACTACGCGGTCCGCTACGTGCTGGTGCGCGACGGCGGTCCCGAGGCCCTGCACCAGGTGCTGGACACCACCCCGGGGCTTCAGCGGCTCAGCCAGGAGGACGGCAGCGCGCTCTGGCGGGTGAACCGCGACGCGGCCCGCGCCATGGTGCTCCCCGCCGAGGAGGAGGGGCCGGGCGCCGAGCCCGTTCCGCTGCCCGCCGAGTCGGTCGAGATCCACACCGAGCTGCCCGAGGGGCCGGCCGGCCGGGTGCTGCGGCTCGCCGACAGCGCCGACGAGGGCTGGACGGCCACGCTCGACGGCGCCTCGCTCACCCCCGTCACGGTGGGCGGTTGGGCCCAGGGCTTCGAACTGCCCGCCGGCGGCGGCCGGTTGGATGTCGTCTATGAGACGTCGGGCGTCCACACCCTGTGGGTCTGGGCCCAGGGCCTTGGCCTGTTGGTGCTCTGCGTGCTCTCCCTGCCCGATCGGCGCCGCGAGTTGGACGACGACATGCCCGAGCCGGAGGCCGAGGCGGCGCCCGTGGGCCGCCGGGCCCGCCGGATGGCGTCCGTGCCGGCCCAGGGCGGGCCGGCCGCGGCGCCCGAGCCGGCCGCGGCCCAGCAGCCCGAGCCGGAGCGGCCCGAGTGGGCGCCGACGGCCGCGACGCCGGACGCCTACCAGGACGGCTCCGCCTACGACGGCGGCCAGCAGCCCTACCAGGACGGCTCCGGCTATCCCCCCGACCAGTACGGTCAGCAGCCGGGGCCCGGCTATCCGCCGGGCCAGCGGGTGCCAGGGCAGCAGCCCTACGGCGACTGGGAGGGCCAGCCCTATCAGCAGGGCTACGACCAGGGCCAGCAGCAGAGTTACGACCAGAGCTATGTCGCGCCATACGACTACCCGACCGACTATGGCGACGGGAGTGATCACCGGTGAACCGCGCGCCCCTTCCGCTGCTCGGGATCGTCGCGGCGCTGCTCGCCGTGGCCGGCGTCGCGGCGCTGCGCCCCGACGCCCAGGAGACGGTGGAGCTGCCCGAGGCCACCCGACTCCCCGTCGAGCGCACCGCGCTCACCTGCCCGCGCCCGTCCGGAGCCGAGTCCGCCACCACCTGGTACAGCGCCTTCACCCCGCCGACCGAGAGCGCGCGGGGCGCACAGGACGAGGAAGGCGCCGCCTACCTGCTTCCCGCGCCGGAGCACACGCCCAACCCGGACGCCGGTGAGACGACCGACCCCGAGGAGGGCGACGAGAGCGAGAGCGGCGAGGAGTCCGAGGACACGGACGAGACCGAAGAGGCCGACGAGGCGGAGGACGGCGCGGCCGAGGAGCCCGAGGTCGAGCCGGTGATCGAGCTGGCCGAGCCGGGTCTCCCCGTCACCACCCGGGTAGACGAGACGGGCGCGCCGGCCCTCGCCGGCATCGCCGAGCAGTGGCTCGCGCCCGGCTGGACGGTCCAGCAGACCACCGTCGTCAGCTCAGGTGAGGGCACCGGCACCCTCGGCACCGCCTGTCAGACCCCGGACACCGAGTTCTGGTTCGCCGGCGCGAGCGCCGAGGAGGACCGGCACGACTATGTGCATGTCACCAACCCGGACGAGGCCGCGACCGTCGTGGACATCGAGATCTACGGCGCCGAGGGCAGGGTCGAGGCCGAGCACGGCCAGGCCATCACGGTGCCCGGGCAGTCGAGCGTCGCCATCAGGCTCTCCACGCTGCTGAGCGAGCCGGAGCCCGGGCTCGCCGTGCATGTCGCGGCCCGCAGCGGCCGGGTCGGCGCGCAGGTCGAGGTGGTGGACGCGCGGCTCGGCACGGACTGGCTGCCCCCCGTCACCGCGCCGGTCGCCGACTCCGTGGTGCTGCCCGGCATCCCCGCGGGGGTGAACGCCTCCCGGCTCACCGTCTTCGCCCCCGGCGAGGAGGACATCGCGCTCGACATCGGCCTCGCCGGCCCCTCCGGCACCATCACGCCGGCCGGCCACGAGTCCGTCTCCGCCCACGCCGGCACCGTCACCACCGTCGACCTCGGCGACATCACCCAGGGCGAGGCGTCCTCGCTGGTCCTCACCAGAACGTCCGGCTCCGGCGGCGGCCCGGTGATCGCCAGCCTGCACGTGGTCGCGGGCGAGGACGACGAGCGCGAGTCCGCGTTCATCCCGGCCGCAGCGCCGGTGGGGGAGCGGGCCACCGCCGCCGGGAACACCGGCTCGGGCACCAGGCTCTCGCTCTTCGCGCTGGACGAGACGGTCGAGGTCGAGGTCACCTACTCCGCCGGCGCCGACGGCGGCGAGCCGGTCGAGGAGACGTACACGGTCGACCCCGGCACCACCATGACCATCACCCCCGAACTCGACGACACCGAGGGCAACTTCGCGCTCACGCTGACCCCGTCGAGCCGGGGCGGATCGCTCTGGGCCGCGCGCACCCTCATCGTGGACGACGACGGCACGACCACGTTCACCACCCAGACCCTGCCCGACGACCACTCCCGGGTCTCCGTCCCCGAGAGCAGCCAGGACCTGTCGATGCTGGTCGAGTGAACGGCCGAGTCACGGCCGGGCGCTCAGTCCTGCCCGTACTGCGGGTCGACCGTCTCGGGCGCCAGCCCCAGCAGCTCGGCCGCCTGCTCCACGACCACCTCGTGCACCAGCTGGGCGCACTCCTCGCGGCTGCGGCTGCGCAGCTCCACCGGGCGGCGGTACACCACGATGCGGTCCCGCCGCCCGCGCTGGGCGCGCAGCACCCCGCCCAGCGGCACCACGCCGTCCAGCGGATCGGCGCCGCCGACGCTCTCCGCGCGCAGCACCGGCACCTCCTGCACTCCGAAATCCACCCCGTCGAGCTGCGGCAGCCGGCGCCGCAGCCGCTCGGCCGAGTCGTGGACGAGCGAGTCGAACGTGTCCGCCCTGCTCAGCGCGAGGGGCACCTGCGGCGGAGCCACGGGGCCGCGCATGCCGCGGCCATGCCGGTCGCGGCGCCGATGGCGCTCGGGCGGACCGGACGCGGGTGGGGGGACTCCGCTGGACTTGTCCATCGCCTCGACGATAGATCAGATACGGCCCCGAGGTCAGAGCGCCTTCGCCCGTCCCGCCCCCACAGCCACCCGCCGGAACCACCGGACCCACCCGGGCGCGGCCACCCGTGGGAGGGACAACACCGAGTCCCCGGGGGCGAATCCGTACACTGCGGGCCGGACCGGGACGACACGGCAGGGTGACGCCGCCCCGAGTCGTCGCGGCCCGCTCAGGAGTGCGGTACGGTCCAACATCGTGAGCCCCGTACGTCGCTGTTCGCGCACCGCCTGCGGCCGTCCCGCCGTCGCGACGCTGACGTATGTCTACGCGGACTCCACGGCCGTCCTCGGCCCGCTCGCCACCTACGCCGAACCGCACTGCTACGACCTGTGCGCCGAGCACTCCGAGCGGCTGACCGCGCCACGCGGCTGGGAGGTCGTCCGGCTCGCCATGGATCCGAGCACCACCCGCCCCAGCGGCGACGACCTCGAAGCCCTCGCCGACGCCGTCCGCGAGGCCGCCCGCACCCCGGTCCGCCCCGAGCCGAGGCCGGGCGCGCCGCTGCCCCGCCGAGGCGCCGCCGACCCGGTCGAGGTCGCCCGTCGGGGGCATCTTCGAATCCTGCGGTCCCCTGAGCCCTAACCGCTGCCCGTAACGTCTGGCCGGTACATTGAAGGGCGTTTTGATCACAGCACCGCCCAATCACCAGCCTCAAGACAAGGGGTCAGCTGTGCCGGACCTGTCACAGATCGTGAAGGCGTATGACATTCGGGGTGAGGTCCCCGCCCAGTGGGACGAGTCCCTGGCGGAGCTGTTCGGCGCCGCCTTCGTGGACGTCGTCGACGCACCCGCCGTGGTCATCGGACACGACATGCGGCCGTCCTCCCCCGGTCTCGCCCGCGCCTTCGCCAGGGGCGCCGCCGGGCGCGGCGCCGACGTCACCGAGATCGGCCTCTGTTCGACCGATCAGCTGTACTACGCGAGCGGCGCGCTCGACCTGCCGGGCGCCATGTTCACCGCCAGTCACAACCCGGCCCAGTACAACGGCATCAAGATGTGCCGCGCGGGCGCCGCACCCGTCGGTCAGGACACCGGTCTCGCCGACATCAGGGCCCTCGTGGAGCGCTGGGCCGACGCCGGCGCCCCCGCGCCCGTCGACCGCCCTGGCACCATCGACCAGCGCGACCTGCTCCGCGACTACGCCGCCCACCTGCGGTCCCTCGTCGACCTGACCAGCATCCGGCCGCTGTCCGTCGTGGTGGACGCCGGCAACGGCATGGGCGGGCACACCGTGCCGACCGTCTTCGACGGGCTGCCGCTGCGCCTCGACGCCCTCTACTTCGAACTCGACGGCACCTTCCCCAACCACGAGGCCAACCCGCTGGACCCGGCCAACATCGTCGACCTCCAGGCCAGGGTCAGGGAGACCGGCGCCGATCTGGGGCTCGCCTTCGACGGCGACGCCGACCGCTGCTTCGTCGTCGACGAACGCGGCGAGCCCGTACCACCGTCCGCGATCACCGCGCTGGTCGCCGCCCGCGAACTCGCCAAGGACCCGGGCGCCACCGTGATCCACAACCTGATCACCTCCTGGACCGTCCCCGAGGTGGTCAGGGAGAACGGCGGCGAGCCCGTGCGGACCCGCGTCGGCCACTCGTTCATCAAGGCCGAGATGGCCCGCACCGGCGCCATCTTCGGCGGCGAGCACTCCGCGCACTACTACTTCAGGGACTTCTGGAACGCGGACACCGGGATGCTCGCCGCGCTCCATGTGCTGGCCGCCCTCGGCCACCAGGACCGCCCGCTCTCCGCGCTGGTCGCCGAGTACGACCGGTACGCGTCCTCCGGCGAGATCAACAGCCGGGTCGCCGACCAGGCCGGCCGCGCCGCCGCCGTCCGCGCCGCCTACGCCGACAGGTCGGGTGTCACCCTCGACGAACTCGACGGGCTCACCGTGACCAGCGAGGACTGGTGGTTCAACCTCCGCGCCTCCAACACCGAGCCGCTGCTGCGCCTCAACATCGAGGCCAGGGACAGCGCCACCGTCGACAAGGTCCGCGACGAGGTGCTCGCCATCGTCCGCGCCTGAACGTCCGAGCCGCCCGCCCACGCCACCGACGGTCGGGCACCCCGTGCCCGGCCGTCGCCGCTGCGGGTAGGGTGATCGTCGCTGTCCACGCACCGACGCCCCATCCCCTCAAAGCCCTGTATCCACCGCTGGAGGAAGCCATGCCGCTCGTCGAAGACGCCCTGCTGGACATCCTCGCCTGCCCCGTCTGCCATGCCCCGCTGCGCGCCGACGAGCAGGAGCGCGAGCTGATCTGCACCGGCGACGCCTGCGCCCTGGCCTACCCGGTCCGCGACGGCATCCCCGTGCTGCTGGTGGACGAGGCCCGCAGGACCGGCTGAGCCGCCGGAGCCACGGACCCGCCATGATCGACGAAGCGCTGCTCGACGCACCCGACCGGCTCGTCCGCGCCGACCCGCGCAGGTTGCTCCGAGCCGTCGCCGGCGCCGGCGCCCAGGTCCGTGGCGCCGCGCGCGGCGCCGCCGAGTCGCCGCTCGCCCACCTCACCCCCGAAGGCCGCCCCGGCACCGTGCTGCACGCGGGGCTCGGCCCCCAGGTGCCGCTGCTGGCCGACCTGTTCGAGGCCCTCGCGGGCGATTCCGTGCGGGTGACCGAGCTGCGTCCCGAAGGACCGAGCACCGAGCCGGGCGCCCTCAGCTGGGGCCTGCCCCGCTGGGTCGGCGCCCTCGACCTGCTCCTGATCACCAGCGCCACCGGAGTCGAACCCGGCCTCTCGATGCTGACCGAGGCAGCCCAACGACGCGGCTGCTCCGTCGTCGCCGTCGCCCCCGACGGCTCCCCGCTCGCCGAGGCCGTCCGCTACCGCAGGGGCCTGCTGCTGCCACTGACCGCCGCGCCCTTCCAGGAGCCGACCGGGCATCCGGCCGCGCCCGGGATCGGCTGGGCGCTGCTCACGCCGCTGCTGCTGCTCGGCGACCGCCTCGGCCTGTTCGCCGCGCCCGACGCCACCGTCCAGGCCGTCGCCGACCGGCTCGACGATGTCGCCGAACGCTGCGGCCCGTCCGTCGGCACCCGGGACAACCCCGCCAAGTCCCTGGCCAGCGAGTTCGGTACGGCCCTGCCGCTGCTCTGGAGCGAGGGACCGCTGGCCACCGCCGCCGCCCGGCACGCCGCACGCACCCTGACCAGCCTGCCGGGACGCCCGGCGCTCACCGCCCCGCTGCCCGCGGCGCTCACCCTCCACGGACCGCTGCTCGCCGGCGACCTGTCGGGGGCGAGCGACCCGGACGACTTCTTCCGCGACCGGGTCGACGAGCCCGCGCCGCTCCGCCCCTCCGTGCTGCTGCTCCGCGACCCGCCGGCCGACGGCGCGCCCGGCGGCCCGCGGTCCGCCGTGGAAACCGCCCGCGCCGCCGCCGAGGAACGGGGCGTCGCGGTGGGCGAGTTGGCGGGCGGCGACGGCGCGGATCCGCTGGTCGCCTTCGCCGAGACGGTCGACCGGCTCGACTTCGCCGCCGTCTATCTGGCGTTGGCCACCGGCGCCGGCGCCGACGGCTGAATCCCGGCCCCGCCACCCAGCTCCCGACCACGCCTCGCGCGCAAAGGAAGACCTGCGATGGACCGCCTGCAGAACACCATCAGGCCCTATGCCTGGGGTTCCACCACCGCCCTGCCCGAACTCCTCGGCATCGAGCCGACCGGCCAACCCCAGGCCGAGCTGTGGATGGGGGCCCACCCAGGCGCCCCCTCGCACATCGACCGGGGCACCGGGCCCCGCTCCCTGGCCGCGCTGATCGACGAGGACCCGGCCGGCGAGCTCGGCCCCCGCACCGTCGCCGGGTTCGGTCCCCGACTCCCCTTCCTGCTCAAGCTGTTGGCGGCCGGCTCCCCGCTCTCGCTCCAGGTCCACCCCGACCGCGACCAGGCCGCCGCCGGCTACGCCGAGGAGGAGGCCAACGGAGTCCCGCTGGACGCCCCGCACCGGAACTACAAGGACACCAACCACAAGCCCGAGCTGATCTGCGCCCTCACTCCCTTCGAGGGACTCTGCGGGTTCCGCGACGCCGCCGAGACCGCCGACCTCCTCGACGGCCTGGACGTCGACCAGCTCAAGCCCTACGCCGACCTGCTCCGCGCCCGCCCCGCCGCCGACGCGCTGCGCGAGGTGCTCACCGCCGTGCTGACCGCCGACCCGGAGGCCATGGCGGACACGGTCGTCCGTGCCGAACGGGCCGCCGCCGCGCCCCCGACCGAGGGGCCGGCGGCGCGGTTCGCCGACGCCTACGCCGCCTACGCGGCGATCGCCCGCCACTACCCGGGCGACCCGGGAGTGATCGCGGCCATGTTGCTCAACCATGTGCGGCTGGCACCCGGCGAGGCGCTCTTCCTCGGCGCGGGGGTGCCCCACGCCTACCTCAGCGGCCTCGGCGTCGAGATCATGGCCAACTCGGACAACGTGCTCCGCTGCGGGCTCACCCCCAAGCACGTCGACGTGCCCGAACTGCTGCGCGTCGTGCGCTTCGAGGCCACCGGCCCCGGGGTGCTGCGGCCCGAGACCGGCGCCGACGGGTTCGAGGTGTACACCACCCCCGTCGACGAGTTCGAGCTGTCCCGGCTGCTGCTCGCCGAGGGCGCCGCGCCGCGCCGCGTGGCAGGGGACCGGCCGGCGATCCTGCTCGGAGTCGAGGGCCGGGTGTCCGTCACCGACGCCGCCGGCGAGCGCGTCGAGCTGGCTCCGGGTGAGTCCGCCTACGTCAGGGCCGGTGAACGGGTCGAGCTGGCCGGCGCCGGAGCCGTCTTCCGCGCCACCGTGGCCGGTTGACCCCGACCCGGACGGGGCGGGCGCGCGGCTGGCCGAGATCCACCCGCGCCATAGTGCCCCGTGGGGCGGGCGGTGTAGATTCGTCGCGTTACCAGACGTCGTTGCTGATGGCAGTCGGGCGGCAGGGCCGAACACGGCACAGCCCTTCCCGGCCGAGGGGAAAGAAGGCCCTCCGACGGACCGTGGCACAACGGACGCGCCGCGTACCCCGCGCACCATCCCGTGCGGGCTCGCCACGTGCCCGTCAGTGCTTCCTGTCCGCCCACACTCACGCGTGAGGAGCAGCCGTCATGACAACGACCGCAACCACCGCTCAGGACTTCAAGGTCGCCGACCTGTCGCTGGCCGAGTTCGGCCGCAAGGAAATCACCCTGGCCGAGCACGAGATGCCGGGTCTGATGGCCATTCGGCGGGAGTACACCGAGGCCCGGCCACTGGCCGGCGCCCGGATCACCGGCTCGCTGCACATGACCGTGCAGACCGCCGTCCTGATCGAGACGCTGGTCGCGCTCGGCGCCGAGGTCCGCTGGGCCTCGTGCAACATCTTCTCCACCCAGGACCACGCCGCCGCCGCGATCGCCGCCGCCGGCATCCCGGTCTTCGCGTGGAAGGGCGAGAGCCTCGAAGAGTACTGGTGGTGCACCGAGCAGGCGCTGACCTGGTCGGACAGCCCGACCGGCGGCCCCAACATGATCCTCGACGACGGTGGCGACGCCACCCTCCTGGTGCACAAGGGCGTCGAGTACGAGAAGTCGGGCCAGGTGCCGGACGTCGCCACCGCCGAGAGCGACGAACACCGGGTCATCCTCGAACTGCTGACCCGCACCGTCGCCGAGTCCCCGCAGAAGTGGACCCAGGCCGCCTCGGAGATCAGGGGCGTCACCGAGGAGACCACCACCGGCGTGCACCGGCTCTACGAGATGTTCCGCGACGGGAAGCTGCTGTTCCCGGCGATCAACGTCAACGACTCGGTCACCAAGTCCAAGTTCGACAACAAGTACGGCTGTCGCCACTCGCTGATCGACGGCATCAACCGCGCCACCGACGTCCTGATCGGCGGCAAGGTCGCCGTGGTCTGCGGCTACGGCGATGTCGGCAAGGGCTGCGCCGAGTCGCTCCGTGGGCAGGGCGCCCGCGTCATCGTCACCGAGATCGACCCGATCTGCGCGCTCCAGGCCGCCATGGACGGCTACCAGGTGGCCCGCCTGGAGGACGTGGTGGAGACGGCCGACATCTTCGTCACCACCACGGGCAACCGGGACGTCATCCTCGCGTCGCACATGACGCGGATGAAGCACCAGGCGATCGTCGGCAACATCGGCCACTTCGACAACGAGATCGACATGGCCGGGCTGGCCGCGCTGCCCGGGATCGTCCGCGACGAGGTCAAGCCCCAGGTACACACCTGGACGTTCCCCGACGGGCACAACATCATCGTGCTCTCCGAGGGCCGCCTGCTGAACCTGGGCAACGCCACGGGCCACCCGTCGTTCGTCATGTCCAACAGCTTCGCGAACCAGACGATCGCCCAGATCGAGCTGTTCACCAAGCAGAGCGAGTACCCGACCGGCGTCTATGTGCTGCCCAAGCACCTGGACGAGAAGGTGGCCCGCCTCCACCTCTCGGCTCTCGGCGTCGAGCTGACCGAGCTGACCGAGGAGCAGGCCAGCTACCTCGGCATCCCGGTCGAGGGCCCCTACAAGTCGGACCACTACCGGTACTGAGCGAGGCCGCCGCTCCGGGCGCCCGCCCATGCCACCCGGCGTGGGCGGGTCGGCCCGCGCGGCACCGAGCGACACCATGCCCCAAGGCCGCTACAGCATCCGCGACCCCGAGGACGGCACGCTCCTGGGCGAGGAGCGCTTCCACTGCGCGCCGGGCCCCGCCGGCTGGCGCTATGTGGGTGCGCTGACCTCGCCGGACGGCTCCCCGCTCGGGTCCACCGATCTGACCCTGGACGCCCTGGGCCGCCCGCTGCGCGTTCAACTGCGCGCCGGCGGCTGGCAGTTGCGCGGCGGCGTGCTGGACGGCCTGACCTGGGTGCGGATGGACGCCGCCGGACGTCAGGCCGACGAGGGCAACGCCGCCGCCCACACCTTCAGCGGCCCTTCACCCGGCTTCCTGGTCGCCGTCAGCCGCGTTCTCCGCCCGCGCCCGGACGGCCCCGGGACCCCGCCGGACGAAGGCACTCGGCTCAGGCTGGTCACCGTCACCCCGCCCACCCTGGCCGCCCGCACCCGCGACGAGAGCTGGGCCCACCTCGGCCGGGAGGTCCACCCGGCCGACGGCCCACCGCTGACCGTGGACGCCTACCAGGTGATGGACCTGGAGACGGGGGAGCGGCACACCGTCCACCTCGCCGGCGATGTGGTGCTCTCCGCCCCGGGCGTCGAACTGGAGGAGCTCGACTCCCCGCCCTCCACCTTCGCCTCCCCGCCGCCCGGCGAAGCCGGATAGCGCCGGCACCGCCCTCGGGGCCCGCTCAGAATGGAGGGGCGAACCCCGTGCGCCGCTCGGGTGCCGCCTCCGCCTGCGGCGCGGCCTCCCAGGCCGCCTCGGCCGCCCCGCCCCCGGGACCGGTCGGGACCCCGGGAACGATCGGCGCGAACCCGGAGCCCGTTCCGGACGCGGCGGGTGTCGCGGGTGTCGCGGGTGTCGCGGGTATCGGGGGTGTCGCCGGTATCGAGGGTGTCGCGGGCTCGGCGGCGGCCCCGGGCAGGGCCCGTTCCGCCTCCCGCCGATGCCGCTCGGCGACCGCAGCGGCCAGATATCCCACCGGATGCGCGCCCGAGGGCGCCGGCGCCCCCACCCGATCCGTGACATCCGTGGCCAGCCGAACCCCCATCGACCAGGCAACTCCCTCGTCCAGCTGCTCCACCCGGGTGAGGAAGCGGCGCACCGTCAGCCACAGCTCGTCCGGCACCTGGGAGAGGTCGAGCTGGGCGAAGTGGCCGGCCAGCTCCGGCGGCGCCGCCGGCACCGCCCCGCGCCGCCCGGCGGGTATCCGCTCGCGCACCACCAGCGTCCCGGCGAACACATCGCCCAGCCGGCGCCCGCGTGCGGAGACAAGCGAGGCGATACAGGCCACAGAGCCCGCCGTCAGCAGCAGCTCCACAAAGCCGATGGCGCCCCGCACCAGCGCGTGCCGGAAGCGGATCGGCCCGCCGTCCTCCCGCACCACCCGCAGCCCGAGGACCAGCTTCCCGAGGGAGCGGCCCTGGCTGAGCGTCTCCACCAGGATCGGCCCGCCGACCACCACCAGGACCAGCAACGCCACCTGCACCGCCGCCGCCGTGGCCGTGCCGAGCGGCAGCACGGCGCTCAACAGCACGACGGAGAGCAGGAGATAGAGGCCGACCACCACCGCGAGATCCATCGCGACGGCCAGCGCCCGACTGGGCAGGCGCGCCGGCCGCAGGCCGAGGACCACCGCATCCCCCGTGACCAGCTGGCTACTCATCGGCCGCCCCCTATCCGCCGCCGTTATCGACTTCCGCTGGACAGTCTGACACCAGGGTCTGACAAGCTGCCTCCCATGGACCTCGACGTGTTCGTCGCCGCGCATGAGCCGGAGTGGGAGCGGCTCGAAGCCCTGGTGCGCCGTCGCCGCAGCCGGCTCACCGGAGCCGAGGCGGACGAGCTGGTCCAGCTCTACCAGCGCGTCGCCACCCAGCTCTCCCAGCTCCAGTCCGGGGCGCCCGACCCGGTGGTGGTCAACCGGCTCACCACGCTGGTCGCCCGGGCCCGCAGCGCCGTGGTCGGCACCCGCAGGGCCACCTGGCGCGACGCCGCGCGGTTCTTCACCGTCCGCTTCCCCGCCGCCTGCTACCGCACCCGACACTGGTGGATTCCCACGGCCCTGGTGTTCACGGCCCTGGTGGCCGCGCTCGGCTGGTGGATCGCGGACAGCCCCGAGGTGCGGTCGAGCCTCGCGGCCCCCGAGGAGCTGCGGGAGATGACCAGGCCGGGCGGCTCCTATGAGTCCTACTACTCCAGCAGCCCGGCGGCGGCCTTCTCCGCTCAGGTGTGGACCAACAACGCCCAGGTGGCGGGGATGTCCCTCGCCTTCGGCGCGCTCCTCGGGCTGCCGGTGCTCTGGGTGCTGTTCCAGAACGCCGTCAACGTGGCGATCGGCGTCGGCCTCATGGCCTCCGCCGATCGGCTCGACGTCTTCCTCGGGCTGATCCTCCCGCACGGGCTGCTGGAGCTGACCGCCGTCTTCGTGGCGGCCGGAGTCGGCCTGCGCCTGGGCTGGACGGTGATCGACCCCGGGCCCCGCACCCGGGCCGTGGCCCTCGCCCAGGAGGGAAGGGCGGCGCTCGGCATGGCCATCGGCCTGGCGGTGGTGCTCCTGATCTCCGGCGCGATCGAGGGGTTCGTGACCCCCTCCGGGCTGCCCACCTGGGCCAGGATCGCCATCGGGATCGCCGCGGAAGTGGCCTTCCTCGTCTATGTCTTCACCCTGGGGCGCCGTGCCGTACAGGCAGGCGAGACGGGTGACGTGGCAGCCTCCGACCGCCCGGCCGACATCCCCGTGGCGGCCTGACCGGCCGAGCTTGACTCGCTACCAGGCGGGGCGTAACGTTCTCCGAGCTGCCACGGACCCGCCCGGATAACGGACGGTGAAGAGGAAGCGATCTGCCACCATGTGTGGCGCCTACTTTGTGAGAGCTCGAACCCGTGAGGGTCTGTTTCGGCTTGCCTGGAATAGATGCTTCGGGGCCGGATTTGGAATTCGGCGGGGGTTGGATCTAAAGTAGTGGACACACCGAAGGGAAGCGCCCGGAGGGCCTCGGAAGAGGTTCGAAGGAAGCGTCCGTTCCTTGAGAACTCAACAGCGTGCCAAAAGTCAATGCCAGATTTTGTTGTATTTTTGCGAGGATGTTCAAGCATCCTTCGTGAGATGCCTTTCTAAGACATTCACGGAGAGTTTGATCCTGGCTCAGGACGAACGCTGGCGGCGTGCTTAACACATGCAAGTCGAACGATGAACCGGTTTCGGCCGGGGATTAGTGGCGAACGGGTGAGTAACACGTGGGCAATCTGCCCTGCACTTCGGGATAAGCCCGGGAAACTGGGTCTAATACCGGATATGACCAACTGTCGCATGGTGGTTGGTGGAAAGTTTTTCGGTGCAGGATGGGCCCGCGGCCTATCAGCTTGTTGGTGGGGTGATGGCCTACCAAGGCGACGACGGGTAGCCGGCCTGAGAGGGTGACCGGCCACACTGGGACTGAGACACGGCCCAGACTCCTACGGGAGGCAGCAGTGGGGAATATTGCACAATGGGCGAAAGCCTGATGCAGCGACGCCGCGTGAGGGATGACGGCCTTCGGGTTGTAAACCTCTTTCAGCAGGGAAGAAGCCTTGCCTTTTTGGGTGGGTGACGGTACTTGCAGAAGAAGCACCGGCTAACTACGTGCCAGCAGCCGCGGTAATACGTAGGGTGCAAGCGTTGTCCGGATTTATTGGGCGTAAAGAGCTCGTAGGCGGCGTGTCACGTCGGTTGTGAAAGCTCGGGGCTTAACCCCGGGTCTGCAGTCGATACGGGCAGGCTAGAGTTCGGTAGGGGAGACTGGAATTCCTGGTGTAGCGGTGAAATGCGCAGATATCAGGAGGAACACCGGTGGCGAAGGCGGGTCTCTGGGCCGATACTGACGCTGAGGAGCGAAAGCGTGGGGAGCGAACAGGATTAGATACCCTGGTAGTCCACGCTGTAAACGGTGGGAACTAGGTGTGGGCAGCATTCCACGTTGTCTGTGCCGCAGCTAACGCATTAAGTTCCCCGCCTGGGGAGTACGGCCGCAAGGCTAAAACTCAAAGGAATTGACGGGGGCCCGCACAAGCGGCGGAGCATGTGGCTTAATTCGACGCAACGCGAAGAACCTTACCAAGGCTTGACATACATCGGAAACTGCTGGAGACAGTAGCCCTCTTTGAGTCGGTGTACAGGTGGTGCATGGCTGTCGTCAGCTCGTGTCGTGAGATGTTGGGTTAAGTCCCGCAACGAGCGCAACCCTTATCCTGTGTTGCCAGCATGCCCTTTCGGGGGTGATGGGGACTCACGGGAGACTGCCGGGGTCAACTCGGAGGAAGGTGGGGACGACGTCAAGTCATCATGCCCCTTATGTCTTGGGCTGCACACGTGCTACAATGGCTGGTACAATGAGCTGCGATGCCGTGAGGTGGAGCGAATCTCAAAAAGCCAGTCTCAGTTCGGATTGGGGTCTGCAACTCGACCCCATGAAGTCGGAGTCGCTAGTAATCGCAGATCAGCATTGCTGCGGTGAATACGTTCCCGGGCCTTGTACACACCGCCCGTCACGTCACGAAAGTCGGTAACACCCGAAGCCGGTGGCCTAACCCCTTGTGGGAGGGAGCTGTCGAAGGTGGGACTGGCGATTGGGACGAAGTCGTAACAAGGTAGCCGTACCGGAAGGTGCGGCTGGATCACCTCCTTTCTAAGGAGCATATGGCCAGCTTCGGGCGAGTGTCCTGGAGTGGTTGCTCATGGGTGGAACATTGACTATTCGGCGCTCTTCGGGTTTTTCGGCCTGCTAGTACTACTCGCTTCGGTGGGTGTGGAACGTGGTCTGGGAGGCATGAGGGGTGTTGGGCACGTTGTTGGGTGTCTGAGGGCACGGCCGCTGTTGGGTGGTTGGTGTCTTCGGTTTCCAGTATCAGGAGGGGCTCCCTTGATGGGGGGTTTCTTTTGGTGGACTGGTTGTTGGTTGAGAATTGCACAGTGGACGCGAGCATCTGTGGCCAAGTTATTAAGGGCGCACGGTGGATGCCTTGGTACCAGGAACCGATGAAGGACGTGGGAGGCCACGATAGGCCCCGGGGAGCTGTCAACCGAGCTGTGATCCGGGGGTGTCCGAATGGGGAAACCCGGCAGTCGTTATGGGCTGTCACCTACCGCTGAATGTATAGGCGGTGTGGAGGGAACGCGGGGAAGTGAAACATCTCAGTACCCGCAGGAAGAGAAAACAACAGTGATTCCGGGAGTAGTGGTGAGCGAAACCGGATGAGGCTAAACCGTTTGTGTGTGATACCCGGCAGGGGTTGCGCAGGCGGGGTTGTGGGAGCGTGCTTGGTCGTTCTGCCGGACGGTCGGAGAGTAAGAAACCATTGTGGTAGTCGAAGGGCATGCGAAAGGCCCGGCGTAGAGGGTAAGACCCCCGTAGGCGAAATCATGGTGGCTCTCTTGTGTGTTTCCCAAGTAGCACAGGGCCCGAGAAATCTTGTGTGAATCTGGCGGGACCACCCGTTAAGCCTAAATATTCCCTGGTGACCGATAGTGGATAGTACCGTGAGGGAATGGTGAAAAGTACCGCGGGAGCGGAGTGAAATAGTACCTGAAACCGTGTGCCTACAAGCCGTGGGAGCGTCGCACAGTGAGCTTGCTTGCTGTGTCGTGACTGCGTGCCTTTTGAAGAATGAGCCTGCGAGTTTGCGGTGTGTTGCGAGGTTAACCTGTTGGTGGGGAGCCGTAGCGAAAGCGAGTCCGAAGAGGGCGTTTGAGTAGCATGCCCTAGACCCGAAGCGGAGTGATCTAGCCATGGGCAGGGTGAAGCGTGGGTAAGACTGCGTGGAGGCCCGAACCCACCAGAGTTGAAAATCTGGGGGATGACCTGTGGTTAGGGGTGAAAGGCCAATCAAACTCCGTGATAGCTGGTTCTCCCCGAAATGCATTTAGGTGCAGCGTCGTGTGTTTCTTGCCGGAGGTAGAGCACTGGATAGGTGATGGGCCTTACCGGGTTACTGACCTTAGCCAAACTCCGAATGCCGGTAAGTTTAAGCGCGGCAGTGAGACTGTGGGGGATAAGCTCCATGGTCGAGAGGGAAACAGCCCAGAGCATCGACTAAGGCCCCTAAGCGTGTGCTAAGTGGGAAAGGATGTGGAGTCGCAGAGACAGCCAGGAGGTTGGCTTAGAAGCAGCCACCCTTGAAAGAGTGCGTAATAGCTCACTGGTCGAGTGATTCTGCGCCGATAATGTAGCGGGGCTCAAGTACACCGCCGAAGTCGTGTCACTGCACTTGTGTGTGGTGGGTAGGGGAGCGTCGTGTGCTGGGTGAAGCAGCCGTGTAAACGTGTTGTGGACGGTTCACGAGTGAGAATGCAGGCATGAGTAGCGATACATGCGTGAGAAACGTGTGCGCCGATTGACTAAGGGTTCCTGGGTCAAGTTGATCTGCCCAGGGTAAGTCGGGGCCTAAGGCGAGGCCGACAGGCGTAGTCGATGGATAACCGGTTGATATTCCGGTACCCGCTATGGAGCGCCAACGCTGAATCTTCTGATGCTAAGCCCGTGAAGCCGCTGGTGATCCTTTCGAGGTGATCCAGAGTGGTGGAGCCGGTGACCCGAGGGGGTAGTAGGTGAGTGATGGGGTGACGCAGGAAGGTAGTCCAGCCCGGGCGGTGGTTGTCCCGGGGTAAGGGTGTGGCCCGTTGTGCAGGTAAATCCGTGCAACATTGTGGGTGAGACCTGATGCCGAGCCGATTGTGGTGAAGTGGATGATCCTATGCTGTCGAGAAAAGCCTCTAGCGATGTTTCATGGTGGCCCGTACCCTAAACCGACTCAGGTGGTCAGGTAGAGTATACCGAGGCGTTCGGGTGAACTATGGTTAAGGAACTCGGCAAATTGCCCCCGTAACTTCGGGAGAAGGGGGGCCTCTTCTGGTGATGACACTTTGCTGTCTGAGCTGGGGGTGGCCGCAGAGACCAGCGAGAAGCGACTGTTTACTAAAAACACAGGTCCGTGCGAAGCTGTAAGGCGATGTATACGGACTGACGCCTGCCCGGTGCTGGAACGTTAAGGGGACTGGTTAGTCACATTTCGGTGTGGCGAAGCTGGGAACTTAAGCGCCAGTAAACGGCGGTGGTAACTATAACCATCCTAAGGTAGCGAAATTCCTTGTCGGGTAAGTTCCGACCTGCACGAATGGCGTAACGACTTCTCGGCTGTCTCAACCATAGGCCCGGTGAAATTGCATTACGAGTAAAGATGCTCGTTTCGCGCAGCAGGACGGAAAGACCCCGGGACCTTTACTATAGCTTGATATTGGTGTTCGGTTCGGTTTGTGTAGGATAGGTGGGAGACTGTGAAGCTCAAGCGCCAGCTTGGGTGGAGTCATTGTTGAAATACCACTCTGATCGTGCTGGATGTCTAACCTGGGTCCGTGATCCGGATCGGGGACAGTGTCTGGTGGGTAGTTTAACTGGGGCGGTTGCCTCCTAAAGAGTAACGGAGGCGCCCAAAGGTTCCCTCAGCCTGGTTGGTTATCAGGTGGTGAGTGTAAGTGCACAAGGGAGCTTGACTGTGAGACTGGCGGGTCGAGCAGGTGCGAAAGCAGGGACTAGTGATCCGGCGGTGGCTTGTGGGAGCGCCGTCGCTCAACGGATAAAAGGTACCCCGGGGATAACAGGCTGATCTTCCCCAAGAGTCCGTATCGACGGGATGGTTTGGCACCTCGATGTCGGCTCGTCGCATCCTGGGGCTGGAGTTGGTCCCAAGGGTTGGGCTGTTCGCCCATTAAAGCGGTACGCGAGCTGGGTTTAGAACGTCGTGAGACAGTTCGGTCCCTATCCGCTGCGCGCGTTGGAGTCTTGAGAAGGGCTGTCCCTAGTACGAGAGGACCGGGACGGACGAACCTCTGGTGTGCCAGTTGTTCTGCCAAGGGCATGGCTGGTTGGCTACGTTCGGGAGGGATAACCGCTGAAAGCATCTAAGCGGGAAGCCTGCTTCGAGATGAGGACTCCCACCCACTTGATGGGGTAAGGCTCCCTGTAGACCACAGGGTTGATAGGCCGGAGATGGAAGCCTAGTGATAGGTGGAGTTGACCGGTACTAATAGGCCGAGGGCTTGTCCATAGATGCTCGCGTCCACTGTGAATTTTCGTTGTTTGGCCACGCCTTTTTATAGGGTTCCGGTGGTCATGGCGGAGAGGAAACGCCCGGTTACATTCCGAACCCGGAAGCTAAGCTCTTCAGCGCCGATGGTACTGCATGGGGGACCGTGTGGGAGAGTAGGTCGCCGCCGGACAATTTTTGAGTGAAGTATGAGTAGTAGAGGTGGGGTGCACCGGTTTCGGCCGGTGCACCCCACCTCTTTTTTGCGTTTTCCCCCAGCCCAGTGTTTTTCCGTGCTGGGTTCCACGGTATTTTCCCGGTGGTTTCCCGCGTGTAACTCGCTACAGCTTGCCGGCCGCCTTGAGGGACAGATAGGCATCGGCGAGAGCGGGCGGGAGTTCGGCGGGCGGGGCCTCGACAACCGTGACGCCCATCGCGCGCAGCTGGTGCGCGGTGCGCCGGCGTTCCGCCTGGTGCTGGGCGGCGGCAGCGGCCCGGTAGACGGCGGCGACGGTGCCGCGCTGTTCGGCCAGCTCCCCGACGTGAGGGTCTCCGACAGCGGCGACCAGCACCGTGTGGCGTTCGGTCAGTCTCGGCAGGATCGGCAGCAGGCCGGCCTCCACCGGGGCCGCGTCCAGACCTGTGAAGAGCAGCAGCAGGGCGCGGCGCGGCGCCTGGGCCAGTGTGGTCGCCGCCATCGCCCGGGTGTCGGTCTCCACCAACTCCGGTTCCAGCGCGGTGATCGCGTGGACCACGGCGGGCAGGGCGTCCGTTCCCGTCCGGCCGCGCACCGTGGCGCGGGTGGTGCGGTCGAAGGCGAGAAGGTCGACCCGGTCACCCGCGCGGGTGGCGAGCGCGGTGAGGAGCAGCGCCGCGTCCATGGCGGCGTCCAGCCGGGGGATGTCGCCCACCCGGCCGGCGGAGGTGCGGCCGGTGTCCAGGACCAGCAGCAGATGGCGGTCCCGTTCCGGGCGCCAGGTGCGGACGGCCACCTCGGACTGGCGCGCGGTGGCCCGCCAGTCGATCGAGCGCACGTCGTCCCCCGGCACATAGTCCCTGAGGCTGTCGAACTCCGTGCCCTCGCCCCTGGTCAACAGGGTGGTGCGGCCGTCCAGTTCGCGCAGCCTCGCGAGCTTCGCCGGCAGATGGCGGCGGCTGGTGAACGGAGGCAGCACCCGGACCCGCCAGGGCACCGCGTGGCTGCCCTGGCGCGCGGCAAGACCCAGCGGGCCATGGGAGCGGATGGTGACCCGGACCGCCCGGTGGTCCCCGCGGCGGGTGGGGTGGAGCACGGTCGTGAGCCGGCGGCGTTCCCCGCCGGGGACGGCCAGCGTGTGGCGGGCGGCGGCGTAGGCGGCGCCCGGCTGCCAGGCGCTGGGCGGCCAGGCGTCGCGCAGGTCCGCGCGGAGCGGGCGGCGGCTCGGGTTGGTGACCAGCAGCTGGACCTCGGCGGTCTCGCCGAGGCGCGCCGAGGTGCTGCCAGCGCGGCTCAGCCGCAGGTGACGGACGGGTGCGGCCCTGGCCAGATCCCATCCCACGCCGGCGAGGAGCGGCAGCAGCACGGCGAGGACGCCGTGCCAGCCGGGCAGCAGGCCGACGATCAGGCTGCCCAGCGCGGCGAGCAGCACGGTGCGTCCCGAGATCGCCATCAGCGCGGAACCGGGACGCGGGCCAGCAGGCCGGTCAGCACGCTGTCCGCTGTGATGCCCTCCATCTCGGCCTCGGGGCGGAGCTTGACGCGGTGGCGGAGGGTCGGCAGGGCGAGCGCCTTGACGTCGTCAGGGGTGACGTAGTCGCGTCCGGAGAGCCAGGCCCAGGCGCGGGCGGTGGCCAGCAACGCGGTCGCGCCCCTGGGCGAGGTGCCGAGGGAGAACGAGGGCGAGTCCCTGGTGGCGCGGCAGAGGTCCACCACATAGCCGGTGATCTCCGGCGCCACCGTGACCCTGGTGACCGCTTCGCGGGCGGTGGCCAGGTCGGCGGCGGTCGCGACGGGCTTCACGCCGGCGCTGTTGAGATCGCGAGGATCAAATCCCGAGGCGTGGCGGGCGAGAACGTCGATCTCCTGCTCGCGGGTTGGCAGGGGAAGCGTCAACTTCAGTAGAAAGCGGTCGAGTTGTGCCTCGGGCAGCGGGTAGGTGCCCTCGTACTCCACCGGGTTCTGGGTGGCGGCGACCATGAAAGGGTCGGGCAGTGGGCGGGGCGTTCCGTCCACCGTGACCTGGCGTTCCTCCATGGCCTCCAGCAGCGACGACTGGGTCTTGGGCGGGGTGCGGTTGATCTCGTCGGCGATCAGCAGGTGGGTGAAGACGGGGCCCGGCTGGAAGGAGAACTCCGCGCTGCGGGTGTCGTAGACCAGGGAGCCGGTGATGTCGCTCGGCATCAGGTCGGGGGTGAACTGCACGCGTTTGGTGTCCAGTTCGAGCGCGGTGGCGAGGGTGCGGACCAGCAGGGTCTTGGCGACGCCGGGGACGCCTTCGAGGAGTACATGGCCTCGGCAGAGGAGCGCGACGACCAGTCCGGTGACGGCGGCGTCCTGGCCGACGACGGCCTTGCCGATCTCGGCGCGCAGGGACTCCAGTACCGCGTGCGGGGTTTCGGCTGATGGTGCGGTCACGAGCTGCGGTCCTCGCCTTCCGTGGGATCGGGGGGATCGGGTTCGGATCGGGTAGGGGCGGCGGGTTCGTCCGTCGTCCGGTGGGTGACGCGGCGTGCCAGCGCGTCGAGTTGGTCGGCGAGGCGGATCAGCGCGCGGTCGTCGGCGGGGGGCGGGCCGAGGAGCAGGCCGTGCACGGCCGTCGGCGTGTCGCCCGTTCGGGCGGCGATGGCGGCCGGCAGGGCGTCGGATTCGTGGGCCGCCGCCGGTGGGACGCCGACCAGCGGGGCGAGGCGGTCGCGGGTGGCGGCGCGGAGCGCGTCGGCCGCGCGGTCGCGGGCGTTGGTCTGGTGGTAGAGGCGGGCGCGGCCCTCGGTGGTCTCGCTGGCGCGGACGCTGATGGGCAGGCGTTCCGCGATTACCGGGCCGAGGCGGCGGGCGCGCCAGAGCGCGGCCAGCGCGCCGGCGATGGCCAGCTGGAGCGCGGCCCAGCGCCAGCCGGCCGGCAGCAGCGCGGTCAGTGAGCGTTCGTCGGCGCTGTTCGGGGCCTCCTCGCCGCTGGGCAGGTACCACACCAACCGGGGGTGGGCGCCGAGGAGTTGCAGGGCGAGTGAGGCGTTGCCCAACTCGTCGAGGTGGTCGTTGTGGAGCAGTTCGGGGGTGCCGAGCAGCACGGTGTCGGTGCTGGGGGCGGTGGGGACGAGGGCCAATGTCGCGGCGCCGTCGGCCGGGTAGCAGGCGATCGCCCCGGGGGCGTCGGCCGGCAGGACGTAGCGGTAGCCGCCGATCCTGGCGCTGCCGGCGGCTTCGGCGAACGGGGCGGCGCAGCCGGGCTCCCGTTCGGTGGCCTCGACGGGCGGGCCGACCACGACGCCGGGGGCGAACGCCTCGGTGGCGGTGGGGCCGGGGGCGACCAGCACGACGCGTCCGCTCTCCCGCGCGGCCTGGCGCAGGGTGCGTCGGGCGTGGTCGGTGAGGGCCTCGGGGTGGGCGATCAGCAGGGTGCTGTCGGGCCCCACGGCCTCGGCGGCCTCGGCGGCGGTGCCGGCCAGGGTGGTGGGGACGTCGCGCTCGGCGAGCAGTTCGGCGATGGCGCGGCTGCCGGTGGGGACGGACGAGCGGGGGTGCAGGGTGCCGCTGTCGCCCGAGTTGAAGACGGCGAGCACCAGCCCGGCGAGGACCAGGGCGACGACGGCGAGCAGCGGGCCCCGTCCGCGACGCCAGAGGTGGCGGGCGGTGGGGGAGAGCGCGGTCGGCCGGTCGGGACGCGTGGTGGTGCTCATGGCGCCGCCCACCCGGGGGCCGCCGCGAGCTCGGGTTTGGCGCCGCGCTGGGCGTCGTCCAGCGCGGTGAGACGCGCGTAGTCGTCGGCGGTCGCGGGCTGTTCGCCGTAGCTGACGGCGTCGAAGAGGGTGGCGGCGGCGAGCAGTCGGGGGCCCAGTTCGGGGAGCGCGCCGGCCGCCTCCGTCGCGGCCTCAGTCGCGGTGCGGCCCGGGCGTGGTTCGAGGAGGGCGCGTTCCTCCAGGGCGCGGACGATGGCGCGCATCCGTTCGCGGACGGCCGGGCTCCAGCGTTCGGCGGCGGCGTGTTCGGCCGCGCTGGCGCGGTGTTCGGCGGCGGTGCGCGGCTGTTCGGCGAAGAGGGCGCCGGCGCCCCCGCGGCCGGTCGCGCCGCGCAGCGCTCCCAGCCGCAGCCGGATGGCGAGCAGCAGCGCGGCGACCAGCAGGACGATGATCAGCAGCCCGAGCCAGCCGCCCGGGGCGTGGAAGGCGGCGGACTCCAGCGTGCCGAAGAGCCGTTCCCAGAGCCAGCTCCAGGCGCGACGGACAGGACCCGGCTCGTGCTGGGTGTAGGTGTGCTGGGACAGCTCGCGTTCGGCGGCCTCCCTGGCCGGGTCCCTGGGCACGCTGAGGGGAGCGCCGGGCTCGTCCGTCGCGTGCCGCATCGGGTCAGAGCCCCGGCCGCGGGGTGGGTCCTTCGGGGCCCGAGGGCTGGTCGAGGCCGGCGGCGCGGGCGAGTTCGAGGTCGAGGGCCTCGCGGCGGATGCGCTGGTCGATGTAGAGGAGGGCGGTCACGCCGGCGCTGATGGGGAGTGTGATGGTGGCGGCGACCACGGCGCCGATGCCGGAGAGGATCAGATAGGTCCAGCTGGTGTCGCTGAGCCCGCCGGTGAGGGCGTCGGTGCCGCTGCCGTCGATGAGCCCGGCGATGGTCGCGGCCGGCAGTTCGATGATGCCGCTGACCACCAACACCAGGATCAGCACGAGGAGTTGGATGCCGAAGACCCGCCACCAGGCGCCCTGGACCAGCTTGGCCGAGCGGCGCAGGGCGGGGATGACGCGTTGTCGTTCCAGCATCAGCGCTGGCGCGGCGAGGGAGAGGCGGATGTAGAGCCAGACGGCGAGCACGGCGCCGCCGAGGGTGGCGAGGACGGTGAGGCCGAAGTTGCCCGCCGCGGCGGCGAGGAGGCCGGGGACGGCGACGGCGAGCACGGCGAGCAGGGGCACCAGGAGGACGACGCCGAGCAGGCGGAGCAGCCGGTCCCTTGAGTCGGCCCAGGTCTCGGCCAGGGTGACCTCGCGGCCGAGGACGGCGCGGCTGACCACGATGGTCAGCATGGCGGTGGCGAGGACGCTGCCGAGCAGGGTGACCACGCCGGTGACCGAGCTGAAGGCGAACAGGTCGCCGAGGGCCTGGCGCAGCTCCTCGTTGGTCGGGTCGGGGTTGTTCTCCAGGGCGGCGAGGCCCTCGCTGTCGCTGAGCCAGAGGCGCATGGCGATGGTCGCGACGACCTGGGTGACGATGGCGACGCCCAGGCCGATGATCAGCACGGTGCGCCAGTGGGCGCGGGCCGTCGAGACGGCTCCGTCGAGCATCTCCCCCACGCCCAGGGGGTGGAGCGGGATCACGCCTGGCTTGGGGGCGCGGGGTGGTGGCCGCCAGCCGCCTCCGCCCTGGCCCCAGCCCTGTGGCTGGGGCGGTTGTGGCGCCTGACCCCAGCCCTGCGGCGGTTGGCCGCCGGGCGGCTGTGCGCCGCCCTGGCCGTCCTGGCCACCGGGGCCGTGTTCGGGGTCGGGGGACGAGGATCCGGGCGAGGCCCAGCCCGGCTTGTCGCTCACGGCTACTCCCTTTGCGTGTGGTTCCCCTGCGGCCGATTGACATCTCCCGCGGCGGTTCTTGGCGCCCATCGTGCCATGGCGGTAGTGACACCGGGTCGGCCGCGTTCGCCGCGCCGGCGTACCTTCTCTCCATGGCGCCTGGGCGGCAGACTGGGTCAATGGTTGATCTCAGACTCCCTGCCCTGCGCTGGGCCGAACCCCCCGAGGGCCCGGTGCTGGTCCTGCTCGACCAGACGAGGTTGCCCGCCGAGGAGGTGGAGCTGTCCGTCACCGATGTGCCGGGTCTGGTCGAGGCGATCCGGTCGCTGGTGGTGCGCGGCGCCCCGTTGCTCGGTGTGACCGGTGCCTATGGCGTGGCGCTGGCCGCCGCGCGGGGCTATGACGTGGCCGAGGCGGCGCGGTCCCTGGCCGAGGCGCGGCCGACGGCGGTGAATCTCGCCTACGGGGTGCGTCGGGCGCGGGCCGCCTATGACGCGGCCGGTGGTGCGGGCGAGCGGGCGGCGGTCGCGGCGTTGGCCGAGGCCAGGGCGCTGCACGCGGAGGACGTCGAGGACAGCGAGCGGATGGCGGCGTTCGGGCGTGAGCTGCTGGGGGAGTTGCTGCCGGGTGGGCGCTATCGGCTGTTGACGCACTGCAACACGGGTGCGCTGGTGTCGATGGGGCACGGTACGGCGTTCGCGGTGGCGCGGGCCGCGCACGGGGCGGGTGAGCTGCGGCGGCTGTGGGTGGACGAGACCAGGCCGCTGTTGCAGGGCGCCCGGTTGACGGCCTGGGAGGCGGCGCGCGAGGGGATGCCGTACTCGGTGCAGGTGGACGGCGCGGCGGGTTCGTTGTTCGCCGCGGGTGAGGTGGACGCGGTGCTGGTGGGCGCCGATCGGATCGCGGCGGACGGTTCGGTGGCGAACAAGGTCGGCACCTACGGTCTCTCGGTGCTGGCCAGCCATCACGGGGTGCCGTTCGTCGTGGTGGCCCCGGTGAGCACGGTGGATCTGGCGACGGCGGACGGTGCCGGTATCCGGATCGAGCAGCGGCCGGGGCACGAGGTGACGGAGTTGGCGCCGGGGGTGGCGGTGGCCCCGGTGGGCGCGCAGGCGTACAACCCGGCGTTCGACGTGACGCCGCCGGAGTTGGTGACGGCGATCGTCACGGACCGTGGGGTGGTGTCACCGGTGGACCATGGCACCCTCGCGGAAGTGTGTTCCAGATCACGTTCATATCAGTCGCCATCGGGCAATGGGATGATGGGTTCATGAAGGGACGCGTACTCGTCGTCGATGACGACACCGCGCTGGCGGAGATGCTGGGCATCGTGCTGCGTGGGGAGGGGTTCGAGCCGTCGTTTGTGGCGGATGGCGACAAGGCGCTCGCGGCCTTCCGGGAGATCAAGCCGGATCTGGTGCTGCTGGACCTGATGCTGCCCGGACGGGACGGCATCGAGGTCTGCCGGCTGATCCGTGGCGAGTCGGGGGTGCCCATCGTCATGTTGACCGCCAAGAGCGACACGGTCGACGTGGTGGTGGGGCTTGAGTCGGGGGCCGATGACTACATCGTCAAACCGTTCAAGCCGAAGGAGCTGATCGCCCGCATCAGGGCGCGGCTGCGCCGCTCCGAGGAGCCGGCTCCCGAACAGTTGGCGATCGGGGATCTGGTGATCGATGTCGCCGGACACTCGGTGAAGCGCGGCAGCCAGGCCATCTCGTTGACTCCGTTGGAGTTCGACCTGCTGGTGGCGTTGGCGCGCAAGCCGTGGCAGGTGTTCACCCGTGAGGTGCTCCTCGAACAGGTGTGGGGCTATCGGCACGCGGCGGACACCCGGCTGGTCAATGTGCATGTGCAGCGGCTGCGTTCCAAGGTCGAGCGTGATCCGGAGCGTCCGGAGATCGTGGTGACCGTTCGGGGCGTCGGCTACAAGGCCGGATCGAGCTGAGACCCGGTCCAGGCGGGACTGGACCGAGCTAAGGAAACGAGCGACTGGAAGTGTCCGACCGGGTGTGGTGGCACAGCTCCCGGCTGCTGTCGGAAGGAGCGACCAGCGGCCGGGCCCAGCCGGCCATCCGGATTTTCGGCCGGGTGGCGCGCGGCCCCCTGCTGTCCGTGATGCGCCTCTGGCGGCGCAACATCCAGCTGCGGGTGGTCGCCAGCACTCTGCTGCTGTCCCTGGCCGTGGTCCTGGTGCTGGGCGTCGTGGTGGTGGGCCAGGTGCGCAACGGCCTGCTGGAGGCCAAGCGGCAGACGGCGCAGAGCCAGGCCGACGGCGGGTTCGCCGTGGCCGAGGACCTCGCGGCCGACGCGGGGGACAACGGCGACGCCAGCACGGCGCAGCGCGTCGACACCAGCAGCTGGCTCAACAGCATCGTCGAGCAGCTCGCCAGCGGTGGGCAGGGCGTCTACTACGTGGTGGCGCTCAGCTCCGAGCTGTCCAGGCCGCCGTTCGGCTCGGACTCCAGCCCGGCGCCGCCCAGGGGCACCCGTTCCATGGGGGACATCCAGGCCGGGGAGAGCATCTCGGCCGAGCTGCGGGAGGCCGTCGACCGGTACTCGGCGGCGCATCGGCAGTACGGCACCGTGGTGCGGCAGAACGGCGAGACCGAGGCCGCGCTGATCATAGGAAAGCGGCTGCCCGACAACGAGGGCAACCAGTACCAGCTCTACTACCTCTTCCCGTTCACCCAGGAGGAAAAGTCGCTCAGCCTGGTCACCGGCACGCTGGCCACGGCGGGCCTCTTCCTGGTGGCGCTGCTGGGCGCGATCGCCTGGCTGGTGGTCCGGCAGGTGGTGACGCCGGTGCGGATGGCGGCCAGGATCGCGGAGCGGCTGGCGGCCGGCCGGCTTCAGGAACGGATGAAGGTCAGCGGCGAGGACGATATCGCGCGGCTCGGCGAGTCGTTCAACAAGATGGCGCGCAACCTCCAGCTCCAGATCACCCAGCTTGAGGAGCTGTCCCGGATGCAGCGCCGCTTCGTCTCGGACGTCTCGCACGAGCTGCGCACCCCGCTGACCACGGTCCGGATGGCGGCCGATCTGATCCACGAGTCGCGCGGCGACTTCGAGCCGGCGACCGCCCGCTCCGCCGAGCTGCTGCTCAGCCAGCTCGACCGGTTCGAGTCGCTCCTCGGCGATCTGCTGGAGATCAGCAGGTTCGACGCGGGCGCCGCCCATCTGGAGGCGGAGCCGGCCGACTTGCGGGATGTCGTGCACCGGGTCGTCGAGGGCGCCGAGCCGCTGGCCGAACGGAAGGGCGGCCGGCTGCTGATCAGGGGCGATGCCTCGCCGGTCGTGGCCGAGGTCGATCCCCGCCGGATCGAGCGGGTGCTGCGGAACCTGGTGGTCAACGCGATCGAGCACGGCGAGGGCCGTGACGTGGTGGTGCGGCTGGCGACGGGCCGGGACGGCCAGGCGGTGGCGGTCGCGGTGCGGGATTACGGCATCGGGCTGCGCCCGGGCGAGGCGGAGCGCGTCTTCAACCGCTTCTGGCGCGCGGATCCGGCGCGGGCGCGCACCACGGGCGGCACCGGGCTCGGGCTGTCCATCGCGATGGAGGACGCCCGGCTGCACGGCGGCCTCGTCGAGGCGTGGGGCGAGCCGGGCGGCGGGGCGCAGTTCCGGCTGACGCTGCCGACCACGGTGGGCGCCACGCCGCGCAGCTCCCCGCTGCCGCTGGAGCCGGACGACTCGCAGGCCCGCCGGGCGCTGCGGGCCGGCGCGGTCGCCGGGGCCCGCGCGGTCTCGGCGGGTTCGCCGGGCGAGGCGACGGGTTCCACCACGCCGAGGGGCGCGGCGGACGCGCCCGACCCGGGGGAGGCCGGCCGTGAGCGGTGAGCGGACGCGGGGCGCGTGGCGGTGGGTCGGCGCGCTGACCGCCGTCCTGACGCTGGCCGGCTGCGCCTCGATGCCGGGCAGCGGCTCGGTGCAGCGGGTGGACTCGTCGCAGCGTGCCGAGGGCGACTCCCAGGTGCGGGTCGACGGCGTCAGCCCGCAGGAGAACGCCTCGCCGCAGGAGATCGTGCGCGGCTTCCTTGAGGCGGTCACCAGCGACGACGCCGAGTACCAGACGGCGAAGGAGTATCTGACGCCCGAGCGGCGCGAGGAGTGGGACCCGTTCCACAGCGTCACGGTGCTGACCGGCGGGCCGATCTTCGAGCTGACCGGTCGGGACGCGGCGCCGGACGACGGCGCGGAGACCGATCAGGTCGAGGTCAGCGGCTCCCGGCTGGCCGACGTCAACGAGGGGCATGTCTACACGCCGCGCGAAGGCGATTTCCGGACGATGTTCCAGCTGCGGATGGTCGATCAGCAGTGGCGGATCGACAGCCTCCCGGACGGGCTGGTGATGGGGGAGGCGGACTTCCGCCGGATCTACCACGCCGTCAACACCTACTACTACGCGGATCTCGCCGCCGAGACGGACCGCGCCCAGCGGGGCGAAGGCGTGCTGGTGCCCGATCCGATCTATGTGCGGCGCCGGGTGGAGCCGGTCTCCGAGGCGGTGCGGACCCTGCTGGCCGGCCCCAGCGAGTGGCTGAGCCCGGTGGTCACCTCCGCCTTCCCCAGCGATGTCGCGCTGACCGACGACGGGGTGAACATCGACGGCAGTGGCCGCCTCAGCCTCCGCATCGAGGGCGTCCCCGACGAGTGGCCGCCCGCCCGCTGCGAACCGATGGCGGCGCAGGTGCTGCACACCGCGCGGAACGTGGCCTCCGTGGAGATCACCGAGGTGCGGCTGCGCTCCGCCTCGGGCAGCCAGCTCTGCACCCAGACGGCGGCCGAGGTCCGCGACCTGGCGCCCGGCCTGCTGGACGGCGACGGCAGCCGGGGCTACTTCCTCGACGAGTCGCAGCGTCTGGTGTCGCTCCCCGCCGACCACGGCGACAAGCCGTATCCGGTCAGCGGGCCGCTCGGGCGGGGCGACGTGGTGCTGCGCAGCGCCGCCGTCAGCAGGGACGGCGGCTCGTCGGCCGGGGTGAGCGAGGACGGCAGCACGCTCTATGTCGCCCCGCTCGACGATCGGGACGGTGATCTCGAAGCGCTGCCGCTGTCCAACCCCACGGACGAGAACGGCGGTCTCACCGGGCCGAGTTGGGACGGCCTCGGCGATCTGTGGCTGGCCGACCGGGACGCCGACGAGCCCAGGTTGCTGCGGCTCAGCGGCGGCAGGGGCGAGCCCCGCGAGGTGCCGGTCGAGGGGCTGCTCGCCGGGGGGCGGATCGAGGCGCTGCGGGTGGCGCCCGACGGTGTGCGGATCGCGATGCTGGTCGGCGACGGCGAGCGCAGCTCCCTGATGCTCGGCCGGGTGGAGCGGGTCGGCTCGGAGCAGGGCGTCACCGTGACGGTGAACGAGCCCAGGCCGGTCGCCCCGCAGCTGGCGGACACGGTGGCGGTCTCCTGGGCCGGCGATCGGGGCCTGGTCGTGGTCGGCCGGCCGGTGGACGGTGTGGAGCAGATCAGCTACGTGGAGACCGACGGCTCCACGGGGGGCGCGCCCAGCGTGCCCGGGCTCAACGATGTCCGCGCGGTGGCCGCGAGCGAGGACGAGAGCCGCCCGACGCTGGCCGAGAGCGGTGGCCGGATCGCCAGGCTGGGTGACGACGGGCAGTGGAAGCTCGTCGCCGAGTCGGGCTCGGCGCCGTTCTACCCGGGGTGAGTCCGCCCCCCGGAGGAGTGGACGCCACCGCTGGGCGTTGACGTCGCCTCGCTCGTCAGGGGGAACCCGTCCGGTTCCGCGGTGCCGCGCCGCTCCGGGTCGGGGACGGTGGGGCGATGCGCGGATGGTGGCAGGAGATCTCCTCCCTGGTGTTGCCCACCGAGTGCGCCGGCTGCGGCCGGGGGCGCTCGGCGGTGTGTGCGGGGTGCGTGGCCGAGGTGAGCGCCGGCGAGACGCTTCAGGTGCGGCCGGTGCCGAGGCCGGCGGGGCTGCCGCCGGTCTGGGCGGCCACCGCGTACGCGGACCGGGCGCGCGGGATGCTGCTGGCCCACAAGGAGCGCGGGATGTTGGGCCTGGCCACGCCGCTGGGCGCGGCGCTGGCGCGCAGCGCCATGGCCGCCGCGCTGGCCTCGGGGGGTGAGCCGGGCTCGGTGCCCCCGGTGTTGGTTCCGGTGCCGTCGGCTCGGCTGGCCGTGGCGCGGCGCGGGCACGATCCGACGCGTCGGATCGCGTTGCGGGCGGCGGCGCGGCTGCGCCGGGACGGGCTGGCGGTCCGGGTGCTGCCGGCGCTGCGGTTCGTCCGGCCGGTGCTGGACCAGGTGGGTCTCGCGGCGCCGGAGCGGGCGGCGAACCTGGCCGGGGCGCTCGGCACCCGGCCGGGGCCGAGCCTGGCCGGGGTGCCCGTGCTGGTGGTGGACGACGTGGTGACCACGGGCGCCTCGCTGGCCGAGGCCGCCAGGGCGCTGCGCCTGGCCGGGGCGCTGGTGCGGGGCGGCGCGGTGGTCGCCGGCCCGGCGGGGGACTGGAACGCCCGCATGTGTGGGTAGGGGTGCCACACAGGGGCGGTCAGCGGTACGTTCGAAAGAGACGGAAGAGAAGAGACGGAAGGGAACGACTGCTCGGCCATTCCGTTAAAAGTGCATACGAGTTTGTGATCGCGATCGGTCTACTTCTGAGCATCTGCCCAGGACAACGGAAGGTGTTGATCTTCCTTACCGGGGAAGGGGAGATGCAAGTCGTAACCCCGACGTAACGCCGGGGGAGGGCCGTGGACACCGGCCCCGCCCCGCGCCATCGCACCAAGGAGGAGCCCCGCCGAGACGCGGGCGCCTCCGGGAACGGAGTTCGCGTGGACATCGTCGTCAAGGGCCGCAAGACCGAGGTGCCGGAGCGATTCCGGCGGCATGTGGCCGAGAAGCTGAAGCTGGACAAGATCCAGAGGATCGACGGCAAGGTGACGCGCCTCGATGTGGAAGTGTCCAAGGAGCACAACCCGCGTCAGGCGGACCGTTCCGACCGGGTGGAGATCACGCTGCGCCATCGCGGCCCGGTGGTAAGGGCCGAGGCCGCGGCGGGCGACCCGTATGCCGCGCTCGACCTGGCCGTCGAGAAGCTGGAGTCCCGCCTCCGCCGGGAGAACGACAAGCGCACCTCGCGCCGTGGCCGTGGTCGCATTCCCGCCAGCGAGGTGGCCGACGTGGTCCCCGACGCGGTGACGGTGGACGTCGGCGCGGTGCCGGCCCCCTCGGGCGAGCCCGAGGTGCCGGTGCGCCGGGTGGGGCCCGTGGTGGTGGAGGGCGACGGTCCGCTGGTGGTCAGGGAGAAGACGCACACGGCGGCTCCCATGGGCCTGGACCAGGCGCTCTACGAGATGGAGCTCGTCGGTCACGACTTCTACCTGTTCGTCGACATCGAGACCAAGCAGCCCAGCGTGGTGTACCGCAGGCACGCCTATGACTACGGTGTGATCCGGCTGGAGACGGACCCGTTGAGCGAGGTCGCCCCCGAAGGCGCCGGGGGAGCGCTCGGCGGCTGACCCGCGGCGTTCACCTGGGCACCCTTGGCCGGATCGTGGATCCGGCCAAGGGTGTCGCCGTGGAATCATGGGGTTGCCGAGTGTGGCGACGCGTACCAGCCCGGCCAGGGGGAGGATTCGATGGTGGACACGTTCGGGCCCAGGATGCCCAGGGGGCGGCCGACGACCCGCGAGGAACGGGCGCCGGCGGCGGAGCGCGAACCGATCCGGGTGCTGGTGGTGGACGATCACGAGCTGTTCCGCAGAGGGTTGGAGATCGTGCTCGCCCAGGAGCCCGACATCGAGGTGGTCGGGGAGGCGGGGGACGGCGCCGAGGCGGTGGAGAAGGCGGCGGACCTGCTGCCCGACATCGTGCTGATGGATGTGCGGATGCCCAGGCGGGGCGGGATCGAGGCGTGCACCTCGATCAAGGAGGTGGCCCCCTCGGCCCGGATCATCATGCTCACCATCAGCGACGAAGAGGCCGACCTCTATGACGCCATCAAGGCCGGCGCCACCGGCTACCTCCTCAAGGAGATCTCCACCGACGAGGTGACGGCCGCGATCCGGGCGGTGGCCGACGGGCAGTCGCAGATCAGCCCCTCGATGGCGGCCAAGCTGCTGACCGAGTTCAAGTCCATGATCCAACGCACCGACGAGCGCCGGCTGGTGCCCGCGCCGAGGCTCACCGACCGGGAGCTGGAGGTGCTCAAGCTGGTGGCCACGGGGAAGAACAACCGGGACATCGCCAAAGAGCTGTTCATCAGCGAGAACACCGTCAAGAACCATGTGCGCAACATCCTGGAGAAGCTCCAGCTGCACTCCCGGATGGAAGCCGTGGTCTACGCCATGCGGGAGAAGATCCTGGATCTGGAGACGGGCTGAGCCGGCCCGCCCCGTCTCCGGGGGCGGGCCGGACCGGGCGTCAGCCCGTGGCGGGTTGGGCGCCGGCGACGGCGGCGGACAGCGGGCCGGCCAGCTCCGGCGGCGTGCAGCGCTCCACCCTGACCTGGTCGCAGCCGACCCAGCTCGCCGCCTCGACCAGCGCGTCGGCCATCGCCGGGACCGCCTTGGCGGCCTGCGGGAGAGCGCCCTCGAAGGCGGCGTGCCTGGCCACCAGCGTGCTCCCCTCGCGGGCCGGATCCACCCGCCCCAGCAGCCGGCCGCCGGCGAGCAGCGGCATCGCGAAGTAGCCGTATATCCGCTTGGGCCTGGGCACATATGCCTCCAGCCGGTGGGTGAAGCCGAAGATCCGCTCCGTGCGCGGCCGGTCCCAGACCAGGGAGTCGAAGGGCGAGAGCAGCGCCGTGCGGTGCCGGCCGCGCGGCGGCGTGGCCAGGGCGGCCGGATCGGCCCAGGCCCGGTGCCGGCCGCTGCGGCTCTCGGCCGCCGGCCAGCCGGCGACCTCGACCGGGATCAGGCCGCTGTCCCTGACCACCGCCTCCACGGCGTCGGCGCGCAGCCGGTGGTAGTCGGCGAGATCGGCCTGGGTGGCCACCCCCATCGCGGCGCCCGCCTGGGCCACCAGACGTCGCAGGCACTCCTCGTCCGTCAACCGATCGTGGTAAAGCTCCTCGGGCACCGCCCGCTGGGGCAGGTCGTAGACGCGCTTCCAGCCCTGGCGCCTGGTGACCACCACATCGCCCGTCGCCAGGGCCCGCTCGACCGCGACCTTGCTCTCGCTCCAGTCCCACCACAGGCCGCCGTTCTTCGCGCCGCCCAACTCCGTGGCGGTGCGGGGGCCCTCGGCCCGCAGCTGGTCGAGCACCCTGCGGTGGTCGGAGTCCCGCGACCGCTGGCTGTCCCGATGGCGCTCCTGGTAGGCGCGGCGGCGGAAGGCGAACAGCGGCCACTCCTCGATGGGCAGCACACAGGCCGCGTGCGACCAGTACTCGAAGGCGCGCTCGCCCGTCCAGTACGCCGACTCGACGGCCTCGCGGCCGACCGCGCCCAGCCGGGCGTAGGGGAGCAGCTCGTGCGAGCGGGCCAGCACGGAGATCGTGTCCAGCTGGACGGCGCCGAGACGGCGTAGCACCCCGGGCACTCCGCCGCGACGATCGGGGGCGCCGAGCAGCCCCTGGGCCCGGAGGGCGATGCGGCGAGCCTCGTCGGCGGAGAGGGAGAATCCAGCAGCAGTCATAGCGGGATGGTAGGACCGACCACTGACACCCGTCGTGACGCTCGCATACCATGGCCGGTGCGGCGGGGCCATCTCGCTGTGCCCGCGCCTTCAGTCGCGCCAGGCCCGACCGGCAAGGAGACCAGCCCTCGTGTCCGTCTTCAACAAGATCATGCGTGCAGGCGAAGGCAAGATCCTGCGCAGGCTGCAGCGCCTCGCCAAAGAGGTCAACTCGATCGAAGAGGACTTCGTCAACCTGACGGACGCCGAGCTGCGTGGCCTCACCGACGAGTACAAGGAGCGGTACGCGGGCGGCGAGAGCCTGGACGATCTGCTCCCCGAGGCGTTCGCGACGGTCCGCGAGGCGGCCAAGCGGGTGCTGGGCCAGCGGCACTACGACGTGCAGCTGATGGGTGGCGCCGCGATGCACCTCGGCTATGTGGCCGAGATGAAGACCGGTGAGGGCAAGACCCTCGCCGGCACGCTCCCCGCCTATCTCAACGCGCTCTCCGACAAGGGCGTGCACATCATCACGGTCAACGACTACCTGGCCCAGCGTGACTCGGAGTGGATGGGCCGGGTGCACCGCTTCCTCGGCCTGAGCGTGGGCTGCATCACCTCGGGGATGCGCCCGGCGCAGCGGCGTGAGCAGTACGGCTGCGACATCACCTACGGCACCAACAACGAGTTCGGCTTCGACTACCTGCGCGACAACATGGCGTGGTCGAAGGAAGAGCTGGTGCAGCGCGGCCACAACTTCGCCACCGTCGACGAGGTGGACTCCATCCTGATCGACGAGGCCAGGACCCCGTTGATCATCTCGGGCCCGGCCGACCAGGCCACCAAGTGGTACGCCGACTTCTCCAAGCTGGCCAAGCGCCTGGAGAAGGGCGAGGCGGCCGTGCCGACGCGGCAGCAGGCCGAGACGGGCGACTACGACGTCGACGAGAAGAAGCGCACGGTCGCGATCCACGACGCCGGCGTCAGCAAGGTCGAGGACTGGCTGGGCATCGACAACCTCTACGAGTCGGTCAACACGCCGCTGGTCGGTTATCTGAACAACGCCATCAAGGCGAAGGAACTGTTCAAGAAGGACAAGGACTACGTCGTCATCGACGGCGAGGTCGTGATCGTCGATGAGCACACCGGGCGCATTCTGGCCGGCCGGCGCTACAACGAGGGCATGCACCAGGCGATCGAGGCCAAGGAGGGGGTGAAGATCAAGGACGAGAACCAGACGCTCGCCAAGATCACCCTCCAGAACTACTTCCGGCTCTACGACCGGCTCTCCGGCATGACCGGTACGGCGATGACCGAGGCGGCCGAGTTCCACCAGATCTACAAGCTGGGCGTGGTGCCGATCCCCACCCACCGCGCGATGGCCCGCAAGGACCAGGCGGACCTGATCTACCGCACCGAGGTGGCCAAGTTCGCCGCCGTGGTGGACGACATCGTGGAGAAGCACGAGAAGGGCCAGCCGGTGCTGGTCGGCACGACCTCGGTGGAGAAGTCCGAGTACCTGTCGCAGCAGCTCAACAAGCGCGGCGCCCGGCACGAGGTGCTGAACGCGAAGAACCACGAGCGGGAGGCGGCGATCGTCGCCAAGGCCGGCCGCAAGGGCGCGGTCACGGTGGCCACCAACATGGCGGGCCGTGGCACCGACATCAAGCTCGGCGGCAACCCGGACGACATCGCCGAGGACGAGCTGCGTACCAAGGGCCTCGACCCGGTGGAGAACGCCGAGGAGTGGGCGGCGGAGCTGCCCGGCGCGCTGGAGCGCGCGAAGCAGGGGGTGGAGGCCGAGTTCGAGGAGGTCAAGGGCCTCGGCGGGCTCTATGTGCTGGGCACCGAGCGGCACGAGTCGCGGCGGATCGACAACCAGCTGCGCGGCCGTTCCGGCCGGCAGGGCGACCCGGGCGAGTCCCGCTTCTACCTCTCGCTGGGCGACGATCTGATGCGGCTGTTCAAGGCGCAGATGGTCGAGCGGGTGATGGCCATGGCCAACGTTCCCGACGATGTGCCGATCGAGAACAAGATGGTCACCCGCGCGATCGCGTCCGCGCAGGGGCAGGTGGAGCAGCAGAACTTCGAGATCCGGAAGAACGTCCTCAAGTACGACGAGGTGCTCAACCGGCAGCGCGAGGTCATCTACAGCGAGCGGCACCGGGTGCTCTCCGGTGAGGATCTGCACGAGCAGGTGCGGTTCTTCATGGACGACACCATCGAGGCGTATGTCCAGGCGGAGACCGTGGAGGGCTTCGCCGAGGAGTGGGACATGGAGCGGCTCTGGGGCGCGTTCAAGCAGCTCTACCCGGTGGCCGCGACGGTCGATGACCTGGAGGAGGAGAGCGGCGGCAGGGAGGGGCTGACGCCGGAGTTCATCTCCGACTCCATCAAGGAGGACATCCACGCGCAGTACGACAAGCGCGAGGAGGAGCTGGGCTCCGAGGTGATGCGCGAGCTGGAGCGCCGGGTGGTGCTCTCCGTGCTGGACCGCAAGTGGCGTGAGCACCTCTACGAGATGGACTACCTCCAGGAGGGCATCGGGCTGCGGGCGATGGCGCAGCGCGACCCGGTGGTGGAGTTCCAGCGCGAGGGCTTCGACATGTTCACCGCCATGATGGACGGCATCAAGGAGGAGTCCGTCGGCTATCTGTTCAACCTGGAGGTCCAGGTGGAGCGGCAGGTCGAGCAGGTGCCGGTGCAGGGCGGCGCCAAGGAGGAGGAGGCCGACGGCGAGGAGCGGCGGGCTCCGGCCGGCGCCGTGCAGGGCGGCGGCACGCAGGGCGGGGCTCGTCCCGCGATCCTGGCGAAGGGCCTGGAGGCGCCCAAGCGCGCCGAGGGGCTGCGGTACTCCGCGCCGACGGTGGATGGCGCCGGCGGTGTGGTGGAGGGCGACTTCGCCGCGGGCGAGGGCGCCCCAGCCGCCGAGGCCACCAGCTCCGGCTCCGGCCAGACCCGCGCCGAGCGGCGCAAGGCCCAGAAGGGCGGCGGCCGGCGTCGCAAGAAGTGACGGGGCGGCGCCGTGCCGGGCGCCGTTCGCTGTCTTCGCCCTCGGGGGCGCGTTCCGCAGCGGAACGCGCCCCCGAGGCGCGTCAGGCCACGGTGTCCACCTCGACGGCGGTGCAGCGCCAGCCGCTGCCAGGACGCTGCTCCAGCCGGAAGGCGAGCGCCCTGGTGCGCTCGCCGACCCGCACCAGGGCGCACGCCTCGATGGCGGAGCTGGCCGGGCAGGAGCCGCGCACCAGGATCAGCCTGGGCGCGGGACCGCCGGCCTGGGGCCGCAGCGGGGTGCGCGGGGCGAGCTGGCTGAGCTGTTCGTACGCCGTGTCCCTGACGTGCCCGAGCAGGATCGTGACCGGGCGCTGACCGCTGAGCACGAGCAGGAGTTGGCCCGCGAACCACTCCTGTGGGCGCGGCGGCGGGCTGGGACGCGACCGGTGGCGTGGGCCTCGCGAGTCGACACGCCTGCTGGCCGGCCTCGTCGGCCTCGGGCCCCGATTGCTGAGCATTGTTGCTGGACCGCCCCCGTGAGTCTGCTTGTTACCGGCCGGTAGGCAATGCGGAGTGTAATCAACTCCGCACCGGGCGGCAAGAGTTGCCCGGCGTGCGCAGGAGGCGCGGGCGCTGTGTCTCTGTGCCCCGCGCGCCCCCTGGTAGGGTGAGCCGGCTTACGGCCGGAAGGAGACGGCGGTTCCGTGCGCGTCTATGTTCCCCTCACGCTCTCCGGGTTGGCCCGGCTGCACGAGGCCGGCGAGGTCGGCCCGGCTCCCCTGACCGCCTATGCCGTCACTCCCGCGCTCCGCGAGTGGTACCTCTCGGGCGGCGAGGAGGAGTTGGAGTACGCCGCGCTGAGCAGGGCCGCCGCCGGCTCGCTGCGGCTGATCGCCACCGATCCCGAGGTCGCCAGGCGGCGGGTGGTGCTCGCCGCCGAGGTGCCCGATCGGGTGGCGGTGGCCGATCCGGATCTGGCGCTGGCCGTCGAGGCGCTGGGCGAGGTCAGGGTCGTCGAGGCCGTTCCGCTGCGCTGGCTGGCGGCCGTCCATGTCGACGCCGAGGACGCCGCGGACGACATCGCGCTGGCCGCCGACGCGGTGGGCGCGGCCGACCAGGGCGACGACGACGCCCAGTTCACCGTTGACGGGGCGGCCGACCACGAACTGCTCTGGTACGGGGTGCAGGAGATCGACCGGCTGCTGTAACCGGCCGCTCGCCGGCGCTCTGTCCCGTTGTCAGTGCCGGCCCGTAATGTGCGGGGCATGGCTTTTCCGCACACTTCGAGCCCTCAGACAGCCGCCCCGCACATCGTGTGGGACTGGAACGGCACGCTGCTCCACGACATCGACGCCGTCATCGAGGCGACCAACGCCTCCTTCGCCGAGATCGGGATGGCCGGCATCACGCTGGCCCGCTACCGCGACCTGTACTGCGTGCCGGTGCCCCTCTTCTACGAGCGCCTGCTCGGGCGGGCGCCGAGCGACGAGGAGTGGGCCGTGATGGACGCCACATTCCATCGGCACTACTTCGCGAGAGCCGACAGCGCGGGGCTCACCGAGGGCGCGGAGCGGCTGCTGGCCGAGTGGGTGCTCGCCGGCCGCACGCAGTCCGTCTGCTCGCTGGCGCCGCACGACCGGCTGGGCCCCTGGCTGACCAGGCTGGGCATCGCCGAGCACTTCATACGGGTGGACGGCCATCTGGGCGAGGGCGGGAAGAGCGGCAAGGCGGCGCAGATGGCGCGCCATCTGGCCACGTTGGAGGGCGTCTCGCCCGAGCGGGTCGTGGTGATCGGCGATGCCACGGACGATGCCGTGGCCGCCGCGCACGCGGGTGCCAAGGCCGTGCTGTACACGGGCGGTTCGCACAGTCGGCGCAGTCTTGAGCGGGCCGGGGTGCCGGTGGTCGACACCCTGGCGGAGGCCGTGGCCGTGGCCCAGGAGGTGGTGGGGCGCGCCTGACGCGCCCTCCCTGGCGCCCTGGCGCCCGTTCGCTCTTCAGGTCGGGGCGATAGCCTTGCCATGTGATCAGTGCGATATCGGCCGTCACCTCGGCCGGGGGGCAGTGTGGCCTCCCCTCGGTATCCAGCCCGCGCCGGGCCGGCTCATCCGCTGATTCCCCCCATCGGGATCACCGGGAGCGCCCCACCTTCGCGAGCGAGCGCTGCCCTGTGACCGTTTCTCGACGTCACGCGACGGTGCGCGACAGGAGTAAGAGGACATGCACAGCAAGCTGGACGAAGCCAAGGACGAACTGCTGGCCCAGGCGGCCCGGGTAGCCGAACACGGCTCATCCCGGGGGCAGCCACCCGCACACGGGATGGACGCCGAAGCGCTCCGCTCCTATCTACGCCGCTACTACCTCTTCATCGCCGCCGAGGACGTGACCGAACGGGATCCGGTGGATCTCTACGGCGCGGCCATGGCGCACCACCGGCTGGCCGGCGAACGCCCCCAGGGCACCGCCAACGTCCGCGTCTACACCCCGTCCGTCGAGGAGATCGGCTGGACGTGCAGTCACACCGTGGTCGAGGTCGTCACGGACGACATGCCGTTCCTGGTGGACTCCGTCACCAACGAGCTGTCCCGGCAGGGGCGCGGTATCCATCTGGTGGTCCATCCGCAGATCGTGGTCCGCCGCGATGTCACCGGCCGGCTGCTGGAGGTGCTGGACGCCGGTCGGGACATGGAGGGCGGGCTCCCGGCCGATGGCCTGCCGGCGGACGCCGTGGTGGAGTCCTGGACCCATGTCGAGATCGACCGGGAGACCGATCCGGAGAACGTCCGCCAGGTCGAGGCCGATCTGCGGCGGGTGCTCGGCGATGTGCGCGAGGCCGTCGAGGACTACCAGAAGATGCGCGCCATCGCGCTGCGGATCGCCGAGGGCCTGCCGGACGAGCCGCTCTCCGACGAGCTGCGCCAGCAGGACATCGAGGAGGCCGGCGAGCTGCTGAGCTGGCTGGCCGCCGACCACTTCACCTTCCTCGGCTACCGCGAGTACGAGCTGGCCAGGGAGGACAACGGCGGCTCGGGCGACGTGCTGCGTCCGGTGCCGGGCACGGGTCTTGGCATCCTGCGCTCCGATCCGCCCTACGCCGCCGACCCCGAGCATCCGGCGGCGTCCGCGGCGTTCAGCCGGTTGTCGCCGACGGCCAGGGCCAAGGCCAGGGATCCCCGGCTGCTGGTGCTCACCAAGGCCAACAGCCGCGCCACCGTGCACCGTCGCTCCTATCTGGACTACCTGGGCGTCAAGAAGTTCGACAACCAGGGGCGGGTGATCGGGGAGCGCCGCTTCCTCGGCCTGTTCTCCGCCGCCGCCTACACGGAGTCGGTGCGTCGGGTCCCGGTGATCCGCCGCAAGGTCGCCGAGGTGATGCAGGCGGCGGGCTTCAGCACCCAGAGCCACAGCGGACGCGATCTGTTGCAGGTCCTGGAGACCTACCCGCGCGACGAGCTGTTCCAGACGCCGGTGGACACGCTGCGCAGCATCACCACCGCCGTGCTGCACCTCCAGGAGCGGCGCCGGCTGCGGCTCTTCCTGCGGCAGGAGGAGTACGGCCGCTACTACTCGGCCCTGGTCTATCTGCCGCGCGACCGCTTCACCACCTCGGTGCGGCTGCGGCTCACCCAGATCCTCCTGGAGGAACTCGACGGCAACAGCGTCGACTTCACCGCCTGGAACACCGAGTCCGTGCTCTCCCGGCTGCACTTCGTGATCCGGGTGGAGCCCGGCAGCGAGCTCCCCGAGCTGACGGAGTCCGACCTGGATCGGATCGAGGCCAGGCTGGCCGACGCCTCCCGCTCCTGGACGGACGGCTTCGCGGACGCGCTGCTGGCCGAGTGCGGCGAGGAGCAGGCCGCGGATCTGGGGCGCCGCTTCCACAACGCCTTCCCCGAGGGCTACAAGGCCGACTTCCCGCCCCGCGCCGCGGTGGCGGATCTCCAGTACGTGATCGGGCTGCGCCCCGAGCCGGGGCGGGACTTCGCGCTCAGCCTCTATGAGCCGGTCAACGCGGCGCCGGGCGAACGCCGGTTCAAGATCTACCGGATCGGCGAGCCGGTCACGCTGTCGGCCGTGCTCCCCGTCCTACAGAACCTCGGCGTCGAGGTGGTCGACGAGCGCCCCTACCATCTGCGGCCAGACGACGGCGCGCCCGCCTGGATCTACGACTTCGGGCTGCGGCTGCCCCCGGCGCTGGCCGACGGGCTGGGCGGCGGGGCGCGGCAGCGCTTCCAGGACGCGTTCGCCGCGGCGTGGACGGGCGTCGCCGAGGACGACGGCTTCAACGCGCTGGTGCTCTCCGCCGGGTTGACCTGGCGTGAGGCCATGGTGCTGCGCGCCTACGCCAAGTACCTCTGGCAGGCGGGCTCCCGCTTCGCCCGGGAGAACATGGAGGCCACGCTCCGCCGCAACGTGCACACCACCCGCCTGCTGGTGAACCTCTTCGAGGCCCGGCACGCCCCGACGCGGCAGAGCGCGGGCCGGGAGCTGACGGACGGCCTGCTGGAGGAGCTGGACGGCGCCCTGGAAGAGGTGCAGAACCTCGACGAGGACCGCATCCTCCGCGCCTTTCTGACGGTCATCAAGGCGACGCTGCGGGTCAACTACTTCCAGCACGACTCCCAGGGCCGCCCGCACGACTACCTGTCGATGAAGCTCGATCCGCAGGCCATCCCCGAACTGCCCGAGCCGCGCCCGGCGTTCGAGATCTGGGTGTACTCGCCCCGGGTCGAGGGCGTGCATCTGCGGTTCGGCAAGGTCGCCAGGGGCGGTCTGCGCTGGTCGGACCGGCGCGAGGACTTCCGCACGGAGATCCTGGGCCTGGTGAAGGCACAGGAGGTCAAGAACACGGTGATCGTGCCGGTGGGCGCCAAGGGCGGCTTCGTCGGCAAGCGGCTGCCCGATCCGGCGGCCGACCGGGACGCCTGGCTGGCCGAGGGCATCGACTGCTACCGCACGTTCATCTCCGGCCTGCTCGACATCACGGACAACCTGGTGGACGGCGCGGTGCGGCCCCCGGCCGACGTGGTCAGGCACGACGAGGACGACACCTATCTGGTGGTCGCGGCCGACAAGGGCACCGCCACCTTCTCCGACATCGCCAACGAGGTCGCCGAGTCCTACGGCTTCTGGCTGGGGGACGCCTTCGCCTCCGGCGGCTCCGCCGGCTACGACCACAAGGGCATGGGCATCACGGCGCGCGGCGCCTGGGAGTCCGTCAAGCGGCACTTCCGCGAGCTGGGCCACGACACCCAGTCCGAGGACTTCACGGTGGCCGGCATCGGCGACATGTCGGGCGACGTCTTCGGCAACGGGATGCTCCTCTCGGAGCGCATCCGGCTGGTCGCGGCCTTCGACCACCGGCACATCTTCCTGGATCCCGATCCGGATCCGGCGGTGGGCTTCGCCGAGCGCCGCCGGCTCTTCGAGCTGCCCCGCTCGTCCTGGGCGGACTACGACACCGGCCTGCTCTCCAAGGGCGGTGGGGTGCATCCGCGCACGGCCAAGTCCATCGCGCTCACCCCGCAGGTCCGGGAGGCGTTGGAGATCCCCGACGACACGCTGTCGCTGACGCCGGCCGAGCTGATGCGGGCGATCCTGCGGGCCCCCGTCGACCTGCTGTGGAACGGCGGCATCGGCACCTATGTGAAGGCCGCGGCCGAGAGCCACGCCGACGCCGGGGACAAGGCCAACGACGCGATCCGGGTGAACGGCCGGGAGCTGCGCGCCAAGGTGGTGGGCGAGGGCGGCAACCTGGGCCTCACCCAGTTGGGCCGGATCGAGTTCGCGCTGGCCGGGGGCCGGTGCAACACGGACGCCATCGACAACAGCGCGGGCGTGGACACCTCGGACCACGAGGTCAACATCAAGATCCTGCTGAACGCGGTGGTCGCCGGCGGCGATCTCACGGTGAAGCAGCGCAACGTGCTGCTCGCCGAGATGACGGACGAGGTGGGCACGCTGGTGCTGCGCAACAACTACGCGCAGAACGTCGCGCTGGCCAACGGCGAGGCCACCGCCGCCGGCCTCGTCCTGGCG
The DNA here is from genome assembly GCF_020740535.1 of Streptomyces profundus. NCBI lineage: Bacteria > Bacillati > Actinomycetota > Actinomycetes > Kitasatosporales > Streptomycetaceae > Streptomyces > Streptomyces profundus. The sequence continues at coordinate 4,353,197 of NZ_CP082362.1, forward strand.
CACCAGCGGGTCATCGCCCGGCTGGGCGAGCAGGGCCGGCTCGATCGGGAGCTGGAGTTCCTGCCCTCGGACGACGAGTTCCGCGAGCGGCGCGCCGCGGGGCGTGGGCTCTCGCAGCCCGAGCTGTCGGTGCTGCTGGCCTACGGCAAGCTCACCGCCACGACCGAGCTGCTGACGACGAGCCTGCCGGACGACCCCTATGTGGGCCGGCTGCTCTCCGCCTACTTCCCGCGCGCCCTGCGGGAACGATTCCCCGAGCTGATCGAGCGGCACGCGCTGCGGCGGGAGATCATCACCACCCTGCTGGTCAACGACACGCTGAACGTGGCCGGCTGCTCCTTCATCCACCGGATGCAGGAGGAGTCGGGAGCCTCCACGGAGGAGATCGTCCGGGCGCACACCGCCGCGCGGGCCATCTTCGATCTGGCCGACATCTGGGACACGGTGGAGCGGCTCGACAACGAGGTCGCCGAGGCCACGCTCACCCGGATCAGGCTGCACGCCAGGCGGCTGGTGGAGCGGGCCGCGCGCTGGCTGCTCAACAACCGCCCGCAGCCGCTGCGGCTGGCGGAGACGATCGAGCTGTTCGCCGAGCGGGTGGGTCAGGTCTGGCAGGAGCTGCCCACGCTGCTCCGAGGCCAGGAGCTGGACTGGCTGGCGGCGCAGCGGGAGGAGCTGGAGTCGACCGGGGTGCCGCCCGAGCTGGCCGGTCGGGTGGCCGGGTTCTCCGCCGTGTTCTCCGCGCTGGACATCGTGGCGGTCGCCGATCGCACGGGCCGCGAGTTGTTGGACGTCGCCGAGGTGTACTACCACCTCAGTGACGAGCTGAGCATCTCCCGGCTCCAGGATCGGATCAGCGAGCTGCCCAGGGCCGACCGTTGGCAGTCCATGGCCCGTACCGCGATCCGGGAGGACCTCTACGCGGCGCATCAGCTGATCGCCGCCGATGTGCTGGCCGAGGGCGGCGCCGAGTCCGAGCCGGAGGAGCGGTTCGCCGCCTGGGCGGAGCGCAGCGCGGCGATCCTGGGCCGTGCCCGCGCCACGTTGCACGAGATCCAGTCGTCGGAGAGCTTCGACCTGGCCAACCTCTCGGTGGCCATGCGCACCATGCGCACCCTGCTGCGCAGCAACCGCTGACGCGGGAACGGGCGGGCGGTCGGCGCGGAGGCGTCGGCCGCCCGGCGACCTGCCGCCCACGGACAAAGATGATATTCGTAGCGATAGGTGGCCGGCGGGGCTGAACCGGGCCTTCCGGGCCGCCGTCCGCAGTGCCCGACGAACGCGGGACGAAACCCGCGACCGACCCGCGCCGAAACCGTGACGAACCAGGACGAACCAGGACGAAGGGGCCTTGCGCATGGTGGTGCCCGTGAGTGGGGCCGGGACTCCGGTGACGGTGGTGATGCCCACCTACAACGAGGCCACCACGCTGCCCAGGACCGCCGCCGCGCTGCTGGCCCTGCCGCTGCCGGGGCTGCGGCTGCTGGTCGTGGACGACAACAGCCCCGACGGCACCGGCGAGATCGCCGACGGCCTGGCCAAGCGTCACCCCGAGCGCGTCGAGGTGCTGCACCGGCCGGCCAAGAGCGGGCTCGGCCGCGCCTACGCCGCCGGCCTCGGGCACGCCCTCCGCGACGGCGACGCCCGCTATCTGCTCCAGATGGACGCCGACGGCAGCCATGCCGTGGCCGATGTCCCCCGGCTGCTGGGCGCCGCGCTGTCCAGCGGCGCCGGCCTCGTGGTCGGCAGCCGCTATGTGCCCGGCGGCCGGCTGGCCGCGGACTGGTCGGCGCACCGCAGGCTGCTCTCCCGCTGGGCCAACCGCTATCTGACCGCCGTGCTGCGCGGCGGGCCGCGCGATATCACCGCCGGCTTCGTGCTCTGGCGCGCCGACACCCTCAGGGCGCTGGGTCCGGCGCCGGCGCGCAGCGTCGGCTACGGCTTCCAGGTGGAGCTGAAGTACGCGGCGGTGCGCGCGGGTTGCCCGGTGGTGGAGATCCCCATCGGCTTCGCGGGGCGGCTCGACGGCGCCTCCAAGCTGTCGGCGGCCAGCCAACTGGAGGCGGCCCTGCTGCCCTGGCGCCTGCTGCTCGGCCGCCCGCGCGGGTCGGCCTCCGTCCCGGGCCGCCACCCCGGCCGCCGCGCCCTGACGCGGGCGCGCCGTGGTCCGTCGGGCGGTGCCGGCGTCAGTCGTAGGCTCACGGAAGGCAGCTGACGTGTCCGCACACGCGCACCACCACCATCCCCCGCACGAGGCCGTGGACTTCGACTGGGACGCGGCCGGCGCCCAGCTCACACGCGGTGCCGAACTGCACGCCGTCGCGCTGCGCGCGACCGCGCGCTGGCTGCGCGGCGAGCAGCCGGCCGCGCGGCGGATCCTGGATGTGGGCAGCGGCCCCGGCGTGGTCACCGCGCTGCTGGCCGACGAGTTCCCGGGCGCCGAGGTGGTGGCCGTGGACGGCGCCCCGGAGCTGCTGCGGCTCGCCGAGCGACGCGCGCTGGCGGCGGGTCTCGCCGAGCGGGTGCGCACCCGGCAGGCCGAGCTGCCGGCCGGGCTGGCCGGGATCGGGGGCGGCTTCGACCTGGTCTGGGCGAGCCTCTTCGTCCACCATCTGGGGGACCAGCAGCACGCGTTGGGGCAGCTGGCCGCCGCCCTGCGGCCCGGTGGCTCGCTGGCGCTGGCCGAGGGCGGGCTGCCCGCGCGCTTCCTGCCCAGGGACTTCGGCCTGGGCCGGCCCGGCCTCCAGGAGCGGCTGGACGCGGCGCACGCCGAGTGGTTCCAGGAGATGCGGGCGGCGCTGCCCGATGCCGTCGCCGTGCCCGAGGACTGGCCCTCGATGCTGACCGGCGCGGGTCTTGCCCCCGTCGCCCGCCGCACCTTCCTCACCGAGCTGCCCGCACCGCTCCCCGCCGACGCCCGGGCGTACCTGCGGGAACGGCTGAGCAGACAGCGCGAGCACGTGGGGGACCGGCTCTCCCGGGAGGACCGGTCCACGTTGGACGCCCTGCTGGACCCCGAGGCCGCCTCGGGCATCCTGCGTCGCCCCGACGCGTTCTATCTCGCCGCGAGCACCGTGCACGTCGGTCGCGCCGGCTGACAGCAGGGGAACAGGATCGGGAAAGGGGCCGGACCGGGTGGTGACACCCCGTCCGGCCCCGCGCCGTGCGTCCGTTCGCCTGTCGGCACGGCCCCGCGCGGCTACTTCACCGCGCCCGCCATCACGCCGGAGACGAACTGCTTCTGGAAGGCGAAGAAGATCGCCAGCGGAATCAGCATGGTCAGGAAGGCGCCGGGGGCCAGCACGTCGAAGTTGCTGCCGAACTGCCGCATCTCCTGCTGGAGCGCCAGCGTCATCGGCGGCGAGCCCGAGTCGGCGAAGATCAGCGCCACCAGCATGTCGTTCCAGACCCACATGAACTGGAAGATCGCCAGCGCGGCGATCGCCGGGCCGCCGAGCGGCAGCACCACCTTGAAGAACAGCCGCAGTTCGCCGGCCCCGTCCAGCCGGGCCGCCTCCAGCAGTTCGCGCGGGATCTCGGAGAAGAAGTTGCGGAGCAGGAAGATCCCGAAGGGCAGCCCGAAGGCCGAGTGGAAGAGCACCACGCCCAGCGTGGTCTCGAAGATGCCCAACGTGTTGAAGAGCCGCGCCACCGGGATCAACGCGATCTGGACGGGGACGACCAACAGCCCCACGACCACCAGGAAGAGCCAGTCCCGGCCGGGGAAGTCCAGCCAGGCGAAGGCGTAGGCCGCCAGCGCGGCGAGCCCGATCACCAGCGCGGTGGCCGGCACCGTGATCGCCACGGTGGTCCACACCGAGCCGGTGAAGGTGTCGTTGCCCAGCAGGCTGTCGTAGTTGGACCAGGTCCACTGGCCCGGATCGGTCAACGCCTCCCACCAGCCGGTGGAGGCGATATCGCGCGGATCGCGGAACGAGGAGACCAGCAGACCGGCGGTGGGCAGCAGCCACAGCACCCCGATCACCACCAGAATCACCCGCACCACGGATCCGGCGGCGAGGGAGGCGAGACGGTTGCCCACCGAACGCCGGGGCGGGCCCACGGCGTCCGACGCCGGGGTGGGCGCCGGGTCGGGTACTTGTGCGGTCATGGTGGGAGCGGTCACCGCTGGTTCTCCCGTCGCAGCCTGCGCAGATTGATGATCATCACGGGTACCACGAGCAGCAGCAGGAACACCGCGATCGCGCTGCCCACGCCCTGGTTCGCCCCGGCCCCGAAGGAGGACAGATACAGCTCAAGGGCCAGCACGTTGGCGTCCGCCTGGGACGAGGCGGGCGCGATCACATAGACCAGGTCGAAGATCTTCAACACGTTGATCATCAGTGTCACCGCCACCACCCCCAGGACCGGGGCCAGCAGCGGAACCGTGATCCGGCGGAAGACCTGCCACTCGTTGGCGCCGTCCACCCGGGCCGCCTCCAGGGTCTCCCTGGGCACCGAGGCCAGGCCGGCGGCGATCAGCACCATGGCGAAGCCGGCCCACATCCACACATAGCTGGCGATGATCGCCGGTGTGATGACCTTGGGCCCGAGCCATTCGACGCCGTTGTAGGGGGCGGTGAAGTTGTCGGCGGCCAGCCGTAGTTGCGCGCCATCCGCCTCGGCCGGCAGCTGGAACGTGCCGTCGTCACCGGTCTTGGTGTCGGCCACCACCTCGCCGTCCCGCAGCGCCTCGACCTTGATCCCGGAGAGGGCCCTCTCCTCCGGGTCGATGGCGCCCTCGACGCCTTCGCCGCCCCGGGTGAAGTCCATCCAGATGGTGCCGGTCACCTGGCCCGGGTCGCTCGACGCCTCCTGGGCCAGCTCGGCGCCCGACAGCTTCGGCTGGGGCACCGCCACCAGCGGCAGCAGCACCGGGCTGCCGGCCGACACCGTCTCCTCCAGCAGATACGAACCGTCGTCCTGGACGGTCAACGATCCGCCGGGGCGCGGCTCGGCGTCGGGCCAACTGGAGCTGCTGGCGAAGGTGTCGTGCACCGTCGTCGCCAGCGCGTTGGCCAGGCCCCGGTCCGGGTCCTGCTCGTAGACCATCCGGAAGATGATTCCGGACGCCAGCATGGAGACCGCCATCGGCATGAAGACGATCAGCTTGAAGACCGTCGCCCAGCGGATGCGTTCGGTCAGCACCGCGAAGACCAGCCCCAGCGCGGTGGCCACCGTCGGCGCCACCACGATCCAGATCAGGGTGTTCTCCAGCGCGGTCCTGATGCCGTCGTCGCTGAATATCTCCTTGAAGTTGTCCAGGCCGACGAAGCTGTCGCCGGACGCGTCGAACAGGCTGCGCTGCACGGAGTACCCGATGGGGTACACCACCAGCGCGCCGAGCAGCAGCAGCGCCGGGAACAGGAAGCACACCACGGCCCAGGGGCGTGCCCTGATCACCGCCTTGCCGGATGCCATGGGAAGTCAGTCTCCGTCCGTCAGTCGCCGTAAGCGCTGGCTGCCTGGGACTCCAGGTATGCCTGGGCCCCGTCGATGTCGTCGGGGTCGCGCAGGAAGTTCTGTAGTCCTTGCCACATGCCCTGGCCGGTGGTGCCACCGAAGGCGGCCGGGGTCTGGTCCGACATGTCGAACCTGAAGTCGTCGCCCGCCGCGATGAGCGCCTCGGCGATGCCGCGCTGCACCTCGTTGGGGTACACGTCGAACTCAAGCGACTTGTTCGGTGAGACGAAGCCGCCCGGCTCCGCCCAGATGGCGGCGGCGTCGGTGGAGGCCAGGAACGTCATCAGGGCCTCCTGCGCCTCGCTCGCCTGACCGTCCGTCGAGACCGCGACGGCCGCGTCACCCGCGCTGACCACCGGGGGGTCCCCGGCGCCGACCGCGGGGAACGGGAACACCCGGGCGTCCTCACCGATCACCGCGTCGGTGCTGTCGGTGATCACCGAGCCGACGAAGTCCGCCTCGAAGACCATGGCGGCGCCCGGGGTGGTCAGGTTGATGAACGTCTGGGTGACGGAGGTGGGGAAGTCGGTCCCCAGCGAACCGTTCGCGCCGCCCCGCAACAGCCGGTTCTCGCCGAAGAGTTCGCCGAGGGTGGTGAGCGCGTCCGTGACGCTCTCGTCGGTCCACGGGATCTCGTGCGCCGCCAACCGGTCGTACATCTCCGGCCCCGACTGGGAGAGATAGACGTTCTCGAACCAGTCGGTCAACGTCCAACCGTCGGCGCCGGCGACCGAGACGGGCGTGGTGCCCGACTCCCACACCGTCCAGGCGGTGTCGACGAACTCCTCCCAGGTCTCCGGGGTCGGCACCCCCGCGTAGTCGAACGCGGTGGAGCTGTACCAGATCAGGGACTTGTTGGCGGCCTTCACATAGACGCCGTACGGGTCGCCCTCCCAGGAGGCCAGCTCGTGCCAGCCCTGGGTGTAGTTGGCGTCCAGCTGGGCCTGTGTCGAATCGCCCAGCCTGGCCAGCCACCCCTTCTCGGCGAACTCCCGCAGCACGCCCGGCTGCGGCACCATCACCACGTCGGGCGGCGAACCGCCCTCGATCTTGGTGCCGACGAACTGGGAGACGTTGTCACTGCTGGGCACCACGGTGACCGAGGCGCCCGTTCGACTTTCGAACTCGTCCATCACCGCGACGAAGTTGTCCCGTTCCGCGCCTGTCCAGACCGCGGCCACTTCCAGGGACTGACCACTGAGGTCAGGGAGTTCGATGGTGGCCTCTCTGTCGCTACGGTCGCCCTCACCGTCGCTGCCGCACGCTGTCAGCGTCAGCGCGGTGGTGGCCACCACCGCCGCTGCCACCCGCGTCACTCTCCGGCCAGGGCCCGGGCCCGAACCGCGCATGAACACCGCCTCACTTGGATGCGGCAGTGTCCCCACGTGATGCAGGGCCTGCCACGCCGCACGTCCTACGCCGCATGTTCCTACGCGCAGTCGGCTTCCTGATCAAGACAGATGATGGCCCAACAAGCCTTTGTGATGGGGCTGTTACCCGCGGGTTATGACCTGCACGGACAATGTTCGCGTACCCGCGGGGGATGGGGGCGACCGTGAACGGGGCGCGGCCCGGCTGCCCGGAGCGCGGGCAGCGGGTCGCCGGCCACCCCCCGGTGACGCGCGGCCACGACAGCCGAGGCGGCCGAGACAGCCGAGGCACCGGGAGCCGCCCGCACCGCCTTCGCCGGGTGCGGAGCGACCCGCGGGGGCCGTCAGACGGGGGTGGCGGTGGCGGTCTGGGGGGTTTGGGCGGCGCGGGTGGCGGCGCTGGCCAGGAGGGCGATGTCAGTGGGGCCGTTGCCCAGCTCGCGAACTGGCCGGCGGGCCGGTGGGTCCCCGACCCGCTCCCAGTCCAGCCGGGTGACCGTGGGGCGCAGCGTGGCCGTGCGGGGGATGCGCCCCGTCACCCGGCCGGTCTGCAACGGGGTGCGGGCGCCGTCCGGGGTGCGCAGCTCGGCCCGTCCCGGTGGTGTTCCCGTCAGCGTCAGCCGCAGCGCTGCCGACAGATCCAACGGATCGCCGGCGGCCGGCGGGCCGCCGGCCAGCACCAGGCGCACGCCAAGACGGGGGCCCTCCCGGCGCGCCGCCTCAAGCACCCGGAGCATCGAGCCGGCGGCCTGCCGCCCCGGCGCGCCGAGCGGCGGCGACAACAGCGCGGGCAGATCGTCGACGAGCACCACCAGCCAGGGCAGCGGCGCGCTGCCTGGCACCCGCATCGGCGGCTCGGGAACGGACGCCTCCTGGCCGTGCCAGCCGCCCGGCTCGTGGCCCGACCTCGGGGAGATCACCCGCCCCTCGGCAGGCGGGGCGCCGTCCGCCCCCGGCTCGGCCCTCGGCGGCTGCGAGCCGCCCAACTCCTGGGCGGCGAACGCGGACTCGCCCAGCAGCAGCGCCCGCCGCTTCAACTCGGCGCGCAGCGCCTGCGCGAAGGCGCGGATGCGCAGCGGATCCGTGGCGCCCAGATAGGAAGCGACCTGCGGCAGCTCGACTGAGGGGCGCAGCCCGTCCGCCGCACCCTCGACCAGCAGCAGGGACAGCTCGTGCGGGCCCAGCGTCGCCGCCAGCGAGGCGGCCAGCGCGTTGAGCAGCTCGGTGCGCCCCGAGCGGGCGGCGCCCTCGATCAGCAGCGGGGCGCTCAACTCCGTGAGATTGACCGAAACCTGACCCCGCTCGCCCATGCCGAGGGCCAGCGGCAGCTCCGATCCTCGCGCCCAGCGCTCCCGCAGGGCGCCTGGGGTGACCCGGGACAGCTCCAGCACGTCGAGCAGCCGGCAGCTGTCGGGCAGCGGCGTGGTTCCGGGGGCGCTCGGCGGGGAGCCGGGGGTGTCCTCGGAGAGCGGGGCGAGGGCGCGGGCGAAGCGCTCGGCCCAGGCCCGGGAGACCGCGTCCGCGCTGGCCGGGGGGCCGGGGCGCCGATCGGGGCCGACCACCCGCACCGCGGTGGCCACCGCGCCGCTGAGCAGCCCGACCGCCCCGCACCCCGCGAAGGCGGGGAGGGCGGCGCCGGCGGCCTCCAGCGTTTCGGCCACCGGGGACTCGGGGGTGGCCGGGGGCGTCTCGGCCAGGCAGAGCAGATGGATGCCGGCGGTAGCGCCGTCCAGCGTGAGCCGGGCCAGCGCCGTGGCCGCGAGACCTTCGAGCGCGCCGTCGACCAGCACCACCGTGCGCCGCCTGGGGGCGGCGGCCGGCGTGGCCGCCAGCTGGGCCAACTCGGCCAGCCTGGCGGCCACCTGCTCCTCGTCGAAGCCGAGGAGCAACCGGCAGTCCTGGCCGCGCAGCGGCTTCACATGGGGCAGCCAGCCGAGCCAGGACCACTCCTCGGCGCGGCCGGGGGCCAGCGCCACCAACTCCAGGGCGCTGGGCGGGTGCAGGGCGGCCAGCTGGGCGAGCACCGAGCGGGCGAGGCCCGCGACCCGCTCCCTGGGCCCGGCCAGGCCGAGGGAGCCGACCGCCGGCAGGCTCACCGTCACCGGCGGCAGGCCGCCGCCCGTGCTCTGCGCCGTGCCCAGCCGTATGGCGTAGGCGTCGGGATGGGCGGGACCGCGCTCCCAGAGGCGGGGCCCCGACTCGACCGCCATCAGCAGCACGGCCGCGAGATCCGGCCAACGCGACTCGTCGACCGGCTCCGCCGGGACGGGCGGCGGGGCCGCCGTGATGTGGGTCTGCTCGGGCGAGGGGGCCAGCCGCCCCCGCGCCCAGCCCGCCAGCCCGCCGCCGCGCCGCTGCGGCCGGCCGGCCGCGCCGCCCCTCGGCGGCTCCGCCGGGGCCTCGGCCGGCGGGGCGGCCGACACGGCCGGCGGCTCCTGGCCGTCCGCGGCGATCACGCGCAGCGCGGACTCGCCGAGCCGCAGTATCCCGCCGGGGGGCACCCGCTCGGGCCGCTCCCGCACCGGCCGCCCGTCGACCGAGGTGCCGTTGGTCGAGCCGAGATCGGCGACCGTGACCGTGCCGTCGGGGCGCAGCGTGAGCGAGCAGTGCAGCCGGGAGACATCCGGATCGTCCAGCGGGATGTCCGCGTCCGCGGAGCGGCCGATGGTGGCCGTGCCGCCGCGCAGCAGATGGACGCCGCCGGCGTCCGGCCCCGAGACCACCAGCAGCCTGGCCGGCACCGGCTCGACGCCAGGGGCCTCCAGCGGACGGTGCAGGGAGAGCACGGCGCCGTCCACCAGAGGTGGTTCGCCGAGCAGGCTCTGCCGGGGATCCAGCCGGCTGTCCTCGCAGAAGACCGCGCCGGGGGAGGCGGCCCCGGGCGCGACGGCGCTGGCCAGGGAGCCGAGAACGGCGGAGAGCGGGGTGCCGGCCGGGGCCGCGACGGCGACGTCGACGCCGCCGGCGGCGCCGTGTCCGAGAACGGTCAACCTGATCTGAATCGGCATCGGCCCTCCCGGTCGCTCGCCAGCCCGGCTGTCATGTCCCGATCCGCATCGGACGCCGATGCTGAGGGCATCCTCGCACCCGCCACTGACACCGCTCCGCGCCCCTGGTGCTTAATGATCTTGATTGGCCATATCTGACCAGATCTGATCGGTGGATGCCAGAGGGAGAGAAAGCGCATTCTTCACCTTCACTCCCATAGGCCGCACCGGATCCGCCCCACTCGCTCACCCGACTCCCTCTCCCGGCGCACCCCGACGGCACTTGACGGCACCCCCGACCGGCCCCGTGCGGCGGCCGATCGGGTCTGCCGTTGCCTCATCCGTTGCCTCATCCGTTCCCACATCCGTTCCCGCCGGATCGCCCCAGCGGAACCGAACCGGCCGATTCCGCGTCCAGACGGACATCGGCCCCGACCGGACCCACCCGGCCCGGCCACGGGAACGCGGCGTCCCGACCGAGTCGGCCCGCTCGTGCCGCCCCGCTGTCGGAGGGCGGCACTACAGTAGGGGGCTCAGATCTCGTCACCACCAGCGCAGCATCGAAGCATCAGGGAGCACACGTGCGGCCGGTAGGCAGCAAGTACCTGCTTGAGGAGCCGCTCGGGCGCGGTGCCACCGGCACCGTCTGGCGCGGTCGCCAGCGCGAGGCCGCCGGCGAGGACGCGGCGGTGGCCGGCCAGCCGGGCGAGCTGGTCGCGGTCAAGGTGCTCAAGGAGGAGCTGGCGCACGACCCGGACGTCGTGATGCGCTTCCTGCGGGAGCGCTCCGTCCTGCTGCGGCTGTCGGCGGCCAACCACGGCAACATCGTGCGCACCCGCGATCTGGTGGTCGAGGGCGAGCTGATAGCCCTGGTGATGGATCTGATCGACGGCCCCGACCTCCATCGCTACCTCTACGAGAACGGCCCGCTGAGCCCCATCGGCGCCGCCCTGCTGACCGCCCAGATCGCCGACGCGCTGGCCGCGGCGCACGGCAAGGGCATCGTCCACCGCGATCTCAAGCCGGCCAACGTGCTGCTCGCCGGCGGCCAGGACGGTCGTCCGCTGCGCCCGATGCTGACCGACTTCGGGATCGCCAGGCTCGCCGACTCCCCCGGGGTCACCCGGGCGCACGAGTTCGTCGGCACCCCGTCCTATGTGGCCCCCGAGTCGGCCGAGGGCCGCGAGCAGACGTCGGCCGTCGACGTCTACGGCGCCGGCATCCTGCTCTACGAGCTGGTCAGCGGGCAGCCCCCGTTCGGCGGTTCCAACACGCTCCAGGTGCTCCAGCGGCACATCAGCGAGCAGCCCAGGCAGCCCGACGGCCTGCCGGGTCCGCTGTGGACGGTCATCGACTGCTGCCTGCGGAAGTCCCCCGACGAGCGCCCCTCGGCGGCCAACCTCGCCCGCGCGCTGCGCACCGTCGCCGCCGGGATCAACGAGAACGCCACCCCCGAGCAGCGCAACGCGGCGCTCGGCGTCACCGCGCTGCTGCTGCCCGACGCCACCCCGGTCAAGGTCCCCGGCACCGGCATCAGCCCGCCCGGCTCCGCCGAGCCGACGCAGGTCATGCCCGGCGGCTCGGGCGGTGCCGGCCCGGGGGACGACGCCGGCGGCTTCGGCGTCGACCCCAACGCCTCGACCAGCCTGCTGCCCAGCGCCGGGAGCGGCGAGGGCGGGGATCCGGGGCTCGACACCACCCGCGCCATGCCCACCCAGGGGCCCGCGTCCGGGCAGCCGGCCGACGGCCCGCATCCCTGGGGGGACCAGATGCGCGCCGCCAGGGACCGCAACGAGCCGACCCGGGTGCAGCCGGCCCAGCAGGCGCAGGATCCGCTCCAGCGCCCGCCGCAGCGCCGTCCGCAGCGGCGCCCCCCGCAGCGGCCCCAGCCCCAGCGGCAGGAGGGCTACGGCTACCCGGCCCAGCAGCCGCCACCGCAGCACTACCAGCAGCCGCAGCAGTATCCGCAGCAACAGCAGTACCAGCGCCCGGCCCCGCCGCCCTATCAGGAGCCCCCGCCCCGGCGCGCGGCTACTCCGCGTGACGAGCGCGAGCCGCGCGGCCGGTCCCGCAGCGCCAACCCGATGCGGATCCCCGGGCTCGGCTGCCTCAAGGGCTGCCTGTTCATGGTGCTGATTCTCGTCGTGATCGGTTTTCTGGTCTGGAACTTCACCCCGCTCCAGGACTGGATCGCGGACGGCAGGAGTTTCTGGAACACCGTCACCGACTGGTTCGAGGACGCCGGGGAATGGCTCGGGCTCATCGACGAGGCGAGTGACAACGTCTCGGAGCTCCAGGAGGACCTCCCCTAATAGCGAATGCGCCGAAAGCCGCGCGGCGGCGTTTCCCGGGAATGGCGCGGGAGGCTTTTGGGGCGAAGTCGCGCCCAACACGTCGGCGGCCTCGGTGATTTATCGACTTCCCGTCAGATAATTTCGGCCGGACATGCCAGCAAACCCGGACAAGCCTGGCGTGCGGGGCCTGTGCCGAACCAAGCCGCGTCGTAGCCTCACGCCATGGCACGGAACATCGGCAGCCACTACACCGCCCACCGTGTGCTCGGCCGCGGCAGCGCCGGAACGGTGTGGCTCGGGGAGGGGCCCGACGGGCCCGTCGCGATCAAGGTGCTGCGAGAGGACCTCGCCGCCGACCCCGATCTGGCCGAGCGCTTCGCCCATGAGCGGCACGCGCTCCTCGGCCTCGAACACCCCCATGTCGTGGGGGTCCGTGAGCTGGTCATCGGCGACGCCCCCGGCCAGCCGGGGGGCGGCGACATCGCCCTGGTGATGGATCTGGTGCGCGGCCCCGACCTGCGGGCACACCTGGAGCGGGAGCGCCGGCTTGCGCCGGCCGAGGCGGTGGCCCTGACCGCCGGGGTGGCCAGCGGCCTCGCCGTGGCGCACGCCGCGGGCATCGTCCACCGGGACGTCAAGCCGGAGAACATCCTGCTCGACAACTCCCAGGAGCAACCGACCGCGCTGCTGACCGACTTCGGTGTCGCCAAGCTGATCGACGAGCCACGGCACGGCGGGCGGTCCGGGGTGGTCGGCACGCCCGACTACATGGCGCCCGAGATCGTGGAGGGCCTGCCGCCACGCGCGGCCGTGGACATCTACGCGCTGGTCACCGTGCTCTACGAACTGCTCGCCGGGTTCACCCCGTTCGGCGGCGGCCACCCGGGCGCGGTGCTCCGCCGGCAGGTCACGGAGAAGGCCGCCGAGCTGCCCGGGCTGCCCAGGGAGCTGTGGGAGCTGATCCAGCAGTGTCTGGCGAAGGCGCCCGCCTCCCGGCTGCGCGCCGCCGAGCTGGCCTCCCGGCTCCGCGAACTACAGCCCTCGCTGGCCGGACTGCCCCCGCTGGATCTGGGCGATCCCACCGAGGACGAGGAGCGGGCAGCTGTCGACGGCGTGGCCGGGGTCGGGGAGGCCGCCGAGCTGGCCGATGTGGGCGCGGGCACCACCCGGGCCGCCGTGCCCCTGGTGCGCGGCGCCGCCCCCGACTCGGAGCGCGCCACCCACACCCGGATGCGGGTGCCCGACGCCGACGAGCTGGCGGGGGGCGCCAACGGCACGGCCCGCGCGCCCCGCGCGCCCGGCCAGCCGCGCGCCGGTTCGGCGCGCAACGTCGTCAGCAACCGCCGCCGCCGGCGGCTCACGGTGACGCTGGCCGGCGCCGCCGTCCTGGCCGCGATCGGCGGTTGGCTGCTGTTCTCCGGCGACGGCGGCGACGGCGGTTCCGACGGCCGAGGCGCGGTCCCGACCGTGGTCAGCGGGGTGGACGAGCTCGACTGACCACCGTCCGGCCCCGACGCCGGAGCCGGGGCGGGAGAGCGCCGTTCGCCGGTGCGGTCGGGCGGCGGATCGCCGTGGTCGCCAGCGGTTACGCTGGGGGGGTGGCAGTCGTCGATGTTTCCGAAGCGCTGAAGTCCCTCACCTCCACCATGGAGTCCATCGAGGCCGTGATCGATCTCGACCGGATGCGGGCCGACATCGCCCAGCTCGAAGAGCAGGCGGCTGCGCCAAGCCTCTGGGACGACCCGGAGAGCGCCCAGCAGGTGACCAGCCGGCTGTCGTGGCTCCAGGGCCAGCTGCGCAAGGTCGAGGAGCTGCACTCGCGCATCGACGATGTCGAGGTGCTCTTCGAGCTGGCCGAGGACGAGGGCGACGCGGACGCCAGGCGGGAGGCCGAGGCGGAGCTGACGTCGGTGCGCAAGTCGGTGGACGAGCTTGAGGTGCGCACGCTCCTCTCCGGCGAGTACGACCCGCGCGAGGCCATGATCAGCATCCGCGCCGAGGCCGGCGGGGTGGACGCGGCGGACTTCGCCGAGCAGCTCCAGCGGATGTATCTGCGCTGGGCCGAGCGCAGGGGCTACCCCACCGAGGTCCTGGACACCTCCTACGCCGAGGAGGCGGGGATCAAGTCCACCACCTTCACGGTCAAGGCCCCCTACGCCTACGGCACGCTCTCCGTCGAGCAGGGCACCCACCGGATGGTGCGGATCTCCCCGTTCGACAACCAGGGGCGCCGCCAGACGTCGTTCGCCGGCGTCGAGGTGCTCCCGGTGGTGGAGCAGACGGACCACATCGAGATCCCGGAGAACGAGATCAGGGTGGATGTCTTCCGCTCCTCGGGCCCGGGTGGCCAGTCCGTCAACACGACGGACTCCGCCGTCCGCATCACGCACCTGCCGACCGGCATCGTGGTCTCCTGTCAGAACGAGAAGTCCCAGATCCAGAACCGCGCCGCCGCGATGCGCGTGCTCCAGGCGCGCCTCCTCGCACACCAACGCGCCGCCGAGCAGGCGAAGATGGACGCTCTCAAGGGCGACGGCGGAAACTCCTGGGGCAACCAGATGCGGAGTTACGTTCTCCAGCCGTACCAGATGGTCAAGGACCTGCGCACGGATCATGAAGTCGGAAACCCGCAGGGCGTGTTGGACGGGGATATCGACGAGTTCCTCGATGCGGGAATCCGCTGGCGTAAACAGCACGAGAAGTAACCTTCACACAACTCTTCACCTCTGGAAGCCACTTACCGGACATCCTGCTTGACGTGGGTGCTTTCAGAGGGAAAGCTGTTCGCTTGGTACGCCTGTCATCCGTGGGTGAGAGCTGCGCACGGGGCGCGCGAGAGCCAGGGTGAGTGCCCCGCACGGCCATCGCTCTTGCGTGAGACGGCTCCATTGACGGGACACTGTCACGAACCAAATAGCTACAGGGGGTAGTGAATAGATGGCCAGTCCCAAGACACGGGCCAACGTGGCGCGGGTGGCCGCAGCGGCTGTCTTCGCCGCCGGCGCCTCGCTCGCCGTGGTCGGCACCGCTTCGGCGAGCAACGGCTCCGCCAAGTCTCCGGCCGGTAGCCAGGATGTCACCATCGAGGGCGTCATCGACGGTCTTCTCGAAGGTGCCGTCGAGGGTGAGAGCGAGGGTCCGGGCGGCGACGAGCCGGGCGACCCCGAGGGCGTCGTCGATGGTCCTGGTGACCCCGAGGGTCCGGGCGACCCGGATGAGCCGGGTGACCCGGAGGGGCCTGAGGGCCCGGGCGACCCGGATGAGCCGGGTGACCCCGAGGGTCCTGAGGGCCCGGGCGACCCGGATGAGCCGGGTGACCCCGAGGGTCCCGAGGGTCCTGGCGACCCGGATGACCCGGACGACCCGGACGAGCCGGGCAGCCCGGAGGGGGTCACCACCGAGGGTGGCGGCAACGGTGGCCTTGAGCCCGACACCGAGGGGGGCAGCAGCCCCATCGAGCAGGACACTCCCACCGAGGACCTGACCGAGACCGAGGTGCCGGCGGAGGAGGAGCGCGGCGAGCTCGCCGAGACGGGTTCCTCCACCAACGAGACGCTGCTGATCATCGGTGCCGCCACCATGATCGCCGGTGGCGTCGGCTTCCGTTACCTTCCGCGTCTGATCAACAAGGGTGGCGCCGCCGCTGCCTGACGGCCGCGTCGACGCGCCCTGACACACGGCGACGGGCCCGGAACGCTCTGCGTTCCGGGCCCGTTCTCCGTGTCCTGTGCCGCCCCCTCCGGCGGCCCCTGGCTCAGGCCGGGCGGGCCACCAGAAGTGCCACGGCGGCCAACCCCAGCAGCAGGGCGATCAGCCCGGCCGGGCTGCCCAGCACGGCCCAGGGGTTCCGTTCCTGCCGGAGCCGCGCCAGCTCGGCGCGGCATACCGCGCACCGCCCCTCGCTCACCCGCCCCGCGCAGTTCGCGCACACCAGCCACTCGGCGGTCATGCGATCGTCTCCTCTCGATCCCCCCGTCACTCTCCACTGTGCCAGCAACGCGACGGGAACGCAGACCGCGTGCGGGGGGCGGGACGCCTATGAGGGGCCGAACGAAACCCCGACGGAAGCGCGATGGAACCCCGATGAAAACCAGACAAGAACGGGCAAGGGGGATGCCGTGGCGGGCGCCGACTGCGCGCCGAGCGGCGCTTCGCGTAGGGTCTGCCCCAGCGTGGGGAAGCCCCTCGCAGATACCCAGTCCCGACATGGTGTAACCGTGATTCGATTCGACAACGTCTCCAAGACATATCCCCGGCAGCAGGCGCCGGCGCTCAGCAGCGTCTCGCTGGAGGTCGAACGTGGCGAGTTCGTCTTCCTGGTGGGTTCGTCAGGCTCGGGCAAGTCCACCTTCCTGCGGCTGCTCCTGCGCGAGGAGCGTGCCTCCCAGGGCACCGTGCACGTGCTGGGCAAGGACCTGGGCCGGTTGTCCAACTGGAAGGTGCCCCAGGTGCGCCGTCAACTCGGGACCGTCTTCCAGGACTTCCGGCTGCTGCCCAACAAGACCGTGGGGGAGAACGTCGCGTTCGCCCTGGAGGTCATCGGCAAGCCGCGCGGCCAGATCCGCAAGACGGTGCCCGAGGTGCTGGACCTGGTCGGTCTGGGGGGCAAGGACGACCGGATGCCGGGCGAGCTCTCCGGCGGTGAGCAGCAACGCGTCGCGATCGCCAGGGCGTTCGTCAACCGTCCGATGCTGCTCATCGCGGACGAACCCACCGGCAACCTGGACCCGCAGACGTCCGTCGGCATCATGAAGCTGCTGGATCGCATCAACCGCACCGGGACCACGGTGATCATGGCGACCCATGACTCGCAGATCGTGGACCAGATGCGTAAGCGCGTGATCGAACTCGAACGTGGTCGGTTGGTCCGTGACCAGGTACGCGGCGTCTACGGCTACCAACACTGACTCGACCACTGAAAGGACGCCATGCGCGCCCACTTCGTCCTCTCGGAGATCGGGGTCGGTCTCCGTCGCAATCTCACGATGACCTTCGCGGTGATCGTCTCGGTCGCCCTCTCCCTGGCCCTGCTGGGAGGTGCGCTGTTGGCCAGGAAGCAGGTCAACAGCATGGAGGACTTCTGGTACGACCGGGTCGAGGTGTCGATCTTCCTCTGCAACGAGATCGACGCGGAGAACGACGCGGCCTGTTCCCGTGGGCCGGCGACCGACGAACAACGGGACGCGATGTTCGACGAGTTGAAGGAGCTTCCGCTCGTCGAGGAGGTGTACCACGAGTCCGCTGAGGAGGCCTACGACCGCTACCAGGAGCAGCAGGCCGACTCGCCGTTCGCGGCCGTGGTCACGCCCGAGCAGATGCAGCAGTCGCTCCGGGTCAAGCTGGAGGACCCGACCCAGTACGAGGTGATCTCCTCCGCCTACGCGGGCCGGGAGGGCGTGCAGTCGGTCACGGACCAACGCTCCCTGCTGGAGAACCTGTTCAACCTGTTGAACGGTGTGAACGTCGCGGCCCTGGGGCTGATGCTGCTGATGCTGGTGGTGGCCGTGCTGCTGATCGTGAACACGGTGCGGGTGTCCGCCTTCAGCAGACGGCGGGAGACCGGCATCATGCGGCTGGTGGGAGCGTCCAGCTTCTACATCCAGATGCCCTTCATCCTGGAGGCCACCATCGCGGGGCTGCTGGGCGCGCTCTTCGCCTGCCTGTTGCTCCTCGGGGTCTACTTCGCGATCGACAACTTCCTCGCCGAACGCATCCCGGTGATCGACTTCGTCGGCTGGGACGCGGTGTTCTCGGTGCTGCCCTATGTCCTCGCGGTCGGCGTGGCGATGCCGGCCCTTGCAGCATTCTTCGCGTTGTACAAGTACCTGAAGGTGTGATTCGGGTGTGACGTATCCCCGGTGCGCGCCGGATGTCAACTGCCGTGCGCGCGCCGGGGATGTCCTACACTCCGCAGCATGTCACGTCCGTCTCACCGTGGTTCGTCCCGGAGCGTCCGGAGTGGTGTGGCCCTGGCCTGTGTCTTCACCGGGGTGTTGGTGACCGGCGCGGCCACCGGGTCCTGGCCCGAGGGGGCCGACGGCGCCGAGTCGCGGGTCCTCGCCTCGGGCGCCCGCGCCAGCCTCAGCCACTCGGGCGGCGCCGCTTCGGCGGCCGAGGACGACGCCCGGCGGCTGGTGAGCACCCGCGGGGACCGCTGGTCCGCCGCCTATACCGCCGAGGAGTACGAGCGGCTGCGCCGTGGGCTCGAAGGCGAGTACGTCGGCACCGGGATAGCGGTGCTGCGCACCGCCGACGGCCGGATCGAGGTCGGCGAGGTGCACGAGGGCAGCCCGGCCGAGCGGGCCGGGGTCGCCCCGGGCGACGAGATCCTGGCCATCGACGGGGTGCCGCTGGCCGGCGGCCCCGTCACCGATGTGGTCGGCCGCCTGCGCGGCAGCGACCAGGCCGAGCAGGCGGGGCGCGGCAGCACGGTCCTGCTGGCGCTGGAGCGGGACGACCGCCGCTGGGATCTCCAGGTCGAGCGGGCCAGGCTCACCGTGCGCAGCGTCTCCGTTGCGGAGAGCGCCGATGGTGTCACCCGGATCGAGGTGAACTCCTTCACCCGGGGGGCGGCCGAGCTGCTGCGGGAGGCGGTGGCCGAGGTGCCGGACGGCGACGGGATCGTGCTCGACCTGCGCGGCAACGCGGGCGGGCTGCTCACCGAGGCGGCCGAGGCGGCCTCGGTCTTCCTGGACGGCGGCCTGGTGGCCACCTACGAGGTGTACGGCGACGAGCGCGCCCTGCACGCCGAGTCGGGCGGGGACACCGGGACCCCGCTGGTGGTGCTGGTGGACGGCGGCACGATGAGCTCGGCCGAGATGCTCACCGGCGCCCTCCAGGACCGCAACCGGGCGGTGATCGTCGGGGCCAGGACCTTCGGCAAGGGCACGGTGCAGATGCCGAGTGAGCAGCCGGACGGCTCGGTGGCCGAGCTGACCGTGGGGCACTACGTCACCCCCTCGGGCCGGACGGTCGACGAGGACGGGATCGTCCCCGATCTGGTGGTCGGCGCTGGGCAGGACGCGGAGGAGGAGGCCAGGACGGTGCTCGGCGGGCTGGACGCCGGGGGCTAGGCCCCGGGCCGGTGCCGGGCCGGAAAATCCGCGGGGCCGGCCGCGGCGGATGGGTAGACTTGGCGGGCCATGGCTAAGGAAAAGGGTCGCAAACTCATCGCGCAGAACAAGCGAGCGCGGCATGACTACCAGATTCTGGATACCTATGAGTGCGGTCTGGTACTGACCGGCACCGAGGTCAAGTCGCTGCGCGCCGGCCGCGCCTCGCTGGTGGACGGCTTCGGCCAGCTGGACGGGGACGAGGTCTATCTGCACAACGTGCACATCCCGGAGTACGCGCAGGGCACGTGGACGAACCACACCGCCCGGCGCAAGCGCAAGCTGCTGCTGCACCGCGCGGAGATCGACAAGCTGATCGGCAAGCTCCAGGAGTCGGGTCTGACCCTGGTGCCGCTCGCGCTGTACTTCTCGAACGGTCGGGCCAAGGTCGAGATAGCGCTGGCCAGGGGCAAGCGCGAGTACGACAAGCGGCAGACGCTGCGCGAGAAGCAGGACAGCAGGGAGGCGGAGCGCGTGATGTCGGCGGTCCGCCGCCGGGAGCGCGGCTGACGCCCGTAGCGCTATACTGGACGACGGAGCACAGCGCACGAGCCGGGCGCCGGGATGAGCCGAGACGAGTGGGAAGCTCCTCGGGAAGTCTTTCGCCGGTTCGTTTGTTAACTCAACATGGGGATGATCGGTTTCGACAGCGAATGTTGAAGCAGGGGAAGCGAGCCGAGGAAGCGGCAATGATCTCGTTAACCATATGTCGCAAAAAATAATCGCCGATTCCAAGCGCGATTCCTTCGCCCTCGCTGCCTAAGTAGCGAACGCGAAGTGTCAGTCCGGGCTTGTTCCCGTCCCGGGTCCTGGCATCAGCTAGGGGACTCACCACTCACTCCGGTCACGGGAGTTGAGTGGGACATCACACAGTGACTGAGCCCGTCGGAGACTTGTCCGCGTGATCTCCGGGGCCGAGAAAATCGCAGCGGACTGCGCTCGGAGAAGCCCTCCTTTTGCTTCGTTGGACGCGGGTTCGATTCCCGCCATCTCCACCTCAGTGCCCGCCCGGTAGCCCCGGGTGGGCGTGGCCCCGACCCGGTGCTCCGGGTCGGGGCTCTTCTGTGTCGATAACGTGTCCGGATTTGTGTCGAGAGTGTGTCCTGAGCCGTCCGACGGCCCGCCCGCCCTCGCATCGGGGGCCTTATCTCCGCGCGCGCCCGGCTTTTGACAGTGTGGCCGGGTAAGGTCGCGCCCATGGCGAACAGCGGATCGGGATGGATTCCCTCGCGCGCGTCCGGGAGTTGGCGGAGTCACCGTCTTACCCTCATCGGCGGCGCGGCGCTGGTGACGGTGCTGGCCGTGGGGGCGGTGCTGCTACTGCGCGGCGGCGGCGGGGACAACGGCGACGAGCGGGCTCGGGTGGCCGCCCAGGAATTCCTGGACGCCTGGGCCGAAGGGGAGTTGGCGCGGGCCGCCGAGGTCACGGACGATCCGGCGGAGGCCGAGTCCCTGTTGGAGTCGGTGATGTCCAACACCGCCCCGGAGGAGATCTCGTTCGAGGTCGGCGACGACAGCGCGCCCTCGGACGCGGCGCGGGCCCCGGACGGCGCGCGGGCGGTGCCGTTCACCGCCCGGTTCACGCTCGCCGGTCTCGGGGAGTGGTCCTACGAGGGCGAGGCCCTGGCGGTGCCGGGGGAGGGCGAGGCCTGGTCGCTGCGCTGGGAGTCGGCGCTGCTGCACCCGGATCTGGTGGAGGGCCAGACCCTGGTCAACACCGTGCTGTGGCCGGAGCGCGCGCCCATCCTGGCGGCCGACGAGAGCCCGCTCGCCGATCGTGCCCCCGTGTGGGAGATCAGCATATGGCCCGCCCAACTCACCGACGAGGAGCGGGCCTGGAGCGTGCTGGACGAGCTGGACGCCGGGATAGACGTGGCGGCGCTGGGCGAGCGGGTCGCCGAGGCGGAGCCCGACCAGGCGGTGCCGGTCGTCACGGTGCGCGAGGAGGTCTACGCGGCGCATGCCGAGGAGTTGCTCCCGGTGCCCGGGCTCCAGTTCGCCGAGCGGGAGCGGACGTTGGCGTTGGCCGCGCGCGCGGTGGTCGGGAGCGTCGATCCGGAGACGGGCGAGGGCACTTCGGGGTTGCAGTCGCGGTATCAGGAGGTGCTCGCCGGCACGCCGGGCGGCCGGTTGGTGATCGCCGACCGCACCACGGGCGTGGCGGTGCGCACCCTTGAGGAGCGGGAGGGCGAGGCGGGGCTGCCCGTCGCCACCACCATCGATCCGGAGGTCCAGCGGGCGGCGGAGGAGGCCCTCGCCGGCGCGGACAAGGAGGGTTCCATCGTGGCGATCCGGTCCTCGACGGGTGAGGTGCTGGCGGCGGCCGACGCCCCTACTGGCGGGTTCGAGCGTTCCCTCCAGGGGCAGTTGCCCCCGGGCTCCACGTTCAAGGTGATCACCGCGGCGCATCTGCTGGAGAGCGGGGTGGCGGTGGACGATCCGCTGGGCTGCCCCCGCTATGTCACGGTCAACGGCCAACGCTTCGAGAACCAGGGCGAGTTCGAGCTGGCCGACGACACCGACCTGCACGACGCCTTCACCGCGTCGTGCAACACCGCCTTCATCGGCCAGCTGGACCGCTTCGAGCCCGGCTCGTTGGGCGAGACCGCGCAGGCGTTCGGCATCGGCGGCACGTGGGATGTGGGCGCAGCCACGTTCGACGGCGCGGTGCCGGTCAGCGAGGAGGACAACCAGCTGGCCGCCTCGTTGATCGGGCAACACCAGGTGCTGGCCAGCCCGTTGGGGATGGCCTCGGTCGCCGGGACGGTCGCCGCCGGCGGGTTCCACCAGCCGGTGCTGGTGCCCGAGGCGGTCGAGGCGCCGCACACTCCGGCCGTCGAGCTGTCCGAGGCGACCTTCGAGGCGCTGCGCGGACTGATGCGGGACACGGTGACGGAGGGCTCCGCCTCGGCGCTCGCCGATGTGCCGGGGGAGCCGCACGGCAAGACCGGCACCGCCGAGTTCGAGAACGAGGAGGGCGAGGTGGCCACCCACGCCTGGATGATCGGCTATCTGGGAGCGGAGGATGTGGCGTTCGCGGTGATGTTGGAGGACGGCGGTTCGGGCGGCCGGGACGCCGGCCCGCTGGCGGCCGACTTTCTGAACGGGTTCGTCGAGCGGCGCTGAGGCGCGTCGGCCCCGTGGCGCCGCCGGGCCAGGATCAGCAGGCCACCGGCCGTGGCGAGCAGCGGGGGAAGCCCGTCGGCGGACGCGGCCTCCTGGCGTCGTCGGGCGTCGGAGTAGGAAGGACCAGGCATGTCCCACAGCCTGGCTCGGGGCCCCTGCCGGCGTCCAACACCAGGTCAGCGGGCATTCACCGGGCTGTGGTGTGAATCGCGGGCAGGCGTCAGACTGGAGGGATGGCACAGGACACCGATCCCAGGCTGCTGCGCTCGTTCGTCGCGGTCGCCGAGGAGCTGCACTTCACCAGGGCCGCCGCCCGGCTCTTCGTCGCGCAGCAGGCGTTGAGCCGCGATATCGCCCGGCTGGAGCGCGCGTGGGAGACGACGCTCTTCGTCCGCAGCACCCGCAGGGTCGCGCTCACCCCCGCGGGGACGCGGCTGCTGCCGTTGGCCCGCGAGGTGTTGGCGGGCCACGCCAGGCTGGCGGCCGAGGTGGGGCGGGGCGAGCGCCGGCCTCTGGTGGTCGACGTCGCCGCGCCGGGCGCCACCGGCCATCGGGTGCTGGACGCCGCGCGCGAGGCGGCGCCCGAGGTGGAGTTCGTCGCCCGCTTCCGCAGCGGCCTGGCCGGCGCGGCGCTCGAAGTGCTGGACGGCCGGCTTGACGTCTCCTTCGGCCGGGTCGCCGGCCTCGCGCCGGCGCCGCGCGCCGAGTTGGCGCACCGCCTCATCCGCTTCGAGCGGCTCGCGGTGCTGCTGCCCGTCGGGCACCGGCTGGCCGAGCTGCCCCGGCTCCCGCTGGCCGCGCTGGCCGGCGAGACGATCTACGCGGCGGCCGGCAACCAGGACACCACGGAGTGGACGGACTACGCGAGGACGCTCTTCGCCGCCTGGGACATCCGGCTGGCCGCGCCCTTCCCCAAGGTCGAGGGGGACGCTGAGTTCAGCCGGACGGTGCTCAGGCAGGGCTGGTCGGTGCTGATCAACGACGCCTTCATGGAGATTCCCGGCACGGTGGCCCGCCCCCTGGTCGATCCCGTGCCGCTCTCCCCGGTGTCCATGGTGTGGCGACGGGGGACGCGGCATCCGGGCCTGACGGTGCTGCTGGAGCAGGCCGGGCTGCTGGGCGCGGCGGAGGGCTGGTCGCACCGGCCGTCGGACCACTGGCTGCCCGAGGCGGACCGCGCGCTGCTCGCCGAGGCCGGAGCGCTCGGCTGAGGGGGCCGCCCGCGGGCCCGGGGGGTCAGCTGGTGAGCCAGCCCTGGGCCGCCGCCCGCACGCCCGCCTGGAAGCGGTTGGTGGCGTCCAGACGCTCCATCAGCTGGGCCACCACGCGGCTCACCGACCGCTGTGAGAGGCCGAGGCGTTCGGAGATCTCGTCGTTGGAGAGCCCGGCCGCCATCATCAGCAGCACATCGCGGTCCAGGCCCACGGGGGCGCTGGCCGCGCGGTCCGGCTCGGGGGGCTGCTCCGTGAACTCCTGCGCCTCGCTCCAGCAGAGGTGGAAGAACTGCCGGGCGTAGCCGACCACCGCCAGGTCGCGGACCAGGGCCACGCCGGCGGCCGTGTTGTCGATGTCCAGTGGCAGCACGGCCACGTCGCCGTCGTAGATCAGGAGGCGGGACGCCAGGACGCCGGTGGTGCGGGCCTCGCATCCGGCGGCGGCCAACCGCTCCACCTGGAGCGCCGTGGCGCGGTGCCGGCGGGCCGCGTGCTGGTAGAGGGAACGGATCCGCACGCCGCGTCGGAGGAGCCCGAGGCTGGACGGCAGCGAGGCACGCAGAGCCTCCTCCGGTTGGCCGCCGCCCGGGACGAGGGCGTCGAGGGACTCGGTGCAGGTGCGGGCCAGGTCGTCGATGACGGCGCGGATGTTCTCGATGCCCTCGACCACCTCGATGCTGCTCCTGGCCGACCGCAGCGAGCGGGCCTGGAGGTAGTCCCCGGAGAGGGCGTGCAGCCGTTCCCTGGTGGCGGCCATCGCCACCCGCCGTTCCAGGATGGCGCCCTCGACCGGCGCCAGCAGGGACTCGGCGGCGTTCTCCGGGTTGATGGCCACCCAGCCGCCGCCGGGCGAGGGCTGGAGGAGGCCGAGCCGGGCGAGCCGTCGTTCGGCGTCCAGCACCTCCTCCACCGTCAGCTCCAGGAGCCCGGCCAACTCGGCGGCGTCGGCCGTGGGGTGGGTGACCCGGAGTTGGTAGATCCGTACCGTGGTGGCGTCGATCTCGTGGTCGATCACGTCAGTCGCTTCCCTGTCGGGACAACCTGTGCTGGGGCAACAGAGGTTCGAAGACAGTTGGGGTAGGACAGTCGAGGACGGTCGCTTGCGGGACTCTGGCGGGACTCTTGCGGGAATGGGGAGGTAGGGGACGGTCGGTGGGGGAGTGACGCGCGGGCCCGGGGGCGTGGAGCGCGCAGGGGTCAGGTGAGCCAGCCCTGGAGCGCCGCCCGCGCCCCGGCCTGGAACCTGCTGTCGGCGCCGAGGCGTTCCATCAGCCTGGCGACGATCCTGCTGACCGACCGTGGTGACATGCCGAGTTGGTGGGCGATGGCCTCGTCCTTCTTGCCGGCGGCCATCAACACCAGGACGTCCCGCTCCACATCGCTGGGCTCGCTGCCCGAGCGTTGGTCCTCCTCGGCGAAGTCGATCGCGCGGTCCCAGTAGTGCTCGAAGAGCTGCTGAAGGAAGTTGAGCACGGCGGGAGCCCGCACCAGGGCGACGCCCGCTGCCGTGTGCAGTGGATCGATCGGCAGGACCGCGCAGCTGGCATCGTAGATCAGCATCCGGGAGGGCAGCACGCTGGCACTGCGCACCTGCGCACCGGCGCCCACCAGGGTCGCCGCGTAGACCACGGTGGCCCGGTGCTTGCGCGCGGTGTGCTGGAACAGCATGCGGGTCTTCACCCCGCGTTCGAGCGTCTCCAGGTCCAGCGGGGTGGCCGCGCGGATGGCGCCCTCCGGCTGGCCGCCGCCCGGGACGAGGGCGTCGAGGGTCTCGGTGCAGGTGCGGGCCAGGTCGTCGATGACGGCGCGGATGTTCTCGATGCCCTCGACGACCTCGATGCTGCTCTTGGCCGAGCGCATCGAGCGCGCCTCCAGGTAGTCGCCGGAGAGCGCGTGCAGCCTGGCCCTGGTCGCGGCCATCGCGATCCGCCGCTGGAGGATGTCCTGTTCGAGCGGCGCCAACAGGGCGTCGGCCGCGCTCTCCGGGCTGATGGCCACCCGGCCGCCGCTGGGCGAGGTGCGCAACAGGCCAAGTGTGAAGAGGCGTTCCTCGGACGAGGCGACCTCGTCCTCGGTCAATCCGGCGCGGGTCGCGATCTGACCCACGGAATCTGTGGGATGGATCACGCGCAGCCGGTAGACTCGGGTCGCCGCTGCGTCTATTTCGCCGGATTCGTGCACGCTCTTCTTCCTCGAACGACGTCGGCCAGCCCCTTGGCGTCAACTTGACAGGCGAGATGATGCCACAGTGACTCTATCGACTTCTCCGTGAATGCTCGTGAGCATGATTGCGCCAGCATGCCACTCATGTTCGTCTATGTGGACACGGAAGAGGGAACCCGTGAAGAAGTTTGCTCTCGCCCTTAGCGCAGCCCTTTTGGCCGTGGCTGTGTCCGGAGGAGTAGCCGTCGCTCAGGGCTCCGCCTCGGAATCCAGTTCGACCCAGGCCATCTCCACTCTCAACATCTGGGCCTGATCGGGGCTCTCGGAGGGTCCGCGTGAGCAGCGAGGGCGGCATGACCAAGCCACCGGCGCCGATGGCGGTGCTGCTCAGCCCGCGGCGATCCGTGGTCGAGGCCGCCAGCGCTGTCGGTGCTCGCAGCCTGGTCCTCGCGCCGGACCTTTCGAGCCCCGATGTCCGGGAGGCCGTGGAACTGGCCGACGAGGCCATGACCGTGGAGTGGTCCGACCACTCGCGGTTGATGATGTCCATCGGCCATCTCGCGAACCTTCCCGCCAGGATCTCCGTCTTCGGGTTCGCCGAGGCCAGCGCGCTCGCGGCGGCCAGGGCCAACGAGGTGCTGCGTTTTCCTGGCAATCCCCATGCGGCCGTCGCGTACCTCACGGACAAGGCGGCCCTGCGTGGCAAGGTCAACCAGCTCACCGGTGCCCCCGTCCGGTTCGAGCAGTGCGACCGCGCCGCACACCTGGAAGCCGCCGCCGCGCGTGTGGGCTTTCCCTGTGTGGCCAAGCCACGCACCGGGTTCGGCGGCCAGGGCGTCCATCTGCTGCGTGACGCGGCGGACGCGGCGCTCCTGGCCGCCGGACTGGCGGCCGAGCCCGCCCTGATCGTCGAGGAGTTCCTGGAAGGCCCCGAGTTCAGCGTGGAGGCCCACTCCAGGGCCGGCACGCACACGATCCTGGCGGTGTCCAGGAAGTACACCTCCGGCATACCGGAGGGCACCGAGACGGGCTACGACCTGCCGGCGGAACTGGATGAGGAAACGACTCAGCAGATCCACCAGTTGGTGGTGGCCACCCTCAACACCGCGGGGCACCGCAGCGGCCCCTCCCAGACCGAGGTGATCCTCACCAAGGCGGGGCCACGCCTGATCGAGTCGCACGCCCACCCCGGTGAGGACTGGATCAGCGACCTGCTGTTGCTGGCCGAGGGCCCCGACCTCGCGGCCCTCGCCATCGCCACCGCGCTCGATCTGCCCCAGCCGGCCAGCCAACCGCCGCGCCGCTATGCGGGCATCCGTCAACTGCGTCTGCCGCCAGGGGTGTTGGCGGCAGTGGAGGGCGTCAGCGAGGCGTTGGCGCTGCCCGGGGTGACCGGGGTCGAGATCTCCGTCCCCCTGGGCGGCCATGTTCCGGAGACCACCAGCCGGGTCGCCGGACATGGCTGCGTCACCGCGGTCAGCGACGGGCCCCAGGCGCTGGAAGCCGTGCTCAGAAAGGCACAGGACACCCTGCGGCCGATCGTGGTGCCCGTGTCCGCAAGCGAGGAGGAGCACTCTGCTGCCTGAGCTGTCCCGCCCGCTGGTGCCGCCGAGCAGCCCGGCCCCGCGCGCGGATCTGCTGCTCCCCTTCCACGGTGTTCTCGCACGTCCCTTCGACCGTGCCAGCTACTACGTGCTGGAGCGGATGGACGCGGTGGGAGCCGTGGAACAGCGGGGTGTGATCGGCGCGTTGAGCCTACTGGGGGTGGAGAGCGGGCACGTCCTGCGCCATCAGCAGGTGGGCGAGTCCGCCGTCCGGCTCCAGGCCAGGCTGCTCAAGGAGCGCGGCGGCAGCGTCGATCCGCTGCTGTTGGCCGCGCCCAGCCTGGGCGCCTTCCGCGTCTGCGTCGAGGAGACCGTGCGCCGGCCGGCCGACGAGGAGTTGGGCACCCCGGAGGGCGGCGTGCAGCGGCTCTGGGTGTGCGACGCGTCCTGGGCGCTCGATCCGCCCCCGCTGCCCCCGCTGCTGCTGGCCGACGGCCACCACCGGCTTGAGGCCGCGCGCCGGCTGTACCGCGCGCATCCGGGCGCGGTGGGGGACCGGCTGCTGGCCCTGGTCGTCGACTACCGGCAGTACCCGTTGACGCTGTCGGCCACCCACCGCGTGGTGCCGGGGCTCGACCTGGACCGGGCGGTGCGCTCCGCCGCCCGGATCGCCCGGGTGCGTGAACTGCCGCCCGCCCAGCGGCCGGTGCCCCTCCCGGGCACCTACCTGCTGACCGGGCACGGGCGGATCTGGGGCCTGTCGGAGATCTCACCGGTCGCCCTCGCCGGCCGGCTGCGCGCGCTGCCGGCCGAGTGGGTCGAGCTGCCGGCGGCGATCAGCGACCATGTGCTGATCCCGGCGCTCTGCGAGGACCAGCAGCTGATGCCGATACCCCGCTACACCAGCCAGTACCCGGCGTCCGACGAGGTGGGGCTGATCCTGCCGCCGCCCACCTGGGACCAGATCTGGGCGGGCGCCGCCAGCGGCGCCGGGATGCCGCCGAAGAGCACCCATCTGGGTCCTTCGCCGGTCAGCGGCGGCCCGCTGGACCGTCCCGGCTGAGCCGGGCGGCCCCCGGTGTTCTCACGTGGGGTCGGGCCGCCGGGTGAGACCGAGGTTTCGTCCACGTCACCTCCCGCCAACAGCCCGGAAGCGCGGCGTTCCTAACTTCGGCGGTACGACCCACCGGACCCGGATGTCGCTGGAGGCGCCATGACAGTCACCCAACCGAAGTCCGCCCGCCGTGGTGGGCGTTGGATCGAGGAGTGGGATCCCGAGGACGAGCACTTCTGGCGCACCAGGGGCGAGCCGATCGCCCGCCGGAACCTGGCGTTCTCCATCCTCTCCGAGCACATCGGCTTCTCCATCTGGACGCTGTGGTCGGTGCTGGTGCTCTTCATGGGCGACGAGTACGGCATCGACGCGGCGGGGAAGTTCTTCCTGGTCTCGGTGGCGACCCTGGTGGGCGCGGTGGTCCGGGTGCCCTACACGTTCGCCGTCGCGCGGTTCGGCGGGCGCAACTGGACGGTGGTCTCCGCCTCGTTGCTGCTGCTGCCGACCGTCGCGGCGTGGGTGGTGATGGAGCCAGGCACCTCGTACAGCACGTTCCTGTGGGTCGCCGTCCTCACCGGCGTCGGCGGGGGCAACTTCGCGTCCTCGATGACCAACATCAACGCGTTCTTCCCGCTGCGTAAGAAGGGCTGGGCGCTGGGCCTGAACGCGGGCGGCGGCAACATCGGGGTGCCCGTGATCCAGCTGGTCGGCCTGCTGGTGATCGCGGTCGTCGGGGACGGCAGCCCCCGGGTGCTGCTCGCCGTGTACGCGCCGCTGATCGTGCTGGCCACGGTGCTGGCCTGGCGCTACATGGACAATCTCGCGCCGGTCACCAACGACACCGGGGCCGCCCGCGAATCGGTCCGGGACGCGCACACCTGGATCATGTCGTTCCTGTACATCGGCACCTTCGGCTCCTTCATCGGCTACAGCTTCGCGTTCGGCCTGGTGCTCCAGAACCAGTTCGACCGGACCCCGTTGCAGGCCGCCTCGATCACCTTCGTCGGGCCGCTGCTCGGCTCGTTGGTGCGGCCGATCGGCGGTCTGGCGGCCGACCGGTTCGGCGGCGCGCGGATCACCCTGGCCACCTTCGTCGGCATGGCGGTGGCCACCGGCGTGGTGATCGCGGCCTCGCGGGCCGAGTCGCTGCCCGTCTTCCTCGTCGGCTTCACCGCGCTCTTCGTGCTCAGCGGCGTCGGCAACGGATCGACGTACAAGATGATTCCGGGGATCTACCAGGCCAAGGCCAGGTCCCTCGGCCTGACCGGGGACGCGGCGGCGGCCTACGGGCGCCGGCTCTCCGGCGCCGCGATCGGCCTGATCGGCGCGGTGGGCGCGCTGGGCGGCCTCGGCATCAACCTCGCCTTCCGGCAGTCCTTCCTCGCCACCGGCTCGGGCGCGAGCGCGTTCACCGCGTTTCTCGCCTTCTACGCCGCGTGTTCCGTCGTCACCTGGGCCGTATACCTGCGCGGCGGCGGCCGGTCGGGGGCGTCGGCCGGCGGCCGGGTCGCCGCCGGGAGTCGGTCCAGCGAGGAGCCCGCCTACGTGGGGGTGTGAGCCCGGCGCACCGCCCGACCCTCGCGATCCACGCGGGTCGGGCGTAACACCGGGGTAACCCAGGGGAACCTGGCCCGTCATGGCAGATTGGCAGGGTCAGCCGCACGCTATCGATCACAGGTGGAACGGTCAGGCCGATGCCGCAGGAACAGCAGCACCAGGAAAACCCCGTCCGCCCGCTGGATGGCTTCACCGTCGGCGTCACGGCGGCCAGGCGCGCCGAGGAGTTGGGCGCGCTGTTGCGGCGGCGCGGGGCCGAGGTGGTGCACGCTCCGGCGCTGCGCATCGTGCCCCTCGCCGACGACGACCAACTGCTCGACGCCACCAAGCGGTTGATCGAGCACGCGCCCGACCTGGTGGTGGCGACCACCGCCATCGGCTTCCGCGGCTGGGTGGAGGCGGCCGACGGCTGGGGGGTGGGCGAGCAGCTGCTGGCCACCCTCGCCACCGCCGAGGTGCTGGCGCGCGGCCCCAAGGTGCGCGGCGCGATCCGGGCCGCTGGGCTGACGGAGAGCTGGTCACCGGCGTCCGAGTCGATGGCCGAGGTCCTCCAACGCCTGCTGGACCAGGACGTGTCGGGCCGCCGCATCGCGCTCCAACTGCACGGCGAGCCGCTGCCCGGCTTCATGGAGGCGCTGCGCGCGGCGGGCGCCGAGGTGGTCGACGTGCCGGTCTACCGCTGGATGCCGCCGGCCGACATCACACCCGTCGACCGGATGATCGAAACCGTGATCGCGGGCGGGCTTGACGCCGTCACCTTCACCTCGGCCCCCGCCGCCGCTTCGCTGCTCCGCCGCGCCGAGGAACGAGCCCTGCTGGAACCGCTGTTGGACGCCTTCAAGCGCGGCGTGCTGGCCGCCTGCGTGGGCCCGGTCACCGCGCTGCCGCTGCGGACGCACGACGTGCCGACCAGGGCACCGGAACGCTTCCGCCTCGGACCGCTGGTGCAGCTGCTCTGCGCGGAGCTGCCGGCCAGGGCCGAGGCGCTGCCGGTGGCCGGGCACCGGCTGGAGATCCGGGGGCGCGCGGTGGTGTTGGACGGCGCGCTCCGACCGGTGCCGCCGGCGGGCATGGCCCTGCTGCGCGCCCTGGCGCGCAGGCCGGGGTGGGTTGTCGCGCGGCCCGATCTGCTGCGCGCGCTTCCGGGCGCCGGGCGCGACGAGCACGCCGTGGAGACGGCGATGGCCCGGCTGCGCACCGCGCTCGGCGCGCCATCGGTGATCCAGACCGTGGTCAAACGCGGCTACCGGCTGGCCCTCGACCCGACGCTCGAAGCACCCAAGTACGGCGACTGACCAGCACCCGGACGTGTCACGGCGGCTGTCGACGCCGCCAACTTCGCGTACGGTTGACGGCTGCCCTGCACAGCAGCAGAAGGGGGCCGGAACGTTGGACGCGCGGGACCGGGAGATCCGGGACGAGCAACGGCATCTCGACGCCGTGTACGGACGGCTCACGGAGAAGATCCACGAAGCCGAGTACCTGATGGCGGACGCCGCCAGCCGAGTCCAGGTCGGCACCCCGGGAGCGCTCGCCGAACGCGACGCCCAGGTCTTCCAGGCCGGGCTCCACCTCTCGCGGCTCAACCGGGAGTTCGAGGACTTCCTCTTCGGCCGGATCGACCTGCTCGCCGGCAAGGACGGGGTGCGAGGCCCGGACGGCGCCTCCACCTCCGTCGAGCCGGCCGACGACGCGGTACGCGAGGAGGCGGGCGAGCAGATCGCCGACATCGCCGAGACCCTGCACATCGGCCGGCTCGGCGTGCTGGACGCGGAGTACGTCCCCCTCGTCATCGACTGGCGCGCGCCGGCCGCCGCGCCGTTCTACCGCGCCACCCCGCTGCGCCCGGGGCGGGTGGTGCGCCGCCGGGTGATCCGCAGCCGGGGGCGCCGGGTGCTCGGCGTGGAGGACGATCTGCTCCGCCCCGGGCTGCGCGCGCTGCTCGCCGGCGAGGAGCTGCCCGTGGTCGGCGACGGCGCGCTGATGGCCGCCCTCGGCCGGGAGCGCGGCCACCGGATGACGGACATCGTCGCCTCGATCCAGGCCGAGCAGGACGAGGTGATCCGTGCCCCGGCGGGCAAGGTCACCGAGGTCACCGGCGGCCCCGGCACCGGCAAGACGGCGGTGGCCCTGCACCGCGCCGCCTACCTGCTCTACCAGGACCGACGCCGCTACGCCGGCGGCATCCTGGTGGTCAGCCCCACGCCGCTGCTGGTCTCCTACACCGAGGGCGTGCTGCCGGCGCTGGGCGAGGAGGGACAGGTCGCCATCCGCGCGCTGGGCTCGCTGGTGGACGGCTTCGAGGCGGACTCCTACGACGAGCAGCGGGTCGCCGCCGTCAAGGGCTCCGCCGTGATGGCGCGGGTGCTGGCCCGCGCGGCGCGCGGCGCCGTGGAGGCGCCGGGCGCGCCGGAGACGCTGCGGGTGGTCGCCTTCGGCCGCCGGGTCGAGCTGGACGCCGGACGTCTCGACCAGGTCCGCCGGCAGGTGCTCGGCGGCACGGCCCCCGTCAACCTGCTGCGGCCCCGCGCCCGCCGGCTGCTGCTGGACGCGCTCTGGGAGTGCTCGGGGGCGGCGACCCGTTTCCAGGACCCGGAGTTGGCGGCCGAGACCAGGCAGGCGTTCGCCGACGACATCGGCACCGAGGACGTGTTCCTCGACTTCCTCGCCGCCTGGTGGCCCGAGGTCACGCCGCTCGACGTGCTGCGGTCGATGGCCGACGAGCAGCGGCTCTCCCGCTGGGCCAGGCGGCTGCTGCGCCCCCGCGAGGTGCGCCTCGTCGCCCGTTCGCTGCGCCGGATCACCCCGGAGCGCGCGGGGCTCTCGGCGCATGACGTGGCGCTGCTCGACGAGTTGCGCGCCCTGCTGGGCACCCCCGCCAGGCCGGCGCCGGCGCGCGAGGGCGCCGGGGGGCTGGACGCGCTTGAGGCGCTCAGCGGCGTCGCCGAGTTGACCACCCACGCGGAGCGCGCGGAGCGGGCCGGGGGGCGTGCGCAACGGGGCGCCAGGGCGGCCCGCGACGACGAGGAACGCGCGGACTACACCCATGTGATCGTGGACGAGGCCCAGGACCTCACCCCGATGCAGTGGCGGATGGTGGGCCGGCGCGGCCGGCAGGCCAGTTGGACGGTGGTCGGCGATCCGGCGCAGAGCTCCTGGTCGGCGCCGGATGAGGCCGCCGAGGAGCAGCGGGCCGCGCTCGGCGGGCGCTCCCGGCGCAGGTTCGAGCTGACCGTCAACTACCGCAACCCGGCCGAGATCGCCCGGGTCGCCGACGGGGTGCTGGCCCGCGCCATGCCCGGCGCCACGCCGCCGCGCGCGGTCCGCGCCACCGGCGTCGACCCCCGCTTCGCGGTCGCCGCGACGGCGGACGCGCTGCCCGACGCGGTGCGCGCGGAGGCCGAGCGGCTGCTGGCCGAGGTGACGGGGACGGTGGGCGTGGTGGTCGCGATGGCGCAGCGCGCCACCGCCAGGGGCTGGCTGGCGGGCGCCGACGACCGTCTGGTGGTGCTGGGCAGCCTGGAGGCCAAGGGCCTGGAGTACGACGCGACGCTGGTGGTCGCGCCGGCCAGGATCGCCGGCGAGTCCCCGGCCGGGTACCGGGTGCTCTATGTCGCCCTGACCAGGGCCACCCAACGGCTGACCGTCCTCGCCGGCCCGGACGACGCCCCGGGCCCCGACGGCGTCCCCGCCCTGCTCCGCGCGGACGGGCCGCCGGGCTCCTGACCCCGGCGGGACCGCCTCGCTGAGACGCACGTCACAGGACGATCGGGTCACATCCCGAATCCGATCGCCCATCCCATGTGTGTTACCGACAGCAACGGCGTAGGAGCACCTCATGAACGCTCGACTGAACCCCTTCGGCGCCTCTGGGGCCCAGGCCCTCAAGCACCTCACCTCGGCGGGCCGGGTGATCGAGGAATCGACGCTGCCCGCCGTGACGCAGGAGCTGGTGAAGATCCGCGCCAGTCAGATCAACGGCTGTGGCTTCTGCACCGACATGCACACCAAGGAGGCGGCCGAGGCCGGGGAGACCTCGCTGCGCCTCAACCTGATCGCGGCCTGGCAGGACGCCACGGTCTTCACCGAGGCCGAGCGGGCCGCCCTGGAGCTGACGGAGCAGGGCACCCGGATCGCCGACGCCGCCGGCGGCGTCTCCGACGAGGTGTGGGACAAGGCGAACAAGCACTTCGACGAGGACCAACTCGCCGCCCTGGTGTATCTGATCGCGATCATCAACGCCTTCAACCGCCTGAACGTCATCGTCCGCAACCCCGCCGGCCACTACCGGCCCGGACAGTTCGCCTGAGCGGGCGTTCCGGCCGACACCGACGGCGCCGCCGACGCCAAGACGCGTCGGCGGCGCCTCCGCCGCACCGCCCTGACCTGCGCCAAGACACCGGTTGACCCTTGGGCTCAGTGCGGTAGCCTGGATGGTGGCACCGGCCCGTTCCATGCCCCCGGGCCCAACCATTGTCGCTACGAGCGACCACTTGCCGCGAGGCGAGCTGGCGGGTCGGTGTCCTTGACTTCCTCACCTCCCGGGATCTCTTCCCGAGGCTTGACAGCGCTGTTAGCGTCAGGCCGATCAGTGTGGTCCCGGCTTCGGCCGCCCTGGGCGCCTCTCGTAGGGTGACAGCGGTTGAGCCGGCGGCAGGCCGTCCCTTGGCCCCCGCGCGGACCAGGAAAGTGAAGGAAGTTCGGCCATGGCAACGGCGCCCAGTGTCTCGTACTCGATGACGGTCCGGCTGGAGGTGCCAGCGAGTGGCACGGCCGTCAGTCAGCTCACCACG
The DNA here is from genome assembly GCF_020740535.1 of Streptomyces profundus. Classification (NCBI taxonomy): domain Bacteria; kingdom Bacillati; phylum Actinomycetota; class Actinomycetes; order Kitasatosporales; family Streptomycetaceae; genus Streptomyces; species Streptomyces profundus. The sequence continues at coordinate 4,387,874 of NZ_CP082362.1, forward strand.
GTGGTCGAGTCCTCCGGCGGGTCGGTCACCGGCCTCGACGTGACCGCTTCCGGACACGAGAAGCTGCGGATCGACGTGACCATCGCGGCCAGCTCGACGGCGCACGCCGACGAGATCGTGCAGAAGCTGCGCGGCATCGACGGCGTCTCGTTGGGCAAGGTCTCGGACCGGACGTTCCTGATGCATCTCGGCGGCAAGATCGAGATGTCGTCGAAGCACCCGATTCGCAACCGTGATGATTTGTCCATGATCTACACGCCGGGCGTGGCCCGGGTGTGCACCCAGATCGCCGCGCACCCCGAGGACGCCAGGCGGTTGACCATCAAGCGCAACAGCGTCGCCGTGGTCACCGACGGCTCGGCCGTGTTGGGGCTCGGCAACATCGGCCCGCACGCGGCGCTGCCGGTGATGGAGGGCAAGGCGGCGCTCTTCAAGCGGTTCGCCGGCATCGACGCCTGGCCGCTCTGCCTGGACACCCAGGACCCGGACGCCATCGTGGAGATCGTCAAGGCGATCGCCCCCGGGTTCGCCGGGATCAACCTGGAGGACATCTCCGCGCCGCGCTGCTTCGAGATCGAGGCCAGGCTGCGGGAGGCGTTGGACATCCCGGTCTTCCACGACGACCAGCACGGCACCGCGATCGTGGTGCTCGCCGCGCTGCACAACGCGATGCGCGTGGTCGGCAAGGAGTTGGGCGACGTCCGGGTGGTGATGTCGGGCGCGGGCGCCGCGGGGACCGCCATCCTCAAGCTGTTGCTGGCCGCCGGCGTCAAGCACGCGGTGGTGACCGACCTCTACGGCGTGGTGCACGCGGGCCGGGACGATCTGGTCGGCGCCGACGGGGACTCCCCGCTGCGTTGGATCGCCGACAACACCAACCCCGACGGTGTGACGGGCACGTTGGGCGAGGCGATCGTGGACGCCGATGTGTTCATCGGTGTTTCCGCCCCCGACGTCCTGACCGGCGAGGATGTGGCCGCGATGGCGGACGGCGCGATCGTCTTCGCCCTCGCGAACCCGGACCCGGAGATCGATCCGGCGCTCGCCCGGCAGACGGCCGCCGTGGTGGCCACCGGACGCTCCGACTTCCCCAACCAGATCAACAACGTCCTGGTCTTTCCCGGGGTGTTCCGCGGCCTGCTGGACGCCCAGTCGCGTTCGGTCAGCACGGCGATGATGCTGGCGGCGGCGCGCGCCCTCGCCGATGTGGTGGGAGTCGACGAGTTGAACGCCAACTACATCGTGCCCAGTGTCTTCAACGAGCGGGTCTCGGGGGCCGTCGCCGAGGCGGTCCGGCAGGCCGCGCGACAGGGCTGACGTCAACTCCCCGCACGCGGGGAGAGCCGCCCCGCGGCGCGCGGGGCGGCGAGTCGGTTGCCAGCGGGCTCCGACTGCCCCTTAGGGTGACCGGGAGGCACGGCCTCGGGCACGTCGCACCTGCGGACCTGGGCGCTCATCAGGCGTCCGACCGGGGGCCTCGGATTGGCCTTCCCGCCACTGGTGAGGGCAGGATGCGTACCCGGGCGCCAGGGAGGACCCCTGGTCCTGGCAGTGTCAGTGGGTCCTGGCAGCATCGGCTTCGATCTCACGCCTCATTGGCAAGATGAACTTGGGAGTACGTAATATGAACCGCAGTGAGCTGGTGGCCGCTCTGTCCGAGCGCGCCGAGGTGACCCGGAAGGACGCCGACGCCGTCCTGGCGGCCCTCGCCGAGACGGTGGGGGAGGTCGTGGCCAAGGGCGACGAGAAGGTCACCATCCCCGGTTTCCTGACCTTCGAGCGCACCCACCGCGCGGCTCGCACCGCCCGCAACCCGCAGACCGGCGAGCCCATCCAGATCCCGGCCGGGTACAGCGTGAAGGTGTCCGCGGGCACCAAGCTGAAGGAAGCCGCCAAGGGCAAGTGACCGTCGGGTGAAGACGGCTAAGGGGTGGCCCCCTGGAGGGGGCCACCCCTTACGCGTGTTCGTTCACTCTTCGCTCATCTGTGCCATGGGCGCGGGCGGGTGGTCAGGGGCGTTCGACCTTGGCGCCCAACTCCTCAAGTTTGTGGAGGAAGTTCTCATAGCCCCGGTTGATCAGCTCGATGCCGTGCACCCGTGAGGTGCCCTGCGCCGCCAACGCCGCGATCAGGTAGGAGAATCCCCCGCGCAGGTCGGGGATGACCAGATCGCCGCCCTGGAGCGTGGTCGGCCCCGACACCACCGCCGAGTGCAGGAAGTTCCGCTGGCCGAAGCGGCAGGGCGTGCCGCCCAGGCACTCCCGGTAGAGCTGGATGTGCGCGCCCATCTGGTTGAGCGCGCTGGTGAAGCCCAACCGGGACTCGTAGACGGTCTCGTGCACGATGGAGAGCCCGGACGCCTGCGTCAGGGCCACCACCAGCGGCTGCTGCCAGTCCGTCTGGAAGCCGGGGTGGACGTCCGTCTCCAGCGCGATGGCGTTCAACGGGCCGCCCGGGTGCCAGAACCTGATCCCCGACTCGTCCACCTCGAACGCGCCGCCGACCTTGCGGTAGACGTTCAGAAACGTCAGCATCTCCCGCTGGCTGGCGCCGCGGACATAGACGCTGCCCTTGGTGGCCAGCGCGGCGCTCGCCCAGGAGGCGGCCTCAAGGCGGTCGGGCAGCGCCCGGTGGGTGTAGCCGCCGAGCCGGTCGACGCCGGTGATCCTGATGGTGCGGTCGGTGTCCAGGGAGATGATCGCGCCCATCTTCTGCAGCACGCAGATCAGGTCCTCGATCTCCGGCTCGACGGCGGCGTTGGTCAGCTCCGTCACCCCCTCGGCCAGCACGGCGGTGAGCAGCACCTGCTCCGTGGAGCCGACCGAGGGGTAGGGCAGCCTGATCCGGCAGCCGCGCAGCCGCTGCGGGGCCTCCAGGTACTGGCCGTCGGCCCGCTTCTCGATCACGGCGCCGAACTGGCGCAGCACGTCGAAGTGGAAGTCGACCGGCCGGCCGCCGATGTCGCAGCCGCCGAGCCCCGGGATGAACGCGTGCCCGAGGCGGTGCAGCAGCGGGCCGCAGAAGAGGATGGGAATCCTCGACGAGCCGGCGTGCGCGTCGATGTCGGCCACGTTCGCGCTTTCCACGTGCGAGGGGTCGAGCACCAGCTCGCCCGGCTCCTCGCCGCTGCGCACCGTCACCCCGTGCAGCTGGAGGAGGCCGCGCACCACCCGCACGTCACGGATCTCCGGCACGTTGCGCAGCCGGCTGGGCGCGCTGCCGAGGAGGGCCGCCACCATGGCCTTGGGGACCAGGTTCTTCGCCCCTCGGACCCGGATCTCGCCCTCGATCGGGGTGCCGCCGTGAACAAGGAGTACGTCGTCGGTCATGGAACTCGCGATCTCTTCGGGAGGGGTGCGGGGGACCACTTCGAAATGGTAATGGCCGCACGCCGCCCGGCCCCCGCACCCCGGCCGGGGGCGCCCCTCCCCCCGGGGTCCCGAATACGGAATCATGGGCGCATGCCCGAGGTCTCCTCGTTCACCGGGCGGCTGCTGGTGGCCACCCCAGCCCTGTCCGACCCCAACTTCGACCGCTCCGTCGTGCTGCTGCTCGACCACGACGAGGACGGCGCGCTCGGCGTGGTGCTGAACCGGCCGACCCCGGTCGGCGTGTCCGAGGTGCTGGAGCCCTGGGCGGCGCTCGCCGGGGAGCCGGGGGTGGTCTTCCAGGGCGGCCCGGTCGCGCTGGACGCCGCCCTGGCGCTGGCCGTGGTGCCGGGCGTCGGCCCGTTGGGCTGGCGGCGGGTGCACGGCTCGATCGGCCTCGTCGATCTGGAGGCCCCGCCCGAGGTGCTGGCCGCCGAGGTGGGCTCGTTGCGGGTCTTCGCCGGCTACGCGGGCTGGGGCCCTGACCAGCTGGAGCGGGAGCTGGAGGAGGGCGCCTGGTATGTCGTGGACTCGGAGCCCGGCGATGTGTCGGTGCCCCGGCCCGAGAGCCTCTGGCGGGCGGTGCTGCGCCGGCAGCACGGCAGTCTCGCCATGCTCGCCACATATCCGGACGACGCCTCGCTCAATTAGGCTAGGTACTCATGAGCACTGTTGAGGAGCCCGAGCGCGGAGCGGGCACCGGCACCATCGTCGAGCCCACCCCGCAGACCACGCACGGTGACGGCGATCACGAGCGGTTCGCGCACTATGTCCAGAAGGACAAGATCATGGCGAGCGCGCTGGACGGCACGCCCGTCGTCGCGCTCTGCGGCAAGGTCTGGGTCCCCGGGCGCGACCCGAAGAAGTATCCGGTCTGTCCCACCTGCAAGGAGATCTACGAGTCCATGGGCTCGTTCGGTGGCGGCGGCGACGGCAAGGGCGGAAAGGGCGGCAAGGGCGGCAAGGGCGGGAACAGGTAGCCCGCGCTGTCGTTCGGCGGAGCCGCGACGGGCTCCGGCGGGGCCGCGGCGGAGTTCCGACGGGGCTGCCGCGGAGCTCCGACGAGCCCTTCGACGGGCCGAGGTGTGACGCCCCGGGATCGGCCGGGGCGGCACCCGGCCGTGCCCGCGGGGGCGGCGGGCCTCCGTCGCGTGCCCTGAACGTGTGAGCCTGCTCCCAACCCGCCTCGAAGCGCCCGCCGTTCCTCGGCTGAGTTGACCGCCCCGCGCGTCTGCGGAGGCGAAAAATGTGCCAGAGTTGCCACCTCCGGGCCCGGAGCACGTACGGTACGGCTCGGCAGCCGGGACAACCGGAAAGGGGCAGCTGGATTGAGCACGCACGCACCGGCACCACAGGCGGCCCAGCTCGTCGCGCTACCTGCCACGCTGGACGACGCCGTGGCGGCGTTGGCCGATGTTCCGGCCGCCGTGCCGGTCGCCGGCGGCACCGATCTGATGGCGGGCGTCAACGCCGGGCTGCTGCGCCCGGCCGCCCTGGTGGGGCTCGGCCGCCTCGCCGAGCTGCGTGGCTGGGCGTACCAGGACGGTCACGCGCTGTTGGGCGCCTGTCTCACGCACTCCCGGATGAGCCGCCCCGACTTCGCCGCGCTGATCCCCGCGCTGGCCGCCGCCGCCCGCTCCGCCGGGCCGCCGCAGGTGCGCAACGCCGGGACGCTGGGCGGCAACATCATCTCCGCCGCACCTTCGGGTGACACGCTGCCGGTGCTGGCCGCGCTGGAGGCGACCCTGCTGATCGCCAGCCCGGGGGGCGAGGGCAGACAGATCCCGGTCAGCCATCTGCTGGCCGGCCGTGCCCGGTTGAAACCCGGCGAGCTGGTGGCCCATGTGCGGGTGCCGCTGCTGCACGCCCCGCAGACCTACCTCAAGGCCACGGGCCGCACCGGCCCCTCGCGCGCGGTCGCCTCGGTCGCCGTGGTGCTCGACCCGCTGCGCCGCGAGGTGCGCTGCGCGGTGGGCGCGGTGGCCCCGATGCCGCTGCGCCCCCTGGACGCCGAACGCTGGGTGGCGTCACTGGTCGACTGGGACGGTCAACGCGGGCTGGCGCCCGAGGCGCTGGCCGCTTTCGGGGACTACGTCGGAATGGCCTGCATCCCGGACCCCGCGCCGGCGAAAGAAGGCGCCGAACCTGCCCAACTCCCGCGCGCGGTACTGCACTTGCGGCGTACCGTGGCAGCACTGGCCCGCCGTGGACTCGGAAGGGCTCTTCGATGAGCAACGAGCAGCAGCCCGACCCAGGCGCCCAGGCGCCGCAGCCCAACTGGGGCGGTGAGTACGACGCGGAGGCCACCGGCTTCCTGGAACTGCCGGGCGACTTCCCCCGGCAGGGCGGGAGCGAGCCGCTGGCGGCTCCCGGGCAGGGATACCGGCCGCCGGTGATCGAGCCGAGCGCGCCGCCCGCCACCGCCGAGCCCAGCGTCGACCCGGGCGCCACCGGGCAGTGGACGATGCCGTTCGCCTTCGGCGAGGCCCCGGCGCGGCCCCCGGGGGCCGCGCCGCCGGAGCAACCGGGGCAGCCCGAGCCGCCCGGGGCGTCGGAGCCGCCCGAGACACGGCACGCCGCCCTGGGGCAGGGCGCGGCGGCGGCGTTGGCCGGCTCCCTCGAAGGCCGCTCCGAGCTGCGCGAGCCGGCGGACGGCCCCGGGCAGCCGCCCGACGGCCATCAGGCCGAGCCCGACCTCTGGCGCGCGCCGGCCGACGAGCCGGGCGAGCGGCGGGGCCCAGCGCCCTGGTCGGCGCCGGCGGCGGGGGAGCCGCATCCGGCCGACCCCGCGGACTCGGCGGACCCGGTCGAGGGGGCGGCGGCGGACGGCGATCCGGCGCCGGTGGTCAGCAGCAGTGAACACCCCGAGGTCTCCTATGTGTTGCGGGTCAACGGGGTCGAACGCCCGGTGGCCGGCGCCTGGATCGGCGAGTCCCTGCTCTATGTGCTGCGCGAGCGGCTCGGCCTGGCCGGTGCCAAGGACGGCTGCTCGCAGGGCGAGTGCGGGGCCTGTTCGGTGCAGGTGGACGGCCGGCTGGTGGCGGCCTGTCTGGTGCCGGCGGCGACGGCGGCTGGCAGCGAGATCCGCACCGTCGAGGGTCTCGGCTCGGCCGGCGAACCCTCCGATGTGCAGCGGGCGTTGGCGGGCTGCGACGTGCAGTGCGGGTTCTGCCTGCCGGGCATGGCCATGACGGTGCACGATCTGCTGGAGGGCAACCACGCCCCCACCGAGCTGGAGACCAGGCGCGCGCTCTGCGGCAACCTCTGCCGCTGCGGCGGCTACCGGGGGGTGCTGGACGCCGTCCGCGAGGTGGCGGCCGAGCGCGGCGCCCGGGTGGCCAGGGCGGCGGCTGAGGCGGCGGAGGCCAAGGCAGTGAGCGAGGCGAACCAGGCCCCCGAGCCGGTGACGCCGCGTATCCCACACCAGGCGGGCCCCACGTCGGCCGGCGGGTTTCCCCAGGCAGGAGGCATGTGATGGCGGAAGCGAACGGGCCGGCCGACGTCACAGCCGTCACGGTCCACGCGCCCACCGGCGGGGCGGGCCCGGCCGGTACGGGCGGGGCCGGGCGCAGCGGGCAGGGCCTCGGCGTCTCGCTGCCCCCGACGGACGCCGGCGCCAAGGCCACCGGCACCTTCCCCTACACCGCCGATCTGTGGGCCGAGGGCCTGCTGTGGGCCGCGGTGCTCAGGGCGCCGCATCCGCGCGCCAGGATCAAGGGCATCGACACCACCGACGCGCAGGCCATGCCGGGCGTGCGCGCGGTGGTCACCCACGCCGATGTGACGGGCGACGGCCTGTTGGGTCGGCGGGTCGCCGACCGTCCGGCGTTCGCCTCCGAAGAGGTGCGGTACCACGGTGAGCCGGTCGCCGCTGTGGCGGCCGACCATCCGGAGACGGCGCGGCTCGCCGCGGCGGCCATCGCCGTCGACTACGAGCCGATCGAGGCGGTGACCAGCGCCCAACGCGCCTTCGAGGCCGATCCGCTGCACCCGGACGGCAACGTGATCCGCCATATCCCGCTGCGTCACGGCGATGCGGCGGCGACCGGCGAGGTCGTGGTGGAGGGCCTCTACCGGATCGGCCGGCAGGACTCGGCGCCGATCGGCGCCGAGTCGGGTCTTGCCGTGCCGCGCCCTGACGGCGGCGTCGAGATCTATGTGGCCGCGACGGACCCGCACACCGACCGGGACCGGCTGGCCGGCTGTCTCGGCCTGACCACGGAGCAGGTCAAGGTCTATGTGACGGGCGTGCCCGGCTCGTTGGGCGACCGGGAGGACCAGGGCTTCCAACTGCCGCTGGCCCTGCTGGCGATCCGCACCGGCTGCCCCGTCAAGCTCGCGGCGACCCGCGAGGAGTCGTTCCTCGGCCACGCGCACCGGCATCCGACGCTGTTGCGGTACTGGCATCACGCGGACCGCGAGGGCCGGCTGGTCAAGGTCGAGGCCCAGCTGCTGATGGACGCCGGCGCCTACGCGGACGAGTCGGCCGAGGCGCTGGCCGCCGCGGTCTCCTTCGCCGGCGGCCCCTATGTGGTGCCGAACGCGGTGGTGGACGGCTGGGCGGTGCGCACCAACAACCCGCCGGCGGGCTACCTGCGGGGCGAGGGCGCCATGCAGGTGTGCGCGGCCTACGAGGGGCAGATGGACCAGCTGGCGGCCCGGCTGGGGATGGATCCGGCCGAGCTGCGTGCCCGCAACGTGCTGGCCACCGGGGACACCCTGCCCACCGGCCAGGCCGTGACCTGTCCGGCGCCGGTCGCCGAGCTGCTGTCGGCGGTGCGCGAGGCGCCGCTGCCGGCGCTGCCCAAGGACGGCCCGATCGAGGACTGGCTGCTGCCGGGCGGCCCGGACGGCGCGGGCGATCCGGCGGCGGTGCGCCGGGGCGTCGGCTACGCCCTCGGCATGGTGCACCTGCTGGGCGCCGAGGGCACCGACGAGGTGTCCACGGCGACGGTGCGGGTCGAGGGGAACGCCGAGGGGGCCACCGCCACCGTGCTGTGCGCGGCGGTGGAGACGGGGCAGGGCTTCGCGACCCTGGCCCGGCAGGTGGTGCAGGAGGTGCTGGGCGTCGACGAGGTGGTGGTGGCGCCCGTCGACACGGACCAGCCGCCCGCCGGTCCCGGCGGCCGTGGCCGGCACACCTGGGTCTCGGCCGGCGCCGTGGAACGGGCGGCCCGGATGGTGCGCACCCAGCTGTTGCAGCCGCTGGCCGCCAACTTCGGCATGTCCGCCGAGCTGCTGACCATCGAGGACGGGAAGATCACCTCGTACGACGGGGTGTTGAGCACCACGGTCACGGAGGCGCTGGAGGGCAAGGAGCTGTGGGCCACCGCCCAGTGCCGGCCGCATCCCACCGAGCCGTTGGACGAGTCGGGGCAGGGCGACGCCTTTGTCGGCCTGGCCTTCGCCGCGGTGCGGGCGGTGGTCGACGTCGACGTGGAGCTGGGCGCGGTGCGGGTCGTCGAGATGGCGATCGCGCAGGACGTGGGCCGGGTGCTCAACCCGCGCCAGCTGCGGGCCAGGATCGAGGCCGGCGTCACCCAGGGCATCGGCGCGGCGCTGACCGAGCATCTGCGGGTGGTGCGCGGCGAGGTGCGGCGCGCCGACCTCACCGGGTACGCGCTGCCGACCGCCCTGGACACGCCCGAGGTGCGGATCGTGTCGCTGCTTGAGGAGCGGGACGTGGTCGCGCCGTTCGGCGCGAAGTCGGCCAGCGCGCCGCCGCTGGTGGTCTCCCCGGCGGCGGTGGCGGCGGCGGTGCGCGCGGCCACCGGGCAGCCGGTGAACCGTCTCCCCATCAAGCCGCAGTTCGCCGTCGGCGCGGGCTAGCCGCCCCCGTCCGGGGTCCTGGTCCTCCGGGACCAGGGGTTTCCCTGCTGTAGGTGCATAGGCAGCCGGGGGGTTCGCTCCTTACGGTGGAGCCATGAGACACGCCGAGGCCGCCCAGCCAGACGCCGACCCCGACGAACCGGCCGGGCCCGTCGGCCCCATCCGCCCGTCCCCGCCCGCCGAACCGGCGGGCGGGGTGCTGAGCGCCCCCTACCGCGCGATGACGCTGGGGTGCGTGGCCACGGTGTTGCTGATCGCCTTCGAGGCGATGGCGGTCGGCACCGCGATGCCGGCGGCGGCCGACGCGCTCGACGGGGTCTCGCTCTACGCGTTCGCCTTCTCCGCGTTCTTCACCACCAGCCTGCTGGGCATGTCGGCGTCCGGGCAGTGGTGCGACCGGTCGGGGCCGATGGCCCCCGTGGTGACGGGGATAGCGGCCTTCGCAGGCGGTCTGCTGCTCTCCGGGGTGGCGCAGGCGATGTGGGTCTTCGTGGTGGGCCGCGCGTTCCAGGGGGTGGGCGGCGGCCTGGTGATCGTGGCGCTCTACGTCACGGTCAGGCGGGCCTATCCGGAGCGGCTGCGGCCGGCGGCGCTGGCCGCGTTCTCGGCGGCCTGGGTGGTGCCGTCGATGGTGGGCCCGGTGATCGCCGGCACCATCACCGAACACTTCGGCTGGCGCTGGGTGTTCCTCGGGATCACGGTACTGGTGGTGCTGCCGTTGCTGGTGCTGCTGCCGGAGCTGCGGCGCTCCGCCTCCGGCCCGCCCGACGGTGTGGCGCGGCCGATGGACCGGCGGCTGCTGCGGCTCGCGGTGGCGGTCGCGGTGGGCGCCGGGCTGCTCCAGTACGGCGGGCAGGAGCTGCGCTGGATCTCGCTGCTGCCAGTGCTGGTTGGCCTGGCGCTGCTGGCGCCCTCGGCGGCTCGGCTGCTGCCGGCCGGCACCTTCAGGCTCCGCCGTGGGCTGCCGTCGGTGATCGCGCTGCGCGGGGTGATCTCGGCGGCCTATCTCGCGACCCAGACGTTTCTGCCGCTGCTGCTGGTGACCCAGCGGGGCCTGTCCTACACCCAGGCCGGGCTCTCGCTCGCGGCCTCGGGCGCGAGTTGGGCGGTGGGCTCCTGGGCCCAGTCCCGGCCATGGGCCGAACCTCACCGCTTCGCACTGGTACGCGCCGGCACGGTGGTGATCGTGCTGGGTGTGGGCACCACACCGCTGGTGCTGCTGGACGCGGTGCCGGTGTGGCTGCCGGTGCTGACCCTGGGCGTGGGTGCCTTCGGGATGGGCCTGGTGGTGTCGACGGTGGGCGTGCTGGTGCTGCGTTTCTCGACGCCGAAGGAGGCGGGCGGCAATGTGGCCTCGCTCCAGCTCTGTGACGCCCTGGCCAACGTGGTGATGCTCACCACGGTCGGCTCCCTCTTCGCGGCGCTCGGCGGCGACGCGACGGCCGCCTCGGCGCACGCGACCGAGTCGTCCGTGGACACGGCGGTCGGCCCCGGCGCGTTCCTCGCGGTCTCACTGGCCGCGTTCGCCGTCGCCCTGCTGAGCGTCCTGGTCGGCGGACGCCTCCGCGAACCGCCCGCCGGCGGCTGAGCCACCCGTTGGCCTGGCGGCCCCCGGGGCGCCGGCCCCGGCCGTCGGCCGCCCGGCGGTCACTGGCCTTGCGGCCCTGCCCCCCGGGGCCGTGTGGGTGCGTGGGCCGGCTCCGGTCGCCAGACGGCCGTTGGCCATGCCGGCCCACGTCTCCGAGGGGCCGTGCGCGGTCGTTGGGCATGGGCGGAGCGGTGGGCGTCAACCGCCGCCCACGGGGGCGTGGTTGTAGGCGAGCGTGGCGTGTTCCGTCCGCTACCTCGGGCCGGGGCCGTCGGCAGGGCGGCAACTGTGCGCGGATCTCCCCGGCCCCGGCCCGGCCATGGGCCCGCGCCGCAGGCCCCCCTGCCCCAGCCCCGGCCCCGGCTGCGCGTCCGCAGGCCCGCCCCTGCCCGTGCCCCGGCCTCGGCTCCGGCTCCAACCTCGCCCCTGCCCCGCGCAGCGGCCCCGGCCCCGGCCGGTCCGGGGTGCCAGTGTCGGCTGCCGGGCGTCCCGGTCGGCCGGGCCCTGGCGGGCGGGCTGCCGTTGGCCATGCCGGCCCACGTCTCCGAGGGGCCGTGCGCGGTCGTTGGGCATGGGCGGAGCGGTGGGCGTCAACCGCCGCCCACGGGGGCGTGGTTGTAGGCGAGCGTGGCGTGTTCCGTCCGCTCCCTCGGGCCGGGCCCCCGGCCCGGCCTCGGCTTCGGCTCCGGCCGGCGGGGGTCCCAGTCGGCGCCGGGCCCGGCCCCGGCTGCGCGTCCGCAGGCCCGCGCGGGGCTCCGGCCCCGGCCTCGGCTCCGGCTCCGGCTCCGGCTCCCACCTTGCCCCTGCCCCGCGCAGCGGCCCCGGCCCTGGCCGGTTCGGGGTGCCAGTGTCGGCTGCCGGGCGCCCCGGTCGGGCCTGACCCTGACCGGCGGGTGGCTGTTGGCCACGCCGGTTCCCGTCTCCGAGGGGGTGGGGGCGGTCGTTGGGCATGGGCGGAGCGGTGGGCGTCAACCGCTGCCCGCGGGGGCGTGGTTGTCGGCGAGCGTGGCGTGCTCCGTCCGCTGCCTCGGCCCGGCCGGGGCCGTCGGCAGGGCGGCAACCGTGCGCGGATCTCCCCGGCCCCGGCCCGGCCATGGGTCCGCGCCGCAGGCCCGCCCCGGCCCCGGCCCGGCCATGGGTCCGCGCCGCAGGCCCGCCCGGGGCTCCGGCCGGCGGGGGTCCCAGTCCGCGCCGGGCCCGGCCCCGGCTGCGCGTCCGCAGGCCCGCCCCTGCCCCGCGCAGCGGCCCCGGCCCTGGCCGGCCCTGGCCCCGCCCCGGTCCCGCGGCGCAGGTCCGGGTGGCGGGGAGCGGCCGACGGCTGGCTCCGCGCAGCGGCTACGCTGGGGCGTTGCCGACTGACCGTCTCGACGAGACCGCACGGGAGATCGTGAGTACCACCGCCTCTTCCTCACCGGCCGCTCCGGCCCCTTCGTCCCACCTCTCGCCGGCCTTTCCGGGGCGCGCGCCCTGGGGCACGGCCAACAAGCTCCGCGCCTGGCAGCAGGCCGCGATGGACGAGTATCTGCGCACGCAGCCCCGGGACTTCCTGGCCGTCGCCACGCCGGGCGCCGGCAAGACGACGTTCGCCCTGACGTTGGCCTCCTGGCTGCTGCACCACCACGTGGTCCAGCAGATCACCGTGGTCGCGCCGACGGAGCACCTGAAGTCCCAGTGGGCCCAGGCCGCCGCCCGGATAGGCATCAAGCTGGACCCGGAGTACAGCGCGGGTCCGGTCGGCCGGGACTACCACGGGGTCGCCGTCACCTATGCGGGCATCGGCGTGCGGCCCATGCTGCACCGCAACCGCTGCGAACAGCGCAAGACGCTGGTGATCCTCGACGAGATCCATCACGCGGGGGACTCCCGCTCCTGGGGCGAGGCGTGTCTGGAGGCGTTCGACCCGGCGACCAAGCGGCTGACGCTGACCGGCACACCGTTCCGCTCGGACACCAACCCGATCCCGTTCGTCGCCTACGCGGAGGGCAACGACGGGGTGCGGCGCTCGGTCGCCGACTACACCTACGGCTATGGCAACGCGCTGGCGGACGGCGTGGTGCGGCCGGTGATCTTCCTCTCCTACAGCGGCAGCATGCGCTGGCGCACCAAGGCGGGGGACGAGGTGGCGGCCCGGCTGGGCGAGCCGATGACGAAGGACGCCGTCTCGCAGGCGTGGCGCACCGCGCTCGACCCCAGGGGCGAGTGGATGTCGGCGGTGCTGCGCGCCGCCGACCAGCGGCTGCGCGAGGTGCGTCGGTCCATCCATGACGCCGGCGGTCTGGTGATCGCGAGCGATCAGGAATCGGCACGGGCCTATGCCAAGTTGATCAGGGAGATCACGGGGGAGTCCGCCACCCTGGTGCTCTCCGACGACGCGGGCGCCTCGGGGCGGATCGAGGAGTTCCGGACCTCGGACGACCGCTGGATGGTCGCCGTGCGGATGGTGTCCGAGGGCGTCGACGTGCCCAGGCTGGCCGTCGGGGTCTACGCCACCACCATCTCCACGCCGCTCTTCTTCGCCCAGGCGGTCGGCCGTTTCGTCCGGTCCCGGAGGCGAGGCGAGACGGCCTCCGTCTTCCTGCCCACCATCCCCTCGCTGCTGGGCTTCGCGCACGAGCTGGAGCTGGAGCGCGATCATGTGCTGGACAAGCCGAAGAAGGCGGAGGAGGACCCGTACGCCGAGGAGGCCGCGCTGCTCGCCGAGGCGGAGCGGGAGCGGGACGAGCCGGACGGTGAGGAGCAGCTCCCCTTCGAGGCACTGGAGTCGGAGGCCGTCTTCGACCGGGTGATGTACGACGGCGCCGAGTTCGGCATGCAGGCGCATCCGGGGAGCGAGGAGGAGCAGGACTACCTCGGCATCCCCGGGCTGCTGGAACCGGATCAGGTGCAGATGCTGCTCCAGAAGCGGCAGGCACGGCAGATCGCGCACAGCCGGCGCAAGCCGGACGCGGAGGCCGATCTGATCGAGCTGCCGGCCGAGCGCCGCCCGGTGGTCTCGCACAAGGAGATGATGGAGCTGCGCCGCGAGCTGAACTCCCTGGTCGGTGCCTACTCCCACCAGTCGGGGAAGCCGCACGGGGCGGTCCACACCGAGCTGCGGCGGGTCTGCGGCGGCCCGGCGACGGCGGAGGCCACCGCGGGGCAGCTGCGGCAGCGGGTGCTCAAGGTGCGCGAGTGGGCCACGAAAATGCGCTGATCGCGCGGCCATAAAAGGGAGTTGCGGTAGATAGCGGTACCAATCGCCGGCGAACTGCTCGGAATCTGGACAGCCTCTTCCGCTGAGCGGTGACGCTCGATACATTTCCGGACACGCGTACACCCGGGTGGCAGAGCCGCCCCCGGGGAGTGCAGCCGGCTTCTGCTCCTTGGCATCCGCGACCGTTGGCCCACGCGCGCGCCGCGGCCGGGTCGGGAGTATCGCGGTGCCGGGCGGGACCTGCGGGCTCACCTGAGAAGGGGGCGTCGTGACCACCGAGACCTCTCAGACGCTCGACCGGGGCCTTCGGGTCCTCAAGCTCCTGGCGGAGACCGACCACGGGCTGACCGTGACCGAGCTCTCCCGCCAGATGGGCGTCAACCGAACCGTCGTCTACCGGCTGCTGGCCACCCTGGAACTGCACTCCCTGGTCCGACGCGACGCCAGCGGCCGGGCCCGGGTCGGCATCGGCGTGCTCGGCCTGGGCCGACAGGTGCACCCCCTGGTGCGGGACGCCGCGCTGCCGGCGCTGCGCACCCTCGCCGAGGAGCTGGGCGCGACCGCCCACCTCACCGTGGTCGACGGCACGGACGCGCTGGCCGTCGCCGTCGTCGAGCCCACCTGGACCGACTACCACGTCGCCTACCGCACCGGCTTCCGGCACCCGCTGGAACAGGGCGCCGCCGGCCGCGCCATCCTCACCGGACGCTGCAAGGACATCGACGACGAGGACGGGTTCGTCGCCACCCACGGCGAGTTGGAGGCGGGCGCCAGCGGCGCCGCCGCGCCGCTGCCGGCCGAGTGCGGCATCGAGGGCAGCGTGGGCGTGGTGCTGCTGAGCGACGTGGTGCCGCCCGAGGTGGGCCCGCGGGTGATCAGGGCGGCCAGGGAGGTGGCCGACGCGCTGCGTTAGCACTGCGTTAGATTCGCTGCCATGCCCGCAGCGCCGGCCGCGAAGACGGCCACCGACACCCCCGCCGACCGGCCGTCGCCCGAGCGCCGCAGGCGCCGCGTGCTGGCCTGCTGCGGCGCGGCGTTCGCCGCGCTGCTCGCGGTCACCGCGCTGGCCCCGCTGCCGTTCGCGGTGACCGAGCCGGGGATGACCGCCGACGTGTTGGGCGAGCACGGCGGCGAGCCGGTGATCCGGATCAGCGGTGTCGAGCCGCTGCCGACGGCGGGCGAGCTGCGGATGACCACCATCAACGCCACCTCGCCCGACGCCACCATCCGGCTGGCGGACGTGGTCAGCGGGTACTTCGCCGACGACCGGGCGGTGCTGCCGAGGGACTCGGTCTATCCGGTGGGGGAATCGACGGAGGAGATCAGGGACCACAACGCGGAGCAGATGCGCTCCTCCCAGGACGCGGCTGTGGCCGCCGCGCTCGGCCATCTGGGCCGCTCGGACGAGGGCATCGAGATCGAGCTGAACCTCAGCGACGTGGGGGGGCCGAGCGCCGGGCTGCTCTTCTCGCTCGGCCTGGTCGCCCTGTTGGACGGCGACGGGCAGGGGGGCGACCTCACCGGCGGCCTGGTGATCGCAGGCACCGGCACCATCGATGCCGACGGCACCGTGGGCGCGGTCGGCGGGGTGCCGTTGAAGACGCACGCGGCTCGGGCGGACGGCGCCGAGGTGTTCCTGGTGCCGCACGACGAGTGCGACGCGGCCAGCGGCAACGCGCCGGACGGGCTCCGCCTGGTCCCCGTGGAGACGCTCACGGACGCGATCACCAGCCTGCGCGCCCTGGCCACGGACGGTTCGGCGCCCTCCTGCTGACCGGCTCCTGCCGACCGGCGGGGGCGCCGGAACGGGAAACCGCCCCCGCGAGTGCAGGTCGCGGGGGCGGCTGTGGGGGGTGGTGATGTTACAGATTCCCCCGTCGCGCCTGTTCACGCTCGATTGCTTCGAAGAGAGCTTTGAAGTTCCCTTTTCCAAATCCCATCGATCCGTGCCGTTCGATCAACTCGAAGAAGACCGTCGGACGATCCTGTACCGGCTTGGTGAAGATCTGTAGCAGATAGCCGTCCTCGTCCCGGTCGGCCAGCACCCGGTGCTCCCGCAGGGTGTCGATCGGCACCCGGGTCTCACCCACCCAGGACCCCAACTCGTCGTAATACGAGTCCGGAACGTCCAGGAACTCGACACCCGCCGCGCGCATCGCGCTCACCGTGCGGACGATGTCGTTGGTGGCGAGCGCGATGTGCTGCACCCCGGCGGCGCCGTAGAACTCCAGATACTCGTCGATCTGCGACTTCTTCCGGCCCGGCGCCGGCTCGTTGATCGGGAACTTGACCTTGCGTGAGCCGTCGGCGACCACCTTGGACATGAGCGCGGAGTATTCGGTGGCGATGTCGTCGCCCACGAACTCCTTCATATTGGTGAATCCCATCACCCGCTGGTAGAACTCCACCCACTCGTTCATCCGCCCGAGTTCGACGTTGCCGACGCAGTGGTCGACCGCCTGGAAGAAGCGCCGCTCGGGGGCCGCCACCAGGGCGTGCGCCGGCTGGTAGCCCGGCAGGTAGACGCCCTTGTAGTCGCGGCGCTCCACCAGGGTGTGCCGGGTCTCGCCGTAGGTGGCCACGGCGGCGAGCACGACCGTGCCGTTCTCGTCGGAGATCTCCTCGGGCTCCCGCAGCGCCCGAGCGCCCCGGGCGGTGGCGTGTGCGAAGGCGGCCCTGGCGTCCGGCACCTCGATCGCCAGATCGACGACCCCGTCCCCGTGCTCGGCGACATGTCGGGCCAGTGCGTGCCCCTCCTCGCTCTCCGCTCGGATCACCGAGGTCAGGACGAACCTGGCGCTGCCCGACTCCAGTACGTAGGAGGCGAGTTCCGGGCTGCCGTGCTCCGGGCCACGGTAGGCGACGAGGTTCATCCCGAAGGCCGTGGCGTAGTAGTGGGCCGCCTGTTTGGCGTTGCCCACGGCAAAGACGACGGCGTCCATACCCCGTACGGGGAACGGGTCGTCCGCGCTGTGTTCAGGTGTCTCCGCAGTCATGCTCGCAGGGTGCGCCTCATTGGCAGTCTGTGCAATAGTTGGCGCTTTCACTGGGCATGTTGTATGGGCTGGTCGGGGAGGTGCCGGTCAATCCGCACAGGTTGCCCAGGGCCCGGCGGGCGCTGGTACGGAAGGGGCGGGCGTGGCGATCGACACACTGGACGCACGGCTGATCGAGCTGTTGGCGCACGAGCCACGGATCGGGGTGCTGGAGGCGTCCCGCCGGCTCGGCGTGGCCAGGGGCACGGCCCAGGCGCGGCTGGAGAAGCTCAGCGCCCGGGGCGTGATCCGAGGCTTCGGCCCCGAGGTGGACCCGGCGGCCATCGGGTTCCCGGTCACCGCCTTCGTCACCCTGGAGATCACCCAGGGTGTCGGCGAGCGGGTCAGACGGCATCTGCGGCGGGTGCCGGAGGTGTTGGAGCTGCACACCATCACGGGCCAGGGCGATCTGCTCTGCCGGCTGGTGGCCCGCTCCAACGAGGATCTGCAGCGGGTGATCGACCAGGTCGTCGGGTTCGCAGGGATCGTCCGCTCGTCCACGGTGATCGCGCTCTCCAACCCGGTGCCGCTGCGGACGATACCGCTGGTGCGGCACGCCGCCGGCGGCTCAGCCGGTGGCCTCCCCGGTGTCGTCGAACCGGCCGCCGAGGTCGGTGTGTTCGGGGCGGTCGGTGAGGCCGGTGAGGTCGGTCAGGTCGGTGAGGTCCGTCAGGTCGGTGAGGCCCCCGAGGTCGGCGGGCCGGTCTCGGGGGGAGAGCCGCCCGAGGTCGGGTAGTTCGGCGAGGTCGGTCAGGTCGGACACCTGGGACAGGCCCGGCAGCTCGGAGCGGCTCGGCCGCTCCGTCGCCCGGTCGTGCCGCTCCTCCGTCTCCGACCGGCCCCGCGCGTCGGCGAGCGGGGCGGACAGCAGCGCCGACAGCGCGTCCGTGATGTCCCAGTCGCGCCCCTCGCGCCCCGGCGGCACCACGCGCATCGTCCGCTCCAGCCAGGCCGCGACCGAGTGTGCCGGGACCCGCAGCAGCGCGTCCCCGTCGGGGGAGCGCAGCGAGAGGCAGACCGCGCTGCCGAGCCCGCGGTGCTCCTCGGGCAGATCCGGCCAGACCCGCACATCACCCTGCCCTGCCGGCCGGAACACGCCCTCCACCAGCAACTCCCTGGCGAACGTCCACTGCACGGGGGCGTCCGAGCCGATATGGAACGTGATGTGCACCGCAAAGGGGTCGTCCGAGCGGTAGCTGAGCCGGGCCGGGATGAGGATGCTGCGCTCCGGGGCGAGCACCAACTCAACGTCCAACTCCCGCTCGATGATGGTCTGCATGACAAGACCCCCTTCTTTGTGGTCACTTCACCCACGCTGGTGCCGTCTGGGGGAGGAGAGTGGAGCGGCGGCCTCCTATTACGCGGGTTGCCGAACTTTTCCCGAGCACCCCGCGGGGGTTCGCGTCCACGCGGCGCGGTGGATTGTCAGTGGCGGGGATTACCTTCGTCACCATGAGTGAGCGAATCAGGGGAGAAGGCCGGACGCGCGGGGATCTCCGCCGGCGCGAGGCGGGCTCGTCGGCGGGCCCAAGAGCGCTGTCGACGCGGCGGGTTGGGCGGGCCAGGGCGTGGCCGGCGGGGCCTCCGCCGCCTCGATTCCCCGCAGTCGGCCGCAGTTCGTTAGGGTCCTCGTACAACAGACTGACTCGGGGTATCGCCGCACGCGCGGCGACGTAACATCATATCCCGCAGAGACCATGAGCAGGATGTACGGACGAGGGGATTCGGCCCGCCTATGAGCCTCCCACCCGCAGGAAACGCCAGCGGCCCGGGGCCCAACTGGTATCCCGACCCGTCCATTCCGGGCTATATCCGGTACTGGGACGGTCAGACCTGGGTTCCCGGCAGCAGCCGGCCCGAGCCACGGGAGGGCGAGCCGATGCCGACGCCTCCGGCAGCCGGGTCGGGCGGCGCCGCCCTGCCCGAGCAGCAGGGGCGCGCCGAGATCGCGCCCGGCGGCGACCAACGCGGCGGCCCCTGGCGCCCCGACGAGGACGTGAGCACCTCTCCGGTGGCGGCGCCGGGCCGGGGCGACCCTCGCGGCCAGTTCCAGCGCACGCCGTCCGAGGGCTCCGAACCGCCGGCGCTGGCCGCTTCGGCGGAGCCCAGCCCTCCGCTCGGCCTCTCCCTCCCGCCCCAACGAAGCGCCTCCGGCGCCTCGGCGGGTGCCTCCGGCGGTTCCGCCACCCCGCCGGCGGGTGCCTCCGGCGGTTCGACCACCCCGCCGGCGGGTGCGGACGCGCCGGCCCCCGCGGGCGGTCCTCCCGGCCTCGGCCTCCCCGGTCAGTCGGGTGCCCCGGGTGGGGGTAACGCGCAGGCCGCTGCGGCTGGTTCGTCCGGTGCCCCGGCGGGTGCCGCTCCTGCGGGCGGTCCTCCTGGCCTCGGTCTGCCCGGCCAGCCGGGTGGGGCCGTTCCGGCGGCCGGTGCTCCCGGTCAGTCGGGTGCCCCGGGTGGGGGTAACGCGCAGGCCGCCGCGGCTGGTTCGTCCGGTGCCCCGGCGGGTGCCGCTCCTGCGGGGGGTCCTCCCGGTCTTGGCCTGCCCGGCCAGCCCGGTGCCCCGGGTGGGGCCACTCCGGCCTCGGGCGCCCCCGGTTTCCCGGGTCAGCCCGGTGCCCCCGGTGCCCCCGGTGGTCAACAGCCGCCGGCCGGTGCGGGGTTCCCCGGTCAGCAGGCTCCCGCCGGTGTGGGGTCGCCCGGTCAGCCCGGTGGGCAGCAGGCGCCTCCGGGCGCCGGCTTTCCCGGGCAGGCCGGGCAGCAGCCCGGCTACGGCTTTCCCCAGCCCGGTCAGCCGGGGCAGCAGCCCGGGTACGGGTTTCCGCCGGCCTCCGGCGCGGGTGCGCCAGGTCAGCCGCCCGCAGGGCCAGGCTTCCCGCCCGGCGGGAACGGCCAGCCGGGCCAGTCCGGCTACGGCTTCCCGCAGCCCGGTGGCCAGCCCGGTCAGCCCGGTCAGCCAGGTCAGGGCCAGCCGGGCTCCGGCTACGGCTTTCCCCAGCAGGGCCCTCCCGCCGGCCAGCCCGGCGGCTACGGCTACCCGCCGCCCGCCCAGGGCGCCCCTCAGGGCGGCTACGGCTATCCGCCGCAGCAGCCGAGCTCGCAGTCGTCGTATCTCCAGTCCCACGAGGGCGCCCCGCTCACCATGATGGGCAAGCTCGCCGAGCCGGAGCAGAAGTATCCGGCCCCTTCGGGGCGCCGGCTGACGGCCCGGCTGCTGGATCTGATCCTGCCGCTCGGCGGTGCGATCGCGCTGGCGGTGCCGCTGCTCGGGGATGCCAGGGACCACATCAGCGACCGGATCGACGCCATCGAGCATGCCGGCGTCAACGAGCAGATCTGGTTGATCGACGGCACCACCGGCGGCTATCTCGGCATGGTGCTCGGGGTGTTCTTCGGCGTGGGGCTGCTCTTCGAGGTGCTGCCCGTCGCGCTCTGGGGCACCACCCTGGGCAAGGCGATCTGCGGGATTCAGGTGCTGGACATGCGGAGTCAGGAGGCGCCGTCGTTCGGCAGCGCGCTCTGGCGCTGGCTGGTCTACAACCTCCTCGTCGTGGTGTTGGCCGGCATCGTCAACATGATTCTGGCCGTGCGGGACCGGCCCTGGCGTCAGGGCTGGCACGACAAGGCGGCGAAGACGTTCGTGGCCACCAAGAAGAAGCCGGCTGACCCGGTCGGACCAGCCCGGTAGCCCATCCGCCGGCCGTCCGGATGCGGTCGTGCCGGGGGCGGGGTGGACTCGCTGCCATGAGCACCGAGCAGCCGCGCCCAGGCCCCGGCGACGAGCCGGCACGCGATCGGCCCATCGAGCCCACCCTTCGCGACGAGTCCGGGTTGCCTCCCGCACCGCCCCCGCCGGCGGCCGGCGGGGGCGCGCCCGGCGCCGGCGTCCCCACGGGGGCTGACCGCTACGGCGGCAACCCCTACGGCGATGCCCAGGGGGCCGCCGACCCGCTGGCGGGCATGCCGCCCCTGGCCGCGCTCTGGCGGCGGTTGGTGGCCAGGATCATCGACATCGTGATCGTCGCGGTTCCGGTGACGCTCATTCTCTGGCCGTTCGCCGGCGGCTACGACAACGACGGGGACGGCTCCTACGGGCGGCAGGCCGTGGTCCTGCTGGTCTACTTCGTCTACGAGGCGCTGATGCTCAGCGCACGCGGCCAGACCCTGGGCAAGATGGCCATGAGGATTCGGGTGGCGATGCTGGCCGACGGGGCGGTGCCGCACGGCAGCCCCGCCTGGCTCCGGGCCGGCGTCTACTCGCTGCCCCAGCTGCTGCCCTACGTCGGCTTCATCTTCTGGCTCGTCAACGTGCTGTTCTGCACCTGGGACCGCCCCTACCGCCAGTGTCTGCACGACAAGGCGGCCAGGACCCTGGTGGTCTCCACCGCGTGAGCGCGCGCGGCCCCGCCCGTTCGACGGGGCCGGGGCCGTCGTTCAGACCCGCGCCCCTGAGCGCTCGGCGACGGGCGCGAGGCCCTGCCGGGGAGCGGCGACCGGCGCCGGGACAGAAGCCGGTGCCGAAGCGGGGACGGGCGCCGGCGCGGCCGAACGGGAGCTGCCGGAACGGGCGTTGACGAGCAGCGCCACTCCGGTGCCGGCGGCCAGCGCGCCGCCGGCGATCGCCAGGGCGACGGGCAGGGAGTCGGCGGGGACCAGAAGCAGCGTCAGGAACGTGAGGGTGATGACGGTGACCGAACCGTAGGCGATCTGCACGGGGGTCGGGTGCGGCATGGCGGTATCCGTCCTCGGATGGAGAGCTGTAGCCGTCGGGAAGGCGAGGGGGTGACCTTCCCATCGAACGACTCTACGAGCCTCGATGCCCGGCCGGCGAGCCGGGTAAGCGTGGTGGTTCGGTGGGGTGGGAGCACGGGGGGCGCATCGGTTCATCCGCCCGGGCGCCACGGATGGATCGCCGAGGAACCGTCCAGGAACCGCCGAGGGAACGCTGCGGGACCGCCGAGGGAACAGCATGGGATCGCCCGCCGGATCGCCGCCGGATCGCCGTCACTTCGCTTAACGGAGAGCTGACAGGCGCCTGCAAAACGTTAGTTGGCCCCTGAGTTTGAATCAAGGTCTGTCTTTTTCTGTCTTACTCATGTCAAATGCGTCCCGATAGATCACTGCGTGCGCAGGGGAGGACTGGCGAACAGGTGAAGCTAGGAAAGAGATCCACAAGATCCACGACCGCCGTCGTGGCCACGGCCATCGCCGCGCTGGGTGCGGCGGCTCTGGTGCCGGTCGGTACCGCGCAGGCCAGCACGCCGGCGGACGACATCGACATCCCGGTTGAGGACCAACGCTTCGGCGCCACACCGGAGTTGGAGAACCCGCTGGCGGAGAAGCAGGAGGCGCAGCGGCAGCAGGCCTTCCAGGCCCTGATCGCCGGTGACTCCAGCGCCCAGACCCTGGCGGGCTCCGAGGTGGTCGAGCTGTCGGACGGCGAGTTCGTCGAGGTGGCCACCACCGGCACCGACAAGATCTTCACCGTGCTGGTGGAGTTCGGCGACGAGGTCCACCCGGTCTACGGCGGCGACCCGGGCCCCCGGGTCAACGAGATCGCCGAGCCGGACCGGGAGCACGACAACACCACCATCTGGCAGGAGGACTTCGGCCGGGAGTACTACGAGGACATCTACTACTCGGAGGACCCGGACGTCCCGTCCGTCAAGCAGTACTTCGAGGGGCAGTCCTCCGGCCGTTACACCGTCGACGGCATGGTCACCGACTGGGTCCGGGTGGACTACAACGAGGCCAGGTACGGCACCAGCATCTGCGGCAGCAACGTCTGCCAGGAGGTGTGGGACGTCGTCGCCCACGGGGTGAACGCCTGGTACGAGGACCAGGTCGCGGCCGGGGTGCCCGAGGAGGAGATCCTCGCGACGCTCGCCGAGTACGACGTCCAGGACCGTTACGACTACGACGGCGACGGCGACTTCAACGAGCCCGACGGCTATCTGGACCACTTCCAGATCGTGCACGCCGGCGAGGACGCCTCGGCCGGTGGCGGCGCGCAGGGCGACGACGCCATCTGGGCGCACCGCTGGTACGCGTACGCGGACCAGATCGGGCTCACCGGGCCCGACGACAACCCGGCCGGCGGCACCCAGATCGGCGACACCGGCATCTGGGTCGGCGACTACACCATCCAGCCGGAGAACGGCGGAGTCGGCGTCTTCGCCCACGAGTTCGCCCATGACCTCGGGCTGCCCGACCTCTATGACACGGCCGGCGGCGAGAACGGCACCGCGTTCTGGTCCGCCATGTCCTCGGGCTCCTGGCTGAGCCTCGGGGAGGGCGCGATCGGCACCCTGCCCAACGAGATGGGTTCCTGGGAGAAGCTGCAACTCGGCTGGCTGGACTACGAGGTGGCGCAGGCCGCGACGCGGTCCACGCACCGGATCGGCGCGGCGGGGAACCAGTTCCCCGAGGCGCGGGGCGGTCGGAGCGAGACCCAGGCCGTGATCGTCGAGCTGCCGTCGAAGACCGTCACCCACGAGATCACCGAGCCCGCCGAGGGCGAGGCGCAGTGGTGGAGCGGCTCGGGCGACGACCTGAGCAACACCCTCACCCGCACCGTCGACCTGGCCGGTGCCGAGACCGCCTCGCTGGACCTCACCGGTTGGTACAGCATCGAGGAGGGCTACGACAACCTCTATGTCGAGGCGTCGACCAACGGCACCTCCTGGACGCCGATCGACGGCACCGCCGACGGTGAGCCGCTGCCCAGGGACAGCGCCGACCGCCCGGTGATCACCGGCGTCTCGGACGGCCATGTGGCCCTGTCCTTCCCGCTGGACGCCTACGCCGGCGACAGCGTCGACATCCGCTTCCGCTACCAGACGGACGGCGCGCTGACCGAGATCGGCTTCACCGCCGACGAGATCACGATCAGCGTGGACGGCGAGGTCGCCTTCAGCGACAACGCCGAGGACGGCGAGGGTGACTGGGAGGTCGACGGCTTCTCGGTGGTCGGCGCCTCGATCACCGACGACTACCCGCAGTACTACATCCTGGAGAACCGGCAGTACGTCAACTACGACGCGACGCTGGAGAACGGGCCCTACAACTTCGGGTGGATCACCGACCGGCCGGACTGGGTGGAGCACTACTCCTATGAGAACGGCATGCTGGTGTGGCTGTGGGACACCTCGCAGACCAACAACAACACCAGCCAGCACCCGGGCGAGGGCCTGGTCCTGCCGGTGGACGCGCATCCGGCTTCGGAGAACTGGGCCGACGGCTCGCTCATCCGCAACCGGATCCAGTCCAGGGACGCCACCTTCGGTCGTTCCGCGACCGAGGAGTTGACGCTCCATCTGGACGGCACGCCCACCACGCTGCCGGGCCAGCCAGGTCAGCGGACCTTCGACGACCGTCGAGGCGAGTACTGGGACGAGGCCAACCCGGGCAACAGCGTGATCGTTCCCGACACCAACACCAAGATCACGGTGCTCGCGGAGCCGCGCAACGGCTCCAACCCGATCACCGTCCGGGTGGGGCCCAGCGGTCGTTGAGCGCCCATACGGAGCGTGTCCACGCGTTGGCTTTCCGTCGATATCTGACGACTGCTGATGTGATCGACTAGAAAACCGCAGGTCAGAGTGCGTATCGGCCGCCGCCCCTCGACGGGCGGCGGCCGATGGCGTAAGGATGTGGGGGGTCCATCCTCGAAGGAGAACGAACCGGGAAAGGTGTCTGATGGCCGACGGAGGTTTTGTGCGACTGCCCGATGGCAGCGTCGTCGTCGCGCTGAGCGTGCCCAGGCCCGACGCGTCGGGTCAGCCGGTGCGCGTGCTGGTCCACGCCGTGAATCGCCCCAGGGCGCTGACGCGGCTGCGGAACCTCGGCCTGCGCGCCGTCTACCTGCGGGGCAACGCGGCGCCGCCGACCCCGGACGAGATATCAGCCGTGCTGCACCATCCGGAGGGCGTGGTGTGGCGCTCCGCTCCCTGCGATGTCACGGAGCGCTGGCACCCGATGACGCACCTCTTCCGGCGGCCCAGCAGTATCGCCTCCTGAGCCGGGGCCGGCTCAGGAGCGCACCAGCGGGGCGCCCGTCAGCTCCACGCCCGCCTCGCTGAGCTCGGCCAGCGCCTGGTCCACGGTGGGCTGGGCGACGCCGGCCGTCAGGCTCAGCAGCACCCGGGTGGTGAAGCCGGCCCTGGCGGCGTCCAGCGCGGTGGCCCGCACGCAGTGGTCGGTGGCGATACCGACCACGTCCACCTCGGTGATCTCCCGCGCGCGCAGCCAGTCCGCCAGGCCGGTGCCCGACTCGTCGTGCCCCTCGAAGCCGCTGTAGGCGGCCTCGTAGGCGCCCTTGTCGAAGCAGGCCTCCACCGCGCCCGAGGCGACCGCAGGGGCGAAGTTCGGATGGAAGCCCACCCCCTCGGTGCCGGCGACGCAGTGCCGTGGCCAGGTGTTCTGGTAGTCGGGCCGCTCGGCGAAGTGGTCGCCCGGATCGACGTGCCGGTCCCTGGTGGCCACCACATGCCGGTAGCCGGCCGTGGCGGCGCCGATCAGGTCGGTGATCGCGGCGGCGACATCGGCGCCGCCGCCGACGGCGAGGCTGCCACCCTCACAGAAGTCGTTCTGTACGTCGACGACGATCAGCGCGCGGTGCATCGAGACCACCTGTCCATCCCCGTGAGGTTGCCCTTCGATCTGGTCGGCCCGAGCCTACTGGGCGGCGCGGGTTCACGCCGTCGGCGTGCGGTAGTGCGTCGGGAGCACGGGCTCGCCCCTGGAGAGCTGGGTGGCCGAGAGCGGCAGCCGGGCGCGGGCGCGGATATGCCGCTCCCTGGCCGCCTCCAGCGGCTCGGCGCCCACCGGCTCCCCGTCGCGCATCAGCTCGACGCCGACCCGGCTCTCCGCCAGCTCGGGCGGGATCTCGCCGGTTCCGATGATCTCGGCCTCGGCCGCGCCGTGCGCGTCCGTCGGCCGGGCGGCCCATTTGACGCCGGCCACCGAGAGCTTGCCGCCCAGCGACTTCTTGGCCACCGGGCGCATGGGCGCGTCGGGGCCCTCGCCGTCGGCCCTGGCGACCAGCTTGTAGACCATCGAGCAGGTCGGGTGCCCGCTGCCGGTGACCAGCTGGGTGCCGACGCCGTAGGAGTCGACGGGGGCGGCGGCCAGGGAGGCGATGGCGTACTCGTCCAGGTCGCTGGTGACCACGATCCGCGCCTTGGTGGCGCCGAGGCGGTCCAGCTGGCGGCGGACCTGGTGGGCGATCATCAGCAGATCCCCCGAGTCGATCCGCACCGCGCCGAGCTCAGGCCCGGCCACTTCGACGGCGGTGGAGACGGCCTCGGCCACGTCGTAGGTGTCCACCAGCAGGGTGGTGCCGACGCCGAGCGAGTCGACCTGGGCGACGAAGGCGTCGCGCTCGCTGTCGTGGAGCAGGGTGAACGCGTGCGCGCTGGTGCCCACGGTCGGGATGCCGTAGCGGAAGCCGGCGGCCAGGTTGGAGGTGGTGGAGAAGCCGCCGACATAGGCGGCCCTGGCGGCGGCGACGGCGGCCAGCTCGTGGGTGCGCCGGGCGCCCATCTCCATCAGCGGCCGGTCGGCGGCGGCCACCGCCATCCGGGAGGCGGCGGCGGCCACCGCGGAGTCGTGGTTGAGGATCGAGAGGATCACGGTCTCCAGCAGCACGCACTCGGCGAAGCTGCCCTCCACCTGGAGGATCGGAGAGCCGGGGAAGTACACCTCGCCCTCGGGGTAGCCGCGCACGGATCCGCTGAAGCGGAAGTCGGCGAGCCAGTCCAGGGTGCGGCGGTCCACCACGCTCTGGCGGTCGAGGAAGTCGAGCAGCTCGGGCTCGAAGCGGAAGTTGGTGACCGCGTCGAGCACCCGGCCGGTGCCGGCCACCACTCCGTAGCGGCGGCCCTCGGGCAGCCGGCGGGTGAAGACCTCGAACACCGAGCGCCGATGCGCGGTGCCGGCGCGCAACGCCGCCTGAAGCATGGTCAGTTCGTACTGGTCGGTGAAGAGCGCGGTGGAGGGCACCGTCACCGGCCGTCCCTGGTGCCTTCGGTCCATGACGTCCATGGGGCAAGCGTACCCCGGATCTCGTCAAACTGACGATATCTGCGGGTCGGGCGCTGCGCAGGGCGTTTGGGTCCCGGGGCGGGGGTGGTGGCAGCATGGGGGGCGTGACTGCCATGCCCGTGGAGATCGAACGCACCGAGGAGCACGCGGCGCCCGACGAGGCGCCGACGCCGGACGTCCCATGGGTCACCGTGGTGCACAACGACCCGGTGAACACGATGACTTATGTGACCTACGTCTTCCAGGCGTATTTCGGCTATGCGAAGGACAAGGCCAAGAAACTCATGCTCGACGTCCACCACAAGGGCCGCGCCGTGGTATCCCAGGGCACCCGCGAGGAAATGGAGCGGGATGTGCAGGCGATGCACGGATACGGCCTCTGGGCCACGCTCCAGCGGGACCGTTGATGGCCGGCTACTTCGAGCCGGTGAGCGGCGACGAGCGGGGCGCGGCCATCGCGTTGGACGAGGTCGAATGGTCCATTCTGCGGAGCGTGTCGGTGCAGGTTCTCGAACTGATCGGCCCTGGTCCCGAAGCGGAGGAGGGGGCCGACCCACTGGCCGCGCTTTTCGCCGAGGGGCCCAGCGAACCACCGACGGATCCCGCGTTGGCGCGGCTTTTCCCGGACGCCTACCAGGATCCGGGGAATCCCCCCGACGCCGAGGGGCAACGGCTCTCCGCCGAGTTCCGCCGCTTCACCGAGAGCGATCTGCGCACCCAGAAGAGGGAACGTCTGCTGGAGGTCGTGCGCACCCTGGACACGGCCCGCTCCACCGCCCCCACCGGCGCTGACGGGCTGCTGCTGACGCTGCGCCGGGAGCAGTCGGAGCGCTGGGTCGGCGCGCTCAACGACATCAGGCTGGTCATCGGCGCCCGGTTGGAGATCGAGGACGACTCGACCGTCGAAAAGCTTTTCGAGCTGCCGGACGACGATCCCCGCAAACCCATGGTGTTGGCCTTCCTCTGGCTCGGTGGACTGTTGGAGTCGTTGGTGGAGACTCTTCTGCCATAACGCGGATTCCCGGATAACCTGACGGTGCTTTGATGTTCTCACCTCCCGCACGGTTACCGTGCCGTTTCCCGCACCGTCAGGGGTCTGCCAATGGCGAGCGAACACTCCTGGACCGATGAGATCGATCAGACGGTCAACAGCCTTTTCGAACCCGTCAGTAATGCGTTGACCCAGGTGGTCTTCTACGAAGTCGGCCTCTTCGGTGCCGACTTCCCGCTGATCGTCGCCTGGCTGGCGGTGGCGGGGCTGGTATTCACCGTGGTTTTCGGATGCGTGCAGGTCCGGTATCTGCCACTCGCGCTCCGTATTGTCAGGGGCCGTTACGAACAGCCGGACGCACCCGGCGAGGTGAGTCACTTCCAGGCGCTGACCTCCGCCGTGTCGGGGACGGTCGGCCTGGGCAACATCGCGGGCGTGGCCATCGCGGTCTCGATCGGCGGCCCGGGTGCCACCGTCTGGATGATGGTCTGCGGCTTCCTCGGGATGGCCAGCAAGTTCGTCGAGTGCACCCTGGGCGTCCGCTACCGCGACATCGACGAGCACGGGCGGGTGTCAGGTGGCCCCATGCAGTACCTCCGCAAGGGCCTGGCGGAGCGCGGGCTGCCCCGGCTCGGCGGCGTGCTCGCGCTGCTGGCCGCGGTGATGATCCTGTTCTTCGCGTTCTTCGGCGGCAATCTCTTCCAGGTCAACCAGAGCCTGGAGCAGCTGGTCGCGGTCACCGAGGACCACACCTCGTTCTTCGCCGGCTCGGCCGGCTCCCTGCTCTTCGGGGTGGTGGTGGCGCTGCTCGCCGGGCTGGTGCTGGTTGGCGGCATCCGGGCGATCGGCCGGGTCACCAGCCGACTGGTCCCGGCCATGTCGATCCTCTATGTCGCCGCCTGTCTGGTGGTGATCGGCTGCAACATCACCCAGGTGCCGGACGCCGTGGCCACCATCTGCCGGGAGGCGGTCAGCCCCGCCGGCGTCACCGGTGGCCTGGTGGGCGCGCTGATCGTCGGCTTCCAGCGGGCCGCGTTCTCCAACGAGGCCGGCGTCGGTTCGGCGCCGATCGCGCACTCGGCGGTCAAGACCAAGCGCCCGGCCACCGAGGGCCTCGTCGCGCTGATCGAGCCCTTCCTCGACACCGTGGTGATCTGCACCATGACGGCGCTGACCATCGTGGTCGCCGGCGGGCCGCTCTACGAGGCGGCCAGGGAGCGGGCCGTCTCGGGCGCGGAGGTCGAGGGCAACGCGGTGGGCATCTCCATCACCTCGGACGCCTTCGAGACCGCGCTGCCCGGCTTCCCCGTGGTGCTGACCCTGGCCGTCTTCCTCTTCGCCTTCGCCACGATCATCACCTGGGGCTACTACGGCCTGAAGGCCTGGACCTACCTCTTCGGCCCGGGGCGCGTCGCCGACGGCAGCTACAAGCTGCTGTTCTGCCTGCTGGCCGTGGGCGGCGCGCTGCTCTCGCTCGGCACCCTGGTCG
The DNA here is from genome assembly GCF_020740535.1 of Streptomyces profundus. Classification (NCBI taxonomy): domain Bacteria; kingdom Bacillati; phylum Actinomycetota; class Actinomycetes; order Kitasatosporales; family Streptomycetaceae; genus Streptomyces; species Streptomyces profundus. Next base: position 4,417,405 of record NZ_CP082362.1, read on the forward strand.
ACCTGGCGGACGCCTTCCTCTTCCTGGCCGCCGTCTGCAACATCATCGGCCTCTATCTGCTGACCCCGGTGGTCCGCCGCGAGCTGCGCCGGGTGCTCGTCTATGTGCGGCGCAGGGACGCGGGCGAGAGCGACGCGGCGATCGAGGCGGACGAGCGGGCCGAGGACGAGACCGGCCCGGCCGGCGGGATCACCCTGGCGAAGTAGACCGGTTCACCCGGTGAACGCCGCCGGCCGCCTCCCGCCTCCCGCTCGGCTCTGACGGCGTCCTATGGTTGGCCGCATGCTGACCATCACGGCGGAACTGCGCGACCAGATCGTGGCCCACGCCCGGGCCGACCACCCGGACGAGGCCTGCGGGGTCGTGGCGGGACCGGCCGGCGGCGGTCGTCCCGAGCGCTTCGTCCCGATGCTCAACGCCGCCCGCTCGCCCACGTTCTACGAGTTCGACTCGGGTGATCTCCTCAGGCTCTACCGGGAGATGGACGACCGGGACGAGGAGCCGGTGGTCATCTACCACTCGCACACCGCGACCGAGGCGTACCCCTCGCGCACCGACGTCACCTACGCCAACGAGCCGGGCGCGCACTATGTGCTGGTCTCCACGGCGGAGAGCGGCAACGACGAAGGGCCGTTCTCCTTCCGCTCGTTCCGCATCGTGGACGGTGAGATCACCGAGGAGGAGGTGCGGGTCGTGGACCGCTACCCCGACCACGACGGGGCGGACGAGGCCGACCCGACCGCTGGTTGAACGCCCTCGTTCGCATGCTGAACGCTCTCGATCGCCCCATCGGGAATCGATACGATGACGCCATGGTTCTCCCGGATGTGAGCGATATCCGACCGCACGCGCCGGGCGAGGCATGTCCGTGTTTCGAGCCGTGTCGTCTCGGTGCGTGTCCCGCGGTGCGCTGACCGGCTGGTCGATCGCCCACCGCACGGACAGACCCCAAGCCCGTCTCTTGTTCTGGAGTCCTTCATGGCCATCGAGGTCCGCATCCCGACCATTCTCCGCACCTACACCGACGGTCAGAAGGCCGTCTCGGGCAGCGGGAAGACCATCGACGAGCTCTTCGCCGACCTCGACGCCAACCACCCGGGGATCAGGGAGCGCCTGGTCGACGGGGCCGGGCTGCGCCGCTTCGTCAACGTCTATCTGAACGACGAGGACGTGCGTTTCCTGGACGGCATCTCCACCGCCCTGGCCGACGGCGACAGCGTCACCATCCTCCCGGCGGTGGCCGGGGGCATGCGCTGATGCGTTTCGACAGCGCGCTGGCCTCGGTCGGGAACACGCCGCTGGTGCGGCTGCCCCGGCTGTCCCCCGACGATTCGGTGCGGATCTGGGCCAAGCTGGAGGACCGCAATCCGACCGGTTCTGTCAAGGACCGGCCGGCGCTTCACATGATCGAGCAGGCCGAGAAGGACGGCCGGCTCGTCCCCGGGAACACCATCCTGGAGCCGACCTCGGGCAACACCGGGATCTCGCTGGCCATGGCCGCCCGGCTCAAGGGCTACCGGATCGTCTGCGTGATGCCGGAGAACACCTCGGCCGAGCGCCGTCAGCTGCTGTCGATGTGGGGCGCCGAGATCGTCTCCTCGCCGGCCGCCGGCGGCTCCAACACGGCCGTCCGGGTGGCCAAGGAGATGGCGGCCGAGCACCCCGACTGGGTGATGCTCTACCAGTACGGCAACCCGGACAACGCGGGCGCGCACTACGCCACCACCGGGCCCGAGATCCTCGCCGACCTGCCGTCGATCACCCACTTCGTGGCCGGCCTCGGTACCACGGGCACCCTGATGGGGGTGGGCCGCTATCTGCGCGAGCAGCGCCCCGACGTCCAGATCGTCGCCGCCGAGCCGCGCTACGACGATCTGGTCTACGGGCTGCGCAACCTGGACGAGGGCTTCGTTCCCGAGCTGTACGACGACTCCGTGCTGACCAGCCGTTTCTCCGTCGGCTCCGAGGACGCGGTGCGCCGGGTGCGGGAGCTGCTGCACCAGGAGGGCATCTTCGCCGGGGTCTCCACGGGGGCCGTGCTGCACGCGGCGCTGGGCGTCGGAGCGAAGGCTCTGCGCGCCGGGCGGTCCGCGGACATCGCGTTCGTGGTCGCCGACGGCGGCTGGAAGTACCTCTCCACCGGGATCTACAACGCGGCCAGCACCGAGGAGGCGGTGGCCGGGCTGCACGGCCAGCTCTGGGCCTGATCCGGCGACGCCGCCGACTCCCGTGTTGACGCTCCGGAGTGGGGTGGCCACGTAAGGTCATTTGTGTGACCGTACGCAGCTACCGCACTTCCGTTCCGCCGGCCGGTGAGCAGAGTGTCTGGCGCATCCTCACCGCGCGGGGCTCGCTCGCCAGGCGGCTGGACTGGCCGCTGTTGCTGTCCGCCCTGGTCCTGACCACGCTCGGCATCCTGCTGGTCTACTCGGCCACCAGGAACCGCACCGATCTGAACAACGGCGAGCCCGAGTTCTTCCTGATGCGCCAGTTGCTCAACGTGAGCATCGGCCTCGGGCTCGCCGCGCTGATCGTCTGGTACGGCTATGTCCGGCTGCGGGCCGCCGTGCCGCTGCTCTACCTGCTGTGCGTGGTCCTCTCCCTGCTGGTGCTCACCCCGCTGGGCTCCACGGTCAACGGCTCCCGGAGCTGGCTCCAGCTGGGCGCCGGGTTCGCCTTCCAGCCGTCCGAGCTGGCCAAGATCGGCGTGATCCTCGCCATGGCGCTGCTGCTGGCCGCGCCGGGGGACAACGAGCGCAGGCACGGGCCCGATCACCGCACCGTGCTCCAGGCGCTGCTGGTGGCCTCGGTGCCGGCGGCGCTGGTGATGCTCACCCCGGACGTGGGGCAGACGATGGTGCTCGCCGTGATCGCGCTCGGCGTGCTGCTGGCCTCGGGGACCGGCCGGTCCTGGATCATCGGCCTGGTCACGCTGGCCGTGGTCGGCGCGCTGTCCGTCTGGCAGCTGGGTCTGCTGGACGAGTACCAGATCAACCGGTTCGCGGCCTTCGCCAACCCGGCGCTCGACCCCTCGGGTGTGGGATACAACACCAACCAGGCGCGGATCGCGATCGGCTCGGGCGGGCTGACCGGCCAGGGCCTCTTCCACGGCAGCCAGACGCTCGGTCAGTTCGTGCCGGAGCAGCACACCGACTTCATCTTCACCGTCGCCGGTGAGGAACTCGGCTTTCTGGGCGCGGGGCTGATCATCGTGCTGCTGGGGGTGGTGCTCTGGCGCGGCTGTCGTATCGCCAGGGACGCGCCCGATCCCTACGGCACGATCGTGGCCGTGGGGGTGGTGGCGTGGACGGCCTTCCAGACGTTCCAGAACATGGGGATGGCGTTGGGGATCATGCCGGTAACCGGACTGCCGCTTCCGTTTCTGTCCTATGGCGGCTCATCCATGTTCGCCATTTGGATCGGAGTTGGGTTGTTGCTCGCCATTCGTATTCGAACTCTCACCAGAATGTGATCGAAAGCTCCCAGCTGGCCTTTTGCGGCCGGCCATCGGGCTGGTGATTCCGCCCACACCCGGGCCCGGGCCAGGCACGGCCGGCCTGATCGCGACTTAGAGTCGTTCGAACCCCACCGTGGAGGTTCCCCCCTATATGAAGCTCACCGTCGTCGGCTGTTCGGGCTCGTTTCCGTCCGCGGAATCGGCCTGTTCCAGCTATCTCATCGAGGCCGAGGGCTACCGGCTCCTCCTTGACCTGGGCAATGGCGCCCTCGGCGAGCTACAGAAGTACTGCGGGCTCTATGACGTCGACGCCATCGTGCTCAGCCACCTCCACCCGGACCACTGCATCGACATGTGCGGCTACTTCGTCGCCCGCTACTACCGGCACGAGGGCGGCCGTCCGAAGCCGGTTCCCGTCTACGGCCCGAGCGGGACGGAGCGGCGGCTGATCACCGCCTACGACGACACCCCGGACGAGTCCTCGATGCGGGAGGTCTTCGACTTCCACACCCTCACGTCCGGCACCACGCTGACCCTGGGGCCGCTGACCGTCCGCTCGGCGCGGGTGGCCCACCCCGTGGAGACCTACGGCTTCCGGATCGAACACGACGGCAGGTCGCTCTGCTACTCGGGCGACACGGGCAGCTGCGGCGCGCTCACCGAACTCGCCGCCGACGTCGATCTGTTCCTCTGCGAGGCGTCCTTCATCCACGGCAAGGAGGACGCCCCCGGGGTGCACCTCAACGGGTTGCAGGCCGGCGAGTGCGCCCAGCGGGCCGGCGCCCAGCGGCTGTTGCTCACCCATATCCCGCCGTGGACCGACGCCCAGGTGAACCTGCGGGACGCCAAGTCCGCCTTCGACGGGCCGGTGGAACTCGCCCGCCCCGGCGCGGTCCACGAGATCTGAGGCCGCCGCGCCCCGGGGTCACCGGGCGAACAGCCCTGGCAGCGGGGCGACTAGGCTCGTCGCCATGTCTCGCATCGACGGCCGGACGGCCAATCAGCTCCGCCCCGTGAAGATCGAACGCGGCTGGAGCAAGCACGCCGAGGGTTCCGTACTGGTCTCCTTCGGCGACACCAGGGTGCTCTGCACCGCCAGCGTCACCGAGGGGGTGCCCCGCTGGCGGCGGGGCAGCGGGGAGGGCTGGGTCACCGCCGAGTACGCGATGCTCCCGCGCGCCACCAACACCCGGGGGGACAGGGAGTCGGTGCGCGGCAGGATCGGCGGCAGGACCCATGAGATCTCCCGGCTGATCGGCCGTTCGCTGCGCGCCGTCGTCGACTTCAAGGCACTGGGCGAGAACACCGTGGTGCTGGACTGCGACGTGCTCCAGGCCGACGGCGGCACCAGGACCGCCGCGATCACCGGCAGCTATGTGGCCCTGGCCGACGCCGTCGGCTGGGCCCGGCGCAAGAAGCTGGTGAAGGGCAGGTCCGAGCCGCTGACCGGCGAGGTCTCCGCCGTCAGCGTCGGCATCGTCGACGGGGTGCCGCTGCTGGACCTCGCCTACGAGGAGGACGTCCGCGCCGAGACGGACATGAACGTGGTCCGCACCGGCGACGGCGGCTTCGTCGAGGTGCAGGGCACCGCCGAGGGCGCCCCGTTCCGGCGCGACGAGCTGGACGCGCTGCTGGACCTGGCCGTCGTCGGCTGCGACCAGCTGGCCCAGGCCCAGCGCGCCGCGCTCGACGCGGCCTAGAGCTGGGTAGAGCGTCAGGGTCGGCGGACGAGCCGCCGGCGGGAGGGGAGAGGGTTGATGAAGAGCATACGGATGGGGCTGACCGGCACGCTGCTGGCGGGCGCGGCCGGCCTGGGGACGCTGGGCTGCGATGTCCAACGCGCCCTGGACTGCGCCCAGCTGGCCCTTGAGGTCACCAGCAGCGTGGACGCGCTGGCACGCGCGGTGGACGCCGAGGACCCGGCCGGTTTCTCGGACGCGGCGGACACCGCGCAGAACGACCTGGACGAGCTGCGGGACGGCTTCTCCGACACCGATGTCAGCGCCGCCGCCGATTCGGTGGCCGAGGCGATCGAGAACATCGCCCAGCAGCCGGCCGGCGGCAGCCCGCCGGACCTGTCGCCGCTCAACAACGCGGTGGACGAGCTGACTTCGGCCTGCGCGTCCAACGACTGACACCCGGTCCAGGGCTGTCGGCCGGTCGGCCGGCGGCCCGGCTCCGGCGCGCCGGCGGCGATGGTCGATAATCACCGCCATGCAGCGTCTCGTTCTCGCCACCCGCAACGCCCACAAGATCACCGAACTGCGCGCCATCCTGACCCGGGCCGGTCTCGCGCTGGAACTGCTCGGCGCCGACGCCTTCCCCGAGGTGCCGGACGTCAAGGAGACCGGCGTCACCTTTGCCGAGAACGCGCTGCTCAAGGCGCACGCGCTCGCCCAGGCCAGCGGACTGCCCGCCGTCGCCGACGACTCGGGGCTCTGTGTGGACGTGCTGGGCGGCGCGCCCGGCATCTTCTCCGCCCGCTGGGCCGGCCGGCACGGCGACGACCAGGCCAACCTCGACCTGCTGTTGGCGCAGCTCGCCGACGTTCCCGAGGAGCACCGCGCCGCCCACTTCGCCTGTGCCGCCGCGCTGGCCCTCCCCGACGGCACCGAGCGCGTCACCGAGGGCCGCCTCCACGGCACCCTGCGGTTCGCCCCCAGCGGCGCCGGCGGCTTCGGCTACGACCCGATCCTCCAGCCGGTCGACGAGGCCCGCACCGTCGCCGAGTTGAGCGCCGACGAGAAGAACGCCGTCAGCCACCGGGGTCTCGCGTTCCGCGCGCTGGCCCCTCTCGTCGGCGAGCTGTTGGAGGACGTCAGCCGTCGGTGAACGTGTCGGCGTCCGTCAGATAGGCCGATACCACCACATTGGCCGAATAGCTGCCGCGCTCCCGGTCGTAGGTGCCCCCGCAGGTGATCAGCCGCAGCTCCGCCGCGCCGGGAGTGCTCGGCCCGTAGACCCGTTCCGGGTCGAAGCCGGCGCGCTCCACCAGCGTGACATCCGACACGGTGAAGACGGCCGCCGTGCCGTCGGCCCGCTCGACCCGCACCTCGTCACCGGCGCCGACCTTCTCCAGCGCGTGGAAGACCGCGGGCTCCGTCTCGGTGTCCACATGGCCGACCAGCACGGCGGCCCCGACGGCGCCGGGCGTCGCGCCGCCGGCCCACCAGCCGACCGCGTCGGCGGAGTCGAACGGCGGCGGCTCCACCCCGCCGCCCTCGTCAAGCCCCCGCGGCAGCACCTCGGCGGCGACGCCGATGGAGTCGATGCTGACGGTGCGCGGCGGCGCGTCCCCCGGCAGCGGGTCGCCGGCGGACGGCAGCCCCGACCGCTCGACGCTCCGCACCCGTTCCTCCCGGTCGTGGAAGGCCAGCCAGGGCAGTCCCGCGCCGCCCGTCAACTCCCGCCCCCAGAACCAGAAGGCACCGAGCACCAGGGTCCAGACGAGCAGCGGGGTCAGGAGCCCAGGACCCGCGCCGCGCCAGGCGCGGCTCATCCGGAGGCTCGGACGCGGGAGCGCAGCCGCCGCACGGCGAGGGCGATCGCCGCGCCGCCGCCGGCAAGCACGGCGAGACCCGCCGGGTTGAACGCGCCGGCGGTCAGCGGCTCGGCGCCCGCCGTCCCACCGCCGCCCGCGCGCACCGGGCCGGTCGGCCCGCCCGGGTGGTGGCCGCCGCCCTCGCGTTCACAGCGCTCGTGCTCGGGCTTCTCGGGCCGCTCCGGCCTCTCATGGCCCGGCTTCTCGTGCCCCGGCTTCTCCGGCTTCTCGTGCCCCGGCCGTTTCGGGGGCTCGGGCGGGTGCGGCGCGCGGCCCTCGCGGCGGCACGGGTCGCCGTGGCCCTCGCCGTGGTCGCCGAAGGTCCCGGCGGACTCGGGGACGGCGGGGTCGGCTGGCTCGGCTGGGTCGGCGGTGCTCGCCGGGCGGGCGAGCAACGGCGCGCCGCCACCGCCGCCGACGTTGTCGGCCCAGGTGGTCGGCTCGCCGCCGCCGACGGTCACCAGGCCCATCAGCTCCCCGTCCGGGTGGCCACAGGTGACCTGCACGGGATGGTCCCCCGGCGGGGTGGTCGAGCTGATCAGCGTCTCGCCGTAGAGCCCGCCGCCGGTGCCGGTGGGCGACAGGCGCACCTCGGCGGCGAAGGCGACGGACACGGCGGTGCCCGAGTCGCCGGCGCAGTCCGGCACCCGGAGACGGACCTCCTCGCCCGGCAGGGGGGCCACCGGGGTGACGAGGACCGCGCCGCCGTCTGTCGGCCGTCCGTCAGCGGCGCCGGCCGGTGTGACGCCGAAGGTGGCGGCCAGGGCCGCCGCCGCGCAGAGGGTGAGCGGGAGAGAGCGGGTGATGCCCATGTCGAACCTCCGGGGTGGCTACCCGTCGAAGGTCTCCCGTGGCGTCGCCCACCGCATCCGCTGCCGGCTCGCCTTGGGCCGCTCGGGGGAGAGTTCGCGCCCGCCGGCGGCTCAGATCCGGTCCACCAGATCGGCGATCGAGTCCACCACCACGGAGGGGCGGAACGGGAAACGGTCGATCTCGCCCGGCTCCGTCAACCCCGTCAACACCAGGAACGTCTCCATGCCGGCCTCAAGACCGGCCAGCACATCGGTGTCCATCCGGTCGCCGACCATCGCGCTGGTCTCCGAGTGCGCCCCGATCAGGTTGAGCCCGGTGCGCATCATCAGCGGGTTGGGCTTGCCGACGAAGTACGGGTCGCGGCCGGTCGCCTTGGTGATCAGCGCGGCCACCGAGCCGGTCGCGGGCAGCGCGCCCTCGGCGGACGGGCCCGTGTGGTCCGGGTTGGTCGCGATGAACCTGGCGCCGCCGTTGATCAACCGGATCGCCTTGGTCAGCGACTCGAAGCTGTAGGTCCTCGTCTCGCCGAGCACCACGTAGTCCGGCGACGCGTCGCTCAGCACATAGCCCACGTCGTGCAGGGCGGTGGTCAGCCCCGCCTCCCCGATCACGAAGGCGGAGCCGCCCGGGCGCTGGTCGTGCAGGAACTGCGCGGTGGCCAGGGCCGACGTCCAGATGGCGTCCACCGGCACCTCAAGGCCCATCCGGGCCAGCCGCGCCTGGAGGTCACGCCGGGTGTAGATGGAGTTGTTGGTCAGCACCAGGAACGGCATGCCGGAATCCCGCAGCCGTCGGATGAACTCCTCGGCGCCCGGGATCGGCACCCCCTCGTGGATGAGCACCCCGTCCATGTCGGTCAGCCAGGACTTGATCGGCTTTCGCATCGGCACGCCGCACGACTCCTTAGAGGTCCAGATCCTTGATCAGCTTGGCCACATGCCCCGTGGCCCGCACGTTGTACAGCGCCTGGGCGACGCGGCCCTCCTCGTCCACGATCACCGTGGAGCGGATCACGCCGGTGACCGTCCTGCCGTACAGCTTCTTCTCGCCGAACGCGCCGTACGCCTCCAGCGTCGCCTTCTCCGGATCGCTGACGAGGGTGACCCGGAGGTCCTCCTTGCCACGGAACTTCGCCAGCTTCTCCGGCTTGTCGGGGGAGACCCCGATCACGTCGTAGCCGGCGTCGGCCAGGAGGTCGAGGTTGTCCGTGAAGTCGCACGCCTGCTTGGTGCAGCCCGGGGTGAGCGCGGCCGGGTAGAAGTACACGATGACCTTGCGGCCGGCGTGGTCCGCCAGCGAGACCGGCTTCCCGTCGGCGTCGGGCAGGGTGAACGCGGGGGCGACGTCCCCCGGTTGCAGACGCTCGCTCATGGCGCGGCTCCTTAGCGTTTCGTCACCGGTCGTGCCGGGGTGTTCCAGCGGGTCGCCGAGGCGTTACGGCGGGTTTGACGGCTTCCAGCTGCTTTCCAGAAGGATTGTGCGCCACCCAGCCTAATCGGGGTATCCGACAGGCATCGCCCCGGTGGAGCTGACACACTGTGCCGTGACCCGAGGGCCGTTGACACGGTGTGGACGATGGAGGCAGCAAGGTGCCGCAAGCAGCCAGGACAGCAGCGGAGATCGAGGAGCGGATCGCCCGCCGGCGCGAGAGCCTCGCCGTGACCCTCGACGAGATCGCGGTCCGGGTGCACCCCAGGACGATCGTCGGTGACGCCAAGGCGCGCGCCGCCGGCGCCGTCGACCGCACCGTGGGCAAGGCCGCCGTCGCGGTCAACCGAGGCGCCGACAACGTCCGCGCGCAGCTGGTCTCGTCCGAGGGCGGGCCCCGGCTCGACCGGGTGATCCCGGTCGCCGCGCTGGCCGTCGCCGTCACCGGCCTGTTGGTTCTCTCCTCCCGTCGCCGACGCCGGTAGTCAGCCGCCGGCGGCCCTGAGATACGGTCGCCTTGTGAGTTCGCATCCCACCCATGACAAACTGCCCATCCGCATGCTGCACGACCGGGTGTTGGTCAAGGCCGAGAGCGCCGAGGGTGAGCGCCGGTCCACCGGTGGCATCGTCATCCCCGCGACCGCCCAGGTCGGCCGCAGGCTCAGCTGGGCCGAGGTGGTCGCCGTCGGGCAGAACGTCCGCACCGTCGAGGCCGGCGACCGCGTGCTCTACGACCCGGAGGACCGCGCCGAGGTCGAGGTGCGGGCCGTGATGTACGTGCTGATGCGCGAGCGCGACGTGCACGCGGTGGCCGCCGAACGGCTCCAGGGCTCCGAGGACTCCACCGGGCTCTACCTCTGAGATCTCCTTGAGCGCGGTCAACCCGCCGGCGTGGTGACCGCGTCGGGCGTCGGCTCCTGGCCGGGGCCTGGGCCGGGTTCGGCCGTCGCCGCGCCGGCGGGGTCCTTCTCGCTCTCGGCCGCCACCGCGTCGACGGCGAGTGGCGGCGCGTTGTCGTCCCCGCCGGCGGGGCCGCTCTCGCCCCCGGACGGCTGGCTCGTCGACGGTGTCGAGCGCTCCGTCGCCCCCTCGTCCGGGGCGCTCGGCGACGTCGACGGGGTGCCGCTCTCGGCGGGGCTTCCGCCGGTGGAGGGGCCGGTGGACGACTCCGGGTCGCCGGACTCGCGCTCCTCGCCGTCCTCCCCTTCTTCGCCTTCCTCGCCGTCCCCGCCTTCCTCGCCTTCCTCGCCGTCCGAATCCTGGTCCCCGTCGCTGTGTTCGCGCCGCTCCGGCTCCCGCAGTTCGAAGGCGGTGGCGGGCTCGCCCTCCAGCGCCGCCTTGGTGTACTGGCCCCAGATGCGGGCCGGGAAGCCGCCGCCGCTGATCCGTTCGAGCCCCGCGGCGCCGTACAGCTCGCGCTGGGCGCCGGTCTCCGGGTCCTGGCCGAAGATGGCGACCACGGTGGCCAGTTCGGGGGTGAAGCCGGCGAACCAGGCGGCCCGGTCGTTCTCCGCCGTGCCGGTCTTGCCGGCCGCGGGCCGCCCGGCGCTCGCCGCCGCCGTGCCGGTGCCGCCGCGCACCACCGCCTCCAGCATCGCCGTCGTGCCGTCGGCGGCCTCCCGGGAGATCACCTGACGGGTCTCGGAACCGGGCAGCTCAAGCGGCTCGCCGTCCCTGGTGATCTCGGAGACCAGCACCACGGGACGGTGCTCGCCGTGTCGGGCCAGCGTGGCGTAGGCGCCGGCCAGATCGAGGGTGCTGGGCGTCGCGGTGCCCAGCGAGATGGAGGCGTCGGCCTCCGTGAGACCGGGAGTGGACTCGGGCAGGCCGAGGGCGACCGCGGTCTCGGCGACCAGCTCGGCGCCGACGTCGACGCCCATCTGTGCGAAGACCGCGTTGATGGACTTGTCCATCCCCTCGCTGACCTTGACGGTGCCGTAGGAGCGATTCTGCTCGTTCTCCGGGGACCAGCCCGTGCCCCGGCCGTCGCGGCCGACGACCTCCCGGCCGCTCTTCCCGTCGTACTCGGTCGAGGGGCCGATCAACTCGCCCTTGTGGGTGCGGGAGTCGTTCTCCAGCGCGGCGGCGTAGACGAACGGCTTGAAGGTGGAGGCGGCCTGGTAGTCCCGGCGGGTCGCGTTGTTCACATACTGGTCGACGTAGTCCCGGCCGCCGTACATGGCGACGACGTGCCCCGTCTCGGTGTCGACCGAGGTCGCGCCGGCCCGCACCCAGGCGTCCCGTTCGCGGTCCTCGCTCAGCGCGCTCTCCAACTGCTCGTCGACCGCCTGGGTGAGGGCGCGCTGCCGTTCGGGCTGGATGGTGGTGGTGATCCGGTACCCGCCGGTGCCGAGCTGGTCGTCGTCGACGATGTCGTGCTCGGCGAGGTAGGCGCGCACCGCCTCCACCAGATAGCCGCGCTCGCCGCCGAGCCCCGCGGAGACGTTCTCCTCGTTGGGCTCGGGGAACTCAAGGCCCGAGCGGTCCCGTTCGTCGAGCCAGCCCTCGGACACCATCCCGTCCAGCACGTACTCCCAACGGGCCACCGCGCGCCCGTGGTTCTGCGGGTTGCTGCGGACGTCGTAGGCGTTGGGCGAGTTGAGCAGCGCCGCCAGATAGGCGCCCTCGGCCTCGGTCAGCTCCTTGGCGGGCTTGCCGTAGTAGGCGTGCGCCGCCGCCTGGATGCCATAGGCGTTGCGACCGAAGTAGCTGGTGTTGAGGTAGCCCTCCAGGATTTCGTCCTTGCTCACCTCACGATCGAGCTTGACCGCGATAAATAGCTCCTTGACCTTTCTGGTCACGGTCTGCCGCTGATCGAGGTAGTAGTTCTTCACATACTGCTGAGTGATGGTCGATCCGGACTGCCGTCCGCCACCGCGCAGCATGTTCCAGCCGGCCCGCACCATCGCGGAGATGTCCACCGGGGGATCGTGGTAGAAATCGCGGTCCTCGGCGGCCAGCACGGCGTTCCTCACGTGTTCGGGCACCTCGGAGAGCGGGACGTTCTCCCGGTCGATCTCGCCGACCCTGGCCAACTGGCTGCCGTCCGCGTAGAGATAGACATTGCTCTGCGCCGCGGCGGCCGACTTGGGCTCGGGGATCTCCACCAGCAGGTAGCCGGTGATCAGCGCGCCGACCAGGATCACGATGCCGACCCCCGCCGTCACCAAGGCCGTGCGCCAGCTGGGCAGCAGCCGGCGCCAGCCGGTGCGGGGGCGCCTCGGTGGGCCACCGGCCGGGCGGGGCGCCCAGCCGGGCCACCGACCGGGGCGGGGCGGGTCGGCGGCGGAGTCGTCGCTGCTGGTGGGCGGGCTGTCGTCGCTCATGGGGCCCTCGTCACGACCTGGTGCATTACGTTAATCTGCCGTGCTGCCACGCTGAGGTGCTGTCACGGGTCACCACTCTCGCACCGTGCGTAACGAAGTGCGGGGGTCGGCCCTACCACCGGCGCGTCCGCTGTCCCCCCGGACGGGGGCGCCGACTCACCCGTTGGCCCCGCACGCGCGGCGGCCGTCCCGGCGGCGGTCAGAGGGCCTGGGCGTCCGCCTCGGACTCCACCAGGTCGGTCAGCTCGACGGCGTCGGCCATGGCCCGGAAACCGTTGTCGTTGGGGTGCAGCCCGTCGCCCGAGTCATAGGCGGGCAGCAGCAGATGCGGGGAGGTCGGATCGCTCAGCGCCGCGTCGATGTCGATCACCGCGTCGAAGATCCCGCCCGCCCTGATCTCCTCGTTGACCAGCTGGCGCACCACCTCGGCCTCGGCCGTCCAGCCGCGGTGCCCGCCGAACGGGGCCAGCGTGGCGCCCACCACCCGCAGCCCCTCGGCCCTGGCCTCGTCGGCCGCCTGGCGCAGGCCCCGCACCAGCACCGCCGGATCGGTGACCCGCGGTTCGAGCAGGATGTCGTTGATGCCCAGCTGAAGGATCAGGGCGCCGGCGCCCGGCTGTGGAAAGGCGTCGGTGCTGAGGCGCCGCAGCCCGCTTGTGCCGTTGAAGAGCCGGTCGGGGGCGCCGTCCCTGAGCAGCCGGTTGCCGCTGATGCCCTGGTTGAGCACCGCCAGCTCCGGCACGTCCGGGTCCGCGCGGAGCCGGGCGGCCAGGAAGTCCGTCCAGCGGTGGTTGGCGCCCGGCGTCGAGGTGATGCCGTCGGTGAGGGAGTCGCCGATCACCACCACGGCGCTGTCGGCGCGGGCCGTGAACACCTGCACGCCGGTGAGGTAGCGCCAGACGTCGGCCGATCTGGCGAAGCCGGCCCCGGAGAGCTGGCCGCTCTGGTCGCCCGCGGCCAGATAGGAGGGCTGCTGCGCCATCCGGTGGTACGTGACCGGGCCTGAGGGCTCGGGCGCGTAGAGGGAGACCAACAGGTCGGCCGCGTCCGGTATCTCCAGTGGCGTCGCGTCGCTGATCGCCGAGCCGCCCGGCGGGATGGTCACCGTGGTGCCGTCGCCGAACGTCACCTGCTGCATCGTGCCCTGATGGGCCGTGGGGCCGCCGAGCGCGGACGACAGCGCGACGGTGACGCCCGTGAACGTGACGGGCGCGGTGCCGTAGCGGTTCGACAGCTCGATCCGCAGCCCGCTGCCGCCCACGGAGGTGCGCACCACGTTCCGGATCGTCTGGTCGCCGAGGCCGTCCCTGGTGCCGGGCTCGGCGCCCGAGGGCGCGGCCGACCAGGTGCCGAGCCAGCCGCCCTGCGCCGCCGGCACCACGTTCGGCGCCGGCGTGGGCGCGGGCACGGCGATCTCGACCCGTTCCCCCCGTCCCGTACCGATGGCCAGCGCCACCCCCAGCAGGACCACAAGTGCACCCGCGAGTAGGCCGAAAACCCCTCGCCTGCTGACCTCTCCCACCCGAAGATGATCCCACGCGTCACCCGGACGGGCGCACCGTCCTGGCGTGGGCCGGGCCACACCGGGCCCGCTCAGGGGGCATCACCCGCCACAATGCGGGGGGAACGATGCGCCGGGTGCCCACCGCCGCGCACGGCGGACGCGAAGGGAGCGGATGACGATTCGCACGCAGGAGTCCACGGCCGACGAAGGTGCCGACGGGAACCCGGGATCGCTCGGCGCGCTCACCCCGGCCGACGAGCTGAAGCGGCGCGGACTGCGCCGGATGAAGGGCGTGGCCACCGGGCTGCTGGTGCTGGTCGCCGTGGTCTACGCGCTGGCCACCTGGGCCGAGCACAGCGGCGCGGGCCCCTGGGCCGGCTATGTGGCGGCGGCGGCCGAGGCCGGCATGGTGGGCGCGCTGGCCGACTGGTTCGCGGTGACCGCGCTCTTCCGCCACCCGCTGGGCCTGCCCATCCCGCACACCGCGATCATCCCCACCAAGAAGGACCAACTCGGCGAGTCCCTCGGCGAGTTCGTCGGCGAGAACTTCCTCTCCGAGCAGGTGGTCAGGGAGAAGCTGCGCTCCGTCGAGCTGGGTCAGCGGCTCGGCGACTGGCTCGCCGAGCCGGACAACGCCGACCGGGTCACCGCCGAGTTGGCGACGGCGGTGCGCGGCGGCCTCACGGTGCTGCGCGACGCGGACGTCCGCGAGGTGCTGGCCGAGTCGATCACCCGGCGGGCCGGCGAGACGGAGATCGCGCCCGCGCTCGGCCGGCTGCTGGAGAAGACCATCGCCGACGACGGCCACCGCCGGCTGGTCGATCTGGTGTTGGACGCCACCCACACCTGGCTCACCAGGCACCGGGACGCGGTGCTCGACGCCGTGGCCGGCGGCTCGCCGGGCTGGACGCCGCGCTTCGTGGACCGCCGGGTGGGGGAGCGGGTCTACCGGGAGCTGCTGCGGTTCGTCTCCGAGTCCAGGCAGCAGCCCGACCATCCGGCACGGGCCACCGTCGACCGCTTCCTCGCCGACTTCGCGCAGCAGTTGCAGCACGACGCCGAGACCAGGGAGCGGGTCGAGCGCCTCAAGCGGGACTTCCTGGCCAGGCCGGAGGTGCGGGAGCTGATCGCCTCCGCGTGGGGCGCGCTGCGCGCCATGGTGCTCACCGCCGCGGAGGACGAGCGCAGCGAGCTACGGCTGCGCGCCCGCGCCGCCGTGCTCGGCGTCGGCGGCCGGCTGGCGTCGGACGAGCGGCTGCGCGCCAAGCTGGACGGCTGGGTCGCCGACGCCACCATCCATGTGATCTCCGGCTACCGCCCCCAGATCACCTCGCTGATCACGGACACCGTCGCGGCCTGGGACGCGCCCACCACCTCCCGCAAGATCGAGCTGCACATCGGCCGTGACCTGCAGTTCATCCGGCTCAACGGCACCGTGATCGGCGCGCTTGCCGGGCTGGTGATCCATACCGTCACCCGCGCGCTCGGCGGCTGACCGCCCACGGAAGGGGACGTTCCCTGCCATCTCGGGGCAGGGGGGCGCGGCCGGCGCGGCCGGTAGAATCTCCGGGTGCGCGGCCGTGATGGAACTGGCAGTCATGCTGGGTTTAGGTCCCAGTGCGCTCTGAGCGCGTGAGGGTTCGAATCCCTCCGGCCGCACCAACAGGGCCGGGCCCCCGCCGCCCCTGACGGAGGGGTGACGGGGGCCCGGGTGCCTCGCTCAGCTGAGGAGCTCGGCCTCAAGGGTGATGGGGGCGCCGGCCAGCGCCTTGCTCACCGGGCAGTTCTCCTTGGCGCCGGCGGCGGCTTCCTGGAAGCCCTCCGCCGTCAGCCCGGGGACCCGGGCCTTCACCTTGAGCACGATGCCGGTGATGCCCTGCCCCGGCTGGAAGGTGACGTCGGCCTCGGTGTGCACCGACTCCGGCGGGGTGCCGGCGCCGGCCAGGCCGTGCGAGAGCGCCATCGAGAAGCACGCCGAGTGCGCGGCGGCGATCAGCTCCTCGGGGCTGGTGCGCCCCTCGGGGGCCTCCGCGCGGGACGGCCAGGTGAGGTCGAAGGTGCCGAGCCCGGACGAGTCCAGGTTCACCTTGCCGGCCCCCTCCATCAGGGAGCCTTCCCAGTTGGTCGTCGCGGTGCGTGTGGTTGCCATGGGCGATCCTCCGGAGGAAAACCAGTTTGTGGGTCCCCCACACGCTATCGCTGTCGGGTCGCCGAACGGGAAACCCCGGCGGTCAAGGAGACTGCTCCTGAAGGCGTTTCCCGGGGTTTCCCCGGTTGTACCCGAGAGGTGAGGTGGTCTCCGTGTCCGTGGTGAAGATCAACGTGCTGACCGTTCCGGCGGAGCAGCGGGAGGAGTTGGAGCGCAGGTTCGCCGGGCGGGCCGGTTCGGTGGAGCGGCAGGACGGCTTCGAGTGGTTCGAGCTGCTGCGGCCGGTCGAGGGCTCGGACCGCTATCTGGTCTACACCCGTTGGCGCAGCGAGGAGGACTTCCAGCGTTGGTCCGAAGGGCCGGCGCGGCAGGCGCACGGCGGTGGCGAGGGCAAGCGGCCGGCGGCCAGCGGCGCCGAGCTGTGGTCCTTCGACGTGGTCCAGCAGGCCGGCCCGGCCAGCTGACCGCCGGCCGCCCGGCGCCGCTCTCAGAGGCTGAGCGAGAGCAGCGCCGAGGCCGCCTGGCGGTTCAACTCCTCGGCGGCGCGGCGCAGTCGATGGGCCTCGCCGATCGGCAGCGAGAGGGCCAGGCAGCCCACCGTCGATCCGGCGGTCAGCGGGACGGCCGCGCACAGCGTGCCCACCGCGTACTCCTGGAAGTCCAGCACGGGCACGGTGGGCGGCTGCCGGTCCAGCGTGGTGAGCAGCACCCGGCGGTCCGTGATGGTGCGTGAGGTGAGCCTGGCGGCCCGGTGCCTGGCCAGGTGGTCCTGCCGGCCGTCGTGGTCGAGCTGGCTGAGCAGGCACTTGCCGATGGCGGTGGCGTGCGCGGCCGAGCGGAAGTCCACCCACTCGTTGACGCCGGGCGCGTCCGGGGTGTCGGAGATCCGGGGCACCTCAAGCTCGCCGTCGGCGTAACGCGCCAGGTAGACGGGGGCGTTGAGGGAGTCCCGCAGGGCGTCGAGGGCCCGCTGGAGGCGTTCGTCGCGGAACCGTCGACGGCTCTCCTCGCCGTCGCCGTCATCGCCGGTGCCATCGCCGGCGGAGGCGCCGCCGCTGAGCATCAGCAGGGCCTCACCGGGGGCGAAGACGTTCTCGAAGGGCTCCCGCGCATAGCCCTCGGCGACCAACATGCGGAGCAACTGGTCCTGTTGGTTGGGTGGGAGCCCGGTGGCCTGCCCCAGCTCGTCGGCGCGTATGCCGTCGGGGTGCCCGGCGATCGTCTCAAGCAGCCGCAGTGCGTACCGCACTGAGTGGAACGGGGCCGTGCGCCCGGGCGGTGTCGCCACGTCGTCCTCCTGCCAGCGTTCATGGGATCACGCGTGTGCGCCAAACGTCTACCAGCGTAGCGAGAACGACCCCGGTGGCGCGCCGGTTCACTCGGAACGGCGCTCCACCGGGGCCGGCTGGTCAGGGCCCGGGTCGGGCCCTGGTCACAGCACCGTGGAGAGGAACTCCTTGGTCCGGTCGTGCTCCGGCTCGCTGAAGATCTTGTCCGGCGATCCCGATTCCACGATCTTCCCCCGGTCGAACATCAGCACCGAGTCCGAGATGTCCTTCGCGAAGGACATCTCGTGGGTGACCACCAGCATGGTGATGTCGGTGCTCAGCGCGATGTCGCGCAGCACGTCCAGCACCCCGGCGACCAGTTCCGGGTCCAGCGCTGAGGTGACCTCGTCCAGCAACAGCACCTGGGGGCGCATCGCCAGGGCCCTGGCGATGGCCACGCGCTGCTGCTGACCGCCGGAGAGCTGACTCGGGTACTTGTCCAGCTGCTCGGAGAGCCCGACCAGCTCGATCAGCTCCTTGGCCCGCTGCTCCGCCTCGTCCTTGGAGAGCCCCAGGACATGGACCGGGGCCTCCATCACGTTGCGCAGCACCCGCATGTTGGGGAAGAGGTTGAAGTGCTGGAAGACCATGCCGATCTTCTTCCGCACCTCCCGCACATGGCCCTCGCTCGGCTTGACCAGCCGGCCGTTGCGCTCCTGGTGGGTCAGGTAGTCGCCGTCCACCTTGATGGTGCCCTCTTCGGGCGTGAGCAGCGTCATCAGCAGCCGCAGGATGGTGGTCTTACCCGATCCGGAAGGGCCGATGAGGGTGACGTGTTTGCCGGTGTCCACCGTGAAGTCCAGCTGGTCGAGGACGGTCACGTCACCGAACCGCTTGGTGACCTTCTCGAACCGCACCAGCTCGCTACCGGTGGCGCGGCTGCCGTTGGTGGTCTCGTTTCTCGGGGTTTCAGCTGGTGAGGGCAAGACGACGCTCCAGAACTCGGATCAGCAGAGAGGCCGGGTAGGCGATGACGAGGAAGGCGATGCCCACGATCGTGTAGGCCTCGGTGGTGAAGGTGGTGTTGCTGAAGTTCTCGGCCTCTCCGAGCATTTCCATCGCCCCGATGACCGCGATCATGGGGGAGTCCTTCAGCATCGCGATGACGTAGTTGCCCAGGGCCGGCACGACGCGGCGGATGGCCTGCGGCAGGATCACCGCGAGCCAGGTGCGCGACCTCGGCAGGCTGAGCGCCGTGGCCGCCTCCCACTGGCCGACCGGCACGCCGCCGATCCCCGCCCGGTAGACCTCGGCGGTGTAGGTCGAGTAGTGCAGGCCGAGGCCGATGATGCCGGTGGTGAGCGCCGACATCGATGGCCCCCACTCGGGCACCACGTAGTACAGGAAGAACAGCTGCACCAGCAGCGGCGTGTTCCTGATGAACTCGGTCAGCGCGGTCACCGGCCAGCGCACCCAGGCGTACGGCGAGCGCTGGGCCATGGCCCAGACCAGGCCGAGGCCGAAGGCGATCAGCGAGCCGAGTACCAGCGCCCGCAGGGTGACGGCGAGACCGTCCCAGAAGACGGGCATGAAGTCACTGACGACGTCCCAGTCCCAGTTCACTTGGCCGCACCTCCCGTGGTGAGCGCGCCAGAGCCCTCACCGGCGCTCTCCCGCAGGGAGAGCTTCGCCAGCAGCCCGCGACGTGGTTCGGGACGGCCGACGTTGGCCTTGGCGTGGCGCTCCAGGACGCGCATCCCCCGGGTCATCACAAACGCCAGCGCGAAGTAGAGCACCAGCAGCAGGGTGTAGATCGGGGCGCTCTCGTTGCTGCCGAGGCGCACCAGGTTGCCCGCGTAGGTCATGTCGGCGACGGTGATGGTGGAGACCAGCGCGGTGCCCTTCAGCAGCTCGATCAGCAGGTTGTTGAACGGCGGCACGATCTCGGGCCACGCCTGGGGGATCTCGATCCGCCGCAGCCGTTGCATCCGGGTGAAGCTCAACGCGATCCCCGCCTCGCGTTGCCCTTCGGGCACGGCGGCCAGCGCGCCGCGCACCACCTCGGAGCCGTAGGCGCCATAGGTCAGGCCGAGTGCCAGCACACCCGCGTACATCGGTGCGAACTGCCACTGGAGCAGCAGTGGCACCGAGAAGACCAGCCAGAACATCAGCACCAGCGACGACATGCCGCGGAAGACCTCGAAGTAGACGCCGGCGACGAACCGGACGATCCACAGCCGGGAGGTGCGCAGGGTGCCGATGGCGAACGCGACCACCAGGGCGAGGGCCGCGCTGTAGAGGGTCACCTGGATCGTGATCCAGATGCCCGGCAGGAAGTAGTTGTTGAACATCCCCTCGGTCATCATCAGCAAAGCTCCTCAGCGGTGAGCTCGGTCATCTCCGCCTCGGTGAACCCGAAGGGTGCGACGATCTCCAGCAGCTCGCCGCTCTCCTTGAGCTTGTGCAACTCCTCGTTGAAGGCGTTGCGCAGGTTCTGCTCGGAGAGCCGGAAGGCGAAGCCGCCGGCGCCGTAGGCCGGCTCGCCGTTGACGATCGGGACGAACGCCTCGGTCGCCTCGACCTGGCTGTTGCCCTCGACCACGCCCATGACCGTCACATTGGTCCCGGCGAACGCGTCGGCGCGTCCCTGCGACACGGCGTCGAGGCCGGCCACCTGGTCGGGCAGGATCAGCAGCCTGCTGTTGGGTACGCCGGCGGCCAGCGCGTAGTCGATCTCCGCGTACGCCTGGCCGGTGGCCAGGGTGAGGCCCTGCTCGGCGATGTCCTCGTATCGGGTGATGCCGTGGGGATTGCCCGCCGGAACGATGAACGAGTCCGGCATCTGGTAGTCGGGATCGGAGAAAAGGACCTGGGCGCATCGCTCAGGGGTGATGTACATGCCGGCGGAGACCACGTCGAAGGTTCTGGCCTTGAGCCCGGGGATCAACGCGCTGAAGTCGACCGGTACCGGTTCGACGTTGTCGACGCCCAGTCGTTGGAAAAGGACCTTGGCGATCTCCGGGGCCTCGCCCGTGGGCTCGCCGTCGTCGTTGATGTAGCCGAAGGGGGGCTCGTTGGCGATGCCGACCTTCACGGTGCCCGAATCGCGCAGCCGCTCCAGCAGATCACCCCCCTCCACCTTGCCCTCGGCGGGGACCCGACTGCAGCCGGCCGCCGCCAAGCCGCCGAAGACGGCGGCGCCGGCCAGCAGCGATCGCCGGCTGAGGCCGGCTCGCCGGTGTCTGTCGCTCGGAAACTCTCTCTCTGGTGGAGCCATGGCCGCGCGGCTACCCAGACTCACCGCATCTATGCGGGGCTCTTCGTGTAATGGGTCTCGTTTAGGTCTCGGAAATGGAGGAGGCCGAGCCGGCCTCCCGGAGCCGTGCGCGGCCCCGCAGGGTGAGGACCACCGAGGCGCAGACGGCAGCCAGCAGGGAGGCCAACAGCACGGCCACCTTGACGTGTTCCTCCAGCGCCGGGTCGTCGACGAAGGCCAGCTCCGTGATCAGCAGGGAGACGGTGAACCCGATGCCGGCCAGCAGAGCGAGCCCCGCTACATCGCCCCAGCGCAGCGCTGGGTTGAGTCGGGCGCGGGTGAACCTGGCCATGAGATAACTGGCACCGAAGATGCCCAGCAGCTTGCCCAGGAAAAGCCCGGCCACCACACCCAGGGCCTCCGGCTCGCCCGCCATCTCGCCGA
Organism: Streptomyces profundus; assembly: GCF_020740535.1. NCBI lineage: Bacteria > Bacillati > Actinomycetota > Actinomycetes > Kitasatosporales > Streptomycetaceae > Streptomyces > Streptomyces profundus. The sequence continues at coordinate 4,438,591 of NZ_CP082362.1, forward strand.
TGGTGTTGGGGGACACGGAGACCCCCGCCGCGAACAGCGCGAAGATCGGCACCGCGAGGCCCGCCGAGTACGGGTGCACCAGATGACCGATGTGCTCCGCGGGCGACTCCTCCTCGTCGTCCCTCGGGGTCGCCCGCAGCAACATGCCGAGTGCCACGCCCGCGACCGTGGCGTGCACCCCGCTGTGGTACATCAGCACCCAGACCGCCACCCCTAGCGGAACGTACACATACCAGCCGCGCACCCCCCGACCGTGCAGCAGCCGGAAGACCACGAGCCCGGCCACCGCGCCCAGCAGGGCCAGGAAGTCGAGGTCGGAGGTGAAGAAGATCGCGATCACCAGGATGGCGATCAGGTCGTCCACGATCGCCAGGGTCAGTAGGAAGGTGCGCAGCGCGCTCGGCAGATGGCGGCCGACGACGGCTAGCACGCCGAGGGCGAACGCGATGTCGGTGGCCATGGGCACCGCCCAGCCGTCCGAGAGCCCACCCTGTGGCAGGGCCACGACCAGGTAGATCAGCGCCGGAACCGCCATGCCGCCGATGGCCGCCACCACGGGGATCGCGGCAGCTGCCGGGCGGCGCAGCTCGCCCACGGTCAGCTCGCGCTTCAACTCGGTGCCGGCGACGAAGAAGAAGATCGCCAACAGCCCGTCCGCCGCCCAGTGTCCCACGGACAGGTCGAGCCCGAGGAAGGGGATCGTGAGGTGGTGGTTCCGCAGGTCGGTGTAGCCATCGCTCAGCGGGGAGTTGGCCAGCAGGAGAGCGAGGGCGGCGGCCACCAGGAGCAGCATGCCACCGGTGACCTCAAGGCGAAGAAAGTCCGCGACGGAGCGGCGGTCCCGCTCGGCAGGAGTGAGCCTTATTTTCTGAGGAACCTTGAGGGGCGGGGTCATACGGTGCCTTTCGAACGGAAGACGGGTCGCGGACTTCGACGCCGACCAGTCTTCCCGGCACACCCTGCCCTACTTTACCGGATGGTGCACCAGGACCAGCACGTCAGGGGGTTGGTTCTCCTCCTCCGGTGTCTCCGCGAGCGCCGCCTCATAGGCGGTGAACGCCCGGACCACGGCGGCGCGTTCGGCCGGTTGGAGCGGGGCCAGCGCGGTGCGCCAGGCGCGGGCGCCGGGGGAGAGCCAGCGTTCCAGCACCGGACGCTTGGCCTCGGGGACGCTGACGATGCGCCGCCGCCGGTCCGCTTCGTCCTCGCGCCGGTCCAGCACGCCCTTTCTGCTCAGCTCGCCCACCAGCAGACTCGCCGTGGTCGGCGCCACCTCAAGGCGGTCGGCGAGGTCCCTGACCGTCATCGGGCCGTCGAGGAGCAGGAACGACAGCAGCGAGAGGTGGCGCGGGGCGAGCGCCATCTCCCGTAGTTCCTCGGGGACTTCCAGGCGTTTGATCCGGCCTACGGCGCGGGGCAGCACCAGCAGCAGGGTGCGGATGGCGGCGTCCAGATCGCCGTCGTCGTCCGCTGCGGGCTGGACGGGGGGCGAGATGGCCATTACGTTTGCTTCCAAATCTATTTTGGCTCCACTCGATACCGGAGGAAGTATGCCGCACTGCACCGTCACCGTCGCCGAGGAACTCCTGGACGGGACCGTCGAGGAGCGCCTGGCCGAGCGCCTCACCGACACCGTGGTCTCCGTCTACGGCGACTGGGCCCGGCCCCTGGTGGTCATCGCCTTCCACGCCATCCCCACCGCGCGGTTCGCGGTGGGCGGCAAGCTCGGCACCGCGCCGGCCCCTGCCGTCCGACTGGAGAGCCGCGCCGGGATCTTCGAGCTGGTCCCGGACGCCGCCCCCCGACTGGCCGCCGGCCTCACCGACGCCCTGGCCGAGTCGCTCGGCGAGCGGTTCCGCCCGGACGTCGCCGTCACCCTGGTCGGGGTGGCCGACGACCGCTCGGCGGTCGGCGGCACGCTCTTCGCCGACCAGCCCTGAACGGTGAGGGCGCGGCTCAGGTGAGGTCGGCGAAGGTCTCCACGTCGCCGGTGCGTCCGGTCACCACGATCACGTCCCCCGGCTCGATCACCGTCTCGGCGGTGGCGTGGGTGAACTGCCTGCCCGGCCGTTTGACGCCGACGACGGTGACCCCGTAGCGCCTGCGGACCCCGCTCTCGCCCAGCGGCATCCCCGTCGTCGTCTCCGGGGCGACCGTCTTGACCAGGGCGTAGTCGTCGTCGAACTCGATGAAGTTGAGCATCCGGCCGGTCACCAGATGGGCGACCCGCTCGCCCATCTCGTGCTCCGGCAGGATCACGTGGTGGGCGCCCAACCGCTCCAGGATCTTGCCGTGCTGGCGGCTGATCGCCTTGGCCCAGATGTTCGGCACGCCCTCGTCCAGCAGGTTGGAGGTGACCAGGATGCTCGCCTCCACATGGGTGCCGATGGCGACCACGGCGCGGCTGAACTCCCGCACCCCGAGCTGGCGCAGCACCTCCTCGTCGGTGGCGTCGGCCTGCACCGCGTGGGTGAGGACGTCGCGGTGCTGGCGCACCAGCCGCTCGTCGGCGTCGATGCCGAGCACCTCCCAGCCCCTGCGCATCAGCTCCTCGGCCAGCGAGGTGCCGAAGCGGCCCAGGCCGACCACCGCGATCCGCTGCTCCTCCCGCGCCGGCCTGGGCGCCCGCCTCCCGCGCTCGCGCGCGGGGTCGTCGCAGTCGTCCGCGTGTTCGGGGTGTTCCGCGTGTTCTGCGTTATCGGGTCCCGTGTGCTTGCCGCGCCTGCGGCGCAGCGCGTGCAGATAGCTGCTCATGTCGCTCCATGGTGGTGCCGGTGGTTCGTCAACCGATGATCGGCCGTTCGGCGGGGAGCCGGTACCGCTGGGGCCTGGCCCGCAGGGCGAGCGCGGAGACCAGGGTGATGGGGCCGACCCGGCCGATGAACATCAGCGCGATGATGATCAGTTGGCAGCTCGCCGGGCTCTCCCTGACCAGGCCCGAATGGAGACCGGCGGTGCCGAAGGCCGAGACCGCGGTGAAGATCACCAGCTCGGCCCTCGCCTCCAGCACGGCCATCAGCGCGATGGCCGCGACGGTCACCAGCGCCACGCTCAGCAGCGTGACGGTGAGCGCCTGGCGCACCACCTCCGCGGTGAGCCGGCGACCGAAGAGCTGGGCCTCCCGCTGCCCGTTGACCTCGGCGAGCACGGCGGCGCCGAGCACCGCGACCGTGGTCACCTTGATGCCGCCCGCGGTGCCGGCGCTGCCGCCGCCGACGAACATCAGCAGCGAGGTGCCCAGCAGCGTCTCCGGCTCCATCGCGGCGATGTCCGTGGTGTTGAACCCGGCGGTGCGCGCGACCGTGGAGTGGAAGAAGGCGTTGAGCAGCTTGCCGCCGACGCCGAACGAGCCGAACGTCTCCGCGTTGGACCACTCGAAGGCCAGGGTCAGCGCCGTCCCGCCGACCAGCAGCAGCGCGCTGGTGGCCAGCGTGAGGCGCAGATGGAGCGACCAGCGGTGGAAGCCGCGTTCGCGACGGGTGGCGCGGGCGCGCAGCAGTTCGATGATCACGGGGAAGCCGAGGCCGCCGAGCAGCGCGGCCAGCGCGATCGGCAGCAGGGTCCAGGGGTCGTGGGCGAACGGGGTGAGATTGCCCGGGTAGGGGCTGAGGCCCGCGTTGTTGAACGCCGAGATCGCGTGGAAGACGCCGTGGTAGAGCGCCTCGCCCAGGGGCTCCTGGTAGTGGAGGGCGAGTCGGGCGGTGAGCAGCAGCGCGGTCACCGCCTCGACGGTGACGGTGATCAGCGCGACGCGGAGCAGCAGCCGGCGGATGTCGCCGCTGCCCGCGCTGGTCTCGGTGTCCAGGCTGAGGGCGGTGCGCAGCCGCAGCTTCCCGGCCACCAGCAGGGCCAGCAGCGAGGCCAGCGTCATGATGCCGAAGCCGCCGATCTGGACCAGGGCGAGCACCACGGTGTCCCCGAAGCCGCTCCAGTAGGTGCCGGTGTCCACCAGGAACAGGCCGGTCACGCAGACGCCGGAGGTCGCGGTGAAGAGGGCGGTCAGCAGGCTGGGGGACTCGCCCTGGGCGGAGGCGACGGGGAGCTTCAGCAGCACCGTGCCCAGCACGATGGCCAGGGCCAGGGCGAGCACCACGAGGCGGGCCGGGTGGGTCTGGGCGAGCAGCCGGCGCAGCGGGATCGCGAGGTGCGCCACGGGCATCCCCGTTTCTGCTCGCGGGTGGACGCGGGTGTGCGGAGGCCGTGGGCGGGCACGGCTGACAGCGAGTCAGCATAGCCAGTGAGCGGGGCTTTTGGCCGCTTCTGGGGCGCTTTGCCGGGGAGCGGTGGGGAAGTGTACTGGCGCACGCGGGTATTAAGGATGTATTAATATGGTCAAGTGACCTCGGGGGGGTGACATGGGCGACTTCTTTTCCACCGCGTTGGATTTTCCCGCTGTCGTCTTCTCCATCCCCCTGGCCGTGGTGTTGCTCTACTGGCTGTTCGCCCTCGCCTTCGGCGTGGGCGCTGGCGATGTGGACGCCGATGTGTCCGCCGACGCCGGCGCGGGCGGTGGATTCGGCTGGTTCGGTCTCGGCGGGGTTCCGCTCGCCGTGCCGCTGTCGCTGCTGGTGGCCCTCGCGTGGTTCGTCTCCATGGCGGGCGCCGAGCTGATCGACGAAGGGGTCGGTCAGGCGGTCGTGCCGCCGGTGGCCCTGTTCGTCGGCTGGGCCGGCAGCTGGCTGGCGGTCAGACCGCTGCGCCGGCTCTTCCGGGCCGAGAGCGGGATCTACCACCAGGACTTCGTCGGCCGGGTGTGCGAGGTGCGCACCAGCCGGGTCACCGGGGGCTTCGGACAGGCCGAGGTGGCCGCCGACGACGGCGGCACCGCGATCATCCAGATCCGCGCCGAGGGCCCTGAGGCGGACGAACTTGCCTCCGGACACCGGGCGTTGATCTACGGCTACGAGTCCGATGGCGGGTTCTTCTGGGTCGCGCCCTACGACGCCGGCCCGTTGGAGCTCGACCGGGCGGACGCGCCCGTCGAGGATCCAGGACCTGACGAACCCGGGCCCGGCCGAAACCGGGCACGGGGCTGACAGCGTCCTCGTCTTCAGTCGGACGTTCACCGCTCCACCACCTCGATCTCGTTCCCACACAGCTGCCACACCCGTCACACCGTCGCGCCGCACATGTGCCACACGTCGGCCGCGATCGGGCGCCCAGGCGCCCGCGCGCAGGTGTGCGGTCACCACCGGGCGCTCCGCACCGTCGCGACCCACCGCGAACGGGGCGCCGCCGCGCGGGCCTTGCCGCCCGCCGACTCGAACACACAAGGGGGGCCAACCTCATGGACACTCTCGGGACCAGCCTCGGCGTGCTGATCGCCGCGATCCTGATCATCGTTCTGGCCACGTTGTTCCTGCTCACCCGGCTCTTCCGCAAGGTGGAGCAGGGCAAGGCACTGATCGTCTCCAAGGTGCGCAAGGTGGATGTCACCTTCACCGGGGCCGTGGTGCTGCCGGTGCTGCACCGGGCGGAGATCATGGACATCTCCGTGAAGGCCATCGAGATCGGCCGTACCGGCCACGAGGGCCTGATCTGCAAGGACAACATCCGCGCCGATATCCGCATCTCGTTCTTCGTGCGGGTCAACAAGACGGTGTCCGACGTGATCAAGGTGGCCCAGGCCATCGGCACCGAGCGCGCCAGCGACCGCGCCACGCTCCAGGAGCTGTTCAACGCGAAGTTCTCCGAGGCGCTCAAGACCGTCGGCAAGCAGCTGGACTTCGCCGACCTCTACACCAAGCGTGACGAGTTCCGCGACCGCATCATCGCCGTCATCGGCACCGACCTCAACGGCTACAGCCTGGAGGACGCGGCGATCGACTACCTGGAGCAGACCCCGCTCGGCCAGCTCGACAAGAACAACATCCTGGACGCCCAGGGCATCCGGAAGATCACCGAACTCACCGCCGCCCAGCATGTGTTGACCAACGAGTTCCGGCGCCACGAGGAGAAGGAGATCACCCGCCAGAACGTGGACGCCAAGGAGGCCGTCCTGGAGCTGGAGCGCCGGCAGGCCGATGCGGAGATCAAGCAGCGCCGCGAGATCGAGACCGTGCGGGCCCGCGAGGAGGCCGAGACCGCGCGCGTCCAGGCCGAGGAGCGGCTGCGCGCCCAGGCCGCGCACCTGAAGACCGAGGAGGTCCTCGGGGTGCAGAACGAGAACCGCGAGCGCGAGGTCGCCGTCGCCCGGCTCAACCGGGACCGCGTGGTGGCCATCGAGAACGAGCGGATCGAGAAGGACCGGATGCTTGAGGTCATCGCCCGCGACCGGGAGACCGGCCTCACCCGCATCGCCGCCGACAAGGAACTGGAAGGCGAGAAGCGGGACATCGCCGATGTGATCCGGGAGCGGATCGCCGTCGAGAAGACCGTCGCCCAGCAGGAGGAGGACATCAAGCGGCTGCGCACCGTCGAGGAGGCCGAGCGCGACCGCCAGTCCGTCATCATCGCCGCCGAGGCCGAGGCCCAGGAGCGGCTCGTCAAGGACATCAAGGCCGCTGAGGCCGCCGAGACGGCCGCCGTCCACCGGGCCAACGAGACCCTCACCATCGCCGAGGCCCAGCGCAAGGCGGCCGAGCTGGAGGCGCAGGCCGCGATCCGGCTGGCCGAGGGCAAGCGCGCCGAGGCCGCAGCGCCCGGCATGGCCGAGGCCGAGGTGCAGGAGCGGATGGCGCAGGCCATCGCCGCGACCAAGCGGGCCGAGGCGGACGCCGCCCGGGAGATGGGCCTGGCCGAGGCCGAGGCACTGCGCGAGAAGATGGGCGCCGAGGCGACCGGCATCAAGGAGAAGGCCGAGTCGATGGCCGCGCTGGACGCGGCCAGCCGCGAGCACGAGGAGTACCGGCTGCGCCTGGAGGCCGACAAGGACGTCAGGCTCGCCGGCATCGACGTGCACCGGCAGATCGCCGAGGCCCAGGCATCCCTGGTCGGTGCCGGGTTGGAGAAGGCGAAGATCGACATCGTCGGCGGCGACACGGTGTTCTTCGAGAAGCTGGTCGGCGCCATCTCGGCCGGCAAGAGCCTCGACGGCTTCATCGACCGCTCCGAGCACGCCCAGGCCATGGCGGGCCCCTGGCTGGACAAGGAGAACTCCACCTTCACCCAGGACCTCGGCCGGATGGTCGGCGGCCTGGGCGCCTCCGGAATGCGCGATCTGACGATCGCCGGGTTGCTCAGCGGCCTGATCGCCAAGGGCGGTGACGCCAGCGGCCAGTTGGGCGGTCTGCTGGAGACGCTGCGGGCCCAGGGCCTCGGCGACACCCGCGTCGCCGAACTGGCCGGCGCCAACGGCACCCTGATCAAGGGCGAGGGACCCCGCCTGGAGAAGTGAGGGGCGGCGCCCCCGCCCTCCCCCGGCGACCCGCCGGGGGAGGGCGGGGGCGCCGGGCGGGGCTTGGACGGCACAGACACGGCTGGGGGTAGCGAAGGTGACCACGCGGGTGGCGGAGAGCACCACGGAAGAACGGCTTGACCACGGCACCTACGAGGTGCTCAGAGACCGACTGACCACGGCGGCCGGCGAGTTGGCCGACCGGGCGCGGGCGCTCAACACGGAGCGCGTGGCGACCTTCGGCGGGCGGGAGCTTGAGCTGGTCGCCACCGACCGGCTGCGCACCGGACGTGACAGCCTCCCCCGCGATCTGGTGCGGGTAGGCGACGCGCTGCTGCTGGGCTACCAGGTGCCGCCGGCCCCCGGCCAGTCCACCGGCGTCGGCGACGTCTTCGGCCTGTACCGGCCGGCCGGTGAGGGATTCGCGCCGATCCCGCCGGACGCCGTCCCCGGACTGCTGGACGACCCGGCCTTCCAACGGGACTTCGCCGAGCTGTTCCGCTACTTCCAGCAGTCGAGACTGCTCCGCCTGCGGCTGGTCGGCGCGCTGCTGCTCGCCGTCTTCCGCACCGGTGAACGCCTCGACGACATCCGGGTGCTGCGCTGGCGGCTGCACCCCGACGGCCGCCCCGAGTACGTCGACGCCAAGGGCGAACGCGACCATGTGCTGCCGCCCCCGCACGAGGTGGCCTGGGTGGAGACCACCCGCGAGGACCACGTCCCCGGCAAGCACCCGCACATCGCCGTCGACGACACCGTCTATCTGGCGACCGCCGGCGGCACCCTCACCATCAAGACCGAGAACGACACCACGACCCCCGAGGGCCGCTACGCCGAGCCGCTCGCCGAACCGCTCCAGTCGCTGGCCGACGCCCAGGTCGCCTGGGCGCGGGTGGGAGCGCTGCTGCTGCTCTCGGTGCTGCCGTACAACGAGAGCGCGCACCGCTATCTGGTGTACAACTCCCGCACCAGGGAGATCGTCCGCCTCGACGGCCTCGGCCAGGGCTGCCGGGTGCTCCCCGACGACCAGGGCGTGATCTTCCCCGGCGGCTACTACCTGTCCGCCGCGCCCACAGGTTCCGCCGCCCGCACCTTCGACATCGACACCGACGACCTTGAGTACGAGCAGCTGCTCCGCTCGCCCAACGGCGAGGACCTGCTCTATGTCTTCCGCGCCCACGCGCGCGGACGCGCCCTGCTGCTGCCCTACAACCTGATCGACAAGTCGGTGCGCAACCCGATCAGTTGCCTGGGCTTCGCGCTCTTCGACGACGGCCGGCTCGTGGTCTGCCGGGCCGAGGCCGCCGAGGCGTCCCGGGTGCACCCCGTGCAGCTGTGGCACACCCCCTTCGCCAGCGAGGAGCACGCCGCCGCCCAGCCGGCCGGCACCGGTCCGCTCGCCAGGATCGGCAACGCCGACCTGGTGCGCGGCATCTCCGACGCCTTCACCGTCGCCCGGATGGCCGGCGAACTCGAACCGGAGACCGCCGTGTTCGAGGCCGTGGTCGCCGCCTGCGACCGGCTCGCCGACCAGTACCACTGGCTGCCGCTGGCCGGCACCCACGCCCTGCACGAACCGCTGGCCACCGTCCGCGCCACCGCCGACCAGGTCATCGACGAGTACGAGCGGGTCAGGGAGCTCCGCGAACAGGCCACAGCGGCACTCACCGAGGCCGAGGCCGAGATCACCGCCCTGGTGCGGCGCGCCAGGGGCGAGGCCCCGCGCGGCGCCGCCGAGTGGGTCACGCTGCTCACCCGGCTCCGCCGCGCACAGGGCCGGGTCGCCGCGCTCCGCGACACCCGGCACATCGACACCGAGGGCCTTGACGCGCTCGACGAGACGCTCGCCGAGTCGCTCACCGCCACGGGCCGCCGCGCCGTCGCGTTCCTCTCCCGCGAGGACGCGTTCGACGAGAGCCACGCCGCCATCGCCACCCTCACCGAACGCGCCTCAGCCGTCGAGAGCGTCGCCGACGCGGCGCCGCTCGCCGAGGAGTGCGACGAGCACGCCTACGAACTCCGCACCGTCACCGATGTGATCGGCACCCTGGAGATCGACGACGCCCTGGTCCGCACCGATCTGCTGACCCGGATCGGCGAGGTGATGGGTGCCGTCAACCGGGCCCGCGCGGTGCTGGACGGACGCCGCCGCGAGCTCCTGGAGACGGAGGGCCGCGCCGAGTTCGCCGCCGAGTACGCGCTGCTCGGCCAGTCCGTCACCGGCGCGCTGGCCGCCGCCGGGACCCCCGAGGAGTGCGACGAACACCTCGGCCGGCTGCTCCTCCAGGTGGAGAACCTGGAGGCGCGCTTCGGCACCTTCGACGACTTCCTCACCCAACTCGCCGACCAGCGCGAGGAGATCTACGAGACCTTCGCCGCCCGCAAGCAGGCCCAGCTCGACGACCAGGCCCGGCACGCGGAACGGCTCGCCGCCTCCGCCGAGCGGGTGCTGGACACGGTGGGCCGCCGCGCCACGGCGCAGGGCAGCCAGGACGAGGTCAACGCCTACTTCGCGTCCGACCCGCTGGTCGCCCGGGTCCGCGCCACCGCCGACGAACTGCGCGCCATCGGCGGCCATGTCCGCGCCGACGAGATCGACGGACGGCTCACCGCGCTGCGCCAGGAGGCCGGGCGCGCGCTGCGCGACCGGGCCGACCTGTTCGGCGCCGACGGCACCATCCGTCTTGGCCGGCACCACTTCACCGCCGTCAGCCAGCCCGTCGACCTCACCCTCGTCCCCCACGACGGCGGCCTCGCCTTCGCCGTCACCGGCACCGACTACCGGGCCGCCGTCACCGACCAGGAGCTCGCCTCCGCCCGGCACTTCTGGGACCAGCCGCTGGCCTCCGAGTCGCCCGAGGTCTACCGCGCCGAACACCTGGCCGCCGCCGTGCTCACCGGGCTGCGCCCCGACGAGCTGGCCCAGGTCGGGAACTCCGGGAATGACGCACAACTCCTCGATCTGGTGCGGAGGTTCGCCGAGGCCGCCTATGACGAGGGCTATGACCGCGGCGTCCACGACCACGACGCGGCGCGGATCCTCACCGCCGTGCTTCGGCTGCGCGAGGGCGCCGGGCTGCTGCGCTTCCCGCCCGAAGTGCGGGCGCTGGCCCAACTGTTCTGGGCCCATGGCGCGGCCGAGGAGGCCCGCACCGGCTGGACCGTGCGGGCCCAGTCGCTGACCCGCGCCAGGGCCGTGTTCCAGGGCTCAGGCGGCGCCGAGGCCATCGCGGCGCTCGCCGCCGAACTCACCGGCGCCGCCGACGAGTTCCTCAGCGGCCTGCCCCGCTCGGGCGGACTCCCCGAGCGGGCGCCGGCCGCGCTCGGCGACTACCTCGTCGAGGAGCTCAGCACCGGCAAGCCGGCGTTCACCACCAGCGGCGCCGCCACCGCGCTGCTGGACGACTTCCGCTCCGCCATCGGCGGCCCCGGCAGCCGCGAACTGGCGCAGGACCTCAAGGCCATCGGCCCCGACCTGGCCGCCCGCCACCAGCTGGTGACCGCCTGGCTCGGCGCCTTCACCGCGGCCGGCCAACGGGAGGCGACCGACCTGCCCGAGGCCGCCGCCGTCGAACTCACCGCCGAAACGCTGGAACACCGCCAGCTGGACGCCCCGCTGACCGCCACCATCAGCGGCCTGCTGGGCAGCCACCCCCGGCTGCCCCGGGGCGAACTCACCCTGCGGCTGGACGAGTTCCTCACCCGCACCGAGGACTTCCGCACCGTCAGGGTGCCGGCGCACCGCGCCTACGTGCGGCGCCGCAACGCGCTGCTCGACGCCGAACGCCGCCGGCTGCGCCTGGACTCCTACCGCCCCCGGGTGATGCCGGCCTTCGTCCGCAACCGGCTGCTGGACGAGGTCTATCTGCCGCTGATCGGCGACAACCTGGCCAAACAGCTCGGCACCGCCGGCGCCGACCGGCGCACCGACAGCCAGGGCCTGCTGATGCTGCTCTCCCCGCCCGGCTACGGCAAGACCACGCTGATGGAGTATGTCGCCGCCCGGCTCGGCATGGTCTTCGTCAAGGTCGAGGGGCCGGCGCTCGGCCACCACACCACCTCACTGGACCCGAACGCCGCGCCCGACGCGGCGGCCCGCCGCGAGGTGGAGAAGCTCAACTTCGCGCTGGAGATGGGCAACAACGTGCTGCTGCACCTCGACGACATCCAGCACACCTCGCCCGAACTGCTCCAGCGCTTCATCCCGCTCTGCGACGCCCAGCGCCGGATCGACGGGGTGCGCACGGCCGACGGCGAGGCCGTCACCCACGACCTGCGCGGCAAGCGCTTCGCCGTCTGCATGGCGGGCAACCCGTTCACCGAGTCGGGCAGCCGCTTCCGGGTGCCGGACATGCTCGCCAACCGGGCCGACGTGTGGAACCTGGGCGACGTCCTCAGCGGCCGGGAGGAGCTGTTCGCGCTCAGCCACATCGAGAACGCCCTCACCGCCAACCCGGTGCTCGCCCCGCTGGCCGCCCGCGAACGCGCGGACATCGAGCTGCTGGTGCGCCTCGCCAGGGGCGACGAGACGGTCTCGGCCGAGCGGCTGCGCCACCCCTACACCCCGAGCGATCTGGAGCAGATCCTCGCCGTGCTGCGCAAGTTGCTGTACATCCAGCAGACCACGCTCAAGGTCAACGCGGCCTATATCGCCTCCGCGACACAGGAGGACGCCACCCGCACCGAGCCGCCGTTCCGGCTCCAGGGCTCCTACCGCAACACCAACCAACTCGCCGAGCGCGTCATCCCGGTGATGAACGACGCCGAGGTCGAGGCCCTGATCGACGACCACTACCTGGCGGAGGCCCAGACCCTCACCACGGGCGCCGAGGCGAACCTCCTCAAACTGGCCGAACTGCGCGGTCGCCTCACCCCCCAGCAGGCCGAACGCTGGGCCGGCATCAGGGCCGGCTTCGACCGCTGAGAACGCCCCCTCCAGCACCGCGGCCCGTTCCTCCGGTGGGGAACGGGCCGCGGACACGAGCGAGGGCGGCGTCGGGATGCCTGAGGCACCCCGACACCGCCCTGATACGCGGAAGGCGGGAATCAGCCGCCGCGGATGGCGCCCTCAAGACCCTCATCGGTCTCGCGGTAGGTGTCAGCCGCGGTCTTCAGGTACGTGCCCATGCCCTCAAGACCCTCGATGACCTTGCGAGCACCCGTGGTGAACTCGCGGTAGGCATCGTCGAAGGCTCGCGAGGCGCGGCTCGTCACGAAGCCCGTCTGGACCAGGTTGTCGATGTAGCTCTGGAGCGACGACAGCTTCTGGTCGATCTGGTCCCGCTCATCGATGAGTCGGTCACCAGCCTCCTGCATATCGTCATAAGTCACATCCATATCGCTCATGGCGGTCCCCTCCTCTGGCCCTCGCGGGGGCCTTCCCCCCGCTGTATGCGGTGCGGCGTCGCGGTCACGCCCGAGACGGCACGCTGTGGGATCACAGCCTACGTGTGCGTCATCTCGGACGAAAGCCCCGTCCCCGGCAGCCCCCGTGCGACCCCAACGACACCAAGGACGTCAGGGGTTGACGGCTGGTTGCGCTGAATCCACAGGTATTTCGAAGGGGTTTCTCGCAGGAACTGCGGGGAGTGGCGCGGGTACTGCGGGAGTGGCGCGGGGATCGCGGGAGCAGGTGGTGGCGAGGCCCGCCCCCGGCGCACTTTCGTCCCATGCGCCACCCCGTGCCCCCCGGGGCGCGAGAGGGGGAAGTGCGACGTCCTCCGGACGCCTCCGGCGCTCCCGTTTCGCTTCCAACCGGGACGAAACTGCGGCATCGTGGAGGGCATCCGGAAGCTTCGGGAACCAACGGGGCTTTCACCGCATCTCCGCCTGAAGGTGGCTGACGCCTCCGCGCCCGTCAGGGCGCTTGACCGCTCACCGTCACCGCACCACGGGATGCGATGATGAGCGGGTTCAGCCAACTGGAGATCGTGTCAGCAACGGGAGGATAAGTGTGCGCCTGACCCTGACAGTAGTAGACCCGGTCGGGGGTCATCGGGCCGATACCGTGATCGACGCCGATCCGGAGACGCGGATCGCGGACCTGACACCCGAGTTCACCCAGGCCGTGGGCAGCCGCCACGTGCCAGCGGCTGCCGGCGGGCAGCAGGGCGGCCACGCCGAGGCGCCCGGCGGCGCCCACCTGTTCGTCAACGGTGAGTACGTCGATCCCAGTCTGACCCTCGCCCTCTCCCCGCTGCGCGAAGGCAGCGTGGTGAGCCTGCACAACCCGAACGGCTGCTGGCCGCCGGAGCCCAACGGGCTCGTCGAGTTGCGCGTCGTGGGCGGCCCGGCCGCCGGCGCGGTGCACCGGATGGGCGTCGGCAAGGTGGAGATCGGCAACGGCCAGCAGGTCCACATCCACGTGGGCGATCCGACGCTGCCCGAACGCGCCATGACGCTGCGCGTCGCGGGCGACGGCACCTGCCGGGTCACCGTCTACAGCGACGAACAGCCGCTGATCGACGGCGAGCCGTTCTACCACACCGAGGGCGACCGCGCGGTCTGGAAGCTCGGCAAGCAACTCGCCGTCGGCGACTCGCTGTTCGAGCTGACCCCGTACTTCCCCCCGGACGCCGCGCTCAAGGTCTCCGAGGACGGCGCAGGACTCGACTACAACCGGCCGCCGAGGCTCCTGCCGCCCGAGCGGCAGACGCAGTTCAGCCTCCCCAAGCCGGTGGGCGAACGCGAGAAGCGCCCGCTGCCCTGGCTGATGGCCATCCTCCCGGTGGTCGGCGCCGTCGCCATAGCGAGCATCACCGGGCGCTGGATCTTCCTGATGATGGCGTTCATGAGCCCCGTCATGCTGCTGTCCAACTACTTCATGGACAAGAAGCGGGGCCGCATATCGCACGCCAAGAAGCTGGAGGAGTACCGCGAGCGCAAGGCCAGGATCGAGAAGGACGCGCGGGACGCGCTGATCGCCGAACGGTTCGCCCGCCGGCACGCCGCGCCCGACCCGGCGACCGTGCTCACCCAGGCCACCGGCCCCCGCACCCGGCTCTTCGAGCGCCGCCGCACCGACGAGGACCACCTGCTCCTGCGGGTCGGCACCGTCCAGTTGGACTCCGAGGTGGTGCTCACCGACCCCGAGCAGGACGAGCACAAGCGTCAGGTCGCCTGGAAGATCGCGGACGCCCCCGTCACGCTGCCGCTGCGCAGCCTCGGCGTGATCGGCTACGCCGGCTCCGGCGACTCGGCGCGCGCGCTGGCCCGTTGGTCACTCGGCCAGATCGCCGTGCTGCACAGCCCGGTGGACGTGCAGTTCGTGCTCCTCACGGACGGCACCGGACAGTACAGCTGGGACTGGGCGCGCTGGCTGCCGCACGCCAGGCCGTCCGCAGGACACGACACCAACCTGCTGATCGGCAACGACGCCGAGACCATCGGCGCCCGCGTCGCCGAGCTGACCGGAAACCTGGACGCCCGGCAGAAGGCCGCCAAGACGGCCAGGTCGAACGGCCCCACCAGCTTCAAGGACCCGGACATCGTCGTCGTCTTCGACGGCTCCCGGAAGATGCGCTCGCTGCCCGGCGTGATCCGGCTGCTGCGCGAGGGCCCCGCGGTCTCCATCTTCGCGCTCTGCCTCGACGACGAGGAGCGGTTCCTGCCCGGCGAGTGCCAGGCCGTGGTGATCGCCGAGCCCAACCCGAACCGCGCGTCCTCGGGCGCCGCCAGGCAGCCCGGCTACGCCACCGGATTCCACACCTTCCTCGCCGTCCCCGGCGGCAGCCCCTTCGGCCAGGGCGGCCCGGGCGCCGCGCAGGCCCCCGTGATGACGGCCGACCGGCTGCGGGTCGAACAGACCGGCGCCTGGCGCATCCGGGGCGTCCGCCCCGACTGGGTGCTGCCCGAGTGGTGCGAGCTGCTGTCCCGTTCGCTCTCCCCGATCCGCGACATCAGCGGCGAGTCGGAGGACGCGGCGCTGCCGTCGTCGTCCCGGCTGCTGGACGTGATCGAGATGGAGCCGCCCAGCTCGGGCGCCATCGCCGCCCGTTGGCGGCTCGGCGGCCAGTCGACGGAGGCGGTGATCGGCGAGTCCTACGACGGCGGCTTCGCCATCGACCTGCGCAGGGACGGCCCGCACGGCCTGATCGCCGGCACCACCGGCTCGGGCAAGTCGGAGCTGCTCCAGACCATCGTGGCCTCGCTCGCCGTGGCCAACACGCCGGAGAACATGACCTTCGTCCTGGTGGACTACAAGGGCGGCTCCGCGTTCAAGGACTGTGTGCAACTCCCGCACACCGTCGGCATGGTCACCGACCTCGACAACCACCTGGTGGAACGCGCGCTGACCTCGCTCGGCGCCGAGCTGCACCGCCGGGAGCACATCCTGGCCGACGTCGGCGCCAAGGACATCGAGGACTACCAGGACCTGATCCGCCGCAACCCGGGACGGCTCACCCCGCTGCCCCGCCTGCTCATCGTGATCGACGAGTTCGCCTCGATGGCGCGGGAACTGCCCGACTTCGTCAAGGGCCTGGTCAACATCGCGCAGCGCGGCCGTTCGCTCGGCATCCACCTGCTGCTCGCCACCCAGCGCCCCAGCGGTGTGGTCTCCCCGGAGATCCGCGCCAACACCAACCTCCGGATCGCGCTGCGCGTCACCGACGGCAGCGAGTCCTCGGACGTCATCGACGCCCCCGACGCCGGGTTCATCGCCAAGTCCACGCCGGGCCGGGCCTATGTGCGGCTCGGGCACGCCTCGCTGGTGCCCTTCCAGTCGGGCCGCGTCGGTGGCCGCCGGCCGGGCGCCGTCGACGTGGCCGTCTCCCGGCCCTGGTCGGGGCAGCTGGAGTGGAACTCCCTGGGCCGCACGGCGCTCAAGAAGCCGCCGGGGGCCAAGTCCCAGGAAGAGGAGATCACCGACCTCAAGGTGCTGGTCGACGCGGTGATCGAGGCCGACCAACAGCTCGGGTTCCCCAAGCAGCACAGCCCCTGGCTGCCGGCGCTCGGCGACACCGTGCTGTTGCGGGATCTCGAACACCCGGCGCCCCAGGGCGCGTTGCCGGCCGCCCCCTACGGCGTGGAGGACCTCCCCAGCCAGCAGGCGCGGCGTTCCGCGGCGATCGACTTCCGCTCCTTCGGGCACATGCTGGTCGGCGGCGCCCCGCGCAGCGGCCGATCCCAGCTGCTGCGCACCATGGCCGGCTCGCTGGCCTGGATCCACTCCACCTCCGATGTGCACATCTACGGCATCGACTGCGGCAACGGCGCGCTCAACGCGCTGACCAAGCTGCCCAACTGCGGCGCCGTCGTCACCCGTACCCAGGTGGAGCGGGTGCGGCGGTTGATCCGCCGGCTGCGCCAGGAGATGGACCGCCGCCAGGAGGTGCTGGCCGCCGACGCGCTGGCCGACATCAACGAGCAGCGCGCCACCGCCCAGCCCGACCAGCGGCTGCCGCATCTGGTGATCCTGATCGACCGCTGGGAGGGCTGGGTCTCCACCCTCGGCGAGATCGACCACGGCGCGCTCACCGACGAGATCTTCGTGATGATGCGCGAGGGCGCCAGCGTCGGCATCCACATCGTCATCGCCGGTGACCGCAGCGTCCTCTCCGGCCGGATCTCCACCCTCACCGAGGAGCGCTACGCGATGCGCCTCTCGGACAAGTCCGACTACTCCAACATCGGCATGCCGGCCCGGAAGGCGCCCGAATCGGTCGCCGACGGGCGGATGTTCCGCAACCAGGCGCTCACCGAGATCCAGGTCGCGGTGCTCGCCGAGGAGCTGTCCGGGCAGGCCCAGGCGGCGGCGCTGGGCGCCATCGGCGACTGGGCCACCGAACGGGACGCGGCCGTGCCGCGCACCAGGCGCCCGTTCCGGGTGGACGTCCTGCCCAGCCGCCTCACCTTCGCCGACGCGTGGGAGATGCGGGATCCGGAGACGTCCAACTCCCGCCTCTGGGGCCTGATCGGCGTCGGCGGCGACGAGCTGATGGGCTACGGCCCGGACCTGGCCCAGGGCACCCCGGCGTTCATCATCGCCGGACCGCCCAAGTCGGGTCGCTCCACCGTGCTCACCATGCTCGCCAAGTCCTATCTGGCGCAGGGCGTGCGCATCGTGGTGGCCGCTCCCCGGCCGTCCACGCTGCGCGATCTGGCGGGTCAGGAGGGCGTCGTCCAGGTCTTCACGGGCGACGACCTCTACGAGAAGGACCTCCGGGAGGCGCTGAGCACCTCATCGGTCGAGCACCCCATCGTCGTCCTGATCGACGACGGCGAGGACCTGCGCCGCTGTGACGCCGCCGACGAGCTGAAGGTCGTGGTCACGCAGGGCGCCCAGCAGGGCCGCTATCTGGTGCTCGGCGGCGACGAGGGCGAGATCTGCGGCGGGTTCTCCGGCTGGCAGGTGGACGCGAAGAAGGCGCGCCGAGGCGTTCTGCTCTCGCCGACCACGCACCGCTCGGGCGACCTGATCGGCGCGAAGCTGCCCCGCAGCGCCGCCGCCGAACAGCCGACCCCGGGCCGCGCCATCCTCCACCTGGGCGACGGCACGCCCTTCACGGTGACCACCCCGGCCCCCTGACGGGCTGCTCCGCCCAGAACGCCCCCGCCGCGCGGGGGCGTTCTGGCGTTACGGCTGGTTCATGGCTGGGGCCGGTGGCCTCCGAGGCTTGAGGCAGCCACCAGGGGGCGGAGCCCCTAAGAGCGGGGGCCACTCGGCCCCAAACGCGATCAGGCACAGGTCCCCGACTCGCCGCACAAGCTTATGGCCCCCGCGTGCGTCTGGTTCAGGCGGTGGGGAGTTGGATGCTGATGCCGGCGTCGATGGCGTCGAGGGCTTCCTGGATGGCGGCCGTTGGTTCGGTGTTCTCGGTGAGGGTGGTGATGGGGGCCCAGCGGGCGTGGGGGTGGGTGTCCTCGGTGGCGTCGGGGACGGTGTCGTGGACGCCGCCGTCGAGGATCCAGAGTTCGCCGTCGTTGTCGGGGCCGATGGAGCGGACGGTCCAGGCGTGGGTGACGTCGGCGAGATGCCCGGTCTGGCGGGCGAGGGTGAGCCTGCCGGTGAGGGCCAGGTTGCCGTGGGCGGGGACGGTTGCCTGCGGCAGCTCATCACCATGGCCCGCGATGCGGGACACAACGACTCCCCCCTGCAACGTGTGCGGGTGGACACGGCTCACGGCCATATCCTGCTCTCTGATCCGGCAACCCGCGATGACGGGTTCCGTGCGCTGGGTGAAGCGGCGGGGCTGGCTGCCAGGGTCGGTCTCAGCCACCAGCTCCGCAGTATCGAGGACATCCGGACCGCGGCCGGTTTGGGCGACCAGGGAGCAGAAGGCAAGTGACAGACACGGGTAGCGAGCGGAATGTCAGCGGGCGGCAGCGGGAGTTGGCCGGAGTGATCTGGGAGTATCACCGGATGGGGCACCGGGTGCGGGCCTGTGATGTGGCGATCGGGCTGGGAAGTCACGATCTGGGAGTGGCCACGTTCGCGGCGGAGTTGTACCGGGCCGGGCTCTTTCCGACGCTTGTCTTCTCCGGTGCGAACAGCCCCACCACCGCTGCCCGCTTCCCGCGTGGGGAGGCTGTGCACTACCGCGAGCGGGCACTTGAGCTGGGCGTGCCTTCGGAGGCGATCCTGGTGGAGCCTCGGGCGGGTAACACGGGGCAGAACATCACGCTCTCCCGCGATGTGCTGGCCGTGGCCGGGATCGTCCCGACATCGGTGTTGCTGGTCTCCAAGCCGTATATGGAGCGGCGTTCCTACGCCACGGCGCGCAAGGTGTGGCCCGAGGTCGAGGTGGTCTGTGCTTCGGAGTCGATGCACTTCGACGACTATGTGAAGAGCGTCGGCGACGAGAAGCTCGTCGTCGACATGCTGGTGGGCGACCTACAGCGGGTGATCGACTACCCGAAGCTCGGATTCGCCATCGAACAGGATGTCCCGGAGGCCGTGCGGGCCGCCTACGAGGCTCTCATCCGCGACGGCTTCACCAGCCGGCTTGTCGCATCCTGACCACTGACGCTCGCCCCATCCCCGCGTCGCGCGGCAAAGCCGCCGTGGAGCTGGCGCGCGCGTGAGCCCCGCTCGGCGAACCTGATGGCGGGGCGGCACCGCCGACGTCGTGGCCTGTGCGGAGCGCGACGGGGTCCCCCTCCGCCATCGTTCTGGCCGACGCGGTCCAGACCATGACCTCCATCGGATGGCAGCGCACCTAACTCCGCACCACCCCCGGCGCGAGGGGGAAGGCTGACGGCTGATCACCTACCCCCAAAGGGTGACACCGTCCGTTGAACCGAGCCGCCTGCTCCCGCCGCATCGGCGGGGGCGAACTCGTGTCGACACCGCGTCCCACGGGCCCGACCGCGCCAGCCGGCGCACATCGGCGGCCACCGTCAGATCGCCCCGCAGGGGCACCACGCCCGGCACGTCCTGCCCGGAGCGGGCTCGGCTGAACGGTTCCCGCAGGCGCGCAGCCGGAGGTCCGTGGTCACTCAGCGGGTGGTACCTGGGGCGTGAGGTCCCGGTGGCCTCCCTCGGCGACAGGTTCGCCAGCGGTGCCCGGGGCGGAACCGTCCACTTCCTGTGTCGCACCGCTTGGCTTCGGCGCGTTCTACGAGCCGCCCACGCGCCGGTTCAGTGTGTCGAGGGTCGGCCAGGGTGGGCCGTCGTGCAGGGCGCGCAGGAGTTCTTCGCCGAATCGCCGTCCGTTCGGGAACTCGTCGCCGCGATCCCAACGCCAGGCCGCGACCATCGCGAGGACGAGGTGTCGGCAGTCGTCGAGCAACTCTCGGTCGATGTCCGGGTAGTGCTCGGGGACCGCTTCGGGAACGTGGGCGAGGTCGAATTCGACGGGGCCACGGCAGCATGTCTCAAGGTCGATGAACAACGGGCCGTTCCGGGTGCTGAGCAGATTGCCCGGATGCGGCTCACCGTGGAGCAGCTGCTCCACCGCGCCGCGTTTCTCGATCGCGCGGCGCAGGCTCGTTAGCCGGCCGCCGAGGAAGGCGCGGTCCGCGTCGGCGAGTTCCGGTGAGCGAACCGGGTCGGCGACGATGTCCTCCGCCTCGGTGATCCGGTCCGTGAACCGGGGGCTCGGCATGTCGACCTCGCGCATGCCGGTGTGCAGCAGCTCCAGCGCCTTGGCGAAGTCGACCGGTGGGATCCTGGGCGTCACGGGGGCGTAGTAGGTCCACAGCGTCACCGCGAAGCCGTCGCGCGTGTACACCCGTGGGTCCACCCGAGGGTCCAGGGGGCACACCGGGCTGCCGGCCTCGACGAGCCGCTGGGCGAGGTCGACTTCGAACTGGGCGACCTCCTGTCCCACCGGGGCGACCCGGGCGAAGGTGTCGCATGGCGTCAGCCGCAGGGCCAGCTTGTTCGAGTTGTGGAGCACGGTCGCGCCGCTGACCGGCAGGCCGAGTGACGCGGCGATCGAGGTCGCGGCCGTCGTGGCACGCGTGACGTCGGACATCTCCATGGTCAGATCCTGGCGCACCGGCCGCCGGTGGTCTCCTCTATTTTCGCGTCGCGCGCGGGCTTTCGCGTCGGGCGCGGGCCGCGCCGCACGACGGTGTGGTCACCCGGCTTCGCCGGCCCCACCGTCGTCGGTTTTCGCGTGCGGGGTACGAACGGGAACCGCATGTGACGTGAAGAACCCGGGGGCGCGGATTTGGCCCGCGTCGGTGGGGCAGCCTCTTTCCGGTGCCGGCCGGGTGCCGTCGGCTCGTCCCCGTTCTCCGTGGTCGGGAGTTGGAAATGGCACGTCCCGCTGACTGGTCCCCGTTGGATCTGGATTCCGATCCCACCCCGGGAGATCCGGGAGAGGTCAGGGAACTCGCCGACGAGTTACAGGAGTTCGCCGATGAGGTGGGGGAGGCTCTCGGTACGATCCGGGGAATGGCCTCGGAGCGGGCGATGCTGGAATGGGCGGGGCTCTCCGCCGACACGTTCCGCGCCGAGTTCGAGAGCGTGCCGGGGAATCTGAGCAAGTTGGAGGAGTCCTACGCGCTCTGTTCGCAGGCGTTGCAGGGGTATTGGCCGCAGTTGGAGACCGCGCAGGGGATGGCGGACCGGGCGTTGGACCGGGCGATCTCGGCGCGGGCGGATCTGACCAGTGCCCGGTTCGCGTTGGAGGACGCGCAGGACTGGGTGGGGCGGGCCGGCGACGAGGCCGAGCGGCTGCGCGAGGAGGGCCGGCGGGAGAACGTCGAGCCGCCGGACGAGAGCACCGTCCGGGCCGCCGCGCGGGATCAGCAGGCCGCCGCGTCGGCGGCCGGCGCGGCCGAGGCGCGGGTCGCCGACGCGGAGCAACGTCTGGATGCCGCACGGCAGTTGGCGTTGGATGCCCGGGAGATGCGGGCGGAGGCGGCTCGGATCTGTGCGCAGGGCGTCGATGAGGCGAGCGATGCCGGCATCCAGAACAAGAAGTGGTGGGAGAAGCTGATCGAGTGGCTCTCCGATGCCTGGGACACGCTGGTCAGCATCTGCAAGGTCATCGTCGCGGTGCTTGCCGTGGTGGCCATGATCATCGGAGGGCCGCTGGCGCTGGTGGTGCTGGTGGCTGCCGTGGTGGTGTTGGCGGACACCCTCGTCAAGTTCGCGCAGGGCAAGGCGGGGCTGCTCGATGTGGCGTTCGCCGCGTTGGACTGCATCCCGGGGATGAAGGGCCTCACCACCCTCGGCGGGCTCGCCCGGGGCATCAAGGGCCTGGCCACCACCGGGATCAAGGGGCTGAAGCAGGGCGCGCTCAAGCTGGGCCGGATCGGCCGGGGCGAGGGCATCCCGATCAACGCCCGCAACGCCTGCGGCGACCCGGTCGATGTCGCCACCGGCGAGCTGCTGATGTCGGCGGTCGACGTCGAACTCCCGGGCGTGCTGCCCCTGGTGATCGAGCGGCACCACATCTCCAGCTACCGCGCGGGCGGCTGGTTCGGGTCGTCCTGGGCGTCCACCCTGGACCAGCGGCTGATCCTGGAGGAGCACGGCGCCCGGCTGCTCACCGCCGACGGGATGACGCTGCTCTATCCGCGCCCGATCGTGGACGAGCCGGTGCTCCCCGTGGAGGGCCCCCGCTGGACGCTGTCCTGGGACGGGCAGCCAGGCAGCCCGCTGACGGTCGACCAACGGGACGGTCCGCTGCTGCACTTCGCCCCCGTGCCGGGGCGGCCAGGCAGCGAGCTGCCGCTGGTCGCGATCACCGACCGGCACGACAACCGCGTCCAGTTCGCCTACGACGAGACGGGCGCGCCCACCGACATCCACCACTCAGGCGGCTACCATCTCGGCGTCGCCACCGAGGGCGGCCGGGTCACCGAGCTGCGGCTGCTCAGCCATCCCGAGCGTCCCGTCGTGATGGCCTACGGCTATGACGCCGCCGGTCTGCTCCACGAGATCCGCCAGGCGGACGGGCCGCCGCTGCGGTTCGCGTACGACGCGCACGCCCGGATGTCCCGCTGGGAGGACCGCAACGGCTACTGGTACTCCTACGAGTACGACGAGCGGGGCCGCTGCGTCTTCACCACGGGCACCGACCGGGTGTTGGAGTACCGCTACGCCTACGACCCGGAGAACCTCCGCACCGACGTCACCGACTCGTTGGGGCAGCGCACCCGCTACCAGTTCAACGACTGCTTCCAACTCGTCGCCCAGACCGACCCCTCGGGCCACACCACCGGCCAGAGCTGGGACCGCTACGACCGCTCGCTGACGAGGACCGACCCGCTGGGCCGGGTCACCCGCCTCGGCTACGACGCGGCGGGGCACCTCGCCGAGCTGGTCCGTCCCGACGGTCTTGCCACCCGGCTGACCCACAACGAGTTGGGTCTGGTCACCGAGATCACGCAGGCCGACGGCGCCACCTGGCGGCAGGCGTACGACGCGGCGGGGGACCTCGTCGTCCTCCAGGACCCGGCCGGGCACCGCACCCGCTACGGCTACGACGCCCATGGCGGGCTGGCCGAGGTGACGGACCCGTCCGGTGACACCACCCGGATCCGCTCGGACGCGGCCGGGCTGCCGCTCGTGGTGAACGGCCCGGACGGCGAGGTCACCCGCTACGAGCGGGACGCCTTCGGCCGGGTCACCACCGTCACCGACCCGTCGGGCGCCATGACCCGCTTCGCATGGTCCCCGGCGGGCCAACTGCTGCGTCAGACGGACCCGTTGGGCGGCAGCCGCAGCTGGAGCTATGACGCCGAGGGCAACTGCCGCACCACCACGGACGAGACGGGCGCCACCACCACGGTCGACTACGGCGCCTTCGACCTGCCGACCCGCCGCACCGGGCCCGACGGCGTCGCCTACGCGATCGAACGGGACACCGAACTGCGCCTGACCGGCGTGGTCGACCCCCTGGGCCGGGTCTGGCGGTACGACTACGACCCGAACGGGCGGCTGCTCGCCCAGACCGACTTCGACGGCCGCGTCACCACCTACCGGCGGGACGCCGCCGGGCAGCTCGTCGAACGGGTCAACCCGGCGGGGCAGTCGGTCCGTTACCGCTACGACGCGCTGGGGCGGGTGGCGGAGTCGGCCGCCTCGGACGGCGGCGTGACCACGTTCACCAGGGACCCGCTCGGCCGCGTCGTCGCCGCCGAGAGCCCGGGCACGGTCCTGACCCGTGCCTACGACGTGCGCGGCGACTGGCTCAGCGAGACGGTCAACGGCCGCACCCTGACCGTCGCCAGGGACGCCCTGGGGCAGGTCGTCGAGCGCACCACGCCGGCCGGCGTGCACAGTGCCTGGGCCTACGCGGGGTTCGCCACCCCCACCGCGCTGACCGTCGACGGACGCACCGTCGCGTTCAGCAGGACGGCCCACGGGCGGGGCGTCGCCCGGACCTACGGGGGCCAACTGACCGTCTCCGTCGCCCTGGACGCCGCCGGGCGGCCCACCGACCAGCTGGTCACCGGGCCAGCCGGGCGGGACATCGCACGGCACTCGTACTCCTACCGCGCCGACCACCACCTCACGGGGCTGACCGGCCCCGGCGGGCCCACCGAGTTCACCCTCGACCCGAGGGGGCGGGTCACCGCCGTGGACGGCCCGGCGGGCGAGGAGCGTTACGCCTACACCGAGACGGGCGACCAGGCCGAGGCCGGGTGGCCGCGTGGCGAGCCCGCCTCGGCCGGGCCACGGAGCTACACCGGCACCCTGCTGACCGACGCCGGACGCACCCACTACACCTACGACGCCGCCGGCCGGGTGGTCGCCAGACGGCGGAAGAACCTCTCCAAGAAGCCGGACACCTGGGCCTACACCTGGGACGCCGACGACCGGCTGACCTCCGTCACCACCCCGGACGGCACCGTCTGGCGCTACCGCTACGACGCCTTCGGCCGCCGCACCGCCAAGGAACGCCTGGGCCAGGACGGCCGCACCCCCGTCGAGCTGACCGACTTCACCTGGCAGGACACCAACCTCGTCGAGCAGACCGCCACCGGCGGCGACGCCCGGGGGCCGTCCACCCTCACGTGGGAGCACGAGGGCACCACGCCGCTGCTCCAGCTGGAGAGCGCGGGCCACTCCGCCGCCCAGCAGGAGGTGGACCGGCGGTTCCACGCGATCGTCTCCGACCTGGTCGGCCGGCCCACGCTGCTGATCGACGAACGGGACGAACAGTGGGAGACGGCCTGGGAGTCCCGCACCACCCTCTGGGGCGCGCCGCTGCCGGGCGGCCCCGACGGGACGGACACGCCGCTGCGTTTCCCCGGCCAGTACGCCGACGAGGAGACCGGCTGGCACTACAACCACCACCGGCACTACGACCCGGAGACCGGTCGCTACGTCACCGCCGACCCGCTCGGCCTCGCCCCGGCGGAGAACCCCCGGGTCTATGTGCACAACCCGCTGACCTGGTCGGACCCGCTGGGCCTCGCGCCCCACTCCGCGCTGATCACCGGGTTCCGGCTACAGACCCTGCACCGGCTGAGCCGGCGGATGTTGGTGGACGGGTCGGGCAACGTCTCCATCGCCGGTCGGCAGCATCTCTATGTCAACCTCAGCAACGACATCAGACACACGCTCAACTTCCGTGGCGGGCAGGGGGAGATCGTCTCCTTCCAGCTGCGGCAGAGCTTCCTGGACCGGGTGCGGAGCACCGCCATCCCGCAGCGGAACCCGGGCAACTACACGCCCGAGCAGTGGAAGCAGATGAAGCAGACCCACCCGGAGATCTCCGACCCGACGAAGGGAGACGATCTCTACGGACTGCCGGGCAGTATGCTCGACGAGTTCCAGGACGCCATCATTCCCGGCTCCGGAAAGATCATCAAGAACGGGTCGAGCTGAGCCGCGACGCAGCGGGCCGAGCGCGCGGAGGGAGACGCCGTGGACGACGCCGTGGACGAGCTGGTGGCCGAGCGACGCCGCCTCACGCACCGGCCCCCCGACGACGAGGGCATCCCCGCGTTCGCCTACCTGGAGGTACGTCCCGGGGCGGCCGCTGAGGACTACGTCCACCGCCTCCGCGCCGTCCTCGACCCGACGTTGGCCATCGCGGCGACGGCGGACTTCGACGCGGCCGAGCTGCCGACGGGCGGCATCCCCGACTGGTTCGCCCGCGTCTCGGGCCAGGAGCCGCCCGCCGCACCGGAGTTCGCCGCCGCCGGCCGCGAGCGCTACGCGGCCCACCCGGGAACGGACGGCCCCTGGGAGCTCAGGGACTGGCTCTCCCGCTTCGAACCGGAGTACGGCATGCGCGGTTGGGCCTGGTGGGACATCACCGCGCCCGCCCCCGACCGGCTGCGGATCTGGGTGGACTGCGGCACCGAGCCCTGGTTCGCCCACCTCGACCTGCTGTGGCTCGCCTACACCGCCGGCGCTGCCCGGGTCACCCCGCCCGAGGTGGTGGAGAGCGTCATCTGGTCCACCGAGCCGCCGGCCGGCTGACAGTGCCGCCGGGTAGCCTCCGGGAGCACCACGCCCACACCGGCCCGGAGGACGAGACCCATGACCGAGCAGCGCGCAGCCGAGGGAACACCAGGCGCAGGCCCCGATGTCGACGTCCGGGGCGGTGTCAACATCGCGATGAAGATACCGGCGGCCGACTACGCGGCCACGGTGGCCTTCTACCGCGAGACCCTCGGCCTGGAGGTCATCGACGAGGCCGAGGGCGAGGCCACCGGCTCCGTCGGCGTCACCCGCACCCACGCCTTCCGCTTCGGCCCCACCACGCTCTGGCTGGACCAGGTCGACGGCCTGGCCCGTTCCGATCTCTGGCTCGAACTGCGCACGTCGGCCCTGGAGTCAGCCGTCGAACACCTGGCCGCCGCCGGCCATCGCACCTGCGACGAGATCGAGCCCTTCGTCGACCCGAACACCCGGGCCCACTGGATCAGGAACCCGGCTGGCGTCGTCCACGTCCTCGCGGAGCATCAGCCGGAGGATGAGCCGGTCCGCTGAACACCCCGCGTGATCAGGTGTGTTGCGGGGGTGTGCGGGGAATCCGGCGGGAACCGCCGCGCCGTCCTTTTCGTGTCCCAGAGGGAATGACCGGCGGTTTTTCATGATCTATCGTGGTCTCATCACATGAGCATGACCGCTGCTCAATGCCCGTGACGGCGTCATCCCGGCCCGATCAGCCGGTCCCTCCGACGCCGAGGTCGGCCCGACCAGCCGACCGCGTTCCAAGGGGGTCCGGTGCGCCCATCCGACTGGAGTCCGGTAGACCTGGACACCGATCCGACTCCGGGAGATCCGGACGACGTCCGCGAACTCGCCTCGGATCTGCGGGAGTTCTCCGACGACGTCGGCGAGGCGCTCGGCAAGATCCGGGGCCTCGCCTCGGAGCGCGCGGTGCTGGACTGGGCCGGCCTCTCCGCCGACACGTTCCGCCGCGAGTTCGAGGGCGTCCCCGACAACCTGACCAAACTGGAGGACTCCTACGCCCTCTGCGCCGACGCCCTCGACGGCTACTGGCCCACACTCCAGACGGCGCAGGGCATGGCGGGCCGCGCGCTGGACCGGGCGATCTCGGCGCAGGCCGATCTGCTCAGCGCCCAGTCCGCGCTGAGCGACGCCGAGGACTGGGTGGGCCGGGCCGGCGACGAGGCCGAACGCCTCCGGGAGGAGGGGCGGCGCGACAACGTCGAGCCCCCGGACGAGGACACCGTCCGCAACGCCACCCGCGACCACCGGGCGGCCGAGTCCGCCGCGACCGCCGCCCAGGGGCGGGTCGACGACGCCCAGGAACGGCTCTCCGCCGCCCGCCAACTGGCCCTCGAAGCACGCGAGATGCGCGAGGAAGCGGCTCGCGTCTGCGCCCAGGGCGTCGATGAGGCGAGCGACGCCGGCATCCAGAACCGCAAGTGGTGGCAGAAGGCCATCGACTGGGTGACCGACAACTGGGACACCATCGTCGACATCGCCAAGGCCATCGTCGCCGTGCTCGGCATCGTCGTGATGATCATCGGCGGCCCCCTGGCCTGGATCGTCCTGGCCGCCGCCCTGATCGTCCTCGCCGACACCCTGATCAAATACGCCAAGGGAGAGGCGGGCCTGCTCGACGTCGCGTTCGCCGCCCTCGACTGCATCCCCGGCATGAAGGGCCTGACCACCCTCGGCGGCCTGGCCGCTGGACTCAAGGGCATCAGGAGCGCGGCCAGTACGGGCCTGCGCGGTCTGCGCGAGGGCGCGCTGGGGTTGGGCCGCCGGGTCAGGGGCGACGGAGTGCCGATGGGCGGGCGAAACGCCTGTGGTGACCCGGTGGACGTGGCGACCGGGGAGCTGTTGATGTCCGCCACCGACGTCGAACTGCCCGGTGTGCTGCCCCTGGTGGTGGAGCGGCACCACATCTCCACCTACCGCGCCGGCGGGTTGTTCGGCTCCTCGTGGGCTTCCACGCTGGACCAGCGGCTCCTGTTGGACGACCACGGGGTACGGCTGTTCACCGCCGACGGCATGACGCTGGTCTATCCCCGACCGATCCCCGGCGAGACGGTGCTCCCGGTGGAGGGCCCCCGCTGGCAGCTGTACTGGGACGGCCAGCCCCAGGCGCCGATGTCGGTGCACCAACGGGAGAGCGGACGGACCCTGCACTTCGCCCCCACGCCGGGCCGGCGGGGTGGCGAGCTGCCGCTGATCGCGATCACCGACCGCAACGCCAACCGCGTCCAGTTCGCCTATGACGCGGCCGGCGCGCTCACCGACGTCCACCACTCGGGCGGCTACCACCTGGGCGTCACGACCGAGAACGGCCGGATCACCACGCTGCGGCTGCTCAGCGACCCCACCGAACCCACTCTGCTGTCGTACGGCTACGACGCGGCCGGGCTGCTCTCGGAGATCCGCAACTCCTCCGGCCTGCCGCTGCGCTTCGGCTACGACGCGCACGCCCGGATGTCCCGCTGGGAGGACCGCAACGGCTACTGGTACTCCTACGAGTACGACGCCGAGGGCCGCTGTGTCTTCACCACGGGCACCGATCGGGCCCTGGAGTATCGCTACGCCTACGACCCCGAGAACCTGCGCACCACCGTCACCGACTCCCTGGGCCACGCCACGCTCTACGAGTTCAACGACAGCTTCCAGACCGTTGCCGAGACGGACCCGCTGGGCCACCGCACCATCCGTGCGTGGGACCGCTACGACCGCACCCTCGCGGAGACCGACCCGCTCAGCCGCACCACCCGGTACACCTACGACGCGGACGGGAATCTGACGCTGGTCGTCCGCCCCGAGGGCTCCCAACTGGCCGTCGAGTACAACGAGTGGCACCAGCCCACCGCGATAACCCAGCCGGACGGCAGTGTGTGGCGGCAGAGTTACGACACACGGGGCAACCGCACCATCGCCATGGACCCGGCCGGAGCGCGCACCCGCTACACCTACGAGCGCGGCGCCGTCACCTCCATCACCGACCCCTTGGGCCGGCGCACCCGGATCAGTTGCGACGCCGCCGGGCTGCCCCTGCTGGTCTCCGATCCGCTCGGTGGCGAGGTGACGCTGGTCCGCGACGCGTTGGGGCGGCCGATCCGGGTCACCGACCCGATGGGCGCCGTGACCACGCTGCGCTGGTCCGTCGAGGGCAAGCTCCTGCACCGGACCGACCCGGTCGGCGGTACGGAGTCCTTCAGCTGGGACGCCGAGGGGAACCTGCTCAGCCAGACCGATGCCAACGGCGGCACCACCCGCTACGCGTTCGGGCCCTTCGACCTGCTGGCACACTGTGTCACGCCCGACGGGGCGACCTACCGCTTCACTCGCGACACCGAGCTGCGGGTGACCCAGGTCGTCGACCCGCTCGGGGCGGCGTGGGAGTACACCTTCGACCCGGTCGGACGTCTCGTCGCCGAGAAGGACTTCGACGGTCGGACCGTCGAGTACCGTCGTGACGCGGCGGGACAGCTCGTCGCCCGCACCAATCCCGCCGGACAGAGCACCACCTACAGCTACGACCTCCTCGGGCAGTTGACCGCGCGGGAGACATCCGAGGGGGACCGGCTCACCTACGCCTACGACGCCCTGGGCCGGGTCACGGCCGCCAGCTCGCCCGGCATCGACCTCGTCCGTGACTTCGACGCACGGGGGAGCCTGGCCCGGGAGAGCACCAACGGGCACACCCTGAGGCTCGGCCACGACCCCCTCGGCCGGATCCACACCCGGCGGACGCCCACGGGCCACGTCAGCACCTGGACCTACGCCGAGAACGGCCGGCCGGACTCGCTCACCGTCGACGGCAGGACGCTGTCGTTCGCCCATGACGCGGTCGGGCGGGAGACCAGCCGCCGCGTCGGAGACAACCTGACCTTCGACCAGCGGTGGGACCCGGCTGGCCGCCTGGTGCGGCAGCAACTCACCGGCCCGGGCGGCCAGGTCCTCCAGGACCGTACGTTCGCCTATCGTCCGGACCACCACCTCACCGCCCTGACGGAGTCCCAGGGCGGCACCACCGACTTCACCCTCGACCCCGTGGGACGCCCGACGGCGGTGCGGGGGGCCGCCGGAACGCGGGAGAGCTACGGCTACGACCTCGCCGGCAACCAGCTGACCGCCGACTGGACGACCGCGGGGAGCCCCGGGCTGCCGGCGTCCGCCGGGGAGAGCGGCGCGGTCGGGGAACGCACCTTCAACGGCACGCTTCTGACCGGTGCGGGAAGGGTGCGGTACGAGTACGACGCCGCCGGCCGACCCGTTACCCGCCGCCTCACCCGACTCTCCCGCAAGCCCGACCAGTGGCACTACACCTGGAACGCGTTGGACCAACTGGTCCAGACGGTCACCCCCGACGGCACCGTCTGGCGTTACCGGTACGACCCCTTCGGCCGTCGGGTGGCGAAGGAGCGTCTCGGCGACGACGGCGTCACCGTGGTCGAACGCTGCCGGTTCACCTGGCACGACACCGATCTGATCGAGCAGGAGACCACCGGGGAGGACGGCAACCCGGTGGCCCTCACCTGGAACCATCACGATTCCCGCCCCCTCACCCAGACCCGGCACACCGCCAGCCAGGCCGAGACCGACCGCCAGTTCCTCGCGATCGTCACCGATGTGGTGGGGGCGCCAACGCAGTTGGTCGAGGAGACGGGAGACGTGGTGTGGCGGGCGCGCGCCACCCTCTGGGGCGTGCGCACGGAGCCGTCGTCGTCGGAGTCGGCCGACACACCGCTGCGCTTCCCCGGTCAGTACGCCGACCGGGAGACCGGTTGGCACTACAACTACTTCAGACACTACGACCCGAGCACCGCCCGCTATGTCACGCAGGATCCGATGGGCCTGCTCCCGGCCCCCAACCCGCGGACGTACCCCAGCGATCCCCGCCGCTCCATCGACCCCCTCGGCCTGGCCGCGCATCCGGCGCTCGATCTCGATGTCGCGTCCGCGACCGGCGCCCTCCCGGACCGCGGCGGGTACTCCTTCGCCGGCCGCGCCCTGATGAAACACGCCGGTCGTAACGGCAACCCCAACGGCTGGCCGGTGCCCACCGGAACACAGAACCCCACCGCCTGGAACAGCACGGGCCAGAACATGCTCGACGAGATCCTCACCAACCCGAACTCGGTCACCTCGTCCGGCTATGGAAGAATCGGCGGCCAGTGGCAGGACACGATCGACGTCCGACTGCCCGACGGGCGCGGCGCCAGATTCTCCACGTCGAGCGTCTTCTCCGGCTTTCTGGACTAGGAACCCCCCTATGCGCAAACGGCCTTTCCGAGATCGCGAGATCGGTATCGTTGATATCGACGACGCGTCCTCCGGCGAGCATGTCATCGAATTCCACGACCCCGCGATCGGTGCCACCGGCGCTCACCTGGCGGTGGTGATTCCGGAGGACGGCGGCTGGGAGGACGCGCTGGTGAGCGTCAGCCCGCGCGTGAACGAGATCTCCGCCGCGTTCGTAACGTGGTCACTGGAGACCGCGCGCGCTATCGCCTTCCCCTCCACCACGACCTGACCGCCGCGCATGACTCACCCCATGGCTTCCGCGCCATGCCCGAAGGACAGGTGAACGGCGACCAGATCACGGACACCATCCGCGACAACCCCAACCGGGACGCCGGGGACGGCGCCGCCAGGCGCTGACCCCACCGCGCGACGACCCGAGGGACACCGTCGCCGGCCGTCTGGGATTCCGCGTCGTCAGCACGGATCCCGCAGGGGCGGTCTGCGTCGTCCGCTGCCTCGCGGGGCCGGCCGTGCGCGGCACGGTGTTCCGCGTCGGGGACGCCGAGTTCCGCCTCGACGAGATCGAGTGGCACGGACGCCAGGTCGACTCCCTCGACCCCACCCACCACGGCAGGGCCCGCCTCACCGGCCCGGCCACCGACCAACTGCGCCCCCGGGCCGTGTTGGTGGCCGCATGACGGAACGCGCGCTCCCGTCCCGGGTGTCGGCGGCGCGGCGGATCGCCCTGGAGGTCGGCTTCGGCGAGAGCTGCGTTCCCGAAGTCGGCCGACTGGACGCCACCGAGGTCCTCACCACCCCGACCACCTCGGCAGTCGTCGCGAGCCGCCGTCCGCCGGGGGTGCGGAGTCGTTCGTGTGCGGGCGGTGACTAGGCTGGGCGTCGGTCAGGTGTATGTATTGCCTTCTGCGGATGCGGAGTTGCTGTGGCTCGTCGGAACAGAATCGCGTATGTGGCCGCCGTCGCGGCGGGTGCCTTGCTGCTGACCTCCTGCGGCGGAGGTGACGACGGCGGCGAGGACGACGACATCGCGGGCGTCCAGACCCCGACCGAGGACTCCCCCGACCCGGAACCCTCCGAAGACCCCGACCCCACGGAACCGACCGACGACGACCGCCCGGAAATCGACCTCGGGCCGGACTTCGAGAACGTCTACGAGGACGACACGACCGGCGACCCAGTCGTGGACGCGGCCCTCCGGGACTTGCAGGGGTTCGAGGACGCGTTCGCCGAGGCGATCGTCCATCACGAAAGCGATCGTCCGGCTCTGCGCTATTACGCTGCTGGCGAGGCGTTGGATCAGGTGATTCGAGTTCTCGATGGCGTCTTCGCCGACGGCGTCTCTACCGTCGGCGCTGCGACGTACTTCAACATGTCGGTGAACGTCCTCGACGAGTCAGCGGCCACATTTAGCTACTGCCGGGACTTCAGCCAGGTCGATACGACTGACTTCGAGACCGGAGAGATCATCGAGGAAGGCAGTGCTGGCGCACCGCCGTCCATGTACAGCGGACGTTTGGAACTCGACGACGACGATGTCTGGCAGACGGTGGGATACGACTACGAGTCCGAGTCGACAGGTTGCGAATGACCTGGCGGTTCCGCGCGGGCGTTGGCATCGCGACCGTGGTAGGAGTCCTGGTCTGCGCTGGAACGGCACTGGCGAATGAGGACCCCCGTGAGCGGCAGGAGCGGAGGACGCGCGGTCAGGCGATCGGCAACACTCTCGAAGCTGGTGCGAGCGTCGCTCGCATCAACTACGACACGTCCGAGGGCGGGACCGGAACTGGTTTCACTCAAAGCACTTCGACCTGGTCCCCGCCTGCCTGTTACTACGCGCCGACCCACACTCCCGAGGAATACCGCGCGTACTGGGCCGAGTTGTCAAGCAGCTTCTATGGGGCCGGGCATCTACCGGAAGACAAGGAGGCGCTGCGGCAGTCCCTCGAAGATCTCTACGGCCCGGATGGTGAGCATCCCGATTTCAACATCGACCGGCAGGGCGAGGGGATGTTCTGGCAGGTGGTTCGGAACGAAAACCACCCGGATCGCGATGCCCGGTGGGAGTGCGAATTTCGGACGTTCTGGGTGGACTTCGGGGATGCTCCGCCGGCGGGGATTCCGCAGGTGGTGGACATCGCGATGCTCGCCGAGCTGGCGTATGAGCGGGTTCGGGTGCCGGACACGGCGGTTGAGTTGAATCCGGCGGGTGCGCAGACCGTGAATCTGCCGATGTGGGTGTGGCTGCCGGAGGGGCGGTTCGAACCGGTGTCGGTGACGGCCTCGTTGGAGGGGTACGGGATGTCCGCGACGACCACCGCGACGCCCGTCGGGTTGGTGGTGGAGCCGGGCACGGGCGACGCCGTGTCGCATCCCGGGTCGGGTCGGTGTCCGGTCGACGCGCCGGCGTATCACGCGGGGCTGGTGGGGCAGGAACCCTCGTGCGGGGTGACGTACCTGCGGTCGACGGGGGAGGGGGACACGTACTCCCTCTCCGCCTCGCTGCGTTGGGAGATCACCTGGGAGGGTTCCGACGGCAGCGGCGGCACGCTGCCGGACGGGGTGTTCGAGACGGCATACGACCTGGACGTCGACGAGGTCCAGACGGTCGTCCGTTGAGCGCGGTGGCGACCTCCAGCGGTCGGTCGGCCGTCGTCACCGATGGACCCGAGGCGTGAGGGATGTGTGACCTGGTGGCCGTTGAAGGCGTGATGAGCGGACTGATAGCGTGCGAATCACCGGATAGGGTAATGAGACCGTTCTTTTGCGTGAACGTTCGCGACGTGACTGTGGGCGTCTCCTCCACGTGGGAACCGGGGTTGGCGGATGAGAACTGAGGACCGGGTGTCCACGGCTGCCAGGAAGTCGATCGCCGTTGGCCCAGGGGTCGGGGACAGGTTGCCGGCTCCGCCGCGGGAGCGGAAACCCGCGTTGGCCGCGTTGGCCGCCCTGCTGGTGCTGGTCGGCGCCCTGGGCGCCACGGTGTTGGTGATGCGCGCGGGCGACCGCGTCGAGGCGATCCAGATCACCGAGCGGGTCCCGATGGGGCAGCGCATTCCCGAGTCGGCCATGGAGATGGTGCTGGTCGCCGAGGACGACGCCGTGTCCTATGTGCGGTGGGAGCAGCGGCAGACGGTGATGGAGAGCCTGCGTCCGCTGACGGATCTGGTGGACGGCACGGTGCTGGTGGGCGAGATGCTCACGGGCGAGTCGACGCTCGCCGAGGGCGAGGTCATGGTCGGCGTCTCGCTCCAACCCGGGCAGTATCCCTCGGGACTTGAGGCGGGCGACACGGTCGCCGCCTACTGGGTGGGCGATGACGGACCCGTCGGCAACGCCGAGGAGGACGCCGCGCTGCCGGGCCGGGAGACGCTGTTGACGGACGGCGCCAGGGTCGCCGCGATCCACGGCGAGCAGGGCGTCACCGGCAGTGGCACGCTGCCCGTGACGCTGCGCGTGGAGCAGGCCGTGGTGGCCGATCTGACGCGCGCGGCGGCGTCGGGTGACGTCTCGTTGGTGATCGTCGCCGCCCCGAACGAGTGACCGCGCCGATGACCGTGACGACGCGGCCGGCGGTCGGAGCCGGGGCCGGTGGAGGGGACGGGAACGGATGGCGCTGATCGCAGTGGCCGCGGACAAGGGCGCGCCCGGTGTCACCACGACGGCGGTCGCGTTGGCCGCGCTGTGGCCCCGGCGCGCGCTGCTGGCGGAGATCGATCCGGCCGGCGGCGATCTGGTCTACCGCTCGGTCACGGAGAGCGGGCGTCCGCCCGATCCCAGCACGGGGATACTGTCGCTGGCCGCCACCGCACGCCGGGGCATCGCCGCCGAGCAGCTGTGGGATCACGCGCAGCGGATCTCCGGCGGTCTCGACGTGCTGATCGGCCTGGCCAACTCGGACCAGGCGGCCGGCCTCACCGGCCAGTGGGCCGCGCTGGGCCGCGCGTTCGCCGAGTTGGCGCAGTCGCCGCACCAGGAGGTGGCGGCCGATGTGTTGGCGGACTGCGGTCGGTTGGACGCGGGGTCGCCGACGCACGCCGTGTTGCCGCACGCCTCGCTGCTGTTGTTGGTGACGCGGGCCGCGCCTGAGCAGATCGCCCATGTGCGGGATCGGGCCGCCGCGTTGCACAACAAGCTGCACGGGCCGCAGCGCGGCGCCGCCCAGTTGGGGCAGCCGCAGATCGGCGTGGTGCTGGTGGCCGATCCCCAGCGCGGCGAGCGGGTCGCCACCCAGGTGAACGAGATGCTGATCGCCTCGGGCACCGGTTCGCGGGTGGTGGGCCTGGTGGCGGAGGATCCGGTCGGCGCCGAGCAGTTGGCGGGGCGGCGGCGCGGCCGGTTGGACCGTTCGCTGTTGGTGCGTTCGGTCCGCCGCGTGGTGGCGGATCTGCATCAGGTGTATCGCGCGGAGTTGGCGCCGTCCGGCAGCGCGCCGACCGGGCCGCAGCGGGTGCCGCCGCCGGCGGTGCACGCGCCGCCCGGCGTCCCGGCCGGTCCGCCGCCCGGCTATGGTCCGCCCCCCGGGTACGGTCCGCCGCCCGGCTATGCCCCGCCGCCCGGGTACGACCAGCCGCCGGCGCCGGCGCCCGGCACCCGCCCGTGGGAGCCGGGCCTGTCGAGGGGGGCGTCGGGATGATCGAGCCGGAGCGGGGCGACGAGGTCAACCACCAGCTGGTGAAGCGGTTCCGGCAGGAGGCCGGGGACCGGATCGCCGAGCAGCGGCGGATCGACCAGGCCAGCGGCGTGCGTCCGATGACGTCCGAGGACGAGCGGCACTACGCGCGGGCGGTGATCGCGCAGGTCCTTGAGGAGTACGCGCGGGCTGAGATCGCCGAGGGCCGGGCGCCGTTGGACGCGGTCTCCGAGGAGGGCTATGCCTCCGCCGTGCATGCCGCGCTCTTCGGCGTGGGGCGGCTGCAACCGCTGCTGGACGACCCCGATGTGGAGAACATCGACGTCAACGGCTGCGATCAGGTGTTCATCGGCTATGCGGACGGCCGTGAGGTGCGCGGCGATCCGGTGGCGGAGAGCGATGAGGAGCTGATCGAGCTGATCCAGATCCTCGGCGCCTACTCGGGGCTCTCGTCCCGCCCGTTCGACTCCGCCAACCCGCAGTTGGACCTGCGGCTGCCCGACGGTTCGCGGCTCTCGGCCGTGATGGATGTGACCAGGCGTCCCGCGCTCTCCATCCGGCGCGCCCGGCTCGGCAAGGTGTTCCTCGCCGATCTGGTCGGAAACGGCACGCTGACACAGGAGTTGGGGCAGTTCCTGACGGCGGCGGTGCGGGCCAGGAAGAACATCATGATCGCCGGCTCGACCAACGCGGGGAAGACCACGCTGCTGCGGGCGCTGGCCAACGAGATCCCGCAGGACGAGCGGCTGATCACCGTGGAGCGTGCCCTGGAGCTGGGCCTCGACCAGTTCCCCGAACTGCATCCGAACGTGGTGGCGTTCGAGGAGCGGCTGCCCAACTCGGAGGGGCAGGGCTCGATCACGATGGCCGAGCTGGTGCGCCGCTCGCTGCGGATGAACCCGTCGCGGGTGATCGTCGGCGAGGTGCTGGGCGACGAGATCGTCACCATGTTGAACGCGATGAGCCAGGGCAACGACGGTTCGCTGTCCACGATCCACGCGAACAGTTCGCAGGAGGTGTTCAACCGGATCTCCACCTACGCGCTCCAGGCGGCGGAGCGGCTGCCGATCGAGGCCAGCCAGATGCTGATCGCCGGCGCGGTGAACTTCGTGGTCTTCCTTGAGCGGCGGAACACCTACGCCCAGGGCGGCACGCTGCGGCGGTTCGTCAGCTCGGTGCGCGAGGTGAACGGGGTGGACGGCCGGGTGCTGTCCAGCGAGGTGTTCGCCGAGGGCAGGGACGGTGTGATCAGGCCGCACGCGGCGCTGGCCAACGCCGAGGAGCTGGCGATCCACGGCTACCGGGGCGGATGGGGGTGAGGGCGTGACGATGTCCGGCGGGTTGTTCTCGCTGACCACGTTGCTGGCCCTGCTCTGCGGGGTCGCCGTCGGCGGCGGTCTCGGGCTGCTGGTGGTGGCCCTGCGCGGGCTGCCGCCGAGGACGGTGGAGGAACGCGCGGCGCGGCAGCGGCGGTTGTCCGAGCTGGCGACGTTCTTCGGCCGGCGCGGCACGATCGCGGTGGGCACCGCGCTGGTGGTGCTGCTGCTGACCCGCTGGCCGATCGCGGCGCTGGCCTCGGCGCTGCTGGCGTTCAGCTGGAACCAGCTGTTCGGCGGCGCGGCCGAGGAGCGGGCGGCGATGCGTCGGGTGGAGGCGCTGGCCAGCTGGACGGAGTCGCTGCGCGACACGATCGCCGGCGCGGTCGGTCTTGAGCAGGCCATCCCCTCGTCGGCGCGGGCGGCGGCGCCGGCGCTGCGCGGCCCGTTGAACAACCTGGTGGACCGGCTGCGCGCGCGGACGCCGTTGCCCGACGCGCTCCAGGAGTTCGCCGACGAGCTGGACGACTCGTCGGCCGATGTGATCATCGCGTCGCTGATGTTGAACGCGCGGCTGCGCGGCCCCGGGCTGCGGGAGGTGCTGGGCGCGCTGGCCAAGTCGGCGCGCGAGGAGGTGGACATGCGGCAGCGGGTGATGGCGCAGCGCGCGTCCACCCGGCGCAGCGTGCAGATCGTGGTAGGGGTGAGCGTCGCCTTCCCGCTGGGCCTCGCCATCTTCAACCCGAGCTTTGTCGAGCCGTTCGGCGATCCGCTGGGGCAGGCCGTGCTGGCCGTGGTGTGCGGGCTGTTCGGCCTGGGCTTCTGGTGGATGCGGCGGCTGTCCACGATCGAGACGCCGGAGCGGTTCCTGGCGCGGGCCGAGCCGGCCTCGGCGCTGCGCCCGCGCGAGCCGGCGACCGGCCGGCTGCCAGGGCTGCCAGGGCTGCCAGGGCTGCCAGGACGAAGGGACGGGGGAGCGGCCTGATGAACTCGATGGTGACCACCGCCGTGGTGGTGGGCGCGGTCTTCGGGCTCGGCGTCTACGCGCTGTTCCGGGCCTATGTCCCGTCCCGGCGTGGCCCGGTGTCGGCGGTGGCGCGGATCGACGAGCTGCGGGCGCGCGGCGGGATCGGCGGCTATCCGCCGCCCTCTGCCTCGGCGGCCGGCGGCTCATCGGGCGCCGCCGAGCCGGGTTCGGGGCGGGGCCGGCTCGGTGAGCTCCAGGTCAGGATCGGGGACCGGGTCGCCGAGCTGTATCTGCAACGGGGCTGGGAGCAGCGGTCGTTGCGGGCCGATCTGGCGCTGCTCGACCGCACCTGGGAGGGCTTCCTCGCGAACAAGGTGGTGCTGGCCGCGCTGGGGCTCTTCTTCGGCCCCTTCGTCTTCTCCATGGCCATGGTGCTGGGCTTCGGCAGCAGCCCGTTCATCCCGGTGTGGCTGGCGCTCGCGTTCGCCGCCGGCTTCTTCTTCCTGCCCGATCTGGAGGTGCGGCGGGACGCCAAGGCGAAGCGGCGGGACTTCCGCCGGGTGGTGGCCGCCTACCTGGATCTGGTGGCGATGAGCCTGGCCGGCGGGCGTGGCCTGCCCGAGGCGCTCAAGGCGGCGGCCGAGGTCAGCGACGGCTGGGCGCTGCGGCGCATCCAGACGGCGCTGGCCGACGCGCGGATCACCGGGCTCACCCAGTGGCAGGCGCTGGGGCGGCTGGGCGACGAGCTGGGCATCGAGGAACTCAAGGATCTGTCCACGTCGTTGGCGCTGGTCGCCGACGACGGCGCGAAGGTGCGGGCGTCGTTGTCGGCGCGGGCTGAGACGATGCGGCACAGGGAGCTCGCCGACATCGAGGGGAGCGCGGGGGAGAAGTCCCAGTCGATGCTGATCGCTCAGCTGGTGCTCTGTATGGGTTTTCTGATCTTTCTGATTTTCCCGGCCGGGATGCGCGTCTTCCAGGCGTGACGGTCGAGCGACGAGGCATGGAGGTAGAGCCATGGTGCGCCATCCGGCGACCGACTTTCTGTTGACCTTTCTGCGGACCCGGCTGGCGCGCGCCAGGTCGGGCGAGTTGGACCGAGGCGCCTCGGCCATCGAGTGGGTGATCATCGCGGCCGTGGTGGTCGGGATCGTGGCCGGCGTGGCGGCCGTGATCATGAACGCGTTGGACGATCGAGCCGAGAGCGTGAGCGAATGCATCGGGGGCGTCCAGAACCACGCCAACTGCTGACCGTGCGGGCACTGGGGTCGTGGGGGGCGTTCCTGCGCCGCCGGATAGGCCAGGGGGCCGACCGGGGCGGCTCCGTGCTGCGCGCCGGCGGCGACCGGGGCACATCGGCGATCGAGTTCGTGGTCCTCACGCCGGTGATGTTCTTCATGATCTTCGGCGCGGTGCAGTTCGCGCTGTACTCCTTCGCCGAGCATGTGGCCAAGGCCGCCGCCCAGGCCGGCGCGCGCACCGCGCGGGCGGAGGCGGACGCCGACCCCTCGGGCTGGGCCGGTTCGGCCGAGGCCAAGGCGCACGACTACATCCGGCAGTTGGGCCCCGGGCTCTTCGAGTCGAGGCCGGTCGTGGTGGTCAGCCAGCCCGCCGAGTTCACCGTCCGGGTGGAGGTCAGGGGCCATGTCCCCTCGATCGTGCCGGGGCTGGACCTGACGGTGACGGCCGCCTCCGAGGGGCCGGTGGAGCGTTTCGTCCCGGACGGGGGCTGAGGGCGCCATGAGGGGTGTGCCGCGCCGGGCGGGCGCCCGTTCGCCGAACAGAAGCTCGCCGAACGGAAGCTCGCCGAACAGGAACGGGCCTGATCGGGGCATGTCCTCGCTCGAAGTGGTCCTGCTCGCCCCCTTGATGATCGCCTTCATTCTGGTGTTGGTCGCCTTCGGTCAGCAGGTGTCGGGTCGCAACGCCGTCAACGGGGCCGCGCGGGACGCCGCCAGGGCCGGCTCGTTGGAGCGGTCCACCTCGGCCGCGATGGGCGCCGCCGCCCGGGTCGCCGAGGGGCAGTTGGACGACATCTGCGTCAGCGGCTCCGTCACGGTGCGC
The DNA here is from genome assembly GCF_020740535.1 of Streptomyces profundus. Classification (NCBI taxonomy): domain Bacteria; kingdom Bacillati; phylum Actinomycetota; class Actinomycetes; order Kitasatosporales; family Streptomycetaceae; genus Streptomyces; species Streptomyces profundus. Next base: position 4,478,974 of record NZ_CP082362.1, read on the forward strand.
CGCACCACCGGCACCGACCACCAGCCCGGCACCCTCTTCGGCGTCGAGGTCAGCTGCCGGGTGCGGGGCCTCGACATGCTCGGCGTCGGCGTGACATCCACGATCTCGGGCCTCTCCAGCTCGCCCATCGACCCCTATCGGAGGTCGGGATGAGCAGCGGCGTCGCCTGCGAACGCGAGCGCGGCTCAGGCGCGCTGGTGGTGATCTTCTCCGCGCTGGTGGTGCTGGCGCTCGCGGCGTTCGTGGTGGACGGCGGCCTCTCCATCGCGCAGCGCGAACGGGCCGCCGACATCGCCGAACAGGCCGCCCGCTACGCCGCGCAGGACCTGGACGAGGCGGCGTTGCGGGACGGGGTCTCGCCGGCGCCGATCAACTTCGGCAACTGCGCCAACCGGGTCGCCGAGTACGCCGCCTCCGTCGGCATGGAGCCCGCCGACATCGCGGCGTCCGAGTGCACGGAGACGGGCACCAACCAGGTCACCGTGCGCATCAGGCTCACCTACCGGCCGGTGTTCACCGGCTTCGTCTACGACCAACCGCTGACCGTCTGGGGCGAGGCCACGGCCGAGGCCCAGGTCGGCTGAGCCAGGACCCAGCCACCCCCGCACCTCCTGCACCTCCCGCACCGACCGAGTCCGCCATCCGAACCCACGGGAGCACCCGCCATGGCCCGCACTCCACCGCCCGTCCCGGGGAACCGGACGCCCGTCCCGGTCCGCGGACGGCGCGGTCCGCGCGATGTGCTGCTCGCCTGCGTCGCCATCCTGGCGCTGCTCGCCCTGGTGGTGGGCGTGCCGCTGGCGCTGGCCAGCCTGGTCGGCTGGCCGCTGCCGCGCACCGCGCCCAGCTGGGACATGCTGACCGAGGAGATCGACGCCGACACCTTTGTCGCCGTGCTGGCGGTGCTGGTCTGGGTGGCCTGGGCGCAGTTCACCGCCTGTGTGCTGGTGGAGGTGCGGGCGGCCGTCTCGGGCGTCGGCCTGCCACGGCGGGTGCCGGGGGCCGGCCCCAGCCAGCTGCTGGCCCGCCAACTGGTCGGTGCCGTCCTGCTGTTGACGTCGGCGGCGGCATCCATGACGCCGGGGCTCAGCCAGTTGGGGCAGACCTTCGACTCGCCGGGGCAGGGCCGGGTGGTCGCCGAGGCCGCGCTGGTGCCGGGCGGCGGGCAGACGGTGGTGCTCTCGTCCGGCCTCGCCGACACCCCCAAGGTGAACGAGGCGCCCTCGCCCGCCGAGGACGCGGGCACCGTCGAAGCGGCCGATCCGGAGGGGGCCCAGGCGCTCTACTACCGCATCCAGCCGCCCGACGGCCGGCACCACGACACCCTCTGGGGCGTCGCCGAACGCCATCTGGGCGACGGCCTGCGCTACAAGGAGATCTACCAGCTCAACAAGGACCGCCTCCAGCCGGACGGCTCCCGGCTGACGGAGGCCAGCCTGATCAGGCCCGGCTGGATCCTCCAGATGCCGGCGGACGCCCAGGGCGGCGAGCTGGTCGAACTCCCCGGCGAGGCCGCGGAGTTGACCGCCGATGAGGCGGCCGAGCTCGAACAGTTCGAACGTTACGGGCGTACGGGCGCGCCGCCGGCCGCCACCGCCCTCGCCGACGCCGAGGAGCCAGCGGAACGGGTGGGCCCGGAGGACCGGCAGGCCGACACGGGCGGCAAGGGCACCGACCGGCCCACGCTGCCCATTGAGGAGCAGCCCCCCGGGCCGCCACCCCCGCCGGAGGCCGAGGCGGAGACGGACGCCGATGCCGCGACCGATGCCGGGGCCGGGACCGATGCCGCGACCGATGCCGCGACCGATGCCGGGACCGATGCCGAGGCGGAGCCGGGCCTGCCCGACGCGTTGGTGGCCGCCCCGCTGCTGGCCGCCGGGCTGCTGGTGGCGCTGGGCCGCACCCGTCGCATGGCGCTCTGGCAGAGCGCCGCCGGCATGCGGGGCCGGGGCGTCGGCGACGGCCTCGCCCCGCCGACCCCCCGCGCCACCGACGCCAGGGACGCCCTGCTGGTGGGCGCCGCACCCGACCAGGTCGCCTTCCTCGACCGGGCGTTGCGACTCCTCTCGGCCGCGCTGGCCGAGGAGGGCCGGGTCCTGCCCGCCGTCTACGCCGCCTGGCTCGGCTCGCGGGAGCTGCACCTCCAGCTCTCTGGCCCGGTCGGCCGCCCGCCCGCGCCCTGGAGCCAGGGCCAGGACCAGACCTACTGGACGCTGGAGCGCGGCCGGCTGCCCGAACCGCCCGACGGGGTGGCGCCGGACGCGGAAGCGCCCTACCCGGGCCTGGTCAGCCTCGGCATGCGGGAGGAGTTGCGGCTGCTGCTCAACCTGGAGGCGGTGCCGGGGATCGTCGCCGTCCAGGGCGCGCCGGGGGATCGGGAGGCGGTGCTCGCCTCCATCGCCGCCGAACTCGCCACCAGCGGCTGGTCCGACCGGATGACCGTCACCCTGGTCGGCTTCGGTGCCGAACTGGCGGCCCTGGCCCCCACCCGGGTGCGGCATCTCGACGATATCGCCGGGCTGTTGGAGGTGATGGAGACGGAGACCGGGCTGCGTCGCGGCGCCCTGCGGCACGCGGGCCACGAATCGCTGCTCAGCGGGCGCACCGGACCGGCCCGGCAGCAACAGTGGGCGCCCCACCTGGTGTTGGTCGGCGTTCCGCCGGACCAGGACCAGGCGGAGCGGCTCGCCGGCCTCGCCTCGATCTCGGCGTCCCTCGGCATCGGCTATCTGCTCGCCGCCGACCACGTCGAACTGCCCGGCGTCGCCTGGGGGTTCGAGATCAGCCCGGACGGGCTGCTGACCGAGCCCGACATGGGCCTCACACTCCGTGCCCAGCTGCTGCCCGCCGAGCAACGCGCCGCCGTGGTCGAGCTGTTCGGCGACCTCACGGGCGACCAGGTCGAACCGGCCGCCGATCACACCGTCGATCTGACCCGGGGCCGCCCGGGCGTCTATGTCTCCCTGCTCGGCGGCCTTGAGACCACCGGGCTCGACGAGCCGGACGCGGAGCGCGCCGGAAGGCTCCGGGAGGCGTTGGCGCTGCTCTCGCTGCACCGGGAGGGCGTGCACCGCCGGGTGTTGGGCTCGGCGCTCTGGCCGCGCGGCGTCACCGACGAGCTGCGGGACGCGCTGATCGACCGCCTCGCCCACTGGCTCGGCACGGACCCGACGGGCGTCCCGCGCCTCTCCGCCGGCCGGGACGGGCGGCTGGCGCTCTCCGCCGATGTGCTCTCGGACTGGGATGTGCTGCGCACCCTGCACCACCAGGTGCTGGTCAGCGAGAACCCGACCGAGACGGGGTCGCCGGCGGACCGGATGCGCAAGCTGCGCGACGCCCTCTCCCTGGCCGGCGGCGCGCTGCTCGCCGGGCAGCGGGAAGGCGGCGGCTTCGGCTGGCTCGAACACGAGATCGTCGACGCCCAGTACCCGCTGCTGGTCGCGGAGATCGCCCTCACCCTGGCCGCGGAGCACCGCGCCGCCGGCGAGGGCGAGGCCGCCTACGCCGCCGTCCGCTCGGCGCTGGCCGCCGCGCCGACGGACGAACGCCTCTGGAACGAGCTGCTGCGCGCCGCCCACGCCACCGCTCGCCCCGACTGGCTGACGGGCGCCGTCCGCTGGCTGACCGCCCACCACGCCCAGCTCTTCGGCCCCAGCACCCCGCTGCCGGCCCAGACGGAGGCCCTGCTCGACGAGCTCCTCCCGAGCTGGCGGGCCTCGCCCTGACGCCCCCGGCGAATATCCGGGTGCCGTGCGGGTGCCGGTTCGGCAGGATGCCGTGCATGAGTGAGAGTGAGCGGGGCGAATCGGCGTTGCGGGGGGCCGTGGTGGTGATCGCGGGGGTGATGGCCGCGGGGAAGTCGACGGTGGCGCAGGCGTTGGCCGAACGGCTGCCGGCGGCGGCGCATGTGCGGGGGGACACGTTCCGTCGCATGATCGTCTCCGGCCGGGTGGAGCCCGACCCCTCGGCGGGGCCGGAGGCCGAGGCCCAACTCCGGCTGCGCTACCGGCTGTCGGCAGCCGTCGCCGACGGCTACGCCGAGGCGGGGGTGACGGCCGTGGTGCAGGACGTGGTGCTCGGCGACGACCTGTCCTATCTGGTCGGACAGGTGCGCAGCCGCCCGCTGTACGTGGTGGTGCTGGCGCCCTCCCCGGCGGCGGTCGCCGCCCGCGAGGCGGCCCGCGCCAAGACGGCCTACGCCGAGAACGGCGGCTGGACGGTGGCGGCGCTGGACGGTTGGCTGCGCGAACGCACGCCGAGGATCGGCCGCTGGCTGGACACCTCGTCCCTGGACCCGGCCGGCACGGTGGACGCCATCCTGGCCGACCTCCCCACCGCACGGGTGGCCTGAGCGGTCGACGTCACTCCCCGACGAGGCGCCGCACGGCCTCCGCGACGAGATGCGCCCGTTCCTCCTCGTCGAAGACGTCGGGCAGCGTGAGCTGTTCGACGATCAGCCAGTTGAGGGCGAGGATCAGCAGCTTCACCGAGGTGGCGTCCCCCGGCAGCCCCGACTGTTCGTGGTGGGCGACGTTGTGGGCGATGTCGGCCCGCACGCGTGCGGTGAGCACCGCGCGCAGTTCGGGGCGCCTGGTGCTCTCCAGGCGGAGTTCCAGCAGCGCCAGATAGCCGCTGCGGAAGGTGGTGAGCTTGCCGACCAGGTCCGTCATCAGCTCGTGGAACCGCTCGCTGGTCGGCGCGATCGGCTCCTGTTCCGCGACGGTGGCCTCGTCCGGGACGAGCCGTTCGTAGACCCGGCCGCCGGACTGGGTGAGCAGTTGGTCCCGGTTGGCGAAGTAGTTGGAGGCCGTGCCCGCCGGTACGCGCGCCTGCTTGTCCACCGCGCGGAAGGTCAGCCCGCGCGCGCCCTCCCGCGCCAGCACCTCGATCGCGGCGTCCAGCAGCTCGGATCGACGCTGGTCGTTTCTGCGCACCATTGACACCACTCCATCCGTAGTACTAAGTTCAAAGCACTCTGGTCAGAGTACTACGTGAGGGGTCGCGCATGCGCAAGCTTGTCTACTACGTTGCCGTCACCGTCGACGGCCGAATCGCCGGACCGGGCGGCGAGTTCGACTTCTTCCCGCAGGGCGAGGGGGAGCAGCTGGCGGCGTACCACGGTTGGATGGCGGAGCGGCTGCCGGAGACCATTCCGACCGTCGGCCGGGAGGCCGTCGGCGTGGCGGGGACGGCCAACCGGCGCTTCGACACGGTGCTGATGGGGGGCGCCACCTACCGCGTCGGCCCCGCCAACCCGTTCGCCCACCTGCGGCAGTACGTGGTCTCCCGCACCATGACGCCCGACCAGGACCCGGCGGTGACCGTGGTCGGGGACGACCCGCTGGGCCTGGTCAGGGGCCTCAAGCGGGAGGAGGGGCAGGACCTCTGGCTCTGCGGCGGCGGGCAGCTCGCCAGCGCGCTGCTGCCCGAGATCGACGAACTGATCGTCAAGAGCTATCCGGTGGTCGCCGGCGACGGCATCCCCGCCTTCGACGGGGAGTTCGGGCCCACCCTCTTCGCCGTCACCGAGCGGCGGTCCTTCGACAACGGGGTGGTCGTCAGCTGGCTGGCTCGGCGGTGACCCCGACGGCGGGCCCGGGGCCGGCCGCGTCGTGCTCCGTGAGGAACTGGGTCGCGGCCAGCTCCGCGTAGAGCGGGTTGGCCGCCACCAGCTCGCTGTGCGTGCCGACGGCGCGAACGCGTCCGGCCTCCATCACCACGATGCGGTCGGCCGATGTCACCGTGGAGAGGCGGTGCGCCACCACCAGCACGGTGGTGCGCCGCGAGATGTCGGCGACGGTGTCCCGCAGCGCCGCCTCGTTGACCGCGTCCAGCTGGGAGGTGGCCTCGTCCAGCAGCAGCAGGCGCGGGCGGCGCAGCAACGCCCGGGCGATGGCGACGCGTTGGCGTTCGCCGCCGGAGAGCTTGGTGCCGCGATGGCCCACCACCGTGTCCAGCCCTTCGGGCAGCCGCTCGACCAGGCTCTCCAGCCGGGCCGTGCGCAGCGTCCCGGCCAGCTCGGCCTCCGAGGTCACGGGGGCGCCGAAGAGGAGGTTGTCGCGGAGCGTGCCGGAGAGCACCGGCGCGTCCTGCTCCACATAGCCGATGGCGGCGCGCAGCTCGGGCAGGTCCCACTCCAGGACGTCCCGGCCGTCGACCGTGACCCGGCCGTCCGTGACGTCGTAGAACCGCTCGACCAGGGAGAAGACCGTGGTCTTGCCGGCGCCGGACGGGCCGACGAAGGCCGTCATCCCGCGCGGCGGCACCGCGAAGTCCACGCCGTGGTGGACCAGCGGCAGATCGGGGGCGTAGCGGAAGCGCACCCCCTCGAAGGCCAGCGCGGCCGGCTCCTCGGACGGGGACCGCGCCGGCTCCTCGTCGCTCCGCTCCGGCTCGGCCGGCATCCGCCACACCTCGCGCATCCGGCTGATCGCGGCCGATCCGACCTGGTACTGGGTGATCGCCTGCACCACATCCTGGAGCGGCGCCATCAGATAGAACACATAGAGCAGGAAGGCGACCAGGGTGCCGATCTCGATGGCGCCCGTGGCCACCCGCGCGCCGCCGACCGCCAGCACGGTGATGAACGCGCCCTGCATGGCGAGCCCCACCGTGTTGCCCGCGATCGCCGACCACTTGGCGGCCTCCACGCTGGCCTCCCAGGACCGCTCGGCCGCAGCGTGCACCGTGCGCTCCTCACGCCGCTCGGCCCCGGCGGCCTTCACGGTGCGCAGCGCGCCCAGCACCCGCTCCAGGCTGGCGCCCATGTCGCCGACCGACTTCTGGGCGCGCTTGCTGGCGCGGTGGATCAGCGGCGCTATCACCCCGATCACCACGGCGGCGACCGCGATCACGCCCGCCGTCACACCGAGCAGGACCAGATCGACCACGCCCATCATCACCAGCGTGGCCACCAGCGTCAGCCCGCCGGTGCCGAGCCCGATGAGCGACTGGGTGGTCATCGCGCGCAGCAGGGTGGTGTCCGAGGTGGCGCGGGAGAGCAGATCGCCCGGCTCGCTGGCGTCCACCGCGGAGACCCGCAGCCGCAGCAGATAGGACGTCAACGAGCGGCGGGCGGTCAACACCACCGACTCGGCGGTGCGTTGCAGCACATAGGCGCCGAGCGCGCCGATCACCGCGTTGGCCACGACCAGCAGGGTCAGCCAGAGCAGGGCGCCCGAGATGGCCTTGTCCGCCGTGAGGTTCTCGATCAGGGAGCGGGCGACCAGCGGCAGCGCGAGACCGGTGGCGCCCGTCACCAGCGAGAGCAGCGCCCCGGCGAGCAGCGCCCAGCGGTGCGGCCTGACGTAGCCAAGCAACACCCGCCAGGCCGGCGGCTCGTCCGCTCTTCTCCCGCCGCTTCGTTCCGTCGCCTGGTCAGTCACCGCACACCCCGCCTGCCTCCGAACGACACATCATCCCCACCGTGAGGAACGCCTGACGCGCGCAGAAGGTTGCGTCGGCCGCCGGAAGGCGCGCCGGCGGCGGCAACGGGCGTCCGGCTTCGGGGACTTCGTCCTGTTGAGGCGGGTGGGGGCCGGCGAGGAGAATGGGCGGGCCACCGGAGGGGGCTGTGTGCGGCTCTACGGGACGGGCCGCGCGTCCGGAGGTCACTCCGCCCTACCCTGGAGCAGCCCCTCATGGACGGTTCTGTCCGTTTTCCTCTGCCCGCTCGCCGGGCTCTGACGCTCTCGGGCCTGCTGGCCCTGGTCTGCGCCGTGTTGCTCGGCCTGACCACCCCCACCGCCCGCGCGGCCGATCCGCGGGTCGAGCCGGCCGCGGTGCCTGCCGCCGAGGCCACCCGGATCATGGCGCTCGGTGACTCCATCACCGGCTCGCCCGGCTGCTGGCGCGCCCTGCTGTGGCAGGACATGCAGGCCGCCGGCTACACCGACGTGGACTTCGTCGGCTCCCGCACTCCCGACGGGTGCGGCTTCCCCTATGACGGCGAACACGAGGGCCATGGCGGCATCCTGACCACCGGCATCGTCCGGGACAACCTGCTGCCCGGCTGGCTGGCGACCAGCGACCCGGACGTGGTGATGATGACGCTGGGCACCAACGACGTGTGGAGCGGCGTCCCGACCCCGACCCTGCTGGACGCCTACTCCACCCTGGTCGGCCAGATGCGGGCCGCCAACCCGGACGTCCGGGTGCTGGTCGCGCAGATCCTGCCGATGGCCCCGGTGGGGTGCGCCGACTGCGGGGCGCGGGTGGTGGAGTTGAACGCCGCCATCCCGGCGTGGGCCGCCGGTCTGGACAGCGCCCGGTCGCCGATCACCGTCGTCGACCTGTGGACGGGCTTCGACACCGGGACCGACACCTATGACGGAGTGCACCCGGGCGACTCCGGCATCCGCAAGATGGCCGACGTCTGGTTTCCCGCACTGACCGGCGTGCTGGACGAGCTGGCCCAACTCCGCTGAGACGGGGGCCCGTTCGGGTCGGTGCGCGGCACCGGCCCGGGCGGGCCCCGGCGCTGGTCCATCCGCCTGTCACAACCGCTGGCTACCATCGCGCTGTTCCGGGGGTCCGCACGAGCGCTGGAGGTACGAGTGAGGTACACGCGACTGGGAGCGACAGGGCTTGAGGTCTCGGCGATCTGTCTGGGGTGCATGAGCTTCGGCGTGCCCGAACGCGGCGCGCACCCGTGGTCGTTGGACGAGGAGCGGAGCCGCCCGCTGATCCGGCGGGCGCTGGAGGCCGGCATCACGTTCTTCGACACGGCCAACGTCTACTCGGACGGCACCAGCGAGGAGATCACCGGGCGCGCGCTGGCGGACTTCGCCCGCCGCGAGGACGTGGTGATCGCGACCAAGGTGCACGGCCGGATGCGGCCGGGGCCCAACGGCGCCGGGCTGTCGCGCAAGGCGATCCTCAGCGAGATCGACAACAGCCTGCGCCGCCTGGGCACCGACTACGTGGACCTGTACCAGATCCACCGCTTCGACCCGCACACGCCGATCGAGGAGACGTTGGAGGCGCTGCACGACGTGGTCAAGGCCGGCAAGGCGCGCTATATCGGGGCCTCGTCCATGCACGCCTGGCAGTTCGCCAAGGCGCTGTTCGTCGCCGAGCGCAACGGCTGGACGCGGTTTGTCTCGATGCAGAACCACCACAACCTGATCTACCGCGAGGAGGAGCGGGAGATGCTGCCGCTCGCCGCCGACCAGGGCGTCGGGGTGATCCCGTGGAGCCCGCTGGCGCGTGGGCGGCTGACACGCGACTGGGACGAGTCGACGGCGCGTTCGGCCACCGACGAGTTCGGCGCCACGCTCTACCAGCCGGCGGACCGCGCGGTGGTGGAGCGGGTCGCGGCCGTCGCGGCCGAGCGCGAGGTGCCGCCGGCCCGGGTCGCGCTGGCCTGGCTGCTGGCCGATCCCCGGATCACCGCGCCCATCGTGGGCGCCACCGCGGCCCGCCATGTCGAGGACGCGGTCGGCGCGGTGGAACTCACCCTGACCGAGGCGGAGATCGAGCGGCTCAACGAGCCGTATGTGCCGCACGCGGTGGCCGGTTTCCGGTAGCGGGCGGTCGTCAACCGGTGGGCGTGGAAGGCCGGTTCCGGAACCTGGGGGAGTGTCTTGACACCCCAATGGTCCAGACCTAACTTCGGCAGCCAGCCCAGCGTTCAAATGGACGCTCGATGTTCATGCACGTGAACGCCAGGGGCTGTCGAACGTCGCGTATCCGGTCCGTTGTTGCCTGAGAGAGGCTCCCCCATGTTCAACAGACCCGCGTCCGTCGCCCCGTCGACCGTCCGCAGACGATGGCGCCTCGGCCTGTTCGCCCTGGTGTCCGCGCTGCTGGTCGGACTGCTCCAGGTCTCCACCGGCACCGCGGCCGAGGCGGACCGCGCCGAGCGCGGCGCCGGCGCCACGGCCGACGACGTGCACCAGTTCGCCCCCGCCAGCTTCACCCACCCCGGGGTGCTGGTCAGCGAGTCCCAACTCGACTTCGTGCGCGCCCGGGTCCAGGCCGGTGAGCAGCCCTGGGCCAACGCCTTCCAGCAGATGATGGCCTCCCCGTTCGCCGACCAGTCGCGCACCCCCAAGCCGCGCGCCGTCGTCGAGTGCGGCTCGTACTCCAACCCCAACAACGGGTGCACCGACGAGCGCGAGGACGCCATCGCGGCGTACACCAACGCGCTGGCCTGGTACGTCACCGAGGACGCCCAGTACGCGCGGAAGGCGATCCAGCTGATGGACGCCTGGTCGGGCGTGATCCAGGACCACACCAACAGCAACGCCCCGCTCCAGACCGGATGGGCCGGCGCCTCCTGGGCCCGCGCCGCCGAGCTCATCAAGCACACCTACGGCGACTGGCCCGGCGCCGGCGCCTTCGGGAACATGCTGCGCGATGTCTACCTGCCGGAGATCATCGGCGGCTCCCACAGCAACGGCAACTGGGAACTGACCATGATGGAGGCGGCCGTCGGCATCGCCGTCTTCCTCGACGACCCGGGCGCCTACGACCAGGCCATGGGCCGCTTCCTCAACCGGGTGCCGGCCTTCATCTACCTGGAGTCGGACGGCGACCTGCCGCGCACCGTGCCGGGCAGCGGCCTGAACACCCCGCAGCAGATCATCAACTACTGGCACGGCCAGAGCACCTTCGTCAACGGGGTGACCCAGGAGACCTGCCGGGACTTCACCCACACCGGCTACGGCCTGGCCTCCATCGCCAACGTCGCGGAGACCAGCCGCATCCAGGGCGACGACCTCTACACCGGCCACATCGGCGAGCGACTGCGCCACGGCCTGGGGCTCCAGGCCACCTACGAGCGGACGCAGCCGCCCGGCTGGCTCTGCGGCGGCAGCGTGCAGCGCGGCCTCGGCCCGGTGACCGAGGTCGGCTTCAACGCGATGGGCAACCGGCTCGGCCACGCCATGACCAACACCCAGGCCTACACCGAGAGCACCCGCCCCCAGGGCAGCAACTGGCTCTTCGTCGCCTGGGGCACCCTGACCCACGCCAACCAGCCCAACTAGCCACACCTCCCCGGCTGGGTCCGCGCCCCCGTCCCCTCCGTCCGTCGATCACATCGGCGGCGGCGGGGGCGGGGGCGCCGGCTGTGGTTCGGGGCGCGGCCCGGGGTGGTCGGGTCCCGGCGGCTTCGGCGGCTCGGGATCGGGCGGCGGCACGGGCACCGGCCCCGGGCGCGGCCCGCCGGGTCCCGGCGGATGGGGCGGCGGCGTGGGCTTGGGCGGGATCGGATCCGGCACGGGGCCGGGGCCTGGCGTGCTCATACGCGACGCTCCCCTCGACGGCGTTCGACGTGTTGACGACATGCGTGCGGCGGTTGACATACGCCTCGGCGGCGCCCGGCCGCCACGGCTGTCAAATCCTCCGAGTGCCCCACCTGTCGCGGGACAAACAGGACACCCCCGTTTGACGGGAGAGACGGGCGGTCACCCAGGTGCCGGAGGGACACGCGCGGGCCGCGACACGCGACCGGGCGGCGCTGCACCCGGTTGCGCCGCTCGGCCCGCCATGATCGAAACCGTGCCATACCGCCATCAGTCGTCGCGGCGGTGTCTCGGCATGACCGGTCTCGATCATGGCGGCCAAGGGAACGACGCCGGACAGGAGGGCTTGGGTGCTGGCACTTTTCGCCCTGCACATGCTGCTGGCGATGGCGCTCCCCTACCTCGCCGCCCGGCTCCCGCGCGGCGCCTGGTACCTGGCGGCGCTGGTGCCGCTGGCGGCCGTCGCCTGGGCGGCCTGGCACACCCCGAGCGTGCTCGACGGAGAGACCCCCGAGGAGACCCTGTCCTGGGCCACTGGGCTGAATCTCGTCGTGGACCTGCGGCTCGACCCGCTCTCCCTGCTGATGGTCTTCGTGGTCAGCGGCGTGGGCGCCCTGGTGTTGATCTACTGCGCCCGCTACCTCCCCGGCGCGGGGCGCGAGGCGGGCCTGCTGCTGACCTTCGCCGGCGTGATGTTCGGCCTGGTGACGGCGGATCACCTGATCGCGCTCTATGTCTTCTGGGAACTCACCTCGGTCATCTCCTTCCTGCTGATCGGCGGCCGGGGAGAGGGCGCGGCGCATCGAAGGGCCGCCGAGCAGGCCCTGCTGACCACGGCGGCCGGCGGGCTCGCCATGCTCTTCGGCTTCATCCTGCTGGGCGCCGAGGCCGGCACCTACCGCGTCTCCGAACTGGTCGCCGAGCCACCGCGCGGCGGCCTGGTCTGGCTGGCGGTGCTGCTGATCCTGATCGGCGCGTTCGCCAAGTCGGCGCAGATCCCGTTCTCCGCCTGGCTGCCGGCCGCGATGGTGGCGCCGACGCCGGTCTCCGCGTATCTGCACGCGGCGGCCATGGTCAAGGCCGGCGTCTATCTGGTGGCGCGGCTCGCCCCGGCCCTGGAGGGGGCGGCGCCCTGGCGCCCGCTGGTGCTGTCCGTCGGGCTGACCACGATGGTGGTCGCGGCCTGGCGGGCGCTGCGCCAGATCGACCTCAAGCTGTTGATCGCCTATGGCACGGTCAGCGAACTCGGCATGCTGATCGCCCTGTTGGGCGCCGGCACCCGCACCTCGGCGCTGGCGGGCGAGGAGATGCTGCTGGCGCACGCCGCGTTCAAGTCCGCGCTGTTCCTCTCCGTCGGGGTGATCGAGAAGAGCACCGGCACCCGGGACCTCACCCGGCTCTCCGGGCTCGGCCGGAGGATGCCGCTGCTCGCCGTGGCCGCCACCGTCTCCGCCGCCTCCATGGCCGGGCTGCCGCCGCTGATCGGCTACCTCGGCAAGGAGGCCGCCTACGACGGCTTCTGGCACGCGCCGTTCGCCGGCGGCGGCTTCGCCGTCGCGGGGCTCGCCATCGGCTCCCTGCTGACCGTCGCCTACTCGGCCCGCTTCCTCTGGGGGGCCTTCGCCCGCAAGCCCGAAGTGCCCGAGGCGAAGCCGGAACACGCCCCGTTCGGTCTGGTCGGGCCGATCTGCCTGCTGTCGGCCGCCGCTCCGGTGCTGGGCATCTGGTACGTGGGGCTGGCCGAGCTGGTGGAGCCCTACGCGGGGACATCCGGGCTGCTGGCCGACCAAGGACCCGCCTACGCGATCAAGCTCTGGCACGGCGTGACCGCCCCGCTGCTGGTCTCCGCCAGCATGATCGTGCTCGGCCTGGTGCTGCACCAGGCCAGGCGCCCGGTGGAGCGGGTGCGCGCCAGGATCCCCCGGCTGCCGGACAGCCAGCGCGGCTACGACCGCACCGTCTGGGGCGTGGACCACCTGGCGATGTGGCTCACCCGTCACACCCAGGTCGGCTCGCTCCCCTTCTATCTGACGGCGCTGCTGCTGACGGTGATCCTGATCCCCGGCGGCACGCTGCTGCTGCACCGTCCCGCCTGGCCGCATGTGGTCGGCTGGCACTCGGCGGCCCAGATCCCGCTCTCCCTCGTGGTGTTGACGGCGCTCGGCGCCCTCGTCGTCGCCCGGCACCGGCTGACCGCCGTGCTGCTGGTCGGCGCCGTGGGCTACGCGGTCGCCGGCCTCTTCCTGGTGCAGGGCGCGCCCGACCTGGCGCTCACCCAGTTCCTGGTGGAGACGCTCACGGTGATCGTCGTCGTCCTGGTGCTGCGCCGGCTGCCGTCCAACTTCACCCCCGAACGGCCGTCCCCGAAGGGCCTGTTCTTCCGCGCGGCCGTCGCCGTGACCGCGGGGCTCTGCGTCGCCTACTTCGCCGTCTCGGCGACCGCCGTGCGCCAGTCCCTCGAACTCTCCGACACCATCCTGGAACGCGCCCCCGAGACCGGCGCCGACAACGCGGTCAACGCGCTGCTGGTGGACTTCCGCGCGCTCGACACGCTGGGCGAGATCAGCGTGCTGCTGGTGACGGCGATCGGCGCGGGCGCGCTGCTCGGCTACCGCTCCTCGCGCCGCCAGTGGCCCACGGGGCCGGCCGAGGGCAGCCCGGCGGCCCGCGCGTTCCGGAGCGTCCACTGGGACGTGCCGCGCGAGCCCTGGCTGCCCGAGGCGCACGAACTCCCCAGCCGGGACCGTTCGCTGCTGCTCGAAGTGGTGGTGCGGGCGCTCTTCCCCGCCGTGCTGGTGCTCTCCGTCTACCTCCTCTTCGCCGGCCACTACCGGCCGGGCGGCGGCTTCGCCGGCGGGCTGGTCGCCGGGCAGGCGTTCACCCTGCGCTATCTGGTGGGGCGCCGCGCCGAGGCCGCGTTCCCGCTGCCCATCACCCCGCGCTCGGTGGCCGGCGGCGGCCTCACGCTGGCCGCGATCGTCGCCCTGGCGCCGCTGCTCTTCGGTGAACCGCCGCTCTACAGCGCCGAACTCAACTTCGGCCTACCGCTGTTGGGCGACGTCAAGCTCGCCACCAACATCTTCTTCGACCTCGGGGTCTACCTGCTGGTGCTCGGCGTCTGCCTCAAGCTGCTGTTCGCGCTCGCCCAGGCCAGGGACGCCGGGGACACCCTCGCCCCATACCACGACCGAACCAGGAGGGTTGCCCGATGACCACCCTTGACCTGGTGATGGCGCTGGTGGTCGCCGGCCTCTTCGCCGCCGGCTTCTATCTGTTGCTGGACCGTTCCCTGATGCGCGTCCTGCTGGGCGTGATCGTCCTGGGCCACGCCGCCAACCTGCTGCTGTTGCTGACCGGCGGCCCACCCGGCGTGCCCCCGGTGCTCGGCGCCACCGAGGGCGGCGAACGCTACGCCGACCCGCTGCCGCAGGCCATGGCGCTGACCGCGATCGTGATCACCTTCGGCATCACCACGCTGCTGCTGGCGCTGGTCCACCGCGCCTGGCAGCTGGACGGCCACGACGAGGTGCGGGACGACGTGGAGGACCGCAGGATCGGCACCATCCAGGACCGGGCGGAGAGCGGCCCGCCGCTGCCGACCGACCGGGATCAGGAGCCCGGCGGGAGGCAGGAACGATGACCGCCTGGCTGCTGGTCGCCCCCATGCTGCTGCCGGTCCTCGCCGCCGGCGTCTCCTTCACCCTCTCCGGCAGCCGGGTGGCCCAACAGGTGCTGGGCGTCACGGTGTTGACCCTGGTGCTGGTGGACTCCGTGGTGCTCCTGGTGCTGGCCGAACGGGAGGGGCCACGCGCCGCCACCATGGGCGGCTGGCCGGCTCCGCTGGGCATCACCCTGCTCGCCGACCGACTCTCCGCGCTGCTGCTGACGGTCTCCGTCGCGGTCGCCCTCGCCGTGCTGGTCTTCTCCATCGGCCAGGGCTTCGCCGACTCGGGCCGCTCCTCGCCGGTGGCGTTCCACCCCGCCTATCTGCTGCTGACCGGCGGCATCGGCCTGGCCTACCTCGCGGGCGACCTGTTCAACCTCTTCGTCGCCTTCGAGATGATGCTCACCTCTTCCTATGTGCTGATCACCCTGGGCGCGGGCGCCGACCGCATCCGCGCCGGGATGACGTACACCATCACCAGCCTCGCCTCCTCGCTGCTCTTCCTCACCTCCATCGCGCTCTGCTACGCCGCCGTCGGCACCGTCAACCTCGCCGACCTCAGCCAGCGGATGGACAGCGTGCCCGGCGGCATGGTCGCCGCGCTCAGCGTGCTGCTGCTCCTGGTCTTCGGCATCAAGGCCGCCGTGGTGCCCCTGCACTTCTGGCTCCCCGACAGCTATCCGACGGCGCCAGCGCCGATCACCGCGGTCTTCGCCGCGCTGCTGACCAAGGTCGGCGTCTACGCGATGGTCCGCACCCAGACGCTGCTCTTCCCCCGCGACGAGACGTGGACGCTGCTGGCCGTCGCCGCCATCGTCACGCTGCTCGTCGGCGTGTTGGGCGCGGTCGCCCAGGACGACATCAACCGTCTGCTCTCCTTCGTCCTGGTCAGCCACATCGGGTTCATGCTCTTCGGCCTGGCGCTCTTCGACGTGCAGGGGCTCACCGGCACCGTCCTCTACACCGTGCACCACATCGCCGTGCAGGCCGGGCTCTTCCTGGTCGCCGGCATCGTGGTGCGGCTGGCCGGCACCGCCTCGCTCACCCGGCTGGCCCGCGCGGCGCCACCGCCGCCCGTGGTCGCCGGACTCTTCCTGGTGCCCGCGCTCAGCCTCGCCGGCGTCCCGCCCACCTCGGGCTTCGTCGCCAAGTTCGTCCTGCTCCAGGCCGGCGGCGAACACGGCGGTGCCGTTCCGGTGCTGGTCGCCGCGGCGCTGGTCACCAGCCTGTTGACGCTCTACGCCATGGCCAGGCTGTGGCGCGCGGTGTTCTCGGCCGGCCCGGAACGGCCGCCGCCCAGCCGCTACCCGGGCAACGTCCTGATCCTCGGCGCCGCCGCCGGCATCGTGCTGACCGGGGTCGGCATCGCCGTCGGCGCCGGCGAGATCGGCCGGATCAGCGAGCGCGCCGCCCACGACCTGCTGGAACGGGACGGCTACCGCGAGGCCGTGCTCGGAGAGGAGGCCGAGTGAACGCCGGACGCCGGACCCGTGCGCTGGCCCGACGCGGCCCCGTGCTGCTGTGGCTCTGGGCGCTGTGGCTGCTGCTGTGGGGCGGGGTGCGCCCGATCCCCCTGGTCGGCGGGCTGTTGGTGGCCATCGGGGTGCTGGCGCTCTTCGGCCTGCCCGAGGTGAACCGGCCCGCGCTGCGCCGCCCGCTGCGGGTGCTGGGCCTGCTCGGCCATCTGCTGGTCGAGTTGGTCACCTCGTCCGTCGTGGTCGCCTGGCAGGCCGTCGCCAAGGGCCCGCACGTCTCCACCGGCGTCGTCGAGGTGCCGCTGCGCACCGACAGCGAACTGCTGATCGCGTCAACGGCGTTGCTCAGCCTGACCGTGCCGGGCTCGCTGGTGCTGGAGATCGACAGGGAGCGGCGCCTGCTCTACATCCACGCGCTGCCGCTGCGCTCACCGCAGGACGCGGAGCGCCGCCGCGAGGAGGTCGTCGAGGTGGAGCGCCGACTGCGCCGCGCCTTCGGCACCGAGGAGCCGGACGAGCGCGACCGGGCCCAGGAGAGGGGTGACGCACGGTGATCACGGTTGCCAATATCGCGTTGGTGCTGGTCAGCCTGGCCGCCGTGCTGGTGGTGGTGCGGCTGGCGCTCGGCCCCGCGGCCCTGGACCGGGTGGTCGCGCTGGACGCCCTGGTCACGCTGATCGTGGTCGGCGCGGTGCTCGGCACCCTGGCCAGGTCCGACACCACCACCGGCTATGTGCTGGTGGTGCTGGCCCTGTTGGGCTTCGTCGGCTCCATCGCCGCCGCCCGACTCATCGAGCGCCGGGAGGACATGCGGTGAACCACCTCATGAATGTGGTCAACGATGTGGTGTCGTCGGCCCTGCTGCTGGTCGGCGCCGCGTTCTGCCTGATCAGCGGAATCGGCCTGGTCCGCTTCCCCGACACGGTGTCCAGGTTGCACGCCGCGTCCAAGGCCCAGACGCTGGGACTGCTCTTCGTGGTGCTGGGCGTCGTGCTCCAGATGCCGCTGGGCAAGGCCCCGGCGCTGCTGCTCGTCGCCGCGTTCTCGCTGCTCACGGCGCCGGTGACCGGGCATATCGTCGCCCGTATCGCCTACCGGACGGACGCCGTCGAACGCCGCCAGATCGTGCTGGACGAACTGGCGGCGCGGTTGATCAGTGAGAAGCGGCTCCGATCCGACGACCGGGACCGGGAAAGGGGCCGGGGCCGGGACCGGGAGCCGCCGGGCGGTGACTGAGCGGCCGACCACCTCAGAGGCGGGCCGCGACAAACTGCTCGAAGCCCTGCACACAGGGTCCGCAGTGGCTCTCGTGCACCACGCTCTCGCACAGCTCGGGCCGCTGGCCCCCGTCCGGACGCGCCATATGCTTGCCACACAGAGCGACGAGACTGGCCTTGGGGGTGACATGCCAGTTCCGGTGACCCTGCGCGTTCACTTCGGCTCGCATCTCATGCATCGCGGGAGCATCCTCTCGGCGTTCGTTCGGGTGGTTTCGCTCCAGGTGGCAGCGTCCCTTAAACCGTGACATAGCCGACCGATGATCGCCTGTTGGGGCGTATGCCCTCAAAAGGCCCGGGTGGCTCCGGTTCGGCCCCCGGCCCGACGGTAGGGCGACCCGGGTGCTTCGATGGGCGGACGCGAGGGTCGCGTCACCGATTCCAGGGAGTCCTCAGATGGCGGAACAGCCGGAGCAGTCCGAGCAGTTGGCGCACGGAACGCCTGCCGACGGCGCGTCGGGGTCCGATATCGACAACTCGGTGCCGCATTCCGCCCGGATCTGGAACTACTGGCTCGGCGGCAAGGACAACTACGCCGCCGACCGGGCCATGGGCGAGCAGATCATGCGCTACTTCCCCGAGATCGCCGAGAACGCCAGGGGCAACCGCTACTTTCTCTGCCGCGCGGTGCGTTTCCTGGTCGAGGAGGCCGGCATCCGCCAGTTCCTCGACATCGGCACCGGGCTCCCGACCGTCGACAACACGCACGAACTGGCCCAGCGGATGGCCCCCGAGGCGCGCGTCGTCTATGTCGACAACGACCCGCTGGTGCTCGCCCACGCCCGGGCGCTTCTCACCAGCACCCCCGAGGGCGCCACCGACTATCTCGACGCCGATGTGCGCGACCCCGAGAACATCCTCCAACAGGCCGCCGCCACGCTGGACTTCGAGCGGCCGGTCGCGCTGATGCTGCTGGGCGTGCTGCAGTTCGTCGAGGACACGGACGAGACCAGGGCCATCGTCGAACACCTGCTCGCGGCGCTGCCGCCCGGCAGCTATGTGGCGCTCTCCCACCCGACCAACGCGGTGCGCGGCCCCCGGATGGACGAGGCCGTCAAACAGTGGAACGAGGGCGGCGGCTCGCCCCGGCTGACGCTGCGCACCACGGACGAGGTCGCGGCCTACCTGGACGGCCTTGAGCTCCTGGCCCCCGGCATGATCTCCACCTCCCTGTGGCGCCCCGAACTCTTCGCGGCCGACGAGACCCGCCCCATCGACGACTTCGGCGGCATCGCCCTCAAGCGGTAGCCTCCGGCGGTTCAGCCGCGCCCCCACCGACACCGGTACGCGCCCGTCGCCGGCCTCCCGCCTGCGGCGGGCGGTGGTGGCCCGTTGGCCACCGGGCCGGTGCGGTGTCTCCGCCTGTGGCGGGCTTGCGCGCCCGAGGGGCGTGAGACGGTGGCGTCGCCGCGCATGGCCGGACTCGGGCCGCCGAGCCGGCATCGAGCCACGGCACCCGACCGGCGCAGGCCGCGCCGGCGGTCGGAACCGTACGTTTCCCCGGCCGGCGGTCCTCGGCGTCAGGCTTGACCGGCCTCGTCCCGCCCCGCTGTCCCGGCGGCTTCCGGCTGGGCCCTGCCGGTCCAGCGTGCGGTGCTGGCCCGGCCAGTTCGACCGACCGGTGCGATCCACCGGCCCGCGCCCTTGTCCGGTCGGCCTGCCAGGGCCCCGGCGCTGCCGGCCCCGACAGGGCCCCGGGCCGGCGGTCGGAACCGTACGTTTCCCCGGCCGGCGGTCCTCGGCGTCAGGCTTGACCGGCCTCGTTCCGCCCCGCTGTCCCGGCGGCTTCCGGCTGGGCCCTGCCGGTCCAGCGTGCGGTGCTGGCCCGGCCAGTTCGACCGACCGGTGCGATCCACCGGCCCGCGCCCTCGTCCGGTCGGTCTGCCAGGGCCCCGGGCCGGCCGGCGGTTGGCCCCGTCCCCGGCAGGGAGGCGCCGTGGGTGGGCTATGTCGGGAGGATGGGGAGGATGACGCGGCGGCCACCGGTGCCGCCGGACTCGGCTCTGCGGTGTTCGTCCGTGATGGCGGAGAGGGGGCGGGTCTCCACCCGGCGGGACGCCAACGCGCCGTGGGACAGCAGGCGGTTGACCGCCGTGGCGGCGTCGGCCAGCTCGGGGACCGTCGCGTGGGAGATGACAAAGCCGCGCAACGAGAGATCCCGTTGGTAGAACGGCCCGACCGGCAGCGCCGGCCGGCGGTCGGGGCCGGCCAGCAGCACCATCCTGCCGCGTGGCGCCAGCCGCTCGACGGCCCAGGAAAGCTCCGTGTGGCCGGAGGCGTCCGCCAGCAGCTGGACCCCGTCGGGCACGCCGCGGGCGAGCCGGGCGGCCAGCTCCGGGTCGCGGTAGTCGATGACCTCGGCCGCGCCGAGGTCGCGGCAGTGGTCCGCGTTCTCGTCGCGGGCCAGGGCCAGCACCCGCGCGCCCGCCTCGGCGGCGAACGTGACGGCCGCGCCGCCGACGTTCCCCGCCGCGCCGGAGATCAGCACCGTTTCGCCGGCGCGCAGCCCCCCGTGGCGGAAGAGCGCCAGCCACGCCGTGGCACCCGGGTGCAGCACCGTGATGGCCGTGGTGGGGCTGGTCTCGGGGGGCAGCCGGTAGAGGCGGTCGGCCGGTACCACCGCGTACTGGGCCGCCGCGCCCTGCCGGCCACCGTGCCCCAGGCTGTTGGTCCAGACCGGCTCGCCGGGCGCGAAGCCGGTGCCGGGCGCCGCCTCGGCGACGGTGCCCACCGCGTCCCTGCCGAGGACCAGCGGCAGCGGCGCCGGCGTCGGGAACGCACCCGAACGCACCAGCGCGTCCACCGGGTTGACGGTGGTCAGGGCCACCCGGACGAGGACATCCGTCGGTCCGGGGACCGGTCTGGGCAGCAGGCCGAGACGGATCTCCTCCGGCGGGCCGAGCCGTTCCACAAAGGCCGCTTCCATGCCGTCGATGCTGCCACCAGGCGGCTCCGCCGACTCGCGGGACGAGGTCAACCAGGTGATGATCTGCTCATCTGTCAGATACAGGGGCATCCCCGGCGTGACTGAGCGGAAGGACCCGTCATGGGCGTGCGGACCTGGATTCAGGACTGGCCGGTCTACCGGCAGCTCGCCGGGCAGGATCCGCGCGGCTCGGCGGCCCGTTCCCGGGTGACCGAGGAGCTGCGTCCGCGCACCGCGAGCGCGGACCGGGTGGTGGACTCCGTCTGCCCCTACTGCGCGGTCGGCTGCGGCCAGCGGATCTATGTCGAGGACGAGCGGATCACCCAGATCGAGGGCGACCCCGCGTCGCCGGTCAGCCGTGGCCGGCTCTGCCCCAAGGGGGCGGCGACCCGGCAGCTGGTCACCGGCGAGAGCCGGCAGCACCAGGTGCTGTACCGCGCTCCGGGCGCCACCGACTGGCAGCCGCTGGACCTGGACACGGCCATGGACATGATCGCGGACCGGGTGATCGAGACCCGCCGCGCCACCTGGGCCTGGGAGCGGGACGGCCGGTATGTCGCGCATACCCTCGGCATCGCCAGCCTGGGCGGCGCCGTCCTCGACAACGAGGAGAACTACCTGCTCAAGAAGCTCTTCACCGGCCTTGGCATCGTCTCGGTGGAGAACCAGGCGAGGGTCTGCCACAGCTCGACCGTCGCCGGGCTCGGCACCTCCTTCGGCCGGGGCGGCGCGACCACGTTCATGCAGGATCTGCAGAACGCCGACTGCGTGGTGATCCAGGGCTCCAACTTCGCGGAATGCCACCCCGTCGGCTTCCAGTGGGTGATGGAGGCCAAGGCGCGCGGCGCCACCGTCATTCATGTGGACCCGCGGTTCACCCGCACCAGCGCCCTGGCCGATCTGCATGTGCCGCTGCGCGCCGGCAGCGACATCGCGTTCCTGGGCGGCCTGATCCGCCATGTGCTGGAGGAGGAGAAGGACTTCAGGGAGTACGTTCTCGCCTACACCAACGCGGCCACCCTGGTCGGCGAGGACTACCAGGACACCGAGGATCTCGACGGGTTGTTCTCCGGGCTCGACCCGGAGAAGGGCGTCTACGACCCCGCCAGCTGGGCCTACCTGGGCAGCCCCGTCCGCGCCCCGGCCGGCAGCCCCAACGCGCAGCCGAGCGAGGACCTGCTCCAGGAACACCGCGCCGGCGGCGCCGAGTCCCACGGCTCAGGCGGCCACGACGTGCCGACCGCGCCCGAACGCGACGAGACGCTGCGCGATCCGCGCTGCGTCTACCAGATCCTGCGAAGGCACTACGCCCGCTACACCCCCGAGCTGGTGGAACAGGTCTGCGGGGTGCCCCGGGAGGTCTTCGCCCAGGTCGCCGACGCGCTGACCGCCAACTCGGGCCCCGAACGCACCAGCGCGTTCTGCTACGCCGTGGGCTGGACCCAACACACCGTCGGCGCCCAGTACATCCGCGCGGCCAGCGTGCTCCAGCTGCTGCTGGGCAACATCGGCCGGCCGGGCGGCGGGATCCAGGCGTTGCGCGGCCACGCCAGCATCCAGGGGTCAAGCGATATCCCCACCCTGTTCAACCTGCTGCCCGGCTATCTCCCGATGCCGCACGCCATGGCCCACCCGGACCTGGACACGTTCGTCGAGTCGGTCCGCACCCACAAGGGGTTCTGGGCCGAGGCCCGCGCGTACATGGTCAGCCTGCTCAAGGCGTACTACGGCGAGGCGGCGACCGCCGAGAACGGCTTCTGCTTCGACCATCTGCCCCGGATCACGGGCTCGCACAGCACCTACGACACGGTGTTCGCGCAGCTCGACGGCGCCTGCAAGGGCTACTTCCTGCTGGGCGAGAACCCGGCCGTCGGGTCGGCCAACTCCCGCCTCCAGCGCCTCGGCATGGCCAACCTCGACTGGCTGGTGGTCCGCGACTTCAACCTGATCGAGTCGGCCACCTGGTGGCGCGACGGGCCCGAGGTCGAGAACGGCGAGCTGGTCCCCGAGGAGAACGCCACCGAGGTGTTCTTCCTGCCCGCCGCCGCCCACACCGAGAAGTCCGGCTCGTTCACCAACACCAACCGCTGGCTCCAGTGGCACCACGCCGCCGTGGAGCCGGCCGGCGACGCGCGCAGCGAGCTGTGGTTCGCCTACCACCTCGGCGAGCGCATCCGGACCAGACTGGCCGACTCGACGGACCCGGCCGACCGGCACGTCCTCGACCTGGCCTGGGACTATCCGCTCACCGGCCCGCACCGGGAGCCCGTCCCCGAGGCCGTGCTCGCCGAGATCAACGGACGCGGACCCGACGGCCGACCGCTCGCCGCCTACACCGAACTGCGCGACGACGGCAGCACCTCCTGCGGCTGCTGGATCTACTGCGGCGTCTACGCGGACGGCGTCAACCAGGCCGCGCGCCGCAAGCCGCACCACGAACAGGACTGGGTCGCCGCCGAATGGGCCTGGAGCTGGCCCGCCAACCGTCGCATCCTCTACAACCGCGCGTCCGCGGCGCCCGACGGCCGGCCGTGGAGCGAACGCAAGGCGTACGTCTGGTGGGACGAGGCCGCCGGCCAGTGGACGGGACACGACAACCCGGACTTCGTGCGGGACCTGCGCCCCGACCATGTGCCGGACGCGAACGCCGACGGCGTCGCGGCGCTGCGCGGCGACGACGCGTTCATCATGCAGGGCGACGGCAAGGGCTGGCTCTTCGCGCCCGCCGGGCTCACCGACGGCCCGCTGCCCAGCCACTACGAACCGCAGGACTCCCCGTTCGGCAACCCGCTCCACCCCGGACACCCGCGCAATCCGGTGCGGTTGACGTACCCGAGGCCGGGCAACGAGTACCACCCCTCGGGCGACCAACCGGGGGCGGCCGTCTTCCCGTTCGTGGTGACGACCTACCGGCTGACCGAACACTTCACCGCCGGCGGGATGACCCGCTGGTCGCCCTATCTCGCCGAACTGCAACCCGAGTTCTTCTGCGAGGTGTCACCCGAGCTGGCCGGCGAACGCGGCCTGGAACACGGCGGCTGGGCCACCGTGGTCACCCTGCGCGGCGCGGTCGAGGCGCGGGTCCTGGTGACCACGCGGCTGGCGCCGCTGCGCGCCGAGGGCCGCACCGTGCACCAGATCGGGCTGCCCTACCACTGGGGCCCCAACGGCTACGCCACCGGCGACGCGGCCAACGAACTGGTCGCCATCGTTCTCGACCCCAACGCCCATATCCAGGAGGACAAGGCGCTCTCCGCCGACATCCGCCCCGGACGCCGCCCGCGCGGGCCCGAACTCGGCACCCTGCTGGCCGACTACCGGCGCCGCGCCGGCGCCACCGAAACGACAGGCACGGAGGTCTGAACGTTGATGCCCGAGCTCCCAGGAACGGAGCGGGTCGGCTTCTTCACCGACACCTCCGTCTGCATCGGTTGCAAGGCGTGCGAGGTGGCCTGCAAGGAGTGGAACCTCGTTCCCGAGGACGGCCTCGAACTCACCGGCATGAGCTACGACAACACCGGCTCGCTCGGCGCCTCCACCTGGCGCCATGTGGCCTTCATCGAGCAGAACAAGCCGCTCGGCGGCCAACAGGCGCACCGAACCCACGAAGCCCACGAGAATATGGACGTGTTGGCGCTGGCGGCCCAGGGTTCCGCCACCCCCGTCGCCGAGGCCGCCGTCACCCCCACCACTCCTGGCGCCCCCACCCCGGACGGGCGCACCGAACTGCGCTGGCTGATGGCGTCCGACGTCTGCAAGCACTGCACCCATGCCGCCTGTCTGGACGTCTGCCCCACCGGCGCGCTGTTCCGCACCGAGTTCGGCACCGTGGTCGTCCAACAGGACGTCTGCAACGGCTGCGGCTACTGCGTGCCGGCCTGCCCTTACGGGGTGATCGAGCAGCGCGAGGGCGACGGCCGCGCCTGGAAGTGCACCCTCTGCTACGACCGGCTCGGCGCCGGCCAGGAACCGGCCTGCGCCAAGGCGTGCCCAACGGACTCCATCCAGTTCGGGCCGCTCGACGAACTGCGCGAACGCGCCGCGCAGCGGGTGGCCCGACTCCAGGAGACCGGCGTCCCCGACGCCCGGCTCTACGGCGCCGACCCGGACGACGGCGTCGGCGGCGGGGGCGCGTTCTTCCTGCTCCTGGACGAACCCGAGGTCTACGGGCTGCCGCCGGACCCCCAGGTCACCACCCGTGACCTGCCCCGCATGTGGCGGCACGCGGGCCTCGCCGCCCTCATGCTGCTGGGCGGCGTGGCCGCCGTCTGCACCCGAACCCACAGGAGGTCGCGATGAGCGAGGCACGCGTCACCAGGCACGGTCTTGAGGGCGAACGCCCGGGCAGGGACGCGCTGTTCGGCAACGGAACGGACGGGCAGCTCGCGGGCGTCGGCGGCTCGGGCAAGCGTCGCGGGGGCGAGCGGCGGATGGTGCCGCAGGCCGAGTTCAGCTCCTACTACGGCCAGCCGGTGCTCAAGATCCCGGCGTGGCAGGCCAAGGACATCGCCGGCTATCTGTTCTTCGGCGGATTGGCGGGGGCCGGCTCCACGCTGGCCGCCGCGGCTCAGTTCACCGGGCATCCCGCCACCGCGCGGGCCCTGAAGTTCAGCTCGCTGGGCGCGATCTCCCTCTCCACGGTGGCTCTGGTCCATGATCTGGGCCGTCCGGAACGGTTCCTGAACATGCTGCGGGTGGCCAAGCCCACCTCCCCGATGAGCGTGGGCTCCTGGATCCTCGCCGCCTACGGCCCGGCCGCCGGGCTCGCGGCGGCCAGCGCCGCCACGGGGCTGCTGCCCCGCCTCGGCACGGCCGCCACCCTCGCCGCCGGCGGCATCGGCCCGACGGTGGCCGCCTACACCGGGGTGCTGCTCGCCAACACGGCGGTCCCCGCCTGGCACGAGGGCCATCGCGAACTCCCGCACCTCTTCGTCGCCTCGGCCGCCGTCGCCGCCGCCGGCATGGCCCTGCTGGTCGGCCCACGCGCCGAGAACACCCCGGCCCGCCGGCTCGCCCTCCTGGCCACCGGTGCCGAGCTGCTGGCCACGCGCTCCCTGGTCACCAGCGCTGGCATCGCCGGCGAGACCTACCAACAGGGGCGCCCCGGACGGCTGTTGACCACCGCCAAACGCCTCGCGCTGCTCGGCACCGCGGGCGCCGCGCTCCTCGCAGGCCGCAGCCGCCCGGCCGCCGCCCTCAGCGGCGCCGCGCTCCTCGCCGCCTCGGCCGCCACCCGCTTCGCCGTCTTCCACGCGGGCCTCGCCTCCGCCCGCGACCCCAAGTACACGGTGCTTCCGCAGCGGTTGCGCCTGCGCGCGGCGGGCGCGGACGCCCCGGGCGGCGCCGGGTAGTTCGTCCTCCTCCCGGGGGAGGAGGCGCGGCTCCTGCGCCGGGCCGGGGATCGGGGCCGCCGGAGGGAGGCGACGCGCGGGCCGCCACCGGCAGCCTGGTGTCCGACAGGGCGGCACCGGCCGCTCAGGAGGGGACCAGGCGATGACGCCCAGCGGGAAGAACGAAGACGGCACCGTGCCCGAGGGCGACACCGCCGCCGAGAAGCAGCGGGCCGACGGCGGCCCTCGGGACGCCGACGCCCCGGATCCGGCGGCCGGCGCCGAGCCCGAGGCCACGGCGCGCCGCCGGGGCCGCCGGCGGTTCCTGACCACCGCCGCCTCCGGCGCGGCCGTCGGCGCCGTCGGCCTGGCCGGCGCGGTCACCCTCCCGGCCTACCTCACCTCCCCGCCGACCTCCCCGGCGCCGCCGGCCGCCGGCTCGTCCCAACGGTTCGCCGGCAAGGTCGTGTTGATCACCGGCGCGACCTCCGGCATCGGCGAGGCCGCCGCCCGCGCCTTCGCCGCCGAGGGCGCGCTGGTCGCGTTCTGCGGGCGCCGCTCCCAGGAGGGCACCGCCGTCCAGGAGGACATCCGGGTCGACGGCGGCGAGGCCACCTACTTCCAGGCCGACGTCCGCGAACCCGAGCAGGTCGAAAGGTTCGTCACCGAGGCGGTCGACCTCTACGGCGGCCTTGACATCGCGGTCAACAACGCGGGCGTCACCGCCACCGCGCCCCTCCACGAACTCAGCCTGGACGACTGGGAGGACGTCTACCGCACCAACACCCGTGGGGTGTTCCTCTCCCTCAAGTACCAGATTCCGCACATGCTGGAGGCCGGCTCCGGCGTCGTCCTGGTCACCTCGTCCGACTCCACCCGCCCCGAGGGCACGGCCTACACGGCCAGCAAACGTGCCCTGACGGGCATGGTGGAAGCGGCGTCCATGGAGTACGGACACCGGGGCATCCGCATCAACGCCATCCTGCCCGGCACCACCAACACCGCCTTCGTCCGCCCCGCCGGCCTCCCCGACCCGGCATGGACGGCGTTCCGCAACGCCTGGGGGCCGCTCAACGTGCACGGTCTGCACCGGATGGCCGAACCGGACGAGATCGCCCGCGCGATGCTCTCCCTCGCCACCGCCGAGTTCGGCTACCTCGTCGGCTCCGCCGTCCGCGTCACCGGCACCCCGGCCCAAGGCGCCCCCATGCGCATGCCCCCGGGCTTCCCCGGCTGACCGGTCCCCTTGACATGGACGGTCGCCGGGTCAGCTCGGCTCGGCGGCCGGGGTGTTCGGTCGGACCACCGGCTGGGGGACGGCGGTCTCCTCCGCGACCGCCGTTGGTGTCGCCCGCCGGGTGAGGGTGAACTCGGGGAGGAGGGTGGTCAGCGCGAGAACGGCCAGCGCGGCGCCAAGCCAGAGGGTGGCGCGCAGTCCCTGAGCCTCGATGACCAGTCCGCCCAGCAGGGAGCCGAGGATCACCCCGAGGGTGATGAACGAGGAGTGCGCGGTGTTGACCAAAGGGCCCGGATTGCCCACGCGTTGGACCCGGGTGATCATCGCGGGGTTCATGGTCACCCCGACCAGCCCCACGCCCAGCAGCAGGGCCACCGCGGGTACCGCGCGGTGCGCCAGCAGGGCGAATCCGGCCAGCAGGACAGCGTTGGCAAGCACGCCGACGACCTGCACGGAGAGCGTGTGCCGGTCGGCGAGCCGGCCGACCACCTGGTTGCCGAGGGGCGCGCGGCTCTGGGCTGCGCGCCCCTCCGTGCGGCCATGCGCCGCGCGCCCTGGGCGTCAGAGATCGCGTTGCGCCGCGTGGAGGTTGGCTGGGTCGGCGGCCGAGGGGTCGCCATAGGACTCCAGCCGGGTGTGGAGTTCCCCGACGAAGTCCGGCTGATCGATCTGGCCGAACTCCGTTACCTCGCTGATCGCCACCGTGGCGCTGTAAGGCGCTATCTCGTCGAGTTTGATCATGCCGGCGCGCCCGTTGGTCACCGTCACGTTCCAGTGGGTGAACCGCGCTCCGTAGAGCGGCCCCGCCGTGTCGTCGCCGCCGTGGGTGCCGTTGTTGTTGACGGTGATCTCGGTGCGGACGTTGGCGAACGGCATCCCCCGGTGGGAGTCGAACGTGCCCATCTCCATCCGGCCGCGCGACCAGACGTTGTAGCTGGAGAGCCCCTCGACGTTGATGCCGTGCAGCTGGGTGTCGGCCGGGGGCGGGGAGGTGCGGTCGAGGAGGGCGAAGTCCTCGACCAGGTTGTCGTGGGAGCCCTCCCGGCAGCAGTACGGGTGATGGCTGCCGCGTCCGGAGATCGTGGTGCCGCGCAGGGTGCAGCCCTTGGCCGAGACCAGCAGGAAGCCGTTGTCGGCGTGGGTGACCTCGACGTCGCGCACCCAGCAGTCCCACGCGCACTGGAGCGCGACGCCGTTGAAGCCGGTGTCCAACAGATGCTCGGAGAGCGGGAGTTCGGGGCAGACGAGGGTGAGCCCCTCGACCCCGGCTCCGACCAGCGGCGGGACCAGGGTGGTGAGTCGGGGGTCCCACTCCGGTCGGGCGTCCAGCGGCAGCGGCCGGTCCAGGGTGACCCGTCCGGCCCCGTGGTCGACGGCGGTCAGCCGGCAGGGCCACTCGTAGGGCACATAGCTGGTCAGCTTGGTGCGCGACGCCCAGTCGTAGGAGGCGGTGCCGGGCACCTCGCCCGCCATGTGGGTGAGCAGGGTGTGTTCGGCGTCGTCGGAGAGCCGCAGCAGCACCCGGTCCCCCTCGGCGAGACCGTCGGTGTCGGCCACTTCGATGGTCCAGTCCCCGAGCGAGGGCGAGCCGGTGATCTCCGTCAGGGACTCCCACTCGTCCCTCGCGTTGCCCGTCCAGCCCTCGAAGGGCCAGTTCTCGGCCCTGATGGCGTCCGTCAGGGAACGCCAACGTGCGGTGGGGCAGAGCCAGATGAGGCCCCCGGACCAGGACCAGCTGGACTTGTCGCCGCCGTAGCGGCTGCCATAGCGACCGATCAGATCGGTCAGGCTGCGGGTGGCCTCGATCACCGTCCGGCCGCTGCCCTCGCCGCGCAGCACCACGCCGTCGGCGCCGATGTGCAGGATGTCGTCGATCCGGTAGCGCCCGGCGGGCAGCAACACGGCGCCGCCGCCGGCGTCGGCCGCCGCGCCGATGGCGGCGTTGATGGCGGGTGCCGAGTCGGCGACGCCGTCCGGGTCCGCGCCGAAGTCCAGTGCGCTGGCGACGACTTCGGGCTCCGGGAGGTCGGTGGTGCCGCCGAAGGCACCGGCCCTGCCGACATAGGGGATCTGCGGGTGGGCGTAGGGTGCGGCGGCGTACTCGGCCCAGAGCTCCGCGGCGCTCGCCCCACGGGCCGAGCCCCTCGGCGCTGGGCCGGCGGCGTTCGCGAGCCGGGTCGTTCCCACCGCGGCGACGGCGACACCGATCGCGCCCCCCAGCAGCGACCGGCGTCCCACCGTCGGTCCGACACTTCCCGAACCGCTGGCATGCATGGCCAACCTCCAGATACATGAACACATTTCAGGTATATGACCTAGGGCTGTGGTGGAGGATGACATGGGCCGCACGAGCGCGGAAGACGTTCGACATCCCGGAACCCGACGCCCTCGCCGGCCGGCCCGGGCGACGGCCCCCGGCGGTGGCCGGGTGGCCGCGGTGGATCGGGACTGGGAAACGGTGTCGCCGACCGCGACGGAGCCGGGCGCCGTCGGCGGCCGGTCGGTGCGATGTCCGGTCGCTTCGACGGCTGGCCGTGCCCGACGCGCGGCGGCTGCTGGGCGGGAACGGCGTGGCGGGTGGTGGTCGCGGCCGGTGTGGGGCGAGCCGTCAGTCCCGGCGGGCCCGTGCCGTGGCGACCAGGGCGAAGCCGACGGCGAGGGTGACGGTGGTGAGGCCGGCCAGGGCGGCGGCGAAGATCGGGTCGGCCGGGTCGAGGAACGCGTAGATGGAGACGTCGGCCGACAGGTACACGGCCAGGTAGAGCAGCAGGACGCCGGCCCAGCTCAGGGGGTACCACCAGCGCGCCGACCGCTGTCGGCGGCCGACGAAGAGCCAGTCGACCAGTACCGCCAGCGGGGTGAGCAGGTGCTCGAAGAGGCTCCACGTCTCGTCGAGGCCGCCGCCCATGGCGGTGAACCAGACGATCATCACCAGCAGCAGGGCGACCGCCAGCAGCCCGCGCAGCCAGGAGGTCGGCGGTTCGGGACGGCGCAACGCCGCCGCGCTCAGGGTCAGTACGGTCACGACCGCGTAGCCGACGCCGGCCGCGACGCTCGCCAGCTGGCTGAGCGCGAGGAGGGTGCCGCCGCCCGTCGCCTGGTAGCCGATGAGGGCGCAGCCGATGATCAGCACCCGCCACAGGGTCTCGCCGAACAGCGTCCCGACGGGGGTCTCCGCCCGCGCGGGCGTGAGCGTCGAGGTGGGCCCGGCCGGTGTCGGCCAGGGGTAGGACGCGGGCGAGTACGATCGCTGGTTCATCGGCGAACGGGTCCTTCGGCAGGGGTGCGCGGGGCGGGCGAGGCCGGGCTCCGCTGAGCGTAGGGCCTGAGGTCACCCTGAGAACGACGCGAAAGACTCTTGCGATGCGCTTGTCGAAAAGCGGTGGCAGATCTGTGACAGGAGGCCCCCGGGTCAGCCGGTGGGCGACCTCAGCAGCCCCCGGACATAGGCGGCCTGGCCGATGTGCTGGAGGTCCTCGGCCACCACGCTGATCAGCCGTACGCCCAGCGTGACCGGCGGGTTCCACCGTTCGTCGACCGGCTCGGCGAGGTCGCCCACGTTGACCTTCCCCAGGTACCGCACGGTCTGCTCGTGGACCGACTGGTGGTAGCCGACCAACAGGTCGGCCTTCGGGGTGCCCAGCGCCTCGACCTCCT
This sequence comes from Streptomyces profundus, assembly GCF_020740535.1. Taxonomy (NCBI): domain Bacteria; kingdom Bacillati; phylum Actinomycetota; class Actinomycetes; order Kitasatosporales; family Streptomycetaceae; genus Streptomyces; species Streptomyces profundus. Next base: position 4,509,789 of record NZ_CP082362.1, read on the forward strand.
CGGTGCTGTGGCCGAAACCGGTCGCCTCGGGCGGGAAGGGCAGCGCGAAGCGGTCATACCAACGGTCCTTGGTCCATACCTGGTCGCGACCGGCCAGCTCGGCGATGTGGTCGTCCTGGACCCGGGTGAGGTGCCAGACCAGCCAGCCGATGGGATTGGCCTCCGGCCCGACGCGGGTGCCGATCTCGTCCGGTGTGAGCCCGGTGACCGTCACCTCGACCTCCTCCCTGATCCGGTCGAAGGCGTCGACCAGCAGCTCCGTGCTCGCGTTCACGGCAACTTCCCTTCCACGTCCGGTGTTCGGTGTTCGGCTGGCCGCGCGGGGTGGCGGCCGGTCGGGGCGAACACCGCACAGTGACTATGGCACCGCGCGCTGCGGTAGCCGCCGAACACGCGACGGCGCGCCCCCCGCGTTGTCGCGGGAGGCGCGCCGATGGTCGCGGACGGTTGTTCGGTCAGCCGGCCGGTCCGTCGTCCTCTCGCCGCGCCTCCAGCGGCGTGGCGAGACGGGGGAGCAGCTGGGCCGTCAGCAGGGTGGCCAGCGTGGACGAGTCCCCGCCGGAGCCGGCGTCCGTGCGGATCACCACCGGCTGGGGCGCCTTCCCGGCCAGCTCGGCGCCGACCTCAAGGCGGCGGCGGGCCAACTCGTACTGGAGCACCGCCCGGTTGTCGCGGTACGCCTGCGCGAGGCGGGACTGCGCCCTGGCCTCGTTCTCGGCGGCGATCAGCCCGCTGCGGCCCCTGGTCTCGATCTCGAACCTGACCCGTTGGGCGTTGGTCTCCTGCTGCTCCAGCAGCTGGGCGACCTCCTCGCGGGCGTTGTTGAGCGCGGCCTTCACCTCGACGATGCGGGCGTCGCGCACCTTCTTGGCCCGTTCGATGTCCATCTGGAGGCTGTCGATCCGGCGCTTGCGGGTGAGGCCCCACTCCTGGTCGTAGGCCTCCCGCTCCTTGGCGACCCGCTCGCGGGTGGCAAGGTGCTGCTGGTACTGCGTGGGCAGCTGCACATCGGGGATGTTGCAGCCCGTGATCCGCACGCCGTAGCGGGAGAGCTGCCGGTTGAGCAGCTCCTGCATGTCGGCGACGTCGGAGCCGCGCAGATCGTAGGCGTGCTCGGTGCGGACCTGGCGGGCCCGCTGCCGGATGGCGTCCTGGACGGCGCTGGAGAGCACCAGGTCGAAGTTGCCGGCGCCGATGATCCGGACGAAGAGCACCGCGTCGGTGATCCGGAACTTGAGGAAGAACTCGATGGACCGAAGCGGCACGTTCTCCCTGGTGGGGCAGGCCATGACCGGTGCCGAGTAGGGGATCTCGGTGGAGGTGTCCACCACGAACTCGACGCGCGACCAGGGGTGCCACAGGTAGTGGCGCCCGGGGGCGAGCGTGCGGACGACCGCCCCGTAGCGGGTGAGGATGCCGTTGGTGCCCTGCTCGACCTCGACGATCGAGGACCGCCACCACCAGAGGCCACCGAGCAGCAGCAGCAACACGCCGAAGCAGTAGGCCAGTATCGCCAGCGTGTCATAGGCGATATCGGCCGAGCCGCCGTCCTGGGCGGCCAGCATCACGCCGGTCAGCATGGAGAACAGGCCCACCCACAGCGGGGCGATCCAGCCAAGCCGCCTGCGGTGGCGCGGGATGATGACGGGGGTGAGGGTGCCGGCGTCGCCGCCGCGCAGCAGTTGGGCGACGTCGCTCCAGGGAGCGACCGCCTCGGCGATGGTCGATCTGTTGGTGCGCGCGGTGCTCATGCGTCACCCTCCTCAGCGTCTCCGTACGGCCGCGCCGAGGGGTCGTCGAAGGACTCCCCCAGCGCGCCGAAGTGCCCCGTGGCGCGCGGGTCGTCGGGCGGGCCGTCCATCCTCAGGTCGCCCCCGCTCCGGCCTTCCGTACTCCGGCCGTCCGCGCTCTGGTCGTCCGCGCTCTGGTCGCCCGCGCTCTGGTCGGCCGGCTCCCCAACGGCCGAGCCCGAGACGGGAGCCCCCGCGGGCGGTTCGGGAACGGTGGGCCGGTCGGCCTCCCGCAGCGCGTCGATCTCCGCCTGACGGCCGGCGATCCTGGCCGCCACCTCGGGCAGCCGCGCCCGCACCGCCGCCATGTCGGCGTCGCTGAACAGCTCGGTGCCGTGTTCCCCCACCAACTGCCTGGCCAGCGCCAGGTAGTCGACGCCGGTATGGCCGTCCGCGTCCCGCTCGGCGCCGATCCGCACCAGTCGGGGCAGATGGTCGGCGACCTGCTCCAGGGTGTCCAACACCTGCTGCTGGTAGCGGTACTCCAGGATCTCCGGTGCCTCGGCCGCCGTGACGGCGCGGATGTCCAGCGCCTGGGCCTCCAGCAGGGCGGCGTTGGCGCGCGCCTCCGACTCGGCCATCACATACCGTTCGCGGGCCAGGGCCTCGGCGCGGTTGCTCTCCCGCTCGACGGCGGTGTCCATCTGCGCCTGGTACTGCGCGATATCGGCCTGGATCGCGGAGAGCGTCTCCTGCCGGGTCGCCAACTCCTTGATCAGATCGCCCTCGTCCTGCTCCTTGCGCAGCTGGAGCGCGTACTCGTGGGTGTACGCCTCCTTGGCCACCCGCACCATCTCGGGGGCGGCGAGGTCCATCCGGTAGCCCCGGTCGCCGGGCTCGGCGTGGGTGATGTTGGCGTTGGTCAGCGCGACGGCCGGCAGGAACTGGTGGTTGAGCTGCTCCAGCAGCCGCCCGGTGTCCTCCCCGACCATGTTGTAGAGGCCGGCGGCCTCCTGGTCGTAGATGAGGCTGCGAATGGTCTCGCTGACCGCGTTGTTCAACTTCTCCTGGAAACCGCGCACGGCGCCCAGGGTGTAGACGAATTCCACCGGGTCGCTGATCCGGAATTGGATAAAGAGGTCGATCGATGCCTTGACGCCACTGCGCGTCGGCGCTTCGCGGACCGGCGCGTTGAAGGGGTATTCCCTGGTGGTGTTGATGATGTAGGAAACCCGCTTCCAGGGATTGAGCAGAATCACCCGGCCGGGGCCGACGACTTGCTCCAGCTTTCCGAAGCGGGTGATCAGCGCGTGGCAGCCGTCCGGCACCATCACCATGCCCTGGCGCCACCACACGAAGCCCACGGCCACCAGGACCATCAGCCAGGAGTGCGCGCCGAAGAGCGGGTTGGTCAGCACGTCGTCCGTGGTCGCGGCGACCACCACGGTGCCCACCAGCACCACGACCAGCAGCAGGAGCACCGGCAGCATGGAGAGCAGGGACCGTCCGCGCGGGATCACCATCGGGCAGATGGTGTGCACCTGTCCGGCACCGGCGCGGTGCTGTTCGCTGCGGTTGAGCGCCTCGCCCGCGTCGTCCAGCGGCACGGACTTCTGCTCCATGACGGTGTCGATACTGCCGCCCTGGTCACGAGCGGCGGGAAAGTCGCTGGGATCCATTCCGTCTTCCCGCTGCGTGGGCGGCTCGGCGCCCTCGGTGACGGGAACGGATTCCCGGCCACGCAGTTGGCTGCGCGCCTCTTGCCTGACGGCTGTTCGTGGATTGGCCCCGTCGGCCACGGCTCGCGCGACGTTTCTTATCGACTGAGTTCGCGCCATGAAATCCCCCCATCGTCTGTGCGTACATGCGCGGGACATTGGACACCATGCGCCGGGCCTGGGAAAGCCGGGGGCATAGATCGTTACACGGTTATCGAACGGTGGCCGGCGGTCGTGGGGGGTGGGAGGCGCGGTGCGTGTGGGGGTGTTTGCCCCTGAGCGCCGGGTTGGTCACCAATTGACGGCATGCGCCGCCCCGTTGGGCGCCCGCCGTGTGCGAACCGTTGACAAAGCCGTGACATGCTTGAAAACTCTGACTGCCGGCCCGCAAGAGATTGACTAACACAACTCAATTCTTTGCGAGCACTCTGCAAGTTCGCGGCAGTCGGGCCCACCTGGCCCGCTGACGCGCCAACCGACCCCCACTTCCCACCCCACCGGGCCGCACCTCCACCGCCACGAGGAATGTCCCCACCCAGCCCGTCGACGTGCCGGCGGCCCCTGGCCGCCCCGGGACGCGCGGGCCGTACCCACACCTTCAGCACCCCGCGCACCCGGACCGGCCCGCGCCCCCACAGCGGGCCGGACGAAGGACGCGCATCGCTCTGTCGACCCCCACAGAACAGAGGACACCCATGAAGAGAAAGCAACGCGGCTGGCGCCTGATCAGCGGCGTGTCCCTGGCCGGACTCGTCGCCGTCGGTCTTCCCGTGGCCGCGACCGCCGCCGAGGACACGGCGGACGCGGGCGAGAGCGGAGCCCGGGAGGTGAGCCCGACCGCCGAGGCGGCCGGCGCGAACCTCCCCTACACCAGCTATGAGGCGGAGGACGGCGACTACGACGGCACCCTGCTGGCGGCCGAGCCGGAACGCCCGCACGGGCAGACCAACTTCGCCACCGAATCCTCCGGCCGGCAGTCCGTGCGACTGGACGGCACCGGGGAGTACGTCGAGATCACCTCGACCGACGCCGCCAACTCGATCGTGCTCCGCAACTCCATCCCCGACGCCCCTGGTGGCGGCGGCGTCGAGGAGACGTTGAGCCTCTACGCCGACGGCGAGTTCGTCCAGAAGCTGACGCTCTCCTCCAAGCACAGCTGGCTGTACGGCAACACCGACGACCCCGAGGGCCTGACCAACACGCCGAGCGGCGACGCGCGGCGGCTCTTCGACGAGTCGCACGCGCTGCTCGACACGACCTACCCGGCCGGCACCACGTTCCGCCTCCAGCGGGACGCGGACGACTCGGCCGACTTCTACATCGTCGACCTGGTCGATCTGGAAGAGGTCGCGCCCCCGGCCGAGCAGCCGGCGAACTGCACCTCGGTCGAGGAGTTCGGCGCCGTGCCGGACGACGGCGAGGACGACACCGACGCCCTCCAGGCCGCGGTGACGGCCAACCAGGAAGGCGAGATCGACTGCGTCTGGATCCCCGAGGGCCAGTGGCGGCAGGAGCAGAAGATCCTGACCGACGACCCGGAGGACCGCGGCCAGCACAACCAGGTCGGCATCAGGGACGTCACCATCCAGGGCGCCGGCATGTGGCACTCCCAGCTCTACACGCTGACCCCGCCGCACGAGGCCGGCGGCATCAACCACCCGCACGAGGGCAACTTCGGCTTCGACATCGATCACAACACGCAGATATCCGACATCGCCATCTTCGGCTCCGGCACCATCAGGGGCGGCGACGGCAACCACGAGGGCGGCGTGGCGCTCAACGGCCGCTTCGGCGAGGGCACCGAGATCAACCGGGTGTGGATCGAGCACGCCAACGTGGGCGCCTGGGTCGGCCGCGACCTGGACAACATCCCCGAGCTGTGGGGCCCGGCCGACGGCCTGGTCTTCAGCGACGTCCGCATCCGCAACACCTACGCGGACGGCGTCAACTTCACCAACGGCACGCGGAACTCCACGGTCACCAACTCGTCGTTCCGCAACACCGGTGACGACTCACTAGCCATCTGGGCCAACCGCTATGTCCAGGATCCGTCCGTGGACATCGCGCACAGCAACACCCTGTCCAACAACACGATCCAGCTGCCCTGGCGGGCCAACGGCATCGCGGTCTACGGCGGGTACGACAACGTGATCGAGGGCAACACCGTCGCGGACACGATGAACTACCCCGGCATCATGCTGGCCACCGACCACGACCCGCTGCCGTTCTCCGGCGAGACGCTGATCTCGGGCAACGTCCTGCACCGCACCGGCGGCGCGTTCTGGGGCGCGGCGCAGGAGTTCGGCGCCATCACGATCTTCCCGGCCAGCCAGCCCATCACCGGCGTGGTCATAGAGGACACCGAGATCTACGACTCCACCTACGACGGCATCCAGTTCAAGTCGGGTGGCGGCGAGGTGCCGGGCGTGGAGATCTCCAACGTGGTGATCGACGGCTCCGTCAACGGCGCGGGCATCCTGGCGATGGGCGGCGCGCGGGGCAGCGCCAACCTCAGCAACGTGACGCTGAGCAACAACGCGGACGGCGACGTGGTTGTCGAACCGGGCTCGCAGTTCGTCATCAACGGCGGCCCGGACGGCGACGAGTGATCGCTCGCCGCCGGTCGCTGAACCGCGGTCGCTGAACCGCTGAGCACCACCCCAAGGCCCCGGCCGGGGCGGGGCGCCACCTCCAGGGCCCCCACCCCGCGTCCGGGGCCACCCCTGTCCCGAACCGGCCGCGCCGGGAGGCCAACCCGGCCAGGCCGCCAGCTCCGCACCGTCGAGACAGCTGAACAGCGCCCAGTCCCGAAACGCCACGGCCGCCCACCATCGGGAGGTCGGTGGGAACTGAAGTTGGCCGGATTCCGCGCGCGGTCCGACGCGGGTGAGGACGTGCCTGGTGTCACACCGCCCCCAGTGTGCGCCCGCTGTCGAGAATCCACCCGAAGACCCTCTCGGCTACCCACCGACGCCCGGGCTATCCATGGGACTGAGAGGGCGGCGGACGCGATTCCGCCCGATGTTCGAATTCCCGTCGTGGTTCCGGCGTGGGCTAGCTCAGAAAGTTGTCGCCATGCCATGCTCGCAACAAAGGGCCTAGCCGGCGGGAGGCGCTGGTGGAGTTCCACGTGCTCATGCTGGGGACGGTTGAGCTGCACTATGGCGAAAGGCGCAGTTCCCTGGGTTCGGCCAAGGAACGCCTGGTACTCGCGGCACTTGCCTGGGATGTGGGTCAACTGCTCAGCGCCGAAACCCTGATCCACCGGGTGTGGGACGACGCTCCGCCGCCAAGCGCCCGGGAGGGCATACGCACCTACGTCTCCCGTATCGGCAGGAGGATGCGCGCCCTCACGGATTCCCCCACCAGCACGGTGCGGGGCAGGATGCACACCTACACCCTGGACGCCGATCCCGAAACGATCGATGCGCGGCGATATTTGAGCATGACCGAACAAGCTCGCGCTTTTACGGACAGCGGCAGTGTTGGCGAGGCCACAAAACTCCTCGGTGAGGCGACCCGATTATGGCGCGGGGATCCCCTGGCCGGTCTCAAGGGTCGGTGGCCCGAACGCGTCCGCGCGACGTTGCGTGAGAAGCGCCTCGGCGTGCTCCTGCTGCGCAGTCGCATCAGCCTGCTCCGGGGCGAGTTCAACGAGGTCATCGGCGAGCTTGAACCGCTGGCAGACGCGCGCCCCGAGGATGAGGCCCTGGTCGAGCATCTGGCGCTCGCGCTCCTTGGCGCGGGACGCGCCCTCCAGGTGGAGCGGCTGCTCCGCCGCACTGAACGCGCGCTGATCGAGGACCTTGGTACGGACCTGGGCGAACGCCTGCTCCGCGTCCGTGCGGCCGTCCGCGACCGGACGCCCCTGTCCGAACTCCTCGCCGCACTCGGCCACGGTCCCCAACCCTCCCTCCGGATCTCCCCGGCGGTCAGCAACCTGCCCAGCGACACGGACTGGGTGGGCCGCCGGGACGAGATCGACAAGCTGCTGGCGATGATCAAGGGATCGGGAAAGCAGCGGCCGTCGAGTGTGCTCGTATCGGCCATCGGCGGCATGGGAGGTGTGGGTAAGACCGCACTCGCTGTGCATATCGCGCACCAGGTCAAGGCATCTTTTCCCGATGGCCACATCATGATCGATCTGCGTGGCTATGACGCCCACCAGAAACCCCTCGACACCACGAGAGCACTCACCGAGCTCCTGCATCTTCTGGGTCTTTCGGCACAGCAAATCCCCGCAGACCAGGCCCAGTTGACGGCAACCTGGCGATCCGTACTCAGCTCTCGACGGGCTCTCGTCATCCTGGATAACGCGTCCGGCCCCGAACAGGTGAGCCCTTTGCTTCCTGGCGCCTCGGAGTCCTTGTTGATCATTACAAGCCGCCGGCATCTGGCCGCGGTGAGCGTCGCCCGACCTCTCTCGTTGGACACGCTCTCCGACCGCGACTCCATCGAGCTATTCCAAGATCGGGTTGGGCCGGATCGCGAGCCAAGTCCCAGGGAAGCGGCGAAGATTGCTCAGTTGTGCGGCAACTTGCCGCTGGCCGTGGAGATCGCCGCCAGTAGATTTCTGACGCACTCATCCTGGAGCGTCGACGATCTTGTTCAGCAGTTGGATCGGGCGAGCGGCCGAACGAGGGAACTCCACGACGGAACGCGGGACATAGAGAAGGTGTTCGCCCTCTCGGTTCAGGATCTGTCCCCTGAGGAGCGCCGCCTGTTCAGGCGCCTCGGGCTTCATATCGGACCCGCCTTCGGGCCACACGCAGCCGCCGTACTCGCTGACCTGCCAGTCGAGTTGACCGAAAGATCGTTGGAGAAACTTCTCCATGCGCATCTTCTGAACGAACCTGGTTCGCACCGCTACCGCCTCCACGATCTGCTGGCCGACTACGCGCGCACCCTGGTGGCGGCCGAGGAGTCGCAGGACGCCGTCGCGCGGCTGCTCGACGCGTACCTGCACGTCGCTGACCGGGCCGATCGCCTAGCCTTCCCCTACCGCTGCCGCATCGCCGTCCCCGAGAGCGATCACCCGGCCCCGCCGGCCGGCTGGTTGGACGAGACGGATGCGAACGGCTGGTTCATGTCCGAGTCCTCGAACCTCCTGGCGATACTCGAATATCTCCGGAGTAGAGGGGATCACGGCCGAAGCGCGCTGTTGGTCCATGTACTGGGTGGTTTTCTCACCACCCAGGGCTACCTGGCGACGGCACGGCCGTACGTGGCCGAGGCCGTGGATTACTGGCACGGAGCCGGCGACGGCCACGCGGAAACCCGCGCGTTGATCGATCTGGCGACCCTCGGCACCCACGCGGGCGAGTCACAGGAAGCGGTTTCCGCAGCGGACACTGCGTTGGCCTTGGCGCGAATGCGCGGAGACCGCGAGGCGGAGGCAGAGGCGGTGTATCAGCTCGGCTTCAGTTACTACTCCTCCGGAAGGAACCGAGAAGCTCTACCGATACAGGAGCGGGCCGTCGAACTCGCTATGCGTCTGCCGGATACTCTTCGGCAGGCGCGCGGGCACAACCTTTTGGGTGTCATTCATCTGGGGCTCGGGAACTTGAATGAGGCATCCATTAGCTTTAACGCGTTCCTGGAAGGCTCCCTTGCCGCTGGATACAAAAGAGGGGTCGTTGCGGCCCTGCAAAACCTGGCCGAGCTCTTCAGGACTCGGCAGGAGTATGAGAAGGCGCTTGACTACTTCAGAAAAGCGATGGCGCTTGAGCCTGAGAGTACACGTTTGGACAGGGCGACCTTGCGGCTGAATATCGCGCACACCCTTCTTGACGCCGGTGATTTATCCGCATCTCTCGATGGATATCGTGAGGTGCTGCCCATGCTCAGATACATGGAGTTCAAGAGGGGCGAGTGCGCGGCGCTCAACGGGATAGGCAGGGCACTCCAGAAGCTGGGAAGGCATGAGGAGGCCATCCCGCAGCACATGGCCTCCCTGGCGCTGGCCCGCCAGATCAACGCCTCCAAGGAGGAGGCCGGAGCCCTCCGTGGCCTGGGGCTGGGCGCGCTCGCCAGAGGGCAGCGCGAGCAGGCAGTCGGATACCTCGAAGAGGCGCTCACCCTCCTGCGGCGACTTGGGGCGCGCGCAGAAGAAGCCGAAGTGTCTCGCCTTCTGACGGAAGCAGAGTACTCGGGGATTACTCTGCCGAGCGGTCGCGGTTAGCGGTCCGCCTTCAGCGTTACCGGGGCACGCTTGCCCAGGGCGACTCCTGACCTGAGTCGGTCAAACCCGGGCGGCTCCGAAGATGGCCCTACGGGTCCTCCACTGCCAAAGGTTCGCCCGAGTTTGACGCGCGCCGATCGGGCAGTTAAGGATGGGCGGCCCACCCCCGCAGTCGGACCAAGACTGACGGCGGTGTTCACGTAGAGAACGATTCTGAGGAGCAATCGCGTGGACTACGCGGTTCTGCCATTGATCCTGCTGGGCCCCGGCTATCCCCACGCGGACGCCGTGGCTCCTGCCCCGACTCCGGCCGTCATATCGGAACTCCCGGAGCAGCAGTCGCAGGTAGCGGATGACGGGTTCACCACCCAGGAAATTTGCATCGTACTCGGCGACACAAAGTTCCTCACGCGGATCGTGCCCAGCGAATCCGATGACCCGATGTCTCCCAGTAATTGGGCGGTGTGAAGGTAAAATAGCGGGCGCCGTGGGGGACCGGTTGAGCTGGTCCCCCACGGCTCTCGACGTTCAGGGGGTGGCAGGGTGCGGAGGCAGGTCAGGAGGATGGTGAGGTAGCGGCGCCAGTCGTTCGGGGCCATGTCGAGGGTGGTGGCGTCGACCATTCCCACGATGGCGGGGAGGTCCGCCGTCGTCACATCCTCCCGGAGGCTCCCGTCGGCGCGGGCGCGGTCTATCAGGCAGCCACAGTCCCACGTCAACGCGGCCCGCGCTGACGCCAGTTGGTCCGGTCCGAAGCCGCCCTGGCGCGTGACATCGCGGAGGCCACGGTTGTTGGCAAGCCGTTCCTGCGCGTGTCCAGGAAGGCAGCGAACGCCTCGAACACGCGCCGTCGTCCGTCAAGGCCTCGCCGGCCATCGCCTGGATGTCGGCGAGTTCGTCGGCGAAGACCGCCTCCGCCAGGCTCGCCTTGTCGGGGAAGCGGCGGTAGACCGTGCCCACGCCGAGGCCCGCATGGTGGGGGACATCGTTGAGCGTCGCCGACACTCCGCGATCGGCGCAGACCTCGCGGCCGGCCTGGACGACTCCCCGCCGGCTCTGCTCGGCGTCCCGCCGCAGCGGGCGCGCCTTCGGCTGATGCTCGGGCATCGCCCACTCCTCCCCTGAAGTGGATGGAGCGCATCCACTTCGTGTGCGAGATCGGCGATATCGCGCCCGTCGTGAACAACCTCGTGCTCTGCGCGCAGCGTTACCGCCTCACCGGCGGTCGGGTCGAGACCTCGGAGGGCTTCGAGCACAGCTTCGCGCTCGCCTATCCGAGCCGCTATGCGCTGAGCCACGAGCTGCGGCCTGCGCTGGAGCGGTCGTCCCGGCCCGTGACCGCTAACGTCGGCACGCCAGGGCTGCTGCTCGGCCGGATCCACTGGGGCGATCTCCAGCTGACGCGAACACTACGGCGGTGCCAGGGCCACCTTGCAGTCCTTCCGAGCCATCGACCTGCTGGGGGCGGCCTATCCTCATGGCCATCCGGACTCGCCCGTCCGCTACCTTGGCTATCACCCCGGCGTCGTCCGTACCGGCATACCGGCCGCCCAGCCGCAGCCGCTGCGAGCCCTGAGCGGGGCCTCGCTCGCGATGTTCGGTGTCAGCGTGGAGTAGTCGGTCCGGCCGCTGGTGGCCCTGCTCGACGATCCGCCGCAGGAGGGGTTCACCGCCCACCGGGGCGGCCGGCGGCTCACGGTCGACAGGCAGGCGTTCGATGCCGCGGACGCGCTGCGGCTACACCGGGAGAGCCAGGCGCCGCTGGCCGGTCCCGGGGCGCCGGAGGTGTGAGGGGTGTCCGTCGCGCGGCCGTTCGTGGTTGGTTCGGAGTGGCTTTCCGGGGTGGCGTCGTGGGGTGGTCTGTCATGGGGGCATGACCAGCGGTGATACCGAACTCGGACGGGCTGTCGTCCACCGCCTATGGCGGGGAGCAGATGCTGCCGCTGACCCTCACCTACAGCGACGTGGTGGTCAGCTACACCAAGGCCGGCGGCAGCTATGTGGTGGCGAAGGAGGACTTCGGCCCCAGAGTCGCCCAAATCGCCTCCGAGGCGCTCCTGGTTCGACTATGTGGTGACAGTGGCGGTCCAGGCGGCGGCGGGCGCGGACGCGTTGTTCTCGTTGGTTCGCCTGATGGGCGACGGCTGGCCGGGGATCAACGGGCTCAAGCTGCCGGTGACGGTGCTGATCGTGCTGGTGCTGGCCTATGACAATCTCCGTGGCGTCCGGCAGGCCGGTCGGATGTTCGCGCTACCCGCCTATCTGTTCGTCGCCGCCGTCACCCTGATGCTGGTGGCCGGGCTCTGGCGGCTGGCCACCGACTCGCTGCCCCGGGCCGATGTGCACGCCGACGGCGTCCTGGAGTTGGGCACCCGGGCGACGGCCCGCTGTACGGGGCGACGGTCTTCGTGGTGCTGCGGGCCTTCGCCAACGGCGGGACCCCGCTCACCGGGCTTGAGGCCGTCTCCAACAGCGTCTCGGTCTTCCGCGAGCCACGTGGGATCAACGCGCGCAAGACGTTGATCACCATGAGCGTGCTGCTCGCCGGCATGATCCTGGCGGTGGGTCTGGCTTGCCTCGGTCACGTACGCCGTGCCCTACCGGGACGGTAGTCCGACGGTGATCGCGCAGGAGGCCCATCTGGTCTTCGGCGACGGGGCGTTGGGCCTGGCCGGCCTGGTCTATGTGCAGGTGGCCACGGCGCTGATCCTCTTCACTGGGGCCAACACCCCGTTCTCCGGCTTTCCGGTCCTGGCCGACTTCGTCGCCGAGGACCGGTTCCTCCCGGAGCGGTTGGCGCGGCGGGGGCAGCGGCTGGCGTTCTCCTCCGGGATCATCGCGCTGACCCTCGTCTCGGTGGTCCCGCTGCTGGTCACCGGGGCGCATGTGGAGCGGCTGGTGGCGCTGTACGCCATCGGCGTCCTCACCGGCTTCGCGATGGCGGGCGCCGGTCTCACCGTGCACCACTGGCGGGCGGGAGCGCGGCCGGCACTTCCGGCTCAAGCTGGCCGGCAACGCGCTGGCGGCCGTGGTCTCCGTCGCGGTGGTGGCGGTCTTCGCGCTGACCAAGTTCACCGAGGGCGCCTGGCTGGTCGTCGTGGTCTTCCCGATCGGCGTCTGGACGTTGATCCGGATGGACCGCGAGTACCGGCCGGAGGCGTCCGCTGCACTTGGTGGACGCGCTGGACCTGGCCGAGCTGTGCGCCCTGCGCTATGCCCATACTCTGCACCCCGAAGAACTACGCGCTGTGCACGTCGCGTTGGACCAGGCTGGGGAAGCCGCCGCACCCGCACATGGCCGAGCGGATCGCCAAGGCCGTGCGGCATCTGCCCTCGACCGCCGTCACGATCCTGCCGGTCGATGGGGGCGGCACCGCCCGTCTGGTCCACGACCACGTCGAGAGGCGTGGCGCGGGACCGGGCGAGCGGGACGGATGACCGGCTGGCACGACCCCGTCACGTCAACTGCCGCTGGTCGCGGGGGGATTCCCGGGAGATTGCCGCCTGTGTCGTTCTGCGAGTGGCAGAATGGCATCACCATCTCGTGTGGGTAGGTGCCCACCTGTCCGATCGGCAGCGCATGGGAACTCGAAGTTACCCCGGAGAAGGGAGGCGTGGCGTGTCGGCTGGGCGTTCGGAGCCAACGGCCACGCAGCTGTTCCTCGGGGCCCGGCTCCGCCGCATGCGGGAGGCCGCCGGCCGCTCGATGGCCGAGGCCGCTTCGGCGCTGCGGATCTCCTCGGTGGCGATGCGTCGGCTGGAGAGCGGCCATCTCATGCTGGAACCGGCCCAGATCGCACCGCTGCTGGCGGCGTACGGCCGGGCCGAGGCCGCCGACGAGATCCAGGACGAGGTGGCGCGCGCTCGATGTCCCGGCTGGTGGGAGCGGTATCGGGAGGTGCTTCCCGACTGGCTCGCCGACTACCTCGCGCTGGAGGAACACGCCCAGATCATCCGCCTCTACGCCCCGTCCACCGTGCCGGAGCTGTTGCAGAGCCCGGGCTACGCGAAGGCGTTGCTGCGCATCCAGCACCCCGACGACGGCGCGCGACTGATCAACCGTCGACTCGAACTGCTCATCGGCCGCCAGGCCGCGCTGCGCCGCACCGCTGGCCGGCCGCCCTCCGTGTGGGCGCTGGTGGAGGAGGCGACGTTGCGCCGCCAGGTCGGCGGCCCCGCCGTCATGCGCGATCAGATCGAGCATCTGCGGGGGCTCGCGGCGGAGTCCGGCTTCACCATCAGCGTGATGCCGCTGCACACCGCGCACGCCGCGCTGCTCTGCGGCCCGGTGCAGATGGTCCGCTACCAACCGGCGGACCTGGCCGACCGGGTGTTGTTGCGTACGCTGGACGGCGCCGAGGTCAGCGACCGGCCCGACGTCGTCCGGCAGTACCTGATGGCGTTGGACTCCGCCGCGTCCGTGCGCGACAGTCTGCCCATCACCGAGTGGATAGCCAACTGGGAGGAACGAGCCGTTGCTTGAGGAACAGATCGACCCGAACAAGCCCGACCCGGCACGGGTCTACGACTGGTTCCTGGATGGCAAGACCTCCTATCCGGCCGATGAGCAGGCCGGCCAGTTCGTCGCCGGTATCTGGCCGGGGGTCAAGACCGCGGCCCGTGCCAACCGGGCCTTCATCCACCGCGCGGTGCGCTGGCTCGCCAAGGACGCGGGCATCCGGCAGTTCCTCGACATAGGCACCGGCATCCCGACGGAGCCCAACCTGCACCAGACGGCGCAGAGCCTGGCGCCGGACGCGCGGATCGTCTACACCGACAACCGGTTGATCGTGCTGCGCTATGCCGAGGCGCTGATGACCGGCACCCCCGAGGGGCGGACGGCCTATCTGCACGCCGACTTCTTCGATCCGCCCAGCATTCTGCGCAGCCCCGAACTGCGCGAGGTGTTGGACTTCTCCCAGCCCATCGCGCTGTGCCTCAACGCCCTGTTGCACTACATCGCGGACGATCCCGAGCGGGGCGTGACCGCACAGGACCTGGTCGCCGAGTATGTCCGGGCCCTGCCGTCCGGCAGTTGTCTGGTGGTCACCCATGTGACGTCCGACTTCGACCCGCCCACCTGGGACCGCATCCTCTCGGGCAACCGCGCGGCCACCGGGCAGATGGGGCAGGTGCGGACCGAGCCGGAGATCCGGCGGTTCTTCGACGGGCTTGAGCTGGTCGAGCCTGGCCTCGTTCCCCCGCAGGACTGGCGTCCCGACGGTGAGGTGCCGGCCGAGGCCACCCACGCCACCGTCTCCATGTGGGCGGGCGTGGCCCGCAAGCCGTAGCGCCCGGACAACACACCGGGGGCGCGCCCCGTGATGGGCGCGCCCCCGGTTTCGTACAGGGCGGGGATCAGCCGATGGCGACCGCCTTCGCGGATTCCAACAGGGCCAGCAACACCGTTTTGCTGG
This sequence comes from Streptomyces profundus, assembly GCF_020740535.1. Classification (NCBI taxonomy): domain Bacteria; kingdom Bacillati; phylum Actinomycetota; class Actinomycetes; order Kitasatosporales; family Streptomycetaceae; genus Streptomyces; species Streptomyces profundus. The sequence goes on from NZ_CP082362.1 coordinate 4,524,835, forward strand.
AGTCGCGTTGCCTGACGTCACACATCACGACGGGCGCGGGATTGCGAAGATTCAAAGCGGCATTGACTTCCGCGGCGGTGACCTCGGTGCGGCCGTAGAAGCAGTTGATGCCGATGGCAAAGGGAATGCGTCGCTGTTCGAAGAAGTCCACGGAGGCGAAGCTGTCCGCCAGCCGGCGTGGGTCGGTCAGCACGACGGCCCCCAGCGCGCCGGCGGCGAGGTCGTCCCACATGAACCAGAAACGTTCCTGCCCAGGTGTGCCGAAGAGATAGAGCACATGCTCCGCGTCCAGCGTGATCCGGCCGAAGTCCATGGCCACCGTGGTGGTGGTCTTCTCCGGGATCTGGGCGAGGTCGTCCACGCCGACGCTCGCCTGCGTCATGTACTCCTCGGTCTCCAGCGGGGGGACCTCGCTGACCGAGCCGATCATGGTGGTCTTGCCCACCCCGAAGCCGCCAGCGACCAGGATTTTCAGGGCCGTTGGCATGGCCAGCGACGATCCCCCCGGCTGGCTATAGCCTGCGGATTCCATTGATGACCCTCTCCAGTAGTTCCACACTGGGGGCTGTCGCCTCATGACTCGGCTTTTTGATAGAGATCATGGATTTATCGAGCAGGTCCCCGCAAAGCACTTTCACCACACTGGCCGGCAGGTCAAGCCGCGCCGCGATTTCGACGATAGCCAGTGGGCGTTCCTGACATAGATCGAGGATGGCGGTCAACTCCGGTTGTTCGCGGCGCCTGTCGTGGCTGTGCGAGGCCGGCATGGAGACCACCAGGGTGATCAGGGCGAATTCAGATCCGTCTGGGGAGGTACGGCCCCCGGATATGGCATAGGGGCGGACGAGGTATTGCGACTCCTCGTCGAACCACGAAGCTTTCTTCCTGGCCGTCACCGAGTTAGTGTCCCGAAGCTGTCGCGGACGAGGGTTCGGTGCGCGGGGCGGCGCTGAGGTACTCGCCGACCTGCTGCACGATGCGCGTCATCTCGTAGGCGGCCATCCCGGCGTCCACCTGATCAGAGGTGAGCACGGCCAACTGGGCGCGCTGGCCGGCGTTGGTGACGAAGAGGAAGGCGTTGTCCATCTCGATGACGGTCTGCCGCACCTGGCCGCCCTGGAAGCGGAGCGAAGCGCCGCGGGAGAGGCTCTGGAGCCCGGAGGCGACGGCCGAGAGGTGTTCGGCGTCGTCCCGGCCGAGCGCGGAGGACCGCGCGAGTGGCAGCCCGTCCTGGGACAGCACAATCGCATGGTGGACCTCTGGCACCCCGGCCACCAGGTTGTCCAGGAGCCAGCCCAGGTGGGCACTGGCATGGGTCTGGTCGGTCATCGCTGATCCTTCCTCGCAGTTCCTTCCGCATCGGCGTCATATCCGGCGGGTTGCGCCTGCGGGTCATGTCCTTCGGCAGAGGGTGCGGACGGTGTGGCGCGGGCGCGCTTGTTCCCCGACTGGATCGCCGCCATGGTGGCGCCTGCCCGACCGGGGGTGCGGGGACGGGACGATTCCTCGTCGTCCTGCCCGGGGCGCAGGTGCGCCTCCTTGCGCAGCTGCTCCGCCAGGCGTTCCCCTCGTACGCGCACGGGAAGCTTCAGACCCGCCTTGGACCCGTCACCGGGCTGTGACGGCGCCTCGGGGGCGGGGGATGTGATGTCCGCATGTGCACGGGGCATATCTTCCGCTCTCTCGACGGTCTTGTCGATCGAGGAGCCGGAGGGGACCGTTCGGCTGGGGGGACCGGAGGGGCGTTGGCGGCGCGGGGCCGCGGTGCCGGGATCCGAGATGGGGGAGTTGGCTGGTGACTGACCCGGGGTGGACGAGGGGGCGGCTGCCCCCGATCGTGGTTCCGGACCGGTGGGCGTGCTGGGCAACAGGCCGGCACCTCCATAGGCGGGATATCCGCTGTCGTCGTAGACGGCGGGCGGGTGGGGCAGTGCCTCCGTTTCGACGAGGGAGCCCTGGGAGAGGCTCGCCATGGAATCCCGCTGCGGGGGAACGCTTTGCTCTCGGCCGCCGAACTCGTGTCCGCCGTCCGACGCGTGCGCGGGCTCGCGGTCCTCGGCGCGGGCGAGGTCCCGCTCGTCGCGCGCCGGGCGCTCGGCGTCCGACGTCGGCGCGGGCTCCAACCCGCTGCCGATCAGCTGCCCGCCGTTCGCGCCGCCCGCGATGGCGCTGAACGCCTGGGTGGTCTCCTGCTTGGTCGCGGCGGCCTCCAGGGACGCCGCGTGGGCCTCCGACACGATCCCGGAGAGGACCGAGGTGCCCTCCTCCAACAGCTCGTTGGGGATCAGCACGACGGCGAGGGTGCCGCCGTAGGGCGAGGAGCGCAGCACCACTTCCAGGCCGTGCCGCCTGGCCAGCCGGGCGACCACGAAGAGGCCGAGGCGGGGGGCCTCGCCCAACGCCATCATGTCCAGCTTGGGCGGGTCGGCGAGGAGTTGGTTGAGACGGGTGTACTCGGCCTCGGCCATGCCGAGACCCCGGTCGATGATCTCCACCGCGACCCGGCCCCTGGCCACCGTCTGGGCGCTGACGGAGACCTTGGTGTCCGGCGGCGAGAACGAGGTGCCGTTCTCGATGAGTTCGGCGAGCAGGTGCACCACGTCGGCCACCGCGCGGCCGGTCAGCGAGATCCGGGGGGCGGGCGGCGCGTCGACCCGGCTGTAGTCCTCGGTCTCCGAGATCGCGCTGCGCATCACCTCGTAGATGGGGACCGGCTCACCCCAACGGCGGCCGGGCACGGCACCGCCGAGGATCAGCAGGTTCTCGGTGTGCCGCCGGACGCGGGTGGCCAGGTGGTCGACGGCGAAGATCTCCTTGAGCAGCCGGGAGTCCTGCTGCTCGCGCTCCAGCTTGTCCAGCTTGGGGATGATCCGGTTGATCAGGATCTGGGTGCGGCGGGCCAGACCGAGGAAGACGGTCTCGGAGCCCTCACGGCGCCTCGCCTGCTGGACGACGCTCTTCAGGACCTGCTGACGCTGCTGCTGGAACGCCTTGGCCAGCTGCCCCAACTCGTCGTCGCCGTAGGCCTTCGCCTTCTCCTCGTCGTCGTCCGTCTCCGGGAGCTTGGTCTGCCCCTCCCGGCCGAGCCGCTCGATGAGCTCCGGCAGGGTGGTCTCCGTCAGCTCCTCTGTGGTGGCCCGCAGCGCGGCGATCCGGCGGAGCAGGGACTGGGTGTAGCGGATGCACAGATAGAGGGCGCAGGCGAGCGCCGCGAGCACCAGCACGGTGCCCACGATCGCGCCGATCAACAGCCGGGTGCTGCGGGAGGACGCGCTGTCGACGATGTTGTCCAGCGTGTTGCCGCTCAGCGTGTGCAGCTCCGAGCCGACCATGTCGGCGGCCTCGCGCCAGGCGTCGGGGTTGGTGGGCAGCACGGTGACCCCGCCGCCGCCCAGCGACTCGACGGCGATCAGCATGCCGATCTGCTGGCTCTTGACGAGGTTCTCGAAGGCGCCGATCTGGCTTGAGGGCAGGTCCGTCGGATCCATCCCCGTCCGGGCCTGGTGCTGGAGCGCCAACGCCTGGGCGTACGACTGGACGACGGCCTCCTCGTCGGCGTCGTCGCCGTCGGCCAGGTACAGCAGGGCGTCCTGCCGGGAGGCGGCCTCGGAGCCACGGGCCAGCTCGGTGACGGCGATGGCCCGATAGGCCAACTCCGGGTCGTCGATCCTGGCGGCGGCGCCCATCAGGGTGATGGCCTCGCCGATGGCGTTGGTGAACAGCTGGTATGAGGCGATACCGGCGAGCTCCCCGCTGTCGATCGCCTCGCGCTGGGGCGAGAGTTCGACGAGCGAGCCGTCGAACTGGCCGGCCAGGCTCCGGATGGTGGCGCTCGCGGAGTCAAGACCGGAGCGAGCGCTCCGGAAGCGTTGGGTGGCGTCGCCCGTGGTGGCCCTGGCTTCTTCCAGCGCCTCCAGGGAGCCGCTGTCGCCGGCGGTCTGCCAGGCGGCGGTCAGGCGGCGTTCGTCCTGGAGGGCGGTGATCAGATCGTGGGTCGGGGGCCCGATCGATTCGGCGCGGTCGGCGTCAGCGCTGAGCTTGAGACTCTCCGAGACCAGAGCGCTGCCCGCCCAACCCCACAGAGCGGTGAGGGTGAGTGCGGCGATGAGGACCGGCAGAACGAGCGATATCCGAAGAGATCTACGCGATGTTCTGGGATCTCTGCGTCGGTCGCGTATGCCTGACATCTGATTCCTCGGGGGCGGCGGAACGATGATAGCGATGAGGGACATCCAAAGCAGGATGTGTACAATGTCCGGTTGCTACAGTGAAAATGTCGTTTGCGCAGCGTAACGCCGCGTCAACTAACGTCCAACCCGGTGCACCGTACCAGGTCATGCCGATGTTGTTCGGCCGTGGGCCGATGAACTCGAACAACGCATCTGGCTCGTGGTTCGCCGCATCTGGTGTTCCGGAACTGGACGCCCGTGACACAACCACCGCCGCCTCTCCCGAGAAGCTTCACAGCAATGCCATCAGCCGAGGTGTGTACAGCGCCTCGAAGGAACCCACCCCTGCCACCAGGTCGAAGTAGGTGGTGGTGAGTTCCTCGTCCTGACGCACCGCGCGCAGCAGGGCGAGCCGTTCCTGGTGCACCTCCAGCCGGGCGACGTTCAACGTGGCCTCGAAACCGCCGAGGAGGGCCCTGTCCCGCTCCGCCGCATAGCCGGCGAGGGCCTCGTCGACGTGGGCCGGATCGCCCAGATCCTTGCCGATGTGTCGCATCAGGGACTCGACCTGGAAGAAGGCGTCGCTGATGCCGCGCGCCGTGATCGAGTCCTTGTGGTGCCCCGCGTCGCCGACCAGCGCCCAACCGGGGCCGCTCGCCTGGCGGAAGAAGTTCTGCTGGTCCCCCGTGCCCCGCAGCCGCTCCAACTGCCGCTTGCCGCGCATCCGCTCGAAGAGGGCGGGGGCGGTGGTGCGTATCTGCTCGTGGTAGGCGCGCTCCAGATCCACCCGCACCTCGTCGAAGCGGTCCTGCGGAAAGTACGTCAGCACCAGCGTCGCCCCGTCGTTGGTCGGCACCGCCGCCACCCAACTGCCGGGCCGCTCATAGAGTTCGAGCCCGGCCGGGAGATCATCCCAGTAGGCGTAGTAGGCACAGGTGAGCCGGGGTTTCCGCCGCGTGAACGACGCGTCGCAGAGGTCCGCGATCCGGGACCGCATCCCGTCGGCGCCGATCACCAGCGCAGCGCGCTCGCTGAACGTCCCGCCCCGGTGGGTGCCTTCGACGCCGACCACCCGACCGGTCTCGTCGCGCAGCACGCCGGTCACCGTGTGGCGTTCCCTGAACTCGACCCCCGCCGCGATCGCGCCGTCGAGCAGGATGGAGTCCAACACCTGACGGCGCGGCGCGTAGGCCGCCCGCTGCCCCTCGACGCCCCGGCCGCACCCGGTCAGCCGCACGTCCTCGACCTCGTAGTGGACCTGGTCCAACGCCGGACAACCCGACTCGATCACCCGGTCCAGCAGGCCCCAACGCGCCAGCGCGGCGACACCCGGCTGGTGGACGAGGTGCGTGGAGAGGGTGTCGGAAGGGAACCCCGCCCGGTCCACCAGCAGGACACGGAATCCGGCGCGGGCGAGCGTCATGGCCGTGGGAGAACCGGCACACCGCGCGCCTACCACGATGACGTCGAACATGATCTTGGCCTCACAAAAAGTCGGCTGCACTGAGAAACCTCGGTGCGACAGCTTCTCCGACAGTTTCTCCGGAGATATCTCGGTTAATTTCGGGCGCAATTCGGCGGCGGAGTCCGACAGCCTCGACAGCGCGTGGTCCGGTCCGTCTCCACTAACGAGGGGGCGAGTATTCCAGGGCGCCGACCAGGGCGCGGCGGTCGATCTTTCCATTGGCGTTCAGGGGGAGTTCGGTGAGCACCGCGATACGCCGGGGGATCATGTAGGGCGGCAGTCGGTCGCTGAGCGCCGAGTAGAGCGGCTGCGGGTCGTCGTTCGCGCCGGCGACGGCGGCTGCCAGCTCCTTCTCCCCGTCGGGACCCTGGACGGCCAGCACCACGGCGTCGCGTACCCCGTCCTGTTCACGCAACAGCGCCTCGATCTCGCCTGGCTCGATGCGGTATCCACGGATCTTCACCTGTTGGTCCACGCGTCCCAGATGCACCAGACGGCCGTCCAGGACGGCCACCCGGTCGCCGGTGCGGTACCAGTGCTCTTCGGTGAGGGGCGCGTTCCCGGTGTAGGGGTGCACGGTGCCTGCCGCGTCGATGCTCAGAAAGCGGCCCACGTTGTTGGCCGGGTCCAGATAGCCGGGAAAGCGCTGCGGGCCGCGGACACAGAGCTCACCGTCGTCGACGGCGGCGCCGGCCCCGTCCAGGAGCTGGAACTCCATCTCGGAATATCCCTCGCCCAACGGCACCGTGCCATTGGCCGGGTTCGGCCAGTCGGCCGGATCCCGCGGCAGTTGGTACTCGGTGCAGGAGACCGTCGTCTCGCTCGGTCCGTAAAGGATCTCCAGCACGCTGTCGGGCGCCGCCGCCCGCCAGGCCCTGGCGCTCGCCAGGGGCAGCGGCTCCCCGCCGAAGACGCTCCGGCGCAGGGTCGGCAGCACGCCGGGCTTGAGGGTGCCCAACTGGGCGGCGAAGGAGACCAGCGACGGCACCGAGAACCAGTGCGTCAACTCCCGGCCGGCGATGAACTTGACCGGCGACAGCAGTTGACTGCGCATCGGCACCACCAGCGTGGCGCCCGAGCCCCAGGCGGCGAAGAGGTCGTATACGGAACCGTCGAACGTCAGCTCGAAGGTGCCGGACATCCGGCTGCCGGGGCCCGCCTCGGCGCGGGGCACCACATGCGACAGATAGGCCGTGACGTTGCGGTGCAGCACCGGCACCCCCTTGGGCGTCCCGGTGGAGCCGGAGGTGAAGACCACATAGGCCCGGTCGTCGGGACCCGCCGCGCAGGGCGGGGCCTGTTCGCCCGTGGCGGCGAACCCGCGCAGCTCCGTCGCCGAGGGCGCCACCACCGGCACTCCCACATCGATCGCGCCGTGCGCCGGCTCGGCCACCGCCAACTCCACGCCGGCGGCCACCGACACGGCGACGTTGCGCGTCGCCGGCGCCTCCGGATTGAGCGGTACCACCGTGGCACCGGCGCGCAGCGCGGCCAGATAGCCGACATACGCCGTCAGCGTTCGGCTGGCCACCAGGCCGACGGCGCGGGGCCGTCGCCCGCCGCACACCTCCACCAGATGTGCGGCGAGCCCCTCGACCAGCCGGCGCAACTCCCCGTAGGTGAGCCGTTCGTCGCCCACCTCCAACGCCGGTTGTTCGGGGTGGCGGTCCGCCGACTCGGCGAACCACTCGTACAGCGTCTCGCGCCCGCCGTTCATGCGGCCTGAGCCTCCAACACGTGCAGCCAGTTACGGAAGTCGCCCACGGTGCGGAGCTGGGCCAGCTCCTCGGCCTCGACCTCGTAGCCGTGATCCGAGGCGAGCCGCAGGATGATCCGCACCCGCGCCAGCGAGTCGATGCCCATGTCGGAGAGCAGCGAGCCGTCCGAGTAGTCGCTCGACGCGGTCCTGGCGTGCTCGCGCAGCACCGTGGTCGCCAGATCGCCGTCGCCCTCGGCCCCGACGCGTTCGCCGGGCCAGAACCGCTGCGTCTGCCAGGGGTACTTGGGCAGCTGCACGAAGCGGTGGCCGGGGCCGAAGACGCTGGGCCAACGCACCTCGTGGCCCCGTCGGTACTGCTCGGCGATGGCCGCCAACGGCGTCGCCTCCGCCTCGGGTTGGGTGGGCCGCGTGGGGTCTCCCAGCGCCGCGACCATCTCCTCGTGCGAGCCCGCGACGACGGCCAGCCGGAACGGGTGGTGCTGGCGCCGGGTCGCCGCGCTGAAGCAGATGTCCCGCAGCGCGAGATGAGCACCCCGGCCGCCGGGGGAGAGGTAGTCCACATAGGAGCGGACGAGGGCCTGGAGCGCCGGGATCGACCGCGCGGAGAGCGTCAGCAGGCACACCTCGTCCGGACGCTCCGAGCGGCGGGCGGCGGCGTACCGCTCGGCGACCGTCTCGCCCTGACGCACCACCAGGTGCGCGTTCAACGTCGACGAGCCCTGGCCGCTGATGCCGGCGACGGCCGGGCGCCCGGTGTCCGGCAGGTCGTGGAGCCGGGTGGCGATGGCGATCGGCAACCCCTCCCAGTCGACCTTCGGATTGGGGGTGTGCACATGCAGGCTGGGCGGGACCTGGGCGTGCTCCAGGGCCAGGACGGTCTTGACCAGGCCGGCGATCCCGCCGGCGGCCTCCGCGTGGCCGATGTTGGTCTTCACCGACCCCACCAGGCAGGGCCGGTCGGCCGGCCGGCCCTCGCCCAACACCTGTCCCAGCGCGGTGATCTCGATCGGGTCCAGGGTGGGCGAGCCGGAGCCGTGGGCCTCCACGAAGTCCACGTCGGCCGGGGCGATGCCCGCGTCCTCATGGGCCCAGCGCAGGACCTCGATCTGGCCGGCGAGCGACGGGGTCAGCACCGACTGGCTGGTGGCGCCGTCGTTGCTGACCGCGCTGCCCTGGATCACCGCGCGGATCCGGTCCCCGTCGGCGATGGCCTGCCGCAGCGGCTTGAGGATCACCACGCCGACTCCGTCGCTGGGCGCGAAACCGTCGGCCGACGCGTCGCCGAACTTGCTGCGGCCGTCGTGTGCGATGCCACCGGACTGGGTCATCAGCACGCCCTCGTCCGGGCGCAGCAGCAGGTTGACCCCGGCGGCGACGGCCAGCGGGGTCTCCCGGGCGCGCAGGCTCAACACGGCCGAGTGCACGGCGGTCAGGGCGGAGGAGCAGGCGGTGTCGATGGCCACACTTGGCCCGCGTAGATCAAAGCTGTGGGAGACCCGGGCGGGCAGCAGGGAGCGGTAGTTCTGGAAGGCGGAGGCGTTCACGGCGGTCAGGCCCCGCCGGTACTGCTCCTCCAGGAAGTCCGAGCGTGCGGCGCCGACGAAGACCCCGGTGCGGGTGCCGGCCAGATCCTCGGGGCGCTGACCGGCGTCCTCCAGCGCCTCCCAGGTGGCCATCAGCAACAGGCGCTGTTGCGGGTCGAGATCGACGGCCTCGCCGGCGGAGATGCCGAAGAACTCGGCGTCGAAGTCGGCTATGCCGTTGACGTAGCCGGCCCGCCGGGTGCCGATCCTCCCGGGGCCGGGTTCGGGGGAGTACAGGGCGTCCACGTCGTAGCGGTCGGTCGGGGTGTCGCTGGTCGCGTCCAAGCCGTGGCGCAGCACCTCCCACAGCTGATCAGGGTCTGTCGCGCCGGGGAGCCGGCAGGCCATGCCGATCACGGCCACCGAGCGTTCTTCGACCTCCGCTGTCGAACTCTTCACCAGTCCACTCCTCTGAATTCTCTGACGTCCCTGCGATGGTGCTGCGTTCGTGCGTGGTGCCTGTGCGGTGGTGCGGCCGTGCTTGGTGCGGCGGTGCTTGGCGCGGGTGTGCCTGGTGCTGGTGCTGTGGTGCTGCCTGTGCGGGTGCTGCTTGTGGTGCTTGTGGTGCTGCTTGCTGTGCGGGTGGTGCGGGTGTCACCGCGATGTCTGTGTGTGGTTGTGATGCTTACCCTGGGTGTAGCCGGGCGGCGCTTTGGTCTCTCTCTGTGACCTAGCGCTTGCTGGTAGTTCCGATGTGTGGCCGAACTGATGCGGGGCCGGACTGCTCGTCCGCCCCCGCCCCCTTATCGGTACGACACGTTCGGCCGGTGTCGGCCGCAGCTTGCCAAGTCCAATGCGGGTTCTGTGCTGCTAGTGATCAGCCTCGCTCACATGGCTCTGTGCCGGCATGGGGAGTGCCGTCCACTCCCTGGTCCCGAACCATGCCCTCGCCGGGGCAACGTTGCTGGCCGGGATGGCGTCACGCGCCGCGCGACTCTGGGCAGGGCGGACTCCTGGTGACGCCCGGTGTATCCGTGACGTCCGATCCATGGCGAATGGCCGGATCATACCCCTGACGTCCCCTCTGTGGACGGTTCCTGTCGGGTACTTCATAGCCCCATGACTCGCGGCGTGATGCTGCGGGTTGGCACGGCAGGGAGACCCTACGCGAAAGTAGGCGCTCAAATCACCGCCCTTAACTGCCTCTTTACGACAGTGACACGACATTGTCCGAACGCGTTCTGTCGCAGTAGTGGTCAGCCGTCGCTTCGACCGCCCCAGCCGCCTCAGCCGCCGCACCGGTGCTCCGGGACATGGCGGGGACGAGGGCGTGCTCGCGGGTGCTGACAAGAAGACCACCGCACGATTGTCGTACGACGCAATCGGTTCCGCCCGTTTCTGATTGGGAATGACGGGAAGTGGCTGTGGGAGGGTTGAGGGGGACCGGATCTGGACAAGCTGTCGAGTTGCGCCGCGTGCTCATCGGGAGTGGACCAGGAGTGGACCAATGGTGCGGGAGGCGCGAGTGTGACGCGGCCGGTGAGGCAAAAGGCACCGCAAGTGCCCCGGTGGGGCGGCGCATAGCCCATCGCTTCTGGTTTCATGTGTGCCCATGAAGCCCCTGACACCCGATCAAACCCCAAACGAGGGTGAGCAGCGCAGGCGCCGGCTGCAGCTTCTCGGCCTGAACGACTCCGAGCCCGAGGCGAAGTTCGACCGCGTCGCTCGGCTTGCGGGCAACCTTGCCCAAGCCCCCCTCGCCATGGTCAATTTCATCAGCGACGAACGTCAGATGTTCCGGGGGATGTACAGCCCGCCGGCGGCAGAGGACGGCACCGGAGGAGATGTCGACGGTCGAGGCATAGCCTTCGACCTCACCAGTCTTCCGGAGATAGCCAGAGAGGCTCCGGTCGACTACGGGTTCTGCCCGCATGTGGTCGCTCAGGGCTCGCAGTTGGCCCTGGACGACGTCTTCGACTATCCGCGCTTCAAGGGCAATCCGCTGGTCAACGAGATGGGCGTGCGCGCCTACCTCGGCACCCCGCTGCTCGACCACACCGGGCAGATCCTCGGCACCGTCTGTGTCGCCGACATGCGTCCCCGGCAGTGGGACGCCCGGCACATGGAAGGCATGCAGAACCTCGCCGAGACTCTGCTCTCCGAGTTCCAGCTCCGGGACAGCCTGCTGACGCAGCAGCAGGAGATGTTCGCCGTCTTCGACGGCGCTCCGTTCCCCATCATGCTCACTCAGGGCCCCAACCACCTGCTGCGGTACGCCAACGCCAAGCAGGGCGCCTCGTTCGGGCGGGTCCAGCAGCTGAGCGCGGGGCGGGAGTCCCTTCCCGGCCTGGACGCCGTGGGCGTCTTCGCGACGATGGACCGGGCCTATCACGCCGGGCAGACCGCCAGCCTCGCCGACGCCAGGATCGCCTCCTACGACGCGGCGACCCCGCAGAACTTCACCTTCACCTGCACCCCGGTGCGGCTCTCGCCCAAGGCCCCGGTCAGCGGGGTGCTGACGGTGGCGGTCAACATCACCAACCAGTCCCCGGCGCAGAACGAGGCGCAGCAGATGGCGGCCGAGTTCACCTCCCAGGTGGAGCGCCTCGGCACCGGTGGGGTCCCCGGCTGGTCCCAGGCGAGGCCGGCGATCTGAGGCCGTGCCGTGCGGGTGGCCCCACAGCGCTCGATGGCCCGCCCAGGCGGGGCCGGAGCCCGGCCCGGACGGAGCGACCACGGCAACCGACTGATCGGCCGCGTCGAGCGACCGGTACTGGACGACAGAGGGGTGACATTCAGCCAATCTCGAGTGATTGACGTAACGGTCGCCGTGTCGAGTAGCGGACGCGGTGGCCGTTATGTCGTGTCTGGCGGGGTTTCTCCCTGGCCTCCTTGATGCCGCCTCGGTTCCGTTTCTCATCCGGACGGCTCCGTTCGAGGTGCGGAGCGGGCGAGGACGTCGTTGGCTGAGGTTCATGGCGACGCCCGCCGACGTTCTCGTGGGCGCGCCGCCGAGGGCCGGGCGACGACAAGGACACGGGAACATGACCGAGACCTCCACGCGGGCGGCGGTTGCCGCCGGGATGGCGGCTGGCTATCTGCTGGGCCGCACCAAGAAGGCGAAGCTGGCCCTGGTGCTTGCCTCCTACGCGTTGGGCCGCCGGGTGCGGCTCAACCCTCGTGAGCTGGTCAGCGACGGGTTGCACCGGCTCGGCGGTACTGACCAGTTCGCCAAGATCAGTGACCAGGTACGTGGCGAGCTGCTGTCCAGTGGCCGATCCGTGGTGTCCGCGGTCGTGCACCGCGGCTATGAGACGGTCGCGGACGGCCTGGCCAGCCGCACCAAGGCTCTGCTTGACGGCGCGACGCCGGGCGGCGGCGACCAGCCCGAGCCGGCGTCGGAGCGGCCCGCTCGGCGCCCTGACCGGAAGCGTTCGAGGTCGGGCCGGGATCCGGACGCCGACTCCGATTCTGATTCCGCTTCCGACGCGGAGGCCGACACAGAGGCCGGAGCGGAGGCCGACGGTGCGTCCGACGCGGATGGCGAGGCCGGCGGGGAGCGCGGGCGAGGGGCCCGTGCGCGGTCCTCGGGGCGCCGTCGCCCCGGCGAGCCGCTGCCCACGAGGGAACGTGCGCCCAGGCGCCCCAGCCGGCGCACCTCGTCGGCCGCCGGCGGCTCCCGACAGAAGGGCGGTGGCAGCTCATGAGCCCCAAGGCCGCGGAGGCCCCCGAGGAGACCGAAGAAGGCGGTGAGAACGGCGCCGAGGAGAAGCCCTCCGGACTTGAGCGGGTCCGCGAGGAGCTGATGAGCTTTCTCGGCGCACAGGCGCAACACCTGGTCGACAAGGCCGGCGGAAAGCTGACCGATGTGGCTCACCGGATCGGCGATTCGGCCGAGAACAGCAAGGCGGTTCCGGATACCGCCGCGCGCATGATGAAGGGTGAGAATCCAGCCAAGGTGGCCGCCGGTTCGACGTTGCGTGGGCTCAAGGACAAGGTGACTCCTGGGGGTGGCTCCTCGGGCGACGAGGAGGGTGACGAGGACGACGGGGCGGCGGCCACCGGCGGCGAGCAGGAGGCCGGCGACGTCAAGGTCACCAACATCGTCGAGGTGATCGACGTGGGTAAGCCGCTGCGCACCTGCTACGACCACTGGACGCAGTTCGAGAAGTTCGGCGTCTTCACCAAGGGCGTCAGCAATGTGTCCACCTCCGACGACACCACCACCGAGTGGAAGACCAAGATCGCTTTCTCCGAGCGCAGCTTCGAGGCCACCATCGAGGAGCAGGTGCCGGACGACCGCATCGTCTGGCGCTCGGAGGGGTCCAAGGGATCCACCCGGGGCGCCGTCACCTTCCACGAGTTGACGCCGACGCTGACCCGGATCATCGCGGTTGTCGAGTACCAGCCCTCGGGCTTCTTCGAGAAGACGGGCAACCTCTGGCGTGCCGTGGGCCGCCGGATCCGGCTGGACCTCAAGCACTTCCAGCGCTATGTGACGTTGGCGCCGGACGAGGAGATCGAGGGCTGGCGCGGCGAGATCCGGGACGAGGAGGTCGTGCGCAGCCATGAGGAGGCGCTCAGGGAGGAGCGCGGGGACGGCGGCGAGGACGGGGACGACTACGACAGCGACAGCGACAGCGAGCGAACGGAAGGTCGGGACGATGAGTGAAGAGAGTTCGCAGCAGGGCTATGACCCGGAGGACGCGGATGTGCTCCTCGACGTTCCGGTGCTCAAGCTCGACGAGCTGAAGATCGAGGCGGAGGACCTCAGGGCCAAGATCTCGCTGAAGGCCGAGGTGCTCAGTCTGCTCAAGCTCGACGTCGGTGCCGATGTCACCCTCGGGAGGCTTGAGTTGGACCTCAAGGGCGTGGACGCCCAGGCGCTTCTCAAGGTGCGTCTCGACCAGGTCGCCTCGATCATCAAGGAGGTCCTCAACACCATCGACCAGAACCCGCGCATCATCGAGCAGGTGGTGCAGGAGGCGTCCGCGACCGCGGGCGGAGCCGTCGACCGTGCGGGGGGAGCGGTGGAGAAGACCGGTGAGGAGGTCTCCAAGACGGGCGAGGAGATGTCCGTCGCCGGCAAGGTGACCGATGTGGCCAAGGATCTGGCGAAGAGGGCCGCCGCGAAATCCGGGGCGACTTGAAGAGAACACGCGGAGCGGGGCGACGAGACGGGCGCCGAGCCGGACTTCGCGTTCTCCGCGATCGTGCACGCCGAGGAGATGCGTTGGGGCCAGGTGCCCGACGCCCGAGTCGCCTTTCACGGCTGCCCCGGCCACTCCTCCCTCTCGACCTCCGAGCGGACCAACCTCCCCGACCCGGTCGCACCCGAGGTGCGGTACCGCGATGCTCGGGTGCGCTATGTGCTGGCCAGCCAACTCACCGCGCGGGAAGGTGAGGAGGAGTGCGCCGATCCGCCGACGGCCTGACGCGGCCCCGCCCCGGCCCGCCGCTCGGGACGGGATAGAGTCCAGCGCGTGAGGTGATCCCCTGTGGCGACCGCAGATGTCGCCACCGAAGCGAACCGCAGTCCATCCGTGGGCCGTTGCCCCCGGACGCTTCCGTATGGAGAGATCACCGCGATGACACATCTGCCCGACTCCGCCGTGCCCACCGACCTGGACGCTCTCCTCGCTCAGGCGCACGACGACCCGTCCGTCCTCGGCGTGCTGCTCAGCGGATCCCAGGCCCACGACGGCATGCCGACCCGGCACTCCGACCATGACATCCATGTGGTGGTCAGGGACGAGGGCCCTTCGGCGTTCGCCGACTGGGACGGATACCGCTCCCCGAGGCTGGATCTGGCCGTGTTCACCCTGGCCGAGTTCACCCGTCGGGGGCTGCCCGGGGACGAGCAGCCCTGGATGCGCTACGCCCACGTGCACGCCCGGGTGTTGTTCGACCGACTCGACGGCGGGATCGCTGAGATCCTGGAGCGCAAACGAGCGCTGCTTCCCGACGAGGCGCGGGCGGCCGTCGACGGCTGGCTGGACGCCTATGTGAACCAGACCTACCGCTCCCTGAAGAGCTTCCGCGACGGGCGTCCCGATCTGGGACATCTTGACGCGGCGGAGAGCATGCCCTTCTTCCTTGAGGTCGTCTTCGCGCTCAACCGGCGCGTGCGGCCCTACAACAAGTATCTGAGCTGGGAGTTGGCCAACCACCCGTTGGAGACCCCCGGCTGGACAGCCGAGCGGCTGCTTCCGCTGCTGCGACGCCTGCTCGCCGACGGCGATCCCGGCACCCAGCGTGAGCTGTTCGCTGAGGTCGAGCTCATGGCCCGCGCCGCCGGCCATGACGCGGTGCTGGACTCCTGGGGCACCGACCTGGAACTCCTGCGCCCGCGCGACTGACGGGCCCGATCGGCCGGCTGGCGCCGCGTCCTCGGACGGGGATGCCGGCCGGCCGAGCCGCCTCAGCGTCCCGGGCCCTCCGCGGCACAACCACCTGGCGAGGCTGCGGAAGGCCCGGCGCACTCGGCCGACCACCCCCATCGGCATCGCGCCGGCCCCGTCCGGCCCGAACCCGCCGTGGACGCGGGGTGATTGGTCATCGAACAACGTACGCATCGCGTGCCCTCCGGTGGTCCGACTCCTCGCCTGATGTCGCGCTGAGTAATTCTCAGTGTGCCACTAGACACGGAGAGTGACAAGGGTCTAGGTTACGGAGCGTGATGATTCTGAAGATTCTTGGTACGAGGCGACCGTCCCGGTCCTCCGGTTCGCCCACCGGCACCAGCGTGATGAGGGGACGCGGCCTCCCGCCGCCCGAGCGGTTCCTGCGCGCCGCGCCCCTGAGTGCCGAAAGCCCCCAGTCGACATCGGCCGCCCCCGGTCGGCCGGCATCTCGCCGAAGGGGCGGTACAACGAGAGTGCTTTCCCGACGCGGGACTCGGTCAGCGGTGTGCTCTCCCGCAGCCGCAGCCGCAGCCGCAGCCGCAGCCGCGCCCCGATCCGCCGGGGTGGCGTCGTTCCTGCCTGCCAGGGGCCGACGCCCCGCGCTTCGACGCCCTCTGGCCAGCTGGCGCGGAGGCGCTAGGCTGACCGACGCAGTTGGTTCGTCCTGTCCGCCAGGCAGGCACGTCGTAAGAGGGAACCCGGTGGGAATCCGGGACTGCCCCGCAGCGGTGAGTGGGAACGACCGCCGTCATACGCACTGGGCCCGTCGGGCTTGGGAAGCGACGGCCAGTAGGTCTTCGCCTGAGTGTTCAGGCCGAGGGTGCCCGCGAGTCCGAAGACCTGCCACTGCCCGTGGGCGACCGTCGCCCGCGGTTGTTTCGGTGACCTCGTGGGTGGGTCTGCGTGCTGACGACGAGTGCCCCGGGCCGTGGCAACGGCTCCGCCGGGTTCTCCGGTCGCTGTGCTCCTTCGCTCCCGTGCGTGGTCGCCGAGACCAGCCAGGAGACATGCTCGCGAAGGAGAGTTTCTTGACCAGCGAGTCCGCAGCCGCGGCACCACGGGCCACGGTGTACGGCTATCCCCGCCAGGGGGCCAACCGTCAGCTGAAGAGGGCGATCGAGGGGTACTGGAAGGGCCGCGTCACCGCCCAGGATCTGCTCGACACCGCCTCAGAACTGCGTCAAGCCAACTGGCGACAGCTCGCCGACGCCGGCGTGCACGAGGTCCCCACCGGAGACTTCTCGTTCTACGACCACGTGCTGGACACCAGCGTGATGGTCGGCGCCATCCCGCCACGGCACCGCTCGGCCGTCGAGGCCGATGCCCTGGCCGGCTACTTCGCCATGGCTCGCGGCACCCAGGATGTCGCGCCGCTGGAGATGACCAAGTGGTTCGACACCAACTACCACTACCTGGTCCCCGAACTCGGCCCTGACACCGTCTTCACCGCCGACTCCGGCAGGCAACGTGCCGAGTTGGGCGAGGCGCTCGCCCTCGGGCTGACCGCTCGCCCCGTTCTGGTGGGCCCGATCACCTATCTGCTGCTGGCCAAGCCCGCTCCCGGCGTCGCCGATGACTTCGAGCCGCTGACCCTGCTGGACCGCCTGCTGCCGGTCTATGCCGAGGTGTTGGCCGATCTGCGCGCCGCGGGTGCCGGCTGGGTGCAGATCGACGAGCCGGCACTGGTCCAGGACCGTACCCCCGCCGAGTTGGCCGCGGCGGCGCGCGCCTACCGCGATCTCGGTGCCCTGGTGGACCGTCCCAAGCTGTTGGTCGCCTCCTACTTCGACCGCCTCGGTGAGGCCCTGCCCGTTCTGGCGAAGGCCCCTGTGGAGGGCCTGGCCATCGACTTCACCGGGTCCGCCGCCGGCAACCTGGAGGATCTCGCAGCCGCCGGCGGTCTGCCGGGGAAGCGGTTGGTCGCCGGCGTGGTCAACGGCCGCAACGTGTGGATCAACGATCTCGAACGGTCGCTGGCGACCCTGGCCACGCTCCTGGGTCTGGCCGGCAGCGTCGATGTGGCCGCTTCCTGCTCCTTGCTGCACGTCCCACTGGACGCCACGGCGGAGCGGGACATCGACCAGCAGATTCTGCGCTGGCTGGCCTTCGCCCGTCAGAAGGTCACCGAGATCGTCACCCTGACCCGGGGCCTGGCCGAGGGCAGCGGCGCGATCGCAGCCCAACTCGCCGCCAACCGCGCCGATCTGGCCTCCCGCGCCGGGTCCCCGATCACCCGTGACCCGGCCGTGCGGGCCCGCGCCGCCGCGATCACCGAGGCGGACGGCCGCCGTTCGCAGCCCTACCCCGAGCGCACCGCCGCCCAGCGGGCCCATCTGGCGCTGCCGCCCCTGCCCACCACCACCATCGGCTCCTTTCCACAGACCGTCGAGCTCCGCACGGCCAGGGCCGATCTGCGGGCCGGTCGGCTCGACGCGCCCGGCTACGAGGAGCGGGTGCGGCACGAGGTCCGCGAGACGATCGCCTTCCAGGAGAAGGCCGGGATCGATGTCCTGGTGCACGGCGAACCCGAGCGCAACGACATGGTGCAGTACTTCGCCGAGCAGCTCACCGGCTATCTGGCCACCCAACACGGATGGGTCCAGTCGTACGGCACCCGCTACGTCAGGCCGCCGATCCTCGTCGGCGACATCTCGCGTCCCGACCCGATGACGGTGCGCTGGGCCCAGTACGCGCAGTCGTTGACCGATCGCCCCGTCAAGGGCATGTTGACCGGGCCGGTCACCATGCTCGCCTGGTCCTTCGTCCGCGACGATCAGCCCCGTGGCGAAACGGCCAGGCAGGTCGCGCTGGCCCTGCGCGACGAGGTGAACGACCTGGAGGCCGCCGGAACTTCGGTGATCCAGGTCGACGAGCCGGCGCTGCGGGAGACGCTGCCGTTGCGCGCCGTCGACCAGCGCGGCTATCTGGCCTGGGCCACCGAGGTCTTCCGGCTCACCACCAGCGGTGTCCGCCCCGACACCCAGATCCACACCCACATGTGCTACGCCGAGTTCGGCGACATCCTGCAGGCCATCGACGATCTGGACGCCGATGTGATCAGCCTGGAGGCGGCCAGGTCGCATATGCGGGTCGCCGCCGAACTCGCCGACGCCAGCTATCCGAGGGAGGTCGGTCCCGGCGTCTACGACATCCACTCCCCGCGCGTTCCCGACCGCGCCGAGGTCACCGAGCTGTTGCGGGCCGGCCTCGCGGCCATCCCGGCCGAGCGGCTGTGGGTCAACCCCGACTGCGGCCTGAAGACCCGGGCCTGGCCCGAGGTCCGCGATTCGCTGACCTCCCTGGTCGAGGCCGCACGCACCCTCCGGGGCGAACTGCCCTGACCCGAGGGCCCCACGCGGCTAGCCGCACCCCGCCCGTCTCCGGACGGGGTGCGGCGAGCCCGTCAACCGGCGGGCCGCCGCAGGCGGTTGCCGGGGGTAGGCGCCGGGAGGGAGCGAACCGGGAGCAGGAAGTTGGGGAGAACGATTCCTGTCGTGCCCCGGGTTAGGGCAGGCTGTCGGTGTGAGCAGTGACACAGTGGACGGTGACGGCCAGCGGCCGAATCAGCGCACGTTGAGCCCCGAGGAGCAGGTGCTGCCGGAGGCCCTGGTGGAGCGGATCGTGCAGGCGGTGCGCCTGATCGGCCTCCCGCTGGCGGTGGAGACGGGCGGCTCCGGGGTCTATCTGGAGCGGGAAGGTCCGATCGAGGGGCCGGTCGATCATGTGGTGATCCGCTGGCACGCGTCCAACCTCCTGTTCGATGTCGCGGAGAGGGAGTTGCCGGCAGGTCCGGCCGAGCGGCTGATGAGTGCCTCGCTCACCGCGATGGAGGACGCCCTCGCCGAACTCCTCGCCGCGAGCGGGTTGGTCGTCGCCAAGCACCCCTTCACCCGTTCGTTGGCGGTCTGGGGTGTCGACGGTCCGCCGCCGGTCGAGGGAGAGGACGAGCCGACGGCCCGCCTCCTCCCCTGAGCGGCGGATGGGTCCGGGCGGCGGATGGTCCACCGCCCCGCCCCCGTTGATCACCCTCTCCGCCCGGGTGCCTCGTCCCACAGCGCCAGGCTGTGCTCCGCGACCCGAGCGGCGATGCGGCCGAGCACCTCCTCCGCCGGAAGCGCGTCCAGCCTGCGCCCGTCGCGCAGCCGCACGGCGAGCTGTCCGGCCGCTGCCTCGCGTGAGCCCAGCACGGCCTGGTAGGGAACGAGCCGGTGCTGGCGAACGCGCGCCGCGAGGGACCCCTGCTCAGGACCGACGACCCGGGCGCGCAGGCCCAGTTCGGCGGCGCGCAGCGCCACGGCGTCGGCGTCGGCGCGCTCCGCGTCGGAGACCGGGAGCAGCACCAGCTGGAGAGGCGCCAGCCAGGAGGGAAACGCGCCGCCGTGCACCTCGATCAGGTGCGCGACGGCCCGTTCCACGCTGCCGACGATGCTGCGGTGCACCATCACCGGGCGGTGCCTGGCCCCGTCGGGGCCGATGTAGCCGAGGTCGAACCGCTCCGGTTGATGGAAGTCCACCTGCACGGTGGAGAGGGTGAACTCCCGCCCCGCGCCGTCGATCACCAGCACATCGATCTTGGGCCCGTAGAAGGCGGCCTCGCCCTCCACCGCCTCGTAGGACAGTCCGGAGCCGTCGAGCACCGCGCGCAGCAGGGCGACGGAGCGGCGCCACAGCTCCGGCGCCGCCACATACTTGCCCCCCTCACCCGGCAGCGACAGTCGGTAGCGCGGTGGCGCGATCCCCAACGCCCCGTACGCCCGTTGGATGAGGCCCAGCGCCGCGCTCGCCTCGTCGGCGACCTGGTCAAGGGCGCAGAACACATGGGCATCGTTGAGCTGGATCGACCGCACCCGGGTCAACCCGCCGAGCACGCCGGAGAGTTCGGAGCGGTACATGCCGCCGAGTTCCGCCATCCGCAGCGGCAGCTCCCGGTAGCTGTGCGAGCGGGAGCGGAAGATCAGCGCATGGTGCGGGCAGAGGCTCGGCCGGAGCACCATCTGTTCGTCACCGACATCCATCGGAGGGAACATGTCGTCGCTGTAGTGGGACCAGTGGCCCGAGATCTCGTACAGCTCCCGTTTGCCGAGCACCGGTGAGTAGACGTGCTGGTAGCCGGCGCGGCGTTCGAGCTGGTGGACGTACTCCTCCAGCGCGTGGCGCACGGCCGCGCCGTCGGGCAGCCAGTAGGGCAGTCCGGCGCCGATCAACGGATCGGTGTCGAACAGGTTCAGCTCGCGGCCGAGCTTGCGATGGTCGTACACGGTGGTCTCCCTCGTTCCGGACACCAGCCGCCCTTCCCGGTCCGGGACCGGCGGCTGGTGCGTGGGACGAGCGACCACACGGCGAAGCCCCGGGGCGCTCGCCCCGGGGCTTCGACTAGGCATTCGTCAGCGCGCCGGGACACTCTCCGGCGTCGTCGTCATGGCGGCACGCTGCATGTCGACGAGGCTAGCAGGGCGGAACGCGCCGGCGGGAGGACGGGCGTCCGTCCACCTGGCGTCGCGTCGCCCCCGGGACGCCGCTCGAAACACGACTCAGCACACGACTCAGCACACGACTCAGCACACGGCTCAGGGCGGGAACCCCTCCGCCAGCTGGCTCAGCACCGTACCGTCCTCCCCGTACGCGGTGACGGTCAGCTCGCCGGACGGTGGTTCGGGCAGGTCCAGGTGGTAGGCCCCCCATCCCGGTTCGCCCGGCAGCGTGACCAGGGCGGCCTCCTGCTCCTGGCCGTTCACGCTCACCGTGAGCCGGGCCACCGCCGGCTCCCCCCGCCAGGTGCCCGTGCCGACCACGCCCGTCCCGGTCGGGGTGAAGGAGCTGGTCAACGGCTCGGCCGTCGCGGTGGACGGGGGCCCGTCCCGATCCGCGAACGTGTCCAGCGGGGCGACGAGATGGGATCCGTCGCGCCACAGCGCAAGGCCCTGACCATGGCCGATCTCGACGGGCACTCCCGGCTCGACCACCGTGGTGGAGGCGGGCGCGGCCGGGGCGGCCACGGTCGGCCCCGTCCCGCCGCCGCCCAGGTGGTCGGAGACGGGGGCGATGGCCACCGCCACCGCGCCGACCATGGCCGCCGCCACCAGGCCGGTGGCCGCGTGCCGGCGGCGGCGCGACCGCCGTCCTCGGGCGACGACCCGATCCGTCGGCGGCGGACCCACCGGCACCTCGGCGGCCTCGCGCCGCAGTTCCCTGCCCAACTCCGTCGCGCCGGGGCCAACGGTCTCGGCGGCGGAGGAGGAGGCGGCTGCGCGGACCGGATCGGACCAGCCCCTTTCCCACCCACGGTCGTTCATGATCCCGCCTCCTCGGGCCGCACCCGCGTCTCGTGACTCTGCCGCGGATCGCACATCTCCCGGAGGGCGCCGTCCGCGCGCAGCTTCGCCAGCCCTCTGGCGGTGTGGCTGCGTACGGTGCCGACGCCGGTGCCCAACACCTGTGCCACCTCGGTCTCACTCCTGTCGTCGAGATAGCGCAGGACGACGACCGCCCGCTGTCTCGGCGTCAGCCGATCCAGCGCCGGTAGCAACACGCCCCGGGCGGCGACCTGTTCGGCGCTGTCGGCCTCCGCGCGTTCGGGGAACCGGTCGGTGAGCCACTCGCGTACCCTCCGGCGCCGAAAGCGGTCCACATGGGCGTTGATCAGCACCCGCCACACATAGGCGTCCGGATCGTCGGCCCGCCTGACCCGTTTCCAGTGGGCACACGCCCTGGCCAGCGCGGTCTGTGCCAGATCCTCCGCGTCATGGTGGTTGCCGGTGAGCAGATAGGCGGTGCGGAGCAGCGCCGGCCACCTGGCCGCCATATAGGCGCGGAAGTCGGACTCGACGTCGGGGGCGTCCGCGCCGCGGGGCCGGCGGTCGGGCGACGAGCCCTCCGGGGGCCAGGGCTTGGTGGACGTGGGCCGGGACGGTTCGTGCCGGTGGGATCCGTCGTCGATGTCCGCCGCTCCTCCGGTCGCCGGGGGGACGGCCGTCCTCACGCGGCGGGTCCGTGCGCTTCGGCCGCCGCCGGCTCGGGGCCGCCCTCGAACTCGGCGATCACCGCTCCGTCCTTGTCGTAGGCGGTGACCTTCACCTGGGACAGGCCCTGGAGCGGGCCGTCGAAGTAGTAGCCGCCCCAGCCGGAGGCGCCCGCGAGCTGGATCAGCTTCGCCTCATGGGACACCCCGTCGATGTCGGCGGTGATCAGGGACGGCGCGCACTCCGTCCGCCAGACGCCCCCGAAGTAGTGGTCCGCCTCGACCTGTTCGGGGTCGTGGACCATCGCGAGGCCGTCGAAGGTGAGGCGGTCATCGGCCAGGTCGGGGCCGCCGTACCGGAGTTGGTCCCGTACCGCCTGCCAGAACAGGGCGTCCTCGCTGAGGCCGAAGACGTACTTCTGGTCGGGCGAGGGGATCAGGGCCAGCGCGACATGGTCGTCGAGGGCGACGCGCTCCAGCGGCCGGACGGTGCGCACGTCCTCGGCCGGCGCACAGGCCGGGCGGCTGTCCGCTCCGACCGTGTCGGCTCGCGGTGCGGCCAGCGCACTGCCGTTCGCGGTGCCCAGCAGGCAAACGGTCGCGACGCCCACAAGAGCGGTGCGGAGCAGGCGGATCGTCATGGTCGGGTCCCTTCGGCGAAGACTCTGTCACCAGGAGAGACGTGGGGGAGGCCGTCCGCCTATGACGGTTGGTGCCGCCGGATGTGCGGCGGAGGGGCCGGCGAGCCGCTGAGGCGCCTGTGATCAGCGGGAATTGTCAGTGGTCCCCCGTAAAATTGGGGGTGTTCGCATGGTTCGCCGTCGCCCCGGAGGATGCCGATGGCCGTCGTCGCAACACCCCTCACCCTTCCCCTCTCCTCACTGCCCGTCCCCCAGTTGCGCAAGAAGCCGCTGCCCGCGGGGCAGCCCCGAGCGTGGTACGAGTCGCACAACCGCAGGCTCAAGGCGTTGCGCCTGGCCACGGCCCTGTTGGACACCGGGGTGTACCACCCGGTCCAGGCGAGCGACGAGCGCATACGCGCCCTCGCCCCCCTGATCGGGGTGCACCCTCCCTCCGACACCACCTGCCGCCTGGTCCGTTCGCTGATGCGCCGCTGAACGCACCCGCCGCGTGGCCTCCCGCCATCCGGTGGGAGGCTCCCGGGAGTCCCCGGAGATCAACCGGTGCTCCCCTTCTGATCGACTTCGGCGCCAAGTTACCGAGTTGGTGAAGATCTTGGTTCTGTTATCCGACAACCACGTGTGTACGACGTTAAGGTGATGGCGCGTCACTCAGAGGTCGTCACTCGGGAGCTCGTACAGAGCCCTGCCGTCGACGGGCAGGGGGAGGGACCAGATGGTGGGGGAGAGACAGCCGGTCTTCGAGCGGGAGGCCGCGATCCGGGGCGTGCACGCCCTGATGCAACCCGGCTACCCGCTCCCGGCCGGGCAGCGGCGCCCCGCCGTGTTCTTCCAGGGCGGCCCCGGCAGCGGAAAGACCCTGCTGCTCAACGTCCTCACCGACCGGGTCAACCAGTACGTTCCCCACGCACACGTCGACTTCGAGGACAGCCGCCACGACGAGATCCCCCACACGCTGTCCGTCCTGGCCGAACGGCTGGCCCGCTACCGGCCGCGCTACCGCCGACTGCGCTTCCCGCGCCTGCTCATCGCCCTGCTCGTCGCCGAACAGGACCTCACCCTCTACGACTTCGAGCAGGCCAGAGAGGTCCTTCGGCAGCATCTGAAGCAGCGGCGCGGCGCGCGCTGGCCCCAGCGGTTCCTGGGCGAACTCACGGGTGAGCAGCCCGAGGTCGGCATCTCCGTCGGCGTGCTGACGCTGCTCTTCCGCCTGCCGCTCCAGCTTCTCGCCTCGGCGCTCGCCCTGTTCTTCCCGATCTTCCCGCGCCGCTCCCAGCGCTGGTTCGGCCACCGGGACCGAGGGCGCACCGACCACGAGCTGGACACCCTGATCGAGCTGAACGCCTGGGCCCGCGAGGTGCGGAACGCGCCGCCCGGGCTCGCGGACCGCTCGGCCAGGGAGAGCCTGGACAAGCTGCTCTGCGAGGCCTTCCTCGCCGACCTGCGGGACGCCCCCAGGCGGGTCCGCGCGCTGCCGACCCCCCTGCTGTTGCTGGACAACGTGGACGCCCCCGCTGGCCGGGCCTTCCTCGGACGGCTGTGGGAGGCGCGCCCGCCGCTTGAGGCCGGCGGCGCGGCCGAGCCGTTGACCCTCATCGTCACCGGCCGCCACGCCACGCCCGAGATGTCCGACGCGACGGTGGGGCGGCTGGAGGATGTGCTGTCCGAGCCCGTGGCCGGTGGCGGCGACTACCCGGTGTGGCTGAGCTATCCGCTGCCCGATCTGACTCGTTCCGACATCCAACGGCTGCTGAGCGACGCCTCCGTCCGTGGCCCGGTGCACCGCCGCCTCGCCCGCCTCGTCCACGAGTTCAGCGCCGGGCATCCGGAGGCGGTGGGTGTGCTCGCCGCCGTGCTCGCCCGCCTGCCGCAGCAGGCCGAGTCCGTGGGAGAGCTGCTCGCGCAGCCGTCGCCACAGGTGGCGGAGTCGGCCTCCCCGCTCGATCCCGGGAGCGTGCCGACGGCCGAGGAGTGGCTGCTGACGCGGCTGTCCCCCGGGGACGACGACCTCCTCACCGCGCTGGCGCGGTGCTCCGCCGCCCGCGACGAGGCGGGGGGCCTCTGGCTCAGCCACCAACCGGATCTCGTGGACACCGCCTGGCTCCAGGTGGTGCACCAGGTCGCGCCGTGGGACGCGTCGGCCAGCGCCGGCTCCGCCGTGCTGAGGCAGCTGCTCCGGCGCCGGCTCGCCCGCGTTCCCGACACCAGGGTCGGCTGGCGCGAGGTGCACGCCAAGCTGCGCGACTACTGCGCCGAACAGGGCGATCTGGCCGGCCGGTTGTACCACCAGCTGGCCATGGACGAGCTGCACGACGTCGCCCTGGAGCTGGCCCGCCAGCTGCCCCGCATGCCCGGCGCCGACTGGCTCGCCCTGCTCCACCAGGTCGCCGCCGCCCCGCTCGCCTCCGTCGAGGACCAGGGCAGGCAACCGCACGCGCTGTTCCACGAGATGGTGCGCGACTCGGGGGCGGCCTCGGCAGGCGACGACACGCTCACCCGCGTGGTGCATCTGCTGGCCGCCCTCCGCATCGTCGGCGACCCGGTCAACGGCACGGCTCGTCCGCTGCTCTACACCCAGGTGGCCAACGCGCTGGGCGCCCTCGCGCCCCGTTCCCCCGACGGCCTCGTGGTGCTCCAGCAGTCCGTCAAGGAGTACCAGGCCCAGGCCCTCTGGTGGACCTGACCCCGCCGAAGCCGCCGGTCCCCGGCTCGGCCCCGGCTCAGCGCGAACCCTCCGTCCCGATCCTTCCGACCCATCGCCACCCGCACACGAACCCCGAGGAGAGCAGATGCCCCCTTCCGCCACGGCTCCCGGGCGCGGGGGCCCCACCGGCGGCCCCTCGTTCAAGCCGCCGCCCCGCCGAGGGCTGTGGCTGCTGTCCCTGCTGGTCGGCGCGGCCGTGGTCGCCCTGGCCGTCACCCTGGTGCCCGACTGGGTCTCGGACAAGGAGTGCGACGGCGCGCGTCTGACCGAACGCGACGGGGAGTGCGTCGGGGTCAGCGACGGCTCCCACCCCTTCCTGCCCTCCGAAGCGGACAGCGATCTGACCCAGCGGTTCCAGGAGATCCAGGCGCTGATCAAGACGGAGAACGACCGGGTCGCGGCCGAGCGGGACGACTATGTGAAGGTCGGTTTGCTCTCCACCCTGACCCCCGACGAGCGCGGCCCCCACTCCGCCGACCGCGTGCTGCACGCCCTGGAAGGCGCCTACACCGCGCAGATCCGGGCCAACCAGTCCCGCGAACTGGGCGACCCGGCGCCGCAGATCCAGCTGCTGCTCGCCAACGCCGGTTCCCGGCACGACAAGTGGGAGCCGGCCGTGGAGGAGCTGGTCGACATGCGGGACGACAGCGCCCCGCTCGTCGCCGTGGCCGGCCTCTCCATCAGCACGGAGAACAGCGCGAACGCCGCCGGTCGGCTGGCCGAGCACGGCATCCCCCTGGTCGCCGCCTCGGCCAGCGCCGACCAGCTCAACAGCGCGACCGTGCCGGGGCTGATACGGGTCACCGCCAGCAACACCGACTTCGTGTCGGCCCTGCGCGAGTACGTGCGGGCCAGGGAGGAGCTGGACGGCGCCGTCCTGGTGCACGACACGCGGGCACCCGACCTGCACGTCACCACCCTGACCGAGGCGTTCCGCACCGAGTTGGCCGCCGAGTTGGGCGACAACCCCGACCAGCCGTTCCAGGGCACCACCACCGGCGAGTCCGCGCCGCCCGCGCTGTTCCGCGCGGCGGTGCAGAACGTGTGCGCCACCGAGGCGGACTTGGTCCTCTTCGCCGGCCGCGCCACCGATCTCAACGCCTTCGTCGACTCGTTGCACAGCAGACCGTGCCGAGGGCGGCCGATATCCGTGCTGTTCGCCGAGACCGGGCCCGTCATAGACGAGAGCGAGTACGAGCGGCTGGTGGAGAGCCACATCACCATCGTGCAGTCCTCCGCCATGGATCCGGCCTGGAGCGAGACGGAGGGTGGCGATCCGCAGGCCCCGACCGGCTTCCCCGCCTTCCGCGAGGCATATGCCGACCAGGTCGCGTACCAGGACGACCCGGCCGCCGCGCTCAGGGACGGCTACGCCGTCGCCAACCACGACGCCGTGGCGGTCGCCGTGCAGGCCATCCGCGTCAGCCACGCCGAGGCCCCCGAGACGCCGATGAGCGCCGAACGCGTCGCGGACGCCCTCTTCCTGCTGCACCTCGACAACGCCGTCGAAGCCGCCGGCGGCACCCTCAGCTTCACCACCGACCGCGAGGGCGACCCGGGCGGCAAGCCGGTGCCCGTCATCGAGACCCCACCCGGGCCCGACCGCCCCGAGTTGTACACCACGCCCCTCTCCTGACCGCTTCCCGCCAGCCCGGTGAGGGGCCCCGGGGATCGACGCCGACCGAGCCCGTGGATCCCCTCCGGCGGCAGCGGACATGAGTTCGCTCCCGCGAGGAAACCCGCTCGGCGGCATGCCGTGCGACCATGCCTCGACAGTGCCGCGCACGACAAGGAGGCAGCTGCGATGTCCGACGCCGAACGCTTTATCACCGTCTCGCTGGACAAACGAGGCGTCAGCTGTACCGCCCGGCTCCTCACCGAGAGAGCCCCGATCACCTGCGACGCGGTGTGGAACGCGCTACCGCTGGGCGGCGACGTCTACCACGCCAAGTACGCGCGCAACGAGATCTACGCCCTGGTGTCCCCGTTCGCCCCCCAGGAGCCGCCCCTGGAGAACCCGACCGTCACGCCGATCCCCGGCGACCTGTGCTATTTCACCTTCTCCGACACCCAGTTGGGCACCACCTCCTACGGGTACGAGCAGGAGGCCAAGCACCAGGGCAGGACGACCGTGGTGGATCTGGCGTTGTTCTACGAACGCAACAACCTGTTGATCAACGGAGACGCCGGCTGGGTCCCCGGCATCGTCTGGGGCGCCGTGGTGGACGGTCTCGACCGGATGGCCGACGCCTGCCAGGACCTGTGGCGCGCCGGCGCGTTGGGCGAGTCGCTCAACTTCCGGCGCGCCTAGCCACGCGCGTTCAGAACGGCGGAAGCGTCGGCTCCTGGAGGCCGGCGACCCCCGCCGCGTAGAGGGCGTGGGCGACCCGCAGCACGGTCGCGTCGCCATGGCGCGGCGCGACCAGCTGAAGACCGATCGGCAGCCCCGCCGCGTCCTGCCCACAGGGCAGCGAGGCGGCGGGCTGCTGGGTCAGGTTGAACGGATAGGTGAACGGCGTCCACTCCGTCCAGCGGCGCATCCCCGACCCCTCCGGCACCTCGACGCCGCCGGCGAACGCGGTGAGCGGCATGGTCGGGGTGACCAGCAGGTCGTAACGCTCGTGGAACGCGCCCATCGCGCGCCCCATCGCCATCCGCACATCGACGGCGGCCAGATAGTCGAGCGCGCTGTACCCGGCCCCCTCGGCGCGGATCTCGGCCACCCCCGGATCCAACGCCGCCACCTGCCGCTCGTCGAAGAACTCGGTCACCCGGGCCACCCCGCTGAACCACAGGACATGGAAGGCCGCCCGCATCTCGTCGAACGAGGGCAACGGCGGATCCGTCTCCTCCACCACCGCGCCCAGCTCGGCCAGCCGCTCCACGGCCCGCCGCACGGCGGTCGCGATCTCGGGCGCCACCGAGACCTCGCGCAGCGCCGGCGAGTAGGCGATCCGCAGCCCCCGCACCCGCTCCGGACCGCCGACCAAGGCGCCGGCGAAGCCGCTGGTCGAGGGCGCCAACTGGGACCAGTCGCGGGAGTCGGGGCGGCCGATCACATCGAGCAGCAGCGCCGCGTCGACCGCGTCCCTGGTCATCGGGCCGACATGCGCCAGGGTGCCGAAGGCGCTCGCCGGGTAGAGCGGGACCCGGCCGTAGGTGGGTTTGAGGGCGAAGATCCCGCAGAACGACGCGGGGATGCGCACCGACCCACCGCCGTCCGTGCCGAGGCTGAGCGGTCCGGCGCCCAGCGCGACGGCGGCGGCCGATCCGCCGCTCGATCCGCCGGCGGTGCGCTGGGGGGCGTACGGGTTCCCCGTCACGCCGTGCAGCGGCGAGTCGGTGACCCCTTTCCAGCCGAACTCGGGCGTGGTCGTCTTGCCGACGAACACCGCGCCCGCCTCGCGCAGCCGCTGCACGGAGGGCGCGTCCTCGTCGTACCGCCCGTCCGGCGGCACCGCCGCCGAACCGCGCCGGGTGGGGTGGCCGCGCTGCAACAGGATGTCCTTGACGGTGACCGGGACGCCGTCCACGGGGCTGAGCGGCTCGCCGCGCCGCCACCGCTCCGCCGAGCGCCTGGCCTGCTCGGACGCGCCCTCGTGGTCGATCAGCGTGAAGGCGTTCACCGCGGTGTGCGCCGCCTCGGCGCGCTCCAGGGTCGCCGTGACGACCTCGACGGGGGACGCGTCGCCCGCCGCGTACTCGGCGTTCAGCTCGGCGGCGGTCAGCGTGGCCAGATCCGTCATGTGTCCTCCGTGCGTACGTAGCCGAGCTTCTTGTCCACGACATTGAACAGGGGCCGCCCCGCCAACCACCGATCGAAGTTGTCCAGAAACTGCTCCGCGAGGTCGTCCCGCCACCCGAAGGTGTCGCCGCTCATATGTGGCGAGACCACCAGCCCCGGCACCTCCCACAGCGGGCTCCCCGCGGGGAGCGGCTCCTCGCCGAAGACGTCGAGGGCGGCGCCGGCCAGCCGCCCGGAGCGCAGCGCCTCGGCGAGGTCGTCCTCCACCACATGCGCCCCCCTGCCGACGTTGATCAGGCGCGCCGTCGGCCGCATCAGGGCGAAGGTGTCCGCGTCGAAGAGGCCGGTGGTGGCGCTGGTGAGCGGCGCGGCGCAGACCACCCAGTCCGCTTCGGGAAGAAGTTCGGGGAGTGAGTCGGCGGCGTGTACCCGCCCGAAGGCGGGGTCGCGGAGCCTGGCGCGGCGGCCGACCAGCTCCACCACCACGCCGAGGGCCTGCAACATCGCCCCGATCCGCCGACCGATCGGGCCCGAGCCGACGACCAGGGCCCTACTGCCGTGGACCTTGGCCGTCTCACGGTGTTGCCAGCGGTGCTCCCGCTGGGCCTCCCAGCTTCCGTGAAAATCTTTGGCGAAGGCCAACACAAGTCCTGCCACATATTCGGCGATGGGACGGTCAAAGACGCCACGGGCGTTGGTGATCACGGCGTCCGATTTGGTCAGTTCCGGAAAGAGCAGGCGGTCGACGCCGGCGCTGGCGGTGTGTACCCAGCGTGGCCGAGGCCCGCCGCCCGGCCAGGCGTGTCGGACCGCGTCCGAGGTGAAGTCCCAGACCAGCAGGACGTCGGCGTCGGGCAGGTGCTTGGCCAGCGTGTCCGCGTCGCTGTGCAGCACGTCGGCGCGGTCGGCGATCCGGTCGAGTCGGGGCAGGGGGTCAGCGTCCAGAACCAGGACACGAGGTGCGGTCATTAGCGAGAAACCGTTTCGAAACGAATGGCTGTTTGAGTGAGATGACGAGGATTGACCACGCTAGGAACCGGAACTACCTTCGTCAATGAAGGCATCTGCGAAAGCCAGTATCCCGGCCGGGGTTTCCCCATCCCCGACGCCGCCCCTTCGTCCGTGAATCGGGGTTCGACATGGATGTCTCGTTTTTGGGTGGGCCGCAACCGCAACGCGGTATCGGAGTCGTAGCGCCATTCGATTTCGCCCTCGACCGTGAGCTGTGGCGTTGGGTACCGGACGACGTCTCGCTCCATCTCACCAGGACTCCCTTCGTGCCCGTCGAGGTCAGCCTGGACCTCGCCCGGCTGGTCAGCGAGCACGAGACGCTGCGCGAGGCCGTGCGCGCGTTGATCGCCGTCAGTCCCGAGGCGGTGGCCTACGCCTGCACCTCGGGCAGTTTCGTCGGCGGGGTCGCCGGGGAACGGGCGATGAGCGCCGCCATGGCCCAGGCGGGCGAGGTCCCCTCGTTCACCACCTCGGGTGCGCTGCTGATGGCGCTGCGCGAGCTGGGCGCCCGCCGGATCGCGGTGGTCACCCCGTACACCAAATCCGTCACCGACGCGCTTGAGGACTTCCTCCAGGAGGCCGGGGTCCAGGTCTGCGGGCGCAGCTATCTGGGCCTGACCAGGGAGATCTGGCGGGTCGGCTACCGAGACGTGGTCGACATGGCCCGCGAGGCGGTGGGCGATGCCCCGGACGCGCTCTTCATCAGCTGTACCAACCTGCCGACCTACGATGTGATCCCCCAGCTGGAGGCCGAGCTGCGGATGCCGGTGATCTCGGCCAACCAGGTCACCATCTGGGCGGCGCTGCGCCGCATCGGAAAGTCCGCCGTGGGCCCCTACCAGGCCCTGCTCGACGCGGCGGCGCGCAGCGGCCCGGCCTCGATGGCGCCGGCGCCGGTCGTCGAGCCGCTCTCGCCCAGCCAGCCGATCGCCGACCCGCCGCTCCCGGAACCGGCCCTCGCCGAGGCCACCGAGGCGGCCCAGAGCTACCCGGACGCGTATCCGGACGTCTTCCCCGACGTGTACCCCGATGAGGAAAGGTGAGGTGACGGATGGTCGCCACGGTCGGTTTTCTGTACCCGGGCCACTCCGCCGAGGACGAGTTCCCACGCCTTGAGGCGCTGCTGAACGAGGCCGGGGCCCAGGTGCGGCTGCCGCTGACGCACACCGACATCGGCACGGACGCGCACCGGGTCGACGCCCTGCTGGAGATGGGCTCGGTGGACCGGCTGAAGGCGGGACTGGCCGAGCTGGCCGCCGGCCATCCTGTCGAGGCGGTGGTCTGGGCCTGCACCTCGGCCAGCTTCGTCTACGGCTACGAGGGGGCCCAGGAGCAGGCCCGTCAGCTGTCCGCGGCGGCCGGGCTGCCCGCGTCCAGCACCTCCTTCGCCTTCGCGGGCGCCATCGCCGCGCTGGGCGTCTCGCGGGTCGCCATCGCCGCCACCTACCCGGAGGACGTGGCCGCTCTCTTCGCCGACTTCCTGAAGGCGACCGGCGTCGAGGTGGTCGCGATGCGCGGCAGCGGCATCATCACCGCGGCCGAGGTCGGCACCTGGGGGAGGGACGAGGTGGCGCGGCTGGCCGGCGAGGGGGACGATCCGGCGGCCGAGGCCGTGCTGCTGCCGGACACCGCGCTGCACACCGTGGCGTGGCTGCCCGAGCTGGAGGAGGCGCTCGGCAAGCCGGTCCTCACGGCCAACCAGGTCACCGCCTGGGAGGGGCTGCGGCTGCTGGGCCACCGCGCCGTCTGCCCCGCGCTGGGCCGCCTCTTCGCCCGCCCGGCCGTCTCCTGAGGCCGGTCGGGCCCGCCAGGCGCTGAGCCCGTACCAGCCCCGTCGGGCCCCGTTTCAGCCTCGTCGGGTCCCGTTTCGGCCCGTCCGGCCGTGAGAGGTCGGCGGGCTCAGGCCGAGTGCCGGCGGTGCTGTTTGCCGCCGGTGCGGAAGGCGTGGATCGCGTGCCCGTGGCTCTTGGCGGTGCGCACCGCCTCCTCCCAGCTCAACGCCCTCCGCTGTTGGCCGGCGAGGAAGAGCGGGCCGCCGCTCCGGCCGTCGAGGAGCGGGGTCAGCAGTCCGGTGGCGCGTTCGCTCAACGCCACCGGGAAGCCGGGCCCCGGTCTCACGATCTGTCTGCTGTCGGGATCCACCTCCGCCACGGTGAGGGAGAGCAGATCCAGAATCCTGATGTCGGACTCCCACAACAGCCGCCAGAGGGCGCGGTGCGCCAGGGGGATCGACTCGTCGGTCAGAAGGGTGTCAAGGCGTTCCGGGGTGATGGTTTCAGCCATGATCGTCATGGCCTGGCAGTATTCCGCCATCTCCGTCCCCCGTACAGGGTTTCTGAGCGGTAGCCAGCGCTCCGCGACGTGTCTCGCGGGTGTTCAGCCGCGGCCGGCCAGCATGGCGGCCAGGTGATCGGGCGGTAGCGGCCTGGCATAGTGCCAGCCCTGGCCCGTGTCGCAGCCGATGCGCCGCAGCCGCTCGGCCTGCGCCGGACCCTCCACACACTCGGCCGTCACCGTCAGGCCCAGCTTGTGGGCCAGCTGCACCAGCGAGGTCACGATGGTCTCGTCCGCCGGGTTGAGGTGCCGCGCGGTACGGAAACCGCGCACGAAGGTTCCGTCCAACTTGAGCGCGCGCACGGGGAGTCGGCTCAGATAGGCCAGGTTGGAGTAGCCGGTGCCGAAGTCGTCGATGGCGATCCGCACCCCCATGTCGGAGAGCGCCTGGAGCGCCTGGAGGGGCCGGCCGGCCGACCCCATCACCGCGGACTCCGTCAGCTCCAGCTGAAGCAGCCCCGACGGCAGCCCCGACTCGCGCAGCGCGCACGCCACGTCGTTCACCAGATCCGAGTCCCACACCTGACGGACCGCCACGTTCACCGAGACGAACAGCGGCGGCCCCGGGTGCTCCTGCTGCCAGCGGCGGGCCTGACGGCACGCCTCGTTGAGCACCCAGCGGCCCAGCGGGACGATCGCGCCGTTCTCCTCGGCCAGGCCGATGAACCGGTCGGGGCCCAGCAGGCCGAACTGCGGATGCCGCCAGCGCACCAGCGCCTCGGCGCCGCGCACGATGTCGTCGGCGAGCCCCACGATGGGCTGGTACTCCAACGTGAACTCGCCGCGCTCCACCGCGTGGCGCAGCGTGGAGGAGAGCGACTGCCGGGTCATCCGGTGGGCGTTGCGCTCCGGGTCGAACAGCGTCCAGCGGGCCTTGCCGTCCGCCTTGGCCCAGTACAGGGTGGTGTCGGCGGCCTGCATCAGATCCGTGGGCGTGGTGGTGGCGCATTCTCGCTCCACCACGCCGATGCTGGCCGAAACCGCCAGGCGCTGCCCCTCCAGGTCGAACGGGTGCTGTAGCGCCGCCAGCATGGCCCCCGCCAGCACCGTCAGCTGTTCGGTGCTGGTGGAGCTCTCCACCAGCACCGCGAACTCGTCGCCGCCGAGACGAGCCACCAGATGTCCGCCGGCGCCCGTGGCGCACTCGGTGAGGCGTCGGGCCGCCGCGCCCAGCAGCTGGTCCCCGACCCGGTGGCCGAGGGTGTCGTTCACGGCCTTGAAGCCGTCGAGCCCCAGGTAGCACAGCCCGATCCGGCCGGTCGCCGAATCGCTCAACGCGTTGTTGAGCCGTTCGAAGAACAGGGCGCGGTTGGGCAGCCGGGTCACCGGATCGTGCATCTCGATGTGCCGCAACCGGTCCTGGAGGTCCCGCCGCTCGCTGATGTCGGACACCGTCAGCAGCGCCACGGTGCGCTGACCGCCGGTGGGCGCCACCGTGATGTCCGCCCACAGGGTGTGGCCGTCCGTGTGCTTCAACCTGCGCGTGCAGTGGAGCAGTTCCCGGTGTCCGGAGAGCACCGCGTGGTAGGAGCCCTGCGCGCGGTCGTCCAGGCCGAGGCCGGCCACCGAGTCCGCGGTGCGACCCGTCAGCTCGTCCGGGGCGATGCCGAGGAGGGTGCCAAGGGCGGGGTTGGCGGAGAGGATCTGGCCGGATCTGTCCACCAGAGCCATGGGCAGCGCCGCGATGCGGAACGCGGCCTGGTAATCCCGGAGAACTTCACTCTCCGTGATGGCGTGGGGAGTCGCGGCCAGGCCGCCTCCGGGGGTCTGGCCCGGTCCTTCGGGGGGTCCGTTCACCGATTG
This sequence comes from Streptomyces profundus, assembly GCF_020740535.1. NCBI lineage: Bacteria > Bacillati > Actinomycetota > Actinomycetes > Kitasatosporales > Streptomycetaceae > Streptomyces > Streptomyces profundus. Next base: position 4,559,312 of record NZ_CP082362.1, read on the forward strand.
CTCCGGGAGGGGATGGGGCGCCCGCGGATGGTGCCGTCGGGCACTCCCCGGCTGCCCGCATGGCGTATCCACGCTGGAAATGTGCCGATCATAGAGGTTCTGGCGTGGGCTGATCCAGTGCTCTGCGGGCCTGTCTCGATTCCAGGAATCTCCAGGAATATCGAGCTCCGACAAGTTTTCGAGCAGCTGATCGTTTCTGCTCGACGGCTGCGCCCTCCCGATCATTCCCGACTGATGCGCACGCTGGGTAATCGCAACCCCGTTACCTGACCGGGCTATTGAAACAGGGCGTATCGCGTAAAAACCAAACAAAGTGGTCTCGGCGACTCCACCGGCTCGATGGGAGGTCGATGTGCGCCGTGATCACCGCCGACCCGCCGCCGTACTGACGGCGCTCGCCGCCCTGCTGGCCACCACCATGACCTCGGCCCCCGGCACCGGCGCCCTCGCCGACGCCCCCTGTGGCCTGCCGCGCTCCGGCGTGCACCACTCGTTGGGGCTGGACAGCTGGAACGGCGACTACCCCAAGCCCGTGGGCTCGGTCAGGGCCGTGATGCTCTTCCTGTCCTTCCCCGACGCCACCCCCAAACTCACCCCGGACCGCATCGCCGAGGACTACTTCCCAGCCACCAGCGACTACTTCGACCAGGCCTCCTACGGCCGGCTCAGCCTGGAGACGGAGATCGTCGACGAGTGGCTCGGCATGCCGGCCGACTCGGGGGACTACGGCATACAGCGGGACTGGCCGGCGGAGCTGCGCGCCGACTACCTCCACGACGCCCTCGCGGTGGTCGCCCCCCGCGTCGACCTCGCCGCCTTCGACATCGTCTATCTGGTCGCCGACCCGGACGCCCCAGGCGTGGACTCGGACGCGACCAAGGTCGTCAACTTCAACAGCCCGATCACCATCGGGGACGCCGAGATCCGCCGTCTGGTCACCGTCTTCGAGCACCGGCGTCCCGACCGGAACGTGCTGGCGCACGAGACCGGCCACGTCTTCGACCTCCCCGACCTCTACAACCGGCCCGAGGAGGGCATGGGCGACTGGGACACCCATGTGGGGGACTGGGACCTGATGGGAAGCCAGTTCGGGCTCGGACCCGATCTCTTCGGATGGCACAAGTGGAAGCTGGGATGGCTGGACGCCGAACATGTCGCCTGTGCCCACCCGACGGGCACCAGCCTGCACACACTCCAGCCGCTCGGCGCCCCGCTGGACGACAGCAGCCCACGCGCCGACACCCGTATCGCGGTGATCCGCACGGGCCCGGTCGAGGCCCTGGTCGCCGAGGCGCGCACCCCCGTCGGCAACGACACCGGCATCTGCACCAGGGGGGTGCTGCTCTACCGGGTCCGCAGCGACGTGGCCTCCGCCGAGGGCCCGATCGAGGTGGTGGACGGCCATCCGGACACCGAGGGCTGCCATGGCACCTCGGTGCACCCCCGACTGGCCGACGCCCCCCTGGAGAGCGGCGAGAGCTACTTCGACGAGGACACCGGCGTGCGGGTCGAGGTCGGCGACCGCACGGCGACCGGCGGATGGGACATCAAGGTCGCCAGGGAGTGAGCCGGCGCGCACGCCCGGCGCGGGACGGCGGCGCACCCGCCGATCCGAACATGAGGAAGGCCCCCATCGTCGTCTCCGACCGATGAGGGCCTTCCCATCAGGTGCGCCGCCAGGGACTCGAACCCCGGACCCGCTGATTAAGAGTCAGCTGCTCTAACCAACTGAGCTAGCGGCGCCTGCTGACGTCGTAGACTTTAGCACTCCGATCCGGTGAAGCAAAAATCGGTTTCCTGGGCGGCCAGACGGGCGTTTGCCCAGCCCACGGGCCTGCCGTGGCGGAGCCGCTCAGGAGGCGGGAGGCCGGCGCAGCAGCTGCCGCCCGAACTCGACCATCCGCTCCGTGTAGTCCTCGGTCCACCCCGCGCGGTCCGCGATCGCGGCCGTGGACAGGCGGTCGAACCGCGCCGGATCGGCGAGCTGCGCGGCTGCCACCGCCTGGAACTCCACCGCCCGGTCCGCCGCGGTCTGGAAGGCCAGAGCGAGCTCCGTCGCGCGACCGAGCAGCTCCTGGGGATCGTTGATCGACTCCAACGAGAAGAAGTGCTCCTGCTCCGACGCTCCGGCCGGCGGCTCGAAGAAGAGCGCGGCCGGCCGACGGAACTGCGGCCCCTTGGCGGAGGGTTCTCGACCCTGGCCCGAGTCGGACATGCGGGTTCAGCCTCCAGATCAGGACGGCGGAGTGAGGTGGCGTTCTTGCTGCCCTGATCCATTGTGCCGGGCGCGCGGCACCGTGGGGGTGGCGCCGGGGGCGCCCGAGGCCGCGCCGTCCTCCATCGCGCGCGGGCGCGGGCGCCGGGCGTGCTCCTCGATGGTGGGGAGGGCGGCATAGCCGGAGGTGGCCTGCTCGGCCCGGCCGAAGCGGGCCCTGATCCGGCCCGAGAGCCGCAGCAGCGGCCTGGCCAGCAGCAGCCCGGCGATCATCACGGCGACGCCGGCGACCGCGTCCAGGAAGTAGTGGTTGGCGGTGCCCATCACCACGATGGTGGTGATCAACGGGTATCCGACGGCGGTGGCGCGCATCCATACCGAACGCGACCCGTAGTGCCACAGTGCGACCCCGCACCACACCGCCCAACCGACGTGGAGGCTCGGCATGGCGGCATACTGGTTGGTGAAGTCGCCCATGCCGCTGGGGGCGCTCGCCTCGTCGGCCCACCAGCCCCAGCCGCTGTACTGCGCCAGGCTGTCCACGAAGCCCTGGCCGCCCGGCAGCAGACGAGGCGGGCTCGTGGGCATCAGCGTGAAGCCGATGAGCCCCATCATCGTCGACGCCAGCAGCCAGGTGCGCATCAGGCGATAGCGGACGGGATGGTAGCGGAAGAGCCACAGCAGTATCAGCGGCGTCACGAGATAGTGCAGGGAGGCATAGGCGAAGGACGAGGGCACGCCCAGCCAAGGCTCCTGGGTGAACAGCTCGTTGAGCGGTTCCTCGGCGTGCAACCAGAGGGCGCGCTCCAGCCGGAGAATGCTCAACCCGTTGTCCACCGCTGTGGAGACGTCGCCCCTGGCCAGCAGTCTGGCGCAGGTGTAGGCCCCATACGCGACCAGGATCAGCAGTAGTTCGGTCCACCAACGTGGCCGCTCTCGGGGCATGGGGGCGAACTCCGGATCATCTCGTCGTTGGCTTGCGGTAAGACGCACGTCAGTCCACCGTACGGCGAACTGCTGTGAAAGAGACGCCCGGGGAGCCCTCTACGGTTGCGTGGGGAATGATGAGTGGCGGTTGATACGGCGGAAAGGGTCTCTATGGCAGCGCGCGTCCTGTTGGTCCGGCACGGGCGAACCGCCTGGTCGGTGTCCGGGCGACACACCGGGCTGACGGATGTTCCCCTGTTGGACGAGGGCCGGGAACAGGCGAGAGCACTGGGCGAGCGGCTGCGCGCCGAGCCGTGGAACGGGCTCCCGGGGGCCAGGGTCCGCACCAGCCCGCTGTCCCGGGCCAGGGACACCTGCGTGCTGGCGGGGTTCGGCGAGCGCGCCACCTCCTGGGACGCGCTGCGGGAGTGGGACTACGGCGAGGCGGAGGGGCTGACCACCGAGGAGATCGCCAGGGCGAGGGGCGGCAGCTGGGTGATCTGGCGGGACGGCGTGCGCGGCGGGGAGAGCATGGAGCAACTCGCCGAGCGCGCCGACGAGGTGGTGGCCTGGGCGCGCGCGTCCGAGAAGGACAGCGTGCTCTTCGCCCACGGGCATGTGCTGCGGGCGGTCGCGGCGCGCTGGCTGGGCCAGGAGGTCGGCTTCGCCGCCCGGCTGCGCCTGGACGCCGGCGCGCTGTGCGTGCTGTCCTGGGCCTACGGCGAGCCGGCCGTCGAACGCTGGAACGACTCCGGGCATCTGGCCTGAGTCCTCGCCACCCCCCGGAGCCCCCCGAGTCCCCCGAGCTCTCCGAACCTTCCGAGCCCGCTGCCCGTGGCCCGTGGCCCGGACGGAGCGCGGGCCACGGGAACGCGAGGCCGGCTCACAGCGGGCGGGACCGCTGCCGGCCGAGGAACTCGGCGACGGTGGCGTCCCCGCGCGCCGGGTGCAGCCGGCCCGCGGTGTCGGCCAACAGCTCGGTGATCCGGGTGGAGCGCACCCCGTTGAGCAGGTCGAGCGTCTGGTTCCCCACCGTGGCCGCCTCCTCCGGCTCGCCGGCCCGGGCCAGGAAGCTCGCCAACTCGGCCGAGTAGAGCGCGATATTGCGGGCGAAGTGCGGATCGCTCCTGGCGGCGGCCACGGCCTGCCCCGCGCAGGCGCTGGCCTGCCGCCAGTCGCCGAGCAGCGCCCAGCACTGGCCCTCAAGGCTGGCGAACTCCCCCTCGCCGAAGAACGACATCCACTCCGGGGTCTCGGGCGCCTCACCGTGCTCGTACGCGGTCCGTGCCTGGGAGAGGGACAGTTGGCAGCCGCCGCGATCGCCCATCCCGGCCCAGCCGGCGGCCTCGCGCAGCGCCAACAGGGAGCGCAGGCGCTCGGATCCCAGGCCGTGTGACGCCCGCGCGCCGGCCTGCGCGGCGCGTACCGCCTCCCGCGGGCGCCCCGTGTCGCGGGCCAGGAAGGCCGTGTTGCAGAACGCGTGTGCCTCCAGCCCCGGATCCCCGCCCACCCGGGCGGTGGCCAGCGCCTCCGCGTAGTACGAGCGGGCCTCGATATACCGGCGCGAATCGTGGGCCAACCAGCCGACGGAGATCGCCAGCTCTCCGGTGCCGTTGTGCAACTCGTCGCTGACGGAGGCGTTCTTGGCGCCGATGTCCAACAGCTCATAGGCGGTCCGCAGGGCCTCCCCGGCCGGGCGGTAGAGGACGTCGGCGCCGTGCCGGTCGTCCAGCAGGCGGATGTCCCGAACGGCCTGGCGCACGGTGGCGACCTCCGTCGCTCCGGGGCGGTTGCCGCTGGAAGCGGCGGCGGAAGTGGTGGTTCCCAGGGCGGTCAGGGACGCGATGGCGGCGGGGCCGCCGGTCATGAACGCGCGACGCAGCACGTCGCCCTCCTCCGTGTCGTGGGGGTGCTCGTCATGGATGGCTGGACCGAGCTGGGGCCAGGGCGGCAGGAGGCCGCTCGCTGACCGCGGTGTGGGAGTGGTGGGGGGCGGCGCGACACGGGGCGGGGCGATGGCCCGTGGACCGCGCCCCCGGACGGCTTGCCGGGGCTCGAAGCCCAGGTCGGTCAGAGTGCGACCGGGGAACATATGAAGGAATACCCGTTCGTACGCGTAGTTAGGGCATCGGATCTCGCCTGCTTCCACCCGTCCGATGTAACGCGCGTCACAGGAGACGCGCTCGCCGATCTCCCGCGCCGCCCGCCGCACGGCCGCGGCGAACTCCCCGGGGGACAGGCCGCCTCGCAGCTGTCGGAAGATCCGGTTGGGGGCGGCCGACCGGGACGTGGATGATGACCTCGCCATGGCCGGGAAGGTACCGGGTGTAGCGGGTCGCCTACCGCCCGTTCGAGCGGAGATCAGTCGCCGGCCCGGCGATTTGCCATCAACTGCCATCCAAAGGAGGGGATCCGAGCCGTAGCCGTTGACAGTGGTCCGCCGTTGAACAATCGCACTCGACAGCACCCCTGGAGGAGGACCCCATGGCGGACACCGGCGAAGCGGCGGCCTGCGACCTGGTCACCGTCCCCGCGCGGGAAGGGCTGGAAGCCGTCGACCTGCTACGTCTCCGGCATGGAGTAGGGCCGGTGTTGCACGACAGGGAGGGTGGCACGCTCGGCTTCCTGGTGCCGCCCGGCACGGCGGCGCGGTGGAACCTGCCGGGCAGCGCCTGTACCAGGACACGGGGGACGGACCCGGCCGGGGCCCGTCCGCCGGTCACCGGCAGCGGTTGGCTGGTGCCGCCGGAGGGCGCCGTCGCTCGCGCCACCGAGCCCGAGCGGCTGCGTGCCGCCATCTACGAGGCCGTGAACATGCTCGCCGTGGTGGACCGCTGCCGTTAGGCCGGCCGCCGCCGACGGCCGGCCCGGGCCCGAGGGGCGCCGTGCCGGGGAAACGTTCCTCGGGCGACACTGAGGGCGTGGCAGGAAGAAGAGCGCGGCGCTCGGCCGACCGGCGGGAGACGACCGAAGAGGTGGGCGGCGGCGTCGCCAGGCTGGTGCCCGACCAGGACCGGGCCGGCTCCTGGGAGTTGTTGCTGGACGGCGCCCCGCAGTCCCATGTGGATCTCGTCGACCCCACGCGGCTGGTCTTCGAGTACCAACGACGGCTCGGCCATGTGATCGACCTGCTCGCCCCGGCTGGACGGCCCGTCAACGTGCTGCATCTGGGCGGCGGCGCGTTGACCCTGGCCCGCTATGTCGCGGTGACCAGACCGCGTTCCACCCAGCAGGTGGCGGAGCCCGACACCAGGTTGACGGCGCTGATCCGGCGCGAACTGCCGCTGCCGGACGGCGGCCGGGTGCGGGTGCGCGCACAGGACGCGCGGGCGGTCCTCGCCAAGGTCGGCGAGGACTGGGCCGATCTGGTCATCACGGATGTCTTCGCGGACGCGCGCACCCCGGCCCACTGCACCAGCGTCGAGTTCCTCGACGAGGTGCGGCAGGTCCTGGTACCCGGCGGTTGGTACGCCGTCAACTGCACGGACGGCCCACCGCTCGCTCATCTGCGGGGACAGGCCGCCACCCTGATGGCGAGGTTCGCCGAGGTGTGCCTGCTGATCGAGCCCGCGGTGCTGCGCGGGCGCCGGTTCGGCAACGGCGTGCTCTGCGCGGCGGATCACCCGCTGCCCACCCGTGATCTGGGGCACCGGGCGGCCGGCGACCCCTTCCCCGCACGGCTGTTGACCGGGCGCGACCTGACGGACTTCAGGGCCGGCGCGGTCCCGGTGACCGATGCCACGGCGCGTCCCTCGCCGCCCCCGCCCGCGGGCGCCTTCGGCTGACCGGACGCGGATTGTCAGTGGCTCGTGACAGAGTGTGAAACCCGCCGGAGAGTATCGGGGCGGGGCATGTCGCGAGGAGGGGATGGCCGTGGCCATGGCATCACGAGGACGGTTCGGGCTCTGGAGGCCCCGCCCGGGGTGGAGCCCGTCGCGGGTGGCGGCGCCGCCCGCGAGGGGAGAGTCCCCGAGGGCCTGGCGTCCCGGGTTCTTCCCTGGACGCGGCTGCCCCCGGCCCGGTCGCGTGGCGCGCGACGACGGGCCGGGGGCGAGTCTCCCCTGTCCTCCTCTCCGCGCACGGCTTTGGAGAGGCTTCCGGGTAGGACGCGGGAAGTTCTTGCGGCCCGGAGGGCTTCGCTCAGCCCTCGACCGGCAGTTGCCCGGAGCCGATGACTTGCGCGTACCAACGGGCGCTGGCCTTGGGGGTCCTGCGCAGCGTCTCGAAGTCCACGTGCACGATCCCGAAGCGCTTGCTGTAGCCGTAGGCCCACTCGAAGTTGTCCAACAGGGACCACAGGAAGTAGCCGCGCACGTCCACGCCCTGCTCGATCGCCTGGTGCACCGCGTCCAGATGGCCGTGCAGGTAGCCGATCCGCTCCGCGTCGTGCACCGCGCCGCCGGCGTCCAGCTTGTCCTCGAAGGCCGCGCCGTTCTCCGTGATGTACAGCGGGATGTTCGATGCCTCCTCCTGGAAGCGACGCAGCAGCTGCACCAGCCCGGTCGGGTCCACCACCCAGCCCATGTCGGTGCGGTCACCCGCCGCCAGATGGAAGTTCACCGTCTCCGAGCCCACCCACGGCGAGTGCTCCGAGGCGCCATGGCCGTCGTTGCGCGGAGCGGTGTCCCCCTCGACCGGCGCGGACACCACGGTCGGCGTGTAGTAGTTGAGGCCGAGGAAGTCCAACGGCTGGTGGATGGTGGCCTCGTCCCCCTCCTTCACGAACGACCAGTCGCTGACCTGCCGGGTGTCCCGCTTCAGATCCTCCGGGTAGCTCCCGTGCAACACGGGGTCGGTGAAGATCCGGGTGTGCAGCGCGTCGATGCGCCGCGCCGCGTCGACGTCCCCCGGCGCGTCCGTACGCGCCCTGACCACGCCGGGGTTGACGGTGATGCCCACCTGCGCGTCGCTCGGCAGCACGTCCCGCAGCGCCTGGGTGCCCAGCCCGTGCGCCAGGTTGAGGTGGTGCGCCGCCTTCAGCACGCTCTCCGGCTCGGTGCGGCCAGGGGCGTGGACGCCGGAGCCGTAGCCGAGGAACGCGCTGCAGAACGGCTCGTTCAGCGTGGTCCACAGGCGCACCCGGTCGCCCAACGCCTCGGCGACCAGCCGCGCGTACTCGGCGAACCGCTCGGCCGTGTCCCGCTCCGGCCAGCCACCGGCGTCCTCCAGCTCCTGGGGGAGGTCCCAGTGGTAGAGAGTGATCGCCGGGGTGATGTTCCGCTCCAGCAGCCCGTCGGCCAGCGAGCGGTAGAAGTCCAGGCCGCGCTGCACGGCGGGGCCGCGCCCGGTGGGCTGGACGCGGGACCAGGACACCGAGAAGCGGTATGCGCCCAGACCGAGTTCGGTCATCAGATCCAGGTCCTCGGACCACCGGTGGTAGTGATCGCAGGCGACATCGCCGGTGTCGCCCTCGAAGACCTTGCCGGGGGTGCGGCAGAAGGTGTCCCAGATGGACGGTGTTCGGCCGTCCTCACGAGCCGCGCCCTCGATCTGGTAGGACGCGGTCGCCGATCCCCACAGAAAGTCGGACGGGAAAACCCGTGGTTGCTTTTCAGACATGGAAGCGCTCCCATTCTTGCTCGTAGTGAGGGTATCGAACCGTGGCTGGCGAAGCGCTCAGCCCTTGAGTGCGCCGTTCATGATGCCGCCGACGATCTGCCTGCCGAACAGCACGAATGCGATCAGCAGAGGCAGCGTGCCCAGCAGTGCGCCGGCCATGATCACGCCACGGTCCGGCACGTACCCCTGGCCGAGCCCGGTCAACGCGACCTGCACCGTCGGGTTCTGCTGGGTCAGCGCGATAATTGGCCAGAAGAACTCGTTCCAGGCCAGCACGAAGGTCAGCATGCCCAATACGGCCATGGCGGGTCGGGCGGCGGGGAAGACCACGTGCCACACCACGCGGAGGCTGTTCGCCCCGTCCATCCGAGCTGCCTCGATCAGCTCCGAAGGCAGCGCCTGCACCAGATACTGGCGCATGAAGAACACGCCGAACGCGCTGACCATCGTCGGCAGGATGACCGCCTGGAGCTGGTCGGTCCACTCCAACTCGGCGATGGCCATGAACAGCGGAACCACCGTGAGCTGCGGTGGCACCATCATCGTCCCGATGACCAGCAGGAGCAACAGGTTCTTCGCCCGGAACCGGAGCTTGGCGAAGGCGAATCCGGCGAGCGTCGCGAACAGCACGGTGGAGACCGTGATGGTGCCGGCCACGAAGATCGTGTTGAACATGGCCTTGCCCAGGTTGGCGTCGTTCCAGGCCATGTCCAGGTTGTCGAAGAGCCGGTCGCCGAACCAGAACGGCGGCGTGGGCTCGGACAGCCGGGCGTTGGTGTGCGAGGCGGCGATCGCGGACCACACCAGGGGGAAGAGCGAGCCGACGGAGAAGACGATCAGGATGAGATACGTCAGCCAGCCGGCGCGCAGATGCCCGCCCGCCTGGTTGGCCTTCCCGCGCGGCTTCCGCGCGCCCCGCCGAGGAGCGGGTTCCGGCTCGGCGGCTGTGTCCGTCGCGACGACGTCGGTGGTGCTGGCCATCACGCCTCCTGACCATTGCTCTTGCCCACCAGGCGGGTGAGCAGCCAGTAGAGAAGCCCGATGATGATCAGCAACAGGAACATCGCCCAGGCGATGGCCGCCGCACGGCCGAGGTGCAGGTTGACCCAGCCGGTCTCGTACAGATAGAGCCCCAGCGTCTGGTACTGGCTCTGCGAGCCGCCGTTCGGGCTGCCTGCCAACAGCAGTGGTTCGCCGAAGAGTTGGGTCGCCCCGATGGTGGAGACCACCACGGTGAAGATGATGGTGGGGCGGAGCGAGGGGATGGTCACATAGCGGAACTGCTGCCAGCGGGAGGCCCCGTCCAGCGATGCCGACTCGTAGAGGTCGTTCGGCACCGCCTGCATGGCGGCCAGATAGATCAGGGTGTTGTAGCCCGTCCACCGCCAGATCACGATGGTGGAGATCGCGAACTGCGAGGTCCAGGTGCCGGCCTCCCAGTTCACCGGGTCGATGCCCACCAGCCCCAGGGCCCAGTTGATCATCCCGTAGTCGCGCCCGTAGAGCATGGCGAAGACCAGGGTGGCCGCCGCGATCGAGGTGGCGTACGGGGTGAGCAGCGCGACGCGGAACGCCATGCTGCCGCGGAGCTTGTAGTTGAGCACATGCGCCAGGCCCAGGGCCATCAGCAGCTGCGGCACGGTCGAGATGATGCCGATGGTGAAGGTGTTGCGCAGCGCGTTCCAGAAGAACTCGTCGTTCCAGAGGCGCGTGAAGTTGTCGAGCCCGAGCCAGGTCATGTCGTTCGGATCGACCAACGACGACTGGTGCATCGCCGCCCACCCCGTGTAGATGAGGGGGAAGAGCCCGAAGGCGGCGAAGAAGAGGAAGAAGGGGGAGATAAAGGCGTACGGACTGTACTTGAGGTCCCAGCGGTACCAACGGGACCGTCGTTCCAGCTTCTTGACCTCCCGGTCGGTGGGCTCGTCTGTCTTTTCGGACGTGTGGCGCGGGGCCGCGCCCCCCGAGGAGTCGGGGGGCGCGGCCTTGGCGTGGTCAGTCGTCATCTACCTGTCCTGGTCATTCCGCGAGTGCGTTGTCCAGCTGGCTCACGACGCTGCTCCAGGCATCGTCGGGAGAGAGGCCCTGCTGTTCGAGCGCGACCAGGCCGTTGGTGATGTTCTCCTGGATCACCTGGTCCGACGGGCCGATGATCGTGGTCGGGATCTCCGCCGCGGCCTGGGTGAAGATCTCGCCGATCGGCGCGTCCTGGAAGTACTCGTGCGTGGCCTCAAGCACCGCGGGCAGCTCGTGCGCCTCGGAGGAGCTGGGGAAGCTGCCGCGCTCACTGAAGAGCTTGGCCTGCTGCTCGGGAGCGGTCAGCCAGGCGGCGAGCTTGACGGCCTCCTCCTTGTTGCTGCCGGCCTCGGGCACTCCGATGAAGGAGCCACCCCAGTTGGACGGGTTCGGCGACTGGGCGACATCCCAGTTGCCCAGGCCGTTCTCGCCGGCGTGCTCCTGGATGTAGCCGAGCATCCAGGCCGGGCAGGAGGCGACGGTGGCGAAGGCGCCGTTGGCGAAGGCGCTGTTCCACTCGTCCTGGAACTGCTGCTGCTTGTCGGTCAGACCCGCCTCGGCGGCCTGCACGGACAGGTCCCAGGCGGTCTGGACGGCCTCGGTCTCCTGGTAGTTGATCTCGCCGTCGGCGCTGTAGTACCGCTCCTCGTAGGCGGAGACCACCGCGTTGAACATGCCGCCGGCGGAGTCCAGATAGGCCACGTCCGCCGGCCCGTTGGCGGCGAACTCCTCGCCGACCGCGAGGTAGGCCTCCCAGTCGGTGAAGAGGGCGCTGACCTCCGCGCGGTCGGTCGGCAGCCCCGCCTCCTCGAAGTAGTCCGTGCGGTAGCAGATGCCGGTGGGGCCGATGTCCGTGCCGAGGCCGATCACACGACCGTCCTCGGAGGTCGCCTGATCCAGCTTCCAGGGCAGGAAGTGGCCGGTGTCCACGCCCTCGTACTCGTTGAAGTCCACCCAGCGGCCGTTGAGGTCGCCGGTCATCTCGGCGATGTTGCCGACCTCGATGGCCTGGATGTCCAGCAGGCCGCTGTTCTGCGCGAGACGGGTGCGCAGCTGGGTGATGTAGTCGCCGTTCTCGGCGATCGAGTCCTGCTCGATGGTGACGTGCTCGTTCAGAGCCTCGTACTCCTCGTAGAGGCCGGCTTCCTCGAAGCCGAACTGCCCGAAGACGCCGACGCGCAGGGTCACCTGACTGTCGCCGTCGCCATCGCCGCCATCGTCGTCGTCACTGCCGCAGCCGGCGAGCAGGCCGGTGGCGAGGGTGGCGGCGATGCCGACCGCGAACATTCGGGTGGATCTACGGCTTGGCCGGTAAGAGATGCGTGCTCTATCGCGCATGACGGGTCGTCCTCCTGGCGCACAGATGACGTTGCCTTCCCGGCCGTGGTGTGGCTGTGGGGGATGGGCCCGGGCTTGGAACGTGCGGGTTGTAGGGTTCGAGCGCGTGGGAGCGCTCCCAGACGTGATGGGTTGAAGGCTTCCTGAGCCCTCGGCGAGTGTCAAGTCGTAGAACAAGTCGTCTCGGTATCCGTGATGTAGTTGGACTCTGGGGCGCAAACGGGAGGAACCGATGGCAGTGACAAGGCGCGGCGCTGGACGTGACGGAAGACCGACCCTGGAGCAGGTCGCGGCCCGCGCGGGCGTGGGGCGAGGGACGGTGTCCCGCGTGATCAACGGGTCTCCCCGGGTCAGCGAGCGCACCCGCGCGGCTGTTCAGCAGGCCATCGCCGATCTGGGCTATGTCCCGCACCGGGCCGCCAGGGCCCTGGCGGCGAACCGTTCGGACGCCATCGCGCTGGTGGTGCCCGAGGCCGAGACCAGGCTGTTCTCCGAGCCGTACTTCTCGGGCATCATCCGGGGGGTGAGCGCGGAGTTGGCGGACACCGACATCCAGTTGCTGCTCACGCTGATCCGGACCCCCAAGGAACGAGCCAGATTCGCCCAGTACGCGGCCAGTCACCGGGTGGACGGCGTGCTGCTGGTATCGGTCCACGGTGACGATCCCATGCCCGATCAGTTGGCTGAAATGGGCATCCCCGTGGTGATGAACGGACGGCGTTCCTCGGACGAGATGGTCCCGCACGTCGACTGCGACAACGTCGGCGGCGCGCAGTTGGCCGTGGAGCATCTGCTCGGGCGTGGGCGTTCCACGGTGGCCACCATCACGGGGCCGGCCGACATGTATGTGGCCCGCTGCCGGCTGGAGGGCTATCGCGAGGCGCTGCGCGCGGCCGGGCGGGAGCCCGAGGAGGAGCTGACCGCCAAGGGCGACTTCTCCGAGGAGAGCGGCCACGCCGCGATGCACCAGCTGCTCAGGCGCCGCCCGCAGCTGGACGCCGTCTTCTGCGCTTCGGACCTGATGGCCATCGGCGCCCGGCGCGCCCTGCGTGAGCTGGGGCGTTCGGTGCCGGGCGACGTGGCCCTCGTCGGGTTCGACGATTCGGCGCTGGCGCGGCACATGGATCCGGCGCTGACCAGTGTGCGGCAGCCGATGGAGGGGATGGGGCGGGCCATGACGCGCGCCCTGTTGGCGGAGATCTCCGACGCGGGGCCCGAGCGGCCGAGGCTGGTGCTCCCGACCGAGCTGGTGCGCCGCTCCTCCTCCTGAACCTCCCGCGCGCCGAACGGGGTCGACCGCCGTGCCCCCTTCGGTCGGTCCCCGCCGGCCGGTGCGACGACGGGGGATCCGGCTGACACTCCCGGATCCCCCGCTGTCGCCTTTCGATCGCCGCCCGCTCGTAGAACCGCTCCCACAGGGTGCGTTCTCAGCCAAACCACCGGTGGCCGACCGTTGTCAGAAGGTTGTGCAAGGAAGCGTCCACTGTCGGTGCGGCGGTCTATGGTCCCTTGCATGGCTGTTCGACAACTGTGCGCGCCAGGCGACCTGGATCTCCGCCGGCCGTTGCCCGGACGGCCGGCCGCCGCGCAGCGCGTCACCGCGGTCGCGGCCACGGCCGGGCTGTCCCGGATCGCCGTGGCCACCGCCGCGCCCTGGTTCCCCGGCCTCGCCGAGCTCCTGGTCCTGCGGCCGGACGAGGCTGGCCCGCCCCGGCGGGTGCCGTTGGCCCGCCGTCCCCAGGGGGCGGTGGTCAGGGATCTGCTGTTCAGCTCGGGTGCCGCCGCGCTGACGGTCTCCCTGGGCGGCACGGAGGAGCAACAGATCGGCCAGATCGCGCACTTCGCGCTGGAGCCGGAGCTCTCCGAGCGCTGGCGACGTTCGCTCAGCCGGCCGGTCTACGCCGGGTTCGGCGAGTGCGACGGGCTGCGGCTCGCCGTCAGCGCGGATGGGCGGACGGTCGCCGGCTGTGATCAGAGCAGCCGGAGCGTGCTGGCCTGGTCGGCCGCCGACGGTGGCCGGTTGGTCGACGGCGCCGCCGAACCGCCCAGGGTCGGCGGCAGCGAGGCCGTCGCGGTCGACGCCGACGGCTCCAGGGTCGCGTTCCGGCTCTGCCGCCCCTACGAGCGCGCGCCCGACGGGGGGATAGCCGTGCTCACCCCGGCCAGTGGGGAGTTGGCCGTGGTGCCCACCGGGCTCGACTGGTGCGCCGGCCTGGCCTTCGCGCCCGACGGCGGAACGGTGGTGGTGCTCGGTGTGGTCGCCGGGGCCGCCGAGGCGGTCTTTGTCGCGGCCGACGGGACGGGGGTCGGCGCGCGCCGCCGGTTGGCGCCATTGCCGGGGGAGGCGAGTCAGCAGACGCTCCGCCCGGTCTGGGGGGCGGCCGGTCCCAGAGCCGCGGTCCGCGCGGGCCGCACGGTCACGGTCTGGCAGCTGGACACCGGCGAACCTCTCTGCTCGGTGCCCGATCTGGGCCGTTCCACGGCCTGGTCGCTCACCCCCGACGGCCGCGCGCTGGTCGTGGCCTCCCCGACCGAGGTCCGTGGCCACGACCTCGGTTGACCGCCGATCACGCCCGCCGAACCTAGGACGGACGCCATGCCCCCATCGGACCACGACCTTCCGCACATCCCGCACATCCCGCGCACCCCGCGGACCGAATCCGTCCCCGCACCGCCCGATCCGCGCGAGCTGCTGTCGGCCAGGCCGAGTGAGGCCGGTTGGTGGGAGATCTGCGCGCTGCTGGAGCGGCTCGCGCCGGGCGAGCTCCGCGCCCTGCGCCCGTTGGCGCTGCGGTGGCCCGCCGCCCAGCGGCCGATGCCTGATCGCTGGTGGGCCCAGTGGATCGCGGGCGACATCCGCCCGCACCACGCCTTCGCCGGCACCCGCGCGCTCGGCCGTCTCGACCATGTGGAGACGGGCACGGTGCCCCGCCCGGTCGCCGAGGACTGGGCGGACGAGCCGGGCGAGCAGCGCTCCGCGGACGAGCTCCTGGACGGTCCCGACGGAGGCGAGAGCCGCGCCGCCTACTTCTACAACGGCGCGAGCGCGGTGGCCGCGCCCTCGGGGCTCGGCTGGTTGGCGGTCGCCGCAGCCGCCGAGTGGCACCACAACGGCGGCGACATCGTCCGTTGGGAGACCACCAGGGACGCCCCGTTGGTCTGGTATCTCGATGGCGCGCGCCACCACGACGAGTCCTACGAGGTGGCGGTCAGCCCCGACGACGAGGTGCTGGTGGCCGCCGTCGAGGGGTCCTGGATCGGCTGGTCGGCGCGCACGGGGGAGCGGCTCTGGCGGGTGTCGCCGCACCCCGATCCGACGGCGGACGGCTGGGGCGCCTCGGCCGCCGATCCGGCGGACACCTCGGTCGGCATGGACGATCTGGTCCGCTTCGGCTTCTCCGCCGACGGCCGTCGGCTCGCGGTGGGAACGGGCAGCTCCGATGTGGTCGCGGTGCTGGCCAGCGCCACCGGCGAGGTGCTGTTGCGGGTTCCGGAGGGCGAGGACGCCTTCGGGCCCGTCGCCCTGGACGGCACAGGGGAGTTGGTGGCGCACACGGGGCACGCGGGGCGGGTCGTGCTGCGCCGGGTGGCCGACGGGCGGGTGCTCGCGGTGGCCGACACGGGGCTCAGCTCGATCGCCGCCCTGGCGCTGGCGCCCGGTGGCGACGGCCTGTTCGTGGTTGGCGGCGCGGTCGGCGGGGTGCCGGAGCGGGCCGGCCTGGCCACGGCCGCGCGCCCAGCGGCCCGGCTGTTCACGGTCGAGCGCCGAGCCGGGGGCGGCGCCACGCTGGCGGGCCAACGGCTGTTGCGGCCCGGCGGGTTCACGGAGGGTCTCGACGCCGACTCGCCGTCGGCCGCGATCACCGCGCGCGCCTGTTGGACGCCGAGCGGTCCTTTCGCCTTCCTGGGGGCGGACTTCGGCTCGCTCCTCTTCGACGGCGCGGGGCGCACGCTGTGGGCGGATCCGGCGGCGGCCATCGGCGGGTTCACCGCGGACGGCCGGGCGCTGGTGGTGGTTCAGGAGGACATCGACGTCTGGTTCCTCGCCGGGTTGGCGAGGCCGGACGGCGAGACGGAGCCCGCGGGGGAGGATCCCGGGCCCGGCCGGGTGCTGTTGACGGGGCTGCCGCCGGCGCTGGCCGGCGGGGCGCCGCTGGATCCGGACGCGCGCGAACTGCCCTGCTCCCACTGGTCGGTGCGGGTCGCCGCGGTCGCCGACGGGGCGCGGGCGCTGGCCTTCTGCACCAAGCTCGACCGGGATTCGGTCGGCCGTCCCCAGGTGCTGTGCCGGTGGCCCTCGGACGGCGCCCCGGACGCGCCGGTCGACGCGCTGCTGCTGCCCGGGGTCGAGGGCGCCGCCTACCTCTCCGACCTGGCCTTCTCCCCCCGTGGTGACGTGGTCGCGCGCGGGCTGTTGGGGGAGGAGACGGTGCTGGCGTTGGACGAGGTGGCGACCGGCCTCACCCGCTGGGTCTTCACCCTGCCCACGCTGCCCTGGGACGAGGAGGAGCGGCTCAGGCTCGCGTTCAGCGCGGACGGCTCGCGGTTGGTGTTGGCGGCCCATGTCACGGGCCGGGTCGTGGTGGTGGACGTCGCGAGTGGGAAGCCGGTGCTCTCGTTGGCCGAGTCCCCGAGGGACACGGTCTCCTGGCGCGGTGCCCGGGTCGATCTGGCGGCGCTCGACGCGGCGGGGGAGCGGCTGGCCTTCGGCGTGCGGGACGCGCTCAGCCGGGTGATCGTCCGCGAGGTGGGTGGCCCCGCCGTCCCGGTGCCGGTGCCGGCCGGGCTGCGGCAGATCACGGGGTTGGCCTTCTCGCCAGACGGCGAGCGGTTGGCGGTGGCCGGCGCCACCCATCGGGGGCACGCGGGTCTTTGGCTGTTGCCGCTGGGCGAGGGGGCCGGCGACGCCACGGTCACTCCCACCACGGCGGTGCGGGATCTGCCGATGCACGATCAGCCGGATGGTCAGCTGGTGTGGTCGACGGCCGGTCCTCGGGTGTACTTCCCCGGCAGCCATGGCTGGGGCGTGCTCTGGGACGCCGGCACGGGCCGCACCCTGGCGGAGATACCGTTCGGCTGCGCCGACGGCGGGGTCGCGCTCTCGCCCGACGGCCACACCCTGGTCACCGTCACGCAGTTCGGCGCCCGCCGCTGGCCGCTGCCCACCCCGTGACGCGCGCCTCGCGCCGACGCCGACGCCGATGCCGGGACCGGGACCGGGGCCGGGGCCGGGAACGCACCGCACCCCCCGGTGCCGGGGCGGCGTCCGGGGGGTGCGGGCGTGGGGGGTTTTCTGTGGTGTCACCAGGGCCTTCGGGCCGGATCGTTCATCCGGCCCGAAGGGCGCGGATCACAGGGGCGGGTAGGCGTTCGCCAGCAGCTCCTGGAACTGCGCGGAGAACCAGTGGCCGGAGATGGGAGCGTCACCCAGGGCACCGGACATGTTGTGGTTGTTGCGCGGGTTGCCCTCGTAGGTGGGGTCGCACATCCGGTCGAAGCCCTTGCCCTCGTCGTTCGGGATCTCCTCGCTGGAGCCGTCCGACTCGCCCGGGGGCTTGATCCACACGTAGGCGTCGATGCCCTCGGCAGGCGCGACCTCGGGCCGCTCACCGAGGCCGGCACCGGCCTGGTTGCACCAGTTGCCGGTCTGGAAACGCTTGTCCACGCGGCTCTCGTCGACGTAGGTGTCCACGTCGGTCGCCGTGCTGGTGCCGGTCGGACGGTCGGGGCCGCCCCAGCCGCTGCGGGAGGTGTCGATCAGCATGCCGATGTCCGAGGCGAAGCCCTTGGAGACCAGCTCGGTACGGAACGCCTGGGCGAACGACTGGTTGTCGTTGTAGTTGTTCCAGTCGACCCAGGAACCCTCGCGCACCGAACTGCCGCCCACGGTGTCCGTGACGTCGTAGTAGGGCTCGACCGCCGGGCCGAAGTTGGCCGTGTTGACGATGAAGCCGTGCACGTCGTCGAAGGAGGCACCACCGGTGGTGGCGGTCTCGGCGAACAGGTCGGCGGAGGCGCCGAAGTTGTCGTCCCACCCGATCCAGCCGTAGTGGCCGGCGTCGATGTAGTTGTAGACGTTCTCGATCGCGCCGAGCTGCTCGATCGCGTAGGCGACACCGTTGACGTAGTTGCCGTTGGCCAGCATCTCGTCACACTCGGGGGTGGCCGTCTCGCGCGGGCTCACGTTGGTGATGAGGTTCGGCAGCGAGTCGATCTCGATGACCGTGACGATCCGCAGGTCGGCGTAGGCCGGGTCACCGATGATCTCGGCGATCGGGTCGATGAAGTCGCTCTGGTAGGTCGCCAGGTCGTCCGGCGCCAGCTGGCCGTTGGAGGCGAGCGCGGCGCAGTCACGTCCCGGCAGGTTGTAGACCACGACCTGGAACACGAAGTTCTCGTGGTCCTGGGCCTGGACCAGCGCGTTGTCGAGGTGCTCGCGCAGGCCCGTGCTGTTGCCGGCGGAGCCGCCGTCGATCGCTTCGATACGGTCCAGCCAGACACCGGTGGGCTCGTTGGCGATGGCCTCGCCGCCCGGCTCGGCGGCGGCGTTGGCCGACCAGTCCGGGTTCACGTAGACGCCGGCGCCCTCGTAGGGGTTGTCGACGCGGGCCAGCGGTTGGGCGTCCTCGTTGGCCGAGGCCACGCCGAGGGTGCTTACCGTCATCACTCCAGCGCCGAGCAGGGCGCCCGCGAGCAGCGCGGTCTTCCTGCGTCGAAGCCGTGGGGGGTTGGTGCGGCTCATGCGGAACTTCCTCCAGATGGTTGCGTCGGCCCAACGGAATGACGTGTTGGGGCCGTCGTGCGTCAAGCAGGGAAGGGCGAACCGGTGGGCTCACCTGGTCCCGTGGGGCGTCGACGGGGCTCGGGGCCGGAGCGACCGTGTGGTGTCGCGCGGCCCCTGCCGTCGCCCGCCCACGGCGTACCAGTGGCCCGGCCGGCGGCTGTACAGCCCGCTGCGATGTTCCCGGCGTGGGCCGAGGAACGGTGGCCGAACTCTTCTGGGAGGTGGTGGGGGTGGTGGGGACATGGGGGGTGCATCGGAGCGACTCCAGTCGTCCGGCGCCTGTTCGTGACGCCTCGAACTCCTTGGGACCGCTCCCACTGGTTGAAAGGGACCGTAGGCCAATCAACCCCCGTTCGCCAAGGGGTCGTTCAAGAATTCGCTGCTGACCTGCCCCTTAAGCATGGGATTTGCCGCAGGGGTTGACGTGTCCAGGTAATGCTCCGATTCTTGGGAGCGCTCCCACTGGCCTGGGTGCACGTCACCTGACGGGCGCCTTCTCCCCCCACCGAGCCGCGAGGAGGTTCGATGCGAGTCCACCGTGGATCTCCCGTCGAGACTTCAACAAGAGCGAGATCACGCAAGAAGAGCCGCCGCCTCTGGGTGGCCGGTGCCGTGGCGCTGTCCCTGCCGCTGGGGCTGACCCTGGCAGGCAGCGGCACCGCCGCTCCCTCGGCTGCGGACGGCATAGACGCGCAGCAGTACGAAGACCAGTTCCTTGAGCTGTACGACAAGATCAAGGATCCGGCCAACGGCTACTTCTCCCCCGAGGGCATCCCCTACCACGCGGTCGAGACGCTGATCGTGGAGGCGCCGGACCACGGGCACGAGACCACGTCGGAGGCCTACTCCTACCTGATCTGGCTGGAGGCGCAGTACGGCCAGGTCACCGGCGACTGGGGGCCGTTCAACGACTCCTGGGCGCTGATGGAGGAGTACATGATCCCGGGGGCCGTGGATCAGCCGACCAACGGCTTCTACGACCCCTCGTCGCCGGCGACCTACGCGCCGGAGTTCACGGATCCGTCGAACTACCCGGCGCCGCTGGACGGGAACGTTCCGGTGGGCGACGACCCGCTCGCCAACGAGCTGTCGTCCACCTACGGCACCGACGACATCTACGCGATGCACTGGTTGCAGGACGTGGACAACGTCTACGGCTTCGGCAACACGCCGGGCGACCCGTGCGGTGGCAACGCCGAGGGTCCTTCGTTCATCAACACCTTCCAGCGCGGCTCGCAGGAGTCGGTGTGGGAGACCGTTCCGCACCCGTCCTGCGAGGACTTCACGTTCGGTGGTGAGAACGGCTACCTCGACCTGTTCACGGACGACGCCGAGTACGCCAGCCAGTGGCGCTACACCAACGCTCCGGACGCCGACGCCCGCGCGGTGCAGGCGGCCTACTGGGCCAACCAGTGGGCGACGGAGCAGGGCAACCAGGGCGCTGTCGCCGCGACCGTGGAGAAGGCCGCCGAACTGGGCGACTATCTGCGGTACTCGATGTACGACAAGTACTTCAAGCAGGTCGGCGAGTGCGTCGGGCCGACGGAATGCCCGGCCGGCAGCGGCAAGAACAGCTCGCAGTACCTGATGTCCTGGTACTTCGCCTGGGGCGGCGCGCTCGACGCCTCGGCCGGTTGGGCCTGGCGCATCGGCTCCAGCTTCAACCACTTCGGCTACCAGAACCCGTTGGCCGCCTACGCGCTCTCCAACGACTCCGCGCTGATCCCCGACTCGCCGACCGCGGGCGACGACTGGGGGGCCAGCCTGGACCGGATGGTCGAGTTCTACCGGTGGTTGCAGTCCGACGAGGGCGGCATCGCCGGTGGCGCCAACAACAGCTGGGACGGCGCCTACGCCGAGCCGCCGGCTGGCACGTCCACCTTCTACGGCATGTGGTACGACGAGGACCCGGTCTACCACGACCCGCCGTCCAACGAGTGGTTCGGCATGCAGGCGTGGTCCATGCAGCGTCTGGCCGAGTACTACTACGAGTCGGGCGACGCGCTCGCCGGCGAGGTGCTGGACAAGTGGGTCGCCTGGGTGCTGCCCGAGGTGACCGTGGGCAACGGTGCCGACTTCGCGATCCCGGCCACCCTGTCGTGGTCCGGTCAGCCGGACACCTGGAACCCGGACAACCCGGGCGCCAACTCCGGTCTGCATGTGACCGTCGCCAGCCACTCGCAGGACGTGGGCGTCGCCGGTTCGCTGGCCAACACGCTGGCGTTCTACGCGGCTGCCAGCGGTGACACCGCCGCGCAGGAGACCGCGGCCGGGCTGCTGGACGCCCTGGTGGCGAACTCCGACGGCCTCGGGGTGGCCACCGAGGAGACCCGTGAGGACTTCGGTCGTTTCGGTGACGAGGTCTATGTGCCGGCCGGCTTCAGTGGCACCATGCCCAACGGGGATGTCGTCGAGCCCGGTTCGACCTTCGAGTCGCTCCGGTCCTTCTACCACGACGACCCCGACTGGCCGCAGGTGGAGGAGTACCTCAACGGTGGAGACGCTCCGACGTTCACGTACCACCGCTTCTGGGCGCAGGCGGACATCGCCATCGCCCTGGCGACCTACACCAACCTCTTCGGGGACGAGGGGTAGGTGGCCGAGAGGCGAAAGCTCGGTGGGTGATCCCCTCCGTTGACCCACCGGACACCGAAGGCCCTGGTGAGAGCGCACCAGGGCCTTCGGCATGTCCCGCCACCGGCCCTCGGCGGCGTGGGGTCACCAGCACCAGAAGAGCACGCAGGTGTCGTCGTCCTCATCGCCGCCGCCGCCGTCATCGTCGTCCGGTGGCGTGGTGGGCTCGGGCTCCTGGGGCGGCGGGGGCTGGTCCCCCGGGTCTCCCGGGTCCCCCGGGGTCGGCTCCTCGGGCGGCTCGGGGGCCGTCGGCTCCTCGGCGGTGGGCCGGGGCTGGACGGTGCCGCCCTCTTCGACCGGCGTCGGCTCCTCGGCCGGGGGCGACGCCCCGGCGTCGGCCGACTCCTCGGGCGAGGGGTCGGACTCGGCCGCCTCGGTCGAGGGCTCGACGGTCGGCTCCCCGGGCGACCGCTCCGGGTCGGCGGACGACGACTCGTCCGTCGACCCCTCAAGCGGCGACGAGCTGACGACGGCCTCGACGTCCCGCTCCTGACCCGAGCCGCCGGTGGGCAGCACCACCTCGCCGACCTCGGCGACCGCTATCCCCAGCACCGCCAGGCCCAGCACGGCGGCCAGCAGGTAGCGGCGCCTGGTGTTGCGGCTGGCGGCGTGGCCGGCGCGCCGCCGCCCGGCCCGTCCCCCGCGCGCGGCCGGGGACGTCCTGTCGGCGTCGTCCCCGGGAGGGGCGGCGTGCGCGGCCTGGTGGGGGCGCGTCGGCGCGGCCTCGCGCTGGGACGCGGTAGGACGCGCCCGCGTCGGCGCGGGTGCGGGCTCGGCGTGCGGGGAGGGCGCGGCGTGCTGGGACCGCTCGGCCGTGGAGCCGGCCTCGGCCGTGGGTCTGGTCCCGGTCGTGGGGTCGGGAGCGTCGGCGGCGTCGCCCGAGTCGGGAGCGGACATGGACCAGGCGGCCAACTCTCCGCAGCCGGGGCAGATCAGAGCGCCGTTGATATGACGGCGACACGCTTCGCAGTAGTCCATGGCTCCCCGTTTCGTTGCGATGGACCAGTGGGGGTGGCGAACACCATAGCGTCGCCCAAACCGGCGTCCGGAGGGGGCTGCGGGGCGCCGGACGCGGTCAACCACGGGGCCAGGCCGCGGCGTTGTCCGGTCAGGGCGCCTTGCTCGGACGGGTCCTCGCAGGTCGCCCCAGGTGGTCGCGGGTGCGGCGGCGCGGAGCCCGGACGTCTGGCGCACGTTGTCAGACCGCCGCACTACGCTTGGGCGCCATGTGTGGACGGTATGCGGCGAGCAGGCGGCCCGAGGATCTGGCCGGCCTCTTCGACGTCGAGCTGCTCGACCCGGCGGAGCCCCTGTCGGCGGACTGGAACGTGGCGCCCACCAAGGAGGTGTACGCCGTTCTGGAGCGGCCGGTGAAGGAGGCGGGGCCGACGCCGGTGCGCCAGCTGCGGAAGCTCCGCTGGGGCCTGCTGCCCTCCTGGGCCAAGTCGCCGGACGGCGCCGCCCGGATGATCAACGCCAGGGCGGAGACGGTGCATGAGAAGCCGGCCTACCGCCGCCCCTTCGTGGCCCGCCGCTGTCTGCTGCCGGCCGACGGGTACTACGAGTGGGTCACCGGCGACGCCGAGCGGGTCGAGGAGGAGAAGGGCAAGCGCAAGCGCCCGAGGAAGCAGCCGTACTTCGTCACTCCGCTCGACGGCTCCGTGATGGCGCTCGCCGGGCTCTACGAGTTCTGGCGCGACTCCTCCCTCCCGGACGACCACCCCGCGGCCTGGTGGGCCACCTGCACGGTGGTCACCACGGAGGCGGAGGGCACCCCGTTGCCGGAGCGGGCCGAGGGGGAGGCCGGGGAGGGGCCGCGCACGCTGGCCGACATCCATCCCAGGATGCCGCTGGCGCTGCCGCCGGAGCGGTGGGACGCCTGGCTGGATCCGGCGCTGCGGGAGCCGGAGGGGATACGCGGCCTGCTGACCCCGCCGCCGCCCGGGTCCTTCCGCGCCTACCCGGTGTCCACGCGGGTCAGCAATGTGCGCAACAACGGCCCCGAGCTGCTGGCCGAGCTGGCGGCCCCCGAGGAGGTCACCCTGTTCTGACGTCCTCCCCTGGGGCGTCGGCGAGCGCTTCCCTGGCCGCCATCAGGGCGAAGCCCAGCAGGTTCTGTCCGCGCCAGCGGGACGGCGAGGCCGCCCGTTCGTCGTCCGCCGTCAGGCCGATGCCCCAGATCCGGTCGAGGGGGCTCGCCTCGACGAGCACCCGGCCCGAGGTGGAGAGCAGGTAGTCGCGGAGTTCCGGGTGCTGGCCGAACTTCGCCGTGCTGGCCCGGACGACGATGGCGAAGCGTCGGGCGTGCCAGGTCTCCTCGTCGAAGGAGGAGACCTGCCGGCCCAGGTCCTTGGCCGCCCCTGGGTGCGGCGCCGCGAGGACGCGGGCGGCCGTCTCCTCGTCCCCGAAGAGCCGCGCCTTGGCCGCCATCATGTAGTGCTCGGCGCTCGGGTAGGCGACGCCCTCGACGGTGAACGGGACGGGCCACCACTGGCTGAGGCACCAGGGCCCTGGGCCCGCGCCCGGGCGGGCGCGATGCCCCCAGAAGTAGAGGTACTTGAGACGCTGCCCGTGCTGCCCGTGCTGTTCCCGCTGTTCCCGCTGTTCGAGACGGCACAGCTCCCGGAGGTCGCGGGGCGGCGGTTCGATGGAGCCCATGCCGTCAGCCTGACAGGGCCGCCGCCGGCCAGGCCACGCATTAAGCCCCGAGCCCGTGCCTGGCCGCCGGTGCCGCCCCGCGCCGCCCCCGCCACCGCGCCAGCCCGCCCCGCGCCGGGCCCCGCCAACCGGACAGTACCGATTATTTTCGAAATGTTTCCCGGGACTCGGTGCGAAGTCTTGACGGCCCCGACAGCGCTTTCTACAGTTCTCGCGCGGTAAGCGATTTTTTTCGAAATATTTCGATCGCGTGGCATGGCAGGCGACGGGAACAGCGCAGCGTGAAAGGAGCGGGGAACCCTATGGCCCCCGGAAGGCGGCAGGTGCTCGTGGTGCGCGGTGGCTGGGAGGGTCACCAGCCCCGAGAGACCACCAACCTCTTCATGTCCTTCCTCCGCGAGAACGGCTTTCGGATCCTGGTCGAGGAGTCCCTGGAGGTCTACGAGGACGAGAAACTGCTCGCCCAGACGGACCTGATCGTGCAGTGCTGGACGCTGGGCGACATCACCCGGGCGGAGAGCGAGGGCCTGGCCGCCGCCGTGCGCGGCGGCACCGGCTTCGCCGGGTGGCACGGCGGGATCCTGGACGCCTTCCCCGGCGAGCCGTCCTACCGGCTGCTGGTCGGCGGTCAGGCGGTGGTGGACATGCCGGGCCCCGACCGGCAGCGGGTGCGGCTCTCCGGCGAGCACCCCGACCATCCCGTCATCGCCGGACTGCGGGACTTCGACGTGCCGACCCCGCCCTACTGGGTGCACGCCGACCCGCTGAACGACGTGCTGGCGACCGTCACCTTCGAGGCGGACGAGGCCAGGGAACGCCCCGTCGCCATCCCCGCGGTGTGGACCAGGCGGTGGGGACGGGGACGGGTCTTCGTCTCCACCATCGGCCACGGCCTCGACGACTTCGCCGTCCCCGAGGTGCGCGCCATCACCGAGCGCGGCCTGCTGTGGGGCAGCCGCTGACCGAGGCCCGACCTGGCCGCCCCCGCCCCCGCCCCCTGGCCAGGTGACCGACCAGAGCCGTCCACCCGCGTAGCCCCCTACCCGCAGACTTCCCGCCCGTGGCCCCGCCGCGCGGCGGGGGACCGGGCTGGTCCGGCCCCTGGCCGACCCACCCGCCCAGCAGGGTCCTCACGCCCGGGGAGCCGCCCCGGAACCGCGAAGGAGCCCAACACCCCCACCTGTTCAGTGAGGAGCAGTGTTGAGAGCAAAAGCCCAGCGAACGCTCAGACCAGCGGCGCGCGTGGCCGCCGTCTCCCTGGCCCTACTGGTGGGTGCCGGCGTCGCCGTCGCGCACCCGGGCCATGGAGCTGAGACCTTCAACGCCCTCGTCTTCAGCAAGACCGAGGGTTTCCGGCACGACTCCATCCCCGCCGGGATCGCCGCCATCGAGGCGCTCGGTGACGAGCACGGTTTCGATGTCACCGCCACCGAGGACGCGGCGGTCTTCAACGACGAGGAGCTGGCTCAGTACGAGGTCGTCATCTGGCTCTCCACCACGGGTGACGTGCTGGACGACGACCAACAGGGCGCCTTCGAGCGCTATATCTCCGCGGGTGGCGGCTACGCCGGTGTGCACGCGGCGGCCGACACCGAGTACGACTGGCCCTGGTACGGCGAGTTGGTTGGCGGCTACTTCGCCGGCCACCCCGAGCCGCAGACCGCCACCATCCAGGTGGAGGACGCCGACCACCCGTCGACCGCCTCGCTGCCCGCCGAGTTCGAGCGGCACGACGAGTGGTACGACTACGCGCCCAACCCGAGGGACGACGCACGCGTCCTCGCCACGTTGGACGAGAGCAGCTACAACGGCGGCACCATGGGGGACGATCACCCGATCTCCTGGTGCAAGGACGTCGACTCGGGGCGCGCCTGGTACACGGGCATGGGCCACACCCAGGAGTCCTTCGAGGAGCCCGAGTTCCTCGCGCATCTGCTCGGCGGCATCCAGTCCGCGGCCGGTGTGGTGGCGGCCGACTGCGCCGGCTCCACCGAGCCGCTGGACGAGGGCTTCGAGAAGGTGACGCTGGACGACAACACCAGCAACCCGATGGAGCTGGCGGTCGCCGACGACGGCCGCGTCTTCTACATCGACCGCAACGGCGCCGTGAAGGTGATCGGCACGGACGGCTCGGTGGCCACCGCCGGCACGCTCGCCGTCTACACCGGGCAGGAGTTCGGTCTGCTGGGCATCGCCCTGGACCCGGGCTTCGCCGACAACGGCTGGCTCTACCTCTACTACTCGCCGGCCGGCACCGAGGAGATCGACCGCGTCTCCCGGTTCACCGTCCAGGGCGACACGCTGGACCCGGCGAGCGAGCAGGTGGTCCTGGAGGTCGGCACCCAGCGTCAGGAGTGCTGCCACGCCGGTGGGGCCCTGGAGTTCGACACCCAGGGCAACCTCTACATCGCGACCGGCGACAACACCAACCCGTTCGCCTCGGACGGCTACACGCCGATCGACGAGCAGGAGGGGCGTGCCGCCTGGGACGCGCAGGGCACCTCGGCCAACAGCGCGGTGCTCAACGGGAAGGTGCTGCGCATCACCCCGCAGCCGGACGGGAGTTACACCATCCCCGACGGGAACCTCTTCGCCGAGGGCACGGAGAACGCCAGGGCCGAGATCTATGCCATGGGCTTCCGCAACCCGTTCCGGATCGGCATCGACCCGACCACCGACGGCCTCTACGTCGCCGACTACGGGCCCGACGCCGGCAATGTGAGCGAGGACCGGGGCCCCGACGGCCGGGTCGAGTGGAACATCGTCAACGAGCCGGGCTTCTACGGCTGGCCCTACTGCGTCGGCGACAACACCCCGTACATCGACTACGACTTCGCCACCAGCACCTCGGGCGACGCGTTCGACTGTGCGGCGCCGGTCAACGACTCGCCGAACAACACCGGGGTGACGGAGCTTCCGGCCGCCATCCCGGCGGAGCTGTGGATGGGCAAGTCCACCACGGGCTCGCCGGAGATCGGCGGCAGCGGCGCCCCGATGACCAGCGGTGCCTACGCCTTCGACCCGGAGCTCGACTCGGACCGCAAGTGGCCGGCGGACTTCGACGGCAACGTGGTGTTCGCCGACTGGAACGACAGCCGGCTGTTCTCCCTCCAGCTCGACGACGCGCGTGACTCGGTCA
The DNA here is from genome assembly GCF_020740535.1 of Streptomyces profundus. Lineage (NCBI taxonomy): Bacteria > Bacillati > Actinomycetota > Actinomycetes > Kitasatosporales > Streptomycetaceae > Streptomyces > Streptomyces profundus. Next base: position 4,586,582 of record NZ_CP082362.1, read on the forward strand.
CCGAGGTGACGCGGATCTTCGAGGACATCGGCTTCAACCGTCCGCACGCCCTGGAGTTCGGCCCCGACGGCGCGCTCTACATCATCGAGTGGGGCAGCGGCTTCGGCGGCGACAACAGCGACTCCGGCGTCTACCGCCTCGACTACGTGCAGGGGAACCGTTCCCCCGTCGCGAAGATCACCGCGGACCGCACCTCGGGGCCCGCTCCGCTGGAGGTCAACTTCGACTCCGAGGGGTCGCACGACCCGGACGGCACACCCGTGACGTTCGCGTGGGACTTCGACGGTGACGGCACCGTGGACAGCACCGAGGCGACGGGCAGTCACACCTACACCGAGCCGGGCGGGTACACCGCGCGGCTCACCGTGACCGACGCCGACGGCAGCTCCGCGGTGTCCAACCTGACCATCGTGTCGGGCAACACCGCTCCGGTGATCGAGGTCACCGCCCCGGTCGACGGCGGGTACTTCGACTTCGGCGACACCATCGCCTACGAGGTGTCCGTCACCGACGCGGAGGACGGCGAGGTCGACTGCCAGGACGTGGTGGTGCAGCCCGGGCTCGGCCATGACGAGCACTCCCACGGCTACGAGCAGTACCGGGGGTGCTCCGGCACCTTCCCGCTGCCCGGCGACGAGGGGCACATCGGTGCCAACATCTTCGGCACCGTCACCGTCACCTACACCGACCAGGGCAACGGCGACGCTCCGGCGCTGACCACCCAGGAGGTGCTGGTGCTCCAGCCCAAGCACCGGGAGGCCGAGTACTTCGACAGCACCGGCCGGATCGAGTCCGCCGGCGGCGGCGGTGACCCGGGCGTCTCGATCGAGGACACCGGCGACTCGGCCGGCGGTGGCAAGAACATCGGCCATATCGACGACGGTGACTGGTGGGCCTGGGAGCCGGCCAACCTCACCAACATCGACGAGATCGGTCTGCGCGCGGCCACCAACCAGCTGGGCGCGACCGTCGAGGTCCGCACCGGGAACCCGGACACCGGGCCGACGGTGGCGACCATCGAGATGGAGTCCACCGGTGACTGGCAGGTCTACCAGGACTTCACCGGTGCGGTGAGCGGCGACTCGGTGACCGAGAGCGGCACGCTGTACTTCGTCAAGACGACCGGCGAACTCAACGTCAACTGGGTTGAGTTCATCGGTCAGGGCATCACCGAGGACTGAGCCCTCGTGATCCGCCCGCACTCGGGTTCCGCCCGGTCGTCCCCCTTCGGGGGCGGCCGGGCGGGCCCTGGTGGCCGGTTCGCCGGGTCAGCCGAGCGCGGCCACCGCGGACGGCCAGCCGGCCAGCCGCTCCCGTTCCACGGCGCCGGCCGTGGCCAACGCCTCCCGGTGGGCGGCCTCCAGCAGGTCGCCGATCACCACCCGCCGGTCCCGCGTCGCGGACTCGACCGCGGCGCACACCATGGCCAGCGTCCACACGTTGTCGTGCACCTCGCCCATCGGGGTGTGCCCGGTGCGCAGCGCGCGGACGAACTCGGCGAGCGAGCCGGCGATCCCCTTCCCCGCCGGCCTCTTCACCTCGGCGTCCGGGCCGGGCGACGGGGCGCCTTCGACCAGCGGCGGCCCCGTGCCGTCCCACAGCGCCGAGCCGTGTTCGGCGCTCAGCCGCCAGCGGCCGTTCCACGAGGTCTCGGCGCCCGGGCTGCACCAACTGCCGGTGTAGACATAGCGCGCGCCGTTCGCCATCTCGAAGACGGCGGTCGCGCCCGCGTCGCCCTCGTACCAGCTCCAGGGCGGGTTGTACGACGCGCAGTGGACCGCGATCGGCGCCGCGTCCACCAGCCATCTGGCGGTGTCGAACGCGTGGATCGCCATGTCCACCAGCAGCGGCTGCGCCATGGTCTCGCGGAAACCGCCGAACGTGGGCGCCCGGAAGAACTCCGTGCCGAGCACGCCGATCCGGCCGAGCCCCCTGGCTCGCTCCCTGAGGGCGAACAGCTCCGGGTGGTAGCGCCTGGACTGGCTGACCATCAGGAGCCGGCCGGTCGCCTCCGCGGCGGCGGTCAGCCGCAGCGCCTCGGGGAGCGTCCCGGCCAGCGGCTTCTCGCCCAGCACCGGCAGCCCGAGCGACAGTGCCTGGAGGGTCACCGGCAGATGCGCCTCCGGCACGGTGACGTCGATGACGGCGTCCGGACGGGTCCGCCGGGCCAGCGCGGCGAGGTCGGTGGAGACCGGCACCTCGGCGCGGCCCGCTTCCGCCAGCGCCGCCGTCGCCTTGGCCGGGGTGAGATCGACCAGCCCGACCAGCGCGGTGTCCTGGGCCTCCAGCACCGCGCGCAGCCAGGCGCGGCCCATGGCGCCGGCCCCCACCACCAGCACCCGCAGCGGTGCGCCGTCGTCGGGCAGGGTGGCGAACCGGGCTCCGGTCACGCCGTCCCGCCGCCGTTCTCGAACCAACCGGCCTCGCTGTGAGTGAGCCGGGGCACCGCGCTGATCGCTTCGGGGGCGGCCCAGGCGACGGCGTTGGCGATCACCCGCCGCACCTGCGGATGGTGGTAGACGGGGTACTCCTGGTCGCCGGGGCTGAAGTAGAAGATCCGGCCCTTCCCGCGCCGGAACGTGCAGCCGCTGCGGAAGACCTCGCCGCCCGTGAAGGAGCTGACGAAGACGAGCTCCTCGGGCGCGGGTATGTCGAAGAACTCGCCATAGGTCTCCTGCTGGTCGATGACGATCGGATGATCCACCCCGGCGGCGATCGGATGGGTGGGGGCGACGGTCCACACCAGCTCGCGTTCCGCGGCGTTGCGCCAGCGCAGGGTGCAGGTGGTGCCCATGAGCCGGGTGAAGATCTTCGACCAGTGCCCGGAGTGCAGCACGATCAGGCCCATGCCGGCGAGGACCCGGCGGTGGACCCGGGTCACCACCTCGTCCGACACCTCGCGGTGGGTCAGCTGCCCCCACCAGGTCAGCACGTCGGTCTCGGCGAGCGCCTCCTGGGTCAGCCCGTGCTCGGGATCGTCGAACGTGGCGGTGCGCACCAGGACCCGCTGGCCCAGATGCTCCTCGATCCCCTCGGCGACGGCGCCGTGGATGCCGTGCGGATATCTCTTGGCGACCTCGGGGTCCAGCTGTTCGTGGCGGCCCTCGTTCCATACGGTGACACGCAGCGGCGGGGGGAGTGACGGTGACGACATGGGCTCTCCAGTCGGGAGTACCGCTCAAGGTCGCGCCCCGCGTCGGCAGCGGGCCGGGCGTGGGAGTCGGCACGGTGTCGATCAGTTTTCGAAAACAAGTCGTAGGGAAGCTAGATGTCGGGCGTCGGCCCGTCAAGACATGGGAGGGGACGGGACCTGGTCACCGTCCGTGGCCGCGCTGCCTGGGCGGCCGGCTCCTGGGGGACGGCGTCCGTGCGGGCCCTGGGCTTCCTCGGATTACAGTGTCTCGAAAAGTATCGGAAGAGCAGAGAATGGACTCGTGACCGAAAGCAGGATGCCCCGCCCCACGCTGGCGCACATCGCCGAGATGGCGGGCGTGTCGATCTCCACCGTCTCCAAGGTGCTCAACGGACGGGACGACGTCTCGCGGGACACCAGGACCAAGGTCGACGACGCGCTGCGCCGGCACCACTATGTGCGCCGTGGCACGTCCGCGTCCGAGCCCGGGATCCGCACCGTGGATCTGGTGCTGAGCGGGCTCGACGGCTCCTGGCCGGCCAGTGTCGCCAGCGGCATGGAGGCGGCGGCGTACGAGGCGGGCGTGCATGTGGCGATCTCCGTCGCCCGCTCGTCCGAGGCGGCCACCAACCACCGGGCGCAGGACTGGGTGGACCGGGTGCTGGAGCGCGGCAGCGCGGGTGTGGTGCTGGGGCTGATCGAGCCCAGCCAGGACCAGTTGGGGCGGCTGGCCCAGGCGCGGGTGCCCTGTGTGGTCATCGATCCGCTGAGCGATCCGCCGCCGGACGTGATGTCGGTGGGCACCACCAACTGGGCGGGCGCCTACGAGGCGACCACTCATCTGCTGCAACGGGGGCACCGGAACATCGCGCTGGTCACGGGGCCGCCGCACCATCTGTACGCCCGGGCCAGGATGGCGGGTTACCGCTCCGCGATGGCGGCGGCGGGGCTCGACGTAGCCCCGGAGCAGGTGCGGCACGGCACCTATGACCGGGCCAGCGGCGCCGAGCAGGTGCGGGCGCTGCTGGAGCTGCCCGACCGGCCGACCGCCATGTTCATCTGCTCGGACCATATGACCATCGGTGGCTATGAGGCCATCGCCGGCGCCGGCCTTCGGGTGCCCGACGACATCAGCGTGGTGGGCTTCGACGATCTGCCGGAGGCGCGTTGGGTCTCCCCCGCGCTCACGACGGTGCGTCAGCCGCTGAAGGAGATGGGCGGCAGCGCCCTGCGCACGCTGGTCCGGCTGATGAACGGCGAGAAGCCGGAGAGCCCCCGCGTCGAACTGGCCACCACCCTGGTGGTGCGGGACAGCACCGCCCCGGCCCGAAGCTGAGGCACGGGGCGGCGTCTCCCGCGCGTGGCCGGTCGACCGCTCAGTCGGTGGCGACGGCCGAGGCCAGTTGGGGCAGCAGTCCGTCGAGCGCCAGCGGGATGGAGAGCACGCTGGCCGCGCTGAACGCCTGGGAGATCTCGCCCTCGCCGTCCAGGAAGACGGCGCGGTCGTCCCTGACCACCTGGAGGGACTGGAGCAGCGGGTCGTCGAGCAGCTCGTCCAGGGTGTAGCCGATGGGGAAGAGCACCGCGAGCTCGGCGTCCAGCACCTCCACCTGCTCGGTCGCGACCGGCGCGTAGAAGCCCTCGGACGACGGGAGTTCGGCGACGGGCTGGTGCAGTTCGAAGCCGAGCTGGGCCAGCAGGTCGAAGCGCGCGTCGCCCGGCAGGCTGGCTCCGTACGCCTCGCCGAACTTGGATCCGGTGACCGCGCCGACCCCCTCGAACTCGGGGTGTTCGGCGGCGGCCTCGGCGATCCGCTCCTCGACCTCGGTCACCAGCCGCTCGCCGTCCTCCTCCCGGCCGAGCGCCTCGGCGACCAGCCTGGTCTGCGTCTCCCACGGGGTGGCGTAGGCCGGGGTGTCGGCGGGGGGCGAGACGGTGGGCGCGATGGAGGAGAGCCGCTCGTACTGCTCCTCGTCGTTGGCGGAGCGCGTGTTGAGGATCAGATCCGGCTCAAGCGACTGGATCTGCTCGTAGTTGAGCGCCTGGTTAACGTTCTCGATCACCTCGGGGGTCTCAGCCCCGAAGAGTTCGCTGGCCCAGGGGCCCACGCCCTTCTGCTCCTCGCCGAAGCCGAGCCAGTCGTAGACGGCGACGGGGGTGACGCCGAGCGCCAGCGCCGCCTCGGCGTCCGACCAGCCGAGCGCGACCACGGTCAGCTCGCCGTCCTCGGGCCGCGGGATGTCCACGGTGCCGAACGTGGTCTCCACCGAGGCGAGCAGCTCACCGCCGCCGGCCGCGTTGTCGGTGGCGCCGTCGCCCTCGCCGTCGTCGTCGCTTGAGCAGGCGGTCAGCAGCAGCCCGAGCGCGGCGGCGCCGGCGGCGACGGCCGTGGCACGGGGGAAGCGGATCAGGGAGTTCATGGCGTGACGGTCCTTCGGGTGAGAGGGGCGGAGGGGTACGGGGTGCGGAGGCGCGCGGGTTCAGAGGCGGGGGCGCCAGGGCCGGTCGGCGCGGGGGATCACCAGCGGGGTGCCGGTCTCCGGATCGTCGATGACCCGTGCGGGAACGCCGAAGACCTCGGCGACCAGCCGCTCGGTGACGACCTCGCCCGGCGCTCCCCGCTCGACGATCCGGCCGTCCTTCATGGCGATCAGATGGGTGGCGTATCTGGCGGCCTGGTTGAGGTCGTGCAGCACGACCACCAGGGTCCGGCCCTCCCGGTGCAGTTGGGCGCAGAGATCCAGCACGTCCAGCTGGTGGGCCAGGTCGAGGAAGGTGGTCGGCTCGTCCAGGAGCAGCAGGTCGGTCTGCTGCGCCAGCACCATCGCGATCCACACCCGTTGGCGCTGCCCGCCGGAGAGTTCCTCCACCAGCCGGCTGGAGAGCGGCGTCAGCCCGGTGGCTGCCAGCGCGTCCCGGACGGCGGCCTCGTCCCTGGTGGACCAGGGCCGGAGCGGCGACTGGTGCGGATGCCGTCCCCTGGAGACCAGATCGACCACGGTGATGCCGTCGGGCGCGGTGGGGCTCTGCGGCAACTGGCCCAGCCTGCGGGCCAGTTCCTTGGTCTTCAGCCGCGCGATGTCCTCGTCCGCCAGGAGGACCAGGCCGGCCTCCGGGCGCAGCAGCCGCGCCAGGGCCCGCAGCAGGGTGCTCTTGCCGCAGGCGTTGGGACCCACGATCACCGTGAACGAGTTGTCCGGGATGTCCACGTCGAGGTCGGTCAGGATGGTGCGCCGGTCGTATCCGGCGGTCAGCCCGCGGGCGCCGAGCGGCGCGCCGCCGGGGCCCGCTTCGGGTGGGAGGAGGGTGTCGGTCAACGTCTCGGCCTCGGTCAACGTGTCGGTCCTGGTCGCGGTCGGGGGCGGTGCGGGGCGGTCGTCGGGCTCATCACGCCGTTCCCCTTCGGGAGGATGACCACAGCAGCCAGACCAGATAGGCACCGCCAAGGCAGACGGTGACCACGCCGACCGGCAGCTGGGACGGGGCGATCACGGTGCGGGCGATCAGGTCCCCGCAGGTCAGCAGCAGCGCGCCCATGGCGGCGGCCGGCAGCAGCCGGACCCCGCCGGCCCTCGTCAGCCGCATCGCCAGCTGGGGCGCGACCAGCGCGACAAAGGCGATCGGCCCGGCCACCGCCGTGACCACGGCCGTGAGCCCGATGCCCACCAGCAGCATCGCCAGCCGGGTCCGCTCGACCGGCACGCCCAGGGCCCGCGCCGCGTCGTCGCCCAGTTCGAGCAGCCGCATCCGGCCGGTCAGCACCAGACCGGCCGGCAGCAGCAGCGCCGCGGCGATCAGCACCGGCCACACCTCGGACCAGCCCACGTCGTTGAACGAGCCCGCGCCCCAGGTGGCGGCGGCGATGGCATCCTCACGCCGGAGGTTGACCAGCAGATAGCTGTTGAGGGAGGTGAGCAGCGCGCTCACCCCGACGCCGACGACGATCAGCCGATAGCCCTGGACGCCGTGGCGGAACGCGAGCACATAGACCAGCAGCCCGGTGCCGATGCCGCCGAGCAGGGCGCCCGCGGTGGTGCCGAGCTCGCTGCCGCCGATCAGCAGCGCGGCGAGCAGCGTGCCGGTGTAGGCGCCGGCGTTGAAGCCGATGATGTCGGGGCTGCCCAGCGGATTGCGGGTGAGGGACTGGAAGATCGCTCCGCTGGCGCCCAGCGCCGCGCCGCCGAGCAGCCCGATCAGCGCGCGTGGCAGCCGCCATTCCCGCACGACCCGGGTGACCCCTTCGTCGGCGTCGCCGGCCAGGGCGGCCAGCACCTCGCTCGGCGCGATGGCCAGTTCGCCGATGGTCAGCGACCAGAGGCAGACGGCGAGCGCGACGAGCGCCAGCAGCGCGCTGACGGCGGCGACCCGCAGGTCGACCCGGGCCCAGGCGTCGGGCCAGGGCAGGCGCAGCAGCCGGGTGCGCGCCGGCCAGATCCGTTCGGTCGTGTTCACCGCGCGCCCCCTGGGCGCCGGCGGGTGAGCGCGATCAGCAGCGGCGCGCCCAGGAAGGCGGTGACGACGCCGACCGGCAGCTCGGCCGGGACCAGCACCCGGCCCAGGATGTCGGCGGCGAGGAAGAGGACCGGCGCCGCCAGCAGGCTGGCCGGCAGTATCCGCCGCAGATCGGGCCCGACGACGGCGCGGACGCCGTGTGCGACCAGCAGTCCGAGGAACGAGATGGGCCCCGCGGCGGCGGTCGCCGCGCCGCAGAGCAGCGTCACCGCGAGCAGGCCGGTCAGCCGGGTGGTCACCACCCTGGTGCCGAGCGAGGCCGCCGCGTCGTCGCCCAGCGCCAGGCTGTTGAGCGAGCGGGGCAGCGCCAGCGCCAGCAGCGTGCCGGCGCCCACAAACGGCAGGATCGCGAGGACGGTGTCCCACTGCCGCCCCTGGAGGGAGCCGACCTGCCAGAACCTGACGCGGTCGAAGGTCTCGGGATCGATCAGGGTGACGGCGAAGGCGAGGCCGCTGAGCACGGCGCCCACGGCGACGCCGGTGAGCACCAGCTTCGCCGCGCCGTGCGAGCCACGGCCGCCGGTGCCGACCGTGTACACGAGCACCGCGGTCGCGGCGGCGCCGGCCAGCGCGAGCCAGACCTGGCGGTCGGTGCCGTTCACCCCCAGGAACGCGGCGCCGAACGCGACGGCCGCGTAGGCGCCGGCGTTGACGCCGAGCAGCCCGGGGTCGGCCAGCGGGTTGCGGGTCAGGGCCTGCATGACGGCGCCGGCCAGGCCGAGGGCGGCCCCGACCAGCAGCGCCAGTACGGTCCTCGGCACCCGGTACTCGCGGATCAGCAGCTCCGTCGTGGTGTCCCCGCTGCCGCGCCCGAGCAGGGCGTCGATGGTTTCGGCGATGCCGATCGACCCCGAGCCGACCAGCAGGCTGGCCGCGACCAGCGCGATCAGCAGCAGCGAACAGCCCAGCACGACGGCGCGCGCGCCGGGGCGCGAAGGCCGCTCGCGCGCCAGGTCAGCGTCCTGCGCGACGGCGGGCGACGCCGTGGGTGGCATGCTCGTGCTCCGGGGCGGTGAAGGGGACAACGGGGGAGTGCGGGGAGGAACAGGGGTCAACGGGGCGATCCAACAAGGGAACCGCCCTTGAAGTTAGGTTAGGCATCCCTAAGTGGGCTCATCGTATGCGGGGCCCCCAAGTGGCGCAATCGCGCCGATGTGACGCCGGCTATCGCGGATCGGACAGCTGCGCCTGGTGGTGCGCGCTCGGCGCATGGCCGGTCACCCGCCGAAAGGCGACGGTGAACGCGCTCGGGCTGGTGTAGCCCACGGCCCGCGCCACCTCGGCCACCGGGGTTCCCCCGGCCAGCAGCGCGAGCGCCAGATGCACCCGGAGCACCGCACGCCACGCGGAGAAGCTCAGCCCGGTGGAGTCGGCGAAGGCGCGGGCCAGCGTCCGGGTGCTCACCCCGAGCTGCGCGGCCCAGTCGGCCAGGCCGCGCTCGTCGGCCGGATCGGCCGCGACGGCCGCCGCGATCTCCCGGACCCTGGGGTCGTCCGGCAGCACCACATGGTGGTCACGTGGGGCCGGACGCAGCAGGTCGAAGACGACCGCCTCGGCCCGCGCCCTGGCGTCCGGGGCGAGCTCGGCGTCCGTCAGATGCAGCAGCAGCTCGTGGAGCAGCGGAGTGACCTCGACCGGGACCGGCTCACGTGGCACATCGGTGGCGGCGGACGGGGCGAAGAAGCCGGCGTGGTAGCTGGTGCCGTCCGCCGCGCTGCCGGCGTGTCCGACGCCGGCCGGTATCCACAGGCCGACCCGCGTCGGCAGCGCCCAACGCCGGGCGCCGATCGAGACGTTGAGCACCCCCCGCACGCTCCAGATCAGCTCGTGCACCGGGTGGCTGTGCGCGGTCCAGCGGGTGGGGCGGGTCAGCGTCTCGGCCTCGCCGACGATGCCGAACGGGATGCGCGGCTCGCCCGCCGGGCTCCTCGTCTCGGTGCCCACCACGCGCCGCGCGCCGCCGCCCATCGCCGTCCCCCTCCACGCGCCGCCCTGTTTCGGCCAGCCAGCGTAGCCGGGGGCGCCGGCCGGACAGGCCCTCAGTCGATCCAGATCCAGATCGCGTAGACGACGAAGAACGCCACGAAGAGCGCCGTCAGCACCCAGACGGCGGTGAGCGGCACGGCGGCCCAGCCCCTGCTCGGGGCGGGCTCCTCGTCGGGGCCTGTGAACGAGGTGCCGCTCTCCGCCGGCGGCGTCTCGCCCGGCGCGGTCTCACCGACGCGGCCTGGGGCGCCCGGACGGTACCCGGGCGTGTGATCCGGATCGGGATCCGGGTTCGGGTCAGTCATGGCCGACGGGTACCAACCTGGACGGTTACTACACCCGACGCCGTCCGGAAAGCGGAAACAACGCGGCGGAGAGGGGCGGCGACGAAATCGCCGGGAACTTTCTCCCGCTTCCAGGCGACACCGCCGAAGGATCTTTTCGCGCCCTCGGGCATTTCCCCGTCCAGGGCCCGGCGGTAATTCCCGACGGGCGAAAAAGGGCGCAAGGAAAACCGTTGTCAGGTGACGCGACGTCAACTCCGGTCGGCCGGGGAGGTCGCCGCCGGCTCCTCGTCCTGGGCGGGCTTTCGGGTGCCGGCGTTCCCGCGAGGGCGCAGGCGGATGACGACGGCGACGACGGCCAGCGTGAACAGCAGCAGGCCCAGCCAGAGCACCCACTTCTCCGGCCAGGGCGGCGGGGAGGAACCGCCCTCGGGGGAGCGACCGCCGTCGATGCCGGTGACGACGACCGCCACCAGGCCGAGGAGGGTGGCCCCCACCACGATCCGGCCGGCCAGCCGCGCGCTGATCGGCAACGCGCGGTCGCGGCGGCTCGACTCGCCCAGCCGGAGCCGCTCGCCCGAGCGGGCCGGGGAGAGCAGCCGCCAGAGCAGTAGACCGGCGATGGGTATCTGGGTCAGCCAGAGGAAGGTGCGGAACGGGCCGTCGTACCATGCCTGGCTGCTGTACAGCAGGGTGTGCCAGGCGCTGAGGATATAGACCACGATGACAAAGCGGTGCACGGCCAGCCACATCCGGGGGCCGGTGCGGTGGCGCAGGTAGAACGCCAGGCCCAGCGGGATGGCGAGGTAGAGCGCGAGCAGCCCGACCAGGATGGCGACCCGCCCGGTGCCGGTGGCGTATCCGCCGGGCACGAAGCTGTCGACGAAGGCCGTCCACACACTGCGCCCGAACGACCAGCTCTCCCGGTTGTCCCTGATCTGGTCGGTGAAGAAGAAGAACGCGTGCATGAACATCAGCCCGATGGTGGTCAGGCTGGTGGTGCGGTGCCACTTCTCCAGGCGGGCGGCCGGCAGCCAGCCCCAGCGGGGGCGTGGCCCCGAGCGCATCAGCCCGAACACCACGGTGATGTAGGCCCACAGCATCGCCGACCAGCCGAATGCCTGGCACATCCAGTACATCCAGAACTTGTCGGCGTCCGCGAGCATCGGCATGATCTTGATCGTCGCCGAACTGCCGTTCTCCACGCGGACATAGAGCAGCCAGTAGATCAACCCGGTGATCACCAGGGCCAGCGAGGCATCGGGCACCGCGGCCCGAAGATCGGCGCGGAGACCGGCCCAGTCGAAGCGAGCCCGGCGCTTTCGCTCCCGTTTTGGGGAGGAGACCGCCGATTCGGAGACCTCTGCCATCACACAACTCCGTTTTCCGTATGGCTCGCCGACGGGTCATCAAGGTGAATGTCCCGTGGCGACATGGTGGCCCCGCGCTCCCTGCCGTGAAGAATAACGACGTTCTCTCCGCAGAGGAAGACATCGATCCTGTTTCGGATTTCCCACAACCGACGGGAAATTGGGGGAGAAAACTGGTGGGGGGCGGGAACTTGTGCGCCGTCGGAAACGACGCCCGGGCCCCGGACGCGGCGGCGTCCGGGGCCCGGGGCGGAGAGGGAGGGAGCGTCAGGCGTCGACGTAGGCCGCCAGATGCTCGCCGGTGAGGGTGGAACGGTCGGCGACCAACTCGGCGGGGGTGCCCTCGAAGACGACCAGCCCGCCGTCGTGGCCCGCGCCGGGACCGATGTCGATGATCCAGTCCGCATGGGCCATGACGGCCTGGTGGTGCTCGATGACCACGACCGACTTGCCGGCGTCGACCAGCCGGTCGAGCAGGCCGAGCAGCTGCTCGACATCCGCGAGGTGCAGCCCCGTGGTCGGCTCGTCGAGGACGTAGACGCCGCCCGGGCCGCCCCAGGGGGTCCCCCCGGCCGAAGGCTGGGGGAGCGTGGCCAGCTTGAGCCGTTGCCGCTCGCCGCCGGAGAGCGTGGTCAGCGGCTGGCCGAGGCTGAGGTAGCCGAGCCCGACGTCGTTGAGCCGCTTGAGGATGGTGTGCGCCGCCGGGGTGCGCGCCTCGCCGGCGCCGAAGAACTCCCCCGCCTCGGCCACCGACATGGCGAGCACCTCGCTGATGTCCCGGCCCCCGAAGTGGTATTCGAGCACCGCCGCCTGGAAGCGCCGCCCCTCGCACTCCTCGCAGGTGGTGGTGATGCCGGCCATCATCCCCAGATCGGTGTAGATGACCCCGGCGCCGTTGCAGTGCGGGCAGGCGCCCTCGGAGTTGGCGCTGAAGAGCGCCGGCTTCACGCCGTTGGCCTTCGCGAACGCCTTGCGGATCGGCTCCAACAGCCCGGTGTACGTCGCCGGGTTGCTCCGCCGCGAGCCCTTGATCGCGCTCTGGTCGACGGCCACGACCTCCGTTCCGCCGGCCCTGGAGCCGGCGACCAGCGAACCGTGCACGAGCGAACTCTTCCCCGACCCCGCGACGCCGGTGACAACGGTGAGCACCCCGAGCGGGATGTCCACGTCGACATCCCTGAGGTTGTGGGTGGCGGCGCCGCGCACCTCTATATGGCCGGTCGGCTGCCGCACCTTCTCCTTGAGGGACGCCCGGTCGTCGAGATGGCGCCCGGTCAGCGTGTCACTGGCCCGCAGCTCCTCGACCGTGCCCTCGAAACAGACCGAACCGCCCCCCGCTCCCGCGCCGGGCCCGAGGTCGACGACATGGTCGGCGATCGCGATGGCCTCCGGCTTGTGCTCCACCACGAGCACCGTGTTGCCCTTGTCCCGCAGCCGCAGCAGCAGGCCGTTCATCCGCTGGATGTCGTGCGGGTGCAGCCCCACCGTCGGCTCGTCGAAGACGTAGGTGACATCGGTGAGCGAGGAGCCGAGATGCCGGATCATCTTGGTGCGCTGCGCCTCGCCGCCCGAGAGGGTGCCGGCGGGCCGGTCGAGCGAGAGATAGCCGAGGCCGATCTCCACGAACGAGTCGAGGGTGTGCCGCAGCGCGCCGAGCAGGGGCGCGACGGACGGCTCGTCAAGCTGCGAGACCCAGGCCGCGAGGTCGCTGATCTGCATCGCGCAGGCCTCGGCGATGTTGACGCCGCCGATCCGCGAGGTGCGGGCCGGCTCGCTGAGCCGGGTGCCGCCGCAGTCGGGGCAGGCGGTGAAGGTGACCGCGCGGTCCACGAAGGCCCGGATGTGCGGCTGCATCGCCTCCCGGTCCTTGGCGAGGAACGACTTCCGCACGCGGGGCACGAGCCCCTCGTACGTCATGTTGGTGTTCTCGATCTTGATCTTGGTCGGCTCGCGGTACAGGAAGTCGTGCCGCTCGGTCTCGCTGTAGTCGCGGATCGGCTTGTCCGCGTCGAGCAGGCCCGAAGCGGCGAACAGCCGCACCATCCAGCCGTCCGCCTTGTAGCCGGGGATGGTGATCGCGCCCTCGGCGAGCGACTTGCTCTCGTCGAAGAGCTGCGACAGGTCGATGTCGCTCACCCGGCCCATGCCCTCGCACCGCGGGCACATGCCGCCGGTGACGGAGAAGGTCTTCCGCTCCGTCTTGCGGTCACCGCGCTCCACGGTGATCGCGCCCGACGCCTTGATCGAGGGAACGTTGAACGAGAACGCGTTGGGCGAGCCGACATGCGGCTGACCCAGTCGGCTGAACAGGATCCGCAGCATCGCGTTGGCGTCGGTCGCCGTGCCGACCGTGGAGCGGACGTTGGCCCCCATCCGCTCCTGGTCGACGATGATCGCGGTGGTGAGACCCTCAAGCAGGTCGACGTCGGGCCGGGCCAGCGTCGGCATGAAGCCCTGGAGGAAGGCGCTGTAGGTCTCGTTGATCATCCGCTGTGACTCGGCGGCGATCGTGCCGAACACCAGCGAGCTCTTGCCCGAGCCCGAGACGCCGGTGAACACCGTCAGCCGCCGCTTCGGAATCTCGATCCGGACGTCCTTGAGGTTGTTCTCGCGTGCGCCCGCCACCCGGATCAGCTCGTGGCTGTCCGCCGTGTGCGGCGTCCCGGCCGTGCTCATGTGCTCTCCCTCGTCGTGGCGGGGCCCCCGCCTTCGGTGTGGTGCCGCGGGTGTGGACGGACCCGACGCGGGTCAGCGCCGCTCCTGGACCCGGATCAGGTTGCCCGCGGGGTCGCGGACGGCGCAGTCCCGCACGCCGTAGGGCTGCTCCGTCGGCTCCTGGACGATGTCCGCGTCGCCGGCCTGGAGCCGCTCGAAGGCGCCGTCGAGATCGGCGCTGGCCAGCAGGATCCCCCCGTAGGTGCCCTTGGCCATCATCTCCGCGATGGTACGGCGCTCGTCCTCGGTGATCCCGGGGTCCGCCGCCGGCGGGTGCAGCACGATCGACGTCTCCGGCTGGTTCGGCGGGCCGACGGTGAGCCAGCGCATCCCGTCGTAGCCGACGTCGTTGCGGACCTCGAAGCCGAGGGTGTCGCGGTAGAACGCCAGCGAGGCGTCCGGGTCCTGGTGGGGGAGGAAACTGCTGTGAATGGTGATGTCCATGGCCATCACGCTAGACGCGGTCCAGGCGGCCCCGCTTCTCGATTCCTGACCGGTCTGGTCACCTGTTGCGCCAGACACGACGGTATGCCGGCGGTGGCGCTCGCCGCCTCCCGCCGGTAGACGCTGGGCGGCATGCCGACCAGCTCGGTGAACCGGCTGCTGAAGGTGCCGAGCGAGGAGCACCCGACCGTGAAGCAGACCTCGGTGACGCTGAGGTCCCCCCGGCGCAGCAGCGCCATCGCGCGCTCGATGCGGCGCGTCATCAGGTAGGCGTACGGCGACTCACCGTAGGCGAGCCGGAACTCACGGCTCAGATGCCCGGCCGACATGTTCACCCCCCGGGCGAGGGCCTCGACGTTCAACGGCTGCGCGTGCTCCCGATCGATCCGGTCACGCACCTGGCGCAGCAGCGCGAAGTCGCGCAGCCGCTGGGCCGGATCGCTTCTGCTGGTCACAGCCGCGATGGTGCCACGGCCGCCTCCGGCGAGGCCAGCCGCGCCCCCGCGGGCGTCGCCTCCAGCGGGGTTCGGGGCGGTGCGCCGAGAGCCCGGTCGGGGCGTGTGGCGCGCCCGGCGGGGTTTGGGGCAGGGCCCCGGGGGGCCGGTCCCGGGACGGTTGGCTCGGGGGTGGCCGGTCGCCGTGTTCACGG
This sequence comes from Streptomyces profundus, assembly GCF_020740535.1. Lineage (NCBI taxonomy): Bacteria > Bacillati > Actinomycetota > Actinomycetes > Kitasatosporales > Streptomycetaceae > Streptomyces > Streptomyces profundus. Next base: position 4,601,675 of record NZ_CP082362.1, read on the forward strand.
TGGTGGGGCGCCGTGGGGGAACTTTTCCGGGTGGGGGCACGACCAGTTCTTGCGTGGGGTGTCCGTCGCGTCGGCGTCGTGCCCGACCCGGCCGTCGAACGGAGGTCACTCATGGGCGGGCGCCGCGTCAGAGCCGCGTCACCGCCGGAGGCACTCGGTGGCGCGCGGTTCGCGCTGCTCGCCGGCGGGCTGCTCGTCAACGTCGGCACCTTCGCGGTCTACCCGTATCTGGCCGTGCTGCTGCGGGACCGGCTCGGCGTCGGGATGGCCCAGGTCGGCGTCGTCCTCGGGATCGCCACGCTGGCCCAGTTCGCCAGCGCCCCCCTCACCGCCGCGTTCGCCGAACGCTTCGGGCTGAAGCGGACGTTGACGCTCGCCACGTTCGGCTATCTGCTCGGTGCCGCCGCCTATCTGGGTGGGGTCGGCCGGCCCGCGCTGACGCTGCTCGGGCTCTTGCTGAGCTGCGGCGCCGGCGCGCTCTACTCGCCCGCCTACCGGGGCTATCTGGTGCAGTCCGCCGGCGTCGACGAGCGTCCGAGGCTGGTGTCCGCCGGCAACGCGGCCGGCCAGCTGGGCATCGCCCTCGGGCCCGTCGTCGGGGCCTTCCTCCTGCACGAACCGACCCGGCTCTTCGCCCTGACCACCGTGCTCTACGCCTCGCTCGCCATCGGCCACTGCCTGCTGCGGCCCGAGCCGCCGCTCGATCAGGGGCCGGCCGTCGAGCCGTTCCGCCGGGTGCTGCGCGGCGTTGCGGTGCTGCCGTTCGCGGTGACCGTGCTGACCCACTACCTCTACATGCAGTTCTACCAGTACCTCTCGATCTTTGTGGACGGCCGGCTGCCGACCACCCTCTTCGGCGTGATCATGATGGGATACGCGCTCGGACTGGCCCTGGGGCAGCCGCTGTTGGCGCGGCGGATCGGTCTGGCGCGGTATCCGGCGGCGATGGCGGCGGGCTTCGGCTGCATGGCCCTGGGCATGGTGGCGATCGCCGGCGGAAGCGCCGCCGGGGTGGCGGTCGGCGCGCTGGCGATGAGCGGCGGCACGGCCGTGCTGTTCCTGAAGAACGACCTGGAGGCGTTGGCCTCCTCGCGGCGCTCGGCCACCGTGACCTTCGGCCAGCAGCGGCTCGCGGTCGGCATCGGCGCGCTGGCCAGCGGCGTGCTCGGCGGCAACCTCTACGGTCTCCTCGAACGCGCCGACCAGCTCGCTTGGTTCTGGCTGGCCGTCGCCGCCCAGTGCCTCCTGCTCCCGCCGCTGGCGCTGCTGGCCGGCCGCCGGCTCAGCCGTCCGAGGCGGCCGGCCGCTCGTAGACCGTGACATAGGAGCCCTCGCCACGGAACGGCTCCCCGCGCCAACCGCCCCACCGATGACGGCGTTCCAGGCCCGCCAGGCGGGCCATCAGATCGAGTTCGGCCGGCCAGGCGTACCGCATGAACGCCGGCGCCAGCCGGATCCCGCCGTCGCTGATCAGCACGTGGTGGCCCTCGAAGCGCTGCTCGACCGGATCGTGGCGCACGGCGGTGAGCCGGACATGGTCCAGGCCCACCTGGTGCGCCTCCACCCGCTGGTTCCGGTCGTAGCGCGCCACATCGGGCATCGGGCACTCCAGCACGAACCGGCCGCCGGGCAGCAGCCGCCTGGCCACGTTGGTGAAGCAGCGGACCTGCTCCTCCTGCGTCAGCAGGAAGAAGAAGGTGGAGAACACCACGAAGACCATGGCGAACGCCGCGTCGGTGTCCGGGTCGACGTCCGCCATGTCGCCGATGGCCACCGGGATGTGCTCCCCGCCCGGCTTGGCGCGCATCCGGGCCACCATCGCCGCCGAGGCGTCGACGCCCCACAGGTCGACCCCGCGCGCCGCCAGCGGGATCGTCACCCGCCCCGTGCCGACGGCCAGTTCGAGCACCGGGCCCGCCGGGCCCTCCTCGATCAGCCCGGCCAACGCGTCGACGGCCTCGGTGGGGTCGAGCGTGGCGTGCCACTCGTCGTAGATGTCGGCGTTCAACTCGCCATAGGTCTCCGGACCGTGGTTCTCCACGAGGCTTCCTTCCCGACACGGTTGGGGGCGACGGCCCGAAGGGCCGCCGATCGCCGAGGGCACACCCAACAGGTCGGCCCGCCGGGCGGCGAAGTTCCCGCCCGGGCCCGGGCTTCTACGGTCGCAGCACGAACCGTCCGCGCACGCCGCCCTCGGCGACCGCGCGGTGCGCGGCGGCGACCTGGTCGAGCGGCAGGACGGCGTGCACCCGTGCCGGCAACTCCCCCCGCGCGGTGGCGTCCAGCAGTGCGGCGAGCCTGGCGCGGTCCGGCTCGACCCCCACCACCTCCACGGTCACGCCGCGTTCGGCGGCCGGCGCCATGCCCGGCCGCACCCCGACGAAGAGGCCGCCGTCGGCGACCAGCGCGACGCCCTCCTCCTGGAGCGTGGCGGCGTCGGCCACCGCGTCCCAACCGGGGGTGGCCGTCGTCAGGAACTCGGCGCCGAGGCCGCGCACGAACTCCTCGTCCGCCGCCCGCGCCAGCCCGGTGACCCGCCAGCCGCGCTCCGCCGCCAGCGACAGGACGTAGCCGCCGACCGCGCCGGCGGCGCCGGTCACCAGCAGGCTCCGCCCGGCGCCTTCGCCGAGCAGGTCGACGATCCCGGCGGCGGTCAGGCCGTTGAGGGGGACGGCGGCTGCCTCGGTCAGGTCGAGCCCGTCGGGCACCGGCGCCGTGTCCCGCGCGGGGACGACCAACTGTTCGGCGTAGGTGCCGAAGTCGCGGTCGAACCCGGTGACGAGCCCGGCGACGCGGCTGCCGACGGGCAGGTCCACGTCCGGGCCCGTGGCGACGACGGTGCCGGCGAAGTCCCAGCCGAGCCCGGTGTGTTCGGGCTGGTTGACGAGGCCCAGCTGGTGGAACACCCCGGCGACGACGCCGAGGTCGACGGGGTTGACCGCGGCCCCCGCGATCGCGACCCGGACCTCTCCCGGCCCGGGTTCCACCACGGGCACGTCGGTGATCTCGATGGCGTCGGGGCCGCCGGGGGTGCGGATGACCGCCGTGCGGAAGGTGCTGGGCATGTTCGCCTCCGGTGGAAGGCCGCCCGCTGGGGCAGCCGTGCTGGGGGATGACCGTGCTGTGACTCCACAATGGTTGGGTAACTCCCCAAGGGGAAGTAGGCACTTACAGGTGCGTAGCCCACCTCGTGGGAAGAGTGAGAGGGGACGGTCGATGCCGACGACGACGGCGGCCCAGCGGCGGGAGCGGGCCAAGGGGGAGTACGACGCGTTCTTCGCCGGCTGCCCCAGCCGCCAACTCCTCGACCGGATCTCCGGCAAGTGGGTGGCGCTGGTGCTGGCGGCGCTCGGCAGTGACGGCCCGCATCCGGAGGGGGTGCGCCCGGGCGAGCCCAGGGCGTTGCGCTACTCGGAGCTCTCCCGCCGGCTGGCCGGCGTCAGCCAGAAGATGCTCACCCAGACGCTGCGCTCCCTGGAGCGCGACGGCCTGCTCACCCGCACGGTGACGCCGACCGTGCCGGTCACCGTCACCTACGAGTTGACGGATCTGGGGCTCTCGCTCCACGAGGTGATGCGGGGCGTCAAGGTGTGGGCGGAGGCGCATATGGACGAGGTGCGCACCCACCGCGAGAGCTACGACGGCCGCGAGGACGTCTGACGCGGCACGTTCTCCCCGGTGGGAGCGGTTCAGCGCGGTATTGTCCACGCCCCGCGCTGAATTGTTCGAACCCCGCCCCTACGCTGTGGTCAGTGAGTCAGCCGGATGGGGCGGAGGGACGCCGCCCCTGACGGCAAGCGCTTACTCGCCGCCCGCTCGGCGGCCATCGCCACCCCCCTCTCTCCACCCCCCATTCCCCCTTTCTCCCTTCCCCCCTTCTCCCCTTCTCCCCTTCTCCCTGTTCTTCCTTCACCGCACCTCATCTCAGCTCCGCCCGACCAGGAGCTGACCCCCCGATCTGATGAGCGCTCCGCAGGGGCGGTGACCTCGGCATGCCGCGTCCCCTTCGGTCACCCGACGCCCCCGCGTCTGCTCGGCGTGCCCTCCGGGGCGCGGCCGACAGCACGTCGTGCACCCGCTGTTCGAAGACGAAAGGCGAACCCAGGATGAGACAACCAATCGCGCTGCGACTCAAGTTCCTCGCGGCGTCGGCTCTGATGGCCATGGTGGCCACCACCGGTGTGGTGCTCTCGGCGCCCGCGGCGTCGGCGGCCACCGGCTCGGCGACCGGCTACGCGACCCAGAACGGTGGCACCACCGGCGGCGCCGGCGGCCAGACCGTCCGCGTCAGCACGGGCACGGGCATCCACGAGGCCCTGTGCGGCCGGGCGAGCAGCAGCACCCCGATCGTCATCGAGGTCCAGGGGACCATCAACCACGGCAACACCAGCAAGGTGTCCGGTGGCAGCTGCAACACCGCCGACAATGTGATCGAACTCAAGCAGATCAGCAATGTCACGCTTGTCGGTGTCGGAAACGGCGCTGTCTTCGATCAGTTGGGCATCCACGTCCGGGAGTCCAGCAACATCATCATCCAGAATGTGACCGTCCGGAACGTCAAGAAGTCCGGTTCGCCGACGTCCAACGGCGGTGACGCCATCGGCATGGAGGCGAACGTCCGCAACGTCTGGGTCGACCATGTCACCCTGGAGGCGTCGGGCGGCGAGTCGGAGGGCTTCGACGGCCTCTTCGACCTGAAGAACAACACGCAGTACGTCACGCTGTCCTACAGCATCCTGCGCAACTCGGGCCGGGGCGGGCTGGTCGGCTCCAGCGAGAGCGACACGTCGAACGGCTACATCACGTACCACCACAACCTGTACGAGAACATCGACTCCCGTGCGCCCCTGCTGCGCGGCGGCATCGGTCACATGTACAACAACCACTATCTGAGCGTCAACGACTCCGGGATCAACTCCCGGGCCGGCGCGCGCGCCAGGGTGGACAGCAACTACTTCGAGGACTCCAAGGACGTCCTCGGCACCTTCTACACCAACGAGGCCGGCTACTGGCAGGTCAACGGCAACATCTTCGACAACGTGACCTGGTCCAGCCCGGGGAACCAGAACAACCCGGCCGGCCCCAACCCGCAGTCCAACACGTCGGTCTCCATCCCCTACTCCTTCAGCCCCGACGCCGCCAACTGCGTGCCGAGCGTGGTGCGCGACACCGCCGGCGCCAACAAGGGCAACCGGGTGTCGGACGGCAACTGCACGCCGCAGAACCCGGACCCGACCGACCCGCCGGACCCCACCGACCCGCCGGACCCGACGGACCCGCCCGGTGGCACCAACCTCAGCCTCGGCGGTGACTCCGACGGCAGCAGCAAGGCCAGCGGCACCTCCTACGGCCATGTGCGGGACGGCAACCTCAACACCTACTGGTCGCCGACCGGTTCGACCGGCTCCATCTCGATCAAGTGGGGCACGGCGACCGCCGTCTCCGCCGTCAACATCGTTGAGGCCGCCGGTTCGGCCGGCACCATCGGGAACTGGCGGCTGCTGAACGCCGACACCGGCGCCGTGCTGGCCACCGGCAACGGGGCCGGCGCCGTCACCTTCGCCACCACCTCGCTGCGCAAGATCACCTTCGAGATCAGCAGCGCGAGCGGCACGCCGAGGGTCGCCGAGTACGAGACCTACGCGTAGCGGCCCCCAAGACCCCCGGTCAGGGCAGCGAGGCTGCTCTGGCCGGGCGTTGGCGCGCGGCCGGCGCCCCGGCCGGCGGTGCACAATGGGGCGATGTTCAGTAGCGGACCCAACAGCGCCCGCCGCAACGGGCGTTGGTTGCTCATCGGATGCGCCGTGGCGCTCGTGGCGGTCGTCGTCACCGTGGTCGTGCTGGCCACGGGCGACGAGGAGGACAGCAAGTGGGAGGCCTGCGCCTACTACTCCGACCACATGCAGGAACTGGCCGAGGCCACCTCGGACCGTGGCGTCCACGCCGAGCGGATCGACGGATGGGCGCGGGACTCGGACGACGCCGAGTTCCGGGAGGCCGCCGCCGAACTGGTGTCCCTGGGCGAGGGGGAGTACGACCAGGACGCCTGGCTCAACTCGATCGTCGACTTCGGCATCGCCTGCTACGGGCTGCCGGAGGGGCCGGAAACGGGCTCCTGAGCTGGGCGCCTCGGGGGGCGGACGACCGCCGCGAGCAGCAGATAGGCAACGGCGGTCGCCGCCAGCGCCGTCCCGTAGCCGGCGGAGAGCGCCGCCGCGTCGCCCTGGCCGTCCCCGGTCAGCGCGGTCGCGCCGGCGGCCAGCGAGACCAGGGCGGCGAAACCCAGCGTGGGCCCGGTCTCCACGGCCGCGTTGAGCAGGCCGCCGGCGACGCCGGCGTGCGAGCTCGGCACCCCGTCGAGGGCGAGCACGGCGCCGGCGGAGAAGAGCAGCGTCACCCCCGCGGGAAAGAGCAGCATCCCCGCCAACAGCGCGGCCGAGTAGGTGTTCTGGACGCCGATCAGGCTCAGCAGGGCCAGCCCGACCGAAGCGGTCAGCAGCCCGAGGAGGGCGGTGCGCCGGGGACCCCACGCGGAGGTCACCCGCCCCGAGACGGCCGAGGCCGCCAACAGGACCGCCGCGTAGGGGAGATACGCCGTCGACGTGCCCAACGGGGAGAGCCCGACGTTCTGTTGGAGATGCAGCGGCAGGAAGTACGACAGGGAGAAGACCCCGGCGGCCCCGGCGCCCAGCGCGACCAGGCCCGTCAGCCGCCCCGCCGAGCCGAACAGCCACAGCGGGACCAGCGGATCGTCGCCGCGCCGGTCCAGGGCGGCGAAGCCCAGCAGGGCCACGGCGCCGGCGAGCAGCAGCGCGAGCGCCGTCCAGCGCGCCGAGGGCGAGGTGACGCGGATCAGCCCGTAACAGCAGGCGGCCAGCCCACAGGTGACCAGCGCCGCGCCGCGCACATCGACCCGCTGACCGGCCACCGGCCGCGTCGCCGGCAGCCGGCGCACCGCCGCCAGCGCCACCGTCACCACCAGGACGGGCACCGCGGTCACCCAGCGCCAGGAGGCGAAGGCCACCACGGGCCCGGCGGCCACCAGACCCAGCGCCCCGCCGGCGGCGGGCAGCGCACCCCAGAGGGCCACCGCCCGGCGCCGCGCCCCCGCATCGTCGAACAGACCGCCGGCCAGCGCCAGCGCGGCCGGCGCGGCCAGCGCCGCACCCGCCCCCTGCGCGAACCTGGCCGCGACCAGCGAGCCGAACCCCACCGCCACACCCACCCCCACCGAACCGGCCACGAACACCCCACAGCCGGCCCCGAACACCGCCCGATGCCCGTACACATCCCCCAACCGGCCGCCGAGCAGCAGCAGTCCGCAGAAGGACACCGGATAGGCGGCGCTGACCAGCGCCAGCTCGTCGGCGGTCAACGACAGCGCCTCGCGCACCTCGGGCAGCGCCACCCCGAGCACCATCATCGCCATCAGCAGCGCCGCCTGGACCGAGGCGAGCAGCGTGAACAGCGCGCGCCCGCCGACCGCCATGTCGGTCCTCACCCGGCGGCGTTGACGGTCGCCTCGGTCACGGCGCACTCCGCCAGGCCGTGGCGCTCCATGATCTCCGCGTAGGTGCCGTCGTCCATCAGCGTCTGGAGGGCCTCCTGGACCACGTCGCGCAGCGCCTCCTCGTTGGCGTTGACCGCGATGCCGAACGGGATGACCTCCCACTGCTCCCCGGCCACCACCAGATCCTCGGCCCGTTCGCCCTCGCTCGTGTGGTGGGCGGCGGTCAGATAGCTGACCAGCGCGCCGTCGGCGTCCCCGTTCCGCACCGCCTCGAACATGGCCAGCTCGTCGGTCATCGGCCGCACGTCGATGCCCTGGCCGCAGTTGTCGATGGTCGCCTCGACCAGGTCGACCAGTTCGTCGCTCGGCCAGGTCACCACCGTGCCGCCGCACAGCTCCGGGAGGCCGGTGGTGTTCCCCGAGGTCTCGTTCACCAGGAGGACATTGCCGGCCTGGTAGTAGTCCACCAGGTCGAGGCCCTGCTGCCTGGTCCACTCGGTGTCCGCCAGATCGAAGGCGAGGTCCACCTGGCCGGCGAGCACCACCGTCTCCAGCTGAAGGAACTCCACCTGCTGGAAGACGAGTTCGACGCCGAGGAACTCGCCGATGGCGGCGGCGATCTCGCGGTCCACGCCGGCCGCCTCGTCGTCCGGATAGGAGAGCGGGGGGTGGGGCCCGGGGGTGGCCACCGTGATCGTGCCCGCCTCCAGGATCTCGGCCGGGAGCCCGTCGTGCGACGGCGGTTCCGGGTCGCCGGTGGCGGGTTCCCCGCCTTCGGCGGTGGGCGTCTCCGAGGCGCCCAGGCCCGTCGGCTCGTCCTCGTCGCCCAGCCGGGTCACCACCACGGCCACCACCAGCGCGGTCACCACGGCGACCGCCGCAGCCGCCAGCGCGGCGCGGCGGCCACGGCGGGCCGGGGGAGCGGGGGGTGCCGAGGGCGGTGGCAACGGCGGGAAGTCGGGTGCCGGGGGCGGTGGTGGGGCGGTCGGCGGGTCCTCGACGGCGAGCAGCCGGACCGCCTCCCGCCCCAGCCGGGCGGCCAGGGCGGTGGGGAGCCAGCCGCCCGCCGGATGCGTCTCGGTGTGCGCCTGGGCCAGCCGGCTGACCTGGTCGACGGTGGGCCGGGCCGCCGGGTCCCTGGCCAGGCAGGCGACCGCCAGCTCGCGCAACGAACCGTCCAGCGCGCCGAGTTCGGGCTCCTCGTGCAGGACGCGGTAGAGCACCACGTGTGCGGGCACCTCGCCGCCGGAGAACGGCGCCGTGCCGGTCGCCGCGTGCACCAGCACCGCGCCCAGGCTGAACACGTCGGCCGCCGGGGTCAGTTCGCCGGCCCGCGCCTGCTCGGGTGCCATGAACCCCGGCGAGCCGAGCACCGAACCCGTCCTGGTCGCCACCGAGGCGTCCACCGCCTTGGCGACGCCGAAGTCGATCACCAGGGGACCGTCCAGCGTCACCATCACATTGGACGGCTTCAGATCGCGGTGGATCAGCCCCGCGGCGTGGACGGCGCGCAGCGCCTCGCTCAGCCCCCAGACCAGCGGCCAGAGGGTGCTCGCCGGCAGCGGGCCGTGCGGCGACTCCACCACCTCCCGCAGCGTCGGGCCCGGCACAAAGCCGGTGGCCACCCACGGGCGTTCGGAGGCGGTGTCCGCGTCGAGGACCGGTGCCGTCCACCGGCCGCCGACCCGCTGGGCCGCGGCGACCTCGCGGGCGAACCTGCGGCGGAAGTCGGGATCCTCGGCCAGCCCCGGGTGCACCAGCTTCACCGCGACCAGCCGGCCGCCGGCGGCGCGCCCGAGATAGACCCGCCCCATGCCGCCGGCGCCCAGCCGGGCCAGTAAGCGGTAGGCGCCCACCGTGGCCGGATCGCCCGGCCTCAACTCCTGCACGACGCCCCCCCCGTAGCCCCTGGCCGAAGCATGTCCTTCGATCCTGCCATGCCGGTCGGCGACTGGTAGCGTGCCGGGACGGCGAGAGGGGTGGGGCGATGGGGCCTGGGGCGATCAGCCTGGAGAAGGTGCGGGCCGTGGGGGGCGAAGCGCTGGCCGGCGCCTACGAGTCGGCGCGTGTCTCGCTGGCCAAGCTGGGGCTGGGCGGCCAACGCGCCGCCGTCTACCTGGTGTTGGACCGGTCGGGGTCGATGCGCCCCTACTACCGGGACGGTACGGTGCAGCATCTCGCCGAGCAGGCGCTCGCGCTCTCGGCGAACCTGGACGACGACGGCGTGGTGCCGGTGGTCTTCTTCTCCACCGATGTGGACGGCGTCGCCGAGCTCTCGCTCGACGCCTACCGGGGCCGGATCGCCGCGCTGCACGACTCCTACGGACACATGGGGCGCACCAACTACCACCTCGCGATGCGCGCCGTCATCGACCACCACGCCGCGTCGGGCGGCGCGGACCCGGCGTTCGTCATCTTCCAGACGGACGGCGGCCCGACGTCCCGCCGGGCCGCCGAGCAGCTGCTGTGCGAGGCGTCGCGGCTGCCGATCTTCTGGCAGTTCGTGGGCTTCGGCGAGCCGGACGACCGACAGTTCGCGTTTCTGCGGAAGTTGGACGAGCTGCCGGTGCCCGCCAGGCGCGCCGTGGACAACGCCGGCTTCTTCGCCGCCGGCACCGCCCCGGGGGCCTGGAGCGACTCGGACCTCTACGACCGGCTGATGGAGGAGTTCCCCGACTGGCTCGCGGCGAGCCGCGCGGCCGGCATCGTCCGCTGACGAAAGGCCCGGTGGAGGTCAGCCGGAGCGGACCAGACCGAGGTCGACGAACATGTCCTGGCACCAGGCGAGCGCCGACTCCAACGTCTCCCACTGGTCCTCCGTCTTGTCGAGATACGGCAGGACGTAGGCGTTCTCCACGCCGTCCGGCAGATCGTCCGGGTAGCAGGTGAACGGCAGCTGACCGTAGTTGGCGTCCACCATCGTCCGGGCGATCGGCTCGGGCTGGACGTCCCAGACGGCGAACCAGAGGCGACGCAGCATCGCCGGATGCGCCATGGCGAAGATCAGCCGGCCCAGGTCGAGCGGCTCCGACGGCGAGATCACCCGCGCGACCGCGAGATGCCGCTCACCGCCCGGGTTGCTGGCCCACCCCGACCAGACCTCGACGCTGTGCCCGGCCCCCACGATCGCGGAGCAGAGCGCGGCCAGCGCCAACCCCCGGTGCTGGATGTAGGCGTTGGGCGTGGTGGCGGCGCAGACCGCCGGCACCAGCAGCGTCACCACCCGGCCCACGGTGGTCGTCACCTGCGGCACGGCGTCGATCATGCACTCGGGCTCGCCGGCCAGATAGGCCGCGATGTCCACCTCGCTGCCGGTGACGTCCCAGCGCGGCTCCAGCACGGTGGTCCGCACCCGCTGCCCGGTGCGTTCCCGCAGCGTGGCGATGCTGACATCGGTCTCCGGCAGCGCCCTGACCCAGCCGTCGGTGGCCAGGCGCAGCGCCTCGGCGAAGCCCCCGCCGGCCCACTCGTCGTCCTTCTTGCGGGAGTGCCCGTCGGGCAGCCACGTCGGCCCGGCGGCCAGTTCGAGGAACTCCCCCCAGGACCAGATCGGCGGCAGCCGAACCGGGGTGGCCGGCCTCATCCGCCGTCCCCGGCCGTCTCCTCCGGGTCGAGCGCCGCGCGGTGCGCCGCCGACAGGCCGCGCAACACCCGCCACTCCATGACCTGTTCGACGCGCGCGCCGGCTTCGAGCAGCTTGGCGGAGTCGATGCTGGCGCGGGGCGAGAACATCACCGGCAGCCGCTTCCGCTCGGCCGCCGACCGCAGCCGCCGCACCCGCTCCAGCACGGCGCGGGCCGCCAGCGGCTGGGACGGGGCGTGGGCCAGCGTCAGCCGCTCCTCAAGCCGCTCGTCCACCGGCACCTCGACGATGGTGAACCGGTCCAGGGTGGCCGCGTCCAGCGCCTGCCGGCCGGTGTACTGCCGGTCGGGTCCTGTGCCGTAGGTGTTCGCCGTCGCGATCACCCGGAAGTCGGGGTGCGCGTCGACCATGTCGTCGGCGAACGCGCAGACGCCGAGCGAGAGGGCCTGGTTCAGCTCGGACAGCAGCCCGGGGTGCCCGGCGTCCAACTCGTCGAGCAGCATCACCCCGCCGTGCTCGAACGCCCGGCGGAACGGGGTGGGGTGGTAGGTGCCGTGCGCGTCGTAGTAGCCGAAGATCTTGCTCATCGGCGTGGTCGGGCCCAGGGAGATCGCGTGGAATTCCAGGCCGAGCGCGGTGGCGACCTGCTGGGCCAGCATGGACTTCCCGGTGCCGGCCGGGCCGACCAGCAGCGCGTGGCAGCGGGCCTTCAGCACCAGCAGCACATCGGGCAGCACCCGGTGGCTCGTCTCGGGGAGCCGGACGGAGGGGCCGTGGCCGGTGTTGATCTCGATCACCGGCGGCACCGCCTCCTGGAACATCTGCTCCGCCCGGGCGCGGGCGAAGGCCAGGAAGTCGAGCTTGGTCCGCTCCAGGGCGCGCTGCGCGTTCCGCTCGCCGACCTCGGCGGCCTCGGCGAGCAGCCGGAGCCTGAACTCCCCGTCGTCCGCCAGCCGTTCGTCGATCCACCGGGACACCAGGCCCTCGTCCGGCTCCACCGCCGCCTGCTCGACGGCGGACTCGACGGCCGTCTCCACGGCGGCCTTGACGTGGTCGTCGACGGCCAGCCGCAGCGGCCCGGGACCACCGCCCACGGGGTTCTCCCAGGCGTCCTTGACCGCGTCCCAGGCCAGGTTCCTTATCCTTGCTTCCGTTCTGGCGCGCATCGTTCCCTTTCCTCCCCCGATCTCCACACCGGGCCATTCTCCGCGGGTCGTCAGGCCGGGGGCCGGCAGCCCAGGCGTTCGGCCTCCGTGGTGGCGTAGATCCGGAGCAGCGCCGGCAGGTCGATCTCCTCGGCGTCCCGGCGGCTCAGATGCCTGCCCTGGGCCATGACCCAGACGGTGCGGTCGCCGCACTCCAGGCCGACCACCGGGTGGCGCTGATACTCCTCCGCGTAGCGGAACGGCCCCTCGAAGTCCGGGTCCTGGACGGTCAGGACGCGGAACCGCTGCTCCCCGTCGTCCGGGTCACCGCTACAGATGCGGAACGGGCCGCCCGTCGGGCCGGCCGTGGACCGCGGCAGCCAGTCGGGGCTCGGGGTGCCGGTGTCGCAGAACTCGTCCCCGTCGCCGCTGTACTCGCTCCCGGACGGTTCCTCGGTCAGCAGCGGTGCGCCGTCGGTCGGGTAGGAGCCGAGGCAACCGTGGTCGTCCAGGACGGCGTTGGTCACCAGGAGGGCGGCGCGGGCCACGGCGTCCCGCTCGGGTTGGAGGTACCGGCCCTGCGCGTGGACGCTGACCACCCGGGCGCGTGCCTCGCCCGTGCCCTGGGCGGGGCGGCAGTCGGGGGCCAGCTTCACCCAGGCCCTGGTCTGCCCGCCCAGCCCGACGGGGGCTCCGGCGTACGGGAGCAGATGGGGGTGCAGGAACTCCCGCGCCCAGGTGCCGTCCACGTCGTAGTCGTCGATCGGCCCGACGGTGACGGTGAGCTGCTTCTTGAACTCCTCGCCCAGCACGACGCGGCACTCCGCGTGGTAGCCGCTGAGCGGGGTCTCGCCGTGGGCGACGGTGAGGTCGTTGGTCTCCCTGGAGAGGGTGTCGACCAGGTCGTCGAGGGAGAGGGCGCCCCAGCAGTACGCGTCGGCCTCGTCGCCGCGCGCCCGGTCGACGCCCTCGGGGACGCCCACGCCGAGCAGCAGTCCGGCCAGCAGGCAGAGGAGCAGGGCCAGTGGGCGGCGGGGGCGCTTCGGCGGGGCGGCGGGCGCGGTCTCTCCCGGTGTCGCGGGCGTCGGGTCCTCGTGCTCAGGCATCGGGGGCCACTCCCTCGCAGCCGCGGTGCGGCCCCACCGCGCGCACATAGTCGGTGAGCAGGGCGGGGGCGTCCGCCTCGGCCTCGGCGAAGGCCGCGAACAGGGTCGGCGCCGACTCCCCGCCGCCGTAGGCGCATTCGGCGGTGGTCACGGCCAACGGGCCGCCGTGCACCGCCGATCCGGCCCAGCCGTCGACCGGCAGCGCGTCAAGACCGTCGGCGATCGCTGTCAGCAGCCGGATCATCTCCGGGTCGACCGTGCTGAAGAGCACCGTGCCCGACGTCGCCGGGCCGAAGGCGTTCTCGTTCCCCTCCAGCATGTCGTAGCCGCTGCGCCGCGCGGAGCCCGAGCAGGTCTGGTCCGCGTTCCCGACGCCGACCGAGGTGGTCCACTCGTGGAAGGTCACCTCGCGGGCGCGTGACGTCAGCAGGTCGGGCGGCGGCTGGCCGGCCTCGGGCAGCTCCGGGTTGCCGCAGAGCGGCAGTTCACCCGTGGCGGTGGAGGGGTGCTGGCCCACGGGAGCCACGGACGATCCGTCCGCCGTGTCCGCCGCGCAGCCCGCCTCGGCCATGCCCTGGCGTGCGACGCCGGCCAGCAGCTGGGCCATATGGGACGGGCTGCTCGCCGGCCGCGAGCCGTGCGAGGCGTCGCCCCTGCCGAGCGTGACATCGCTGTAGCGGGTGATCATCGTCACCACGGCGGGCCGGCCGTCGATCTGGCACCGTTCGGGCAGCACCAGCAGGCCGTGCTCGGCCGACACGCTGCCCGACAGCCCGTCGGTCAGCGGCGCCGAGTCGCCCCTGAGATGCTCCAACGTCCAGGTGGCCAGCTCGTCGTGGCCCTCGGGGAGGGCGCCGTAGGAGACTTCGAGCCGGTGCTGCCAGGGCTCGTCCCCGTCCTCGTCGTCCTCGTCCGTCAACGTCACGACGATCTCGCACGCGCCCCGTGGGTCCTCCCGTGAGGGCGGCGATCCCGAGGCCGTGACATCCCCACCGGACCAGGGGGGCCTGAGCCCGTCCCAGGCGCCCCAGCAGCCGCTGTCCCCGTCGCCGTCCGAGCCGAGGATCAGCGCCGCGCCCGCGGCTGCGGCGAGCGCCGCCGTGCCGCCGCAAAGAAGCCATCGCTTCCTCCGGCCGCGCCGCTTGGCCGTGTTCTTGTCTCCCGACAGGGCTTCGGACACCGTGTTCTCCCCCGTTCACCGGCGCCGGTTGGCCAGCCGATTCTAGGTGGCGCCCCGTTTCCTCCCGCCGGCGGGTGTGCGACTGCAATGCTTCGCAGGGTGCCGCCTGACGGCCGTCGCCCCCGTCGGGCGGCCGAGACCTGACGGGGGCGAGGGGACGCGGGCCGAGCGGGGTCAGCTCTTGACGGACCCCGACATCAGGCCGCCGATGAAGTACTTGCCGAGGACGATGTACACCAGCAGGGTCGGCAGGGAGGCGAAGAGCGCTCCCGCCATGGAGACCCCGTAGTTCTGGAGCAGCGCGCCGTTGGCGAGGTTGTTCAGGGCGAGCGTCACCGGGCCGTTCTGGCTGGAGGAGAAGAACACCGCGAAGAGGAAGTCGTTCCAGGCCGAGGTGAACTGCCAGATCAGCACGACCACGAAGCTCGGCAGCGACAGCGGCAGGATCACCGAAGCGTAGGTGCGCAGCAGCCCGGCGCCGTCGATCCGTGCGGCCTCGATCAGCTCGTGCGGGATCGTCTGGTAGTAGTTCCGGAAGATCAGAGTGGTGATGGGGATGCCGAACACCACATGCAGCAGGATCAACGTGGGGATGCCGCTGGGCAGCGACAGGTCCAGCACCAGCTCGTTCAGCGGGATGATCACGGCCTGGTAGGGGATGAACATCCCGAACAGGATCAGGGTGAACACCAGGTTCGCCCCGCGGAACGTCCAGCGCGCCAGCACGAAGCCGTTGAGGGAGCCCAGCACCGCGGCGAGGATCGCCGAGGGCACCACCATCTGGAGGGTGCGCCAGATCGACGGGGCCAGCGCGTCCCACGCCGTCCGCCAGTTGTCGAGCGTCCAGTTGGACGGCAGGTTCCAGGCGCGCTCGGGCGACGCGTCGCCTGGGCCCTTGAAGCTCGTCACCAGCAGCACATAGACGGGTATCAGGACGATCAGCAGGAAGAAGAGCAGCGCGGCGTAGCGCAGGGTGCGCGCGAGGCTGAACCCCTTGCCGCGCCGGCCGCCGTTCGACCGGCCCGGCTGGCCAGCGGTCTCCTTCGGCGGGGCCGCCCGGGTGGAGAGCGTGGCCATCACTTCTCCTTGCGATTCGTGCGGATGAGATAGGGCACGACCACCACGGCCACGATGACCAGCAGGATCGACCCGATGGCGGCGGCGTTGGCGTAGTCGAAGCTCGACTTGTAGATGTACATGTCGATGGCGGGAACCTTGGTCTGGTAGTTCGCCGGCTTCGAGATGGACATGATCAGGTCGAAGGACTTCAGCGACATGTGCCCGATGATGATCAGCGCCGAGAGCGCGACCGGCGAGAGCTGGGGGAACAGCACATGCCGGTAGAGCTGCCAGGTGGTGGTGCCGTCCATCCGCGCGGCCTCGCGCAACTCCTCGGGGATGCCGCGGAAGCCCGCCAGGAACAGCGCCATCACATAGCCGGACAGTTGCCAGATCGCCGGTATCGCGATCGCGGTGATGCCGTAGTCGACGTTGTTCCACCAGTTGTTCTGGAGGAAGTCGAGGCCGACCATCTGGAACAGCCGGTTGAGCCCGGTGGCGCTCTGGTCCTGACCGGAGTTCAGCAGCCACCGCCACACCACACCGGAGGCGATGAAGGACACCGCCATCGGGAAGAGGTAGATCGAGCGGAAGATGCTCTCGCCCCTGATCGGCCGCTCCAGCAGCCAGGCCCACACGAAGCCCATGAGCAGCGTGCCGCCGAGGAAGAGCAGCGTGTAGAGCGCCAGGTTCTTCAAGGAGTGCTGGAACGCCTCGTTGCCGAGGAGGTCGAAGTAGTTCTTGAACCAGACGTTGCTCGACGGCTCCTGGCCGGTCGTCTGGGCGGCGGTGTGGATGTCGGTCGTCGACGTCCCGAAGTTCACGGCGATGAGCCCGTAGACGAAGATGCCCACCAGGATCAGCGAAGGAGCCAGCAGCAGCAGCGGCGGCCCGACTCGTTTGACGGATTTGATCATCGATGTCTCCCTGGAGCGCCGTGGCGCGTCGTCGCGGGGGGTCGACGGCGCGCCACGGCGCGGTCCGGAATCCGGCCCTGGGCCGGTGTCCGATGTCCGCGTGGGACACCGGCCCAGGGCGGAGGCCCGACTCAGCCGGCGGCGGTCGCCGCGGCGAGTTCCGACTGGAACGTCGAGAGGTTGGAGGCCCCGGACGTGAACTTGCTGGTGGCGTCCGTCACGGCGTTCAGCGTGGACACCGGGGTGGCGGCGCCGTGGGCCAGCGAGGAGACGATGGTGTCCTGGGCGAACGAGTCGATGGCCGTCTGCTGGTACTCCGAGAAGTCCGCCGGGTCGGCGTCGGTGCGCGCCGGGATGGAGCCCTTGGCCGCGTTGAACGCGGTCTGGCCCTCAAGCGAGGCGACCGTCTCCAGCCAGGCGTGCGCGCCGCCCGCGTTCGGGGCGCCGACCGGCAGGGTGAACGAGTCGGCGAGGAAGTCGAAGACGCCCTCGGTGCCCGGGACGGGGACGGCGGTGAAGTCCGTGCCGAACTCCTTGCCCTGCTCCTCGAAGGCGGCGACCGCCCAGTCGCCCATCACGTTGAAGGCGGCGTTGCCGTCGATCACCAGCTGGGTGGCCTCGGGCCAGTCCAGGCCGTCCCGGTCGCCGTTGGTGTAGCTCATGGCCTGCTCGAAGTCCTCAAGAGCCGCGGTGACCTCGGCGCCCTCCCAGTCCGTGGTCCCGTCCCAGAGCCCGTTGTAGGCGTCCGGGCCCAGGTCGGCGAGGAGGATCGTCTCCAGCAGGTGGACCTGCGTCCACGCGGTGGCGACGGAGAGCGGGGTCACGCCCGCCTCCTGGAGCGCGTCCAGGTCGGCGAACCAGTCGTCGAGCGAGTCGTAGGCGGCGTTCGGGTCGAGACCGTTCTCCTCCAGCACGCTCGGGTTGGTCCAGAGCACGTTCGCCCGGTGGATGTTGGAGGGGATGGAGTAGATGTTCCCCTCGTGGGTGAGCCGCTCCACCAGGTCGGCGGGGAAGGCCTCACGCAGGTCGAACTCGTCGTAGAGGTCGGAGACGTCCTCCAGCTGGCCCGCGTTGATGTAGTCCAGCAGCTCCATGCCGGCGTGCGCCTGGAAGGTGTCCGGCGGGTCGTTGGCCTGGAGGCGGGACTGGAGCAGGTCCTTGGCCGCCGAGCCGGCACCGCCGGCCACGGCCCCGTTCACGAACTCCGTGTCCGGGTGCTGCTCGTCGAAGGCGGCGACCAGGGCGTCGAGGCCCGCCTTCTCCGAACCGGCCGCCCACCAGGTGAAGACCTCGACCTCGGCGGACGAGTCGCCGCCGCCGGAGCCGCCCGACCCGCCGCCGTTGTCGTTGGAGCTGCCGCTGCACGCCGTGAGTGTCAGGGCGGTGATGGCGGCGCCCGCCACCAGCACGCTGGTTCTGCGATTGACCCGCATGAGTTTTCCTTACGCCTTCGTTGCCGTATCGGGGGATCGGCGCGCATGGGGATGAGTCGCCGAACCGAGCGCCGCCCGCGCCCTCGTGCTGTCGGCGCCCGCGTCGTCCGGCGCTCATCAAAGAACTCCCCGAGCTTGAAGTCAAGAAGTAAATCCAAAGAAGCTCTCATCGCGAGGTTGCAGTCGGATTACGTATCCAAGCTCGCCCGGCGTCGCCGTCCTCCAGGGACTCCTCGCGAGGGGATCCCCAAGTGGCACGTCAGCCGCTATCCTTCTCGCTGTGCGCGCTGACCGGGTGACACCTGGCTCGCAGACTTCACTACGTGAGGCCAACCGAGCCCGCATCGTGAGTGCTGTCCAACGCCGGGGATCGCTCACGCAGATCGAGCTGGCCGGCGTCACAGGGCTGTCCCCGGCGACCGTCTCCAACATCGTCAAGGAGCTGACGGCCGGCGGCGTCCTGCACACCTCCCCCTCCACCCGCAGCGGCCGGCGCGCCCTCCAGGTCACCCTGGCGCGCAACCTCGGCCTGGTCGCCGGAGTCCACTTCGGCACCCGTTCCCTGCGGGTCGCGCTCGCCGACGCCTCGATGCGGGTCCTCGGCGACCAGTCGATGCCGCTCGCGCCCGACCACCGGGCGGACGCCGGGCTGCGCCGCGCCGCGCTGCTGATCATGGAGATGGTCGAGTCCCTGGACGCCAGCCCCGACGAACTGCTCGCCGTGGGCATCTGCCTCCCCGCCCCGGTCGACCGGCGCACCGGGCGGATCACCGCGCTCGGCATGCTGCGCGGCTGGGACGGCGCCTCGGTGCCCGAGATCATCGCCGAGGAGCTGGCCGTCCCCGTCGGCATCGACAACGACGCCAACCTCGGCGCGCTCGCCGAGACCCGCTTCGGCGCCGCCGTCGGCCGCGACTCCGTCGCCTACCTCCGGGTCTCGCACCGCGTCGGCGGCGGGCTCATCCTCGGCGGCCAACTCGTCCACGGCCGCGCGGGCGGCGCCGGCGAGATAGGGCATGTGACGATCGACGAGAGCGGCCCCATCTGCCGCTGCGGCAATCGGGGTTGCCTGGAGACCTTCGTCGGCGCGCCCGCCCTCCTGGAGATGCTGACCGCCAGCCACGGCCACCTCACCCTGCGCGATGTGATCGCCCGCGCCAAGGAAGGCGACCCGGGCTGCCGCCGGGTCCTCTCCGACACCGGGCAACACCTCGGCGTCGCCGCCGCCAACCTGTGCAACCTCGTCGACCCGGAGATCGTCGTCGTCGGCGGCCAGCTCTCCGGGGCCGGCGAGATCCTGCTCGGCCCGATGCGGACCGTCGTCGAACAGCGCACCATGGCCAGCACGGCGGGCCGCGTCGAGGTCGTCGCCGCCGAGCTCGGCGCGGCGGCCGAGGTGCGCGGCGCCCTCGCCATCGCCCTCGACACGGCCGGCGTCGCCAGCGCGCCGCGGGCGGGCGGATGAGCGGGCGCCCCGCCGACCCGTATGCGCGCCTCAGCTCACATCGCACCGCGCTGGTCGCGGCCGTCTGCGCCCTGGTGCTGACGCTGACCGCCGCCGTGCTGGTGTCCGCGGCCACGCGCGAGGAGCCGCCCGAGGGCGCCATCGCGCTGCTGCTCCCCGAGGTGAAGACGGCCCGCTACGAGACCACCGACCGGCCCGCGTTCCTCGGCGTCGTCGAACAGCGCTGCCCCGCCTGCGCCGTCTACTACGCCAACGCCGACCAGGACGCCGCCACCCAGCAGCAGCAGGCCGAGTCGATGCTCGCGCGCGGCGCCGACGTCCTGGTGCTCGACGCCGTGGACACGGTGGCGGCCGTCAGCATCGTCCAGGAGGCGAAGCGCCACGGGGTGCCGGTGATCGCCTACGATCGCTTCATCGCCGACGCCGATGTGGACTACTACGTCTCCTTCGACAGCGAGCTGATCGGCTACCTCCAGGGCACCGCCCTGGTCAGCGCGGTCAGGGAGCGCGGACCACGCGCGGACGGGCGCCCGCCGGGGGTCCTGCTGGTCCACGGCTCGCCGACCGACCCCAACGCGGCGCGGCTCGCCGCCGGAGTCCACCGGGCGCTCGACGGAGAGGACATCGAGGTGCTCGCCGAGTACGACACCCCCGACTGGAGCCCCGACATGGCCACCGACTGGGTCGAGAGCCGGCTGACCGAGTTCGCCGACCGCGTCGACGGCGTCTACGCCGCCAACGACGGCACGGCGGGGGGCGCGATCGCCGCCATGAAGGCCGCCGGATTCGACCCCGTGCCGCCCGTCACCGGGCAGGACGGCGAGCTGGCCGCGGCCCAGCGCATCATCTCGGGCGACCAGCACATGACCGTCTACAAGGCCACGACCGAGCAGGCCCGCACCGCCGCCGAGCTGGCCGTACGCGTCCTGCGCGGCGAGACGCCCCGCACCACGGCCGTGATCGACGGAGTCCCGAGCCTGCTGCTCGCCCCCCGCGCGGTCGGCGCCGACGACGTGGAACGCGTCCTGATCGTCGGCGGCGTGCACACCACAGAGGAGATCTGCACCCGCCACTACGCCGCTGACTGCGCCCGGCTCGGGCTCGGCACGGACCGGGAGACGCGGGAAGAGACGACATGAACACGCCCGCTTCCTCCCGTCCGGCGCCCGTGCTGTCCCTGCGCGACGTCTCCAGGAACTTCGGCGGCGTCCGCGCCCTGGTCGGCATCGACCTCGACATCCACCCGCGCGAGGTGCTGGGCGTCGTCGGCGACAACGCCGCCGGCAAGTCGACGCTCGCCGGCGTGATCGCCGGGGTCTACCGTCCCGACGCCGGGCGGCTGCTGCTCGACGGCGAGGAGGTGGTGTTCAACTCGCCGGCGGACGCCAGGAACCACGGCATCGCCGCCGTCTTCCAGAACCTGGCGCTCTGTGACAACCTCGACGTCGTCGAGAACCTCTTCCTCGGACACGAGCCCACGCGCGGCGGGTTCCTCGACGAGGTCGCCATGGAGCGCGAGGCCTGGGAGCTGCTGGGGCAGCTGGCCACCAGCGTGCCATCGGTGCGGGTGCCCGTGCGGACCCTCTCCGGCGGGCAGCGGCAGGTCGTCGCCGTGGCGCGCGCCCTGCTCGGCTCGCCCCGGGTCGTCGTCCTCGACGAGCCGACCGCCGCGCTCGGCATCCGCCAGACCGCCGAGGTCCTCAACCTGGTGGAGCGGCTGCGCGAACGCGGCCTCGCCGTCGTCCTCATCAGCCACCAGGCCGTCGACCTCCAGGCCGTCGCCGACCGGTTCGTCGTGCTGCGCCTGGGCAAGGTCGGCGGCGAACTGGACGCGGCGAGCGCCGGATACGAGGACCTCCTCGCCGCGATGACCGGGGTCAGCCGCCCCAGTGGCAGGAGACCGCGATGACCCACGGCCCCGCCTCACCCGTGCGGGAACGCGCCGCCGGGAGCGGCGAGGCCCTGCCGGGACTGCTGCGCATCCTCCCCGACCGGGATCTGGGCGCGGTGCCGGCGCTGGTGGTCCTCTTCCTGATCTGGGTCGTCTTCGGCATCGTCAACCCGGCGTTCCTCTCCGCCGAGAACCTCGTCAACCTGACCCTCCAGAGCGCCCCCACCGGCATGATCGCGCTCGGCGTGGTCATCGTCCTGCTGGTCGGGCAGATCGACCTCTCGGTCGGCTCGGTCAGCGGCCTCGCCGCCGCCGTCGTCGGCGTCACCACGGGCCTGCACGACTGGCCCGTCGGCGTCGGCATCCTGCTCGCGCTGGCCGTCGGCGTCCTGGTCGGCCTCGGCTACGGATTCTGCGCCACCAGGCTCGGGCTGCCCAGCCTGGTGCTGACGCTCGCCGGGCTGCTGGTCCTCGCCGGGGTGCAGCTGCGGGTGCTCGGCCCTCAGGGATCGATCAACCTGCCCTTCGAGTCACGGCTCGTGTGGTTCGCCCAGCAGGGCTTTCTGCCGCCGCTCGTGGCCTGGGCGCTGGTCGTCCTCACGGTCGCGGCGGTCGCCGCCAGCCAGTGGGTGCGGCGCTCCCGGCGGGTGCGCGCCGGCCTGCCGAGCATCAGCCTGGCCCAGTTCGCCGGGCGCACCGCCGCTCTCGCCGCGCTGCTCTCCGCCACCGTCGCCTATCTCGGCACGGCACGCGGCATCGGCTATCCGGTGGTCCTGTTCGTCTCGCTCGTCGCGCTGGTCGATGTGGCGCTGCGCAGGACCAGGTGGGGGCGTTCGGTGCGCGCGGTGGGCGGCGACCGACGATCCGCCCTGCTGGCGGGCGTCGCGGTCCGCCGCACCACGGTGTCCTGCTTCATCGCCTGTTCGACGCTGGCCGCGCTCGGCGGCGTCCTCGCGGCGGGGCGGCTCGCCGCCGCGAACCAGGGCACGGGCGGCGCGGAGACGTACCTCACCGCCATCGCCGCCGCCGTGATCGGCGGCACCAGCCTCTTCGGCGGCCGGGGCAGCGCCTGGTCGGCGCTGGTCGGCGTCCTCGTCATCACGTCGATCTCCAGCGGCCTCACGCTGCTCGACCTGGACACCGCCTCGCGCTACATCGTGACGGGCCTCGTCCTCGCCCTGGCCCTCGCCGCCGACACCCACCTCCGCGCCGGCCCCGACCGCCCCGACCTCGCCTCCGGCATCCGAGGCCGCGGCGGTCGCCCCTGGTGGTGACGGGCGGTCGTTCCTCGGGCGGGGCACCCGCGCGGTGGCGCGCCCTCGTGGCCCCGAGGCGGAGAGCCGGTGACGGCGTGGGCCGTGGGAAAGCCGGCGTCTCCTCTGGGCGCGTCCGGTGCGCCGGAGGCCGTCGGCCGTTCGGGATCGGGAATATCCGAGGGGCGCCGGCGCGAATTGTTGGAACTCCCTTAGCCGGCCGGCGGATTCGTCACCCGGGCAGCTTGGCCGCGACCGATCCGGCCCATCGGCGGTAGCCGGAGCCCGAGGGGTGGAAGCCGTCCCGGGAGAAGAAGTCCGAACCGATCGGCAGCAGTTCCTCGGAATCGATCCACCGCGCCCCTGGCCGCTCACCACAGATCCGCCGGGACACCTCGTCCAGGGCCCGCGCCCGCTCGTCCAGATAGCGCCCCAACGTCCTCGGCAGCGAGGGGAACGCCCGGAACGGCGGGATGCCCGGCACGATCACCTGGCCGGCGCGCCCGGCCAACTCGTCGACGACGGCCGCCAGATCCTCGCTCCACTCCCGGGGGAGCGGCGGGAGAGCACGTCGTTCACCCCGGCCAGCAGCACCACCGTGTCGAACCTCCCTTCGAGCTGGGGCAGCAGCCGGTGTCTGACGCGCCGCGCCGTCGCTCCGTGCAGGCCGACGACCTCCCAGGCGACGGGGCGTTTGGTGCGTGCCGCCAACTCCCGCGCCAGGCAACCGGGGAACCCGTCGGCATGGGAGTCGACCCCGCAGCCGGCCGCCGTCGACTCGCCCAGCACCCCGAGCCGCAGCGCGTCACCCGAGGCCGGGCCCGAGGCCGCGTCGCCGCCCGCGGGAACCCTGCCCGCGAGCGGCCCGGCCGCCGGGGGCAGGACCTCGGTGGCGGACCGCACACGCAGGCCCTGCACGGCGACGACCGGCAACAACAGCGGATTCACGCGACACCCATCTCGTCGGGGGCTCCTCCGGGCTCCCTCCGACCGGTCAGTCGGGTGCCCGATACCTCGCGAGCATGGCACGGGCGCCGAGATCCCCTCAAGGCGGTCCCGGGCGGCGCCGAAGCCGGTCCCCGGCCGGAGTGCGGGGGAGCGCCGGGCGAATCCGGCCGTGGATCGTCCCGGCCCGAACGGGCAGCCAACGGGCCCTCGCTGCCCGAATGTCGAGGTCGCGCGCCCGAACTTGCGTGGACTGACGGGGCTCCAGAGAATTCAGAGGTTCTCTTGAGCTCAGTTCAGTCCCGACTCTTCTATAAATGAACTTCCGCAACTCAACGGAAACTTCGGCGGGTTCGACGCGACATAGCCTCAGAAGCCCCTTCCAGTGCGCCGTTGGAGCAGCAGCGATGTCCCACGCCCAATCGCCTCACCACCCTCTTCCCCGGCCGGCCGCCCTGCCACCGGCGCCGGTCGGCCGGCCGGTGGCCCGTGCCCACCCGAGACTCCCGGCGGCCGAGCGGTACCGCGACCGGCTGCTCCGGTACGTCAGACGTCTGACGGCCGGCGATCCGCACCGCGCCGAGGACATCGTCCAGGAGACGATGCTGCGCGCCTGGCTGGCCGCCGAGGAGTTCAGCGGGGAGTTCGCCGGCAAGCAGGAACCCTCCCGGAACGACGACCGGCTCGCCGCCTGGCTGCATGTCGTCGCCCGCAACCTCGCCTTCGACGCCCACCGCCGCGAGCGGAGCGTTCCGGCGGGCATCATGCCCACCGGTCTGCTCGGACAGGCCGACGAGGGCGTCGACGTGGCCGAGGCCGTCGTCAACCGGGTGGCGATCACCCGCGCGTTGGCCGGCCTCAGCCCGCTCCACCGCGACGTGCTGGTCCACGTCCACCTGTGCGACCACTCCCGCGCCGACACCGCACGCCTCCTGGGGATACCCGGGGGGACCGTCAAATCCAGGGCGCACTACGCCCTGTCCGCCCTGCGACGGGAGTTCCCGGCAGCATGAGGTCAGCCGATCCACTGGAGTTCCTGAGCCGGCACCGGGAGACCATCTTCCGGATCCTCGGCATCGTCGCGGTGCTGCTGGTGATCTTCCTGATCATCCGCGCCGTGGCCATGCGGATGGGCGGCTGGAAGGCCGCCAGGGACCGCGTGCGCCGCGAGTGCGCCATCACCGCGCACGCCTTCGCCGCGCCGGTGCGGTCCTGGCTGCGGTACCGGCGCTCGCTGCGGGTGCTGGTCCACGGGCTGCGCGCCCCCGCGACCTGGCGCGACGCCGAACGGGCCCTGGCCGCCGCCCGGCAGGCCGCGGGCCCCGAGGGCGCCCGGCCGTACGCGGTGCTGGTCGCCGGCCACACCGTGACCGTCCTCCTCGCCGGCCAGCGGATCCCGCCTCCCGGGGCCGACCCCTGGTGGGTCGCCGACGACGACGAGACCGACCACTGGAGCGCGGAACGCGCCGATCTGCCGCCGGTGGTGCCGGTGCCCGACCAGGAGCACCCGGTGCTGGTCGCGGTCGGCGAGGTGGGCGGCTGGTGCGCGTTCCTCGACCTGGCCGTCGGGCCGCCGATGGTCTGCGTCGACGGGGAGCGGCGCGCCGCCACCGCCCTGCACCAGGCCGTCGCGGCGCAGTTGGACGTGCGGCTGCCGAAGGACACGGTGGTGGTGGCCGAGGGGGTGCACCGGGCGTTCGAAGGGCCGCCGATCCGCACCGCCTACCGCGCCGCCGCCCGCCTCGGGCCCCGCTCCGGGCTCGCCCCGTTCCTGGTCGGCGCCGAGCTGCCGGCCCCGATGCCCCCCGAACTGGTCGCGCCGCCCGCGGAGTTCCCCGGGCTGCGACTGCTGCTGCTGGGGGAGGGCCGCGGCTACGCGCGCACCCTGCTGAACGACCGGACGGGGCAGATCCAGCTGGTCGGGACGCCCCTGGTGGCCGAGGGCAACGCGCTCAGCCGCGCCATCGCCCGGGTGCTGCCGCTGATCCCGCCCGTGCTGCCGCCCGACCTCGGCGGCGACGCGTCCAGCACCGCCCGCGTCTTCGCCGAGCTGGACGACGAACTCGACGCCGAGCTGGACGGGGAGCTGCCCGGCGAGGACGCCGTGCGGCGGCCCGCCGCCCCGCCCGTCGCCCTCGTCCCAGGACCGCCGTCCCCCGAGCGCGAGGACGAGCCGGAGCCCGTGAGCGCGCCGAGGGCCGACGTCGACGAGGAGGAGGCGCCCGTGCCCTCCCCCAGCCCAGGGCGCCCCTGACCGTCGCGCATCCCCCCGTCCCTGACACCCGTTGGACTGCCCGTGAAGCTCACCGTGACCACCGCCGACTCCCAGGGGCGGCGCACGGACCATCTGCTGGACCTGCCGGGCGACACCACCGTCGGCGAACTCGCCGCCGCGCTGGACACACCCCGTCTCTACCTCGGCGAGGAGGCGCTGGACTCCGGGACGCCGCTGGGCGCCGGCGGCGTCCGCGACGGCGTGTTGCTGGGCCTGGACGGCCCGGCGCCGCCCGTCCCCGACGCCGCACGGGCCTGGCGGCCCCCGGCGTCCGACCCGGTGTTGCTGGAGCTGCGGCATGTCTCGGGCCCGGGAGCCGGGCAGGTGTGGCCGCTCGGCCCCGGCAGCCACGAGGTGGGCACCGACCGTCGCTGCTCGCTCCGCCTCCCCTCGCCCGACGGCGAGGCGCCGGGCCCAGCGGCGGACTTGGGGGAGGGGGAGGAGGACCCCGGCACCCCTGAGTCCGGCACCTGGATCATCGTGCACACGGACGGCTCGGTGCGGTTCCGGCTGCCGGCGGACGCCGACCCGCTCCGGTGCGGCCTGCGCAGCCTCACCCCGCCGCCGCCCGTGGACCCGGAGACCGGCACGCCGCTCACCGACGAGGAGCCCGCGGGGCCGAGGGACGGCGGGCCAGGCGGCCACAGCGCCGAACCTCCGCCGGCGGGCCCCGACGGGCTGCCCCTGGAGCCGCCGCTGCCGCCCCCCGGGTACCGCCCGCCGCCGGACGACGGCTCCCACGACTGGCCCGCCTTCGCCGACCTCGCCCTCGGTGACCATCTGCTGCGGCTGGCGCCCAGGTTCGAGCCCGACGCCGCCGTCCGACCCGCGCCGGACGGGCTCACCATCGAGTACAGCCGGCCGCCGCGCATCCTGCCGCACCTGGACGCCGAGAACCTCAACCTGCCGGCACCCCCACCGCCGCCAGGGCCACGGCCGTTCCCGTTCATGCTGATGATCTCCCCCATGGTCATGGGCTTCGCCATGGTGGCGCTCTTCCGTTCCTTCTACTTCCTGATCCTCATCCTGTTCACCCCGCTGATGGCGGTGGGCAACTGGCTGATGGGGCGCCGGGGCAACCGCAAGCAACACGCGGAGCAGCTCCGCAGGTTCCGGCTGCGCCGGGCCGCCCTGGAGCGGGAGATGCGCCGCGCGACGGTGGAGGAACGCCGGCAGCGGAACACCGCCTCGCCCGATCCCGCGTCCCTGCTGCTCACCGTCAAGGGCCCGGGCCACCAGCTGTGGGAACGGCGCCGCCACCACGGGGACTATCTGACCCTGCGCCTCGGCGTGGTGAACCGCGCCTCGCTCAAACGCATCAGCGACCAGGCCAGGGAGAGCAACCACCGGCAGGTGCACTGGCGGCTGTCCGACGTGCCCATCGGCGCCGAGCTGCCGATGCTCGGCGTCATCGGCCTCACCGGCACCCCCGACACCGTGCGGGCCGTGGCTCGTTGGGCCATCATCCAGTCCGCCGTCCTGCACAGCCCCCGCGACCTGCGGATCGTCGTGCTCACCGACGAGGAGCACCTTGCCGACTGGGCCTGGGTGCGCTGGCTCCAGCATCTGCGCCCCGCCCGCGCCGGCGCCGCGACGACGCCGCTCGTCGCGCTGGGCCGCGACCCGGCGTCCACCCGCCAGCGCGTCGGCGAGCTCTACGCGGACCTCCAGTCCCGCGCGGCGGTCTCCGGGAAGTCCACGGGCGACGCGGCCGTCGCCCCGGGGGAGCCGGACATCCTGGTCGTCCTGGACGGCGCCTACCGGCTGCGCGAGGTGCCGGGGATGATCGGCGTCCTCACCCAGGGGCCGCCCCTGCGGATCTACAGCCTCTGCCTGGACGAACGCGAGTCGCTGCTCCCCGAGGAGTGCACCTCGGTCGTCACCGCGAGCGGCAACCAGCTGACGATGCGCGTCTCGGGGGCCCCCGCCGTCTCCGGTATCCGTGCCGACCAGGTCACGCCCGAGTGGTGCGAGGGGACCGCCCGCGCGCTGGCGCCGCTGCGCGACGTCACCGTGGAGGTCGAGGCGGGAATCCCCGCCGAGGTGCGGCTGCTGCCGCTGCTCGGCCAGGAGCCGCCGGACCCGGCGGCCCTGGTGCGGGCGTGGCAACGCCAGCCCGCCAGCACGGCGTTCCCCGTCGGCGCTGGACACGACGGCACCGCCCAGCTGGACCTGGTGGCGGACGGGCCGCACGCCCTGATCGGCGGCACCACGGGGTCGGGCAAGTCGGAGCTGCTCCAGACGATGATCGCCTCGCTGGCCGCGGTGAACCGGCCCGACGAGCTGACGTTCGTGCTCATCGACTACAAGGGCGGCAGCGCGTTCCGCGAGTGCGCCGAACTCCCCCACACCCTGGGGATGATCACCGACCTCGACGGGCATCTGGTGGAGCGCGCGCTGGCCTCGCTGGACGCCGAGCTGCGCCGCCGCGAGCAGCTGCTGGCCGACGTGGAGGTGAAGGACCACAAGGAGTACCGGGCCAAGCGCGCCCGGGAGCCCGAACTGCCGGCGCTGCCCAGGCTGTTGCTGATCATCGACGAGTTCGCCACGCTGGTGCGGGAGCAGGTGGAGTTCGTGCCGGGGCTGGTCAGCCTCGCGCAGCGGGGCCGCTCCCTGGGCCTGCACCTGGTGCTGGCCACGCAGCGCCCGGCGGGCGCCGTCTCCAACGAGATCCGCGCCAACACCAACCTCCGGGTCGCCCTGCGCGTCACCGACCGGATGGAGAGCACGGACATCATCAACGCGCCGACGGCCGCCGCGATCTCCCCGGCCACTCCCGGCCGGGCCCTGGTCCGCAGGGGTGACGGGCCGCCGCTGCCGTTCCAGACGGCCTGGGTCGGCGCCGAACGGCCAGACGAGGACCCGGACGCGCCGGGCGCCAGGACCGTGCCGCGCACCGTGCAGGGTGTGGAGCTGAGCCCGGAGCGGCTCGGCCATCCGCTGCCGGCGGCCAGGGTCATCCACGAGGGCGGCGATCCGATCGCGGACGCGGCGGACGCCGACGAGGCCGACGAACACGACGCCGACGAGGCAACGGGCGAGAAGGGCGCCGCGCCCGTCGACCCCGCCACCGATCTGAGCGCGCTGGTGGCGACCGTCCGGGCGGCGACGGAAGCCCTGGAGGACTTCGAGACCCAGCCCAGGCCCTGGCTGCCGCCGCTGCCGGAGGAGCTGCCGCTCACCGGCCCCGAGCAGGACCCGCACCCCGGGGCCGCCGCGCTGCCGCCGGTGCCCTACATCCTCTTCGACGTGCCGAGCCGGCAGGAACAGCGGCTCGGGCACATCGAGTTCGGCACCTTCGGCCACCTCTACGTGATCGGCGCGCCGCGCTCGGGGCGCACCCAGACGCTGCGCACCATCGCGGGCTCGGCCGCCCTGCACCTGACCACCGACCAGCTGCACGTCTACGGCATCGACGCGGCCGGCGGCGGCCTGGCGCCGCTTGAGGCCCTGCCGCACTGCGGCGCCGTGGTGCCCCGGCACGACGCCGAGCGCCTTGAGCGGCTGGTGCGCCGGCTGGTCACGGAGCTGACCGACCGCCAGCAGGTCATCGCCCGGCAGGGCGTGACATCGCTGCCGGAGGCGCGGGCCCGGCTGCCCAGGGAGGAACGCCCGCCGCATCTGCTGCTGTTGATCGACGGCTGGGACGCCCTGGTGAGCCAGTGGGAGAAGCAGGACGGCGGCCGGCTCACCGAGGAGATGTTGCGGCTGCTGCGGGAGGGCGCCACGGCCGGCGTCCATGTGATCGCCACCTCGGAGCGGATGCTGCTCGGCGGCCGTCCGGGCCAGCACAACGACCGGCGCCTCCTGCTGCGTCAGTCCGACCGGATGGACTACGCCATCGTGGGCGTCAACCGGCGTGCGGTGCCGGAGCAGGTGCCGGCCGGGCGGGGCTGGGCGACGCCCGGCGCCATCGAGGGACAGATCCTCACCCTGCCGCTCTCGGCCCTCGCCAAGGGCGGCGACCAGGCCGACGTGGTGCGGGCCATCGGTCGGCAGGCGACGATCAGGGACGGCGGAGTGGCGGACGAGCTGCGCCCGTTCAGCGTCGCAGCGCTGCCCGAGGCGATCGGCTTCCAGGAGGCCGCCGACCAGATCGACGAGGCGGCCCGCCGCCCGCTGTGGGCGCTGCTCGGGATGGGCGGCGACACCGGCGGGGCGTTGGGCCACGACTTCGCCACCGGCTCCGGGTCCTTCCTGGTGGCGGGCCCGCCGCACAGCGGGCGTTCCACCACGCTCGCCGCGATGTGCGTCTCGCTGGTGACCGGCGGCACCTCGCTGGTGGTGCTGACGCCCAGGGAGTCGCCGCTGCGGCGGCTCGCCGCGCACGGCCTGGCGCGGGTGATCGACGATGTCGATCCGGATCCCGAGGCGTTGGAGGCGGCGCTGGACGCGCTGGCGGGCCGGCCGACCGTGGTGGTGGTCGACGACGCCGAACTGCTGGTGAACACCCGGGTGGACGGTCCGCTGCGGAAGGTCGCCTCGGCCGGCCGGGACCGGGGCCTCGGGCTGCTGCTGGCAGGACCGGCCGACGGCATGTCCAGCCTGGGCTGGATCGGCATCGCCCGTCGGGGCCGGCGCGGGCTGCTGCTGGCGCCCAAGGCCCTGAACGAGGGCGAGTTGATCGGCGCCCGGCTGACGCCCGACCACCTGCGTCCCCCGGCCGTTCCTGGCCGCGCCTGGACGGCCGACCCCGCCGGGCGGCTGCTGGCGGTGCAGGTGCCGCTGACCGTGCTCCAGTGAGAAGGGCCCCTGGCACGGCGCCGGTTCGGCACCGTGCCGGGGGAGCGGTCAGCCCTGGGTGATCGAGCTGCGGTCGTCGTTCCAGGTGACGGGCGTGCCGCCCAGATCACCGCCGGGCGGTTGCCAGGGCGGCGCGTCGGGAGTGTCGGTCTCCACCTCGTCGGCGGTCAGTTCGAGACCGCCCTCGCCGTCGATGCTGGAGAGCGTCGCGGCGAAGAGCGCGGAGTCGTTGCTCTTGAAGGCGTCGTTGATGCCGGTGAACAGATTGGCCCAGTTCTGGATGTTGCTGGCCGCCATCTGCATGGACTTGCTGAACTCCTCGTAAGCGGTCTTCAGCGCGGGACTGGCCTGTTCCAGGTAGAGGCCGTTGTCCAGCAGCGTGCCCACCTTGGCGAGGAGGTCGTAGATCTCCGGCACGATGATGTTGCACTGCGCGCTGAGCTTGCTCGATGTCTCGGCGATGCCGGCGTAGTCGGCTGAGATGTCTGCCATGCCCGCCTCACTTCGGGTTGCGGATGTTCTCCGCGTACTGCTGGTCGAAGTCGATCATGCCGTTCTTGATCTCCACGAACTGATTCGCGAAGCCCTCGATCGCCTTGCACAGCTGCTGGAGCTGCTCGTGCAGGAGGTTGTACTGGTCGGTGATCGCCGCGTTGGTCTCCGGCAGCACCAGGGAGCTGCCCAGGGCGTCGGTGATCGCCGCATGGGCCGCGTCGACGGCCGGCTCGATGGTGTTGGTCCTGGAGTTGTTCATCGCGGACGCCGCTTCGTCCACGTCCTCGTAGGTGATGCTGATGTTGGGCATGAGGGCTCACTTCCTGTCGTGGCTGGCTGCTGGTGGTGCGGGCCGGGGCCGCTGGGGAGGGGCTCAGTCCTCCACCTCCTCCCAGTCCGACTCCCACTTCTTGTCGTCCGGACCGCTCTTGGGGTCCCTGGTGTACTCGGTGACCGTGACCTCCTCGTCGCCGTCGTCGTCCGTGGTGGTCGTGGTCACCTTCTGGGTGCCGGACCCGTCGTCCTCGATGGTGTACTCGGCCACGCTCTCGGTGCCGTCGGGGCCGATGGTGGTGACCGTGTAGTCGCGGCGGTCGAAGGTGTCGTCGTCGTCCGCCGGGCCGCTCGGGTCGGGCGGTCCCTCGTACTCGACCGTCGTGGTGACCGTCCTGCCGTCCGAGGTCTCGATGACGGTCTTCTCCTCGGTGACGTTGTACTCGTCGTCGTAGGTGAGGTACACGTCGACGCTGCTGCCGTCCTCATCGGTGATCTGGACGCGGTTCGGCGGGTGCTCCGGCGGCTTGTCGGGCTCGGGTCCCGGCCACGGCGGCCGGCCGTCGCCCAGGTCCTTCTGCCACTGCTCGCACCAGCCCGGGGGGTCGTCCACCGAGCAGACCTCCGCCGGGTCGGCGTCCGGATGCTCGGCGAAGTAGTCGCCGGCGCCGATCTCCTCGGCGTAGTCGTCCCAGGTCTCCTTCTTCTCCTCCCAGTCCGAGTACGCCTCGCGCTCCCCGAGCCACTTGTCCAGCTCCGAGTAGCCGGTCATGGTCATGGCGCCGGCGGCGATCCCGGCGTCCTGCTCCAGCAGCACGTCGGCGACCCCGCCGAACATGTCGCCGAACTGCTTCAACTTGTCCTTGCCGTCGTTGATCCGCGTCTTGGACAGCCCGTAGAAGACCTGGAACTGGTACGAGAGGTTGTAGTTGCCGAAGATCGACTGGTTGGAGCTGGCGGTCCCGTCGCCGATCTCCTGCCACGCGTCCGCGCCGCCCGCCGAGTCGGCCCGGTCCGCCAGGTCGTGCAGCCCCCGCTTCATGGCGTAGAGCTTGTCGTAGTCCATGGCGAAGTCGGCCATCGCGCCTCCCTCCACTGCCGGTTGTCCAACGCCCCCGCCCGGGTGCGTCTCCACCCCCTCCACGCACCAGCCCGGCGGAAGGTTCAGCCGGCGCGGAAATCCGGTGAACCCCCGGGCGCTCTCGTGCGTAGAGCTTGCGAGGGGCGCCCCCGGCGAGCCCTCACCGTCGTCGCCCGCGAAGGGAAGGGACCAGGACATGCCTCGACCTCCGGACTGGAGCGCGCTCGATCTGGGCAGCGACCCGACCCCGGGGGACCCGGACCGGCTGGAGGCGCTGATCGAGGCGCAGAAGGCCATCGTCGACCTCGCCACCGAACTCGACGACGACCTCGAAGAGCTGATGCGGGAGAACAGCGAGTTCTTCATCGGCAAGACGGCGGAGGCGCTGCGCGAGGAGATGGACGACCGGGTGCGCAAGTTCGTCCAGAGCTTCGCCGAGGCGCACGAGTCGGTCCGCACGGCGCTGACCACCTACCACGAGGCGATGGTCACCCAACAGGGCATCGCCGACGGGGCGTTGAGCGCCGTCGACGGCATGGACGAGGACGACGCCGAGTTCGCCGGGCACAAGGAGACCGCCGAGAACGCCGGGGACGCCCTGGAGGCGGCGGCGGCCACGGCGGCCAGCGCCATCCAGGAGGCCGGCTCCAACATCAGCTCGATGATCGACCCGTGTGAGGCGTTCTGGAAGTTCCTCCAGTTCTTCGTGATCGCGCTGATCCTCCCGGCGATCATCCTGGGCGGGCCGACCGCCATCCTCTTCCTCACCCTGAGCGCGGTCCTGCTGGTGAAGACCGCCATCGACTTCGCCGGCGGCCGGGCGAGCGTCACCGAACTCGTCCTCTCCGTCCTCGGCATGCTGGTGCCCACCACCAGGGGCCTCAACGTGGCCGGTATCACCCGGGCGATCAGCAACTTCGGCAGCAAGGGCTGGGCGGGCGCCGGCGGTTCCTTCCGGCAGCTGGTGATCAACGTGGGGAAGGGCTCCTGGGGCTCCTTCAAGGGAGCCGGCAGCATCATCGCCAACACCCACAAGCACCTGAGGATCGGCGGCGCCTGGTCCAGCAGCCCCATGGCCCTCAAGATGACCTGGGTCAAGGACTTCGGCACCTATATCGCCGCCCACTTCACCCGGTACGGCTGGACGGCGATCTTCCTCCCCGTGAACGTCGGCGAGATCGGCGTCAAGTCCTTCTCCGGGCTGGCCAGCGCCTTCAAGATCTCGCTGTGGAACCGCGGCGTCCTCGGCCAGTACCGGGCCGGCGCCGTCGTGCACGGCACCAACGTCATCGACGTGCGCGCCCTGCACGGCTTCGACAACATGGGCCGCCCCCAGGTCAACTCGGCCCTGTGGGCGCGCTACCAGCCGGGCGGCTCCAACGTGGCCAACTACCTCGCCGCGCCCCCGAAGCACGCCTGGAGCAACGTCAGCGGCGCCCCCATCATCACCATCGGGGGCGGCTTCACCCCGTCCAGCGCGTTCGGCTCCGTCGCCGACCTCACGCTGGCGCCCCCCACGCCCGGCAACTCCTCCACCGTCTCCCTGCTCGGGCCTGGCGGCCGGTCCCCGATCCCGTCGCCCAACTCCTCGGTGGCCGATCTGTCGCTCCCCACCCCGACGCTGCCCAGGGGCCTGGACCGTCCGGGCGGCACCATGAACGACCTGCCCACCCAACAGGGGGGCCAGGGCGGATCGATGGCCGACCTGCGGCCCGTGCAGCCGATCGCGGTGAGCTTCGCCGACCAGGGGCGCGGCCTCGCCCCGCCGAGCCCCGTCGTCGCCAACACCACGGCCGACGGCATCGGCAACACGGCGGGCGACTTCTACATCGCGGGCACGCCCACCGTCGTCACCCACATGCCCTCGCCCAGCGGGCAGATCGTCGGCGTCCAGACGCCGATGCCCGCCAGCATGCCGACGCCCACCGCGATCACCACCCCCACGGCGACCCCGACGCCGGCCGGCGCCTCCGTCACCTCCACGACGCCCGTCGTCACCGCGACCCCGACCCCGACAACGACGCCCGCCCCCACCGCCACGACCACCTCGGCCATCAGCGGCGGCGTCACCCCGACCTCGATGCCGAACGGCAGCACCGTCCACGTCGGCGGCATCGTGCCCAACGGCAGCGTCGGCGCCGGTGGCAACGCCACGATCGACGTGTCGCAGGGCTCGTTCTCCCCGATCCGGCTCCAGGACGGGGCGGACGGGTCGCGGATCGCGTCCGCCGGCGGCTCCCAGGGCCAGCTGCCCGTCGTCAACATCGGCGGGACGCAGCAGTTGGGCGAGATGTCGCCCATGCCGGCGGCCGGCGTCACCCCCGCGCGCGGCGACGTGAGCGGCATCACCGCCGCCCACCACGGCGGCGGCAACGTCCCGGGCGCGCTGTCGGGGGGGCAGCCCGTCTCGTTCGTCGGCGGGCAGTCGGGGGTCCCGGGCGGCGCCGGCCGTGGCACGGCGGGGGACGGCGCCCAGGATCTCAACCTCGGCTCGGTGTCACCGATCCCGGTGCACTTCGCCGACCAGGGCAGGGGCCTCGGCACCCCGGACATCGCCCAGGCCGGCGCGGGCGCCCGCCAGTTCGCCGACACGCACCTGGGCCCGGTGGACGCGCCGGCGGCCCCGGGCGCGCGGGGGACCGCGCCGGAGGGGAACCCCGGCGCCGTCACCGACGACGTGGTGGCCGTGGTGCCGACGGTCAGGCCGCTGCCGTCCGCGTCCGGCGGCGGCCAACTCGGCGATCTCCCCGGGCAGGCGGGCGGCGGCGCCGTCGGCCGCCCCGGCGGTGCGTCGGTGGCGCAGGCCACCGGCGACCTCGCCGCTCCCACCCAGGCGCTCGTCCCACCGGTGAACGCCGGGGCCGTGGGCGGCAGCGGCGCCGCGCCGGCGGTCCGTCAGACCGTCGGGGAGATCACCACCCCGGTCGACGGCATCCGGCCGGTCAACCTCAGCGCCGTCGGCACCCGCGCCGCCGCCCCGGTCGAGGGCGTCCCGACCGCCCCGCCCCGCGCGGGGGACGGCGCCGGGGCCGAGGGCGGGCCGCCCGGCCGCCAGGGCGGCCAGGCAGAGCCCGGCTCCGGCGTGGTGACGGTGGAGAGCATCGCCCCGCTGGCCAGGTCCGCCACCCCGACGAACACCCCGCCGCCCGCCGCGACTTCGCAGGCCCTGGTGCCGGACGGGCCGCCGCCGCCCGCGCCGGCCCGGGCGGGCGGCGGCGGCCCGGCCGCGATACCGCCGGGCGCCGGAGCGCACCCCCACGGGGCCGGGCCGCTGGCCGGCCACACCGTGGTCACGCCGCCGGGCGCCACGCCCTGGCTGGTCGGCCCCGGTGGGGCACGGGTCGTGGGCGCCGACGCCACCCGGGTCGGCGACCTCGGCTGGTCGTTCACCGCCCCGGGGCAGCGGGTCGGGGCCGTGGTGGACTCCTCGGGCCAGCGCACCCACGACGTGGTGCCGCTGACCGGGCGGGGCGACCAGACGACCGGGGAGTTCGCCGCCGTGCCGCTGGGCGGCGACCGCACCCCGATCCTCCTCAGCCGTCAGGGCGAGCCGGACCCCGCCCCCGTCGGGTTCCTCGGCGACTCCTTCGCCGTCCACCGTCCGGGCGGCACCATCCACTTCCACGATCTGGACGGCGCGCTGCTCGGCAGCTCCCACCGGCTGCCGGGCCCGGGCGGCCACGCGCTGATGGTCGACCCGGGGGCGCGGCGCGCCTATGTGGCCGGCCCGGACGGGGAGCCGCTGGCCGGCGCCCAGGTCAGGCGGATCGGCGGCGACGGGCTGCTGGTCGAGCGCCCCGGGCGGCCCGCGCTGCTCGTCGGCGCCGACGGCGTCCGCACCCACGACGTGATCCGGCTGCCCGAACAGGGCGGCCACCGCTGGACGTTGGCGATCCCCAGCGAAGGGCACCGAGGCGGCCCCGTGCTGATCAGGGGCGTCGACGAGGTCGTCCCCGCCGGCCCCGGCGGTTCGGTGACCCCCCTCGGCCAGCACGGCAACCTGGTGCGGATCGGCGGCGGGGCGCCGCTGCTCGTGGACGACGCGGGCCGCGTCGCCCCGGCGGTGACGCTCAAGAACCGGAACGGCGACGTCACCGATCTGGTGCTCGCCCCGGCGGCCGGCCGCACCGAGGCGCCCGCCGTGTACCGGAGCGACGGCCGGCTCTTCAGCGACGAGGTGACGAGCGGGTTCGACGGCAACCGGATCGTCGTCCAGAGCGCCGCCACCTACACCGTGCACGGCCCCGACGGCGCCCTGCTGGGCTCGGGCGCTGGCCGCGCCGGCGGCCCGCTCGGCGCGGGCAACCGGCTGACGGTCCCCGGGCCCGGCGGCCGTCCGGGGGTCGTCGGCCCCGACGGCGCCCCGGTGCCGGGCGCGGCCGTCGTCCCCTGGGACGGGGACGCGTTCCTGGTGCGGGTGCCGGGCCAGCGCCCCGGCGTGGTCGACGCCTCGGGCGTCCACACCCACGACGCGATCCGGCTCGGCACGGGCAACGGCGACCCCCACGGCTTTGTCACCGTGCCGCTGCGCGACGGCGGCACCCCCACGGTGCACGGTCCCGACGGCCGGCCGATGCCGCATGTGACGGCGGGCGTCGACGGCTCCTCGCTCACCATCCGCCCGGCGGGCGGGAGCACCACCACGCTCTACGACCTGACGGGCGGCTTCAACGGGCTGCGGCACCAGCTGGTCGGCGGCCACGAGATGGTCCTGTCCGCCGGCGCGGCGCCCCGGGTCGTCGACGCGGCGGGGCAGCCGGTGCCGGGCTCGTCCGTGGCCCGGGTCGGCGACGGCGCGGGACACCTGGTGCGGGTGCCGGGCCATGACCCGGTCGTCATCGACGCCGCCACCGGGGCCCGCACCCACGACGTGGTGGAGCTGCCGGGCCAACCGGGCGCGGCGGCCGACGAGTTCGTGCTCATCCCCAGGGGCGGCACCGGCCCCGCCGTCGTGGTCCACGCCGACGGCCGGCTCGTGGACGGTTCGCTGGTGACTCCGCTGAGCACCGGCGAACACCTGGTGAAGACCGGCGACACGACCCGCCTGATCGGCGCGGACGGCTCCGTCGGCCACACGGTGCGGACGCTGACCGGCCAGCAGGGGCGCCCGGACCTGCTGGTGCTGGTCCGCTCCGACGGCCAGGTCTACCCCCACCCGCGCGACGTGGACGGGGTCCCGCTCACGGACCGGCGGGTGGAGTACCGGGAGTCGACGCCCCAGCCCACGCGCGCGAATCCCCATCCGGCGACGGAACGCCAATTCAGCGTCTACACCGCCGACAACCGGGGCGCGCACTTCTCGGCGGACACCGGCCGGTTCACCGGCGAGGGTCCCGGCGGCGCCGGGATGCACCGGGTCGGCCCCGACGAGTACCGGCTGCTCGGCCCCGAGGACCAGGCGGCGGTCCGGCGGCAGCTCATCGAGTCGTCCGGCCGTCCCACCGTCACACCGCCGGGCCTGGACGACACCGACCGGATCGTCTTCATGATGCCCACCACGCGGATCGACCCGCCCGTCCAGGGCCGGCCAGCCGTGGACCCGGCGGGGGCGCACCCCCACGGTGGGCTGCCGCTGGGCCGCGCGGACGGCGACGGGCCCCAGGACTTCCTCGTCACCCCGGAGGCCGGCGGTCCGCCCGTGCTGCGGGGCCCGGCGGGGGAGGTCAGGGGCGAGGCGCCGACGGTCGAGGGGAACACCGTCACCGTGGTCCGGGGGAACATCACCCACCGGTACGACGCGACAACCGGCGACTGGCGGCTGCGCACCCACCAGTTCGACGCCGGCCCCTGGGCCAACCACGAGGTGCGGGTGCCCAACACCGCGCTCGACGCCGACGCCAGGCCCGCCCTCGTGGACCGCGC
This sequence comes from Streptomyces profundus, assembly GCF_020740535.1. Taxonomy (NCBI): domain Bacteria; kingdom Bacillati; phylum Actinomycetota; class Actinomycetes; order Kitasatosporales; family Streptomycetaceae; genus Streptomyces; species Streptomyces profundus. Next base: position 4,639,891 of record NZ_CP082362.1, read on the forward strand.
CACCGGACAGCCGGTGCCCGGCACCTCCGTGGACGAGCTGGGCGACCAGAGCTTCCGCGTCACCCACGACACGCACGGCGGCGGCGTGGTGGTGGACCGTGCCGGCGCCGAACTCGGCACCAGCCAACGCCTGTGGGACTTCCAGGGCCAGGCCACCGACGACTACGTCCTCGTGCCCGCCCGAGGCGCCGACCCGGGCGCCGCCGCGACCCCGCCACCGCCGGTGCTCCAGACGCGCGGCGGCGACGTGATCGACGGGGCCCGGGTGATCCCGACCGGGGACGGCCACCGGGTGACCAGGGTGGGCTCCCCGGAGACGGTCGCCGTGCACGGCCCGGGCGGCCGGCTCCAGCACCTCGACCACGGCATCAGGGGCGGCACCGCGCTCGACGGCAACCGGCTGATCGTGCCCCCAGGGGGCAACGCGCGGGTGGTGGACGACACGGGCAGGCCCGTGCCGGGGACCGAGGTGGTGGCGACCCGCCCCGATGAGCATCTGATCACCACCGGCGACGAGTTGATCGGGCTCGGCCGCACCGGCGGCGCCGCCGACGTGCCGCTCCCGCTCGGCGGCCGGCACGCCGACGGGCCGGATCTGACCCTGCACACCGGGACCGGCGGCGCCGGGCCACGGGTGGTCGAGCGGCAGCCGGGCGGCCAGGTCCAGATCGCGGGCGCCGGGGAGATCACGTTCGCCGGCCGGGAGATCCAGATCGTCCGGGGCACGAGCACCGCCGTGCACGACGCGGCGGGCGGCGCGCTGCTCCGCGATGTCCACCGCGTCGCCGGGACGCCCGGCTTCGACGCCGCCGACCTGGTGGTCCCAGGCCCCGGCGCCCGCGCCGGGGACGGCGCGCCCCGGCTGGTGCGGGCCGGCGCCGAGGTGCCGGGCAGCCAGGTCAGCGAACTCCCGGGCGGCGGCTACCTGGTGCGGGCCGACGGCACCCAGCGGGTGCTGGACCAGCACGCCCAGCCGCACCCTGGCGCCCTGCCGGTGACGCTCCCCGACGGCACGGCCGGCATCGCCGTCCGCTCCCAACAGGCGGACGGACGGCATCTGTTCATCGACTCCAACGGCCGCCTGGACGGCCACCACAACCCGCGGTTCGACACGGCGGACGACGGCACCGGGACCCTCGGCGTCACCTGGGAGCGCGGCACCCTCGACTACCGGATCACGGCGGGCGAGGCCGGCCCCGGCAGCCAACTGGTCCAGGAGAGCTACCCGGTGCGGGGCGGCGGGCCCGCCAGGACGCTGGAGATCGACCACCGGGGCGGCGCCCCGGTCGCCCAGTTCCGCGCCGGGGACGGGACGACGACCCCCGCCGTCCCGCAGCGCTGGGACGGCTACGCCGGCTACCGGGCCGAGGCGGGCGACGGCGGCGCCCACACCGTGGTCACCCACCGGGGCCAGGTCACCCACAGCGCCGTGCCGCTGTCCCCCCGCCACGGCGATCCGGACGCCTTCGTCTTCCGGCCGGTCGCCGACGGCCCCGGCGGCCCCGGCGGCCCCGTGCTGCGCCAGCCGGACGGCGCCGGCCACCCGGCGCGGTTCCACCCGGGCCGCGACAGCTGGGAGTTCACCAACGACGCCGGCGTCACCCGCCGGCACGGGCTCGACGGCGGCTTCGTCGAGGAGACCTTCACCGCCAGGGGCGGGACGTTCAACAACTACCGGCTACGGCTGCCCGCCGACCTTACGGGGGCCACCGTCCGGCCCCCCGGCGGCCGGCGTGAGATTCCGGTCACCGTCGTCCCCCAGGCCGACGGCGGTATGCGGGTGCACCACAACACCCTGCACGCCGCCGTCAACCCGGCCACCGGCGCCGTGACCCACGAGGTGCTCACCCTCAGCAGGGCCGGCGACGCCCGGCCACCGACGCATGTCTTCACCGATGTGGCCGACCACCGGACGCTGCCGGCGCCCCGCGCGGACGACGGCGCCGACGTGCCGAACACCACCGTCCACCGGACGGCGGACGACGATGTCCTGCTGCGTCGGACGGACAACCCGACGACCGAGTACTTCGACGGCGTCACCGGCGCCTTCCGGTTCACCGAGACGACGCTGGACGGCGCGGGGGACGCCCTGCCGGGGACGTTGGTCCGCACCCATGAGACGGTCCGCGACGGCCAGGTCTTCCGCGCCTTCGACCTGCTGAACCACGACAGGACCGCGGTCGGCGGCTGGTCGGTGACGGGCCGCCAGGCGATACCGACCAGCCCGGACCCGGGCACCGGCGTCCGGGTGCGCAACGCGGACCGCTCCGAGACCTGGGTGATCGACGCCCGCGGCCGGGTCGTCGTCCATATCGGCGCGGCCGACGCCGCCACCCACGTCCGGGTCGGCCGCGTCTTCGACTGGGAGGGCGGCGGCCCGCCCACGGTCACCACCCACCGGGTGGTCGCCCTGGGCGACAGCGGTGGCCGGCGCTTCTTCGACGTCGACGCGGCGGGCCGGCCGGGGGCGGTGCGCGACGGCGAGCTGAACCGGCTCGACGGCCAACGACTCACCCCGGAGGGCGCCAACTTCCGCTCCACCGAGCACGCCGCCGGACTGCGGGACGGCGAGTGGAAGGACTACGGCATCGACGGCCGCCTGGTGGAGCAGCGGATCAACATCGTCAACCGGGGCGTGCGCCAGGACGACCACTTCTACAAGGTCACCTACCAGCACGACGCCGGCGGGAAGATCACCGGCGGCACCTGGGAGCACTGGCGTCCCAACCCCGCCTACCGGCCCCCGGCCGACGGGGCGCCGGCCACGGTCCCCCGCTCCGTCGCGCCACCGCCCGTCGCGCCCCTGCTGGACCGGGGCCGAGTGGACGTCAAGGGCGTCAACGAGGGGCATATCACCCTGCTCACCAACAACGTCGACGGCCTGCGCGGCTTCGTCTTCGAACGCCGCCCGCTGCCCGGCGGCGGCAGCCTGGACGCGCACGCGCCCGGCACGGTCGAGAGCTTCGTCAACACCTACGGCGGGGTGCGGATCGGCAAGAACCAGCGCGAACGCTGGCAGGAGCTGGACGTGAACGGGAACGCGGCCGGGCACGGCATCCGGATCTGGGGCACCAGCAAGAAGACGTTCTTCGACTACCACGACGGCTGGCACATCTCCCGCTCCCAGTCCGGCCCCGTCCACCACTACCGGGAGACCCCGCAGGGCGGCTACATCCTGGCCCACCGCGATCCGGGCAACGCGTTCTCGTTCAAGGCCGGCGAACAGGGCCGCTGGTACCGCTACGACGCCGACTTCGCGCCGCAGGCCACGGGGGAGCGCCGCTGGGGGGCGTTCGGCCACGGCTGGAGGGACCGGATGCCCGATCCGCGGACCGGCGATCTCAGCCTGGTGGGCGAGAAGACCGGCGGATACGCCACCCACAACATCCGCAACTTCCAGTCCTTCGAGCTGGGCGGGGACGGGCTGCCCAAGGCGAACGGCGGCTGGATCACCGTCTCCCCGCAGGGCAAGGAGACCAGCGTCGGCCGGGTCGAGCCCGACGGGGGCATGTTCCGGAACCACCGGAACGCCGAGCAGCGCCCGCCGAACTTCTACCGCTGGCTGCTCTCCCCTGAGTTCCGCAACGTGGACACCGGCGCCCGCGAGGGGCTGCACTTCCTGCTGCCGAACGGGTTCTTCCACCGGAACCACCGCTTCACCACCGACGGCAACCACGCGGCCTTCATGATGGACAGCCGGTACCAGACGTTCGACTTCCAACGCACCAACGCCGCCGGGGAGATCGTCCAGCGGGGCATCCAGGGCATCAGCTCGCGCGGCTGGAACACCGTCACGGTGCCGTCCGGCGGGCGGATATCGGGGGAGACCAGGCCGCTGACCAACGGCAACACCCTCACCGTGGGCGACGATGTCGCGCTGCCACCCGGCGCCGTCCGGCACGCCGACCACCTGCCCTGGACGGAGGGCCCCGGCAAGCTGTCCGGACACCGGACCTTCGACACCGAGCACTTCGTCAATCCGCCGGCCGGCGTCAACAAGGACCGCAACCAAGTGGCCTGGCAGGACCAGTTCCGCGCCGACGTCCCCCCGAACGGCGACTGGTACACCAGGGCGGCCGGCGCCGAGTGGCAGGTCGCCCGGATGGGCTTCAAGGACGGCAACATCCTCGACTTCCGCCCCCGCCCCGCCGAACGGCCCGCCGGCACGGCCGGCAACGGCGACCTCGACTTCCAGCGCACCGTGCACGGCGACCACCCCGCCCCGGCGGGCGGCAACCGGCCGGCCGCCAACGCCTACACGCACAGCGACTGGGTCCTCTACAACCACCACGGGAAGCTGCTGGGCCGCCAGGACACCTTCCCCGGCATCGGGCCCGGCGGCGCCGACCTCCAGGTCGTCAGCCGCTACAAGGACAGCCCCCTGGGGGCAGGGAAGATCGCCTGGACGGGGAGCGACGGGACCAGCGGATACCGCAAGCTCGCCTCGCGGAACGACATGGGCCACCACAACTACTTCGACCGCGAGTCCTACCGGGACTTCGTCAACACCCCGACCGGCCCTCAACTGGTGCGCGAGGTGCGGCTGTTGGGGGACAACACCACCGTGGTCTCCTGGAGGTCGCGGGCCGGTGCCGACGGTGCGCCGGACGAGTGGCGCTGGAACAAGGTCGACCGCCACGGCAACATCATGTCCTTCGGCGCCCCCGAGCAGCGGATCAGGCACTGGTTCGACGACATGCGGCGCTGGGAGGACCGCGTCGTGGACATCCCCGCCGGCCGCGCCGACCCGCCGGCGGGCGCCTACACCAGCCCCGGTGGCGGTCACACCGTCGTCCAGGAGCTGCCCGTGGAGGTCGGCAGCGCCCTGCGGCAGGCGTTCAACTACAAGCCGCTGCGCACCCGGGAGTACTTCCCCGACCCCGCCAGCCTGACCGGCCTCGGCCGCACCCAGGACAACCTCCGTGCCCTCACCTGGAAGGAGTTCGAGGGCGGCGCCGTGGCCCGCCGCAAGACCCCGTTCGGCGACGACGGCTCGTTCCAGGAGCTGGAGAGCATGTCCAAGCAGTGGCGGCGCTGGGTCCTGGACACCGAGACCAACCAGTGGAAGGTGATCACCGAGCGGTCGGTCGCCGGCTATGTGCGGGAGCTGCCCGCCTCGTCGTTCACCGCCGAGGGCGCCGGCCGGTTCGCCGGCGACCTCCGGTACTCCGGTCGGGAGACGTACTACATCGGCGTCATGAACGAGTACCGCGGCTTCGAGCGGATGTACCGACAGCCACGGCGCACCCCCTGGGGGTCGCCGGTGACGGAGACCGGCGAGTCCACCTACACCCCGTTCGCGGTGCGGAACATCCAGCACATGTTGGTCGAGTTCGGGCAGGAGTTCGTCCTCGACTTCCTGGTGACCCTGGCCGTCCTGGCCGCCCTGCCGGGCGAGTTCACCTGGACCGACGTGGCGCAGGCCGCGTTGAGCGCGACGATCTCCAGCTCCGTCAAGACCAGCTTCATCGGAGCCCACAACCTGGCCGCCCAGCACACCCAGTTCCGGCTCGGGCTCAACTGGCAGGACCGGGGCTTCCCCTACCGGTTCCGCCAGGACGACGACGACTGGGCGGGCGAGTGGGCGTCGAACGAGTTCGTGCTCCGCTGGCGCGGCGGCACCTACGACTTCATCAAGGACGGCTTCGTCGCCGCGCCGCTCGGCGCCTTCCTCGGCAACCTGGCCGCCCTGGAGGTCTTCGGCATCAAGGACTCCGAGGGCAACAGGCACGACGTCTCGATCAGCGAGGCCGCCCTGCTGGCCGGCGCCGCCGCCGCCAGCGCGGCGTTCGGCACGGTGGTCACCGGCATCGCGAAGAACTCGCTCCAGAACACCGCCGCCACCCGCTGGTACCACCGGCAGGGGGCCATCGACTTCACGTTCGCGCCGATCGTCACCAAGTTCATCGACAAGTCCATCGGCATCCTCGTCCTGGCGCCCTTCGTCCGCGACTCGATCGGCGTCGTCCCGCCCACGACCGGCGTCCAGGCGGGCACCCCGGTGGAACCCCCGCCCCTCCCGGACGGGTCCGTGGTGGCGGCGGCCATGCTGGAGCCCCCGCCCCTGCCCGAGTTCGGCACCGACCTTCCCGTCCTCGGCCACCTGAGCCCCTACCCGCCGCCCGTGATGCCCGACTGGGAGAACACACCGTGACCGACGACCGCATCCGCGTCGCGCCCCGCACCAGGGGCGCGCACCGGACCATCACCCAGGCCCTCGGCGCGGCCCCGGACGGGGCGGTGATCAGCATCGCGCCGGGCGAGTACCACGAGTCCTTCCGACTGATCCGCCGGGTGACGCTGGTCCCGCAGTACGGCAACGGCTCGGTGACCATCGCCGTGCCGGCGGCGGCCGGCGCGCTGACCGTCGCCGCCCCCAACTGCCGGGTCCGCGGCCTGGTCGTCCGGGGCACCGACCCGGGGGAGACGCTGCTGCGCGTCGAGGACGCGGCCGGCCTGACCCTGGAGGACTGCCTCGTCACCCACGGCCGGGCCGAGGTGCTGGGCTCGCGCACCGTCGTGCCGGGGGCGGGCCGGCCGGTCGGCGACATCCCGCTCGACCACGACCTGGCCACCGAGCTGGCCGACCCCACGGCCGGCGGCGTCCTGGTGACCCGCCGCACCCGGCTGCGGGCCGCCCGCCACACGGCGCTGCATGTCACGGGCGACGCGCTGGCCCGTCTTGACGACACCAGCATCATGGACGTGGAGGGGATCGGCGTCGCCGTCTCGGGGTCCGCCGTGCTCCGCGCCGACCAGCTGCGGGTGCACGGGGGTTCGGGCTCGGCGCTGCGGGCCCTGGACGCCTCCCGGGTGCTGCTGCGCGGCAGCGGCCTCTTCGGCGCCGGCCGCAACGGGGTGCTGGTGCAGGACGCGGCGGAGGCGCTGCTGACCGACTGCCGGGTCGAGAACGCGGCCCGCTCCGCCGTGCGTCTCGACCACACGGCGCGCGCCCAGATCGAGGAGTCCACCCTCGCCGGCGCCAGGCTGTCGGGCGTCGAAGTCCGCGACCAGGCACGGGTGATGATGCGCGGCGTCCGGATCAGCGGCGGCGAGACGGGGGTGCGTCTGCGCTCCCAGGAGGAGTCGGTGCTGCTGCACTGCTCGGTGACGGGCCAGCAGGGCAACGGCATCGAGCTGGCGGCCGGCGCCGACCCGCGCGTGCGCGGGGTGCGGGTGGCCCGCACCGGCAAACACGGGGTGAGCGTCGGCGAGAGCTCCCGTGGCACGTTCGACCACTGCGATGTGATCGCCAGCGGCTTCCCCTCGATCCATGTCGGCAGGGACGCGGCGCCCCGCTTCCGTGGCTGCCGGGTCTTCGACTCCGCGCACGACCTCGGCGTCGCCGAGGACGCCAACCCGACGTTCGAGAACTGCGTGGCGATCAACGTCGCCGCACCCCGGCTCCCCGGCGCCCCGCGCGGCGGCGCCGCCGCGCCAGGCGCCAGGCAGCCGGGTCCTGGCCGCCAGGGCCGGGACGCAGGGCCGCCCCGTGGGCCCCAGGGGCCCACGGGGCCCGCGGGGCCCACGCGCTCCGGCGGGCGGGCCGCGGCCACGCCCTCCGGCCAGGCCGCGACCGCGCCGGGGTCGGCGCACCCCCGGCAGGGCTCCGACGACGACGCGCCCGAGGTCGAGTCGCTGACCGATCTGCTGGCGGAGCTGGACGAGTTGGTGGGTCTTGAGAACGTCAAGCGGGACGTCGGCGGCATGGTCAAGCTGATGCAGACCGTCCGGATGCGGCAGGAGGCCGGGCTGCCGGCGCCGCCGCTCAGCCGCCATCTGGTGTTCGCCGGCAACCCCGGCACCGGCAAGACCACCGTGGCCCGGCTCTACGGCCGGCTGCTGCACGCCCTCGGGCTGCTCTCCCGGGGCCATCTGGTGGAGGTCGACCGCAGCGCGCTCGTCGGCGAGTACATCGGCCACACGGGCCCCAAGACCACCGAGGCGTTCCAACGGGCGCGCGGCGGCGTGCTGTTCATCGACGAGGCGTACGCGCTGACGCCCCCGGGGGTCGCGCAGGACTTCGGCATGGAGGCCATCGCCACCCTGGTGAAGCTGATGGAGGACCACCGCGACGAGGTCGTCGTCATCGCCGCCGGCTACCCGGAGGAGATGGACCGCTTCATCGGCTCCAACCCGGGCCTCGCGTCCCGGTTCACCCGCAGCCTGCTGTTCACCGACTACTCGACGGAGGAGCTGGTGCGGATCGTGGAGCACCACGCGCGCCGGCACCGCTACGACCTCACCGAGGGAGCCCGCTCCGCGCTCGCCACCCACATCGGGGCCATCCCCAGGGGCGAGCGCTTCGGCAACGGACGCACCGCGCGCCAGCTCTTCCAGCAGATGACGGAGCACCAGGCGATGCGGGTCGCCGAACTGACCGCGCCCAAGGACCAGGAGCTGATGGCCCTGGACGAGAACGACCTGCCCGTGCCCCTGTCCACGTCCTGACCCCGAGGCAACCAGATGACACGAAAGCGACAACAGTCCGCACCTCGGTTCGCGGCGGCCTTCGCGCGCAGACCGGCCGTGGCACGCCGGGGACTGCTGCCGGGGCGGCGGGTGTTCACCTCCCTGGTCTGGGGGGTCGCCCTGGTGGCGCTGATCGTCGGCTCGGTCCGGCTCGTCGGCGTCGTGCTGCCGGGTGGCGACCAGGGCGAACCCGTGGCCGCCCCCGCGCCCACCGCGCCGCCCCCCGAACCCGAGCCCGAGCCGGCACCCGTGCTCGAAGGGCCGGCGGAACCGCCCGAGGAGCCGACCGAGGAGCCCGAGGAGGAACCGGAGCCGGACCCCGAGCCCGACCCCGCCCCGCCGCCGCCCCCCGACCCCGAACCGGACCCGGACCCGGATCCGGAGCCAGACCCCGAGCCCGATCCGGACCCGGAGCTCCTCCGCGAGGAGAACGGCCTCCCCCAGGTCGGCGGCGTCTACGCGCTCCAGAACGCCACCAGATGCCTGGACGTGCCGAACAGCACCACCGAGGTGGGCGGGCCGATCCAGCAGTGGAACTGCAACGGCAGCGACGCCCAGCAGTGGCTGGTCGGCGGGACCGACCAGCCGGACACCTTCACGCTGTCGGCCATGGGCAACTGCCTGGACCTGCCGTTCGGCAGCACGGAGCACGGCATCGACATGATGATGTGGCAGTGCAACGGGTCGGAGCCCCAGAAGTGGCGGATCGAGCCACTCGGCGACGGCGCCGTGCAACTGGTCGCGGTCCTCAGCAACTACTGCCTTGAGGTGCCGAACGCCTCCGTGAGCCTCGGCGAGAAGGTCCGCCAGTGGGGGTGCAACGGCACCCCCGCCCAGACCTGGCGCCTGCACCGCCTCTGACGCGGCGTCAGCGGCGATGCGGCTCTGGCTCGCCGACCCGCGGCCCGTCCGCCTCCACCCAGGCGTGCGCGGCGAACGGCGGTGTCCGCACGCCGCCGCACCAGCTCGGCCAGACCCCCGCATCCGGCCCAGCGGGACGGTGGCGAGGGAGCGCGGCAGGCGGAACGTGCCCGCGCCGTGGGTGCTGGTCGCCGTCACCTCGGTGCGGCAGCCGCGCGAGCAACCGCGCGACGAGCGCGCGGACGTCCTCGGCCGCCCGGTCCTCGTCGACCGGCTGCTTCCTGGACGGTTCGGCGGCGATCGGCTGCTCGTCGGTGCCGCCCGGCAGGGCATGGCTGAGGAGGCCCTTGGCGCAGGTCAGGCATCGGCCGTCGGCGGTGGACGCCTACCGCGGAACCAGGCGGTTCAATCGTGGTGATCATCATAATGTCGCTTAGCGCGACCCCGGGTTACTTTCCTTCGGTGACTGTCTCCCAACTCCCCGTAGAGTTAAGCCCCCTGACCTCGTCCGCCGCACTCACCCAGCTGCTGTTCGACGCGCGGGAGGACCTCCACGAGCCGTGGCGTCGCCTCTTCGGCTCGGCCGCGTTCGCCTACCAGGAGGGACTGACACACCAGGAGCGCACGGAGCTGTCGTACCGGCGGCTGCGTGTGGTGAACGCGGCGCTGCCCGACCCCTGGGCCCTGGCCGGTGACGCCGAGGCGCTGAGCGCACTGCACGAGTGGGCCGGAGTGGCGGACGCGGGCCTGACGACGATCCTCAGCATCCACTACAACCTGTTCCTCGGGAGCCTGCGCGAACACGACCACGGCGACCGGGATCTGGGGCCCTACCTGCGGATGGAGCGGGTCGGCACCTTCCTCTGCACCGAGCAGGCGCACGGGAACGACGCGCCTCAGCTACAGACCACGGCCACCCTCGATCGGGCCACGGGCACCCTCACGCTCGACACGCCGACCCCGGGGGCACGCAAGTGGATGCCCAACACATCGAGCGTCGGCGGCCCGAAGGACGCGCTGGTGGCGGCGCGGCTGGTGATCGACGACGCGGACCACGGCGTCTTCCTCTTCCTGACGCCGCTCACCGACGCGAGCGGGCGCCATCTGCCGGGCGTCGAGGTCGAACCGCTCCCGCAGACCGCCAGCAGCCCCGTGGACCACTGCGCCACCTCGTTCCACGGCGTCCGACTGCCTTGGACGGCCATGCTCCAGGGCGACCACGGGCGCCTGACGCCCGAGGGCGGGTTCACCTCCTCCCTGGGGAGCTCCCGCAAACGGTTCCTGCGCTCCATCGGCCGGGTCACCGCCGGCAAGCTCTGCATGAGCGGCTACAGCCTCGGCACCATGCGGCACGCCCTGACGGTCGCCGTGCGGCACGCACACCAGCGGGTCACCTCGGGCATGACCAGCGGACAGCGGGTGCCGCTGTTCGCGCACCGCACCCACCACGCCCCGCTCGTGGAGGCGCTGGCCACGACCTACGCCGCCACCCTGCTGCACCGTGCCGTGACGCGGCGGTGGGCGCGGGTGGCGGAGGCCGAACGCGAGGACACCGAGCGGCTGGTGGCCATCGCGAAGGGCTGGATCACCTGGCAGGCCAGGCAGGTGATGACCGAGTGCCGTGAGCGGTGCGGGGCGCAGGGACTGCTGCTCTCCAACGGGATCGCGGGCCAACTGGCGGCGAACGAGGGCACCATAACGGCGGAGGGCGACAACACGGTCATCTGGGTGAAGGCCGCCGGGGAGATGCTGCTGGGCGGCTTCTCCCCGCGGCCGGTCAGCCAGGTCCCGCCCGCCGGCCGCTCGTTGCTGGACCCGGAGCATCTGCTCGACCTGCTGGCCGATCTGGAGCGCATCAGGCACGAGCGGGCCCGCACCCGGCTGCGCACCCGGCGGGCCGGCTCGCCCCTGGAGCGCTGGAACGGCGCCTCCACCTCCGCCCTGGCCCTCGTGGACGCCCACGTCCACCGGCTGGCCGCCGCCGAGCTCCTGGCCGCCGCCGAAGGCACCACAGCGCCGGGCGCGGGCGAGCCGCTGCGGGATCTGCAACGGCTGTTCGCGCTGCGCTATGTGGCCGCGCACAGCGGTGAACTGCTGGCGCACGAGCGGCTCACCACCGAGCAGGTACGCCAACTGCCGGAGACGGTCGAGTCGGTCATCGGCGCCCTGATCCCCCGGGCCCTGACGCTCACCGAGGCGTTCGACACCCTCGACCAGCTGACGGGCCGTCACCCGATGCTGCACACCGGAGCGGCCTCCAACTGACCGGCGCGGTCGCGCCCCTGGCCCGTTCGACGGCCGTCGGGGGCGGGGCCGTGGCCGGCCCCCACCGGACCGCCCCTGGCCAGGCACAACTGCTCCGCCAGCCGTCCACAACCGCCGACGATCGTCACGCGGTGGGCAACCGAGCCGGCCCTCGGGCGATCCAGCGACGCGGCCTCGACTGTTAAGATCATTACGCTTTTCAGCGGGCTGACGATGCGTCACGCACGTGCGGGGGACAGCCACAGCAGCCCCATCGTGAAGGAGCGATCGTTGATCTCCCGGTAAGGCTTGCGACCGCACGGCGGCGGTGGCTTTTCCGGGTTCACCCCACCGATCGGTCTCCGGACGCGAGGCGACTTGAAGAGAGTCTCATGACGTCTTTGTTAGAGGATCCACTCCTGTGGGTCCTACTCGTGGTGCTCATCGCTGCGGTCTTCGCAGTGACACGAGCACGGAGAACCAATATCCAGCTCAGGGCGAGCAACAACGCCCTGACCGGCGACCTGACCACCGTGCAGGGCCAGCTCGCCGAACTCCGGGCGGTCCACTCGTCGGCGAGCTCCCGGCACACCTCCGATCTTGAGGAGGTGCGCAAGGACGCCGAGGCGGCGACCAAGGCCACCCTGAAGTCGGCCGTCGGCACGCTGGCGACCCTGGCGGAGGAGCAACTGGCCCTGTTGGACGAACTCCAGCAGAAATACGGTGACGACCGCGCCTACCTGGCCGACCTGATGCTGGTCGACCACACCGGCAGCCAGTTCAGCCGTCGCACCAAGGGCATCTCGGTGCTCTGCGGCGGCTGGCTCGGCCGGCGCGACCGCGACGCCTCGGTGTACGACGTGGCGCGCAGCGCCCAGGGCCGGATCCGCAGCTTCGAGCGGGTGCGCATCCACTCGCAGGCCAACGTCGCCGTCAGCAACCGGGCGGTCGAACCCATCGCCATGGTGCTGGCCGAACTGCTCGACAACGCGACCAAGTACAGCGCCCCCGGCTCGCCCGTCGAGATCAACATCCAGGTCGTCCCCACGGGCATCTGCCTGATCGTGGACGACGCCGGCCTCGGTATGGACCAGGAGACGAAGGCCCGCGCCGCGTCCCTGCTCACGACGGGCGGGGCCGTGGACATCACCAGCCTCGGCGACCCGCCCAAGTTCGGCTTCGCCCTCTCGGGGAAGCTCGCCGCCCACTACGGGTTCCATGTCTCCGTGGACGCCGTCTCGCCCTACGGCGGCGTGCGGGCCGTGATCCGGGTGCCGGAGAGCCTGCTGACGGCGGAGGTCCCGGCCCCCGCGGCCGTCGTGTTCGACCGATCCGACAACGACGAGGCGGAGGAGGTCAAGCCGACCCCGATCGCCTCCCTGGTCGTCGGGCAGACGGCCGGGGGCCTCCCCAAGCGCCGCCGGCGCCGCAACGGGGCCGTCAGCGTGGTGGCCTCGCCCCCCAACCCGTCGTCCGAAGCGGACGGAACCAGCGAGGAGACGGCCACACGCCTCAAGGCGTTCGCTCGCGGAACCATGCTCGGCCGAGACTCAGACAACGCGGAAGGACCTCAGAGCCAGTGAGCGCCAATCTGTCCTGGGTGTTGAACGACGTGCTCGAAGTACGTGGGGCACACCACGCCATCCTTGTCTCGGCGGACGGTCTGCTCATGCAACGCTCCGACGGCATCGGCCGTGACGACGCCGAACGGAACGCCGCCGCGATGAGCTCGCTCCAGTCGCTCTGCCGCAGCGTGGCCTCCTTCGTCGGTGAGGGCGGGCTGTGGAAGCAGACGCTGATCGAGTTCGACGGTGGATGGATCTTCCTGATCGCCGGCGGCCGGGGCTCCTACCTCGCCGTCTCCACCACCCTGGACGTCGATATGGAGGCGATGTCGATCCGGATGCAGAAGACCGTGAGCGCGCTGGCCAAGGCGATGAGCGCGGAGCTGCGCGAGACCACGGGCGCGGACGCATGACCTGGCCCCGCGAGGACACCCCAGGGACCAGCGGCTTCGTCCGCTCCTACGTCATCACGGGCGGCCGTCGCCTCCCCTCGGAAAGCGAGCTGGCGCTCCACGCCCTGGTCTGCCTGGCCCCCGACCGGAAGCTGCCGCGCGGGGCCAGCCCCGAGGTGCGGGCCATCTGGGAGCTGTGCGAGGGCGGCTACCTCTCGGTCGCCGAGGTCGCCGGGCATCTGGGACTGCCGGTCGGCGTCACCCGGCTGCTGCTGTCCGACCTGTCCGACCAGGGCCACCTCCTGCGCCGCGCCGAACCGGCCCCGGCCCAGCGCGTTCCCCGACCGATTCTCGAGAAGGTTCTTCATGGACTCGAAGCCCTCAACATCGGCTAACTCGACGGTGAACCGTTCCATCTATGTCTCGGACGACGTGACCACCGCCGCGAAGATCCTGGTGGTGGGCCACTTCGCCGTGGGAAAGACGACCTTCATCGGGTCCCTGTCGGAGATCGCTCCCCTGCGCACGGAGGAGAAGATGACGCAGGCGTCCGTGCACGTGGACGACCTGCGCGGGGTGCCGAACAAGGCAACCACCACCGTGGCCCTGGACTTCGGCCGGCTGACCCTGAGCGACGAGTTGGTCCTGTACCTGTTCGGCACCCCGGGGCAGCAGCGCTTCGTCCAGGTCTGGGAGGACATGGCCCGCGGCGCGCTCGGCGCCCTGCTGCTGATCGACCCCGCACGGCTGGAGGAGACCTTCCCGGTCATCGATCTGATCGACGAGTACGGCCTGGAGTACGCGATCGCCGTCAACGCCTTCTCCGATCCGGAGAGGTTCGACGAGGCGGAGATCCGCGAGGCTCTCGACCTGCTCCCCGACACACCCGTGGTCTACTGCGACGCGCGGAACCGGCGCTCCTCCACCGACGCGCTGATAGCCCTGGTCCGTCATCTGCTCGACCGCGTGGCCTGACCCCCCTCCCCGGACCACGGCCCGGGCCCCCAAAGGACACAAAGATGGACGCTCACAACTCGAACGCCGCCGGCGCGGCCAGATGCCCCATGTACGACGCCGACTTCGCCGCCGCACCGGAGAAGGTCTACGACTACATCAGGGAGCACGGCCCCGCCGGCCCCGTCGAACTCGCCCCCGGCGTCGAGGCCACCCTCGTCGTCGAGCACGAGACCGCCAGGCGGGTGCTCCAGAGCCCCGGCCTGTTCGCCCGCGACGGGCGCCGCTGGACCGCGCTCAACGAGGGCCGGATACCACTCGACAGCCCCGTCCTGCCGATGATGGCCTATCGGCCCAACTGCCTGTTCACGGACGGTGCCCAGCACCTTCGGCTCCGCAAGGCGGTCACGGAGAGCCTCGATCGGCTCAACGTGGCGCGGGTCAGGCGTGACGTCGAGCCGATCGCCGCCTATCTCATCGACCAGTTCAGTGAGTTGGGCCGGGCGGATCTGGTCAACCACTACGCCAAGCTGCTGCCGATGCTGCTGATCAACAAGCTGTTCGGCTGCCCCGCCGCCATCGGCGACCGGGTGACGACCGCGATGGCCGACATGTTCGACGGCCGGGACTCGCTGCGGGCCAGCGAGGAACTGGCCGACTGCTTCCTGGAGTTGATCGCGCTCAAGCGCCGCAGCCCGGCCGAGGACATCACCTCCTGGCTCGTCCAGCACTCCGCCGGCCTCAGCGACGAGGAGTTGAAGGACCAGCTGGTGATGCTGATCGGCGCCAGCGTGGAGCCCGAGCGCAACCTCATCGCCAACTCCCTTCTCCTGCTGCTGGAACGGGGCGGCGACGACGGGCCGAGCATGGGGATCGAGGACGCCCTCGACCGCGTGCTGCTCAACGACCCGCCGATCGCCAACTACGCGACGCACTTCCCGTTGCAGGACGTCGATCTCGGCGGGGTGCTGGCGCCGGCGAACACGCCGGTCGTCATCAGCTTCGCCGGAGCCAACAGCGACCCCGCCCTCGCCGAGGCCGGTCAGGCCCACGGCCGGAGCGCCCACCTCGCCTGGGGAGCCGGCCCGCACGCCTGCCCCGCCAAGAGCCTCGCCCAGGTCGTCGCGGTCACCGCCATCGAGCAGCTCCTCAACGCGCTGCCTGACATCGCCATCAGCGAGTCGGCTGGCGAGCTCCAGTGGCGTCCTGGGCCCTTCCACCGGGCCCTGGCCACGCTGCCCGTCGAGTTCGCTCCCGCCCCGGCCACCCGGACGGCGTCGGCGTACCGGCCCACCCCGACGCGTTCGGTCGCCGCGCAGCCGGTGCCGCGCGTGCCGGCGCCCGGCACGCCGGGCACAGCTGGCGCGCCCGACCGGCCGAAGAAGGGGTTCTGGAGCAGCTTCCTTGAGATCTTCCGCGTCTGACGCGCCGGCGGTCTCGTGGTCGGGGGCCTGCCGTACCCGCCAGCGGGTACGGCAGGCCCCCTTCCGGTCTCTCCTCCGGCCTCTCGGCGTCAGACGCGTTCCATCCGCCACGCCTGGCCGACGGTGCCGTTGCACGTCCACTGGCGGATGTCAGCCCCCATGTTGACCGACCCGCCGGCCACCTCAAGGCAGAGGCCGTTGACCCGGGAGACGAGCTGGACGGTGCCGTCGCCCAGCGGCTCGGCGCGCCACTTCTGGGGGCGCAGGCCGTTGCACGTCCACATCATGATCTTCCGGCCCAGCTCGCTGGAACCGTTCGGCACGTCCAGGCAGTTGCCCATGGACATCAGCGCGAAGTAGTCCGGCTCGTCGGACATGCGCAGGCTCCACTGCTGGGCGCCGGTGCCGTTGCACTCCCACTGCTGGAGCAGCACCTTGGTGTCGGAGCTGCTGTTCGGCACGTCAAGACAGCGGTCGTCGGCGGTGGTCGCCACCAGGGAGTAGATCGCGCCGTCCTGCGGCACGAAGGCGGGCTCCTCCTGGAGCGGCTCGGGTTCCGGCTCCGGCTCCGGCTCGGGTTCTGGTTCCGGCTCCGGCTCCGGCTCGGGTTCGGGCGCCGGCGGAGGGGGCGGTTCGGGCTCGGGCTCGGGTTCCGGCTCGGGCTCCTCGGGCGGTTCCGCCGGCCCTTCGGGTTCGGGTGCCGGCTCGGGCTCGGGTTCGGGGGGCGGCGCGGTGGGCGCCGGGGCGGCGACGGGTTCGCCCTGGTCGCCGCCCGGCAGCACGACGCCGACGAGCCGGACCGAGCCGGTGACCACCGCCACCAGGGCGACCCCCCAGACCAGGGAGGTGAACACCCGCCGCCCCGGCAGCAGTCCCCGGCGTGCCACGGCCGGTCTGCGCGCGAAGGCCGCCGCGAACTCACGGTCGGACTGTTGTCGCTTTCGTATCATCGGCGCCTCGCTGTCGGGGGTGTCGGTGGTGTCAGGGCCCACCCGCCCAGCCTGCCACTCGCGATCACGTCCGAGCGGCGCGTCTCATCACAACTGGGAAAACGTTGCCCGACGCGACGTCAGATGCCAACCCCACGAAGAGGGCTGGGCGGCGGCGCGGCACGTGCCGAGGGGCGGTGGCGTCCCGGTGGGGAGCGGCACCGCCCCGTGGTCAGGGGCGATCGGCCTCCAGGCGCTCTCTCACGGCCGGCCACTCCGCGCGCAGCACGCTGTAGAAGATCGCGTCCCTGCGGCGGCCCCCCGGCATGTAGTTGAAGCTGCGCAGGGTGCCCTCCTCCACCGCGCCGATGTTGCGCAGGCCACGGCGGGCCTGCTCGTTGAGGATGTCGGTCTTGAACTCCACGCGCTCCGCGCCGAGTTGCTCGAACGCCTGCCGGAGCAGCAGGTACTTGGCCCAGCGGTTGACGCCGGTGCCGCGGAAGTCGCGGCCCAGCCAGGACCAGCCGATCTCCAGGCGGGCGTCGGCCTCGGCCAGGTTGCCGTAGCTCATGCTGCCGGCGATCCGGCCGCTCGCCCTGTCGGTGATGGCGAACACCACCCGGCGGCCGGCGGCATGGTCCGCGAGGCAGGTGTCGAAGAAGGTCTTGAAGTCCCCCTCGTTCTCCACGGCCGACACGAAGTACCGCCAGATGTGCGGGTCCATGGCGACCGCCCTGACCCCCTCACGGTCCGCCTCGGTGACCGGTCGCAACTCGACGTGCTCGTTCTTGAGCACAGTTGACGCCTTCTCGGACCAGGTCATGGCTCAGTTTCCCACTGGCCCGGCGTGTCGTGCGAGTGCTTCCGTGACATCGCGCAGGGTCCGCATCTCCGCGAGCTCGTCCTCGGTGAAATGGGCCAGGTCGACCTGGGTGCTCTCGCACAACTCCGTGAGGAACAGCACCTTGTTGAGGGAGGTCAGCGCGTAGCGGCCGGCCATGTCGGCGTCGAGGTCGAGGGCCGTCGGGTCGACGTCATGGGTCAGGACGGCGCTGAACTGCTCGCGGGCGGCGGTCTCCAGCTCAGGGCGCATGGATTCCCTCCTCGGGGTCGTGTACGGCGGCGTGGTGGGCGGCGAGGATCTCTCGCCGCTTCGGTTTGTACTGGGAGGTGAGCAGTCCGTTGTCGATGCTGAACGGCTCCTCGGCCACGATCACCCGGCTGATCCGTTCGTCCCGGGTGAGCGCGGCGTTGGTCAGGGCGAGCCGGGCGGCGACGGCCGCCAGGTCGGCGGGCACGGCGGCGGGGGAGACCACGGCGACCAACTCGGTCTGGCCGGGGCAGAACAGCACACAGTCGGCGATCGCCCGGTCCGCCTTGAGATGTTCCTCGATCGGCCGGACGATGACCTTCCTGCCGTTGTCCAGCACGATCACGTCGTCGGCGCGGCCGTGGACGAACAGGAAGCCGTCCTCGTCGAGATGGCCGAGGTCGCCGGTGCGGACCGTGCCGTCGGCCGCGAACACCCGCTCGGAGTCGCCCGGACGGGAGTACAGGTAGCGGGTGTTGACGGGGTGTTCGCTGCGGACGTGGATGACGCCGTCGGCGTCGATCAGCAGCTCCTTGCCGCGCAGCGCCTGCCCGACGCTGCCCTCCCGGTGCGCCTTGGGATGGTTCTTGGTGACGATGCAGGTCTCGTTGAGGCCATAGCCCTCGAAGATCGGCAGCCCGGCCTCCTCGAAGAAGCGCAGGGTCTCGGGGGGCGCCGGCGCCGAACCCGTCCAGAGATAGCGGACACGGTCGCCGAACACCGCCTTGGCGGCCTCGTCGAGGGAGCCGGCCCGCCGCCGGCGCGCCTCGATCTGGCGCTTGGCGGTCTCGTAGAAGGCGGGCACTCCCATCACCACGGTCGGCCGGGTCCGGCGCAGGGCCGCGAACGCCGCCTCGTAGGTGCTGACGGTGACGTCGTGGCCGTGCAGCAGTGCCGAGTAGATCCAGTAGCGCTGCTGGAGCAGGGAGAGCGGCAGAAACACGAACAGATCGTCGCCGGGCCCGTGTTCGAAGATCTCCTGGACGGCCCGCAGTGAGCTGTCGATGCTGCCGGCCCTCGCGCCCAGCCCCTTGGGCTCGCCCGTGCTGCCCGAGGTGAACTTGACGGTGGTGATCTCCTCCGGCCCCCAGGTCACCGGCGGCAGCGAGGGCCCGTTGTCCAGCTCCTCCCGTTCGGCGGCCTCGGTCACCTCGGCCGTGGAGACGACGGAGGGAGCTGCCACGGGCCGGTCGGTGAACAGCAGCTTCAGGCCGTAGCGGTCCAGCAGCCGGGCGTCGGGGGTGAACTTCCCCGGCTCAAGCCCTGCCGTCTCCGCCTTCAGCCGGAGCGCCGCCAGATCGAGCAGCACCCATGCGGGGCCGTTGGCGGCGAGGATGCCGATGCGGTCGCCCGGGCCGATCCCGCGCTCCCGCAGCCACCTCGCCACCCGGCCCGAACGCCGGTACAGATCGGCGAGTTCGAGCGTGCGCGTGCCCTGGAGCCCGGCGAACGCGATGCGCCCGGCGGCCGGCTCCCGGCTGACGAGACGGCCGATGGTGTCCTGGGTCATCGGCCGGGCTCCTGGCTGGCGTCCCCGGCCGGTGCGACGGCGGGGGTGAAGAACACGGCGTCGGCGAGCCGGATCTCGCTGCCCGGCGCGACGAGTTCCACCGTCCTCGGCCACTGGGCCGGCGCCGGCAGCCCGAGCGTGGCGGCCAGCCGGCGCGCGAAGCGCGGCATCAGCGGAGTGGCCACGTGCGCGAGGAGCCGCGCCGCCGCCAGCTCAAGCGCGATCGCCGTCCTGGCCTCGCCCCGCCATCCCTCGCTCTGGGCGGTCCTGGCCTCCCGGCGGGAGAACTCCAGGGTGTCAGCCACCAGCCCGTCGAGTTCGGCGGCGGCCGTGTTCAGGCTGAAGCCGTCGGCGCGCAGCGCCCCGGTGACCGCGTCGAGCCGGCGGCCGAGCCGGGCCAGGAACGCCGAGTGCTCCGGCGTCCAGGTGCCCGCGTCGGGTGCCGTGCCGTCGTAGTGCTTGGCGATCCGGACCCCCAGGTCGCCCAGCCAGCGCTGCCACGTCCCGATCAGCGTGCCGTCGAGGGCCGAGGCGAACTCCGCACGGCGGAAGTCGGTGCGCTCGCCCTCGGGCCGGGTGCGGCCGAGGAAGTAGCGGACGGCGTCCACGGTGTCCTCGGTGAGGATCTCCTTGCCCCAGATGGCGTGGCGGCGGCTGGTGGAGAACTTCTCGCCCTCCAGCAGGTAGAACTCGTTGACGTGGTAGTCGATGTCCGGCGTCCACCCGGGGTGCGCCAGCCGGTACAGCACCGGGTAGAGCACCGAGTGGTAGAAGCTGTTGTCGTAGCCGAAGAAGTGGACGATCTTCCAGTCCTGCTCGGGCGCGGCGGCCCTCCACTCCCGGCCCAGGCGGGCGCCGAGCGCCTGGATGCCGTGCAGGAAGCCGTAGGACATCTCCGGCCAGACCCAGATGACCTGCCCCTCGGTGTCCCCCTCCGCCGGCGGGACGCCCCAGTCGGCGGGGTGGGACAGCGGGATGTCCAGGGCGGCGCGGGCGAAGAGCCGGTCGCCGAGCTCCCGCAGCCGGGCCGGGACCCGGCCCAGCGTGTGGTGGGTGGCGACCTCCTCGCGGAACAGGTGCAGCGGCAGCGACCAGCGCGCCAGCGGCGCCCGCCGCGGCTCGGCGTCCGACGTGCGGGAGCGCGGCCCCACGAGATCGACCACGGTGTTGGGCTCGCCGCACTCCTCGCAGATGTTGCCGCTGGTGCCCGCGCCGCAGCCGGGGCAGCCGCCCTCGACGTCGACCTCGTAGAGGTACTGGCCGCTCTCCCCGTCGAACAGGGCGTCGCGTTCGGTGACCGAGGCCCAGCCGGAGGCGACGACCCGCGAGAAGAAGTCCGTCAGGCCGCGCCGGTAGTCGGGCTCCGCGTCGGTGACCGTGTACTGGTCGGGGACGATGTCCATCAGCGCCAGCGTCCGCGCGATCTCCGCGCTGTGGTGCGCGGCGGTCTCGGCCGGCGCGCGGCCCTCGTCGCGGGCGGCGCCCACCACATAGCTCTGGTAGTCGTCGCTGCCCGTCAGATGCCATGCCTCGGTGCCGTTCATCCGCTGGAAGCGGACGAACGCGTCCGCGCCCAGATACGGCCCGGACAGGTGCCCGAGGTGCAGATCGCCGTTGGGGGTCGGCGGTGTGGAGAACACGAACACCGGGCGCTCCCCGAACGCCAGCCGCGTGTCCTCGCCCGCCGACGCGAGGGCCCGTCCGGGATCGCGCCAGTACTGGGTGAGGAAGACCAGGTCGGCGTCGCCGGTGTTCTCCAGCACATGCGACTCGAACGGCTCGAAGAGGGCTAACGTGCCGGGCCGGGCCGGATGGCGGCGGCCGTCCACGACGAACTCGCCCTCGCCGGCGACGATGACGAAGAACTCGGTCTCGTCGTGCTGATGGCTGGTGGACGCCCCGCCCGGCGTGACCCGCCCCCAGCCGGCGCCCGTCCCCAGGCCCTCGACGCCGCTCATGCCGATGCCGAAGGCCGGCTCCAGGGCCCGCGGGTCGTACTCGCTGATGATCATGTCGTGTCCTTCCGGTCCTTGTGGCCCCCGCCGGACGGGGTTCGCGTGAGCAGCAGACGGACGGTCGCGCGGCTGAGCGCCGGGGCCAGCCGGTACCCGGAGCCGCCCGCCGCGCCCGCGAAGACGAGCCGCCCGTCGTCGGTGAGCGGACGCACCAGCGGGACCCCGCCCGGCGCGTACGCGTCGCAGAACACCCGCCCGGAGACGCAGCGTTCGGCCAGGCGGGGCGCGTAGCGCCGCAGCAGCTCGCCGGCCTGGGCCAGATGCGCCGGGGCGAGCCCCGGGGCGACGTGGTCCGGGTCCACGTCCCATTCGGCGCAGGTGTAGCTGAACAGCCAGTGGCCCCGGTGCCGGTACGGCAGCAGGAAGGCGTCCTCGTCCTGGAAGACGATCGCGCCGTCCCGCTCGCCCGGCGGCTCCTCGATGTGCAGGGCCACGATCTTCTTCACCCGCGCGCCGAGCGGCTCCACCAGATGCCGCCACGCCTTCGCCGCGAGCCAGGGGCCCGGCGCGATCACCACCCGCTCGGCGCTGAGGGTCTCCCCGGTGCCCAGCGCCAGCCGCGCCCCGTCGCTGTCCGAGCTCACCCCGGTCACCGTCACGCCCTCAAGGAACGTGGCCCTCGGGCGCAGTTCGGCGGCGAGGGCCTGGGTGAGGGCGGGGACATCGGCGTACTGGCAGCCGTCCCCGGTCCAGGCCGCCGTGCCCGCCGGCAGCGTGATGCCGTCGGGCACGGCGGTCGCGGGCCGCAGCGCCGCCTCCCGCAGATATGTCTCGCGCAGCGCAGGGCCAGCGTGCTCGGGCGCCACGACGGTCATCCCGAGGGAGTGGATCGGTAACTCCGGGCGTTCGGCGGCCAGTTCGGCGTAGTAACGCTGGCTCTCGGCGGCCATGGCACGCACCTCGGGGCTGGCCCCGCGCGGGAAGTGCAGGCCAGCCGACCGCCGGCTGGCCCCGGCGGCCACCAGATCCCGGTCCACGACCGTGACGCGGGCGCCGGGGTCGGCGGCCAGGAGTTCCCGCGCCACCAGACAGCCGAGGACGCCGGCGCCGACCACGACGGTGCCGGGTGCGGCACCTGTCGTCACGGGGTCCTCCCGGCGCGTGGTTTGCTCGACCACTCGATGAACGAGGGCAGTTGCTCGTTGCTCGACACCGTGGCCAGCCGGTCGGCGATGCGTTGGCTGCGCCAGGCGTTGAGGCTCAGGTTCGGGTCGGCCAGCCCCCGCTGCCCACGGGCGGCGTTCTGCACGAACACCCGCCGGTCCTCGGGGCCGTCCCAGTGCACGGCGTAGTCCTCGTCGATCCGCAGCTCGTCGCCCTCGCGCTCCAGGCGGTCGGCGATCGGGTCCAGGAAGTCCATCCGCGTCGGCTGGAAACCGGTCGCCCAGATCACCACGTCCGCCTCGAACACCTCGGTGGCCTCCGAGTGGTCGTTGTGCCGGGCCGTCACCTGCCAGTCCCCGTACACCCCGTTGTCGACCTCGGTCACCTCCCGGTTGGGGTACAGGCCGACCAGGTCGACGTTGTTCTCAGCGAACCGGTGCAGATAGGCGCGCTGGTATATCTCCTTGAGCGTGCTCTCCGAGATGCCGTCGCTCGACAGCAGGTTCCGCCGGTTGAAGGCGTGCCGCACCTCGGGGGCCAGGCCGAAGAAGTAGTCCGCGTACGACGGCATGTAGTAGTCGTTGGTGAACGGCGAGTCGTCGATCGGGAAGTAGTTGCCGCGCCGCGACACCCAGGACACCCGGCGCGGCAGCTTCGCGCCCGGCTGGCAGATCAGGTCGAGGAACACCTCGGCGCCCGACTGGCCGCCGCCGATCACCACGACCCGCTTGCCGCCGAGGTCATGGGAGGCGTCCCGGTACTCGCTGACATGGAACTGGGTCGGCCCGATCTTGTCGCGGACATGCGCGGGCACCCAGGGCCGGCTGCCCACGCCGACGACGACGTTGTCAGCGGTGACCGTCCGCCGGTCCGTGACGACCGTGAACACGTCCTGGAAGGACACCTCGCGGACGGTCTCGCCGAAGACGATGTTCTTGTTGGAACGGCTCGCCCACGCCAGGTAGTTGCGGAACTCGACGCGGGGCACCGCCTCGAACTGGGCGTTGACGAAGTGGTACAGCCTGCCGTGGTCGTGCAGGTACGACAGGAAGGAGAACTGGTTCCTCGGGTCGGCCAGCGTCACCAGGTCCTTGAAGAGGGAGACCTGGAGGGTGTTCCCCGGCAGTTGCTGCCCGTCGTGCCAGCTGAAGGACGCCTTCCGGTCGAGGAAGAGACTGCTCACGTCCGGCCGGCCGTGCAGCAGGGACGCGAGGCTCAGATTGGCCGGTCCCACGCCGACTCCCAGGCAGCGGAAGTGCTCCGCGCCGGAGCGGGTTGGCTCATGCACCATATCGGGCTTCTCCTTTGGGGGGCTCGCCGCGCTCGTTGAGAGAGGGATGCGGATCGGTCGGTGGGTCCTGCGGACGGTGGGTGGCGAAGTGGAGGCCGTGCTCCCCCAGGAAGTCCATCCAGCGCGCCGCCTCGGCGGCGGAGTGGGCCGCCCGGTTCACCCCCGCCGGCAGCGCGCCGGCGAGGACCCGGGTCACCCCGTGGGCGAGCGGCAGCGACACACAGCGGGCCATGGCGCTCTCGGCGGCGTCCCCGCGGGCGTCGAGGAGCTGCCGCTCCCGCCACCGGGTGGCGCCGTCCGGGTCGTGGACGGCCAGCTCGACGGCCAGCACCACCCGGTCCCTGTCGGTCTCGGTGGTCGGGTACCGCGCGGCCAACTCGGTGGCCAGCGCCCGGATCCGCGCCTGGTCGCCGGTCTCGACGGTGTCGAAGACCTCCGACCAGGCGGCCCGCCAGCCCGCGTTGCGCAGGGTCCCCCGGACGAACGACGACAGCCGCCAGCCCGGCGGGACGCCGTACTGCGCCACGAACGGCAGGCTGTCCCGGTTGGGGTAGACCTCGAACGTCTCCCCGGCGAGGACCAGCGGACGCGTCGCCTCCCAGGGCCGCTCGTCCGTCCGGGGCTCCCCGTCCCGCAGGTAGCGCGCGGGCGAGGCGAGCGCGGCGAGCACCCCGTAGGGCGCCCAGCTGAACCGGTAGCGGAACTCGTTGGGCACGGCTGGCAGCCCGCCGCAGTACGAGGTGAAGTCGACGGAGGCGGCCGTGTCGCCCACGGCCGCTTGGGCCCGCTCGATCAGCCGGTGCGCCATCAGATGGTCGATGCCGGGGTCGAGTCCGGCCTCGGTGAGGACGACGAGACCTGCCGCGGTCGCCTCCTTCGCCGCCTCCTCCAGCTCCGCCGACGTGTAGCTCGTGCACGCGAAGTGCGCGCGCCCCGCGAGGGCCAGCCGCAGCAGCGAGAGATGCTCGGTCGCCGGCAGCATGGAGACGACCACGTCCCCCGGCCCCACCTCGGCCGCCAGGGCCGCCATCTCCAGCGTCCGGGTCCGGGCCCGCCCGGCCAGGCCGAGCGAGCCGAGTCGCAGCCCCGCCCGTTCGGCGGTGCGGTCCCACACCACGACCCGCGCGGCCCGCTCGCACAGCACCCGAAGCCCCGTCCGGCCCGTGGACAGGCCGGTGCCCACCCAGTGGACCGTGCCGCTCGCCCGCCGCCGTTCAACGCCCATGGCTCTCCTCCTTGATCGCCCGCGCCGCCGCGAAGGTCCGCAGACAGCGCACCCAGACTCCGTCCCCAGCGCCCAGCCGCGCCAACCATGGCGACAGCTCGGCGGAGAACGCCAGGCTGGCCTCCACCGGCAGCAGCGAGGGGAGGTTGTCCACGGCGATGACGTCCAGCGGCCGGTCGCCGCCGCGCAGCCGCCGCGCCGGGCGGTCCCAGTCGGTGACGGCGTCGTAGACCGGGAGCACGTTGACTTCCGAGTTCACATCGCAGGAGACGTCCGCGACGACCGACAGCCGGCGCCCCGCCGCGTCCAGGTCCGCCGGGGTCAGGAACGGTGGTACCGGCCTGGTCACCAGCACCGTGTTGACGAGCAGGTCGTGACGGATCACCGCTGCGCGGTCCAGGACCCGGGTCTCCTCGACGTCCCAGCGGACCGGGGCGACCCCGGCGGCCTCCAGCCCGTCGCACGCCCCGCGCCCGCTGCGGCCCAGCGCCCCGATCACCAGCGCGCTGACGTCGTCGCCGCCCCCGCCAGCGCGCAGCAACGCCTCCCACTCCGGCCGCCCCCGTGGCGCCAGCGGCGCCGGAAGCGCCCCGCGCCGGTGCAGAACGGCGAGGACGGCGCCCATATAGCCCGCCCAGTAGCCGAAGGTGGCCAGCCGGATTCCGGCGTCGTCCGTCAGGTACTCCAGGTCGAGCAGCGCACCGCCGCCCGCCGTGAACCGGTCGAGCAACTCGGCGGCGCCCGCCTGGCCCTTGTAGGCGTGGCCGAAGAAGATATGCCGGTGCCGCAGCGCCGGCGGCCGCGCGGGAAGCTCCTTCAGGCCCAGGACATAGGCGTCCTCCGGCGCCTCGGCCCAGCTGCCGGCCGGCGCCGTGGCGCAGCCGGCGCGGACGTAGTCGTCGAGCGCGAACGCCCGCTGGGGCGACTCCTCGACGGTGACCGAGACGCCCCGCGCCACCAGCCGGGCGGCGTCCTCGGGCACCAGCGGCGCCCGGCGTTCGGTGGCCCGGGTCTCGTGCCGCATCCACAGCCGCGTCATCGGGCCTCCTCCGGGGAACGGGCGGCCCGCACCCGGTCGGCCCGCCGGGCGTCCAGGGAGCCGGCGACGGCGAGCCGCAGCACGTCCGTGCTGCCCTCGTAGATGCGCAGCGACCGGATCTGCCGGTACAGCCGCTCGGGCACCCCGTCCCTGACCACACCGGCCGCGCCGGCCAGCTGCACGGCCGCGTCCACGGTCAGCTGCGCCGCCTCCGTGGCGTGCACCTTCGCGATGTCGGAGTGCCGGGCGAAGCCCCGGCTGCCCCGGTCGCACTCCCAGGCGGCCCGCGCGGTCAGCAGCGCCGACGCCTGGAGCCGGATCTCCATGTCGGCCAGCGACGCCTTCACCAGCTGGAGGTCGAACAGGGTGCCGCCGTAGGCGCGGCGCTCCCCGGTGTGGGCGAGCGCCTCGTCGAAGGCGCGGCGGGCGAAGCCGAGCGCGGCGGCGGCGACCGTCATCCGGAACCGCTGGAGGAGGTCGAGGGCGATGACGAAGCCCTTGCCCGGACGCCCGAGGACGGCCTCGGGCGGCACCCGGCAGCCCTCAAGGACCAGATGCCCGAAGGAACGCGGGGCGAGCGCGTCCAACGGCTCGACCCGCACCCCCGAGGTGTCGGCCGGCACCAGGAACGCCGTCAGGCCGAGCGGCCCAGGACCCTCGCCGGTACGGGCGATCACCACGAACAGGTCGGCGATCGTGGCATGCGCGATCCACGCCTTGGATCCGTCGAGGACGTATCCCTGGCCCGTCCGGCGCGCGGTCAGGCCGACCGCGGCGACCTCCGAGCCCGCCTCCCGCTCCGACACGGCGAACGCGCCGACCAGCAGCCCCTTCGCCATGCCGGGCAGATGGCGCCGCCGCTGCTCCTCGTCGCCGAAGCGGATCAGCGGGGTCGCGGCCAGCGACTGGATGGAGTACGCGAAGTCCGCGAGGTCCTCGGTGTAGGCGAGGGCCTCGCGGGCCAGGCACAGGGCGCGCGTGTCGGTGGGCAGCTCGTGCGGGCCGGCCGCCGGGTCGAGCCCGGCGAGCCAGCCGTCCTCGCCGAGCAGCTCCACCAGCCGGCGCCCGGCCTCGTCCGGGTGAGCGCGGCGCGCGGTCTCCCACACCTCGCCGTAGCCGTCGCACCACATGCCGATCTCCCGCGCGAAGCGGCGGTGCTGGTCGTCGTAGAGGGGGAGACCGAGTAGTTCGGGATCGAACATCGTGGTCGTGTCCACGGGCGTGACTCCCTGCGGAATCCGGGCGGATGGGGGCGGAGGGGACGTCCTGCTCACCCGGTGTGCCGTCATGACGCGCACACCGCGTGGGCGATGGCGTCCGCGTCCTCCAGGATCACCGAGCCGACACCTGGCCGGATGCCGGCGGCGGTCGCCCAGTGGACGTACTCCGTCGGCACCCCGTAGGCGAAGCGGCGCGCGTGCGGCACGCCCGAGGCGTCCACCACGCGGTAGGGCCGCGCGGTGACGTCCAGGCCGCCGCTCTCGTAGGCGCCCGCGCCGTCGGGTATCCGGTAGGGGCGGCACTGTCCGGTGGCGAGCAGATGCCGCAGCAGGGGGTTGGTGCTGCGGCGCAGGTCGGGTTCGGCGATGCGGGCCTCGACCAGGGTCGTGGCCCGGACCTCGGGCCCGCCGACGACGGCCGAGCCGATCGTGAAGCTCTCGCCGCCGGGGGCCGGCCGGACGAAGGCCCCGGGGCCGACGATCTGGAGCACCCCGCACTCGATGAGCGCGATCATCTCCTCGATCCGGGACCTGGGCGGCCCGATGGACAGATAGGCGTTGAGCGGCGTGAACCAGCCCATCACCTCGTCCCGGTAGGAGGCGCCGGTGATGCCGGAGTGGTCGATGGCGAGCCGGACCTCGTTGCGCAGGTCGCGCAGCACGTCGAGGGCGGCCTTCAGCGGATCGTCGACATTGCCGCGCCCGGCGTGCCCGACGTCCTCGCGCAGATGGCCGAGCAGCCACCGGTTGAAGTCCTCTCGGTCGGTGAACTCCCGCCCGGCGCACGGGTTCTCGACGCGCCGCCAGTCCCACTCGTCCCGCGCGGTCAGCCCGTGGCGGCGCAGTATCCCGGGGTGGTCGCCGGCGGGGGCGGCCAGCAGCTCGGCGAGGAAGCGGTCGGCGGTGTCCCGGCCGGCGCGCTCGGCGACGAGGGCGTGTCGGTGGACCGCGCGCACCTCGGCGTCCAGCAGCGGCCACACGTCGCGCCGGAAGGTGGCGTCGGGGGTGGCCCTTATCCGGCGGATCGCGTCCGGGGTCAGGAACAGCGGCTCGTGGCGGCCCGCGGTCCCCTTCTGGTTCTCGCCGCGCGCGTGGTACGGCACCCCGCGCCGGGAGCCGGCGTACAGCGCCGGCTCCTGACCGGACGGCAGGTACTGAAGGCCGTCGGGGGACGGGACGAACTTGCCGCCCCTGCCCTCGGTGAGCAGCGACAGCACGTCGAAGAAGGCAAGACCGAGACCCCGCACGGCGACGGTCTCGCCCGGCTCGATGCCGTCGAGATCGATGTCGGCCGGGTTGCCTGGCGGCAGGTAGCGCATGCCGTGGGTGTCCGCGTAGGCGGCGAACCGGCGTTCCTCGGCGGTTGGTTGGTTGGCCCCGTGCCCGAGGGCCAGCACCACGGAGTCCAGGCCGACGAGCCGGGTGCCGTCGTCCAGGGTGACGCACTGGCCGTCGGCGCCGTCGTCCAGCGCGACCGCCGTCGCGCGGTGGACGACGAAGCTGAGGCCGGCCGGGGCGTTCTCGGCGAGGTGCCGGAACCCCCACTCCAGATAGTGGCCGAACTGGGCGCGCGAGGGGTAGTCGTCGGGACCGAGCCGTTCCGCGCCGGCCCACATCCGGTCGGCGCCGGCGGCGGAACGACGCAGCCACCCGTGCAGGCTCGGCCCCGGTCTGATCGGCCCCGAGCAGCGGACACTGTCGTCGGTGAACTGGCTCACCTGGGAGGTCACCGTGTTCATGAGCAGATGGTGGGACTGCCTGGTGCGCCACGTGCGTCCTGGCCCCGGCGGAAAGGGGTCGACCACGTGGACGACCTGTCGGCGTCCGTCGGCGTGATGGGCACTCAACCGCTCCAGGACGGCGAGTCCTCGCGGCCCTGCCCCCACGACGCACATCGCCCTGGTCGGCTGCGACAACGTCACATCTCCTTCATCCGGCCTGTCCGCACGGGACGGGGCGCCAGGACATGGTGGGGCGGGTCAGTTTCCCGCGGCGCGGCGCTTGGCCTCTTCGGTGAATTCACCGAAGGTCATTCCGGCCAGCTTCTCCATCTCCTCGTCGGAGAATTCAACGCCAAAGTTGTCGAGCTGCATGGTGATTTCCGCGAGGGAGAGGGACTCCAATTCGAGCCCGCCGTCCCCGAGTGGCGTCTCATCGGTTACCGAGTCCACTTCGAAATTCATTTCGCGGAGCGTCTCTACGATCACTTTTCGCAGGTCAGTAGGCATGCTGATACCTCCTGTTGAATGCTTCGGGACGCATGGGTTCGCCTTGGGGGAATGTGGTTTCCGGCGGCTGGGGAACGTGCACGTCCAGCACATCATATTTTGGATTCCACGCCAAGGGGGCTGCGATTGTTTTTCGGTTGATCCGGTCGATCGGCTAGAATCCGTTGCCGGTTCTGAAGTCGACCTCGATGTCGGTGAGCGGATAGGCGACGCAGGAATGCGCGTAGCCGAACCGCTGGTCCGCCATGCGCAGCCGGGCCTCCTCGGCGTGGAAGACCTCGCCCGAGCACACCTTGACGCGGCAGTCGCCGCACTCCCCCGAGCGGCAGGACGCCTCGGGCGGCATCCCGTTCTCCTCCAGCGCGTAGATCAGCTCCCTGCCGCGCGGCATCCGGAACGAGCCCCGGCCCCGCACGCTGACCGTGACCTCCTCCTTGGTGTCGGCGTCGGCCGGCCACCGAGGATCGTCCGGCGGCGGTGCCGCCACGTAGTTGGCCTCCTTGCGTATGCGTCGTCCAGGCAGCCCCAGCGACTCCAACTCGCTTATCAGATACGGGTACTTGTAGGCGGGCCCGCACAGATAGGTCATCCGCCCGGCCAGCGGCCCGGCCAGCTCGGCGATGAGCGGCGCGTCCAGCGGCTTCACCGCGCCCGTCCAGCCGGGCTCGGACTCGGCGAGCACGTGGTGCACCACGATGTTCGGGTGCCGTCGCTCGATGGCGTCGAGTTCCTCGCGGAAGATGATGTCGTCCGAGCGCCGCGAGCCGTACAGCAGCGTCATCGTGCGCTCCAGGCCGAGCTCGACGATCTCCCGGATCATGCTCATCGCCGGCGCCACCCCGGAGCCGCCGGCGAGGAACACCAGGTCGTCGCCGTGGAACAGCGGGTCGTGGGTGAAGGTGCCCATCGGGCCCCCGCTGGTGAAGCGGTCGCCCACGGACACCTCGTCCAGCAGGTACCCGCTCACCAGCCCGCCGGGCAGCCGCCGCACGGTCACGTCGTAGTGGTCACGTCTGGTCGGGCTGGACGACAGGGAGAACGCCCGGTTGGTGCGCACCTCCCCGACCCGCACGTCCAGACTGATGTACTGCCCGGCGCGGAACGGCGGCAGGTCCCCGCCGTCCGGGCGCCGCAGCCGCAGCGTCCGCGTCGTCGCGGTCTCCTCGATGGCCTCGGCCACCGTCAGCTCCATCTTCCGCGGGTGCAGCGGCTCCACCTCGGCCCGTGCCTCGGCCGGATGCTCCCCCTGGATCTCCGCGTGCGCCGTCAGCCGATCGACCACCTCGTCCGCTCCGTCGAGCAGCCGGGCGAGGGGGTTGACCGCGGGCGTGTAGGGATTCTCCGTCATGTTCCCTGCGCTTTCTCTTGGGTCCTCTGGTTCAGACACCCGCGGCCAGCAGCCGCTGACATCGCCTGGCCGCCGTCACGAGGTTGGAGTTGTAGCCGCCGGCCGTCGTCCAGTTGCTCGTCAGCAGCAGCCCCGGCACGTTCTGCCTGAGGTCCTCGTCGTGGAACAGCCAGCTGTCGGTGATGTCCTGGTCGAAGCCGTAGATCGCCCCGCCCGGCTGGTTGGTGTACCGCTTGAACGTCAGCGGCGTGGCCAGCTCCGCCTCCTCGATCGAGTCCCGCAGCCCGGGCACCATCGACTCCGCCAGCTCCAGCTGGGAGCGCGCGTACGACGCCTTCGCCGCCGCGTAGTCCTCCGGCGCCAGCGCCTCCCACGGCTCCGCGTACTGGATCGACGACAGCACCACCTGGGCGCCGCCGCTCGGCGCGAAACCGGTGGGTCGCACGTCGTAGCAGGTGGCGATCACGAACGGGCAGGGCTCGTCCAGCCGGTAGGCGGCCCGCAGGATCCGGTCGTCGTCCAGGCCGGCCGACAGGAACGTCGTCGCCGAGGTGAACCCCAGCTCCTCGGCCGACGCGTCCAGCCCGAGGAAGAGACAGGTCGCCGATGAGCCGAGCCGCCGCGACCGCAGATCCTTCAGCGTGCGCGCCGGCACCACGTCCGGATCGTCCAGCAGCCGCGTGTAGGTCGTCGTGGACGGCGCGTTGGAGATCACCTGCCGGGTGACCAGGGTCTCCCCGCCCTCAAGGCGCACCCCCACCACGGCGCCCTCGCTGGTGAGGATGCGCTCGGCGTCGGTGTTGAGGCGCAGCTCGCCGCCCGCCTCCTCGAACGACTCGACCAGCGCCGACGACAGCGCCTGGCTGCCGCCCACCACCTGGTACGGCTTGGTCTCCACATAGAGCGCCAGCAGCCGCGCCATGTCCACGAACGCGATCCGGTGCGGCAACTGGCCGTTGTAGCTCCAGTACGACGAAAGCACCAGCTTCAGCCGGTCGTCGGTGAAGAACTCGTCCAGCACCTCACGGAACGTCCGCAGCGCGTACCGCCGCACGTCGGGGAGCGTCCTCAGCCACTCCAGCTGCTCCTTCATCCGGTGCAGGCTGACCCGCGCGGTCAGCTGCCAGAGGCCCGTCTCCCGGACGAGGTCGAGGAACCGCACGATCTCCGTGCGGTTGCCGGGGCTGATGCCGTCCAGGACGTCCGCCAGGGCCTCCCAGTCGTGTGGCAACGTGACATCGACCTCGCCCGGCACGAACGTCCGGCAGAGATCGCGGTCCTCCAGCCACTCCACCCGGCGGGTCACGTCCAGCTCGTCCAGCACCGCCTTCAGCGGCTCGTGGCCGCCCATGCCGCCCAGCTGGTGCAGCGACACCTCGAACTCGAAGCGGCCCCGCACGAACGAGGTGGCCGCGCCGCCCGGGATGCTGTGCCGCTCCACGACCAGCGTGCGCAGACCGCCGCGCTGGAGGGTGGTGGCGGCGGCCAGTCCGCCCAGACCGGCGCCGATGACGATCACGTCGAAGTCGACGCTCATTCCCAAGGTCCCTTCTCCGGTGTTCCCCGTCGCTCCCCGGCTGTTCCCCGGGGGGCCGGGTGGACGGCACGGGACGTGTCGCCCACCCGTCGGTCCATGCCGCCGTCAGTCCCCGACGGCGAGTGTCCGCGCCCGCTCGCGCAGGACCCGCTTGAGGACCTTGCCGGTGATCCCCACCGGGATGCTGTCCTCCGCGACGACCACGGCACCGGCGACCTCGGGCAGCCCGTGTTTGGTCAGCGCCGCGTTCACCCACGCCGTGGGGTCCGCCGGCGGGGTCGCCCCCTCGACCAGGTTGAGCAGCAGGTACGTCTCCGCGACGCCCTCGTCCTCCCAGCCGAACCGCACCCCCTCGTCGGCCAGGCCGACCACCGTGCAGTCCCGGATCTCCTCGTACTCGCCCAGCAGCAGCTCCTCCGTGTACGCGCTGTAGACGAAGCCGTCGGCGGTGCGGATGGCGTCGGTCGTGCGGTCCAGGTGGTAGAAGTTGTTGCCGCCGTCCCGGTACACCAGGTCGCCGGTGAGGAAGTAGCCGGCCAGCCACTGCTGGTGCCAGCGCACGTTGTCGTTCCAGAACCCGGGCGTCAGCGACCTCGACCTGACCCCGAGCCGGCCCACCTGGCCGGGCGGCAGCACCGCCCCTTCCTCCGAGAGCGCCACCGCCTCGGCGAACCGCATGGGGCGCCCGATGCAGCGGCCCATGCTCGGCGCCCCCGGCCGGTGCACGTAGTCGAAGAGGACGTAACCCATCTCCGTCGAGCCGAAGATGTCCAGGAAGATCGCGCCCGGCAGCGTCTTCGGCTTGAGGTCACGGCCCGTCACCGGATGCCGCCCCTTGGCCAACAGCCTCTTGATGTGCACCACATGGGCCGCGTCGCCCGAGGCGTAGAAGCCCTCCACACAGGACAGGTCGCGGTCCGACAGGTCCTCGCCCGCCATCTCCATGAAGGTGTGGGTGAAGCCGAAGACGATCGTCGGACGGTACTTCTCGATCCCGTCCAGCACGGCCTTCCCGCTGGGATCCGTGAAGTGGATCACCGGCGCGCCCAGCACCAGGCCGAGCAGCGTGTTCGACATCGCCGACACATGGTGCCCCGGCAGCGCCAGCAGCCGCGCCCGCGTACTGCAGTCCAGGCCGTCCGACAGCCGGCTCAACGCCCCGTGGAACAGCGTCTCGTGCGTGTGGAAGGCCGACTTGGGGATGCCCGTCGTACCGGACGAGTGCGAGATGAGGATCGGGTCGTTCGGGGCGTGCCGGAACGGGTAGCTCTCGGGGCGGTGCGCCCGGTCCGCCGGCGTGATCTCCGTCTGGAGCGCGACGAACGCCGGCGGCTCCTCGTCCGACAGATGGCCGCGCAGCTCCTGGTGCCAGGGCTCGCGGGTCACGATGCCCACGACCCGCTGCCGCCTGATGTACTCGCGCCGCGTCTCCCGCGGCATGTTCGCGTTCACGAGCGACGCGACCGCCCCGATGCTGGTCAGCGCCAACAGGTTGAGCGCGAAGTCGGTGATCGACGTCGACACGATGGCGACGGCGTCCTTGGCCCGCACCCCGTTGCGCCGGTAGAACCCGGCGTAGGTCGCGACGACCTCCTGAAGCTCGCCGAGCGTCAGCACCTCGGGGTGGTCGCCCGCGGGCGCCTGCCAGGTGCCGTCCAGCCACAGCACCCGCTCGTCCGGCGACCGCCCGTACAGGGGCAGTCGGTGCAGTGCGTTGCCCGCGCCGAGGGCCCGGTCGTCCAGGATCCTCCGGCGCAGCTCCTCGCTGATCATCATGGTGTGCTCTCCAGTTCTTCCGACGAGGTGAGGGGGACGGCCGCGGCGTCGCGCCGCGCGGCGCGGTCGGGCAGGGGTTCGGCGGCTCCCGGGGGCCGTCCCGGGGCCGGGAGCCGAGCCGGTTCCGGCAGCCGCCAGGTGTGCAGCCGGAGCGGGGTGCGGGCGCCGTGGGTGACCACGGCCGTCATCACCTCCGTGGTCGAACCGGGTACGGCGAACCGGTCCGTGCGGCCCGTCCAGGCGCACTCGCTCCCGTCGGCGACCCCGGCCAGGACGCAGCGCACGGCCCCCGGCGGGCGGTGCAGCCGGACCTGGCGGGCGCCCCGCGACAGCCCTCGCCCGGTCGCCTTGACCGCCGCCTCCAGCAGCGTCCAGGCCGAGAAGAACGTCTCGGGCTCCCGGAACGCGCCCAGGGTGTGCACCCCCGGGTAGAACGTCCGCAGCACCCTCGCCGGTGACCGCACCGGGCGCAGCACCTCGACGTCCACGCCGACCCTGGCGCCCCGGCCCACCGCGACCAGCAGCACGCCGGCCGTGATCGACCAGCTGACCGACCGGTCCTGATGGTCCAACAGCACCGGCCCCCCGCCCGGCGCCGTGGCGATCCGCACCTCGCCCGGTGCCTCGCCCAGCACATGCCCCAGCACCACGCGGATCGCCGAGCGGCCCCGGACGTAGGCGACGGCCGCCTCGGGGCGCAGGAACCGCTCGGCGCGCCGCTCCTCCCGGGGCGAGAGGTGGGCGCGGCAGCCGGCGTCGTCCCAGACGGTGTGCGCGGTGTCGTCGAGGGCGACGAGCCAGCCCTCCACCCCGGCGCTCATCCGCCCGCCGCCCGGACGACCTGGCCCGTCGTGAACACCAGCGGTTCCCGCTCGGGCCGGGAGCCCAGCAGCCGTACCTCGCCGAGCGCGGGCCGCATCGCGACCACGGCGACGGTGCGTTCACGGCGGATGTCGCCGTTGTCCGGCACGAAGATCGGCGGGGTCGACAGCAGGCCGAGGTGGTCGACGGCCGGGGCGTCGTCCGGGAGCGCCCTCAGGCGCACGGCGCACGCCTCAAGGCGGCGCAGCGAACCGTTCTTGGCGAACACGTTCAGCTCGTCGCGCGGCACGAAGTCGGGGTGCAGGAAGTGGTTGGTATGAGCCAGCGTGGTGTCGTGGACGATCCGCAGCCGGCCGTCCATCGACTCCGCCCAGGCCGCGCCGTGCCTGTCGCACAGCATCAGCGAACGGGAACTCGCGAGCCGCAGCCCCTGGAGGAGGTCGAGCGCCTCGGCCACGGAACCGGCCCGGTCCAGCAGGTGACGCACCGCCAGGTACGGCGGTATCCCCGGCCCCCACGGCCCGCCGAGCACCAGGTTGATGCCGACGGCGAGGCCGTCGCTGTTCATGCCGAGGTAGCCAAGCAGCCCGCCGAAGCTCAGCATCAGCACCTCGCGCGGCGAGCCGGTCGCGCGCAGCGAAAGGAACGCGGTCTGGTCGTCGAGGTCGCCGCTGAGGTCGACCGTCTGCGCGAGGGTGGTGTGCCGGCCGGCGACCCGCGCGTAGGTGGTGCAGTCGCCCTGGGGGCGGCGGGTGCTGCGGTAGCCGAGGACCTCGCGGCGCACCTGGAGCAGCAGGGCCTCGTCCTCCGTGAGGCCGGCCCCGTCGGCGAGGCCGCGGATCTCCTCGGCCAGGTCGGGGACGCCCGCCGCGATCGCCGTCCGGAACGCCCCGAGGGGCGGCGCCAGCGAGGCCGGCGACACGGGGTGGTCCAGCAGATGGTTCAGCCTGGCGACCCCGTCGTCCAGGAACGCGCGCAGCGCGCCGGCTCGGGCGGCCCCGTGCTGACGGCCCAACTCGTACGGGTCACCGCTCAGTTGGAGGAACGGGATGGCCGCGTCCGTGGTCATGGCCGCACCTCGGTGGCCGTGCCGGTGTTCATCCGATCCGTCTCCTTCGACGTCACGCGTGGGGTGGCACCTGGCCCCGGGACCTTCCGGAGCAGGACGCCGTGCCGGACGCCCGGCACGCTGGAGGCCAGCAGGCAGAGCCCGTCGGGCTCCGCCTCTCCGGAGGCCACCAGGTCGGCGAGGTTGATCACCGGGTCGGCGGCGAAGCAGTGGCCGAGCCGCTCGACGTTGCCCATCCGCAACTGCGCGGCCGTGAAGCCCGCCTGCCGCTCCTTCATGGTGATCAGCGGCCTGACCAGGTTGGCCGGGAGCAGCGCCGCGACCTTCTCGTGGGGAATGCCGGTGGCCCGCTCAAGCTCCTCGTTGACGGCGATCGCGAGCCGTGCGTCGATCTGGTCCCGCACCCCCAGCACCGCCGGGTCCTGCGCCGAGGCCGAGGCGAGCACGGCGAACGTGTCGGGGCCCGGCTCGTCCGCGCTCACCAGGCAGCTCGCCGCGCCGTCGCTGAACAGCGCGAACTTCTCCAGCCGCACGGACTCGTCCGCGATCCGGTCGGCGGTGACCACCAGCACCCGCCGGTGGCCGCCGGCGGCCACCAGACAGCGGGCCAGATGCAGCGCGGCGAGCAGGTTGTTGCAACGGTTGAGCGTCATCCCACAGGTGAACGCCGTCTTCCGCAGGCCGAGGCCGTCGAGCACGGCGCCCACGAACCCGGCGTGGTCGTCCACCGACCTCGGGAAGGAGTTGGTACAGAGGATCAGCCCGTCGACCGAGTCCCGCTCCACGCCGGCCGCGGCGAGGGTGGCCTCGCCGCTGGCGACCGCCAGCTCCGCCGGGGTGCGCTCGGTGCGGAAGAAGCTGCCCCAGCCCCAGGTCGCGGGGGCCATCGGGATGGCGAAGTGCGCCACGCGGGCCGCCAGGCCCTCGACGGCGGTGTACGGTTCCTCGATCTCGCCCAGGACATAGCGGGGTGCGGTGAGGAAGACCGGTGAAAGGTTCATCCGTCCATTTCTTCCGTCTGGGGTCCGCTCGGGGATTCCGGGGGACAGGGCCTACCCGGTGAGCCGGACGATCGCGCGGGCCTCGCTCAGCACCCTGGTGCCGCCGGCGGCGACCACGAGGTCGACGCGGATGTGGTCCTCGTCGATCCGGGCGGCGATCCGGCCCCGCACCTCGACCGAGGCGCCCTCGGCGGTGTCGGGGACGAACACCGGCCGGCTGAAGCGGGTGCGGTACTCCACCACGGCACCCGGGTCGCCCGTCCAGTCGGTGACGGTGCGGGCGGCGATCGCCATGGTGAGCATGCCGTGCGCGATCACCTCGGGCAGCCCGGCCTCCCGCGCCACCCGCGGGTTCCAGTGGACGGGGTTGAAGTCCTCCGACGCACCCGCGTACCGCACCAGGCCGCCACGGGTCACCGTGACCTTCCTGACCGGGAGTTCGGTGCCGACCTCGATCCGCTCGGCGTCCGTCACGCGGATCCACCGCCTTCCACGGCGCTCAGGGAGACGAAGGTCATGTGCAGGGCGACGACCGGCTCCCCGTCCTCGTCGGCGACATCGGCGCGCAGGCTCAGCACGTCCTTGCCGCGCAGCCGCTTCGCGCCCGTGATCCCCACCGTGGTCACCAGCCGGTCACCGGCCCTGACCGGGCGGGTGTACTCGAAGCGCTGCTCGCCGTGGATCAGATAGGTCGGGTCGAAGCCGATGTCCTCATAGCTGAACACCTCGTCCATCGCCCGCATGGCCACGACGAACGGGAAGGTCGGCGGCGCGGGGACGGCCGGGTGGCCGAGGTCCTTGGCCGCGCGGAGGTCGGTGTAGACGGGGGCCGGGTCGCCCACGGCCTCGGCGAAGCGGCGGATCGTCTCCGCCTCCACTGGGTAGGGGCGCGCGGGCGGGTACGTCGTGCCCACGCAGCCCGGATTCAACGCCACGTCGCTGTCGCTCCATCGGGTAGCGGTCGGATGAGGGCTCGTTGTCGGGTGCGCTGCTCAGTCGTCCCAGTGCTTGAGGACCTGGTGGCGGATGTCGGACGGGTACGCCTGGGCGAAGGAGCTGTGCCGCAGACGGCCGTCGCCCCAGGCGGGCAGCAGCCCGTCATGGACGACGCTGGGGCCGCGCATCGCCTTGCGCTCGTCCTCCCCGTAACAGGCCATGAACGGCAGGACCACGGCGTCCCAGGAGTAGCGGCGGTCCCTCGGATGCAGCCGGGTGCCCAGCGCCCACAGCAGGTCGGCCTCGTCGGACGGGTCGATGTCGTCGTCCAGGACGTAGGTGACCGGCATCATCGCGCTGGGCCCGCCGCTGTTGTGGATGACCTCCCCGATGCGCCGGGTGAACTCGCCGGTGTCCACGCCGGGCAGCTTCGACCGCCAGTCGTCGGGCACGGTCACCACCGTCCAGTGCATGGCGGCCGGGAACGGCATCCACGCCGTCGTCACCGGCAGGCCCGCGCGCCGCAGCGCGTGCAGCACGTTCGCGGCCCGCCCCGTGCCGGTGACGGTGTGGTACTCGTCGGCCGGCCGGCCCTCGGGGACGATCGGCCAGATCGGCTCGGAGCGGTGGGTGATCGCCTCGACGGTGTAGACGGGCTGGAAGGAGGACTGCGTGGACACATAGCCGGCGTACTCGCCGAACGGCCCCTCAAGGCTGTCGCGGCCCGTCGACACATGGCCCTCGATGACGACCTCGGCGTGCGCCGGCACCTCGAGGTCGACCGTCTCGCAGCGCACCACGTCGACCGGCTCCCCGTGCAGCGCGCCGATGTACCCCGCCTCGTCCACCCCGCGCGGCAGCGGGATGCCGCCCACGAAGGGGATCGCCGGGGCGCCGCCCTGCACCAGCGCGTACGGCATCGGCTCGCCGCGCTCGGCCCAGGCCTGCCAGACGAGGCCGAGGTGCTGCGGCGGCATCACCAGGCCCGTCATCCGCTTCCCGTCGAGCATCATGATCCGCGAGATCGACCAGTTGACCCATGCCCCGTCGGGCGTCCTGGCGATGATCACGCCCCAGGTGTTGAGATAGGAGCCGCCGTCCTTCTCGTGGATCCGGGGGACGGCGAACCGGTCGAGGGTCGCGTCGTCGCCGAGCAGCACGTTCTCCTTGCACGGCGCGCCCTCGCGCGCCACCGTCCGTGGTGGCACGGGCGGGGCGTCACGGGTGCGGACCAGATGGTCGACCAGCTGGGCCGCCCCCGTCTCGGCCGGCAGCCCCACCGAGAGGGCGAGCCGCGCCAGCCGCATGTCGGGCCTGGAGCTGACGCCCGCCGGCGCGCCGAACATCCGCATCCCGATCCGGTCCTCGGCGATCCGGGTGAACAGCGGCGCGGGGGAGCGGATCTCGTAGCTGCGCCGGGTGATCGCCGCCGCCTCCAGGTCCGCGCTCACGGGCCGGTCGACCCTCCGGATGTCGCCGAGGGCGTCGAGGGCGTCGATGTAGTCACGCAGGTCGGTGAAGTGGCTCATGCGCACGGCCCTCCCGGTCGTTCACGGTCGTGGAGCGGTGGTCGCGCCCGGTCGCGGCGAGGGCGGGCGCGTCGTGACGCAACCCCTCCCAGCGGCGGGCGCGGCCCGAGTCGACGCCGAACTGGTCGAGGACGCGGGCGACGACGTGGTCGACCATGTCGTCCACGGTCGAAGGGCGGTTGTAGAAGGTCAGCATCGGCGGCAGCACCACGGCGCCCCGGCGCGAGAGCGCGAGCAGGTTCTCCAGATGGACGTCCCCGAGCGGCGTCTCGCGCGGCACCAGCACCAGTCGCCGGCGTTCCTTGAGGGTGACGTCCGCGGCACGCGCGATCAGCCCGTCGGCGTACCCGGTCCTGATCGCGGCGAGCGTCTTCATGCTGCACGGCATCACGATCATGCCGTCCACGCGGAACGACCCCGAGGCGATCGCCGCCCCCTGGTCGTCGGGGGAGTAGCCGACGTGCGCGAGCTCGGTGACCGCGCCGGCGCCGAGCCCGGTCTCCGCCCGCAGCGTGGTGCGCGCCCACCGGC
Source organism: Streptomyces profundus (assembly GCF_020740535.1). Lineage (NCBI taxonomy): Bacteria > Bacillati > Actinomycetota > Actinomycetes > Kitasatosporales > Streptomycetaceae > Streptomyces > Streptomyces profundus. Next base: position 4,680,003 of record NZ_CP082362.1, read on the forward strand.
TGATGACCAGATGAGTCTCCACCTCCGGGTGGAGGCGCAGCTCCTGGAGCAGCCGCACCCCCAGCACGGCCCCGGTCGCCCCGGTCACGGCCACGACGAGTCGCATCGCGTTCCCTCCTCGCCTCAGGGCTTCAGGCAGGCGCGGAAGCGGCAGACGGACGCCCCTTCGCGCATGCACTCGACGACCTCGTCAGCGGCCCGCACCCCGATGCCCTCGAACCAGCCGGCGCGCAGCTCCAGGCACGGGCACTGGTAGCCGGCGAGGGAGTTGCTCGCCTTCAGCATCCGCAGCGCGAAGTGCTCGCTGATGACGGTCTCCCAGGTGTCGCCCTCGAACCCGCCCGACTCCAGCCGGACCATCGCCCGCGTGAACATCAGCCCAGCCAGGGCCTCCAGCGCCTCGGCCACCTCCTCCGAGGTCGCCCCGGCCGCCGTGGGGTGCTGCCGGGAGTACAGGGTCGCGACGCGGCGCGCCACGAACCGCATGACCTCGGCGTTGAGTTCGTTGGCGACGTCCTGGCCGAAGCGGTTCTTCACCGCCTGGTACCAGCGGGCGTCGTGCAACCACCAGCCCTGGCGCAGCAGGGCGATCTCCTTGGCCGGCGGCAGGTCCCGCGTGGTCTCCGTCATGCCGGCTCCCCGGCGGACACGAGCAGCGCCTCGGCGCTGTCGGGACGGTCGTCCCGCACGGCGAGCTCGACCAGCACCAGCAGGACGTTCTCGGTGTCGCCGTCCTCGATGAGCAGCCGCGCCAGGTCCATGGCCTCGGTCAGCGGTTCGCCGGCGGGGCTGACGCAGATGACGGCCCCGCCGAGATCCCAGCGGGCCGAGACCAGGCCGAGCACGGCGCTCGGCACCGACTGGTAGAACAGCAGCGGCGACGCCTTGGTGCCCTCGTCGACCGAGCCGGTGACGGCGGCCTCGGTGGCCATGTCGCCGAGCCTGGACACCAGCACCATCGCCGTCGACTCGCCCTGCCCCGCGGGTAGGGGCGGCTCGTGGTGGCGCTGTCCCAGACACCGGTCGGCGACATGGGCGATGATCGGCGCGAACGGGGAGGCGGTGAAGCCGGGCAGGTCGGGCGGGCGTGGGCCGCTCTCGGCGGACCAGCTCGCCCGTGCGAGCACGGTGAGGGGCGTGGTCGGATTCGCTGCGGTCGTCATGCGGCACTCACCACCAGCGCGGTGTTGGCTCCCCCGAACGCGGCGTTCAGGCTGAGCACATGGCGTGCCGTCACCTGCCGGGGGGAGTCGAGGACGAGGTCGAGCCGGCAGTCGGGGTCGGGGCCCAGATAGCCGGAGTTGACGGGCAGGCTGCCAAGTTCCAGCGCGAGCAGGCAGATCACGAGCTCGACCAGGCCCGCGGCCTGGAGGGCGTGTCCGTGCATCGACTTGGTCGAGCTGACCGGGACGCGCTCGGCGTGCTCCCCGAAGGCCCGGTGCAGGGCGGCGGTCTCGGCGGCGTCGTTGTAGGGCGTGCCGGTGCCGTGCGCGTTGACGTAGTCGAGGTCGCCCGGGGTGAGGCCGGCCCGGTCCAGGGCGCGGCTGATCGCGCGGGCCATGCCCAGGCCCCGCGGGTGCGGCTGACACACGTGGTGGGCGTCGCCCGCCATGCCCCAGCCGGTGAGCTTCGCCAGGGGGCGCATCCCGGTCCGGCTGTCGACGGCCTCAAGCACCACGGCGCCGGCCCCGTCGCCCAGCAGCAGCCCCTTGCGTCCGGAGCTGAAGGGGCGTAGCCGCCCGTCGGGGGCGAGGGCCCGGCCCGCGTTGAAGGTGGTGAAGGACTCCGCGTCCACGAGATGCCCGGCGGCGACGACCACCCGGTCGTTGCGCCCGGAGGAGATCAGCAGCGCGGCCTCGGCGACGGCGGTGCTGGCGGCGACACAGGCGTTGATGTACGTCCGCCCGGCGCCGCCGAGGCCCAGCTCCTCGGAGAGCCAGCGCGCGGTGTCGCCGATCGGGCGGGACTCCTGTTCCGCGCGCGGCAGTCGGGACACCGCCGGGTCCGCGTGCCGGGCCATCACCAGGGGCGCGTCCGCGCGCTCGCTCGCCGAGAGCCCGGCCTGTTTGAGCGCCTCCTCGGTGAGCGCGCGGAGTTCCGTGTCGAGTTCGAGCCCCGGGTCGGCCTGGGCGGCGATCCCGACCCGGTAGCGGCTGGTGTCGAACCGGGTCACCGGCACGAACGCCGGCTCGCCCGACCAGATGCCGGCGCGCAGCGCGTCGACGCCCTGCCCGTATCCGGTGGTGACCGCCATTCCGGTGACGGCGACCTCCCGGCCGGTCCGGTCCGGTGGGTGTGCAGTGTTCACCTGAAGCCTCCTGGAAATTCCGTCGGCGTCGGAGCGGCGGGCCGAAGAAGCGTGGGCGGCCGGAATCCGCCGCTCGCGTCCGCGCGGTTCATGAGGTTCGGAACCAAAACAAGAACGGAATTCAACATTTCGCGGTTCAACCACACACGCCCGTTCACCTCTCCACCTGCGACGGTGTGCTCCCCGGCCCGCTGGGAAGTGCGAGGGAACACGTCATCGAACATGTCAGTGCCCCATTCCCATACCGCCGTCGACCGGGACCACCGCGCCCGTGATGTAGGAGGCCTGTTCGGAGGCGAGGAATTCCACCGCGGTGGCCACTTCCTCCGGCGTCGCCATTCTGCCGAGTGGGATCTGCCCGACGATCCGGCCCCGCTGGGTCTCCGACAGAGCCGTGCTCATCGCCGTGTCGGTGAGCCCGGGGGCCACCACGTTCACCAGCACCCCGCGCGGCGCGAACTCGCGCGCCAGGGAGCGGGCCATGCCGATCAACCCCGCCTTGGACGAGCCGTAGTTGACCTGTCCCGCCACCCCGCTCAGCGCCGCGGTCGAGGACACGATCACCACCCGGCCCGCCGGCGCCCGCATCAGGCCCTTCGCCGCGCGCCTGACCACCCGGTACGTTCCGGTGAGGTTGGTGTCGATCACCGAGGTGAAGTCCTGCTCCGACATCCGGATCAGCAGCTTGTCCCGGGTGATGCCGGCGTTCGCCACCAGCACCTCCACCGGCCCGTGTGCGGCCTCGACCCTGGTGAACGCCTCGTCCACCGCCGTGGCGTCCAGCACGTCGCACCGCACGGCCAGCAGGTCGCTCGGCGGCTCGCCCGAGCGGTAGGTCACCGCGACCCGGTCACCGCCCGCACGCAGTCGCCGGGCCACGGTAAGGCCGATGCCGCGATTCCCGCCGGTTACCAGGACAGATCGACTCATGCGAAAAATCTCCAGCCTGATGGTCGTGAAGAAGTGAAGCGCCCGGCCCGACGTGCGGGCCGTCGGAATGCGCCCTTGCTCTTGGGGAGAATCGGTTCCGCACCGCGCGGTCAATGAAGTCTCATCGCAAAGGGCCGCGCCTGCTACGGCTTCCGCTGTGCCTCGGCTGTGCCTTGGCGCCTGGCCGGCGCACGGGGCACACCGGAGGCACGTTTGACGGCGTGCCAGGCCCGCTTTCGGGCCGCGCCGCGGGAATACCGAAAACGCGTTCGGCCGCCCGACACCGATGTGTTCGGTGTCGGGCGGCCGAATACGCCGCCGTGCCGTGGCCGGGCCCGCACCGGCCCGGCGCGGGTCAGACGGGGGCCGCCAGCAGGCTCTGGACCTCCGGCAGATGCGCGTACGCCCGCAGCGCGATCCTTACCCGCTCGGACGCCGCCGCCCGGATGCCGCCGAGCAGCGTGTTCGCCCTGGCGACCGACTCCGCCCCGCCGGCCGCGTCCCCGAGCGCGACCTGTGCCTCGGCGGCCCGCAGCAGATACAGCGAGCGCACCGACGGCGGCAGCTTCAGCTGCGGTGTCCGCTCGGTCAGCACCGGCTCGAAGCATCTGATCGCCCGGTCGGGCCGGCCCAGTTCCAACAGGGACACCCCCTCCATCAGCTGGAGCCAGCGGTCGCAGCGGATCGGCAGGATCGGCGTGGGCTCGTGGTGCGGCGCCCTGGCGAGCGCCGTGCGGCCAGCGAGGAGCGCCCGGCGGCGGCCGAGGTCGTCGCCGCGCTGGGCGTGCACCCGGGCGATCTGCGCGTGCATCAGCGTCGGCAGCGCCGGGTCCTGCACGGGGGTGCCGCAGCGGCGCAGCAACGTCCGGGCGGCCGTGAGGAGTTCGGTGGCCTCCTCGTGGAGGTGCAGATCGAGGTACTGGGCGGCGTGCAGGGTCATGAGCGCCGAGGCGACCTCGGCGTCACCGGCGGCCGTGGCACAGCGCAGCCCCGCCACGTAGTACCGCTGGGCGTTGACATGCTCGCCCTGGAGGCGGGCGATGAAACCGCACAGGGACAGGCCCTCGGCCGCCACCGTCAGCAGGCCGCGGCCGTCGTCCTTCAGCATGTCGGGGTCGGCGGCGAAGTGGTCGGCGAGCTGGCGCAGTTCCTGTTCGCTGGCGGGCACGAGCCAGCCGGCGGTGAAGCGGCCCGCGAACGTGTGCAGGGTGCGCAGCCGGGTGCACGCCTGGAGGACGGAGCCCAGCGTGGCGGTCGAGAAGCGCGAACCCAGCCGGCCCGCCCGGCTCGGCGGGGGCGGTTCTGGGGCTCTGGCCAGGGCCTCCTTCATGGCGTCGAGCCAGTTCTCCGCGAGCGACTTCGCCGCCCAGCCGGTCGCCAGGAGGTAGCCCTGCTGGGTCTGTTGGCGTGCGGCGACGGCGTCCCTGATCGCGTCGGGGACGGTGGCCGTGGTCCAGGGGAACTCCAGTTGACGGGCGTCGCCGTGGGCCAGGTGCAGCCAGTCGGGCCAGACCAGTCGGTCGACGTCCGCCTCGGGCACGGCGTGGATGTGGGCGATGGCGAGTTGCGCGGTCCGCTCGGGGACGGCCCGGCCGGCCTCCCAGCGGGCGACCTTCTCCCGGCGTGCCGCCATGTGGCCAAAACCCAACTCGGCGTGGGTCGCGGCGATCAGACGCGCGTACTCGCCATGCGTGTAGCCGGCCTTCTTCCGGAGGGCGGCGAGAGGATGCCGGTGCCGGCGGGGCGTTGCCGTACTTCGGTCTTCTCGGTGCATCGGGAAGGTGTGCTCCTCTCGGTGACACGTTTCGCTTGAGCCGGTGGGGGATTCGGTCGGCTCGGGCGGGACCCCGAATCGGCCGGACCGTCAAAGGTGCGATGTCCACGGAGCGCACCACGGACGCGGTGCGCGGGCTGAGCGGAATCGGAACAAACGTTCCGCCGCGGGGTCACTGGGGTGAGGAGCGAAAGGCTCGACTGTTCGTAATCATACGGTTACCAGACCGTGATGACGGTAGCGGGTCGTATGGGTCGAACGGGAAGAGGATTTTCGGCCGATGCCGAATGTTCAGGCGTGACCTTCATGACGGACGAGCACATCTGCCCGGCGTATCCCAGGAAATCGCCAAACCGCCTACCGAATCGGGCGATAGGGGGGCGCGGTAACTCGCCTGTAGCATTGCCTGTACGCGGACCCTACCAGCTGGTACCTTTCGGGCCGTCAGCACCCGGCCTCCGCTGTGCCGCGTGTCCCCGCAGCCGTGCCGAGAAGAAGGAGCCGCCGTGCGCGAGTTCAGCGTCCCGGCTTTATACGATGTGCCGCCCGACGGCAATCTCACGGACATCGTCATCCGTAACGCCGCAGAGCACCCCGACCGCGCCGTGCTCGCCCGCAAGGTCGCGGGGAAGTGGCAGGATGTCACGGCCACCACGTTCCTGGCCGAGGTCAGCGGGGTGGCCAAAGGGCTGATCGCCGCTGGTGTCCGGCCGGGCGACAGGGTCGCCCTCATGTCCCGCACCCGCTACGAGTGGACGCTGCTGGACTTCGCGATCTGGTACGCGGGCGGCGTCTCCGTCCCCGTGTACGAGACCTCCTCCGCCGAACAGGTCGAGTGGAACCTCAGCGACTCCGGCACCGTCGCCTGCATCGTCGAGACGGCCGACCACCAGGCCATCCTGGACGAGTTGCGGCCGAGGCTCCCGCTGTTGAAGAACCTCTGGGGGATCGACGCCGGCGGCATCGCCGAACTCACCGCCGCCGGCCGTGAGGTGACGGACGAGCAGGTGACGGCGGCGGCCAAGGCCGCCCGCGCGGACTCCGTGGCCACCATCAACTACACCTCGGGCACCACCGGCCGTCCCAAGGGCTGCGTCCTCACCCACGGCAACTTCCTCGCCGAGTGCGGCAACACGATCGCCCGCAACGCCCCGCTGTTCCGGGACGACTCCTCGATCCTCCTCTTCCTGCCGCTCGCGCACGTCCTGGCCCGCGTGGCCCAGGTCAACGCGATGATGGCCCCGATAAAGCTGGGCCACGTCAGCGACGTCAAGGATCTCACCGAGGAACTGAGCCAGTTCCGGCCGACGTTGCTGCTCGGCGTGCCCCGCGTGTTCGAGAAGGTCTACAACTCGGCGCGCGCCCAGGCCCGCGCCGGCGGCAAGGGGAAGATCTTCGAGGTCGCCACCGACACCGCCATCGCCTACAGCCGCGCCCAGGAGACCCCGTCGGGCCCGGGCGTCGGCCTGAAGCTCAAGCACAAGGTCTTCGACCGGCTCGTCTACGGCAAGCTGCGCGCGGTCCTCGGCGGACGCACCACGCACGCCATCTCCGGCGGGGCCGCCCTCGGCGAGCGCCTCGGCCACTTCTACCGAGGGCTCGGCCTCACCGTCCTGGAGGGCTACGGCCTCGCCGAATCCTGCGCCGCCACCACGGTCAACCCCTGGGACCACCAGAAGATCGGCACGGTCGGCCCGCCGCTGGCGGGCAGCGGGGTCCGCATCGCCGAGGACGGCGAGGTGCTCCTCAACGGTCAGCACATATTCGAGGGCTACTGGAACAACGAGAAGGCGACCGCCGAGGCCCTGGTCGATGGCTGGTTCCACACCGGCGACCTGGGCTCCCTCGACGACGAGGGCTATCTCAGCATCACCGGCCGCAAGAAGGAGATACTGGTCACCGCCGGGGGCAAGAACGTCGCCCCCGCCGTCATCGAGGACCGGATCCGCTCGCACGCCCTGGTCGGCGAGTGCATGGTGGTCGGCGATGGCAAGCCCTTCGTCGGCGCCCTCGTCACCCTGGACGCCGAGTTCCTGCCCCGCTGGGCCAGCCAGCACGGCAAGCCGGCGGACACCCCCGTCGCCCAACTGCGTGAGGATCCCGACCTGCTCGCCGAGATCCAGCGCGCCATCGACGACGGCAACGCCATGGTGTCCAAGGCGGAGTCGGTCCGCAAGTTCCGCATCCTGGACGTCCAGTTCTCCGAGGCGTCCGGCCACCTCACCCCGTCGCTCAAACTGAAGCGGGCCGTGGTGTTCCGGGACTACGCCCAGGAGATCGAAGCCATCTACACCTCCTGACCCGCCCCGCCCGAGCGCCGACAGCACACGAGGGGTCCACCGCCCACACCGGGCCGGTGGCCCCCTCGTCTCGGTGACCTTCAAGCGAAGACAACAACCCGCCTTCGAGGCCGTCCGCGACGTGCTGGGAGCGGCTGTCGAGGCGCAACAGAGGGCCGCGTCCGTGAGTCCGCCCACCGTGGGACCGTGGATCGCCGACGAACTCGCCAAGCTCGCCCCGCTCGGCCGGCCGAGCGTCGTCCCGTCGGGCGGGGCCGACGCCTCGGGTGAGGCGTCGCGTTGTCGCAGCCCCACCAGGACCGGTTGAGGGACGGGCCCCGGTGTGGCGGGGCCCGTCCCGGTGGGTGTCGGGTCAGTCGCGGGAGGGGGTGTCGGCCGGTTCGAAGAGGACCGCGTCGGCGACGGTGTAGCCCGGGGCCTCGGCGGAGAGCTCCAGGGTCTGGCCGGCGCCGGCGGTGAAGTCGTAGGTGCCGAGCAGGTTCCAGTCACAGCCGCCGGCGCGTTGGTCCACGGTCAGTTCGGCGGTGCCGCCGTCGTGTTCCACGCTCACCGGCGCGGCCGACGCGCGGTTGGGGTCGGGTGCCCACCACATGTAGACGTTGTACCGTCCGGAGGCGGGCAGTTCGGGGGTGTAGGTCGCGCTGCGGCCCGGCGCGGCCTCGGGCCCGCCGTCGTGCCGGTAGTCGGTGCCGTAGAAGCCGTGGGCGGTGTCGCCCGTGACCCAGTCGCCGGTGTCGGCGTAGCCCGGCGAGCCGTTGTCGACCACGATCCCGCTGTGTGACTCGGGGACGCCGAGGTCGTCGCCCGCGCCCGGCGGGTTGTCGACGCCCGGCTGGTTGTGGTCGGAGAGCTGGCTCAGCCAGTCCTGGACGAACTGGCCCTGGTGCTCGCCGCCCATCAGGTTCCAGTCGTGGTCGAACATCTGGGGCTTCCAGTAGTTGTCGAAGACCCAGGCGTTCCAGCTGATCCACGGGCGTGCGTCCAGGTAGTTGCGCAGGCCGACGCCCCAGCACTTGGTGGTGCCGGCGGTGACGGCGTCGCTGTAGTCGCCGACGGGGTTCCAGCCGAACTCGGTGAGGACCACCGGGACCGTCTCGGCCGCGTTCCCGAACCTGGCGTCGAGGTTGGCGACGCTGCTGGGGCCCTGGTTGGGGTAGAGGTGGTAGACGTAGGCGGTGTTGGCGTCGGCGATGGGGTCGGCCGCTGCCTCGTTGACCATGGTCGACCAGTTGGGGCTGCCCATCAGGAGCAGGTTGTTGGGGGCCGCGGCGCGGATCGCGTCCACCACCGGGGTGATGTAGGCCTTCCACGTCGGCCAGTCGGCCGGCGTCAGCGGCTCGTTGTAGACCTCGAAGATCACGTTGGGGACGTCCGCGTACCGAGGGGCGACGTACTCCCAGAACTCCCGCACGACGGACTGCGGGGTGCCGCCCGCCACATCGCCGTAGTTCTGCACGCGGTGGAAGTCGACGATCACATAGATGCCGAGTTCGATCGCCTGTTGGACATAGGGGTCGATGTACTGGGCGAAGTTGTCCTCAAGGGACAGGGAGTCGTTGGGCGCCCACTCGGTGACCGGGAGCCTGAGGACCTTGCTGTGCCAGCCCTGCTCCGCGTCGACGGAGAGGTCGATCATGTCCGCGATGGGCCGGGGCGAGCACTCGGGGCACTCGCTGTTGTGCCGGGGCGCCAGGACCGAGACACCGCGCAGGGTGACGGGGCGGCCCGCCTCGTCGGTGATCTGGTTGCCGTCGACGGACAGCCACTGGACGGCCCGCGCCGAGGGATCGTCGGCGCCGGCGGCCGAGGTTGGCAGGGTGAGGAGGGCGAACGGGAGGAGGAAGGCGGTCAGCAGTCGGAGGAACCTGGGCAGTCTTGACGCTGTGGATGGTGTGGATGGATGCGTGGTCACGCGGCTCTCCTTGCACGGAACGAGGACGTGCTCGGTTGTGGGGGGTGGTGCCGGGTGGTGCGGGGGAGCCTCCCTTCCTCGGGAACGGGGGGGGGAACGGGGGGAGCTGGGGAACGGGGCCCCGGATCAGGGGGTCTGGTTCAACTCCAGCCCGGCGAGGTCGAGTTCGCCCGCGCGGTGGCAGGCGACCGACCGGGAGTCCGCCGCGTCGCCCGGCGGCCGGGCCAGGGCCGGCGGCCGGCCGGCGACGTCGCAGACGCCTGGCCTGGCGTGCGGGCAGCGGGTGTGGAACGAGCAGCCCTTCGGCGGGTGGGCCGGATCGGGCAGGTCGTCGGCGAGCCTGACCCGGCGACCGGTGTCCCGCAGCCGGGGGTCGGGGCGCGGCACGGCGGACAACAGGGCCTCGGTGTAGGGGTGCCGGGGGCGGGCGTACAGCTCGGCGGTCTCGGCGACCTCGGCGATCTTGCCCAGGTACATGACGGCGACCCGGTCGCAGACGCTCTCCACCACCGACAGGTCGTGGGAGACGAAGAGATAGGTGAGGCCCAACTCGTCCTGGAGGTCGCGGAGCAGGTTGAGGATCTGGGCGCGGACGGAGACGTCGAGCGCGGAGACCGGCTCGTCCGCGACGACCAGCCGGGGGCGGACGATCAGGGCGCGGGCGATGTTGACGCGCTGCCGCTCGCCGCCGGAGAAGGCGTGCGGGTAGCGGTGCAGATAGCGGGGGGACAGGCCGACGCGGGTGAGCATCTCGGCGACCCGGTCCTCCAGTTCGGAGCCGGTGGCGATGCCGTAGGAGCGCAGCGGGTCGCCGATGATCTGGAGCAGCGTCATCCGTGGGTTGAGCGAGGAGAACGGGTCCTGGAAGACGACCCGCACCTCCCGCTGGAACGCGCGCAGGGCACGCCCCGAGAGGGTGGCGACCTCCACCGACTGGCCGTCGCTCCGCCGGTAGTGGACGGATCCGGCGGTGGGCGTCAGCACCCGGGCGACGGCGCGCCCCAGGGTGGTCTTGCCGCAGCCGGACTCGCCCACCAGGCCGAGGGTCTCCCCCGGCCGCACGGCCAGGTCCACCCCGTCCACGGCCCGGACCTGGCCGACGGTGCGGCCCAACAGCCCCCGCCGGACGGGGAAGTGGACGGCCACCCCCCTGATGTCCAGGAGGGGTTCGCGTTCCGGTGGCTGGGGGCTCATTCGGGGGCTCCTTCGGTCGGCCGCGTGTGCAGCACACAGCGGACCCGGCGGCCCGGCGCGGTGCTGGTCTCCGGTGGCTCGGCCCGGTCGCAGACCCCCGGCACGGCGTGCGCGCAGCGCGGGTGGAACGGGCAACCGGCGGGGCGCTCCGACGGGTGCGGGACATTGCCGGGAATGGTGGCGAGCCGCTGCCGGTTGCCGGCGCCCATGCGGGGGATCGAGCCGAGCAGGGCCCGGGTGTAGGGGTGTTGGGGATCGTGGAAGACCGCGTCCACCGGCCCCTGTTCGACGACGCGGCCCAGGTACATGACGACCACCTCGTCGGCGATCTCGGCGACCACGCCCAGGTCGTGGGTGATGAACAGCACCGACATGCCGGTCTCCGCCTGGAGTTCCCGCAGCAGGTCGACGATCCGGGCCTGGGTGGTGACGTCCAGCGCCGTGGTCGGCTCGTCGGCGATCAGCAGCGCGGGGTCACAGGCCAGCGCGATGGCGATCATGGCGCGTTGGCACATCCCGCCGGAGAGCTGGAACGAGTAGGCGTCCACGCGCTGTTCGGGGCGCGGGATGCCGACCCGGCGCAGCAGCGAGACGGCGCGTTCCCTGGCCTCGGACCGGCCCAGCGGCAGATGCAGCTGGATGGCCTCGATCAGCTGGGCGCCGATGGTGTACATCGGGGAGAGCGCGGCCATGGGCTCCTGGAAGACCATGGCGATCTCGCCGCCCCGCACGGCGCGCAGCTCGGCGCCCCTGGGGTCGAGCGCCGCCAGGTCGACGGGCCGGTCCCTGCTCTCGGGGTGCCAGTTGACGCTGCCGGCGACGATCCGGCCCGGCTCGTCGACCAGCCCCAGCACGGAGCGGGCGGTCATGCTCTTGCCGCAGCCCGACTCGCCGACCACGCAGACGATCCGCCCGCGCGGCACGGCGAAGCTGACGCCGTCCACGGCACGGACGGTGCCCTCCCGGGTGTGGAAGTGCGTCTTCAGCCCCTCGATCTGAAGCAGCGGGCTCTCGGCGAACGGAACCCGGGGCGGGCTCTCGCTGGTGGTCTCGGTGGTCTCGGTGGTCTCGGTCGTCACCTTCGGCTCACTTCCGGTAGGGGTCGGCGGCGTCCCGCAGTCCGTCGCCGGCGAAGTTCAGGGCGAGGACGGCGACGACGACGGCGAGGCCGGGGATCAGCAGCCAGGGGGCGCTGGTCAGGACGCGGACGTTCTGCGCGTCCTGGAGCAGCACGCCCCAGCTCACGACGGGTGGTTGGAGGCCGAGGCCGAGGAAGCTCAGCGAGGTCTCGGCCAGGATCATCCCGGGGATGGACAGCGACAGCGACGCGATGAGATGGCTGGAGAACGAGGGCAGCATGTGCCGGAAGATCACCCGGGGTGGTCGGCAGCCGTCGAGCCGCGCCGAGGTGACGAAGTCCTCGCCGCGCAGGGAGAGGAAGCGTCCCCTGACGACCCGGGCGAGGTCCGTCCAGCCGATGATGGCCAGGATGACGGTGATGGCGAAGTAGCGCTGGATCGGCCCCCAGTCGTAGGGCAGGGCGGCGGCCAGGCCCAGCCACAGGGGCAGCGTCGGGATGGACATGAAGAACTCGACGAGGCGTTGGAGCAGCGTGTCGGTCTTGCCGCCCACATAGCCGGAGACGCCGCCGATGACCACGCCGAGGACGAAGGCGAGGGCGACGCCGACCAGGCCGATGGTCATGGAGACCCGGGTGCCGTGGATCAGCAGGGACAGCAGGTCGTGCCCGGTGCGGTCGCCGCCCAGCAGATAGACGGACGCGCCGGGCTCGGTGGGGCCGATGAGGTGGCGGTCGAAGGGGATCAGGCCGAGGAGGCGGTACTCCTCGCCACGGACGAAGAAGCCGACGGAGATCCGCTGCCCTGGGTCCTCGGTGTAGGTCTGCTCGTACGTCTCGTCGTCGACGCTGGTGGTGTAGCCGTTGACATAGAGGCCGTCGCCGTCGAGGTGGAGCATCTGTGGGGGCGCGTAGGGGAGGTCGCCGTCGAAGTGCTCGGTGCCGTAGGGCGCGAGGAAGTCGGCGAAGAGGGCCACCAGATAGAGCGCGAGGACCACGGCGGCGCCGGCCATGGCCAGCTTGTGGCTGCGGAAGCGCCACCACACGAGCCGCCACTGGGAGGCCGTGTAGTGCCGCTCGACGGCCCGTTCGGTCGAGGGGTCGGTGGTTTCGGGGAGTTCGGCAGGCATGGCGGGCCCCCTACCGCTGTCCGAGCCGGACCCGGGGGTCGAGCCAGGCGAGCAGGATGTCGGAGAGCAGCGTGCCGATGACGGTCAGCACGCTGACGATGAGGATGATCGAGCTGGCCAGGTACATGTCCTGGCTGCGCAGGGCGCCGAGCAGCAGTGGTCCCGTGGTGGGCAGGGAGAGCACCTGGGAGACGATGACCTCCCCCGAGACCAGCCCGGGGAGCACCCAACCCACGGTGGAGACGAAGGGGTTGAGCGCGACCCGCAGCGGATACCGCCACACCAGCCGGCGTTCGCCCATGCCCCGGGCGCGGGCGGCCACCACATACGGCTTGCGGAGCTCGTCCAGCAGGTTGGCCCGCAGGATGCGGATCAGCCCGGCGGTGCCGGCGGTGCCGAGGACGACGACCGGCACCCACAGGTGGGCGAGCAGGTCGAGGAGCTTGCCCAGGTTCCAGGCGGCGTCCTCGAACTCCGGCGAGAAGAGCCCGCCGACGCTCATCCCGAACAGGCTGTAGCCCAGGTACATCAGGATCAGCGCGATCATGAAGTTGGGGATCGCCAGGCCCAGGAAGCCCACGGTGGTGGCCAGGTAGTCCCCGGGCGAGTACTGGCGGACCGCCGAGTAGAGCCCGATCGGGAAGGCGATGACCCAGCCGAGCAGCAGGGTGGTCACGGCCAGCACGATCGTCATCGGCAGCCGGTCCATCACCAGCGAGGAGACCGTCTTGCTGTACTCGAAGGACTGGCCGAAGTCGCCGTGGAGGAGGATGTTCCCCATCCACTTCAGGTACTGCTGGACGATCGGATCGCCCAGCCCGTAGCGTTCGCGGAGGGCGGCCAGCTGGGCCTCGTCCATCCGCTCGCCCTGGTTCTCCATCCGGGAGACCAACGTGGTCAGGAAGTCGCCCGGGGGAAGTTGGATGATGGCGAAGGCCACCACCGATATCCCGAAAAGGGTCGGGATCATGTAGAGGCACCGACGTGCCACATAGCTCAGCACCGCGGACCGTCCCGTTTCCGTCCGCGCTCAGGACTCGATGTAGTACTGCTCGGGGTTGGTCACCCCGGGGTACGGGAACGTGCCGGCGAAGTACGTCTCCTGGACCATGTTGCGGAAGTCCTCGCCGACGATGCCGTAGCCGGGCAGCGCGGTGGAGACGCCGATGGTCCAGAACTCGCGTTTGGCGATGGCCAGGATCTCCCGCATCAGCTCGGTGCGCCGGTCGCGGTCGGGCTCGGCGGCGAGCTGATCGTGGTAGATCCGGTACTGCTCCTTCGCGGCCTCGGGCGGCTCCTGCCCCTCGGCGCCGCCGGTGGCGAGCCAGGTGTACCACTCGGGGCAGAAGGCCGAGTTGTCCCCCCACTCCGGCATGAAGAAGTTGGGGGTGTTGACGGTGTCGAGACCGCCGTCGCCGTCCCAGACCAGGGCCTGGTGCTCGTTGGCCTGGATGAGCTGGACGCGCAGGGTCTCGTCCTCGTTCTGCACCCGCATGTCGATGCCCACGGCGCGCCAGTCGGGGCGGATCAGCTCCAGCGCGTCGGCCAACTCCGGCTTGCCGGCGCCCGTTCCCACCAGGACCCGGAACGAGATCGGCCGGCCGTCCGGGCCGAGACGTATCCCGTCGCCGTCGCGCTCCGTCCAACCGGTGCGGTCCAGAGCCTCGTTGGCCAGGTCGAGGTCGTACTCCGTGTACTGCTTCGCCATCTCCTCGTCGAACAGCTCCGACTCCCTGGCCGGCGCCACCTGCCAGGGCTCGCCCTGCCGCGCGTGCAGGGCGTTGATCAGCTCCTGCCGGTTGATGGCGTGGGAGAGGCCGACGCGGAAGTCGCGGTGGTTGAAGACCTCGCGCCTGGCCTCGTCCCGGCAGGTCAGGTTGAACATGACGGTCAGCGTGTTGAGCTTGTCCGGCACCAGGTCGAAGAAGCGGTAGCCACCCGCCTCCCGCTCGGCGGCCAGCACCGGCTTGTTGCGGGTGGTGGTGACATGCCGGTCCAGCATGTCGATCTCGCCCTGGAGGACGTTGAGCAGCAGCACCTCGGCGTCCTGGACGATCTCGAAGTCGATCCCGTCGAGGTAAGGCAGCTGGTTGCCCTCCGTGTCGACCTTCCAGTAGTACGGGTTGCGGGTGAAACGGACCCGGGTGCCGTCGCCGACCGCGTTCCCCGGCAGCCAGGCGTGCAGCCGGGGCAGGGCCGGGTTGCTCCACAGGGCGCCGGCGTACATGGCGTCCTGGAGCAGCTCGACCGCGCCCGAGTAGTCCAGCTCGCGGGCGGCGGCGTCGGCGTCCTCGCCGTGGTCGGGGTGGAACCTCGCCAGGTAGTGCCGGGGCATCCGGGTCAGCATGTCGCTCGGCCCGCTGGCCAGCTCCTCAAGGAACAGCGCGCGGGGCGCGGCGAAGACCAGCTCAAGGGTGTGGTCGTCGACCCGCTCCAGCCTGGCCGGTTCGCCGCCGGCGGTGAGATGCCCGGGGGTGTCGGGGATGATGTCCCGGTTCATGGCGATGTCCTGGAAGGCGAACAGCACGTCGTCCACGGTGAACGGCTCGCCGTCCGACCACTTCATGCCCTCCCGCAGCCGGAAGGTGAAGCGGGTGGCGTCGCCGTTGACGGTCACCGACTCGGCGACGTTGGGCTCGGCCGCCGTCCAGTCCAGGTTCCAGCGGACGAGGTTCTCGTAGCCCACGGTGTACTGGAGGCGGAAGGTGTCGCCGGCACCGATCAGCGCGTTGCGCCAGGTGCCGCCGTAGCTGCCGACCTGGTCCACCGGGGTCACCACCAGCGGGTTGGTCGGTATCCGCTCGGCCAGCGGCGGCAGTTCGCCCTCCTCGACCAGGCGGCGCAGCTCGGGCGCCTCGCCCTCGCCGTCCCCCGCGCCGCCCCCGTCGCCGCCGCCGTCCGGCGAGAGGCTGCACCCGCCGAGCGCGGTCAGCGTCCCGGCGCCGAGCGCCATGGCGCCGCCGGCGGCGAGGAGTCTTCTCCGGTTGATGCGGCCTGTCGTACGCGTCATCGCGTTCATCTGAATTCCTCCGTGATGGGACACGGCGCTGCTCAGTACCCGTGGACCCGGGGCCAGGACAGCTCGACGCCGTGGTCGGTCAGCAGGCCGCGGTAGTCGGCGAGGTGCCGGGCGTCGGCGTGGACCTGGTGCGGGGTGGCCCGCTCGCGCAGGCAGTAGACGGCCAGCAGCGCGGCGGCCTCGCCGATGTTCCACTCGACGGGGTGCAGCCGGTAGCAGCCGTTGGTGATGTGGGTGGTGCCGATGTTCTTCGCGGCGGGCAGCAGGTTGACCGTCCGTCGCGGCAGCAGCGCGCCCAGCGGGATCTGGAAGGGGCAGGAGCCGATGTCGATGTAGTTGTCCCCTCCGGTGGAGGGGTGCAGGTCGATGCGGTAGGAGCCGACGCCGACCGAGTCGTGGTGGACCACCGCGCCGCGCTCCCCGCGCACCGCGAGGGAGACCTCCTGCTCGGTGACGGTGTGCACGGCCCGGATGCGGCGGGACTCCCGGTGGTAGGGGCCCATGGTCAGGCCGTCGGTCGTGCCCACCACGTCGGGGCGGGTCCGCAGCCCGGGCAGGCCCGTCCCGCCGTCGGCGCGCGGCAGTTCGGTCTGGAGCCAGTAGAGGAAACCGCGGCTCATCGCGCGGGCGCCGGCCAGATGCCGGGCGTCCTGTTCGGCGTCGCCGCCGTGGAGCGGCCCCTCGACATAGTCGATCATCGGCCAGTTGACGATGACGACGTCGGACTCCAGGAAGCCGGGGGTGAAGTTCTCCCTGGCCAGGACGCGGCGGAAGGCCCACAGATCCAGGTCGCCCGCGATCGGCGGAGCGGGGTCGTCGGGGTCGGGGTTGGGTTCGAGAAGCCGTCTCGTGGGTTCGAGGGTCTGTGGCTTCGGTGCCACCATGCCGAACAACGGGCCCGGCCAGTAGGGGGGTTGGTAGTCCCGCCAGAACCCGTAGTCGTCCGGCTTGTCGATGGTGTGGTCCTCGCCCGCCCGGTGTTCCAGGGCCAGGCACCAGGAGGCGGCCTGGATGTTGTCCGGCTGGGCCTGGGCGGGGGCGTGCGGTTCCCCCGTCTCCTCCCTCGACTCGAACCCCGTGACGTACTCGGTTCCGGTGAGCGGGAGCAACTCGCCCGTCTCGGTCGCGTCCAGGACGAACGGGGCGGTCACGGTGAGGCGTTCGTCGTCGCGGGTGGAGCGCAGGGTCACGCTGGTGACGGCGTCGCCGTCGGTGGTCGCCGCGCACGGCACAAGACCGGTCCTGATCTCCAGCCGCCCGGACGCCTGATAGGGGGCCAGCAGGGCGCGCAGCACGTCGTGCGCGACCCGGGGCTCGGCGCACAGGGCGCTCACCCGGCCGCGCCCCGGGTTGAGCGCGCGGTCGGCGCGCGCCTCGGCGGTCAGCGGGTACCAGCGCCGGTAGTGCTCCCTGATGCCCTCGCGCAGGGCGCGGTAGGAGGCGGTGGCGCCGAACTGCTCGATCCAGGGGTGCTCGTCGGGCGGGGTGCCCTGCACGGTGAGCTGCCCGCCGAGCCAGTCGTACTCCTCGGTGAGCAGCACCCGAAGGCCGCTGCGGGCGGCGGCGAGGGCGGCGGCGACGCCGCCCAACCCGCCCCCGATGACGGCGAGGTCGGCGCTGGTCTCGGTCACGAGTCCCCCTTGCGGCGGGTGGTGGGCGGCGGCGCGATGGTGGTGGGTTCCGGGGGCGCGCAGGGCAGCGCGAGCTGCCGCGGGCGCGCCGCGTCCGGCTCGGCGAGCGTCTCGACCAGCAGCCGCACGGCGGCCCTTCCGATCTCGTTGCGTGGGATGCCGAGGGAGCTCCAGGCCACCCCGGGGTAGGGCCCGCCGCCGGTGTCGCGGAGGGTGATGGCGGAGAGGTCGGCGGGAATCCGCAGGCCCCGGTGCGCGGCGAACTCGGCGAGCCGGCCGGTCAGCGACTCCTCCTCGGTGACGAAGGCGGTGATGCCGGAGTCGACGGCCAGGTCGAACCACTCCTGTTCGAGCTGACCCGGGTTCATCAGCACCGGCAGCGGCGGGATGTCCGCCCGCGCGCAGGCCGCGCGGTAGCCGGCCTCCCGGTCGACGAGCGGCTCGGTGCGGTCGGTGAGCCCCAGATAGCAGATCCTGCGGTGGCCGGCCTCGGTCAGGGAGCCGACCGCGTCCCGGGTGCCGGCCGTGTAGTCGGCGCTCACCCAGTCGATCTCGGCGCCCGGCACGGCCCGGCGGCCGATGTGGACGAAGGGGTAGCCGTCCCTGCTGAGGCGCGCCAGGTCGGAGAGGTCGTGGGTGACACCGAGCAGCACGCTGCCGTCCGCGACGTTCAGCCGGTTGGTGCCGTCGCGGTAGAGGCGCCGCTCCCCGTTGTGGTCCTCGGTCGAGGTGAAGAGCACCAGGTCGTAGCCCTCGGCCACGGCCTGCTCCTCCACCCCGATCAGGAACTCGTGGTAGAAGTCCCGGCTGCTGATCGGGAAGACGGCCTCGAAGGTGTGCACCCCCAGCAGCCGGTTGCCCTTGCCCTTCAGGGAGCGGGCGGCGGGGTTGGCCGCGTAGCCCAGCTCGCTGATGGCCTGCCGGACGAGCCGCTCGGTCGCTTGCGGTATGCGGCTGCTGGCGGCCCGTTCGTTGACGACGGCCGAGACCGTCGCCTGGGACACCCCGGCCCGGCGCGCCACATCCGCCTGGGTCGGCGCCCGCCGCTGGCGATTCACTGGCACTGCTTCCCCTCGCTGGTTCGTATCGGCAACTCATCAGCAGGCAAGACGAGTTGTCTGCTGATTGGTTGCAGCGAATGTAGGGAGCGCCGTGGGGGGCGTCAAGACGATGCGCCGAGAAAGTTTCGGCGGCCCGGCGCGAGGCAGGCTGGGTCCGTCCCATGCCGTCCCGTGCCGCTCAGGTTTCGTAGGGCGGCCACCGGAAGCACACCGAGGAGCACCGCGATGGAAACGGCAGAGTTCGCCGAAGCGAACGTTCGCGTCAGGCGGTTGAGGTATGCGGGGCCGTTCGATCCGACCTATGGGTACGACCCGGAGGGGCTGTTGGCCGTGGGCGCCCCGCCGGCGCCCGGGGACTTCGCCGACTTCTGGCGTCTTCGGTTCGCGAGGGCGGCCGAGGTCCAGGTGAGGCCCAGGATCGGGCCCCTGGTCCAGCGGGACGCCGCCCACCGCACCCACCGCGTCGACTTCGGCTCGGTCGGCGGCCGGCGCATCGGCGGCTGGCTCACCCTGCCCGCCTCGGGCCCTGTCACCCGAGGCTGTGTGGCCACCCACGGATATGGCGGTCGCGAACGCCCGGACCCGACGCTGCCACCGCCCGGTGCGGCCACCGTCTGGCCCGTGCTGCGGGGCCTGGGCGCGCTCAGCCGCTTCCCCGACATACCCGAGGCGGCGGAGGAACACGTGCTGCACGGCATCGCGTCCCGGGACACCTATGTGCACGGCGACTGTGCCGCCGACGTCTGGTGCGCGGCCACGGCGCTGCTGGAGCTGGTCCCCGAGGCCGCCGCCCAACTGACCTATCTGGGCACCAGCTTCGGCGGCGGCATCGGCCCGCTGGCGCTGCCCTGGGACGAGCGGTTCAGCGCGGCGGCGCTGACCGTGCCCAGCTTCGGCAACCACCCGTTGCGGCTGACCCTGCCCTGCGCCGGCAGCGGCGAGGCGGTGCGCCGCCTGCACCGCGTGCGGCCGGGCGTGGCCGACGTGTTGCGCTACTTCGACGCGGCGACGGCCGCCTCCCACCTGCGCGTTCCCACCCATGTCGGGGCCGCGCTCCTCGACCCGGTGGTGCCGCCGCCCGGGCAGTTCGCGATCCACAACGCGCTGGCCGGCCCACGCCGGCTCTTCGTCCTGACCGCCGGCCACTTCGACCACCCGGACGCGGCGAGAGAACAGGCCGCGCTCCTGCGCTCCACCCACCGCTTCCTCGCGGAGACCCCCGACGAGCGACGACCTGATCGTTGAGCGGACCGTTGAGCCGGCCCCGCGGCGACGTGCCGGTGGCGGCGGTCCCGACCGGAACTGGCCGGCGGCACCCCGGCTGACCGGGTCGCGCCCAAGGCGGGTTCCGGGCGTGGAATCGGGATCGGCCACGTCAGCGGGATAGATGAGCTGTCAACGATCTCGCTACACTCCCTCAATGAACGCATCGCCTCGCTGGCTGACCTCGGAGCAGCAGGCCGCCTGGGACAGTTTCATCCGCATGCAGGAGAAGCTCATCGGACGGCTCTCCCGCCGAGTCCAGGCCGACTCCGGAATGTCCGCCGCCGACTACATCGTGTTGGCCAAGCTCACCGAGACCGGCGGCGGGCGGATGCGCTTCATGGACCTGGCCAAGCTGGTGGAGTGGGAGAAGAGCCGGATGTCCCACCAGGTCGGGCGGATGGCGAAGCGCGGTCTTGTGGCCAAGGAGGAGTGCCCCGACGACGGGCGCGGCGCGTTCATCGTCGCCACCGCGGCCGGCTACCAGGCGATCGAGGATGCCGCGCCCACGCACGTCGAGCATGTCCGCCGCCTGTTCATCGATGCCCTCGACGCCGAGGAACTCGCCGCGCTCGCCCGGATCTCGAACCGCGTCCTCGCCCATATGGAGCGACAGCCCGACTGACGACCGGGGTCGCGACGAGTTCGTCGCCGGGCGGGCCTCTCCCGCCGCCCCGCTTCCGCAACAAGTTGATGCATCAACTGGATGGGGTTACTGTGGTGCGGAGACCCAGGTCGAGGGACGTATGGAGGACACCATGGCGGTTGAAGTGAGCGACGTGCCCGCGGCGAAGCGGTACGAGGCCCGGGTCGACGGCGAGGCCGGGGTCGCGGGCGTCGCCGACTACCTGCGCACGACGGAACTCATCGCGTTCCTGCACACCGAGGTCGCGCCGGAGTACGAAGGCAGGGGCGTCGGGTCCGCGCTGGCCCGCACCGCGTTGGACGAGGCGCGCGCCGCCAACCTGCGGGTGCTGGCGACCTGCCCCTTCTTCGCGGCGTGGATCGCTCGCCACCCCGACTACCAGGACCTGCTGTACCAGTCCCGCAGCCAGGTCAGCGACTGAACAGCCGGACACGGCGGAGACGGAGGCCCGTTATGAGCGGCGGAGCTGAGCGGAAGGCGTACCAGGGGCGGGCGATCACGGTCACGTTCGAGGCCGGGCGCTGTCGGCACGCGGCCGAGTGCGTCAACGGCCTGCCCGAGGTTTTCGACACGAGCAGGCGCCCGTGGATCCAGCCGGACGGCGCCGCCGCCGATCGCCTGGCCGAGGTGGTCCGGCGCTGCCCCTCGGGCGCGCTGCGATACCAGCTCGCGGACGGCGGGGCGGAGGCGCCGGACCGGCCCGCCCGATCCGCCGAAGCACCCCCCGGCGGTTGACCGTGCGCGGTGAGCGGAGCGTGGCCACGGCGCACGCTCCGCTCACCGGGACGAGGGCCGCGCCGCTCCTCCCCGCCCGCTCGGCGGTCAGATCATCGGGTTGCCGCTGACGGTCGCCTCGGGCGGGGTGAGGTCCTGGACGACGTCCCAGTGCTCGACGATCCGGCCGTTCTCCAGCCGGAAGATGTCGACGATGACGACGGGTCCCGGCGCCCAGCCGTGGACGATGCTGTGGGTGAACACGAGGTCGCCCTGGGCGGCGATCCGCCTCGGCTCCCACGAGAAGCCCTCCAGGCCCGGCACCACGGCGCGGAGCGTTTCCAGACCGCCGGGCAGTTGGGGGCTGTGCTGTACGTAGGGCTCGGCCCAGTACCGGTCGAGCGCGGTGAGGTCCTTCTCGACGAAGAGCTCCCGCATGGCGGTGAGCACGGTCTCGGTGTTACGCCGAGCCTGGTCAGGCGCGGTACCACTGGTCATGGTCAGACTTCCCTTGTCACCAACTCGTCGATGCCCGGGGCACCGAGGACGGGTTGCCGGAACGCGGGGCAACCCGTCCCGGAGCGCCGCTGGAGCCGTGGCCACCGGCGACGGGATCGGCCCGTCCCCGTCGATCAACCGTTCGCGCCTCCCGGAACACGGTCGACCTCCCCCTGGCCGTCGTAGCGGACGAACGCCACGGGGCCTCGGGGGCGCGACGGCCCGTCAGGCGCCGTCTCCGCCGCGCCCTCCGGCGAGGAGCTGCGTCTCCCAGGCGAAGGCCACACCGGTGGCACCGGTGTGCTGAAGCATGATCTCGGTGGCGCCGGCGATGGTCTTCTCGCGGGCCCAGTCGCGCTGCCACTCGCTCATCACGGCCACCCAGGTGATCGGAACCACGCCCGCCTGGGCCATGCGCCGCACGGCTATGTCGTGCGCCTCCGGTGAGACGCCGCCCGAGGCGTCGGTGACGACGAAGACGTCGAAGCCCTCGCCCGCCGCCTGGATGGCCGGCATGGCCACACAGATCTCCGTCCAGAGGCCTGCGATGATCAGCTTCTTGCGTCCGGTCGCCTTGACGGCGTCCACGACGCGCTCGTCCTCCCAGGTGTTGATGAGGGTCCTGTTGATCGGCTTCTGCTCCGGGAACACATCCTGTAGCCCCTGGAGGAGAAGGCCGCCGCGCTCCTCCAGAACGGTCGTCAGAATCGTCGGGACGTCGAACACCTTGGCGGCCTTGCCGAGCCCGACGACGTTGTTGACGATCATCGTCGGTTCGTGGCTGTTCAGGTTGGCGAACTGGAACGGCTGGTGGTCGATCAGCACGAGGACGCTCTCCTCGGGCGTCAGCAGCGCGTCGAGTCCGGCCTTGGTCTCGGTGCTCATGGGATTCCCTTTCTGGAGCTGTGCGTCCACGGGCCGCGGGCGGCGCACCGGATCTCGATGCCCGCGGGCAGCCGAACACGGGCTGGTCGACTGGCGACCCCCACCATCTGGTTGACGCGTCACCTACGTTAGGTGTCGGTAGTTGAGCTGTCAACTAGTGCCCTCCGCCCCTGGGTTGGCGGCAGGCGTCGGGCCGGCCAGGGCGGGTGCGTGGGTGCGTGGGTATGCGAGGGTGCGAGGGGCAGCGAGCGCAAATCCTCGGGGGCATGCCGGAAGGGGCGTGGGTCGAGCCCGCGGGCCCCGAACCAGGCGCTTCGTTCAGGCCGCCTCTGGGGCGTGAGGTGGGGGGTGGTGGCGCTGGTTCTCGAAGCGTT
Source organism: Streptomyces profundus (assembly GCF_020740535.1). Lineage (NCBI taxonomy): Bacteria > Bacillati > Actinomycetota > Actinomycetes > Kitasatosporales > Streptomycetaceae > Streptomyces > Streptomyces profundus. The sequence continues at coordinate 4,702,720 of NZ_CP082362.1, forward strand.
CGACGATGGCGAGTTGGCGGCTGTGGGCGGTGAGGATCCGGCGCGCCGCGGCCGGGGTGACGGCGAGAAGTGCGACGGCGAGTGCGACAAGCGACAGGGCCAGCGGTGGCGTCTCGTGCGCGTGACCAGCCCCCATCAGGGCCACGACCCCGCCGATCAGGAGGATGGCGCGGGTGGGTGAGGTGCCGGCGCGCCGGAAACGGTGGACCGCGATCCTGGCTGCTCCGGCCTCGGCGGGGGTGACCGTGTCCGGTAGGTGCCGCACGGCCGGCGGCCAACAGCTGTCCCACCAGGCCCCATGGGTGCGGTACAGCCGCGTCGTCCATCCGGCGCGACGCCGGGCCTCCTCGCTGTCGTCCCGCAGGAACACCAGCGTGAAGCTCGTTCCTCCCCGTATCTCGTCCAGGCGGTAGCCGAACTCATAGCCGATGGCGACGAGAAGTCGGCCATCGGTGACGACGTTGACGGAGACTCGCTCCGCACCGTCGAGCCGGGCGATGAACTCGTGCTCGTTCAACAGTTTGGACCGCCTGCCCACCTCGGCGAAGGTTCTGGTCGACCGGGACCGCCAAGCATGGCACGCGGCGGCCCGGCGGAGCCGCCGGCCAAGGCCGAACGGGCCGCCGGCGGGCGGCTGTTGTCCGTGCCGCCCGAACGGCGCCCGGGTGCCGGACGGGGGCGGTCGCCGTCCCCGGGGCGTCGCGCCGCCAGGCCCGGCGGACGCCGGCAAGGGTGCTTTGCAGTGCGATTGGTTGCACCTTTGAAGTCGCCTTATTTCAAAGGGTAGTTACGGTACGGTGTTGCGCGAGCGAACGTTTCTGCGAGCGAACGTTTCGGAGCTATCTCATCGTAAGGATCATGGATGACCCACAGGAGAGCCGGCGCCATCGCCGCCGGCGCGGTGGCCGTACTGGGCGTAGGCGTCCTCATACCGACCATCGCCCAGGCCACGCCCGACAGGCCGGGCGAGATCGTGGGTGCGGGCAGTGCCACGGCCATTGACGGCAGCTTTATCGTCGTGCTGAACGAGGAGGTCGCCGCCGGCTCGGAGACGGCCGCCGAGCTCGTCGAGGAGCACGACGCCACCGTCGGCACCGTCTTCGAGACGGTCATCAACGGCTACGCCATCGAGGCCAGCGAGGAGGACGCCGCGCGACTGGCGGCCGACCCCGCCGTTGCCGCCGTCTACCAGGACGAGTTGGTCACCGTCGCCACCGAGACCCAGGACGACCCGCCGTCCTGGGGCCTGGACCGCATCGACCAGCCCGCGCTCCCGCTGGACGCGTCCTACACCCACCCGGCGCACGGCGGCGCCGACACCACCATCTACGTGGTGGACACCGGCATCAACCACACCCACGAGGACTTCGGCGGTCGGGCCGTGCCCGGCTTCGACGCCTTCGGCGGCGACGGCACCGACGACAACGGGCACGGCACCCATGTGGCCTCCACCGCCGCCGGCACGGAGTACGGGGTCGCCAAGCAGGCGTCCCTGGTGTCCGTGAAGGTGCTCGACGCGACCGGTGCCGGCAGCGTCAGCGATGTCATCGCCGGCGTCGAGTGGATCACCGCCCGGGCCGATGACAGCTCCGTGGTCAACATGAGCATCGGCACCCCCGCGAACGAGGCGCTGGACGCCGCCGTCAACGCCTCGTTGACCGCGGGAGTCCACTATGTCGCCGCGGCCGGCAACTCCGACCAGGACGCGTCCCAGGTCAGCCCGGCCCGCCTCAACCGGGTGATCACCGCCGCCGCCAGCACGGCGGACGACAGCCGCCACCCCTCGTCCAACTGGGGCCCCGCCGTCAACGGGTTCGCCCCGGGGGAGGACATCACCGCCGCCTGGATCGGCGACGACACCGCGACCGAGACGCTGACCGGCACCTCCATGGCCGCGGCGCACACCACCGGGGTGCTGGCCCTCGGCCTGCACGACTACCAGGGCACCGAGCCCATGGAGCTGTGGTGGGACTATCTGGTGGAGTCGGTGTTCGTCCATGACGCCATCGACGATCCGGGCGCCGGCAGCGGCAACGTCCTGATCCAGGTGGCCCCGCCGAGGGACCCGGGGCCGCTGCGCGCCTTCGCCCGCAGCGACTGCTCGCTGGGCGACGACGGCGCCTGGAGCTGCACCTTCGACGGCGGTGACTCCCGGTCGCGCGCGGGTATCGTCGCCTACGACTGGAACCTGGGCGACGGCCGGCAGGACTCCGGCGAGACCGTCACGCACACCATGGCTCCCGGCTCCCACGCCATCGAGCTGACCGTGACCGACGCCGTGGGCGACACGCACAGCTGGACCACCCGCGTCGGCCTCAGCGAGAGCGCGGGCGAGCCCGTTCCGTTCTGGGTCAGCACCTTCTGCTACGAGCGCGCCGCGCACTGGGACTGCGGCTCCGCCCCGTACCTGGCGTCCGGTGAGACCCCGTCCCCCCAGCCCTTCGAGTGGGACGTGGACGGCGCGATCATCCGGGGATGGGCCTTCGATCGCAGCTTCCCCTCGGGCGGGGAGTACCAGATCACGGTGACGGCCTTCGACGAGGAGGGCCGCAGCACCCAGCTGGACTCCTCGCTGTCCGTGCCCTGAGGACGAACGGAGACGGGGCGCTCGGCATGCCGATCCGCGTCGGATGGACGCGACTCGCCTTGCCGGGCGCCCCGTTCCCCCGCCGGCCGCCGACCCACCGAAGCGGCTGGGCCGGATCCGGAGCGTGCGGTGGTGGGCTGGCCGGGGCACTGTCCACAGGCCGAACGGCACGACGCGGCTGATGGGCTGTCAGCGGTCGTCCAGCTCGACGAACCGGCTCGCCCACGCCCTGAAGCGATCGTCAGTCTCCTTTCGCCCGCTCCAGAGCGCGTGCGGGTCCTTCGGCGGCACAAGGCCGAAGTTCTGGTTCAACCAGGTGAGGAACTCATGGTGGCCGTCGCTGTGTTCCTCGACGTCTTCAGCGGCGAGAAAACCGAAGTCGGCGACGGGCTCGCTGTCGATGGCCAGAAGTTGGAACAGCTCCATCAGGTTTCGCGCGATCACATAGAGGTGCCCTTCGTCGCCGACCAGGACGACGGGCAACGTGGCAAGGTCGGTCCGATCGTCGCACCGCCAGAGCGCGTAGTCGGAGCCGGAGCCGTTGGCCTGCGCGAAGGGGACGAACCGGCTCAGGAACTCCGGATGCTCCGACCAGGTATGGAGGCCGGCGTCCGCGCCGTACTCGCGCAGCTCGAAACCGTCCGAGTAGTAGACCGGACCGATCCGCTCCTCGAACTCCTTGAGCAGGTTCAGCTCCGGGATAGGCGAGTACTTCTCGCTCACGTGGCCTCCTCGCTGGCCCGGGACGCCTGGCGCCGGTGCGGAAGTCTCGCTCTGGCCAGGCGATGCTATCCACACGGGGACAGCCCTGCCTCCTCCTGGCTGCCCAGACGAGGGGTGGACCCGCTGGCGTTCGAACTGTGCGAGGAGCGCGACGTGTTCGGGGAGCGCGGCCCGTGCCTTTCGTCGGCTCCAGGTGATGAGCCAGCCGCCGAGTCCCGCCGTCACCGGGGGCAGGAGCACGGCGGCGGGCATCGACACCCTGGCGAGGGCCCAGGCCCCGATGAGGGCGAGGGACATCAGGACGCCGAAGGCGAGGAGCAGTTGACGCCATGGGTGGTGGCGTTGCTGGTGGACGGCGATGCGGTAGGCGGCGGCGTCGTCGGGGGAGATGCCCGAGGGGGATGGTGGGCTGGGCCAGCAGGCGGCCCACCAGGCGCCGGAGGTGCGGTGGTGGTGGTCCGCCCAGGCCGCGCGACGTCGTGCTTCCTCGCTGTCGTCGCGGACGAACCTCATCCGGTACAGGACGGGTCGGACCGTCATGAGGTAGTCGTCGAGGGCGTAGCCGTACTCGTGCGCGATGGCGACCACGCGGGCGGGGGCGCGGTCGACGGTGAGCGAGACCTGCTCCCGCACGTTGAACGACCGGATGATCTCGTCGTCGTTCACCCGTCGCCTCCTCGCCGCCAGGCGTTCTCGAAACCGATGAGCGGCGGACCAACTCCGCCGTCTCGCCCGCCCGGGGCGCTGGGCTGCTGGGCGCGCTCGGTCGTGAGCGTTGCCCAAGGATATTCGCCGGGGCCAGGGGGTGGCGTGCGTGCGGGGGGAGTTGTTCGGTCCTGGCGCCCACGTGCCGCACGGAGCCCCTGCGTCCTCCCGTCGGCGTCCCTGCCCGTCATCGGCGTCGCCTCTTCTGAACCATGCCCGTGAACCTCACGAACACCACGTCCCCCAGGTCGTCGGGGTCGAGGGTGTTGTGGCGGAAGATCATCGTCTGCCCGACTCGTGCACCGGGGCCGGCCTGGTACATCGAGCTGTCCAGCCTCCGGCGGATCCTCACCCGCCCGGGCAGCTCGGCGGTGATCATGAGCGTGAGCGTGGAGGGGGCCAGTACCTCCGATGGCTCCTCGATCACCTCGTCGACCATGCCGGCGGACAGGTAGCCGGCGGCGAACTTCGCCTCGGTGAGATGGCCCTGCGCGTGGATCTCCAGGAACGCGGCGGCCACCAGCACCACCGCCGCCGCCCCCACCACCCACCAGACGACGCCGAAGGCGCTGTCGTCGCCGTTCATGTGCAGCAGCACCGCGACCCCCAACGCCACCGGGGGCAGCCCGATGGCGACGAACGTCATCCGCACCGCGAAGCGCTCTACGCGGGACCACCGGCGTGCGCGCGCCTTGGTCTCCGGGGTCTCCGGGGTCTTCGCCGCGCTCATGGGCGTGCCTCCTTCCTTCGCCCTCGGGCGTCCTCGTCCCCGCGTTCGACGAACCGGACGTCCTGCGGATCGTCCGGCCCCGCAGGCGTGTTCGTGCCGCGCCCGACGGCGGACGCGCGCCCGCGTCGCCGGGGTTCTCGCCGGACGCGTCCACTTTTCGACCTGCCGGTCACGGGGCGAACCTCCACTTCCCGTCCTCCCGCAGGAACGGCGATCCCGGCCCCGGCGTCAGCGGCCCGCCCTCGCCGCCGATGCGGACACCGTCGAGCACGTACCCGTCGCGCCACACCTCGTCGTGGGCCTCGGTGAGGAACACGACCGAGTCGGCGAGCTCCGGGTCGCGGAACGTGTACACCTGCCACGTGCTGCCCGGGGTGAACGCGTCGACCCAGGTGTCGTCGGGGGAGTCGGCCAACTGCGCGCTGTGCGGCCCGCCGTCCGCCCCGGTGTAGCGAAGCAGCAGCGTGTGCCCCTCGCCGTTGTCGGCGTTGAGGACGACGGTCGCGGTGCGCGGCGTCCGGTCGAGCGCCGGCAGGGGCCCGCGCGTCGCCCTCCGCAGATGCGCGAGCATCCGGACCATCAGCACCGCGGCGAGGGCGCCGACCGCGATCAGCGCCCACACCAGCACGTGTCCCCACCCGATCCAGGTCAGCCACAGCGTCACGGCGCCGAAGACGCCGCAGCCGCCGAAGACGAGGGCCGGGATGGCCCAGTCATGCCGGACCAGGAACGGCGCGTCCGGGCCGGTGCCCACGAACACCCGCGTCACGATCCGCTCGCTTCGTTCTCTCCGTGCCATGGGCCCAACTCCGTCGCTTCCGTGTCCAACAGCCCGTCGCAGAGGTGGTCCCGCGGATCGCCCCACCGCCCGGACGGGGGGTCACGCCCCACGGCCGCTCCGGCTCCGAGACCGTTCCTGTCGAGGCGTGCCCCCACACCGACGCGGGATCGCCCGGCCACCGCGTCACCGGTACACGCCGCATGTCGCCCCGCCTCCCGTCCGGTTCGGGATCGCCACGACGCGCTACCCGTTCTCTGCCATCCCGTTGGACGTGCGGAGGCGTTCCGTGCACGGCCCAGCGGGAGCGGGTGACATCCCTTCTGCCGGCGATGCTCTCCCGCGACCGGCCCTACCGATCACAGAACCGACTCGACGATGGAGGACACCCCGCCGATCCGCACCGGGGGGTGCACGTTCCCGACCGGTGACCGCTTCGGGAGACCGCGACGCGGGATCGGTCCGTCGGCTGGCCCGGCCCCGTGCCTGTGCGAAGCGACCAGGTCATGGGCGCCCAACGGGATGACCGGTGGTTCACCGGGCGGTGGAGCCGACCTCCCGTGCGTCGACGATCTCGTCCCAGTGCTCCGTCGTCCACGCGGAGACGTGGAGCAGTAGCTTGAGCAGGCTCCGCCCGAGGGACGTGAGGCGGTAGCCGGCCGGGCCGCGGGTGACGAATCCGTCCCGCTCCAGTGAGCGGAGAGCGCGAGTGAGCTCCTTGGGGCCGACGCGTGGCAGTTCCCGTCGGAGAGCGTTGAACGACGTGTGGCCGTGGTCGATTAGCCGTAGCACGAGAGGGGCCCACTTGTTCCGCATCCGGACCGGAAGCATCGACGACGGGCAAAGTTCGTCGTCGAACGGAATGGCAGTCGTCCGACGCATACGGCAAGGATAGGTACCCGATCGGGAACCGGACGTCGGCCTAACGTCGTGCCCATGTTGAACATCGTGATCTTTGGAGCCGGCGGCCAGGCCGGGGCCGCTGCGGCAGCCGAGGCGTCCGGACGTGGACACCACGTGACCGCTTTACGGAAGGCCGAGGCGGACGTCACCGATCCGCTGGTGGTGGCCCGGGCCGCCTCCGGGAACGACGCGGCTGTGGTCGCCGTCGCACCCTCTGACGGCGACCCGGTGGAGTTCTACCGTGGCGCGGCAACGAGCCTCGCGGCCGGCCTTCTCGAAGCGCGCGTCAGCCGCCTGGTGTGGGTGGGTATCGCGTCACTGCTCCCAGACGCCTCTGGAGTCGCCCCCGTTGACGCGGCGGCCTTCCCGGCGGAGTACCGCCCGTTCTCCCTCGGGCACCGTGCCGCGTTGGAGACGTTCACCCGGTCGGGCCTGGCGTGGACCGCCGTCAGTCCGGCGGGAGACTTCGACCGCACCAGCGTTCCCTACGCCGGCTACACCCTGACGGACGTCGGCACCCTCGGTGCACAGATCACCTACGCCGACCACGCCCGCGCACTCGTCGACCTTGCCGAGCGGCCTGGCGAGCGACTGGGCGAGCATGTCGGCGTTCTGCGACCACCCGGCGGCGCGGTCGTCGACGAGCACCGGTGACGCATCGCCACGCGTCGCCTTCTGCTGCGGGCCGACGGCGCTTGACCGAACGCCGCACGACCCGGCCGATCGCGCGGGTCGCGGCCGAGACGGCGACCTCGCGCTCGTGCGCGGCGGAGTGCGACAGCCGACGCCGTGGGGCTGGTGCCCCCGACCGTTCGGATAAACGAATGGTCGGGGGTGCGCGTGACGCGGCAGGATGCTCCGCATGACCTTGCCCACCCCCGAGTTGCACACCGCCCGCCTGCGGCTGCGGCCGTTCACCGACGCCGAGGCGGCGCCGCTCTACGCGCTGCACAGCAACGCCACCGTGCTGCGTTACTGGGACTCCCCGCCGTGGACCGAACCGGCCCGCGCCCAGCGCTTCATCGCGACCTGCCGGACCATCGAGGAGGAGGGCACGGGAGCGCGGGTGGCCGTCGACCGCCTCTCCGACGGCGCGTTCATCGGTTGGTGTGGCCTGACCGGCTGGAACCCGGACTTCCGCAGCGCGTCCCTGGGCTACGTCTTCGACGCCGCCGCGTGGGGCCACGGCTACGCCACGGAGACGGCGCACGCCGTCCTGCGGTGGGCGTTCGACACCCTGGACCTGAACCGCGTCCAGGCCGAGACCGACACCCGCAACGTGGCGTCCGCCCGGGTCCTTGAGAAGCTCGGCTTCGTCCGCGAAGGCACCCTCCGCGAGGACTGCGTCGTCAACGGCGACATCTCCGACTCCTGGGTCTTCGGCCTCCTCCGCCGCGAGTGGCCCCCGCCGGCCGACCGTTAGGACCGAGCCCGGCCCGCCTTTCGGCCCGCGCCCCGCCGGCGAACCAACGCGGCGGACCTGTGACGCCCGGCAACAGCCGGCCCGCAGAGCTGGGACGGCCAGGGCAACCTGGTCGCCCACGCCGACCCCGCCGGTCAGGTCACCCACTTCGAGATCGGCCACTTCGGCCTGGTCCGCGCCCAGTCACCCACACCGAGCACCGCATCTCACGCCTGTCCGGAGCCTCCACCGAGCCGCGCTTCAACATCCCCAACGACCCCTACTTCAACCAGATCCCGGTCCAGCGCGGTGAAAGCATCTACATCGACGCCGCTGAGCGCGACCGGCTCCGCGCGACCGCCGACCGCGACGCCGCCCTCACCGAGAAACCAGCCGCTGTCGGCAGAACTGATAGAAGCCCTCGCGGGCGAGGCGACGGGCGACAGCAGTGCGGAGCGGGGCGCCGTGCGTGGGGATCGGCAAGTGCCGGTCGCGGAACCGCGGCGCCCGACCTGGCGTCCCTGTGAGGGAAGTTGTGGGACTGCGGCCGGGCAACGGGCTAACGTTCCGGCAGGCGCGCGCCGTTGCAGCGGTGGAGGAGAGGCGCGCTCCGCGACCGGGGACGCGCCGGGAATGGAACGCTGGTCCGGATCAGGACGGCTGTCCTGGCGGATTCTCCTGGCGCTTGGCGGGTTCCTGGGTTACGGGCGTGTCACCTACGCGGTCGCGTCGCGATGCCCATCGCGCCAGCTCGCCAGCAGCCGGGACAGGAATGTTCGAAACGGGGGAGGCATAGCAGTGCGAGACCAGCTCCTGGGGGGCCGTTACCGGTTGGTGCGACAGCTCAGTGAGGGCGGAATGGGCCAGGCGTGGGAGGCGCAGGACGAGACGCTGGGCCGGCCCGTCGCGGTCAAGGTGATCTCCCTACTGGCCGGCGGCGGAAGCCGCGGCGAAGAGGCGCGCGCCAGGTTCCTGCGCGAGGCACAGATCACCGCCCGGCTACAGCACCCCAACATCGTGACCATCCACGACTTCGGCGAAACCGGCACCGCGGGCGACAGGATTCCGTTCCTGGTGATGGAGCTGATCCGGGGCGAGGGTCTGGACGCGATGCTGCGCCGAGGCGCCATCGCCCTGCCGGACGCGGCCCGATGGGGCGCGCAGATAGGCGACGCGCTCGCTGAGGCGCACAACGCCGGAATCATGCACAGGGACATCAAGCCGTCCAACATCCTCATCACACCTTCCGGCATCGTGAAGGTCCTCGACTTCGGCATCGCGCGAGGGGCAGACCCCTACGCGACCGCGGACCGCCTCACCCAGACCGGCTTCATCGTGGGCACACCCCCCTACATGGCACCCGAACAAGCCCGCGGCTTCCCCGAACCGCGCAGCGACCTGTACGCGTTCGGCTGCCTGCTCTTCGAGCTGATCACAGGCCAGCTGCCGTTCCAGGCCCCCGACACCGTGGGCTACCTCTCGGCCCATCTCACTCAGGAACCCTCCGCGCCCAGCGCGGTGTCCACGGACATCCCACCCGCCTGGGACGAACTCGTGCTCGCCTTGCTGCGCAAGGACCCCGAGCACCGGTATCCGAACGCCGCTGACCTCTCCCAGGCGCTACGGCACATCGACCACACACCCAGGCCCGAGTCTGTAGACGGCCGTACCCGACCCCTCACAGAGCCAGGCACGGTCCCTCTCCCGCCCACGGTCTCCGTGCCCGGGCAGCGGGGCCGCGATTCCACTGACGAGACACTCACCGTGAACGCCCTGCTGCCGCAGCAGTTCACCAACGACCTGGGCATCAAGTTCGCGCGAATCGCCGAGGGCACACACCACCCCCGTGAGGCGGGCCCCAGCCATGTGGCCCAGGAACTCACGCGCCGTGACTGTACCAATGTGGTGGCCGGTGTCTACGCGGAGCAGCCCGGTTCCCACGCCACGCCCGAGAACCCCGTCTACGTCTGCGTCCAGGTCTTCGCCTTCCCCGACATGCCGACCGCCCAGGACATGCTCGCGTACCTGAGCGGCAAGCCGCGTTGGGAGCTCACCATCTGGAGGGCCCGGGACGGGGGCGGCCTCGAACACTGCCCCGACAAGGTCTACCGCAGCTACCGCTGGAGTCAGTCCTGGCACCGCCACAGTTACGTGACCGTCGCGGTGGCCTACCGCGCCGACCTCACCAACGACAGCTCCATCAGGCCCTGGCTCACCGCAGCCGCCCGCCGGGCCGCAAGATCCGCCGCGCCGTAGCACCACCACAGCCCCGAGTGGTGCGCTTGGTCATGTCGGCGCGGGGTCTGGCCTGTCGCGGTGACAGGTGGGCAGGCGCCGGTCCAGGTCGCGAGGGGCGTTGTCCGCAGTTCGCGGACGCCTCAGAAGAGGCTCAGGCTGGCGCCGTCTCTGTGAGGTGCGTGGTGGTCGTGGTCGGGATGGCCACCATGTGGTGGAGCTTGCGTGTCTCCAGGCGGTGCCGGAAGGCGGCAGTGTCTCCCTGGCCGCCGTCGGTGATGACTTGGGGCACCTCGATGCCCCAGGACCTCGTTTCGTCGATCAGGTCGAAGGCCGGTTGCCACTTCTCGACACAGCCCACCTCGGCGGGGCGGCGCACTGCTTGCGGCGGGCCACTTTGGCCGGATCGGCCCTCCGTGGGTGGTGTCGAACACTCCGACGCCCACCCCCGGATTCACCCGTTATCACGACCGGACTTTGATGAGACTTCGAACCTGGTTGCGCGCGTCGGCCGCGCTGTGGCTCGCGCCGCCGGCGCTGGCGCTGATCGTGCTCTACTTCTACGGCGGTTACCTCGCCGACTACCGCCTGGGGGACCCGCGCCTGGGCTATGCGCCGCGCACCGTCTCGGCCGTGCTGCTCAGTGTCTATCCGTTGATCTACGCGACGGCGGCGGCGCTCGGCGCGTGGGAGAGCGGACGACTGCGGCGGGACGGGGTCTGGGCGTTGGGCCCTGCCCGTTCCCGAGCCAGCCTGATCGCACAGGCACTGGCCCCGGTGTGGCTGTTGGCCGGCCTGATGACCGGCCTTGCCATCGGCCTCGCCCTGGGGCACGAGGGGCAGGCACCTACCGTGGTGAGCCTGGTGTTGCCCGGGATGGCGTGGGCCCTCGCTGTCGCCCACTCGCTCATCGGCTTCGCGGCCGGGCTGGTGCTGCCCCGCATAGTGGTGGCGCCCGTGCTCGCGCTGGTCGTCTTCTACGCGGTGGCAGCCGCCTGGTCCTATGAACCGTTCTGGCTCCGGCACATATCAGGCCAATACCCTGGGGAGTTGGGCTTCGGTCAGCTGCCGACGACGGCTTCTGTCGGGGCGCCCGTGCTGTTCGCCGGCGCCATCGCGCTCGGCCTCACCCTGTTGACCACGCCAGTCTGGCGGCCGGCGTGGCGCGTGGGGTGCGCGGTGGCCGGTTGCCTGGCGATGCTCGGGGGAACGGTCGGCGCTTATGCCATGGTGCGGGACTGGGGGCACTCGCCCCCGACCTCGACCGGTCACGCGCAGGTGCGCTGCGCCGGTGACGAGCTGCCCGTGTGCATGCCTGCGGCGACCGCTGGCGACCTGCCCACCGTTCGCGCCGACATCGGCGAGACGCTGCGGCTGCTGACAGACGCGGGTGTGGCCGTCGAGCCGCCAGCACGGGTGGAGGACCGATTGATCGCCGAGGGCGAGAGGGCACCCGACACCTGGCGCCTCCCCCTCACCAGTCTGCACTCCGCCGACACGACCCGGCTGGCCGTCGTCGACACCGTCGTCGTCTTCCCCTGTGCTGAACCGGACGGCACCACGGCGCGCACCGTCATGCTGTGGGCGGCGGGCGTCGCGGGCGTCGCCGACGACTACCTACGGCGCCAGCGCGAGGAACTGCTGGTGTACCAGGACGGGGCCCGGATACTTGAGGAGATCGAGGAACAAGCGGTGGCGGTGACGGAGCTGTCGCCAGCGGAGCAGGCCGACTGGTACCGGAACGCGCTGGCCGCGGCCTGTGCCTCCGGCGAGAGCGCGGGTGTGGCCTGATGTGGTGGTGGCTCAAAGCGCGGCGAGTGCTCTCCGTCCTCCTGGTGGCGCTCGGCGTGTTCACGGCCGCCGTGATGGTGCTGGGGGATGCCACGGTCGAACTGCCCTCGATCCTGAGTGGGTCGACCAATCCGGTGCTCTTCGTGCTGATGGCCCCGATCCCCGTTGTCGCCGCCCTCGAACTCAGCCTCGGCTCCCGGCTGGTTGAGGCGGAGGAGACCGCTACCCGACGCGTGCGCGCGCTGGACGCCGGCCTGGTCATCGGCGTCTGCGCGACCGCCCTGGCCGTCGGTGGCGCGGTCCATCTGCTGGCGGGCAACGACCACGCCGTGGCCTCCGGCCGTAACGTCGCCTTCCTGACCGGACTGCTGCTGTGCGTACGGGTCTTCGTCGGTCAGCCGGCGATCGCCGCGCCGGTGCTCTGGGTCTTCGCCGTGATCTTCGTCGGCTACTCCGGGGGTGGGCACTGGGCGTTCTGGACCGTCCTGCCCAAGCCCGGTGGCGACGCCCCGGCGGCGCTCGCCGCCATGCTCGCCCTCACCATCGGCCTCCTGCTCCACGGCACGGTCCGCTGGCGGACCGTGGCCCATTCCATCACCTGAGGACCCATGACTCTCCAACTCCGCGCCTGCACCTACGCATACCGCCCATGGGCCCGCCCGGTACTCAGCGAGCTCGACTACCGGCTGCCGCCGGGGGTGACCGTGCTGCTGGGCCCGAACGGCGCCGGCAAATCCACCCTGCTACGGCTGGCAGCCGGCGTCACCCGCCCACGCAAGGGCAGCGTCAGCCTGGACGACCTCCCCTCACAGGCCCGCGCCTACCGCGGCGCCGTCGCCTGGATGCCACAACACATCACCGCCATGACTGCCCTGACCGCCCGCGAACAGGTCGCCTATACCGGCTGGTTGAAAGGCATGAGCCGCACCGACGCCTGGACCGCGTCGGCCACGGCCCTGGCCAGAGTCGACCTCGCCGACGAAGCGGACACCCGGGCGCGCCGCCTGTCCGGCGGACAACTGCGCCGGGTGGGTGTCGCCGCCGCGCTGGTCCACGGGGCGCGCGTACTGCTCCTCGACGAACCGACCGCCGGCATGGACCCCCGACAGCGACGAGTCTTCCGCGACGTGCTGGCCACGCTGACCGACGAGGTGACGGTGCTGCTCTCGACCCACGATGTCGCTGACCTCGCTGAAGAATCCGACCATGTCACGGTCCTGGAGGCGGGACGTATCCGTTACACCGGGAGCACCGAGGGCTTCCTGGCCCACGCTCCCGCCGACGCCGTCGCCGGCCGCCGCGCGGAAGCGGCCTACACCGCGCTGAGCGAAACCACGGCCTGAGCCGAAGGCCCTCGACCATACGTATCGAGCAGGCGCAGCTATCGTCCCTACGTTGCGCTGAGGGCCCCTCCGCCACAGGTCAGTTGCTGCGCACCCTCACGTTTGCCCACCGTGCCTCAGCCGCGCCGCGCACCACCACGCCCGCGCCGACGGAGACCGCGACGTGCTTCCGACGGCACGGTTCGCCGGCCGAGTCAAAGGCCGACTAAGTGACTGCGGTCTGCTGTGCGACCGCTGCCCCTGGCGAACTCGCGGCATGCCCCGAGCGCACGTTCGGCGCCGGGTGCGTTCCCACGCCGCTACCGCCCCGCCGACGCCATTCTGAGCAGCATCCGTGCGGCCGTTCCAACACCTCGCAAGGGGAGCCAGTGGGGAGGGGGCTCTCGCTGAGGTTGGTACGGCCGGTACTTCCCGCCGTGCCCTCGGTATTCGCTGGCCCGCCCGGGGGCGTCTCGGTACCGTCCATGGCGTGAGGTGATCCGTTGCGCGGCACGTGAAATGCCGCGCATGAGGCCGAAGCCGTCGCCGTGCCCGGCGGCGGTTCCCTTGTCGAATCCGGAGAACCTCACCACCATGTCGTCACACGCCACGTCGCCCAACGGCGGCCCGCCCGGCCACCCCGCCCCGGATCCCACTGTCTCCTCGAATGACGAGCGCCGGCCGGTACCGAGCTGCCAGGGGATCTCCGCCGCACTGGCATCGCACTGGGCTCTGCCTGGTGCCGAGGTAACGCCCCTGATGGGCGGCATGAACTCCGCGACCTGGAACGTCCGTCTCAGGGACACCCGATGGGTGGCCAAGGCCGTACCCCGAGGAATGCCGGAGGGGCAGTTCCTCTACGGCCTGCGTCTGTCGGTCCAGGTGGAGGAGGCAGGCATGCTCGCTGGCGCACCCGTGCCCACGTCCGCTGGACACCTGACGACCGCGGTCGGCGGCCACGCTCTCGCGCTCCTGCGCTGGGTAGCGGGCCGCGAACTCCAAGGCCACAGCAGCAGCGATACCGCGCTCATGGGCGCGACACTCGCCCGCGTCCACGGCATCCTCGGCACGGAACCGGTCACCCCGGGGGAGGCGTGGTCGCAGTTCGACCTGCTGGCCGACAGTCCCGATGACGCCGCCCTGAACCTGCGGCCGTGGATCCGACCAGCCATCGAAGCGGTCACGGCGCGACTGCGGCGACTCCGCCCTGAGACGCTGACGTGGGGCCCCGTGCACGGCGACCCCGCACCCGAACACTTCCGGTTCGACCCGTCCACAGGCAACCGCGGTCTCATCGACTGGGGCGCGGCCAGCTTCAAGCCCCGGATGTACGACGTGGCCACGGCGGTGATGGACGCCCACGGCCCTGACCGCGCGCAACCCCTCCTCCGCGCCTACCTGGACCAGGACGTTCTGCCACGCGCAGAGATCGAACGCGCGCTGACACCGATCCTGGACTTTCGGTACGCCATCAACGCCCTCTACTACGCCGGGCGGATCCTGCACGGTGACGTCACCGGCGTCGACGCCCCTTCCGGAAACGAAGAACGCTTGGAGGAGGCACGCCGGTGGCTGGCCTGACCGCCAAAAGGAATCGTGCCGCCGTCATCTGGACCGCAATGGAGCGCTCGCGGCGATCATCTCAATGATCACCGCGCCAACCCTGTGCCGCTCATGCCCGCGGGGGAATTCGATCCTAAAGGTTGTCCCGTAAATGACCTCGGGTCTGCTGGCTGACCTGCTTGTCTGCTGGTCAGCCGACGAGGGTGAGGTTATGCAGGCGGGCGATGCCGAGCATGGCGTGGTGGACGCCATCGCCTTTCAGGCGGCAGTCGCGGAGGATCTTCCAGGTCTTCATGCGGGCGAAGGCGTGCTCGACACGTGTCCGGACCCTGCAGTGGGAGGCGTTGTGCTCCTCTTCCCAGGCCGGTAGATCGGCTTGGCCGCGTTCACGGCGGTGCGGGATGATCAGGCCTGTGCCCTGGTAGCCGCCGTCGGCGATAACGGTGGTGCGGCCGGCGGAGTCCTTGGCGCCGGACAGTTCCCAGGCCTTGCAGTCGTTGCGGTTGCCGGGCAGCGGCCGGCCGATGGCGACGATGAGCCGGGTGTCGGCGTCGATGACGACCTGGTGGTTGGTGGAGTACCGATAATTCTTGGACTGCTCGGCCACCTGGTGGTCGCGGGTGGGGACCAGGGTGCCGTCCACGATCAGCACGGTGTCCTTGCGGAACCTCTTGCGCTGCTGGAGCGCGAGTGCCGGGCCGAGGCGATCGATGATGCGGTCCGCGGCCGACTTCGACACTCCGAACAACGGCGCCAGCTGGCGCAGGGTGAGGTTCGTGCGCCAGTACGCGGCGACCAGCAGGACCCGGTCCTCCAATGGCAGGCTCCAGGGCCGGCCCTTGCGGACCGGATCCGCCCCCTCCCGCCGCAGCGCGGTGACCAACTTGCCGAACTGCCGCGCGCTCAGCCCGGTGAACGGGGCTATCCAAGACGGCTCCGACGCCGTGATCACACTAGCCACACGGTGATCATTCCACTGTGCGCAACAGGCCTATCCCCGCCGTCAGGGCTCCGGGATGAAGGCAGGCTCGATCCCCATCGCGGCAACGCCCTCGCGCACGGAGCGGTCGAACTGCTTGATCGCCGCTACCAAGACGTCCCAGGTGACGGGAGAGGTCCAGAAGTCCGGCGTGTAGATGGAGCCGACCCGCCAGCCGTCATCGGAGTGCACGATGCGGATCAGCCCCTCCTCCGCCTGCATCGAGTCGAGCTCGAATTCCTCATGGCCGGCAGTTGGCCTCTGCAGCCAGAGCGCCAAGTAGTACGCCAGCTCCGCCACGGGGAACGCCTCTTCGGACCACACCACCTGCCCCTGCTCCCAGATGGAGAGCTCTGCCTCGATGTCGAGGAGAAGCACTGCCAGTGGAGCCTCTTGCGGGGTGAGTCCGCGCCGCGGCAGATCCGACAGTCCAAAGTTCCGGCAGACGAGCCGCACCGCCCGGCCTCCATGCGATCTGAGGCCCTCAGCACGTCCGGGCCACCCAAATGCGCAGAACGTTACCAAGTCACGTCTGGTGCCCCAGCCGACCCTCGATTAGCGGGACAACCCTTAGGCTTGGCCCGCCGAGGGCCTGTCGAGCAAGGGGTATTCCTGGCGAACTGCGGTGAGGCGGCCGTTGAAGGTGATGTCGTGGGCGTTGAGCGCGTTCTTCCAGCGGCTGGTCGCTTCGGGAGTGGCCCGTGCATTCCATGGTGCGGTGTGCGGTAGGCGACGGTGTCAGTTGTCCGCGTCGGGCCTGGATGCGCTACGCCAGACCGTCAGGTCGATGTTGACATAGCTGCTCGGTGAGTTCGTCCTGGTCACACGCTCGTTGAGGGTGACCAGGGCGATGTCTCCGCGGGCGGTGGTGACACAGATCTGGATGCCGGGGGAGATGTAGTTGGAAACGATGTCATTCGTGAAACGTGTCTCCGCGCGACAGACGTCCAGGGATCCGTCCTGTCCTGGCTCCAGGAGGACCATGTTGTTGTCCGGCTCGGTGCTCAACGACGAGTTGGTGAAGTACGAGTAGCTGAAGTCGCCTCTGCCGTGACCACCGTTGTCGACGGGGCGGGGAGTGGGCGGATCGTCCGTGAACAGGATCATGTACCTCGCGGGAATGTCGATGTCCGCATAATCCTCCGGCTCGGGGTTCGGGTCCGGCTGCTCGGTGGGCTCCGGCTCCGGCTCCGGCTGTTCGGTGGGCTCGGGGTCCGGCTCCGGCTCGTCGCTGGGTTCCGGGCTGGTCGGTGAGGGCGACGGCTCCTCCTGTCCGCCGTCTCCCCCACGGGTGTCCGCATCGTCGTCACCTCCGCTCCCGGCCTCGACACCGTTGTCATCGCCGCCCAGCACCATGGCACCGATGGCCCCGCCGGCCAGCGCCGCGCACAGGCCGGTGGCGAGCAGGAACGCCACGAGTCGCCCACGCCCCCGGCGCTGGGCGGTGGCCGGGGGCAGTGTCCCCGGGCCCCAAGCGCCCGGCGGCGGGACGGCTGGTCCGGGCGCGGCGGGTGCGGGTACCGCCGGGGGCAGCGAGGTGACCGTGGAGAGGTGGCGTTCCACCTCGGCGGCGACGGCTGGAGGCAGCCATCCGTCCGCGGACTCCGGTGCGTCGACCAGCAGCCGTTGGCACTCCTCGACCACCTCCGCGGCCGTGGGGCGTTCCGCCGGCTCCCTGGCCAGGCAGCGGGCGGTCAACTCCCGCAGGGCGGGCGGCAACCCCGCCAGATCGGGTTCCTCGTGCACGATCCGATACAGCACAGCGGGCGGCGGGCCGTCTCCGAAGGGTGGGCTGCCAATGGTGGCGAAGGCCGCGACCATGCCGAGGGAGAAGATGTCCACGGCGGCCGTGGCCGTTTGGCCCATCGCCTGTTCCGGTGCCATGAACGCGGGCGTGCCGGCGGTGAATCCGCTACGGGTGAGCGAGGTGAAGTCGAGTGCCCGGGAGATGCCGAAGTCGATGACTCTCGGACCGTCCTGGGCAAGTAGCACATTCGACGGCTTGAGGTCCCGATGCACCACACCCGCGCCGTGGATCCCCCGCAACGCCTCGGCGATGCCGGCCAGCAGGCGAGCCGCGGCGGGCAGTGGCAGCGGGCCATGCGTCCGGACGGCGGCATACAGGGAGGGGCCCGCTACGTATGCGGCGGCGAACCACGGCCGCGGCCCTTCCGTGTCGCTGTCGATGACGGGGGCCGTATAAGGGCCTTGGACACGCTGGGCGGCGCGTACCTCCTGCTGAAGCCGCTGCCGAAAGTCGGGATCCGAGGCCAGCTCCGGATGGATCACCTTGATGGCGACCGGCCGCCCTCCGGGCGTGTGTGACAGATAAACCCTTCCCATTCCCCCTGCGCCAACCCGGTGCGTGATCCGGTAACCAGCTATGGACGGCGGGTCGTCAGCCGCTAAAGGAGTCAACACGTGGTAACCCTAGCGACTTCGGCGGCCGTTGACACGAGCGCGATACCAACTGAAATCGAACCGAGGGAAGCGTTGTTCGCTCTCGGAAAACAGCCATGCTCGTGAATCCCGGACCCAGGGGGACCAGTTGATGACAGGACACTGAAAACGAAATCCCCTTACGGAGATATACAGGGGTGTGCCCGGGGTCTGGTGGCGCCGAGGTAGTCGTCGCCTGGGTAGCGGTGGCATTCTTCGCGGACGAGTTCGCCGGGCTTGGGGCGCTGATCATGTGGCCGTTGCCGGTGCGGATGCCGACGTGGTGGATGTTGTGGGGGGTGCCGTAGAAGAGGAGGTCGCCGGGCATGCGGGGGCTGGCGGGAGTTGGGGGCTGGCGGCGTGTTGGTAGGCGGCGGTGTAGGCGGCTTGGGTGAGGCCGGAGCCGTCGAAGCCGGGGTGGGAGGGCGGTGTAAGGCCGCATCTCATGCCCGTTCCGGCACCTCACCTTCAGGCCCGCCGCCCAGCGATGAACCCGTCACGTTGCCAACCCTCTGGGCTGATGAGGACCGGCGACGTGCCGCTCGCCGGCCGCCTGATGGGCGCGCCGCGAACCCTCCGCGGTTGATGAGGACCATGAATGCCCTCCCTGTGACTGCCTGTCTCACCGTATGTTGCGAACCCTCCGGGATTGATGAGGACATGCCGGCGGCGATCCACAGCAGCGGGGCCGCCAGCGGTTGCGAACCCTCCGGGATTGATGAGGGCTCGAGGCTGACGGACCACGTCGGCGGGTAGCGCCGGGGTTGCGAACCCTCCGGGGTTGATGAGGACCCGAGTGTAAAGCCGCTGGTTGGGAAGCGGGTCTGGGTGTCGCGTGGGGGTGAAAGTGCAGCGGTCTGACGGTAGTGCAACGTTGCAGGTCAGAGGGGTGAGTGGGGCGCCGCGCAGGTGGTTGGGGGAGTGGTCCGTGGGGTGTTGGGCTGATGGAGCCAGCCTAGCTCTGGTAGCAGGGGCCGCACTTGGAATGCTGACCAGCAGATGGTAGAGCCACAGCCTTGGTGGGATCCCTGTGCACGCGGGGGCCCGGCCGCAGTCCGGTTGGAGGTGTCCGCCTCTGTCGGCGTATAGGTCCTTCGCTATCGCGCCCACTCCTGGAGCCCGCTCCCTCTGCGCGTCTGGAGCCGCTGGAATCTCGTGCCCCTTTCGGCGGATCAAGGCCAACCAGCCGCGCGCACGGGTGATGACCGGAACGGCCTCTGTCATCCGGCCGGTCCCGTGGGCGACCGTCCGCTCGGCATGGTTGTCGGATCAGCGGGGCCGCCATGCCCTGAGGAGTTCGTCCGGCCCGAAGACCGCCTGAAGGCCGGAACAGGTGGCGCCGTTTCGGGAGGCCGCGACGAGCGGGATCGGTTCGTCGGTGAGCGCGGCCCTGTGCTTGTGCAGGGCGGCCAGGTCATGGGCGTCGAAGGGGGCCGTCTCAAGCCACTTGACCGAACCCAGGAACAGCAACTGCTTCGCCACGGGTTGCCGATCCGCACCCACGAGGTCGATCTCGACGTCGTTGCTGCGCGTCCAGTACCCGCCGACAGCGGGGGCGGCGGGCAGTTCGCCGTCCGGCAGGATCCGGGCGAGGGACTCCCTGACCAGGGGTTCGACAGCACGTCCCCGCCAACTGGTCCACCGCTCTCGGATTCGGGCCAGGGTGAGGTCGCCCCGCATGCGCTCGATCTCCGCCATGTGCGGATCGAGGAACGCCAGCCAGAAGCGGAGGTAGGGGTCCGCCACCCGGTAGCGGCGCTCTTTCGAGGGATGCAGGGAGATCGGAAGTTCGGCCGCCACTACACGCTTGTCGATCAGCAGGTTGGCTGCCCTGCTGAGGGTGCTGTGGGCGATGCCGCCGGCGGCCCGAGCGATGTTGGTGAAGGTCCGCTCGCCCGATCCGATGGCCCGCAGTACGTCCCTGCCCAACGCCTGCGGTGGGAACTCGGCAGCGAGCGAGCGCTCGGCCGAGACGAGGAGAGCGGAGATCGGGTTCTCCAGGGACGCGTCCAGGAAGTCCCACATCGAGGCTCCGGCCTGCCATTCCCGGCAGATCAGCGGCAGCCCGCCCGTGATGAGTGCGGCGTCGAAGGCGGCGGCCGGTTCCAGGTCGAGCATCTCGCCGATGTCCGCCGGGGTCAGCGGCCCCACGACCATCTCCCGACCTCGCTGGTGGAACGGACGGTCGTAGCTGTCGAGTGATTCCATCATCGAGAGATCCGAACCGACCAGCAGCAGCAGGACGGGCTTGCGGCTGAGCAACCGGTCCCAGGCGCGCTGGAGCATCCCCTCGAAGGCGTCGACGCGTTCCATGAGGTAGGGGACCTCGTCGATCACGACCACGCTCGGGGCGTCATCGGGCAGAATCTCTGCCAAGAGCCGAAAGGCCGCGTTCCACTGGCTCGGCGTTTCCTCTGTGAAGAGCGAGCGATCTGGCAGGGAGGAGTTGGCAACGGCATCGACCAGCTCCGCCAGCTCGTCTTCCGCGGAGCCGCCGGCGGCGGTGAAGAACAGATGGGGGACGGCTGCCCGGGCAAGGAACTCCTCGACCAGAGTGGACTTCCCCACGCGCCGCCTACCCCGGATGAGCAGGCACTGGCCCGGCTGGGCCGAGCCGGCCTCGGCGCTGACCTCGTCGAGCGTGCGCCGCAACGTGCGGAGTTCCTGGTCCCTACCGATAAAGCGGTGCATGAGAGGCGATCCTGTCGTTGCAGCGTCATTGCGCGACACCCTAGATAGTATCGGCAGCGATACTATCTGCTCCGCAACTCTTCTCCAGGCGTGTGACGCGTCGCGACCTCCGCCGTCGCTACGTCCCCCACCCCGTGGAACGCCAGCGCGAGCGGAAGCGGGCTGCGCGAGGCCGTCGGCGGCTCCGTCAGAGGAGAGCTGGCGGAAGCCGAGACCCGAGCCGCAGGGGGCACCCGGCGTGCTCACACCGAGCGCGAGGAGCAGGCACGCAGGACCGCCGGTCCGTCCGGGCTGCCACGTGAGCGACGGGCGGGCGCCGCGGCTGCGCGCTGGTTGCGAACCCCCCAGGGCTGATGAGGGCCCGAGAGTAAAGGTGCTGGTCAGAGTGGGTAGACGGGGCTGCTCTTCGGGGTGGGGTGCAGCGGGTCGGCGGTGGTGCGTCGGTGCTGGTCAAGGGGGGTGTCGAGGTGGCTGGGTGTTGGTTTGCGGTGCCAGCCTCGTTCGGGAGCCCGAGGTGTGGGCCAGCCTTGGCGGACTCGCTGTGACTGGAAGCTCGCTATCACAACTAGGCGAGCTTCGTCTGCATTTAGGTGTTTTCGTCCGCTGGCTCGTCGCCTGCGACTATCTTGCACTGCGTGTCATCGCACCACTGCTCGCGGTGATGTGCGGATGAGTCTATCGATCCTGCCGTGGGGGTGTGGTGAGAGTTCGCGTGGACGTCGCGGCGGATGTGCCGGTGGTGCCGTGGGAGGAGGTGCATGGGCCGGCGCGGGGGGCGTTGTATGGGCTGTTGTCCGAGGTGGAGCCGGAGTTGGCGCGGTCGTTGCATGACGGTGGGTGGGGTGGGCATCCGTTGCGGCCGGTGGGGATGACGAGTCCGTTGTTCAGGGGAGCGCCCGTGCGGGCGGGGGTTTTCACGACATCGCAGGATGGCTCGTTGTGGTTCGGGTCGCCGGTGCCGGAGATCGCTTCCGCGTTGGTGCGCGGGCTGGCGGCGCGGTCGGAGATTCGTTGGGGCTCGGCGCGGCTGTCGATCCGGGGGGTGGAGCTGGAGCAGGCGGACCAGGTGGCCGACGGCAGGGAAGACGGGTTGGTGGAGCTGAGTTCGGTGACCCCGGTGGTGGTGAAGCGGGAGGGGCGGTATCTGTTGCCGGGCGACGAGCACTACGTCGAGCGGTTGCGGCACAACCTGGTGCACAAGGCGGATGTGTTGGGTCTGCCGGCGCCGCGTGGGGTGTGGGTGGTGGACGCGGGGCCGAGGCGGCGGTTCACCGTGCGGGGGGCGCCCAGGATCGGGGCCCGCGTGCGGGTGGCGTTGGAGGCGGACCGGCGGTTTGTGGCGGCGGTGCGGTGCTGGGGGCTGGGGTTGGACACGGTGCAGGGCTTCGGGTGGGTGCGGTGAGCGTCGCCCAACTCCCGGTGGATCAGGGGGCGTTGGCGATGTCCGGTCATCCGTTGCAGCGCGCCGGCGCCTGGGCTGTGGCGGTGTTGGCGGAGCGGGCGAGCCCGGCGGAGGTGACGGGGCCCGACTTGGCGCTGGTCGCGGCGCGGATTGCCGAGGACGCGTCCCGGGCTGCCGTGGCCGACAAGGGCACGGCAGCCTACGACTGGTGGAAGGTCCTCTTCGCGCTCTATCCCAATTCCAAGGCCACGCACAGCAAGCGGGCCAAGGACCGGGACGCGCTGCGGGACGCGATCCTGGAGTTGTTCGCTCCGGAGCCAGAAGGGGAAGGCAGGCCGCGCCCGTGTACGTTCTGCGGCGTTTCCGCGAGGGCCGTCTGGTCGAAGTCGAATCTTCCGCTGTTCGACACCAACAAGATGCTGAACACGCTGCCCCCCGGGGTGCCCGGCTGGCCGGTGTGTCGTGGGTGTCGGGTGGCGGCCTGGGCGTTGCCGTATGGGGCGTGGGTGACGGCTGGTTCGGCGACGGTGTTCTCCTGCGAGAGCGAGGTGGCCGAGCGGCGGTTCGCGGAGCGGAACGTGTTGCGGGCCCGGCGGGTGATGCAGTTGGGGTTCGAACGGCTTGGGGTTGACGGGCGGCCGGAGTTGGTGGCGCTGCGGGCCCTGCGGCACGCACGGGTCGAGCTGTCGGCGTCCACGTTGTGGAGTTTCAAGAACGACAACCAGGAGCCGTGGCTGCGGGTGACCTATACCCGCAGGGCCGTGCCGCGCTTTCTGGCACTGGTGGAGGGGAACGCGCCGCTGCGGCGCGGCTGGCGGCTGTTGGAGATCGCGCTGACCCGGCGCGACAAGCAGGGCGCCGTGGTCAGCGGCGGTGCGGCCGAGGCGGCGCGGCTGGTGTTCGAGGTCGAGGACGGTCGCGGTCGCTCCTTCCTCTGGGAGCTGCACCGCCTGTTGACCGGCTCGGAGCATCGCTGGACCCCACAACACGCGACGTGTCTCGCGCGACTCGCCATGACCTATGCCAAGGAGGTGCTCGGGATGGATCCGGATCTGAAACCGGTGACGCAACTGCTCGTGGACTGGATCGAGCACGGAGGGAGTGGCGGGCCGAGGGGGCGCTGGGCGGAGTATCAGCGCGTCGCCCTCAACCCCTATGAGCTGGGCAGGGTGTTGCACAGGGCGCAGAGCCGGCTCTTCCTGGACGGCCGCGAGATCACCGCGGACGGGGAGCACTGGAAGCGCCTGATCCAACGGCATCCCCGCGCCTGGGAGCAGCGGCTGCTGCTGAGCGTCGCCGTGGTGCAGGCGCTCCAGGAACGAAAAGTGCGGGTGAACGACAAGCCGGCCGACGCTGAGGAAGCAGAGCAGGTGGCGGCGCTCGAGAAGCAGATCGACGAGGCGGCCATCCTGGCCGACGACTCCCTGGGGGCGATGTAATGGCGTATCTGGCCGGGAAGATGGTGTTGTCGGTGCGGGCCGCCGCGCCGAACAACGGTCGTGGTGAGCCCACCAAGGCCAAGGTGAAGACCGTGCGCACCCATGAGGGCACCTTCCCCTATGTGTCGGCGCAGGCCGTGCGGCGGTGGCTGCGGGAGAGCATGGTGGAGATGGGTTCGGTGCCTTCCCCGGTGACCCGGGTCGGCAAGGCACAGAACAAGGCACAGAAGGCCAACACCGAGGCCAATCCCGCCCGTTACGCCGACGATGACCTGTTCGGCTATATGAAGGCCGGCCCCAAGGGGGACTCGGAGGCGACGACGCTGCGGGACAGCCCGTTCATGTTGGGCACCCTGCTGTCGGTGGCGCCGACCCGGGTCACGGACGACTTCGGGGTGATGGCGCGCGGGGTGAGCGAGCCGGTGCTGCACGAGCACGAGTTCTTCACCGCCGACCTGGCTGCCCCCTTCCTGCTGGATCTGCCGCGCGTCGGCACGTTCACCCTGCCCACCAAGACCGGGGTGGGACGGCCCAACTACCTGAGCCAGGAGGCCGCGCTCCAGGTCGCCGAGGCGGCCTCGGCCGGGGCGTCCAGCGTGACGTTCCGCGACCAGCCGGCGGTGCGGTTGCCGCTCGCCGAACGGCGGGAGCGCGCCGCGCTGTTGCTGGAGGCCATGGCGCAGCTGAGCGGTGGGGCGAAGCAGGCGCTGCACTACGGGGATCGGGTGCCGGATCTGCTGGTTCTGGTGCCGTTCAAGGGCGGGGTCAACCCGCTGGCCCATGTGGTGGACGGCGAGCCCGGCCGTGGCCTGCGGGTGCGCGGTGACGTGCTGCTGGCGGAGTTGGAGGCGTGGGAGGGCGAGTGGCTCTCCCCGGTGCGGGTCGGCTGGCGGCCGGGCTTCGCCGACGACCAACGGGAGACCTTCGAGCGGCACTGCAAGGAGAAGATCGAGGCGGGCGAGATCGTGATCGGTCATCCCCGGACGGTGTTGCGCGATCTGGCGGCCGAGCTGCGCGACGGTGAGCTGGACATGTGGTTCGAGGATCCCGAACGGTGACCGTGACGCTGGAGCGGCAGCCGTTGCCGGCGTGGCGGTTGGCGTTCTTCGCGCCCGTCGCCTCGTTCCGCGACCCGCTCTTCCCCGGGCTGAGCCGTGGTCTGCCGCTGCCTCCGCCCTCGACGGTGCGTGGCCTGCTGGCGGCGGCGACGGGGGAGTTGGCGGAGACGCTGCCCTTCGGGATGGCCGCCCGGGTGGAGGGCAGGGGCGTCGATGCCGAGACCTACCATCCGGTGCTGTCCAACGCCACCAACCCCACGGTCGGTGGCCGGGCCCCGGCCGCCAAGGGCGGGATGACGCTGCGCGACCGGCCTTTCCTGGCGGGCGTTCACCTCATGCTGTGGCTGCCGGGTGAGGAGGGCGAACGCGTCGCCCGCGCGCTGCGACGCCCCCGTTGGGCCCTGCGGCTGGGCCGTTCCCAGGACATCGTCCACCCGAAGGCCCGTGACCGCGTGCTGCTGGAACCGGCGGCGGAAGCCGCCGTTGGCTATGCCGTTGCCCCGCTCGGCGGCCACGACGGCGGCTCGGCCCGGTCGGTGCGGATGGCCTCCAGCGTTTCGCCGGACCGGCTGGCCACCCGTTGGGCCGAGTACCTGTGGTGTGACGCGCCCGGCCCGGTCGGCCCGGTGCGCGGCGCCTACCGCGAGACGGGTTCCCACGAGGGCCAGGCCGTCTGGCTGCTCGAACCGTGAATCGCACCGTGACCGGCACGCCCGGGGCACGTCCGCTGACCCAGGTTCTGGCCAAGTCCAAGCCCGTCGAAGACCCCGAGCGGCTGACATCCCACTCCCTCACCGTCTACGAGACCGTCTCCCAGGTGGAGGCCCGGATCGGCCAGGCCGGGCTGCTGGCCGCGGAGCCGGACTTCTGGTCACGGGTGCGGCGCGCCGCGCTGCTTCACGACGCCGGCAAGATCGCGGAAGGCTTCCAGCGGCAGGTACGGCCCGGTGGGCCGCTCTGGGGCGAGCGGCACGAGGTGCTGTCACTGGCCTATGTCGATCTGTTGGCCACGGCCGGGCGCTGGCCGCATCACGACCATCTGATGATCGCCACCCTGGTGGCCACCCACCACCGCCCACTGTTCTCCGGCGAGGCTCCGCGCGGCAAGCCCAGTCTCGACGCGCTGTACACCTCGGCCACCCGCTGGGACGAGGCGTTCACCCGCACCCCGGACCCCAACGGCGGATCCACCGTCCAGGTCCAGCGCGGCACCCATCGGGAGTCGCTGGCCTGGTTCGCCGGGATGCTCCACCTCGACCCGCCCGTTCCCTCGCCCGATGACCCGACGCTCGCCCAACGTGCTCGCCTCTCCCTGGCCAGGCTCCTCGTCGCCTGGGAACGGCCGGTCGCTCCCGAACGTGGCCTGCTCGCCGTCCTCGCCCAGGGTGCGGTGACCCTCGCCGACCGCGCCGGCTCGGCCCATGTCGCACTCCAGCCCCATCTGCCGCTGACCGCCGACTATCTGGCCCGCCTGCCCCACACCCCCTACCCCCACCAACGGCAGGCCGCCGCCAGCGAAGGTCATCTGCTGCTGGTCGCCCCCACCGGCAGCGGCAAAACCGAGGCCGGCCTGGCCTGGGCCGCCAGCCAACTCGCCCACCTGCCAGGACTACCCCGCGTGGTGTGGACACTGCCCTACCGCGCCTCCCTCAACGCCGCCCGACGACGCCTCACCGCCACGTTGACCCCGGCCCCGGGACAGCGACAGCCCGATATCGGCCTGTTGCACGGCACCGTCGCCCACACCCTCCTCACCGAATCAACCCAGGACGACTGCGCCCCCACCCAGGCCCACGCCACCAAGGCACGCCAACAGGCGGGCGCCATGCGCCTGTTCGCCCAACGCCTGCGCGTCGCCACCCCCCACCAACTTCTCAACGGCGCCATCGCCGGACCGGCCTACTCCTCCGTCCTGCTGGAACAGGCCAACTCCCTCTTCGTCCTCGACGAACTCCACGCCTACGAACCGGAGACCTTCGGCCGGATCTGCGCCGCGATGCGCCTGTGGGAACGCCTCGGCAGCCGCACCGCCGTGCTCTCCGCCACCCTCGCCCCACCGATGATCGACATCGTCCGCGAGTCCCTCACCCAACCCGTCACCCTCCACCGCGCACCGCCAGGAACCAGCCCCGTCCGGCACCAACTCGCCCTGGACGACGAGCCCATCACCGCGTCTGCCGGCATCGACAGACTGCGCGGCTGGCTGACCGAAGGGCACAGTGTGCTGGTCATCGTCAACCGGGTCGCCAGCGCCCAGCACCTCTACGCGCTCCTGGCGGACGACGCCCGCAAGGCCCGCCCTGACGACCCCGACGCGGCCCTGCTCCTCCACTCCCGCTTCAGAAACCGCGACCGCGCCGCCATCGAGACCCGTCTGCTCAAGCGTCACCCCGAACGCGCAGTCGGCGAGCGGGCGGCGCGCGGCGGGCTCGTCGTCGCCACCCAGGCCGTCGAGGTCAGCCTCCAACTCGACTTCGACCGAGGCGCCGTCGAATGCGCCCCCATCGAAGCCGTCGCCCAACGCGCCGGCCGCGTCAATCGCCGCGGCCGACACCCGGACGGCGCGGTCGAGTTCCGCGTCCACCGCGCCGAGACCGAACGCCCCTACGCCAAGGGCGCCATGGACGCCTCCTGGCGCGCCTTGACCCGACACGTCGAGACCGGCTCGGCGGCCCTCAGCGAAGAGACCATCGACACCCTCCTCGCCGACGCCTACGACACCGCCTGGGGCCGTAGCTGGGCAGAGGAGGCCCGAAGGGCCCGCGACGAGTTCACCGAAACCTTTCTCACCTTCACCGACCCCTTCCACGACCGGGGCGAGTTCGCCCACCGGCTCAGCGAACAGTTCGACAGCGTCGAAGCCGTGCACGAGGACGACGCGCCCGAACTCCACACCCTCGTCAAGGGCCCCGACGGCGACCCGCTCCTCGCCTCCGGCCTGCTGATCCCCCTGCGCTACACCCAACTGCCCGCCTACCGCGCCCGATACGACCGAACCCTCCACGTCCACGTCATCGAGGGCCGCTACGACGAAACCCTCGGCCTCATGCCGCCCGAGGAACCGGAGACCGTCCTGTGAACCAACCCCCCTCACCGGACGAGGGCCCGGGTTCCGATGACGCCCCGCTCGGCGGCGTCCACCTCAAGTACCTCCACCACTGCCCCCGCCAACTCTGGCTCTACACCCACGGCTACCGCCCCGAACAGCGCAGCGACCTCGTCGCGTTCGGTGAAGTCATCGACGAGACCACCTTCACCCGCCGCCGCGACATCGACCTCGGCGAAGCGAAGATCGACTGGGTCACCGCCGGCGCCGTCATCCACGAGACCAAATCCTCCCGCGCGCCAGCGCCCGCGCACGCCGCCCAGGTCCGCCACTACTGCCTCCTCCTGGAACGCCGGGGCGTCGCGGTGCGCGGCGGCGTCGTCCACTACCCCCTCATCCGCCGCACCGTCGACGTCCCCTGGAACGACGAAGCCCGAGACCAGGCCCGCCAGGACGAGGCCCTCGCCCGTTCCGTCATCGCCGCCCCCACCACCCCACCCCGCCTGCCCCGCCGCGAGTGCCGGGGCTGCTCCTACCTCGACTACTGCTGGGGAGACTGATGCCCGCCGTTGGCCGCACCTACTGGCTGACCGAGCCCTGCCGCATTCGCCGCGAGGACGACAGCCTGCGCATCGAACGCCCCGACAACACGCCTGTGCGCATCCCCATCACCGACGTCCGCGACCTCATCGCCTTCGACCACGTGGACATCAACACCTCCGCGCTGTCCATCCTCAGCCGCAACGGCGTCAGCCTCCATGTCCTGGACCACTACGGCAACCACGCGGGCCACTTCGCCCCCACCGACGCGATGTCCTCGGGCCCCGTCCTCCGCCGCCAGGTCGAACTCACCGCCGACCCCGACCTACGTGCCACCATCGGCCGCGCCCTGATCCTCGCCGCAGGCGAGAACCT
This sequence comes from Streptomyces profundus, assembly GCF_020740535.1. NCBI lineage: Bacteria > Bacillati > Actinomycetota > Actinomycetes > Kitasatosporales > Streptomycetaceae > Streptomyces > Streptomyces profundus. Next base: position 4,731,428 of record NZ_CP082362.1, read on the forward strand.
CCGCTGGTCCCTGGACACCGACCACCTCGACCCCGCCCTCGCCACCCTCCGCGCCAAGCTCCCATCCTGTGACGAACGGGACGCGATCATGGCCCAGGAAGGCAACTACCGCCGCACCGGCTGGGCCGTCCTCGACACCCAACTCCCGCCCTGGCTCCGCCTCAACGGCCGCACCCGCCGCCCACCCACCAACGCCGGCAACGCCTTCATCAGCTACCTCAACACCCTCGTCTACGCCCGCGTCCTCACCGCCATCCGCAGCACGCCGCTCCACCCCGCCATCGGCTTCCTCCACGCCGACACCGACCGCCGCCGCAACACCCTCGCCCTCGACCTCGCCGAACCATTCAAACCCCTCTTCGCCGAACGCCTCCTCAAACGCGCCGCCAGCCAGAAACACCTCAAACCGTCCGACTTCGAAACCGAGGTCGGCAGGGCATCTCTGAGCAAGAACGGCCGCAAGAAGGTCGCCGTCCTGATGCGCGAGGAACTCGACACCACCGTCTACCACCGCACGCTGAAACGAAAAGTCAGCTACGAGGAACTCATCCACCTCGAAGCCCTCAAAATCGTCCGCCTATGCCTCGAAGACAAGCCCTACAAGCCGTTCCGGCCCTGGTGGTGAGCGCGCCGCCATGTACGTCATCCTCGTCTACGACACCGCAGTCGAACGCAACCCCAAAGTATTGAAGGCCTGCCGCAAGTACCTCCACTGGACCCAACGCAGCCACTTCCAAGGCGAACTCTCCACCGCCCAGTACCGCGCCCTGATGGCCACCCTCAACGCCACCATCGACCCCGAACACGACAGCATCGTCGCCTACACCACCCGCTCCCCAGAATCCGTCCAATCCACCACCCTCGGCCAAAACCTCGGCGGCCCAGGCGACATCCTGTAGCTGCACACGTCCTCTAGCCGACGGTGACAAGGAGCGGCATCAACTGCGGGACGGGCCGGGGGAGGTGTGTCAACCTCGGGGGGTGATGGGGACTGGCTGATCTGCCCGCCGCGGTGGAGCTGGTGCGGTTGCGAACCCTCCGGGGTTGATGAGGAACCTGCCCCTCCGTATGGCCCGCTACGGCCTTCCCCTCGCGTTGCGAACCCTCCGGGGTTGATGGGGACCCGGGGGCTAAGCCGGGCATTACCCCTCCCCTTAACGGGTTGCGAACCCTCTGGGGTTGATGAGGAACGCGTTGTCACGGGCCAGCTGCTGGCCGGTGTCGCGGATGTTGCGAACCCTCTGGGGTTGATGAGGAACCAGTCCATGACGGAACACCGGCCCTGCCCGACACCAGTTGCGAACCCTCTGGGGTTGATGAGGAACGCAAGAAGCGCGCCAAGGGTGGGGACGGAGACCCGGGGTTGCGAACCCTCTGGGGTTGATGAGGAACCAGAACAACGCCCCTCTCAGTCCGGCCCGCCAGACGTGTTGCGAACCCTCTGGGGTTGATGAGGAACGCGAGCGGCACTTCACCGCCTGGCTTGTGACCCGGCGTTGCGAACCCTCTGGGGTTGATGAGGAACCTGCGCAGCTGGTTGAGCAGCGGCAGGCGGTCCTGTTGCGAACCCTCTGGGGTTGATGAGGAACCCGAGTGTAAAGCCGCTGGTTGGGGGGTGGGGCTGGGTGTCGCGTGGGGGTGAAAGTGGAGCGGTCTGACGGTAGTGCAACGTTGCAGGTCAGAGGGGTGAGTGGGGCGCCGTGTAGGTGGTGGGGGAGTGGTCCGTGGGGTGTTGGGTTGATGGAGTCAGCCTAGCTCTGGTAGCAGGGCCGCACCTGGGATGCTGACAGGCTGTCTGGGAGTGCTGGGAGTGCTCGGTTGTGGGTGTGGTCCGAGGGGGCTGGGGTGGGGGTGGAGGGGGAGTGGTTCGGTCTTGGCGTCCGCGTACTGGGCGGAGCCTCCGCGTCGTCGCGTCGATGTCCCTCGGCGGTGCTCCCCACGGCTGTGTCTGGCGCCGGCCATCGCGGGGTGTCCACCTCCCGCTGTGGCGCGCCGGGGGCTGTCGGGTCGGCGGGGGCGGTAGGTGGGGAGGTCGCGGTGCGCGACGTCACCGGCCAGCCGGGTGTTCCGTTGAGGCCGTTCGGTCGTCCGGTGGGTGGGGAGATGGGCACGGAAGAGTGAACTCGTCCTGGGCCTGCGCGGCGGGTCTGTGATTCCCGGCACAGTAGGCCGGGCCGCCGACCGCGCCGAGGCGGCGGCCGGTTTTTCCGTGTGTTCACCGTGGGCAGCCGGAGCTCGTCACCACAAAACGGACACAACCGGCGCGAGGGGAGTGGAGAGGGGCGGGGAGCACCCCCGAGTGCCCGAGCCCGAGCCGCCTGCGGCTCGGGGCGAGCGCCCCCGCTCACCTGCGGGAACGCGCATAGACGGCGGCTCAAAAGAAAGCGCGCCCCCGGCAGGACTCGAACCTGCGGCCAAGTGCTTAGAAGGCACCCGGGGTTGGGAGGCGAACGGCGCACTGACCTGCGCTTTGGCGGCCAGTGGCCTTGCTTGGCAGGGGATTTCGACGCACATTTGACGCGGGTCGCTGCTGACATGTGGCTGAACCATCTGCCTCCCCGCTCACGCCGAAGGTATCTTCGGGGGCGCACCGCCTGCCGTCCATGAACCCAGCTTCGGAACCGGAAGCATGCCAGGAATTCCCCGATCGCACCGAAGTAGAATGTCCGAAGTCTCCGCAATCAAGCACTCCGCCCGACGGCGTCACCCACCACGGCACGTAATCACCCCAGTTCGCAGGCCGTTGCACCCCCGCCCACCCGGGCGGCTCCATTGAAGGTCGGCCAACGATCTGATGCAGCGTCGAGCGCGAGGCGCGGTTGCACCCCCGCCCACCCGGGCGGCTCCATTGAAGGCATGAGGGCGGTGACGGCCATGGTGTCGCCGGTGTCGTTGCACCCCCGCCCACCCGGGCGGCTCCATTGAAGGACGGTTCCGGTGGTGCCGTCGCGGTAGGCGATACCGTTGCACCCCCGCCCACCCGGGCGGCTCCATTGAAGGTGCCGAGGAGGCGCCGGAGGAGGCCAGGGCCTCGTTGTTGCACCCCCGCCCACCCGGGCGGCTCCATTGAAGGACCAGGCGGTGCGGCTGGACGGTGCTGGGCATGTCGTTGCACCCCCGCCCACCCGGGCGGCTCCATTGAAGGTCGATCAGGTTGGGGTGCCGGATGCCGTCCCGGTCGTTGCACCCCCGCCCACCCGGGCGGCTCCATTGAAGGACGACGGTGTTTGCTCAGTGCCGGATGATCACCCGGGAGTTGCACCCCCGCCCACGCGGGGGGCTCCATTGAAGGGCCAGGTCCCGGCGCAGACGGTCCACCATCGACCGGCGTTGCACCCCGCCCACCGAGGCGGCCCCATTGAAGGTCGTTGCCGCTGATGTCGTCGGCCTCGGTGTGTACCCGTTGTACCCCTGCCCATGCGAACGGCTCCATTGACGGGGGGTGTCGCGGGGCGAGCCGCCGACGTTGTGGCGGTTGAATCGCTTCCGGAGCGGTGGCTGCCCTCCTCTCGCGCCATCGGTGCCATGGACGTATCCGCTGGTGGATGCCCTGTGCCCGCCGTCTGACGTTCCGTTGTCAGTGGTGGGTGGCAGGATGCTGCGCGTACTGGTTCCGTCACCGTGTGGTGGGGAGTGGGCTGTGGCGCGCGAGTTGGGTGTGTCGTTCGGGGCGTTTATGCGTCGGGCGACGGGGCGTGAGGCGTTTCCGTTTCAGGAGCGGCTTGCGGTGGAGGGGTTGCCGGAGTTGTTGCGGGTGCCGCCTGGGTCGGGGAAGACGGAGGCGGCGGTGCTGCCGTGGCTGTGGCGGTTGTTGGAGCATCCGGACGCGGGGGTGCGGGCGGGGACGCCTGGGCGGTTGGTGTTCGTGTTGCCGATGCGGACGTTGGTGGAGCAGGTCGTCGACAAGGTGACGGCCTGGGTGGGGGAGTTGGGGCTGGGCGGGGAGGTGGGGGTTCATGTCCTGATGGGTGGTGAGGCCCGGGACGACGATGCCTGGCAGATGGATCCGTTTCGGCCTGCGGTGTTCGTGGGGACGCAGGACATGGTGTTGTCGCGACTGTTGCTGCGCGGGTACGGGGATGCTCGGGCGCGGTGGCCGGTGCCGTTCGGGCTGTTGCACAACGGGAGCCAGTTCATCTTCGACGAGACGCAGCTGATGGGTCCGGCGTTGTGGACGTCGGTGCAGTTGCAGGCGTTGCGGGAGAAGTTGGGGACGGCGGTGGGGTCGTCGTCGATGTGGATGTCGGCGACGGTGGATCCGGTCGAGTTGGTGACGGCGGACCGGACCGTGCCGCCCGTGCCGGTGGAGTTGAGCGCCGCCGACCGTGGCACGGAGGTGTTGGCCGAGCGGTTGGGCGCGCTGCGGCGCATTGAGCGGCTTGTGGTGCCGGATGAGCCGAAGGACTATCCGGGGGCGGTGGCTGAGGCGTTGGCCCGTCGACATGTGGCGGGGACGCGGACGTTGGCGTTCTTCAACACGGTGCGGCGTGCGGTGGAGGTGGCTCAGACGTTGTCCCGCCAGTTTTCCGGTGCGGGGGCGGCGCCCGAGGTGGTGTTGGTGCATGGGCAGTTTCGGCCGGGTGACCGTCGGCGGCTGGTGGATCGGGTGATGGCGGGGTGTGCGGGGGCGGGGCAGATCGTGGTCAGTACCCAGGCGTTGGAGGCCGGGGTCGACATGACGTCGCGGGTGTTGTTCACCGAGGTGGCGCCGTGGACGTCGGTGTTGCAGCGGTGTGGGCGGTGCAACCGGACGGGCGATGACCCTGGCGCTGAGGTGCTGTGGGCCTGGCCTCCCGGGGGGAAGCGGGCGTCCGCCCCTTATCCGGAGGAGGAGCTGGCGGCCTCGGCCGAGACGTTGGCCGGTTGGGAAGGGGCGGAGGTCACGCTGCCCGAGATGTTGGGGACGTCGGTGGTCCAGCAGAAGGTGGAGTATCTCCAGCTGCGTCGGCGGGACCTGTTGCAGCCGTGGGACACCATGCCGGATTTGAGTGGCGCGGATGTCGACGTGAGTCGGTGGATTCGGGACGGGCAGGAGCTGACCGGGCAGGTGGCCTGGCGGTCCTGGTCCGAGGGGCGGCCGGGTGAGGAGGGGGAGCGGTTTCCGGGGCGGGACGAGTTGTGTCCGGCTCCGTTGGATGACCTACGGGGGTTGGCGAAGGCGGGCCGGTTGTGGCTGTACGACCAGGTCGACGGCCTGTGGCGCCGGGTGGCGCCGAAGGGGGTTCGGCCGGGAGAGGTGTTCCTGATGGACGCCCGGCTGGGTGGCTACCAGGTGGAGACCGGGTGGGCGCCGAAATCCCGGACGCCGGTGCCAGTGGTCGCGGCGCGGACACGGGCCGCCGACGGCTTGGCTGGCGACCGGTGGTCGCAGGGGGACCGCTGGGTGAGTCTGGCGGAGCACGGGCGGGATGTGGAGGCGGAGTTGGCGGGGCTCCTCGCGTCCGCCGGTGAGGCGGTGGACGTTTCGCCCGCGCAGCGCCTTGCGGCGCGGGTCGCCGCCCGGCATCACGACCTTGGTAAGTCGCATGAAGTGTTTTGCTGCTCGTTGGCTCGGGCGGCTGGTGACGCGGTGCCGCCGGGGGAGGGACCCTGGGCGAAGGGCCCGGGGGAGCGGCTGCGCCACGAGCGTCCCTACTTCCGGCACGAGTTGGTGACGGCGCTGATGATGCTGGACCCGTCCAGTGGGCTGCTGGATGAGGTGGAGGAGGCCGACCTCGCGGTGTATCTGGCGGCGGCCCACCACGGGAAGGTGCGGGTGTCGGTGCGCTCGGTCGGGGCCGAGGGGGAGTCGCGGACGCCGCGCCTGCTGGGGGTGGAGCAGGGGGAGGCGGTCGGGCCGGTTGAGACGTCCGACGGGCGCCTTGTCCCGGAGATCAAGCTGGATCTGTCGGTGATGGCCCTGGGCGGTTCGACGAACGCCGTCGGTGACTCCTGGGTCCAGCGGGTGGTTGCCCTGCGGGATCGGTTGGATGCCGGGCCTTTCCGCGTCGGCTGGCTGGAGGCGCTGGTGCGGATGGCGGACTGGCGGGCCAGCCGCAGCTACCGCACCGATCCACCACCGGAGCTACCGGAGTCCGGCACGCTACCGCGACAACGTGCCGCCGCCAGCTCGGGCGAGTCCGAGGGGAAGCAGGAGGAGTTGTGGTGAGCGTGCGGGGTGTGGGCCTGCAAGGCATGGAAGCGGTCAGCCTGGCGGACTACCTGTGCGCTCTGGGGGTCCTGCGTGCGGTGGCCACCCAGGCCGATCCCGGGGCCACGCTGGCATGGCGTCAGGGCGTGCCGATCTTGGACAGCACGCTGAGCGGCGAGAATTTGGTGGGCTGGTTGAGCGAGGAGTTCACACCCAGCCCGATCATCTCGCCGTGGAACGCCGGCTCCGGGTTCAACGGCAACGGCAAGAGCAAGGAGGCCGAGCGGACCCTGGCCGCGGTCGAGGAGACCACCGACCCTCGGCTCGGCCCGCTGCGGGAGGCGGTGGCCGTTGGGCGGACGGTGGTGGCCGAAGGCCGGGCGCGAGGCTGGGCCGGGGGCACCATGTGGAGCGAGAAGCACAAGACCAGCCTGCTGACCCTGTGCCGCAACCGGCTCCCCGAGAACGCTCTGCCCTGGCTGGACGCCGCGTTCGCCCTCGACCTGGAGGACGTCTCCTACAACCCGCTGGCCGGCACCGGGGGCAACTTCCGCCGGCAGGAGCTGTCCGCCGGCTACCTCCAGCAGGTCCTCAACGCGACCCTGGACGCGCATGGCCGGTCCCTGGCCTGGGCCCGCTCGACGCTCACCGGAGTCGAAGGCGCCCCGTACCTGCGGGGAGCGGTGGGCCAGTACGACCCAGGGCGCGTCGGCGGCATCCACTCCTCCGTCTTCGAGAAGCTTGACGACGCCGGGTTCATCAACCCCTGGCGGGTGGTTCTCACCTGTGAGGGCCTGCTGTTGTTCGCCAGCTCGGTGGCGCGCCGCAACCACGCCACCGGTCTGGCCAGCCCTTTTGTGGTCCGCTCCACGCCCTACGGATACAGCACGGCGGCCGACGAGAACGGCAAGGGCGAGTTCTGGGCGCCCTTGTGGGAACGCCCGGCCCGGCTCTCCGAACTGGAACAGCTGCTGGGCGAGGGCCGTGCCCAGTACCGTGGCCGGCAGGCCCGCAACGGGTTCGACTTCGCCCGCGCCGCCGGATCGCTGGGCGTGGACCGCAACATCACCGCGTTTCGCCGGTTCGTCATCGTCGAACGCCTCGGGCAAAACCCCCTCGCCGCCCGAGCCGGGGACGTCCCCGTCGGCCCCCGCGCTCGACAACTCACCCTCCTCAACGAGGCGTTCGACTGGGTCGAGCGGCTCCGCGGCCCGATGCCGGCCGGCGTGGCGAGTCTGGCCCGTCGCGCCAAGGCCAGCATGTTCGCTCTTGCCGCCGGCACCGCGGAGCCCGATGTCGAAACGGCGGTATTTGTCAGGCGCTTCGGTCAGTTGCACGAGGCAGTCGCCCGCTCATCCCAGATGCGCGGCAAGACGCGCCCGTTCCAGCCCAGGGAGCGCCCCAGCTGGCGGCCCGCCTGGCTCGGAGGCGAACTGTCCCTGGCCGCCGCCCTCGCCAGCCTCTCCCACCGCCCTGGCGGCCCACCAGCCCTGCGTCCCCTCCTCACCCGCTGCACCAACCAGCCTTCGCGCCGGCTGGCCTGGAGCCAGGGTGCGCCCCCCAGCGGAGTGGACCTGGACGGGGCGACCCTGCCTCGGGCACTGGCCGCAGCACACCAGCACCGCCTCTGGGAGGTCGCCGCACAAGCGGCCGACCAGGGCGCGATGCCGTCCGTCAGCTATGCCACGGCCACCCAGGCCCCGCCGGGTTCCGGCCTGGTACAGGACTTTCTGGACGGTCTGCTCGACGACCAGCTTCTGGCCGAGCTGCTGCGCGGCCTCCTCATCCTCGGCTGGCGCACCACCGTCCGTCCGCCAGTCGAAGAGACCCCCGACCCTCCCCTGCGCACTGCCCTGGCCACCCTGCTGCCCTTCTACGGTGACGCCCTCCCCTTGATGCGCTCCCAACTCCACCCGGAACGAGCACCATTCAGCCCTGTTCTGCGGCCACGCCCGGACTGGGCGAACCGGCTTCGCGCCGGTCGTATCGAGCCTGTCCTGGCCGACGCCCGCAACCGCCTACGCCAAGCCCACTGCCCACCCATCCCCACCCCGCGCGACCTGCCGACCCTCGTGGACGGGACGCGTCTGGCCGCCACCCTGCTCATCCCCGCCCACACCGACCTCCGAGCCCGGGCCCTGACCCAGGTCAGCGTCACCGCCCGGCTTCCTCGCCCCTACCAGCAGAAGAACCACCAGCAGACAAAGGACGCCGTCTCGTGATCGACACCTCCGCCAACCGCATCCGGCTGCGCGCACCCCTGCGGCCCGCCCTCGGCTCCCGCTTCCAGCCCACCGGCTTCCCCGACCTTGGGGCCGCGGAGTTCACCTCCTACAACGACGACGGTGCTCCGGTCCGCTCCCTGCTGGTGGAATCCACCCAGTCCATGGCCAACCGCCTGGAGAACACCACCTGGGACCCCACCCAACAGGCCCCGATCGCGCTGCTATCCGACCTGCCTCACGTCGAGGTCCGTCACGCCGACGGCCCACCCCATCGCTTCCTGACCTCCTCCCGCCAGGAAGCCCACCGCCTGGCCTCCCCCTTCGTCCGCGAAGCCCAACTCGAAGACCGATCGATGGCCCAGGTCATCGGCCAGCGGCTCGACCTGGCCAACCACAAGCCCCTCGACTACCCAGCGATGGCTCGCTCCCTGATGTCGCTGGACCCGCTCGTTCTCCTCCACGGCTGCTTCTTCAACCAGAAGGCATGGCCAGGACAGCCCCGCTTCGCCCGCGCCGTCAGCGGCGCCATCGAGGCCCATGACATCGAACAGGCCATCAGCGGCGGCCGAAAGTCCGACCACGTCCGCCACACCACCAGTGGCGAAGGCGACGAAGGCACCGCCCTGGGCGGCAGCAGCGAAGGCTACGGCTCCATCCCCTTCTCCCGCGTCGAGTACACCGCCCGCCGGATCGAGGCCCAGTTCAGCGTCGACGTCCAACTCCTCCGCTCCTACGGCCTCACCCCCCACACCACGGAACTCCTCACCACACTCGCCCTCTGGGAGATCCGCACCTTCCTCGAAACCGGCCTACGCCTGCGCACCGCCTGCGACCTCGACCTGGCCGGCGACATCCAGGGCACCGCCCTCCTGCCCACCACCCAACAACTCACCCACCGGCTACAGGAACTACTGCCCCAGACCATCGCCGAACTCGACCACACCGGCCCCCTGACGGTGCTGTGGAGCGACGACAAGCCCAAGAAGCCACGCAAGCCCACCGGGAAGAAGACCGTCCCGGCGCCCGCTACGACGGAGAACGCCGAGGCCCAGGAAGAGGCCGCGTCCGCGTGATCACCCTCGCCTTCCCCTTCCCCAACCGCCGCTACCACGCCACCCCCTGGGGCCGCTACCTCAACGAGGGCGCCGTCGAACTCCCGCCCTCACCCTGGCGCATCCTGCGCACCCTCTACGCCGCTTGGAAAACCCGCCACCCCGAACTCGACACCGACACCATCCACCCCCTCCTCCACCAACTCGCCGCCCCACCCGTCTACCACCTCCCGCCCTACCAACTCGCCCACACCCGCCACTACCACCCCGACACCCACCACCGGGCCGACAACCACAGCACCGACAAAGCCATCGACGCCTTCGCCCTCCTCGGCGCCGACGCCACCCTCTACCTCACCTGGCACACCGCCGCCCCCACCCCCGCCCAACACAAGGCCCTCAACCTGCTCTGCCACGCCATCCCCTACCTCGGCCGCTCCGAAAGCATCACCGAAGCACGCCTCCACGACGGCCCACCGCCCACCGACACCCACACCCCCAGCGAACTCCAACTCTGGAACGACAACAGCGAGACATCACCCGCCACCGAAACCATCCAACTCCTCGCCCCCGCCGGCCCCCTCGACCTCACCGCCCTCACCCAACGCCCCATCGACATCCGCGCCGGCAAACACCGCTACCCACCGAACACCCGCCTCCTGCCCTACACCCTCCCCCTCCCCGACCCGACCCCCCACCGACACTCCCGCGCCACCGCCCGAACCCGCCCCGACATCACCGCGGTTCGCCTCACCCTCGCCGACCGCGCCCGCCCACCCCTCACCCAAGCACTGACCCTCACCGACGCCCTCCGAGCCGCCTGCATCAAACAACTCACCACCACCCACCCCGACCGCCTCCAACGAGCCAGCGTCCTCGCCGGCAAGAACGCCGACCAGACCCCCATGCAAGGCCACCGCCACACCCACTTCCTCCCCCACACCACCAACGGCCACCACATCGACGAAATCATCCTCTGGGCACCAGCCGGCCTCACCGACGAAGAACTCCACGCCATCCACGAAACCGCACGCACCCGAACCATCGGCGTCCCCCACGACATCCCCGGCCCCCACAACCTCCACCTCCGCGTCACCGCCTACGGCCCAGCCAAAGACGTCCTCCCCGCCCACTGGACCACCCCAGCCACCCGGTGGACCACCATCACCCCCTTCATCCCCCCACGCCACCGCAAGAAGAACCAAGAACTCCACACCTACCTCACCGCCGAAATCACCCGCGAACTCGGCCACCGCAACCTCCCCACGCCCACCGACATCACCATCACCCCCGGCCCCTGGTCCCGCCACACCCGACATCGCCGCTCCAAAAAGGAAACCCTCGCCAGTGCCCGCCCCGCCTACGGCCTCCAACTCACCTTCCCCCACGACATCCCCGGCCCCCTCACCCTCGGCCGCCACTCCCACTTCGGCCTCGGCACCTTCAACCCCACCCAATGACCCCAACCCCTGAAACGACTTCGGAACCCCAAGCACACCCGGAAACCCCGGATCGCACCGAAGAAAAATGTCTCATAAACCCTGTTATGCGCCTCCCGCTCGCACCTCCTCCAGCACCCCACAACCACAAACCACCAGTTCACAAGCCCAGCACCACCGCGCCGACGGGCGGCCCCATTGAAGGGCCTGCTCTGCTGGCGCGCGGGTCACGGGACCGCCCCCAGCACCACCGCGCCGACGGGCGGCCCCATTGAAGGTTGCTGACGCCGAGCCGGTCGGCGATCTCGCCGATGCCAGCACCACCGCACCGACGGGCGGCCCCATTGAAGGGATTGGGTGACGGAGGACATCTGGACGGCGAATGCGACCCAGCACCCCCGCCCCGAGGGGCGGCCCCATTGAAGGTCCTCTGCCAACTCCCGCACGGCCGCGTAGGAGCCCCAGCACCACCGCCCCGACGGGCGGCCCCATTGAAGGGGGTGGATCTTGACCCCGCCCTCGGCGTCGAAGTAATCCAGCACCCCCGCCCCGAGGGGCGGCCCCATTGAAGGTGCTCGTCGTTCGGGAGAGCCAGCGGCCCTCGAGCCAGCACCAAAGCCCTGGCGGGTGGCCCCATTGAACGGGGTGTCAGGCTTTCGCCCTGCCTGCTGCTGTCCAGGACTGCACTGTGGCCCAACTGGTGGCTCGATTGAAAGAGCGCCTGCGGCTTCTGCATCTTCCGTCAAGCGGCGCTGTCAATTCCGCTCTGGGCGCGGTGGCATTGCCTTTCGGGCTGAACCACGACGTCCGCGAGTGCGGTGGTGGCTGTGTGGCGGTCGCAGTCCAGGGCGGGCGTGTCTGAGTACCGGGGACATCTGCCGTACTGCGGCGATCTCGCCCCGGCCTACGTAGACCGAGGTGCCACCAACGGGCGCTGTGCGGCGGGTGATGTCGTCGAGGTTGGCCAGCGCGAAGACACCTAACGCGCAGGCGTCGCCATGAACTGCCGACGTCGTAAGCCCCGCTCTCCTCATTGGATCACCGCAGCCACCGTTCTCGCCGGCCATCGGCGGATCAGTGTCCCAGACGGGGGTGTGCGGACCCGATGAAGCGGTGACTGCCTACCAGCCCGCCCTGCTATATCTGATCCGGGCCGCGAGCCCTCGTGTCCCGGGAGGGGACGATTATGGCCGGTACTTTCCGGAGGTTGGGGCGGTGGTGAGGATCAGGCGGATGAGGTGGTCGTAGTCGATGCCCGTCGCAGCGGCCATGGTTGCGAGGTTTCCGTTGTGGGAGAGGCCGGGGAGGGTGTTGATCTCCAGCCAGAGGGGTGGTCCTTGGGGTGGGACGACGAAGTCGCTTCGGGAGTAGCCGGTGCATCCGATGGCGTGGTGTGCGGTGAGGGCGGCGGTGGTGATCGTTTCCGTGGTGGCGGGTGTGAGTGTGGCGGGGCATCGGTATTGGTAGGAGCCGGGTGTGCGTTTGGTGGTGTAGTCGTAGAACTCGACGCCGGGGCCGGTGGGCAGGGTCTCCAACGGGGGTAGTGCTGTCGGCTTCCCGTTGATCTCCAGGATTCCGCAGGTCACGGGAGTGCCTGTGGCGAAGGGTTCTGCGAACCAGCCGTCAGCGGGGTTGATCGTGTGGAGGGCGGCGTCGAGTTGGTGGGCGTTGCGGCAGAGGGTGATGCCGATGGAGCCGCCCTCGGATCGGGGTTTGAGCATCACTGGCCACGGCAGGACGTCGGCGATCGCCGACGTCAGGTCGATGGTGGGGAGGGTGGGGATTCCGGCTGCGGCTATGAGGGTCTTGGCGAGGGGCTTGTGCATGCCGATGGCGGAGGCGGTGACGCCCGATCCGGTGTAGGGGATGTGCAGCAGTTCCAGGAGTCCTTGGAGTTTGCCGTCCTCGGCCCGTTGGCCGGCGATGGCCAGCAGCGCTACATCGGGTTGCGTGGCGAGGAGTTGGTGGGTGAAGTCCTCGTTTGCCGCGTCGAGAAGGGTCGTGTGGTAGCCCTGCCGGCTCAGGGACTGGTGGGCGGTGCGGCCGGAGAGCAGGGATCGTTCCCGCTCGCTGGATGTGCCGCCGGAGATGACGGCGATCCGGCCGGGCCCGGGGACGTGCGTGGCCATCGGGTGGTGCTCCTGTCTGTGGTTCGGCATGTGGCCGGGGGGTGACGGGCGCTCAGGGGTTACGGTCGGAGCCCCGACCCGGCTGGCGCGTGCCGCGCCGGGCACGTTCTCTCCTCCTGACTGGGAGTCGCCTTGATCCCCCTCTCGCTCGAAGCCGTCGCCGCCGCCGTGGGCGGCCGTCTGTGCGATGTGCCCGCCCCGGCCGTGCTGGTGACCGGGCCGACGGTCTGCGATTCGCGCGCGGTGACGCCTGGTGGCTTGTTCGCCGCGTTGCCCGGCGAGCACGCCGACGGGCACGCTTACGCGGAGACAGCCATTGCGTCCGGGGCGGTGGCGGTGTTGGCCGCCCGGCCGGTCGGTGTTCCGGCCGTGGTGGTGGACGATGTGTTGGACGCGCTCGCGGCGCTGGCCCGTACGGTGTTGGCCGCTGTGCCAGAGGCGAGGGTGATCGGGCTGACGGGCTCGGCCGGCAAGACCAGCACCAAGGACCTGATCGCCCAGGTGTTGCCCGAGTTGGGGCCGACGGTCGCCACCGTGGCGTCGTTCAACGGGGAGCTGGGGATGCCGTTGACGATCACTCAGCTGCATCGTGATGTGCGCTTCCTGGTGCTGGAGATGGGGGCGCGCGGCATCGGCCATATCGCGCATCTGACGGGCATCGCGCCGCCCACGGTGGGCCTGGTGCTCAACGTCGGTACCGCGCATGTCGGTGAGTTCGGCGGTCGGGACAAGATCGCTGCCGCGAAAGGTGAGTTGGTCGAGGCTCTGCCCTCGGCCGTCGAGGGCGGCATCGCGGTGTTGAACGCGGACGACGAGCTGGTCGCCGCCATGGCCTCGCGCACCCGCGCCCGGGTGGTGACGTTCGGCGCCCGGCGGGCTGCCGATGTGCGGGCTGACGATGTCGCCCTCGACTCGGCCGGCCGCCCCTCATTCAGCCTGGTGGTGGGGGGCGAGCGGGCGCGCGTTGAACTGTCCTTGCACGGTGCCCACCAGGTGTCGAACGCCTTGGCCGCAGCGGCGGTCGCCGTGGCGTTGGGCGCCGATGTGGGGTTGACGGCCGCCGCACTGTCGGGGGCGCGGCTGGTGGCCGCCGGGCGGATGGAGGTCACCCACCGACCGGACAACATCGTGATCGTCAACGACGCGTTCAACGCGAACCCCGAGTCGATGCGGGCCGCCCTGGACGCGCTGACGGCCATGAGAGGCGAGCGCCGGGCCCTCGCGGTCCTGGGGGAGATGCGGGAACTCGGTCCGGACGCCGGCGAGGAACACGCTCGGGTCGGCCGTCTGGCCGCCGACGCCGGGCTCGGTGTGCTGGTGACGGTCGGCGGGGACGACGCGCGGGCGATGGCCGACGCCGCGAAGCAGGCACGGCCGGACCTGGAGGTCGTCGAATGCCGTGACCGGGACCACGCCCTGACCGTGGCCCGTGAACTGCTCCGCCCCGGTGACGTCGTCCTGGTCAAAAGCTCCCACAGCGTCGGGCTGGAGCATGTGGCGGTGTGCCTGGCCCAGCCCGACCCCGTGAGCGACACCCGCTAGACGACGGCGGCCACCGGCCGGTCCAGGGCCGGCGCGATCAGCGTCGCGAGACCGGCGACCTCGCCCACGCCCATCGTCACCACCACATCCCCGGGCCAGGCGGCGGCGGCGGTGACCACGGTGGCGGCCTCCGCCAGCCCTGCGGCCTGGTGCACGCGGGCCCCGGCCGCGACGGCGGCCCGCGCGATCCCATCCACGCCCACCGGCCCGGCCGCCGGGGCGAACGCGTCCCGCACCGGCAGGAGCACCACCTCGTCCGCCGCCGCCAGCGCCGCGCCCATCCGCGTGCCCAGGACCCGTACGCGGGGTGCTCCGCACGGCTCGAACGCGACGATCACCCGGCCGCCGGCGGCCAGTTCCCGCGCGGTGGTGAGGTCCGCGCGGATCGCGGTGGGGTGGTGGGCGAAGGAATCCACCACCCTCACCCCATCCCGCGTTCCGGGGAGGGTCTGCATCCTTCGGTGCACCCCCGCGAAGCCGGACATGCCGACCGCCAACGCTTCGGGCGCCTCGCCCAGGGTCCGGCCCGCCGCGTACGCGGCGACGGACGCGAGAACCGCCGGACGGCCGGGGGTGCGTACCGTCCACGACGCCCGCGCCCCGCCGGGGTCGAGCACGGTCACCGTGCTACCCGCCGCTGCGGGCACCACCGACAACAGCCGCACGTCGGCGCCCGTGCTCTCGCCGTAGGTGACCACCCGGGTACCCCTGCCACCGCCGTTGCGCCGTCGGACACGGTCGGCGACCTCACGTGCGCCGGCATCGTCGGCGCACACCACCAACGCCCCGGCGCCGGTGGCGAAGCCGGTCAGCGTGGCGACCACATCGCCGGTGCCGGCATAGGTCTCGGGGTGGTCGTCGTCGGCGTTCAACACCACCGCCACATCGGGCCGATACCCCGCCACGCTGCGGTCGCTCTCGTCCCCCTCGGCGACCAACAGCCCCGAGCCCGCACGCGCGTTGAGACCGTCGGCGACCGAGGCGGCCCCGGCCACCCAGGACGGGTTGCGGTGGCCCAGGGCGGCGGTCAGCATCAGCGTGGCCGTCGACTTCCCGTGGGTCCCGGACACGACCACCGACCGGTCGGCGTGCGACACGAGCTGGGCGAGCAGCTGGGAACGGTGGACCACCGGCACGCCTGCTGCCCGCGCCGCGAGGATCTCCGGATTGTCGGCGTCGACGGCGCTGGACCAGATGACCAGCGACGCTCCCGCGCTGTTGGACGCGTGGTGCCCGGTCGCGATCCGGCAGCCGGACGCTTCCAGCGCGGCGGCCCGCTGACCCGGACGGATGTCCGAACCCGACACCCGCGCACCACGGTGGGCGAGCAGAAGGGCCAGCGCGGACATGCCCGCCCCGCAGATACCCACAAAGTGGGGCCGGCTCAGGTCCAACGGACCGGCTGGCGGCGGGGGGATCTCCACATGCCTGGTTTCACACACGATGGTGTCTCCTCTGAGTGAGGTGGTGCCTGACGTGGACCTCCCCTGCCGACCGCAGAGGAGGAGGAAAGCAGCGACCGGGACCCGGCGGGTCACGGTCCGACCCCCGCGCGGTTCCGGCGGAGGCGGCTTCGGCGTTGAACCGGCCAGCGAACTGCCGCTGGACTGGCGGCGGCAGTGGCCCTTGCCCGCACCGCCGCGTCGAGCGGGTTGCGCGGTGAGCCCGCCATCACCATGACGCACGCCCCCACCTGGGGGAAGGCCGATCCGAGGTGCGGTAGAGGTGCGCTTGCGAGCACCTTCAGCGCACCCTCCGTGCCTATTCCGTGACGGGGACAAGGCCGCTACCGTCGATTGATCGCGCACCGCATTTTTGTCCTCACCACGGGGAGCAGATGATGCATCCGCTGACCCGGGCGCTTCGGACCCGGAACACGTCCAGCGCCCAGTTCGCCAGGGAGTTACGGACGCTGGCCGAGCAGCGTGGTGAGCACGTCAACCCGCAGAAAGGCGACGCGTATCGGTGGCAAGGGCGTGGCAAGGGCCAGCCGCGTCGGCCGGAGGACCTCACCCAGTACCTCATCGGCGAGTGGCTGGGCTTCGATCGCGAGGCTGTGGACCCGCCCACCTGGCCTCACTGGCTGGAGTCCGACCCACTCCAGCAGCCCCCCGACCACCCATGGACTCCCAACGGCACCCTCGCCGCCCTCACCGAGTCCTGGGAGGAGAACTTCATGGAACGCAGAACGTTCGGCATCCTCACCGGCACGACCCTGACCGCCAGCCTGTGGAAATGGCTCACCGCCGACCCGGCCGCCGCCGGACAGATCACCAGCGCCCGACGCATCGGCGAAGCCGCCGTCGCCCACGTCGAGACGCGGGTACGTGACCTCTGGCACGCCGATGACCTCGGTGGCGGTGGCCGGCTGTTGGACGAGAGCGCCGCCAGCCTGCGACTGGCCACCGACCTGCTACGCAACCGCGACTACAGCGACGCCCACGGTGCTCGCCTGTACGCGGCGGTCGCCGACCTGGCCCGCCAGCGGGCCGCCGCCGTTTTCGACGTGCACAACGTATGCCCCGACGCCCTCTTCGAGAGCGCACTGCGGGCCGCCCGGATCGCCGGCGACGACGCACTGGGCGCCAACATTCTTGGGTTCTGGGCGGTGGCCGCCTACAACACCGATCGACCACAGGACGCCGAGACGATGACCACGGTGGCGCTCTCCTCACTCAGGGGCCGCACCACCCCACGCGTCGAGGCGATGCTCACCACACGCCGAGCCCGCGCCCGCGCACACCTGCGGGATCAGGGATGCTGGGCCGACCTCGACCGCGCCGAGCACCTGCTCGCCGACGCCGGCGACCACCAAGACCCCGACTGGGCCTACTGGTTCGGAGCACCCGACATCCCCGCCGCACGTGCCAGCAGCCACCGCGACATGGGCCAGCCCGACCTCGCCGCCCAGCAGTTCGCCCAGACCGCAAACCTCTACGACCCCGCCTACGTCCGAGACCGGGCGCTCTACCTGAGCCGACAGGCCGACGCCGAGTACGACGCCGGCCACGTCGAAGCGGCCTGCTCCACCGCGTCCCAGGCCCTCGACCTCACCGAAACCATCACCTCACGCCGCACCACCGCACCGCTTCTCGACCTCGCCAACCGCCTGCGGAACTCCTCCGCACCCGAGGCCCGAGACTTCCACGAACGTGCCCACAGCACCCTGACCGCCTGACCCCGCCCTCTCCTTTCCTCCTCGCCCCGGCGACGCCACCCGCCCCGGGGCAGGCAGCCGCGCCTCGATCGGACGCCCCCCGCCAACGCGTCGGGCCACGTACGGCACGCCGCACACCGCCGACCCCTCCAAGTAGGGAGCGCTTCGTGATCCTGACCCTCGCCGAGATCGCAGCCGCGACCGGCGGCACCCTGCACGACACCCCCGACCCCCAACTGAGGGTGACCGGGACCACCTCAAGCGACTCACGCCAGATCGGCCCAGGCGGCATGTTCGTCGCACTGCCCGGCGCCCGCGTCGACGGCCACGACTTCGTCGCCCAGGCGGTCACGGCCGGAGCCGTCTGCGTGCTGGCCGAGCGCCCGGTCGGCGTCCCAGCCATCGTCGTGGACGATGTGGCCACGGCCCTGGGACGCCTCGCGCAACACGTCCTGACCCGCACCGAGGCACAGGTCATCGCCGTGACCGGCTCCGCCGGCAAGACCAGCACCAAAGACCTCCTCGCCCAGGTCCTCGCCCACCACGGTGTCACCGTCGCCTCCCCCCAGTCGTTCAACAGCAAGTTCGGCCTGCCCCTGACCGTCCTGCGCGCCCAGGAGAACACCCGCTACCTGGTGTTGGAAATGGGCGCCCGCTACCAGGGCGACATCGCTCACCTGGCATCGCTGGCCACCCCACGGATCGGCCTCGTGCTCAACGTCGGTGATGCCCACCTTGCGATGTTCGGTGGCCGTGATCAGATCGCGGCGGCGAAGGGCGAGTTGGTCGAAGCCCTGCCTCCTGCCGCCGAAGGCGGGGTCGCCGTCCTCAACGCCGACGACCCTCGCGTCGCGGCCATGGAAACCCGCACCCCAGCCCGCGTCGTCCGGTTCAGCGCACACCCCGAACGCGAAGCGGAGATCCGCGCAACGAGCATCGAACTGAACGCCGGCCGCGCCGCATTCACCCTCCACACGCCACACGGCACAGCCCCGGTACGCTTACGCGGCTTGGGCGCCCATCAGGTCCACAACGCGCTGGCAGCCGCCGCCGGCGCTCACATCCTGGGCATGGCCACCGACCAGATCGCCCAAGCCCTGTCCGAGGCAGAACCCAAGGCACAAGGGCGCCTGGAACCCTTGGAGCAAAAGCGCGCCGGCCTGACGATCATCAACGACGCGTTCAACGCCAGCCCCGCGTCCATGCGGGCCGCACTCCACACCCTCGCCTCCATCGGCACCAACCGGCGAACCATCGCGGTCCTGGGAGAGATGCGGGAACTCGGCGACCAGGCCCTCTCAACCCACGCGGACATCGGACGCCTCCTCGGCGAACTGGCCATCGACATCCTCGTCACCGTCGGCACCACCAACGAAGTCACCACCCTCGCCACCCACGCCGTGACCGCCCACCCGAATCTGCGCACCGAGGCAACCGATACCCCCGATGCCCTGCTACCGCTCCTAAAATCGTTGTTGCAGCCTGGAGACGTCGTCCTGGTGAAGGCGTCAAGAAGAGTCGGCCTGGAGACATTCGGCCAAACCCTCCACTCACACCTGCAAGACCTAGAAATCTCAGCTCCCGACCGCAGAGGATGAACGGGCGACTCCCGGCCTTGCCCGATGGGAAGCCGGGCTGGGGAGTCGTACATCAGGCAGAGGAGTAGGGGTAGGTCGGTCTCGATGCCAGGGCTGTGTCGTCTTGGTGTGTGGTCGGTTCGCGCTTTAGCGGGCCGCGTCGTTGTCGCCGACGTCCGTGAGGAACGCCTGCCAGGACGCCGATCCGAAGGTCAGGATCGGGCCGTCCGTGCGCTTGGAGTCGCGGACGCCGTGCGTCTCCTTCGCCAGCGCGGCGACCTCAACACAGTCGTTGGTACTGCCGCTTCGGGATGACTTGATCCACCGGACACCTGATGTGCTGCTCAACGGTTCGATTCTCTCTGTGGTCACAGCGTCTTCCTGATGTCGTTGATGAGTTCGTGGCGGCCGGTGGTGCGCCCCGCCTGCTTGCTGGCCGCTGCCGGAATCAGGCTGCGGGGTGCCAGCGCCAGGGGCGTGGGCCATGTTGTCCTTGGATGCAGGCAAGGCGGTGATGGGCTTGTTCAGCCGCAGCGGGATTCTCGCTGGCGATCTGAAACGCGAAGGTAACCTTGCGGAGTTCGCGTATGCCCCGGAGCGTCGGGTAGCCGGGCCAGGTCATGACGTCGTGGCCGTAGACAGTGCAGAACTGCTCGTACTCCGTAGTGGACAGCGCCCCCAGAGTCTCGTGGTCGACGGCGGTTGCCGTGAGGTCCCACTCGGGCGGGCCGAGCGAGGTGCGCTCGAAGTCGAGCAAGTGGGCTGTGCCGGTCTCGGTGGTCGCGACGTTGCCGCGCCAGGCATCGCCGTGGAGTACGCCTTCGGCCAGGCCGGCGGGGAGCGTGTCCCACTGCTGCCGCAGGGTGACGAGGTGGTTCAGGAGCCACTGCCGGTCGTGGTCGGCGAGCGCGCTGGCGGCGCTGATCCGCTCGGCCAGGCGGACGAACGGGTCCAGCCGTGCGAGTCCGAGGCCGTACGTCGGCTGTGGCAACCCGTGGAGGGTCCTGAGGAGCGAGGCCAACTCCGCTCCGGTGCCCGGTCGGTGAGGTGGAAGCTCCTTCCAGAGGGTGGCGCTGCGGTCGTCCACCCGGATGGGTTGGTCGATGGGGAGCGGGCGGACGGCGGGGACGTTGTGCTCGGCGAGCCAGCGGGTGACGGCGATCTCCCGGGCGGCGGCGGCCTGCTGGCCGGGGCGGGCGATCCGGACGACGACCTTGTTCGTCAGCCGCCACAGGTCGTTCTCGCCAAGGCGGATGGGCTCCGCGCCCGCTGTGGAGAGGCTGGCAGCAGCCGCGACCCGCTGGAGGACGGCGAAGGAGGCGGCGACGCGTTGCTCGGTCATGGCAGGACGGTAGTCCGGATCCGCCGGGCAGCGCCGTTCATGCCTTTGCCGGTGTCTCGTTCTGCCATGAAGCAGAAGGTGCGACAGGAAGTATCAGGTTGCCTTCGTTCGGCGAATGCGAGGTGCTGCCCGAATCCCTTGCCGAACGATTCTTTGAGCTGCTTTGGGGCTTCGTGTGTACTCATTTGGAGCCGTGGTGCCTGTAGTCCCGGGTGCCTGGGGCCCATTCGTGTTCCAGGATGGAATGGGTCACGGAGTCGCGCCATGCGCCGCCCACGTGGACGTGGTCGCGGATCGTGCCCTCTTCGACCATGCCGACTCGGCGGAGGAGAGCGGAGGATGCGGTGTTCTTCGGGGCGCGGGCGGCCCAGACGCGGTGCAGGCCGAGGTTGTTGAAGCCCAGCTGGAGAAGCGCGGCGACCAGGTCCGTGCCCAGGCCGCGTCCCCATACCGAGGGGTGGAGGGCGAAGCCAATCTGGGCCGCTCGTTGTCCGTCGAGGGCGAGCCGGGCGTATCCGATCAGTCCGGCACTCGCCGTGGACGCCGCGAGGGCGTACTCCGTTCGCGGCTCCGCGACGGCGGTCACCATCGACCGGGCGACGATCCCTCCGACCTGGGCTCGGCTGCGCGGTGCGAAGGACAGATGGCGGGTCGCCTCCGCGCTCCCGTAGATCGCATGGATAGCGTCCACGTCGTCCGTGGTGATCTCGCGCAGGGACAGGCGGTCGGTGGACAGGTTGATCGGGTACATGCCGGTGGACGCTACGGCATCAGCTGGGGAGGGCTGGTGTGGGATGTCGCGGTGAACTGCTCCAGCTGGGAACGGAGCTGTCGTGCAGGCGCGGCGGAGCGATGCGGTCCGGAGGAGAGCGCCTGGTGGACGCGGCGGGCGCTGATGGCCACTCCGGCGGGCCGTTGCTCCACGGGCAGGTCCAGCACGGGACTGATGGCCTCTTCGACGCCGTCCAGTGCACCGGCGCCTATCCGGGCAAGGGCGAGGACCGTACGGGCGCCTGCCTCATCTGAGAACGCCCGCTCGCTGTCGGGGGTGGCCTCGTATGCGGCGACGGCGCCCTGTGCGGCCTGCCCGGCGTCGTCGGCTCCAGGCAGCAGAACCTTTGCCTCCGCCCCGTAGTAGAGCTGGCGCGCGTGGCCGAACGTCAGGAGGCCGCCGATCGTGTCGAGATCGTCCGGGGCCACGTCGTCGCGGATGCCGTCCGCCCGATGGACCGCCGCTTCCACTCCACCGGCGTCACCCACCAGGGCATGCGCTCAGGCTTCCAGACTGGCGAGCCGGACGCCAACCGTGCCACCGGGAGCCGGGTCGTCGGCCGTGCCGCGTCGCGCGAAGTGAAGTGCCTCCCCCGGGGCGTCCGGCCCAATAGGAGATGAGGGACTGGAGGCCGCGGACCCAACCACCCATCGGGTTGTGATCGGCTTGCTCGGCGCAGATGCAGGCGGCGCGGGCCTGTCGCATCGTGGCGGCCGGGTCCCCGAGGTGGTGACTGCTCTTGGCCGGCATGCCAGCCGTCATCGCGGCCACCAGGTATAGGTCACGGGCCTGCGTCGGCTTCGCTTTTCCGCTCTCCAACAAGCGGAACGCCAAGTCCTGCGCCTCGACGAGATCGCTGAGGATCGTGTTCAGGGGGACGAGGGGGTAGGACTCGGCCAGGCGGTGTACCTCGTCCGTGAGGGAGCCCATTGTCTCCTCACCGAGTTGAGCACTCTCGGCGGTGATTGCCCAGCGCAGCGCGCGATTCGCGGCCATGGCTGCCATCCCTCTCATGTCGAGCAGCGTCTCCCCGTGAGGGAGACGGGTGTCTGACATCGCGACTTCCGAGGGCACACTCGTGCCGGATCGGGCACCTGCTAACCCATCGGGCACTGGCCCCAGGAGGTCTTCGATCCGGAGGGCAAACATGTGCTCCAGCACCCGGCGGGCATCCCGAGTTGCGAACCCTCCGGGGTTGATGAGGACCCCACCCGGCCCCGACCCACTGCCCTGACCGCACGGCGTTGCGAACCCTCCGGGGTTGATGAGGACCGGGCCATGCACGGCAGCCACCCCAGCCGCACCGCACCGTTGCGAACCCTCGGGGGTTGATGAGGACCTCCGCCCCCGTGGAGCCCACCGCCCACCCCGATCGTCATGTTGCGAACCCTCCGGGGTTGATGAGGATCGGCGGCGCGGTCTGCGGCCGACTACGTCGCGTCGGCGTTGCGAACCCTCCGGGGTTGATGAGGACGTGGGGAACAGCGTGCGGTAGCCGGGCAGGTCTCCCTGTTGCGAGCCCTCCGGGGTTGATGAGGACCTGGAGCAGCGGCTGATGGCGATCCAGGCGTCGGCGTTGCGAACCCTCCGGGGTTGATGAGGACCCGAGTGTAAAGCCGCTGGTTGAAGGTCAGATCAGGGTGCCGTGGGTGGGTGAAAGTGCAGCACTCTGGTGGTAGTGCAACGTCGCAGGTCAGAAAGATGGAAGGGGCGTTGCGCAGGAGGCGCGGGAGCGGCCCGTGGAGTCTTGGGCTGATGGAGCCGGCCTGGCTTCGGCACAGGAGGCACACCTGAAATGCTGGCAGGTTAATTATGAGAGCTTGGACGTGAGGGTAGCCGAGAGTGCTTGCTGGCTGGTGTCGTGGCGGGGGGCCACTAAGGACCTTGAATTCCCGCCCACCATGCAGAGGGCCTCCCAACACGAGGCGACGCGCGCCTGCTCTCAGGCGACCGATGTCCACACCCAAGGGCGGGGCCCGGCCCTGCCCTGGACGCAGGAGAGGCGGTGGTGGGCTTCGGGTATGGCGGCGGGGTTGTCGGTGGCTGTCTGGAGGGCGAAGGTGAGCGCGCGGAGTTCGCGGAGGGTTCGGAGGGTGGGGTAGCCGGGCCAGGTGGTGACGTCGTGGCCGTAGGCGTCGCAGAATTGCTGGTAGTCCTCGTGGGAGAGGGTGCCGAAGGTGTCGCTTCGTATCGCGGTGGAGGTCAGATCCCATTCCGGGGGGCCGAGCGAGGTTCGTTCGAAGTCCATCAGCACAGCCCCGTCCACGGTGATGGCGCAGTTGCCGCCCCACGCGTCGCCGTGAACAACGCTGTGGGGCAGGCCGGTCGGGAGCGTCTCCCAGTCGTGACGGAGGGCTTCAAAATGCGACAGCAGCCATGTGCGGTCTTGTTCCGTGATGGTGGTGGCCGTGACGATCCGGTCCTTGACGCGGATCAGCGGGTTGAGCTGGCCGATGGGGAAGTCGGGTTGGGGGAGGTCGTGCAGTTGGCGGAGGAGCGGGGCGAGGTCGGTCTCGGTGCCGGGGTGGTGTCGGGGGAGTTCTTCCCAGAAGGTCGCCGGCCTGCCCTGGGCGTGCAGCGGTTGTTCGATGGCCAGGGGGCGGACGGCGGGTACGGCGTGGTCGGCGAGCCAACGGGTGACGGCGACCTCGCGTTCCGCCGCCGCGCTTTGTTCGGCGCGGCTGATGCGTACGACGATGTGTTCGGGGAGTCGCCATAGGTCGTTCTCGCCGAGACGGATGGGCTCGGCTCCGGTGGCGTCGAAGCCGGCGACGGCGCATATCTCGCGCAGGATGGCGAGCGACTGCCGGGCTCGTATGCCTTCGTTCATGCCAGCACTGTCCTGATGCGTGCGTGGAGTTCGGCGACTTCCGGTCGCCGGGCGTGCTTGATAGCCGCATTGGCCAAGTCCCGCACGTCGGTGGCGGCACGTTGGGACCTCAGAAGGCCGATCTCGTCCAGCGAACGGTGGGCGATGGCCGTCGCCTCGCTCGGGTCGCCGGTGGTCATGGTCAGGGTGGCGAGCTTGGTGCCCGACAGTGCCCGGGAGCGGACGTAGGCATCGGTGTGGTGCTCGATGGCGCTTTCCAGCCGTGCACTGGCCAGGGTGGGTGACTGGTCAGGGAGCAGGGCGATGTCGAAGGCGGCGTGCCCGGTGTCCCCGTGGTGTTGGGCGTAGTCGTAGTACGCCATCCACGGCGCGTCCTCGTCCTCGCGGGCGTGGCCGAAGATGTCGTCCGAGCGGCCGATCGCGGTCAGGGTCTGCTGCCGGTCGCCCAGCTTGCCCAGGGCGCGGGCTCGGGCGTTGTGGAGCATGGCGCGTTCGCGGTGGGTGAGGCGATCGGCGCGAATGAGCCCCATCTCGGCGTAGGTGAGGCCCTGGTCGGGGGAGCCACGCCAGATCATCTGCCGGGAGCGCAGGCTGAGTGCCCGGGCGCGCAGATGCCAGTTGTCCGCCTGTTCCGCGCACTGGCGGGCGTAGTCCAACAGGGAAGCGGCATCGTCGTGTTCATGGGCGTCGAAGGCGCTCGCGCCCACCACCATGGCCAGGTGTCCTACCTCGGTGAACAGCTCAGAGCGCAGCCGGGGTGGACAGGAGATGTCGAGCAGCCCCTTGGCCCAGGCGAGTTGGCCGAACGCGGCGGTGCGCAGGATGCCGCCGCCACCGTGGCGGTGGTCCCAGCTGGCGTGATCGCGCGCGGCGGCGCGTACCTGGTCGATGTCCTCGGGGCGTACGACCTTGGGCAGCTCGGTCCTCCCGAGCCGTTGGATCATCTCGGCGAAGACGCCCGGGCTGACGGCGGCCAGACCGCCGGTGGCGAGAAACGCGCGGCGTTCGACGGACGACAGTTTCCGTGGCGGCGTTGGCTCCGAGCGGCGGTTGTCCGCATCGGCACCCCGCTTGTCCGCATTCGCCTCCACTCTCCGCCAGAGCCTTCGGAGCGCGCCACCCGCCTCCAGCACGTCATCGAACAGAGCCGCAAGCTCGGCGTTACAGGAGCGCTCGGCCTTCTCGATACGCTCAACGGAAGTGCCACTGAGGTGCACCTTTCGCCCCAGCGTGACCGTGGACAGCCCCCGAGTGTTGCGCCAGTTGCGCAACTCGACGCCGAACCAGGCACGGGTGGAGGCGGTGTCGTCGAGCGGCTTCGGCTTCTGCGGCATGAGGCAACTCCCTTGGTACACCGATGCGGACAACGCCGCGAGCATCGAATGGTCCGCATCGTCATTCCGTTCAAGACGAGAATGCTGCCGGACGGAAGGGCTCCTACCCTTCCGGTAACCGTCACAACACGAGGCGTGGGGCGATTCCGCGCGAGTGTCAGCCGTGGTGCCGGCCGACTCGAACGGTCGGCTCGGGTACTTCAGGGAAGTGCCGAGCCGAACGGTTCAACGACCTGCCGGCCCATCAGCGCTGGCTGAGCCCGCCATCGTTCAGCGCCCTGGTGAACGAAGTCCACGCCCGGAACGACGATCGGAAGCACGGTCCCTGGATGTTCTTGGAGTCCCGCACCAGGACGCCGTCCGGCGCCGAGGCGCACTCCACACATTCATTGTTGGGTGTGCCGCTGTAGGAACTCTTGAACCACTGGGGCTGCTCGGCCACGATTATTTCCCTCGCTGCTTTTCGCTCAGATGGGTGTTACGGACCTCGGCGATCAACTCAGCCGAGGAGACGGAATCCAACGCTTCTCGGCGCAGGAAGTCGATGGCGCTGCCGTAGTGCTCCCGCGCCCCCGGTTCCTCCAGGAACAGCGAACCGACCGCTGTCTCGATGAAGATGATGTCCAACGTGGGATCGGCACCGCCGTAGACGATGAAGCTGCTGAGGGCCGCGCTGTGCGCGCCGGCTGAGAAAGGCAGCACCTGGATGCTGATGTGCCGCTCCTCGGCCCGCTTCAACAGATGCTCTAGCTGCGCGGCCATGACCTCCGCCCCTCCGACGGACCGCCGGAGCACGGCCTCGTCCAGTACGACGTGGAACGTCGGTGCGGCCGGGCCATCCAGTACCCGTTGCCGTTGCATCCTCAAGGAGAGGTATTCCGGTACGTCATCAGGAGGCACCGCGCTGCCTGGTGTTTCCTTGATCGCACGGGCGTATTCGACAGTCTGGAGAAGGCCGGGAACAACGCCGGTCGTGTACTGGCTGATGCGAGTGGCCTCGTTCTCCATCGCCAACAGCAGCCGCATGGGGCTGGGCAGGCGACTGGCATAAGGGACCCACCAGCCCTCGGTGACACGCGAGTTCTTCGCCAGCTCGACCAGCTCCGCCCGCTCGGTGTCCGAGACCCCGTACACGCGACATAGCTGGTCGACCTGATTCCACCGCACATTTCCCTTGGCCCGCTCATAACGGCTGACCGTGGCTTTTGAGACGCCGGCCTGTTCACCGGCAGCCTCGGCGGTGAGACCTGCCGCTTCGCGCAGCGCGAGGAGGCGGATGCCGAGTTGGCGGCGGCGTGCTGTGGGTCCCGATTCCTCTGCGGACTCGAACGGTCTGTCCGTCATCGCGGTTCTCCCTTGAGCTTCTGTCCCCGCTGGTCCCGCCGACCTGTCCTACCCACAAGGAAGTTACACGGTGGAACAACGTGCGGGCGAGGACGAGGTTTCCTGCGGAACGACCATGCGGACACTTCCTTGGTGAGAGTTACACCAAGGGAGGATCCCCTGCCATACTCCGATTGGCCGCAACACAACGAGGTCGCACAAACACCCTCAGTTGCGGTGCTGATCTCCGCTCATTTACCGGCAGGAGTATGCCCATGCCTCGACTCAACACGTAGCCGCTCAGGGCGGATACCGGACCGGTCGGTCCCCCTCTTCGGCCGGCGGGTGGCGCACGAGCGCTGCGCTGTCGGTCAGCTTCCGTCCAGCCGTGAGAAGGCTCTCTCCTGCCGTGCCCAGTGCCGGAGGCGACCTCTCCGGCTGGGCGGAACCCGCCGCCACCCGACCGCCGTCGGGTGGCGGCACGGGCCTCTTCCTTCGGTCCGAGATCGGATGCCGGGCCGAAGGAGGCGGGTCTCTCAGTTTGAACGTCTCGCCGCTCACCGGGGGTGGGACATGGAGCCAGCACCTGATGCGAACGGGTTGGTGATCGCAGATATGACTGAACCGCTGGAAGAGAGCACCCCCTCCTCCGAGGGCGACGAGGGTGACGAGAGTCCGGCGCCGGATGACGGCGAGGAGACGAGTCCGCTGCCGCACCTGCGTGAGCGGGTACGTGCGTTGAACGCCAGGAACGCGCGGAACCGGCTGATGCATGGCGGGAGTCCCTGATGCCCCGGCGCAGCTACCGCTTTCGCGAGTACATCCTCAAGCCCGACCAGGCGGCGGACGCGGAACCGACACGGTTCGTCATGCAGTGCGTGGCCTGCGAGTTCTTCGGGCCGAAGGGTGAGGACGCCGAGGACGGGACGGAGTGGGCGACCGAGCACCTGAAACAGCGCCCGGACCATCTCGTCTACCGCGAACACATCACCCGGACCTACCGGTTCGAGGCGGGTGAGTGGCAGTGAACGATCCCCTGCCGCAGTCGATCGTCAAGAGCGCGGACTGGGTCCTGCGCGAGGAACGCGGGCCGGGCGTGCCGGAGGCGTTTTACAGCGATGCGTTCACTGGTACCCCCGAAGTCATCGCTCGCTGGCGGCGCGAGGTGAAAGTGGTGCTTGCCCGGTGGGGCGCGGCCGGGGAAACGGAATGTGTCGTGTCCCTCGGCGTCTCGGAGTTGCTTGCCAATGTGGTGCGGCATTCGACGACCCGCCGGTGCTGGCTGCGTGTTCTGCGGGTTGGGCCCGATGTCGTGGTCCAGGTCTTTGACGAGTCGAAACACCTGCCCGTGGTCCACACCCCCGACGACCTCGCTGAAGACGGACGGGGTCTGTGGCTGCTGCGTGAGATGGCGGATGCCTTCGGGTTCATGCCCAAGCAGTACACGTCGGACACCGGCCCGGCCCTGGGCAAGATCGTGTGGTTCGCGTGCTGGGATGCCTTCCCCGAGAAGGCTGGTCGATGAGCCACCCGGGAAGCAACCCCATGATGGCGAGTCCCACCGAGGACTGGGAGTTCCTGACGCCGGCGCCGGGGGACGGGAACGGGGCGTGGGTCCGGGGTCCGTGCTGGTTCTTCTGCGAGCACCGGATCACGGCGGTGCTCTGGCTCGGCTGTGTGACCACGGTGGGCGCGAGCGCGGCGATGTACGCGTGCTGGCCGTGTCTGGAGCGGCTGCACGCGATGGTCTGGGATACGGCCGAGGCGTCGCGGGACGCGCCCGTCGACGGAACGGGGCGGCTGGTCCCGCTGTACCGGCCGCTGGGCGCGGGCGGCCCGCCTGAGCCACTGCGTTACCGATGCCGGGACCCACGGCCCCGCACCTCGTTCGGGGCCCGGCTGTCCCGGCTTGTCACCCGGCCCGGGGACCCGACAACCACCTACCCGAGCAAGGGAGATCAACGCGATGAGTGAGCCGAACCGGTCGTTGCGGGGCGGGAGCGAGGCGGTTGAGCCGGTCTCGATCGTCCGGGGCGCGGACCGGGTGTTGTGTGAGGAGCGGGGGGTGGGGGCGCCGGAGGCGATCTATGGGGCGGAGTGCTTTCACTGCGGGCAGCTGTCGCCGCTCTTCGACGATGACGCGTTGCCCGTCGCGGTGTGGTGTCTCCAGCATTCGCAGCAGGAGCCGACGCACACCCGCTACCTGGCCAGGACCGAGCGGCACTGGCGGGTCGAGCCCCGGCCCGAGGAGCGCGAGGGCGGCGGGGATGGGCGGGCGAGCCCCGTTGGGGCGTTCCTGGAGCGGACGGCCGGGCCGGCGTTCGTCGGCGTGATGTGCCTGCTGACCGCCGCCGCCGGGCTGCTGCCCGCCCTCACCACCTGACAACCCACCCCACGAGCAGGAGAGTTACCGATGTCCATGCCCCTTGAGGGACCGAGCCCACTGCCGATCACCTTCCATATCCTGGCCACGACCGGCGGCAACCACGCGCTGATGGTGCGCGGCGAGAAAACCCCCGGGGATGAGGGCTGGGTCCTGCCGCACGGCACCGTGCTCCCCGGACGCTGCCCCATCCTCACCGCGCGCAAGACCCTGCGGGAGACCACCGGCTACGACCGCGCCCTCACCGAAGTCCTCGCCTTCACCCTCACCACCGACGACCGGGGCATCGTCGACGGAGTCACCTACGTCCTGGACGGCGAGGAACTACCCGAAGTGCCGGCCATGGAACCCAACGCGCGCGTCGGCTGGGTGCCGCTGCGGGAACTGCACGAACCCCCAGGGCTCTACCAGTACGCCATCATCGCCGCCGGACGCCGCCGCGCCCTCCCCCTCCTCGTCGACGGCGACCGCCCCGAGGCCGCCTTCCACTGAACACGACCCCCCACACCCGCCCGGCCGCCGCCAACTCGGCGGCCGGGCGCCGAACACCACCCAGAGACAGAGGAGTCAGCCATCTACCCCGGCCACGCCGTCGTCGGCGCCTACCTGCGGGCCTTTCGTCGGGACCGAAAGCTGAGACTCGCCGACGCCGCCCGCACCATCGGCGCGTCCGTCGTCAGCGTCTGTCGGATGGAACTCGGCATCTCTCAAAGCAAACCCGATGCCGTCCGCACCCTCCTCAAGAGCTACGGCTTGCGCTGCCCCCGCTGCTTGAGAACCATTGATGAGCTTCTCGCCCCTCCGGCCGCACGTGATCATTTCGCCGACACCCGACCCGGCTGCCACGCCCGGCTGCGCGCCTGCGAACAAGACGCCGACCGACTGCGCCACTTCACCTCCTACCTCATCCCGCCCGCCTTCCGCACCCACAGCTACACCATGGCCCTCCGCGAATCCGACGCCCTCTACGCCCACCTCCCCTGGACCACCCACCACCCCTCTCAACCCGCCGCCGAAGTCATCGGCCCGGACAGCCCCAGTGGCCACGAAGGGACCCACCTCTGGCTCCCCACCACCGGGCTCACCACCACCGACACCACCCTCATCCTCGATGCGTCTGTTCTGCGCCGCACCGTCGTACCCCCCGGCGTTCTCGCCGAACAACTGCGCGCCCTCCGCGACACCGCCCACCACGGACGCCTCACCCTCCGCGTCCTCCCCCTGACCGCTGGCGCCAGCGGATACCCCGGTGCCCTCACCGAAATCACCCGCCGCAGCACCCGCCTCTACGCCCAACCCGCCACCCACTGGATTTCCTACAGCACCGCCGGGCCCACGGCCATATCCGCCGAATGGTGCTTTGTGAACAGCGAGAACGATGCCCTCTGTCCGGAGGGCAGCCTCGCCGCCGTCGAGGAAGCCGCCGTTCAACTCGCCCAACTCGCCGAGCGGGAAGCAACCGCCAGTTGGTTCTCCTGACGAGACGACTGGCCGCCCGGGACCTCCCGGTGCGATGGCGGAGCCGGTTGCGTCTTCGGTGTGACATAAACCTGTGCTGAAAGGTTTTCCCAAATTCGCCGTCGCTGAAGTGGGCTAATCGGCCCTGATTGAACCTGACTTGTCAGGCATCATGGCCACACAGCAGGGTGTTCGGGTACCGCAGGGGGTCGGGTTAGGTGAATTGGCGGGCGGCGCTTTCCATGGCGTTCGTGGCCGGCTTGGTGGCGTGCGGGAGTTCGACAGATTCCGGCCAAGCTGAGCAGGTCGATCCGGAGCCTCCTTCGCCCTCCGTGACGCCTTTGGAAGAGGATGAGGCCGTTGTGGCCTATACAGCGATGTGGGAGGACGCGGTCGTGGCCTCGCGAACCTCGGACGTCGATCATCCCAGGTTGGATGACCACGCTGCGGACAATGGGTTGATGCTTCTCGAATTCATTATCTCCTGGAACGCGGATAATGGGCATGTCGCCAGAGGGCGCCCCTCGCATGAGGTGTCGGTGGTCGAATCCTCGGCCGAAAAGCGGGTGTTGCAGGATTGCCTCGACGAAACCGAGTGGCTTCTCTACACCCCTGAGGGAGATCCTGTGGATGACCTTCCAGGGAACCGGCGGACGGCTCACGCCACGGTCGAGCTGCGCGAGAGCCGCTGGCTGGTCACCGACCTGTACCTGGAAGAACCGGGAACATGTTGAGACGCCGCAGGCACGCTCTGCTTTTTTCCACAGCTGTCACCTGTCTGTTGCTTGACTCAGCGCCGCCTGCTTTTGCCAGTGGCGCCGTTCCGTCGCATGGCGACGTGTCCTGCGAGGGCGGACGTTGCCGCCTGACCGCTTCCACGGGGGAGCAGTTTTCGGCGGCTCAGGACGCTGACCGCTCACCTGGCGGGGCTGAAGCAGCCGCGAAGCCACGTTCTTCCGAGCTTGAGCGCAAGGAAAGCCGTCGACCCGACTGGGAACGTCCGCAGCCATGCCCGACGAACCTCTCCGGGCCGAGTGTCACCTCCGGCCTCTGCTTCGTGAAAGCCCCAACGAGGACCGGGTCCCAGCGTCAGGAGGGCCCTCTCCCCGAGGCGTCCGAAGTCGGACGGATGGCGGTTGAGCAGTTGGCGTTGCCCTCGCCTGTCATTCACATGAGTCCGTCTGAGGATGCCTATCAGATGGTTCGGGTGCCGACGTGGTTGTGGGTCGGGTCGGAGGGGTGGGGGCCGGTTGAGGAGACGGCCAGTGTTCCTGGGGTTTCGGTTACGGCGGTGGCGCGGCCGGTGCGGGTTCGTTGGTCGATGGGGGACGGGGGCGACGTCGTGTGCTCCGGGCCTGGGACGCCGTTTTCGGCGGACTTCTCGCCGGGGGATGAGTCGCCGGATTGTGGATACACCTATACGCGTTCGTCGCTGGCGGAGCCCGGTGGCGTCTTTACGGTGTCTGCGGAGTTGGAGTGGGATGTCGTCTGGGAGGGCGCGGGTGAGTCCGGGAGGGTTCCCGGACTGCGCACCAAGCGGGAGGTCCCGGTGACGGTGGACGAGATACAGGCTCTGGTGGTGGATCAGCCCAGCCGGTGAGTCCGGGCGTTCGGCGACCCGTTTCTTGTTCTTTTTCCTCTGTGGAGTGGTGTGTTGAGTTCCTCCTTGTCTTCTGCGGCCACGTCGGCGCGGCCGGCGGTGTCTGCCCGGGGTGTGGCGGTGCCCGGGGTGGTGCGTCGGCGGCCCGGTTGGGTGTGGGGTGGGGCCTCGGTGTGTGTGGCGTCGGCGGTGGGGTTCGCGGCGTTGGTGGGGGAGGCCGGGGATCGGCGGGCGGTGTTGGCGGTGACGGGTGATCTGCCGGCCGGTCATGTGATCGCGCCCGGGGATCTGCGTGAGGTGCGAGTGGCGGCGGATGGTGGGGTCGTGGCCGCGAGTGAGTTGCGGACGGTGGTGGGGCAGTTGGCTGCCGTGCCGTTGACGAGGGGTTCGTTGCTGGCGCCGGGGCAGGTGGCGGGCGAGGCCGCGTATCCGCCGGAGGGGTTCTCCGAGGTGGCGTTCGCGGTGGCGGCCGGTGATGCGCCGAGGGTGGAGCGGGGGCAGCGGGTTGCGGTGTTTCCCGGGCGGCAGGCGGGAGAGGACGGTGCGGTGCCGGGGGGTGTGGTGGGCACGGTGAGCGAGGTGGCGGAGGTGGGGTCCTTGACTGGGATGCGGTTGACGTTGTTGGTGGAGTCGGCGGCGGCTGAGCGTGCGGCCGTGCTGAGCCATCCCCGGGTGGCGGTGCTCTCCTCGCAGGACGGCTCGGGGGATGGGGACGAACGGTGAGGCGTCTGATCGCATGCGCCTCCGTGAAGGGTTCGCCGGGGGTGACGAC
Source organism: Streptomyces profundus (assembly GCF_020740535.1). Taxonomy (NCBI): domain Bacteria; kingdom Bacillati; phylum Actinomycetota; class Actinomycetes; order Kitasatosporales; family Streptomycetaceae; genus Streptomyces; species Streptomyces profundus. The sequence continues at coordinate 4,764,493 of NZ_CP082362.1, forward strand.
GACGGCTGTGGCGCTGGCCGGGGCGTGGCCGGTGGATCTCGACGGTGGGGTGCGTCCGGCGGTGGTCGAGGCCGATCAGGCCGGTGGTGACCTGGCCGCTCGGCATGGAGTCCCGCACAGTCCCGGGCTGTTGGACGTTGCGGCTGCGGCCCGGAGGGCGCAGCCCGGTTCGTTGTTGGGGGCGGCTTCGAATCTCCCGATCGGGGTGCGGGCGGTGCTGGCTCCTGCGGGTGCCGGCCAGTGCCGGGAGGCTGTGCGCCTGTTGGAGGAAGATCGGGGGCGGACGCTGCGTGGTGGCCCGGAGGATCGCGGTTCGGTGGTGGTCGATGTGGGGCGCGTCGAGTCGTTGACGTCGGGGCTGGTGGCGCTGGCGGATGCGGTGGTCCTGGTGTGCCGGGCGGGCGTTGACTCGTTGGCTCATGTGCTCGCCTTTCGGGAGGCCCAGCCGGCTTGGGATCAGCGTCGGGTCGTGCTGGCCGTGGTGGGGCCGTGCCCCTATCGGGTTGCTGAGGTCGGGGCGGCTGTGGGGGTGGAGCGGGTGGTCGTGTTGCCGTGGGCGCCGCGTTCGGCGGCGGTGTTGTCGGGCGCGGCCGTGCCGCGTCGGCTGCGCGGGTCCGGGTGGCGGCCCTCGGCGCTCGCCTCGGCGGCGGCGCGGCTGGCCGAGCTGTTGGCCGAGTCCGGTATCCGGCGCGAGGATCTGGTGGGGAGCGGGCGGTGAGGGGCACGGGCGGGCCTTCGGAGTTGCTGCTGCCGGGGCAGTTGGCGCCTCCTTCGACCCTGGCGGAGGCGATCACGGAGAGCGTTCTGCAACGGTTGGCGCAGTACGCGCACGCGAGGGAGTCGGCTGGCCTGCCGCAGGAGAGTGGTGAGGAGCATCGGGCGACGGCAGCTCGGCTGGTCGCCGACGAGTTGCAGCGTCATGCCCGCGCCGAGCTGGCCGCCGGGCGCCCCTCGCCGAGCCCTCAGGCCGAAACGGCCGCCGCCGAGAGCGTCCTGGACGCGGTGTTGGGCGCGGGCATGTTGGAGCGTCTGCTGGCCGATCCCGAGGTGGAGAACATCACCGTCAACGGCGCCGACCGGGTCTGGCTGCGTTTGGCCGACGGGACGAAGCGTCGTGGGCCGGCGGTGGCGCGGTCGGACGAGGAGCTGGTCGAGCTGGTGCGCCTGTTGGCGGCGCGGGCCGGCGAGGACGAACGCCGCTTCGACCGGGGCGTTCCCAGCGTCAATGTGCAACTGGCGGACGGGTCACGGCTCTTCGCGGCGATGGCGGTGACGCGGCGGGTTTCCCTGTCGATCCGTAAACACCGCTTCACCCGGGTCACCCTGGCGGACCTGGTCCGGCTGGGCATGTGCGATCAGACGGTGGCGGATGTTCTGGCGGCGATGGTGCGGGCGCGGAAGAACATCGTCGTCGCGGGCGGCACCAACGTCGGCAAGACGACGTTCCTGCGGGCGCTGGCCTCACAGATCCCGCCCGAGGAGCGGCTGGTGACCATCGAGGACACCTTCGAACTGCGGCTGGACGCCGACAGCCGCGCGCATCCGGATGTGGTGGCGATGCAGGCACGGGCGGCCAATATCGAGGGACAGGGGGCGATCGACCAGGCGGAACTCGTGCGCTGGGCCCTGCGGATGTCCCCCGACCGCGTGATCGTCGGCGAGATCCGCGGGTCGGAGGTGGTGCCGATGTGCAACGCCATGAGTCAGGGCAACGACGGGTCGCTGTCGACCATCCACTCCTCGACCTCGCGCGGGGTCTTCACCAAGTTGGCCGCCTACGCGGCGCAGTCCCCCGAGCGGTTGTCGGCGGAGGCGACGAATCTGCTGGTCGCCTCGGCGGTGCACTTCGTCGTGCACCTGGGGTGGGACGCGGCTCGGCGGCGGGCCGTCACGTCCATTCGGGAGGTGTTGGACGCGGACGGCACCCAGGTCGTCTCTAACGAGGTCTTCGCGCCGGGGCCCGATGGTCGCGCCGTCCTGTCCGCGCCCCTGCGGCCGGAGACCATGCGCGAGTTGAACGACGCAGGTTTGCCGTTGGATGCCCTCAGCAGTGGATGGGGGTTGTCGTGACGGTGCACGACGTTCTCGTACCGCTGGCCGTCGGGTTGGGCGCGGCGGCGGGGGCCGGCCTGATGCTGGCCGTGGCCGGTCTTCGGCGTACGGCTGCCCGGCCCAGTGCGCGGCGGTCGGTCTGGGGCCGGTGGCGAGCCTTGTTGAAGCCGCGTCTCTTCGTCGCGTTGGCCGCCGGTCTCCTGGTGGTGGCGGTGACGCGGTGGCCGGTGGCGGGGGTGCTGGTTGTCGTCGGTGTGGTCGCTCTGCCGCAGTTGCTGGGGCCGGATCGGCGGGGTGCTCGGCGGATCGAGCGGATGGAGGCCATCGCCACCTGGACGGAGATGCTCCGGGACACGCTCTCGGCCGCCGCCGGGCTGGGGCAGGCCCTGTTGGCCACCGCTCCTCTCGCGCCGGGCCCGGTGCGGAACGAAGTGGCGGCCTTGGCCGAGCGCATTCGCGCGGGACAGCCGCTGCCCGAGGCACTGGAACGGTTCGCGGTCGAGATGGACGACCCGGCGGCGGACACCGTGGTGACCGTGCTGCGGGTCGCCTCGCACCGGCAGGCCGCGCAACTGGGCCCGCTGCTCGGTTCCCTGGCCGAGGCCGTGCGCGACCAGGTCGCCATGCGGCAACGCGTCGGGGCTGGGCGCACCAGCACCCGCACCTCCATCCGCGTCTGCTGCGGCACGACGTTGACCCTGGCGGCGGGGCTGATGGTCTTCAACCAGCCCTATCTGGAGCCCTTCGGTACACCGCTCGGCCAGTTGGCGTTGGCCCTGGCAGGAGGGTTGTTCGCGGCCTCGTTCGCGTGGTTGCACTCCATCGCGCGCGTCGCAGAGCCGCCACGTCTGCTGTCCCGCGATACCGATGGCGTTCCGGTGATGCCGGCGCCGCGCTCGGCGGTGAGCCGATGATCCCGATCCTGTTGGGCGCGTTCTTCGGCGCCGGTCTCGCCGTCCTCGCCTACGGCCTTCGCCCGCCCCGCCCGCATCTGTCGACCGCGCTGGCACGCCTGAGCCGGCCCGCCGCCCCGACCGACGAACACGAAGAGCCTCGATCTGGCCGGCCGTTGGAACGGTGTGGTCGCGGGCTGGTACCGCTGCTGCGAACGACCGGCCTGCCGTCCTCGGTGCTCCGACGCGACCTGGTGGTGGCCGAGCGCGGCGTCGAGACGTTCCTCGCCACCAAGGCCGCTGCGGCCGGGATCGGGCTCCTTCTCCCCTGGCTGGCCTGCGCCCTCTTGACCGTGGGTGTCGGCTGGACGGGTTGGTGGATGCCGACATCCGCCAGCCTGTTGCTGGCCGTCGCGTTCTTCTTCCTCCCCGACGGTGAGGTACGCGGGCTCGCGCGCCGACGCCGGGAGGAACTGCGGCACACGCTCTCCGTGGTGCTGGACCTGACGGTCATCTCCCTGGCTGGCGGCGCGGGCATTCACCAGGCGCTCCACGATGCCACCAACGCCTGCCAGGGCTGGGCCGCAGGCCAGATGCGGCGGGCACTGGCCGCCGCCCAGGTCACCCGCACCAATCCCTGGCAGCATCTCGGGGACCTCGGCCGGCGCACCGGCGTCAGCGAACTGGAGGAGCTGGCCGGCACGGTGATGCTCGCCGGCACGGAGGGCGCGAAGGTCCGCGCTTCTCTCCAGGCGAAGGCCCAGGCGATGCGTCGACGTCAGCTCACCCAGGCGGAGGGCGCGGCCCAGGCGGCCACCGAACGCATGGCGTTCCCCGTCCTGCTCCAGTTCCTCGGGTTCCTCACCTTCATCGGGACCCCGGCCCTCTCCCACGTTCTGTCCGGTCTGTAGGACCCAAGCCCTCCACGTTCGTTCCATCGGAAAGCACCACCATGCTCCTGCTGCTCAAGCGCCTCCCCGTCCGCGTTCGCCGTCACCTGCGGACGGTCCGCCGACGCCTGTCCACCGACGGTGGATACGCCACCGAGGCCGTGATCATCACCGCTGTCCTGGCCGTCCTGGGCCTGGCGGCGGGCGGCATCATCGCCACCAAGGTCATCGACCGGGCCAAGGGCATGGACCTGGAGGCGGAGGTCGAGATGGTCGGTGAGTAGCCGCCGAGACCGCGGTGCCGTCTCCGCGCAGCTGGTCGTCCTGACCCCGGTCCTGATGCTGTTGCTGCTGGTGGCCGTCCAGTTCGCCCTGGCCTGGCACGCCCAGCACATCGCGCAACTCGCGGCCTCCCAGGGCCTGGCCGACGCCCGGGCGGCGGACGGGGACGAGTCGGCGGGAAGCGACGCGGCCCAGGCCGCCATCGACAACACGGCCGGGCGGGTTCTGCGCCAGGCGCGCGTCCATACCTCGCGCACCGAGTCGGCCGCCTCCGTCCGCGTCGACGGCCAGGTCCTCCCGCTCATCCCCGGGCTCAACCTCACCGTCAGCGGGCGCGCGGAGGGGCCGGTCGAGCGGTTCACCACCCCGGAGGGCGCCCCGTGAACCGTCGAAAGGACGATGGCTCGGCCTCGCTCGAACTGGTCCTGCTCACACCCGTGTTGATTCTGCTGACCATGCTGGTCGTGGGTCTGGGCCGGGTCGCCGACGCCCGCATCCGGGTGGAGGACGCCGCCCACCACGCCGCCCGCGCGGCCTCCCTCGCCTATGACACCGAGCGCGCGCAGCGCGCCGCGCATCAGGCCGCCGGCGCGGCCCTCGCCGGCTGCGCCCAGCACTCCGTGAACCTCGATCACGACGGCCTGCTCCCCGGCAGCACCGTGACGGCGACCGTCTCCTGCCGAAGCGACCTCACCGACCTCGTCGGCACCGGCCTGCCAGGGGCCCTCACCCTGACGGCCACCAGCACCTCGCCCGTCGACACCTACCGGAGCACCGAATGACGTCAGTCAGCAGCAGACTGCGGCAGAGGCGACGGGCGGCAGCCGGCGACGAAGGGCAGATCACCGGGTTCGTCGTGGGGATCTTCGCCGGACTCTGGCTGGTGGCCGGCATCGTCATCGACGGCGGCATGGCCCTGGCGGCCAAGACGAACGCGCTGAACACCGCCCAGGAAGCGGCCCGCAGCGCGGCTCAGCAGCTTGACATCACGGCCCTTCGCGCCGAGGCCGACACCCGGCTCGACGAGGAGCGCGCCCAAGCCGCCGCACTGGACTACGTAGCCGCCACCGGGGGAGAGGCCACCGTCCGGGTGGCGGGCGACCGCGTCACCGTCAGCGTCACCCGTCAACAACCCACGCAGATCCTGCGACTGGTCGGGCTCCACCAGCTGGCCGTCAGCGGCGAGGCGGTCGCCAGCGCAGAACGCGGAACCGCTCGCACGACGCCGGAGGAAGACCGTTGACCAGAACCCGAGCCCGGAGGGGTGGAAACCGAGCCGACGCGGCAGCTGCCGCCGGTGCGTTGCTCCTGCTGCTCATCGGGGTGCCGCTCGTCCTCGCGGCGGCCACCGGCGTGCCCTGGCCGCAACGCGCCACCGGCCTCGACGATCTCACCGACCGGCTCGCCCAACCGCTCACCGACCCGCTGATGGTTCAATGCTTGGCGCTGCTGGGCTGGCTCTGCTGGGCCGCGATGCTGATGACCCTGGCACGGGAGACGGTCTGGTACCTCCGCAACCTTGTGCACCTGCGCGCTGATGGCGACCTGCACCGCGCGCACCTGGAGACACTGAACGTCCCCCGGCTGGTGGCCGCCCTCTGCGTCGGCACCGTTGTCGTCGCCGTGCTGGCCACCCTCCGCACGTCAACGGCGAGCGCTCTGGTTCCCCCGGCGGCGGCGGTCAGCCTGACGACTACGAACGCGATCGCCGAGGAGCCCGCGACGGGGCAGCACTCCGCGTACACCGTGCGGCCCGGGGACACCCTCTGGGAGATCGCCGGGCGCTGTCTCGACGACCCCATCCGCTGGCCCGAGATCTACGCCCTCTCCACCAACATCGCCCAACCGGACGGCAGCCGGCTGACCAACCCCGACCTTCTCCGCCCGGGATGGACCCTCCACCTTCCGGTAGAAGCGGAGCCACCCCCGCTGTCCGAGGACCGTCCCGACGAACCTACCGACCACTTCGGCGCCCCGCAGGAAGCCGAGGAGGAAGACACCGTCAAGGACCCGGAGGCCGGGGCCCCGCGCCCCGTTCACGTTCCGCTGGGCCCGGCCGCGCTGATCGGCGTCACCCTCGCCGCCGGTATCACCGCCGCCGTCGCACGATCCCGCCTCCGCGCACGTCGCCACCACGACGCCGACCTCACCGTCGACACCGCACCCGTGCCCCTCAGCAGCGCCGTGCGCAACGCCACCCATGCCACCCTCGCCGCCATCCGCGCCGAACGCGACCAGGCCGAGGCCCTCGAAGCCGAGATCACCCGACGACCACCGCCGGCAGCCCCCGCACCACCCGGCACCATCACCATCGCCCACCGCGACCACACCGAACTCGACATCAACACCCTCGCCACGCCAGGCGGTTGGTCGTTCCACGGCGATGGCGCACCCGCAGCGGTCCGAGCCCTGATCGTCGCCACCCTCACCGCGGCCCAACGCACTCCGGCCCGGCCGATCGCAGCCCGACTCATCGCCCCGCGCGCACTGCTGACCGCCCTACTCCCTGCCTCCGCGGAAACCGTCGGACGACTTCCCGGCTGGATCCGCACCGACGACGATCAGGAAGCGCTCCGTATCGCCCAGTCAGGCAGCATCCGGCGTGCCCGCCTACGGGACACCGAGGCGGTACCGGAGGAGGCGGCCCCGATGGACATCCTTCTCCTGCACACCAACGTCCCGCCGGAGGCGGCCACGTTCGCCGCCGACGCCGCACCTGACGAACTGGCCGTACTGCACATCGGCGACCACCAGCTGGGCAACACCGCCGAACTCACCGCCGACGGCACCGTCCGACACCACACCGGACCCCACGGACCAGCCCTTCGCCGCACCCAACTCTTCACCCTCACCGCGCAGACCGCGTCAGAACTGATCGACTGCCTCCAGCCGGAAACCTCACAGAACGAACCGCCGTCGATCCCACCACCAAGTGACAAGCGTGACAGCGGTATCGGTCCCGGAATTGTTAGCATTCACCAAAACCGCACGGATGTCGTCGAGAAAGAGGACAACAGCAGAGAGCCGCCCATCAGAGTCCGACTCCTCGGCGGAATCTCACTGTTCATTCGAGGAGAAGAAATCCCCCTCGGAATGAAGGAAGCCGCCAAGGAATTCCTCGCCATCCTGGCCGCCCACCCCCAGGGGCTGCGCAACGACACCCTCACCGAACTCCTGCGCCTCTCAACCACCCCCGAACAGGCAACCAAAGACCTCGTCAACCTCCGCCGCGCCGTACGTCGCACCCTGCGTCAGGCGACGGAAAGCCGCAGCGCCGCCTTCGTTCTCCAAACCGCCGACCGCCACCGCCTCGACCCCCAACTCGTCCGCAGCGACGCGGTCGACTTCACCCACGCCATCGAGGCCGCCCGCCGCACCCGCGAGCCGGAAGCACGCACTCAAGCCCTGGAACGGGCGATCGACCTCTACCAGGGTCCCCTCTGCGACGGCGCCGACTACCCCTGGGCCGACGAACTACGCCAGTGGCTCCACCACAAGGCCATCGACGCCGCGATCCTCCTGGCCGACCACCACACCACCCACTCCGAAGACCGCCACCAGGCCCTCAACCTCCTGGAACGCGCCGCCGGATGGGAGCCCACCTCCGAACCCATCTGCCAACGCCTCATCCGCCTCCACCTCAAGAACGGCCACCCCGAGGCCGCTCACCACGCCTACCAACGCCTTGCCCGCCACCTCAAGGAGATCGGCGTGCGCCCCGGCGACACGACCCGTTCCCTCCTCACGCTGCCGACACCACGGACCTCAACCCCTCGGTCGACGCAGCCTCCCGCCGCCCCCACGAGGACCGCCCCCTCCCGGCGTTGAGCCCGCTGACTGCGGCCGGTCCTCTCCCTGCTCCACAAGGCCGCTCCTGCCGGTGATCCCGTCGAGAACGGACCACCCGGCCCGCACATAGCCGCAGGCCAGGGGCGCGTTCACCAGGCCCGGTCCGTCGCGACTGTAGATCGGTACAGGTAACGAACCCCGATCTGCCAACGCCCGACCGCCGGCCGAAGCCCCCTTCTCCGCTTCAACGGTGCGCCGCCTGCCTGCCCCGCTCACCAGCTTCATCACCAGTACTCGCCCGTGAACTCCCCCCACCGTGCTCGGTCCGCCGCCCCCTGCTTGCGCGCCTGCCTGACGACGCCTGCCCCCCGACCGCCCGCCCCTGACGCACGTTCAGCGCCGCGCGGATTCCCCAAACCACACCGACTTCAATCGGGGCACGACGCTTTCCAAGGCCCATTCCATTCAAGACGACAGAAGTCCCTCCGAATTCACGGGAATTCCATCATTTCAGAGCCCGGTTTCAGCTGGCGAGCACCACTGAACCCGAGCTATGTTGGAAATGGCCCCGAAAGAATAGGGGTTGATGGAAACCGCTGAACGGAATAGGAGAAACCCACGATGATCCCCATTCCTGATTTCCGTGCCACCCCGCGCGATACCTCACAGGACGACGTGGCGGTCTCCCCCCGACACCTGGCCGGCAGCGGCGACTATCCCGACGACGCGTTCGCCCCCCTCACCGCCGACCACTGGCGCCGCTACCGCGATGACACGGGCAACAGCTACGCCATCAGCGACACCGACAACCTCCAAATCGCCTACCTCCCCGACCTCGATGAGAACTGGCAACTCGACGCCCGCGCCTACTCCGGCGCCCCGTGGGGTCAACTCTGGACCGCCACCTTCAGCATCGACACCCCCACCGAATTCGTGACCGCCGTCACCACAACACTCCACCACGACCTCGGCGCGGGGCCACAGCGACGTCAACGCGTGCTACGCGCCGACCCACACGACAAGGACGACGACCCGGACAACGTCTGGGAAGTCCTTCGTACCGCGCACTGGCGCGTCGCCACCCGACGGTGCGCCATCACCGCCACCTCACCGGACGGCCTCGTCGAGATCCACTATCGGGCCGACGGAGCCTTCGTCCCACCCCGCGAAGCGTGGACGGTCACCGCCGCCTCAACACGCGACGACCCCTTCGCCCTCTGGGACGCCACCTTCCACGAAGCCACCCCACCCCACCTGATCACCGCCTTCACCCAAGCCCTGACCGCACCCCACCCCCTCACCCGACACAGCGCCCAGCTCGCGCGGACCACGGCCCCGTACGCGCGGCCACTGCGTACCGCCGCCTGACAAGCCACCGGCCAGCGCCAGTCACCAGGAACGGAGCCACCCCGATGCCGGACCCCACACACCCCACCCACCACCCGAGCCGCCAGGACTTCCTCATCACCCCGCGCTACCTCGCCGGCGCCGATGGCGTGCAGCCGGTTGCCGGACTGCTGGCCCACGTGGGCTGGCTCACCTCCCGCGACGACGCGGGAACGACCCACTACTACCCGAGCGACCAGCGCTATCGCGTGTCCTACCCGCACGCCTGCGAAGACCTTATGACCGGCGAGACAGGTGCCGCCTGGCACATCTCGGAACGCGGGCGAAGCGGCCAAGGGCCGCTCTGGCAGGCCGTCATCACCGGCGACTGCCCACCGGAGATCATCGCCGATGCGGTGGAGCCACTCCTCACCCAGCGAAGCATCCCCCTCCCCACGGACTCCGTCACCCTCATCACCGAAAAGCTCATCCAAGCCAACTGGGACCTCGACATAGCGGGCGGGGCGATGACCTACAGCAACCCCACCGGCCACCTTCGGGTCCGCTACTTCCCACCCCCCACGGGCGCCAGGGGCAGCGACCTCCGCACCACCCTCTCCTGGTACATCCAAGCGGCCCTCACCCCGGCCAACGTCCTCTGGTACGCCGGCTTCTCAGCCACCACTCCGGCCCACGTCGTCAAGAACTTCTGCAACGCGCTCCTCAACCCCGAACCCGTCGCCCGCTACGCCGAGGACATTCACCCCGTTGTCCGTCCCCACCTCACCATCCGGCAAGCCTGAGACACACCCACGGAGGTTTCGGATCATGACCACCAACGACCACGCCACCCGCTTGCCTCACCCCTCCACCACCAGCGACAAGAAGTCCAAAGTCCTCATGAAGGTCTGGGCGGCCCTCGCCCAGCACCCCGACGCCACCACGGCCGAACTCGCCCTCGCCGCAGGCATCGCACGCTCCACCACCGGCAAGGCCCTGACCTTCCTGGAAGAGAAGAACCTCGCCATCCGCACCCGAGGCACCCGCGCCGGCCACCACCGCACCCCCGACCGCTGGAACCCCCACCCCGACCGCCTCCCCACCCCCAAGCCCACCGCGCCAACCAACCCCCCGACCGACCCGGACCCGGCACCGACGGTCACTCCCGAGGCCACCGAGCCCGCCGCTACCGGCACGCCCACCCCCGCACAACCGGTCACCGCACAAGCCCACCCACGCCTCGCACCGGGCCAACTGCGGAAGATGGTGGTCGAGCACCTGAACGCCTACCCGGACTCGGAGTTCACCGCCACCGCCATCAGCCGCGTCATCGGCAGAAGCTCCGGCGCCATCGCCAACGCGCTGGCCACCCTCACCGAGCAGGGCATCGCCCAACAGGTCTCACCAGCCCCCCGCCGCTACCGCCTCGCCGACGGCGTACCGAGTAACACGGGCGCGGCCATTCCCGCGCCTCGGCAGGGGAGTTGATACCGGATCCGTCGCTGTGGTGGGTACGGCGGGTCGTCCCCGCCGTACCCACCACTCGCGGTATTCGCTGGCCCGCCGGCGTTCGTCTCGGTACCGTCCATGGCGTGAGGTGATCCGTTACGCGGCACGTGAAGCGCCGCGCACGAGGCCGAAGCCGTCGCCGTGCCCGGCGGCGGTTCCCTTGTCGATTCCGGAGAACCTCACCACCATGTCTTCACACGCCACGTCGCCCAACGGCGACCCGGCCGACCATCCCCGGCCGGTACCGAGCTGCCAGGAGATCTCCGCCGCGCTGGCATCGCACTGGGGTCTACCCGGTGCCGAGGTAACGCCCCTGATGGGCGGCATGAATTCAGCGACCTGGAACGTCCGCCTCGGAGACACCCGGTGGGTCGCCAAGGCCGTACCCCAAGGGGAGCCCGAGAAGCAATTCCACTACGGCCTGCGCCTGTCGGTCCAGGTGGAGAACGCGGGCCTGCTCGCCGGCGCACCCGTGCCATCGTCCGCCGGCCACCTGACAACTGCGGTCGGCGACCACGCCCTCGCGCTGCTGCGCTGGGTAGCGGGCCGTGAACTCCAGGGCCACAGCGCCAGCGACACCGCGCTCATGGGCGCGACTCTCGCCCGCGTCCACCGCATCCTCGGCACCGAACCCGTCACCCCGGGGGAGGCGTGGTCGCAGTTCGACTTGCTGGCCGACAGCCGCGATGACGCCGCCCTATACCTGCGACCGTGGATTCGACCGGCCATCGAAGCGGTCACGGCGCGACTGCGGCGACTCCGACCGGAGACGCTGACATGGGGCCCCGTGCACGGCGACCCCGCCCCCGAACACTTCCGGCTCGACCCGACCACCGGCACCTGCGGCCTCATCGACTGGGGCGCCGCCAGCTTCAAACCCCGGATATACGACGTGGCCACGGCGGTGATGGACGCCGAAGGCCCCGATGGCGCGCAAGCCCTGCTCCGCGCCTACCTGGACCAGGACGCCCTGCCCCGCGCGGAGATCGAACGCGCGCTCACACCGATCCTGGACTTCCGATACGCCATCAACACCCTCTACTACGCCGGGCGGATCCTGCACGGTGACGTCACCGGCGTCGACACCCCTGCCGGAAACGAGCAACGCCTGGACGAGGCACGCCAGTGGCTGACCTGACCACCCCGCTGATGTGGGAACCCAAACCTGAGCGCCTTCCCGCTCCCAATCCCTTGGCCAGCAAGCCGACCAGCAGTGAGCCTTGCAGCGGCATCTCGGTTACGACACCGGAGGCCGTCTTTGACGCTGCAGCAGACCCCCGGGCGGTCAGCGATTACTGCTCGGGTCGCCGGGAGCGAAATTGATGGTGCGGAGCAGGTGGGTGACCGTAGGCATGTATCGCTCCCAGTGTCGGGCTGCCGGGGTGGAGAAGCTGACGACCAACATGGCCTGCTCAGGTAGGGACGGGTGTTCGGGCACGGGTATGAATGCCTGCAACTCGGCGAAGGGAACCGCAGGTTGGACGTCCGGGAGTTCATACAAGCGGCCGCCGACCACGATTGCGGCGGGTTGCCCGCAGGGGAGTTGGCGGACTTCTCCGGTCCAGTCCGGGCCACGTTCGGCCACGAGGGCCTGCATGGTGCCCTCGGCCGCGACCACTGCGTCCAGGCCGTAAGGGAATCTTTGCGCGGTGACCAACAGTGTGGCTGCCGAGAGGTCCTCGTCGATCAGTCCGAACGCCGCACCCGCATACAACGCGCCCGCCCGACTCAGCACCTGGGAGACCACATGGGTCCGTTCCAGCGCGTCTGCTTCGGGTGTCTCGGGCTGCTCTTTCGAGCCAGCTGCGCGCGCGTCGGCGTAGGCAGCCGACTCCTCGGGGGTCATACCGGGAGGGATGCTGGTGAAGCCTGCGGGGACGTCGAACGAGACATTCATCAGGCCGCCTCCGGGTCGTGAGATGTTGGGTAGTGGCGTTGGTTCTCGAAGCGTTCGACGACGGCGAGTTGGCGGTTGTGTGCGGTGAGGATCCAGCGAGCCGCGCTCGGCATGATGGCGAATAGCGTGACGGCGAGGGCAAGAAGTGACAGGGCCAAGGCTGGTGTTTCGTGCCCGAAGCCAGCTCCTATCAGGGCCGCGAGCCCGCCGATCAGGAGGATGGCGCGGGTGGGTGAGGTGCCATTGCGGTCGAAACGGTGGACCGCGATCCTTGCCGCACCAGCCTGGGCGGGCGTGACCGTGTCCGGCAGATGGCGTAGGTGCGGCGGCCAACAGCCGTCCCACCAGGCGCCGTTGGTGCGATAAAAATGCGTCGCCCAGGCGGCACGACGCCGGGCCCCCTCGCTGTCGTCTCGCAGGAACACCAGCGTGAAGGTTGCTCCCCCTCGTATCTCGTCCAATCGGTAGCCAAATTCATAACCGATTGCGACCAGTAGCCGGCCATCTGTGACGACGTTGACGGAAACTCGCTCCGACCCATCGAGCCGGGCGATGAACTCGTGCTCGTTCATCGGTCTGGACCGTCTTCCGTCTCCTGGACTCGACCGCCGTCACGCCAAGCGTTCTCGAAGCCCACCCACAGCGTGCCGACCCCTGTCGGGAGGACCATCTCGAATGCCTGGCGCAGGTCTCGTGGCTTGAGATATTCCAATGCGGAAGCGTCTCCGATGGTGCCCACCAGGCTGTCCCAGAAGGCCGCCCCACTAATGATCTGGGTCGGCGTGCTGCTACCGATCACTCGGGCGAGGTTCCCTCCGTGGCGGACGTACCCTGCCACTGGAATAGTGCCCAGTAGATCCTGTCCCAAGGTGCGCACAGAGACGTCTGCTCCTGCGACCCGCGCGGTGCCGTGGGCCACAAGGGCCAGTGCCGCGTAGCCGGTGGACATGCCACTGAGAGCAAGCGAAGTGGGAATCATCAGCGGTGCCATGAATGGTACGAACGCGCCAATCGCGCCGGTGACCAGCGCCGCCGCGCCGAGCACGGTACTGATAGCCGCCAGTAGGTTTCCGATGGCGGCTATGCGGGCGGCGTTCTCCGCGATCCAGGAGCCGATGTTCTGGAGGACATCGAGTGCGATGGAGACGACGTCCTCGATGACGCCGCCCAGCCAGTCGCCGAGGCTGGAGAGCCAGCCTGGTTTGTTGGGGGCGATGTCCATGGCGTGGCCGAGGCGGTCGGCGATGTGTTCGCCGCGTTCGGTGTAGTCCTGGGCCAAGGCGTGGGCTCGTTGGCGGATGGTTTCGAGGTCCGCGCCCGCGCGGTCGAGGTCGTCCTGGGCGCGCTGTGCGTCGGCGATGGCCTCGTCGCGTTCCTCGTCCGCCTCGATGGTGAGGATCTCGCCGAAGCCGGCGGGGGTGGGCAGGCGGTCGATGCGGGCCTGGGCGGCGTGGGCCTCTTCCTCCAGTTGGAGGGCTTCTTGTTGGGCTCGGGGCATGTGGTTCGCCCACTCTTCCAGGGCGATCGCCGCGATGCGGAACGACTCGTGCGCGGCCTCGATCTTGGGGCGGAAGTCGTCGTCCCACTGTTCGCGCCACGCCTCGGCGGAGCGGCCGCGCCACTCGTTGTCTCCGGTGCCGCGCAGCAGGCTGACGACATCGCCGAGCGCGGTGGTGGTCTGACGTACTTGCTGGGCCACGTGGCTGGTGGTGGCGGCGTCCCCTGGGCAGGGCACGAATCCCAGGGCGGGATATTCGTACTGCTGTGAGGGCGTGGGGACGACGGGGACGGTCCAGTTCATATGGTGATGTACCTCTCCCCGTCCCCAGCACTGTCGTCGAGTCCCTGGGCAAGGCCGTCGTCGATGGCCTGGAAGGCGTTGAGCACCTCGGTCAGGCCGTTGGCGGCGGCGTCCGCGAACTCGGCAAGTTGGGAGATGCCGTACTCCCACTCCCCGCCGAAGTCGTCCATCCGCCGCTCCAGTCGCGACACCCCCATGGATGCGCCGTCCACCTCGGCCATCGCCTGGCACGGCTGTTCCATCAGCTGCGCGATATTGCGGATATTGTCCCGGTTTGCCTGCAACCGGTCATAGTCCAGGTAGAGATCGCTGCGGCTCATCAACCCCCCAAGGCAACTCAGAGCACAGGAGGTATCACTGTAATCGAACGGATGCACATTGTCATGCATGGAAGGCTCGGGAAAGCGGGGCGAGTTGGGGCCACAGGGGCGCTCAGCTTGGTCCCGGAAGGCCCTGTGCCCAGGGTCTGGTGGCGCCGAGGTAGTCGTCGCCTGGGTAGCGGTGGGGCTCTTCGCGGACGAGTTCGCCGGGTCTGGGGGCGTTGATCATGTGGCCGTTGCCGGTGTGGATGCCGACGTGGTGGATGTTGTCGGGGGTGCCGTAGAAGAGGAGGTCGCCGGGCATCAGGGGGGTTTCTGGGGGGAGTTGGGGGCCGGCGGTGTGTTGGTCGGCGGCGGTGCGGGGGAGGTGGATGCCGGCGGCGGTGTAGGCGGCTTGGGTGAGGCCGGAGCAGTCGAAGCCGGGGTGGCCGGCGGTGGGGCCGTTGCCGCCCCAGAGGTAGGGGAGGCCGATCTGGTCGCGGGCGTAGGCGAGGGCGATGGCGGCTTGGAGGTTGGGGGCGGGGCCGGTGTTGGTCGGGGTGGGGTGGGCGGTGTAGCGGGTGGCTTGGTCGAGGACTTGGGTGACGTACCAGTCGGCGTGGTTGTAGTGCCAGATGGCGCGTTCGATATCGCGTCCCTGGCGGGCTCCGTGGGCGCAGAGGAGGCGGGCGGCTGCGTGGGTGGCGTTGATGGGGTCCCAGGGGGTGGGTGGGTCGGAGCCGCCGGGTGGGATGGGTTGGTCGTAGAGGGCGAAGGTGGTGGGGAGGAACTGCATGGGGCCGAGGGCGCCGGCGGTAGAGACCATCGTGGGGTGGCGCGCGTGGTCGGTCTCGACTTTGCCGATGGCGGCGAGGATCGTCCAGGGCAGTCCCGGGCGTGCGGCTACGGCTCGTTGGTAGTGGGTCAGGTAGGTGGGTGGGATGTCGTCGAGGGCGTGGCGGCTGGGGAGGGGGTTCGTTCCCGCGCGTGCGGTGTGGTGGAGGAGCCCGGTGGTAGCGGCTGTGGTGGCGATGAGGAGGGTGAGGGCGGTGGTGAGTGTGGCGCCGATGGCCTTCCTCACCGGGGCGGAAGGGGCGGTAGGGGTGGGATGGGGCGCCAGGGGGGTCGGTTCGCGGTGGGGTGGGCTGCGGCTTGGAGGGCCTGTGGGGTGAGGGCAGGGGTGAGGTGGGGCCAGTAGGAAGTGAGTTGGTTCAGGGGGTGGCGTTGTGTGGTGGGGGGTTGGAGGGGCAGCCAGTCGTCGGATGTGTGGGCGGTGGCGATGGGGAGGTTTTCGTGTGCGGCGATGGGGGCGAGGCGTTGGCGAAGGTGGCGTTCGCGGGTGGGGGTCGAGGTGTGGATGAGGAGGGCAGTGGTGGTGTTGGTCGTGGTGGCGAGGGTGGCGTAGCCGGCGAGTTTGGCTTCGACGCGGTGGAGGGGTTCGGTGCCGGTGTCGTGTTCGAGGAAGAACGGCAGGACCTGGTCGTGGTGGTGCCAGTGGGCGTAGGCGTCGGGGCGTGCGTGGTCGCCCCAGAGGCGGGTGGTGGAGCGGGCGGAGATCCACAGGGTCAGCTCGTCGTGGGGTTGGTGGTGGTGGGTGGCGGCGAGGGTGACGAGGTGGGTGGTGGTGGCGAGGTCGTGTTCGAGGGTGGGGGAGAACGCGGTGCGGGTGCAGGTGTCCTTGCGCCAGGCGAGGTGCTTGGTTTCGGTGGCCCAGTGGGCGGCGAGGAGGGTGGCTCCGCTGGGGCCGAGGGTGTAGTGCTCGGGGGCGGAGCCCTGGGGTGTGAGGGGTCGGAAGGAGTCGAGGACGTGGAGTTGGTGGAGCTGGCGTAGGCGTCGGTTGGTGACGCGGTGGCTGGTGTTCCAGAGCGCGGTGATGTGGTGGGAGGTGAGGACGCGGTGCTCGTGGAGCATCTCCAGTAGCCACATGTCCCGGGGTGTGATCCGGCCGGCGAGTGTGGCGGTTTCGCGGCCTCGGTGGTGGGGTCGGCCGCGTTGGAGTGCGGTGCGGGGGATGTAGCGGGAGCGCGGGGGGTTCACGTGAGGGTCTCCCGTGTTGTGGGCGAAGAAGCCGTCTCCGTAGTTGGCGGCCTGTTCGCGGACTGCCGCAGGTGGTGGGCACGGCCGGGGGTTGGTGGGGGTGCGGGGTTGGTGGTGAGGGTGAAGGCGCTGGTGGTGTCGGTGTGGTCGGTGAGGAGGCGGGCGGCGGCTTGGTGGCGGGCGAGGTGGGCGAGGTCGTGGGCGGCCAAGCTCGGTTGGGTGTGGCGTTCCAGGGCGCGGGCGTCTTCGGGTGAGGCGGTGAAGAAGATCTTGTTGCGGGCGTTGGTGGAGATGGCTTCGCGGAGGTCGGTGGGGAGTTGGGCGAGGTGCTGGTGGGCGAGGTTGAGGGAGAGGCGGTAGCCGCGGGCTTCGGCGAGCATCTCTTCGACGGGGTAGGGCAGGTTGAGGAAGTTGTGGCATTCGTCGAGGTAGAGGGAAGCGTCGACGCGGGCGTGCTCGGGTTGGTGGGCGCGGGCGGTGGCGGCCTGCCAGGTGCGGGCGACGAGGAAGGAGCCCAGGAGGCGGGCCGTTTCCTCGCCGAGGGTTCCTTTGGGGAGGCGGGCCAGCAGGATTCCGCCGTTGAGCACGTCGTCCAGGCGGTAGGTGGAGGGGCCGTGGGCGATGGCGCGGCGGGTGAAGTCGCGCAGGAGGAAGGCGCGGAGCTTGTTCATCAACGGGCCACTCACCGCCGTCTTGGCGGGTTCGGAGAGGGCGTCGTATCCGGTCCAGAACCCGCGGAGCAGGGGGTCGTTGACGCCTGGCGTGATGCGGAGCCGGTAGGCGGGTTCGGCCAGGAGCCGGGGAATGTCGGCGAGGCTGACGGACTGGCCGGTGGTGTGGTGGTGGCGCAGGAGGGTGAGGCAGCTGGCGCGCATCAGGTCGTCGGTGCGTGGTCCCCAGAAGGCGGCGAAGATCCGGCGGAAGATGCCGGCGATGTTGTCCACCACCATGTCGCTGTCGTCGCCTTCGAGGACGTTCAGGCACGGCGGGGGCCTGTGGTCGGCGGGGTCGATGAGGACGAGGCGGTCCGCGCAGTCCTCGGGGAGACGTTCCAGCAGCTCGGTGACGAGGTCGCCCTTGGGGTCGACGACGATCAGGCCGCGCCGGTGGCGGGCGTCGTCCAGGGCGAGGTGGGTGATCAGGGTGGACTTGCCGGAGCCGGTGGCGCCCATGAGGTGGAGGTGGTGGCGTGCGGCGTGGGTGGGCAGGGCGATGGCGCGGCGTGGGCCGGCGTCGCTGTGCCCCAGCGGGCGCGCGGCGCTGCTCGGTGGGGGGATCGACGGGGGTGGCGGGATGGAACGGGCTGCGGCTCGGGTCAGTCCGGGGGCGTCCGGGTCGGTGGGCAGGTGGGCGAGGGCGGCCAACTCGGTCACGGACAGCAGAGCGGCGCGATGGGGGAAGTGGCGTCGTGTCAGGCGTTGGTGGGGGTGGGGGAGGCGGGTGCGGACGAGCCAGTTGCGGGCGGCGAAGAGCCCGAAGGCGGACGCGATGGCGTGGGCTCGCCCGCGCACGGCTTCTCGGGCGCTGTTGCTGGGGGGTGTGCTTGCGGCGTAGGTGAGGGAGGTGGCCCAGAGCGGGCCGGTGAGTTTGTCGGCTGCTTGTCTGACGGCGGTGTGGTGGTCGGCGTCCTGCCGTGCTTCCAGGGCGGGTTGGGGTCGGTGGGCGGCCCAGGCGGCCATGCCGCGCAGAGGCGTGAACCGGTGGTGGTGGCCGGTCTTCAGCGTGCGGGCGGCGCGTCTGACGCGTCGGCGTCGCCGTCCGGTTGCCGGTCGGGCCAGGACTTGCACGATGACGCGTTCACCGTCGTTGAGCCCTGCGGCGGCCTGGAGCAGAGCGCGCAAGGGGTCGACGTGGTGTCCGGTGCGCAGGGTCGCCACTTCGGGGCGGGCGAGCCTGAGTCGTCCGGCGGTGACGGTGTGGCCTGCGGGAACGGGCTGCGCCGCGTCGGTCACGGTCGTGTGGGCACCCGGCCAGGCGGCCTCGACGGCCTGACGTGCGAGAGCGATGGGCACCTGGCTTGGTGTCCACAGGCTGATGTTCAGGCCCTGGTGGGTCCAGGCGTATTCGAAGGCGATGTGCGGTTGACCGCTGGCGAGGCGGTGCCACCAGGGGCGCAGCAGCCCGGACAGTTGGGCCCACAGCAGCTCGCCACCGTGGTCACTCACCTGGGGCGGGGCTTGGATGCTCACACAGCGCGCTCCTCGCGCGAAGACCTTGGCTCGTCTCCGAGCCAGGAGCGGACGCGCGACGAGAGTGGCCACGCCGGTGGCCGTGGCGGTGGCCAGCAGCGGCGTGTGGGAGGCGATCAACGCGCGGCCGGTGGTTGCGGCGGTGCGCCAGAACGAGAGCGGGTCGGTGAGGAAGTCCGTCATCCAGGGGGAGTTCACGTATCCCGCCCGGCAGCGAGTTCGGCGGGGTCGGTGGTGATCAGCTCGTGCTCGTGAGACGAGGCGACCGTGTTGATGGCGGCCCGGTGGCGGTGGCCGCCGAGGAGCAGCGCCTCGCCTTTGCGGGCGGTGAGCAGGAAGTCGCGTTCGCCTCGGGAGAGGAGGAAGGTCTCGGCGATGGGGTCGATTGCCTGGGCGGACTGGCGGAGGAGGAGTTGCGTGGCGGCGTTGGAGACGATGGCTCGGCCCAGGGGTGAGGCGAGGACGTCGTCGGCGTCCTGGGTGACGAGGGCCAGTCCGCACCAGTGACGGCGGCCTGACTTGGCCAGCCGGAAGAGGAACCGGCTGCCTTCCGGTTCGCGCATCAGGAGCCATGCCTCGTCGACCACGATCAGGTGCCGCTGTTTCGGTCCGGTGGTGACGCGACGCCACAGCGCGTCCAGGGCGAGGACCATGGCGGGCGCGCGGACTTCCTCCGGGAGTCGTCGGACGGAGAAGACCAGGAGGTGTCCGGACAGTTCGCAGGTGGTGGGTCCGTTGAACAGGTGGGCGTGCGAACCGGTCACGAAGGGTGTGAGTTGGTCGGCGAGCCCTTGGGCCACCGGGCTGTCGTTGCCGAGCAGGACGTGGTGGAGGTCGGCGAGGGTGGGCGGCGGGTTGGTGAACGTGGCCGTGTCGGTGGTGATGCCGGCGCGGGCGTAGGTGTCCAGGAGCGCGCAGTCCAGCGAGGCCTTTTGGGCGGCGTCCAACTCGGTGGAGAGGAGAACGCCGAGGAAGGTGTGCAGGAACAGCACCTTGCGCACCAGGGTCTCGCCCTCGTCGGCGGCTGCGCGCGGCAGGTCGAAGGGGTTGATCCGAACGCCGGGGGCGCCCAGGCGGATGGTGTGGCCGCCGACTGCTTGGGCCAGGCGGAGGTACTCGTCCTCCGGGTCGATCACCGCGGCCCGTACTCCGGTGAACAGCAGGCGCAGCAGCTCCAGTTTGGCGAGGTAGGACTTGCCGGCGCCGGAGCGGGCCAGAGTGACTGAGTTGTAGTTGTCGAGGCTCTGGGCGAAGCGGTTCCAGAACACGGGAGTTCTGGAGAGGGCGTTGAGGCCGTAGAGCACCCCGCCGGCGGCGGGGTCGCTGTCGGGGCGGTGGGGGAGGTCGGGGCTGGCGAAGGGGAAGAACGCGGCGAGGGCGATGGTGTCCAGGGTGCGGCGTACCCGCATGGTGTCCAGGCCCAACGGTCGGGTGGCCAGCCAGCCGGGCAGTGCGCGGAAGGTGGTGGGTTCCACGTTCATCAGCAGGGACTCGGCCACGGCGCGCACGGCGGCGACCTCGTCCGCCAGGTGCTGTTCGTCCGGGGCGTGGACGGTCAGGTAGAGGCCGACGCGGAAGAGTCGGGATTCGCCGCGTGCGATGCGGTAGGCGAGTTCGGCGGCGTCGGCTGCGGCGGCCTCGCTCTCGGGATCGTCGAGTTGCCCGTGGTGCAGGCCGCTGCGGCGGGTGGATTCCAGGCGGGCGCGCTGTTTCTTCAGACTGGAGGCGGCCACGCTGGTGGGTACGGGCTCGATGTGCAGGGCGATGTCCACGCGCCCGGGGTGGTTGAGCAGCGGGGACAGCCAGCCCGGCGCCACCTCGGCCGGGTAGCCCGTCACCACCAGGGTCTGGGCCATGCCATGGTCCAGCTTCACGTGGTGTGCCCGGACCTCGATCGCGGGCGGTCCGACGGGGGCCAGCAACTCCTTGGCCTGGACGGTGGAGACCTCATGGGTGGGGCGAGTTCGCCAGGGTCGGGTCATCGGTCACCGTCCTCAACGCGACGCGCATCGGAAGGTTGGCAGGCGTCGCGCACCGTGGCGGACGTCTCGGCGGCGTTCAGCGGGCGGGCGTCGATGTCGGCGCCGGCCAGTACGTTGGTGGCCTCGGCGAGACGTTGACGGGCGCGATTGCCTGCGGAGGTTCTGCGGTCCGACTCGCGGGCGGCCACGAGGATGTGGCGGCGTTGCACCTCGCATGCGGCTCCGAGTCGGGCGAGGTAGTCGGCGTGGGCACGCGCGGCGGCTGCCAACTCCGGATGGTGCAACTGGTCGCCGACGCTGTGGACGGCCTCGGCAGCCGGCTTGAGATCCACCGGGTGGGAGCACAACACGATCTGGGTGGGGCCGGTCAGCGAGTTGAGCCACCGCGCGAAGACGGCCGTCAGCTCGGCCTGCTCCGCCGCGCTGCGCAGGCCGAAGTTCACGCTCGTGCACTCCGCCAACACCACGCTGCCATCCCGCCCAACGTTCAAAACTCCGGCATCGTCCACTCCCCGGCAGGGGAGGTCGGCGGCCACTGGGGGCGGCCCGGCCGCTCTGACCAGACTCTTGCTGAGGAAGTCCGGCACCGCCGGCACCCCTTCAGGCGCGTGCACCTGGCGCTTGGCCGCCTTGAGGTGGGTCAGGGCGGCCAGGGCGAAGCGGTCCATGCTGATGCCCTCACGCCGACCCAACGCGATGGCCATGAGCGCACCGGCCGCTGGCACGGCGATGACCAAAAACGGCACAACGCCCACAAGTGGCCTGGCCATCCAGTACCCGCCATACAGCAACAGCGCCCCGCTGCCCACGATCGCCGTTTGCCGCGCGGTGAGCGGGCCCAGGATGCGGTCCTCGCGTTCGATGTCGGCGGGGATGCGGACCGAGTGACTCAACTCTTCTTCCTTTCGGACGAGTACGGGGGTGCGGGGCCGGTCTCGGGCGCGCGGAAGAGCGGCGCGGCGTGGTCGACCGGAGCGGTCGCCCGTCGCGCCGGCGTGGTGCGGGGCGGCTCGGGAACGGGAGGACGGAAGGATGTCGGCACCGCCGGTGGCCCTGCGGAGGATTTCGGGGGTGGCGCGGCGCGGCTCACCGCAGAACCGGCAGAGGCCGGCGGCGCGCTGGTCCGTGCTGAAGGCACGAGCGATGGCGCGGGCTTGACTGGCTTCGGTGTCGGTGGCGCGCCGGGCCCGGGCGGGTTCGTGGGTGGTCGGCTTCTTCCGCCTGCTGAAGGTGGTGGCAGGTGGCGACCGGTGGTGGCTGGTGGGGGCCGTGTCGGGGTGGGGCGGGCGGGTAGGTAGCGGTGCAGCAGCATGGCGAGGGCCGCGCCGCGCAGCATCCGTACCGGCGCGGGGGCGTGCGGCACGGTGGCCGGCGTGCCGCGCAGGATGACCTGCGTGGCCCATCCGGGGATCTTCCACAGCACCCAGAACATGCACAGCCCGGCCAGCAACGTCCCCAACTCGCCAGGCCCGGCGGGCACCAGAAGCGAGTTCCCGGGGGCGAAGAACAGCCGTAGCCCCACCGCGAGGGTCGTGGACTGCGCCACCTGGATGACCAACGCCCCGGCCAGGGCGCGCCACCACAGTTTGGCGACGCCCTCCGTCTGGGGGAGCCCGTGGCAGGCCAGGGCGAGCGGTCCGGAGACGGCGAGCAGTGCGATCACGGCGACGCGGACCAGGTAGCCGACCAGCACTCCGGCGACCAGTACCAGCAACACCAGTGCCAGGACGAGGAGATGGACGGGGTTGCCCCCGCCGAGAGTGTCCCCCAGCAGCATCCGGGCCAGGCCCTCGCCGAGCCCCTCCGCATCCGAGCCGAGGATGGCGGCGGACAGCGCGTTGGAGAGGTCGATGGCGTGCCCCATCACGAGGAGGGAGAGGCTGGCGGCCACCAGTCCGAGGACGATCCGGGGGGCGATCTGCTTGACCGCGTACCGGGTCTGGACCGTCTCGTAGCCCATCAACGTCAGCCCGCCGGCCATCACCAGCAGCACATATGAGCCGAGGGCCAGGCCCCAGGACGTTGTCCACATCTCCACCAACACGGGATGGGTGGACATGGCCGGGGTGGCGAGCAGCGTCTCGCCCAGCAGGCCGAGGAACGGTTCGGCCGCCGACTCGATCAACTCCGCGATGAAGTCCATGATCGCGTCGCTGATTGTGCCCGGAAGGTCGAACCAGCCCCCGCCGAACAGGCCACCGAACCAGTTGTCGAACCAACCGCCCCCGCCACCATCCCCCTCCGACGGCAGATCCCCGAGGTCCTCGGCGGACGGCGACGGGTCAGGAGCGACCAGCTCAGCCGGCCCGGGGGCGGGACTGGGCTCGGGGTCGGCGGGGTCGGCCATCGCGGTGGGCGTCAACACCCACAGGGCGAGCACGACCGGCAGCCCGAGGAGCAGACCAGCCACCGTGACGGCGCGATGTGGCAGGCTCACGCGCCCCCCACGACGCCCTTGAGCACCGACACGAGGACAGGGGCCAGGATGACGATGCCGTAGCCGATCGCGGCGGCCTTCAACGCCCGCTTCGCCGCCTCGATCTCCCCGGGATCCCCGCCCGCCATCAGGTACCGCAGGCCACCGATCGTCAGGAACAGGGTCGCCAGCAGGGCCACGATCCCCACGATCCACGTGGTCAGGTTGACCACCACGGCCTCGATCGACCGCTCCGCCCCCCAGGCCACCCCGGCACCGGCCAGCACCAACACACCGGCGAACAGCGACACCAACCCCAGACGGCGTCGGCGGGCGGATACGGAGTCGAACAACACAGGGGGCACCTCCAACAGGGCAGCGCGCCGAACGGCGACAAGCAGCCCTCTTCAGCGGCGACCGGGTCGCACCCCGCCGGCACGCACTCCTTTCCACAGGAGGCAGAAGGTGGGAAACGACTCGGGTGTCAGCACGAGCCCAAAGGGGCCCGGCCACCACCGAAGAGGGCGGACACCCGGCCGGCCCGACCGGTACGGGTATCCGCCCTCTATAGAGAAGTGACCCCGTCGGCTGTGCCAAACCGCAGGTCAGCCACCCTTATCGCAACCGCGACTCAACTGGCCAGGTGCTCGGCCAGCCGCGTCTCGGCCTGCTCCCGGAGGCGGTACAGCTGCCGTCGACTGACCCGCCACTCGTGCGCCAGCGCCGTCATCGACTCCCCGTTCAACCGGGTCAGTGCGACGACCTGGGCCTGCCGGCGGGTCACCACCTTGTCCTCCACGGCCCGCCACAGCACCAGGTACTCGTCCTCGCCTTCTGAGGCCCTCAGCAGCGCCGGGTCCATCGGTCGATCGTCCAGCGCGTGAACTGTGTGGTGGGCTCGCCGGGTTGCCGCATACGCGGCTCGGTGTGCCGCCCGGTCGGCGGCCCGGAACAGCTCCCGGTCCAGCTGCGGAGCCGACGGGTTGAGACTGCGTACCGCGGCCGTCAGCGCCGCCAGCATCTCCTGTTCGACCTCGCCACGCTCGACCTTGCCGCGTGGGACCCGTGACAGCACGCGACGCAGCACCGGCACCGCGAACCCGGCGACCACGGTCACCCACGGCTCCCCACCCTGCCGGGCCCGCGCCACGGCCGAACTCCAGATGTGTGCCCTGCGCTCCGGACTCGTGGCCGGGTGCGCCAACTCCACGCGCAGCTCTCCCACCTCCAGCCCAGGACCCTCCTCGTCCGGCAGCGGCAACCGCACCGGACGTCCTTCCTGCCCCAACCGCAGGAATACCCGGTCCAACTCATCCAACGGAGAGAAGAACTCCCGCACCCCGGCCCGCTCAGGCTCGGGTGATCCGGAAACTCGACGGTGCATGAACGCCTCCAACAGCGATCGGTGGTGCACGAACACCGCCATCACTGCCAACCACCCCCGCCACACCCTCGCCAGCGCCGAGCGACCACCCCGCACCGCCCGGACCACACCCGCGCCACCCGCGCGCCCCACGCACGGCGAACAGGCCCCTGACCAGCGGCGACCCGGAACCGTTCGAGCTGAGAACAGGCGCGAAGAATCCCCGAGAAAAGTCCTGACCACTCGCCGGATCGACGCCCCAGGAGCGAGCCAAGCGCTCTACGCGTCACCGTTGCGCTTTCGCCCCTGACCAGCGACTTCGCCATCCGAGCGCGGGGGTGCTGCGTTCGAGGGAACTCGCGGCCGGCGCTGGCACGGTGGGGTGACGGGTTTCCCTATGAGGGGTGTCAGCACGAGACCGCGCCCCCGTCCACGCACCGCGCCATGGCCGCAGCCCCTGTCCCCGCGCCTCGTCACCCGAGTTCGATGCCGCCCCCCACCGTGTGGCTGGCCCCGCCCTCTCCCGCCGGAAAGCCCCACCAGCGCACTGACGACCCGTCCAGTCCGCTCCTGCCCCAGTGGGCGATCGACCGTGTCCGTCGCGAGTTCACCCACCACGGCCCGCGCCGTGCTCCTGTGCCGCTGCTGTGCCTGGACGTTCAGGACACACGCCTGGGCATGGACGCCCACACCTACGTCCGTGCCTCAAAGAACGCCGACATCAGGCGCGGCGCTCCCGTCCTCCTGGCACAACTCCCGCACCGCATCCCGTTGGACGGGCCGTCGGATCGACTGCCGGGATTCTTCTACCGAGCGCACCGCCTGCTGTCTGATTCCACCGGCATGTTGCTGGTGGCCTGCCGGCAGTACCACGAGGCGGGCGGGGAGTTGGTCGACCCCTGTGGGGAGGTGGTCGCCGCAGCTCGCGGCGCTGGGTTCGTCTACCGCCAACACGTCCTCGTTGTCCACGCCTTCGCCCACGACGGCTGCCTCCACCCCACCCCGGACGCGCCTTCACCCATTCCACGGGGCGTCGCCTGGCGCCACCGGACCATCCACACCGACCTGCTGGTCTTCACCCCCGCCTGACCCCACCCCCAAGGGAGACGCCCGTGCCCTACTCCGTGTGGAACACCGCACCCACCACCGCACCCATGCAACGCCATGGCCGCTACCTCGCGGGAAGCTCCGCCCATCCGGCGAAGATGCTCCCGGCCATCGCCGCCCACGCCATCCGCCGCTACAGCCAACCCGGCGACCTCGTCCTGGACCCCATGTGCGGCATCGGCACCACCCTCGTCGAAGCCATCCACCAGGGGCGCGACGCCCTGGGCGTCGAATACGAACGCCGCTGGGCCCACCTCGCCCAAGCCAATGTCCGCCACGCCCTCACCACCGCTGCCGAGCGCTACGGCACGGTGATTCACGGCGACGCCCGCCACCTCCCCGACCACGTCGACGAGACCCACCACGGGCGGATCGCCCTGGCCGTCACCTCACCCCCCTACGGCAACTCCGTCCACGGGCGTGCGCTCACCACGGGCAGCGGAGGCGTCGTCAAGTGGAACCACCGCTACGGCAACGACCCGCGCAACCTCGCCCACACCACCAACGACCGCCTCCAGGCAGCCTTCACCCAGATCCTGCGCCACACCCACCGACTGCTACGCCCCGGCGGCACCGTTGTCGTCACGGCCCGCCCATGGCGGGAACGCGGCGAACTCGTCGACTTCCCCACCACCGTCGCGACCTGCGGCCAAGCCGCCGGGCTCACCCTCGTCGAACGCTGCGTCGCCCTCCTGGCGGGCATCCGCGACGATCACCTCGTACTGCGGCCGTCCTTCTTCCAGCTGAAGAACGTCAGCGACGCCCGCCGCCGAGGTCTGCCACTGCACCTCATCGCCCACGAAGACGTCCTCATCTTCCGCAAACCCGGCCTTGCCACCCATCACCAGCGGTCGAAGCGTGATGTGCCTGCACCCCGCGTGCGCACGCGTACCTGCACACAATCCTGACCGGACCCGAATGGGCGGTTGCGGATATCCACATCGTCGAGCGTCCATGGGAAGGGGAAACGGAATTCGACCACTGGTCGCTAACAGGGAAGTCGGTGATGGGTGATGAGGGAAAACCAAGGGAGCGAGAATCGGAAGCAAGTGAACAGAAAAGTTTACTTGCTGACGATCGAACAGGTTTGTTCGGAGCTACAGGTTTCCCGTTCGACTTTCTATGACTGGCGGCAGAAGCGGCGTGCTCCGCAGTGTGTGCGCTTGCCCAGTGGGGCTCTGCGTGTGCGGCGTGCGGAACTCGACAGCTGGCTTGCCGGTCACGAGGAGGTGGCGAGGTGACGCCGACCAGTTACGACGTCAGGATCTGGAAGACCTTCGTCTACCAGGGAGTACGGAAGACGACATACTCGGTGCGCTGGTGCGTCAACGGGAAAGAGTTCCGTAAGTCGTTCGCGAATGCCGCGCAGGCGGATGCCTTCCGAGCGGAACTGCTCGCCGCTGCCAAGAAAGGCACTCCCTTTCTCATACTCTCCGGGTTGCCCGTCAATTACGAGTCGTCGGCTGCGGGTGTCTCCTGGTACGACTTCGCCGTCACCTTTGTCGACGAACGATGGGTACACACCTCGGGGAACACCAGGAAGACCACGGCGAAGGTTCTGATGGCCACCACCATGGCCCTCCTCAAGAAACAACCAGCGACCTTTCAACCCGTCGCCGTTCGGACCGCCCTTCGGGAATATGCCTTCAATCGAAGCCGGCGTTCCCAAGCCCCCGAAGAGGCCGTGCGCATCCTGGAATGGGTCCGGCGCAACTCCCCGACCATGGCCGTATGGGAGGACCCGGCAACGGTGCATCGTCTGCTGGCCGCGCTCGACCTGAAACTCGACGCCACCCCCGTGGCCGCGTCCAGTGTCCGGCGCACTCGACGGGTCCTCAACGTCGTACTGACCTGGGCCATCAGCCGCCGTGTTCTGCACACCAACCCACTGCCCAAGGGCCGTTCCGCCACCGCGCGTAAGCCCGCCAACACCGTGGACAAGCGCAGCCTCCCCAACGCCCAACAGGCCGCCCGGCTCCTGGCCCGCGTCAGGAGCCGGCCACGCGGAGGCCCGCGTCTGCACGCGTTCTTCGCGACCCTCTACTACGCCGCCGCACGCCCCGAGGAAGCCGTCGCGCTACGCGTCGCCGACATCCGCCTCCCCACACAGGACGCGCCGAACGGGTGGGGGGAGCTTGTGCTGCACACCGCGACCCCCGAAGTCGGCGGGCAGTGGACGGACACCGGACACCGCTACGAGGAGCGCGGCCTCAAGGGCCGCGCGGCGGGGGAGACGCGCCCCGTTCCCTGCCACCCGGCCCTGGTGCGCATCCTGCGCGACCACATCACCCGCGAAAAGCTCGCCCCGACCGACCGCCTTTTCCAGGGTGCGGAGGGTGGGGAACTTGCCGGTTCGGTCATGCGGCGGATGTGGAGATGGGCACGGAGGAGTGAACTCACCGAGGCCGAGTACGACTCGCCCCTGGCCCGCCGCGTCTACGACCTGCGCCACACCTGCCTGACCGGGTGGCTCAACGCCAACATCCCACCCGCCCAGGTCGCTGCCTGGGCCGGCAACAGCGTCCCCGTCCTACTGTCCACCTACGCCCACTGCGTGACCGGTCAGCAAACCGAACTCCTCAAACGGATCGAACAGTCCCAGGACCTCACCCCGCGCCATCCGGCCGAAGAGGACCTCACGGGAGATCTGCTGGTGGGTTCTTCTGTGCATGCACCGTGGGCATCCGAGCCCCTTCACGACAATGCGCACGCAACCAACGTGAGCGTCGCCGAGTACCCCCGCCCCCGCCATCTGCGTCTCGTGGCGAATACCCAAGCTGACCTGCGGAAACGAGGATAGGCAACGGGTAGGGAAGAAGACGCGCCCCCGGTAGAACGCGAACCTACGGCCCCGGTGCGCAGCAGGCGTCTGAGGTCGCCGGGTGGCGAACAGGGTGCTGACCTGCACGTTCGAGTTCCATGAGCATCCCCAAGGCAACATCTCATGCCTGTCCCGGCGCGTCACCTCCACGCCCACCGCCCAGCAACGAACCCGTTACGTTGCCAGCCCTCTGGGGCTGATGGGGACCGGCGACGTGCCGTCCGCCCGCTGCCTGACGGGCGCGCTGCGAACCCCCCAGAGGTGATCAGGAACCCCCAGCGGAGCCGCAGCAGCGTCTGCCGGCCGATCTCGTTGCGAACCCTCCAGGGTTGATGAGGACGTCGGCCTGGCTGGACCAGGCGACCGCCATCGGCGCGCGTTGCGAACCCTCCGGGGTTGATGAGGACGGCCGGACATCCTGGCCCGTCTGGAGATGACCTACAGGTTGGGAACCCTCCGGGGTTGATGAGGACGCTTGAAACCAGCCCCCGCCTTGAACAGACCGCCCCGTTGCGAACCCTCCGGGGTTGATGAGGACCGGTCCAGCGGGGCTTGCTCGTAGACCTCGCGCTGGAGCGGTTGCGAACCCTCCGGGGTTGATGAGGACCCGACCTACCGACCAGGAGGGCGATCCGATGACGATGCGCGTTGCGAACCCTCCGGGGTTGATGAGGACCGGACCAGCTCGCCGCCGCGCTGGGCGCCCTCGGGATCGGGTTGCGAACCCTCCGGGGTTGATGAGGACGAACGTGGTCGGGTTCGCCACCCGGTGGAACCTGTTGTTGCGAACCCTCCGGGGTTGATGAGGACGCGGCGTGCGTGGAACTCGTCCAGGCTGCTCAGGACAAGTTGCGAACCCTCCGGGGTTGATGAGGACCCGAGTGTAAAGCCGCTGGTTGGGGGGCGGGTTTGGGTGCCGTGTGGGGGTGCAAGTGCAGCGGTCTGACGGTAGTGCAACGTCGCAGGTCAGGGGGTGAGTGGGGCGCCGCGCGGGAGGTGCGGGAGTAGTCCGTGGGGTGTTGGGTTGATGGAGTCAGCCTAGCTCTGGTAGCAGGGGCCGCGCCTGGAGTGGTGACAGGTTGTCTGGGAGTGCACGGTCGTGGGTGTGGAGGGGGAGTGGTTCGGTCTTGGCGTCCACGTAGGGGGCGGAGCCTCCGCGTCGTCGCGTCGATGTCCCTCGGCGGTACTTCCCACGGCCGCGTCCGGCATCGGCCATCGCAGGTTCTCTTCCTCCTGCGGTGGGGCGGTGGGTGCGGGAGTGCCGGCCAGTCGGGTGTTCCGGTGAGGCCGGTTGAGGTCGTTCGGTCCGTCCGGTGGGTGGGGAGATGGGCACGGAAGAGTGAACTCGTCCTGGGCCTGCGCGGCGGGTCTGTGATTCCCGGCACAGTAGGCCGGGCCGTCGACTCCGCCAGGCCGGCGGCCGGTTTTTCCGTGTATTCACCGTGGGCAGCCGAACCTCGTCACCACAAAACGGACACAACCGGCGCGGGGGGAGTGGAGAGGGGGCGAGGAGCACCCCCGACTACCCGAGCCCCAGCCGCCCGCGACCAGTGGTCAGTAGTGCCGCTGACCTGCGGGAACGCGCATAGACGGCGGCCCGAGAGATGGTGCGCCCCCGGCAGGACTCGAACCTGCGGCCAAGTGCTTAGAAGGCACCTGCTCTATCCGCTGAGCTACGGGGGCCGGTGTTGGTCATGGCGTGGGACGGTGCCCCCTCGGTGACCTCGCCGCGGACAGGATAGAGCGTCGAGGGGTTCGCCCCGGTTGCTTCACGGCAGCACCCTTGTGTGGAGATCCAGTGAAGCAGCCCCGATAATCGCAGGCGAGTGCGAAGTGCGCAGCGGTTTTGAACGCTCAGGGGAGGGGTGTTGCGCACTCGTTATGCCGCGCCACGGGGTCTCGCGTCCGCTTTGGGGCGCGTTCGGCGGAATATGCTTTGGAAACCGCTTGAAGTTGGGCATTCTGCGCATGTGGCGATCTTGGACGCACGGCCCGAACTGCTGGACGCATTGACCCTCCTACGGGAGCGTCTCGCTGCCGCGCGCTTCCCGTTGGAGTTGGCGGGGGCGGAGCGTGCCCGGCGGTCGTGTGCCGAGCTGCTGGCTCAGCTCGACGGGTATCTGCTGCCCCGGCTGAGGCAGCCGGACGCGCCGTTGCTCGCCGTGGTGGGCGGGTCCACCGGGGCGGGGAAGTCCACGCTGGTGAACTCCTTGGTGGGGCGGCGGGTCACCGAGGCCGGGGTGTTGCGGCCGACCACCCGCACGCCGGTGCTGGTGTGCCACCCGGACGATCACCACTGGTTCTCGGGGAAGCGCGTGCTGCCGCAGCTGGGGCGGGTGTGGATGCCCCGGCAGGAGGCCGAGCAGCCGCCGCCCGTGCGGCGGGACGGGCAGTTGGCGTTGGCGGTGGAGACGACGCGGGCGCTGCCCGCCGGGCTCGCGCTGCTGGACGCGCCCGATATCGACTCGCTGGTGGCGGCCAACCGCGATCTGGCCGCCGATCTGCTGGGCGCCGCGGACATCTGGGTGCTGGTGACCACGGCCTCCCGTTACGCGGACGCGGTGCCCTGGCATCTGCTGCGCAGCGCCCGGGACGCCGATGTGACGGTGGCCACCGTGCTGGACCGGGTGCCGCATCAGGTGGCCGCCGAGGTGTCCCGGCACTACGGCACGCTGTTGGAACGGGCCGGGCTCGGCTCCATTCCACGGTTCACCGTGCCCGAGTTGCCCGAGTCGGCACGGGGCGGCTCGGGGGTGTTGCCCGCCACCGCCGTGGCCGCGCTGCGGGAGTGGCTGGCGCACCGGGCGCGGGATCACGACGCCAGGGCGCTGGCCGCGGCGCGTACCGCGCGCGGCGCGCTGGCCGGGCTGCGGGGGCGGGTGATGGCGCTGGCCGGCGCGGCGACGCAGCAGCACGCCACCGCCGTGCGTCTTGACCAGCGGCTGGACGAGGCGTTCGACGAGGCGGCCCTGCGGGTGCGCGGCTGCCTGGCGGACGGTGGTCTGCTGGCCGGCGAGGCGCGCGCGCACTGGATGGCGTTTCCCGACGACGCCAGCGCCGACGAACTGCTCGACGCGCTGACCGCGGCGTTGGCCGGTCTGCTGGTCGAGGCGGTGGCCGCCGCCGATGAGCGGACGGACGCGGCCTGGCGGCAGGAGGCCGCCGCGCCCCCGGCGGAGCAGGAGGAGCCGGGTGCGGTGGCCGACCGGGTGGGCGTCGCGGTGCGCCGACTGCGGCGCTGTCTTGAGGAGTTGGCCGAGGAGGCGCGGACCAGCCCGCTGATGCTGGGGCAGCCGACGGAGCGCCGGCAGCTGCCGGGGGAGGACGGGGAGACGGCCGCGCTGTTGGCGGCCTCGCTGCTGGGCGGCCGGGCGGCCGGCGTCGCCCAGCAGACGTTGGCCGGCGCGCTGGGTCCCCGGGGCGCGGCACGGCTGCGGGACAAGGGCGGCCAGCAGCTGAACGCCTGCGTGTCCCGGGCGTTGGGGGCCGAGAAGCGGCGGCGGGGCGCGCCGCTGCACCGGTTGGGGATCACCGCGGACACGCAGGTGGAGCTGGTCTCCGCGCTGTCCTCGGTGCGTGCCGAGCACCGTCCCACCACTGTCTGAGACCGGCCGGAAGCGTGAGGAGCATCAGGTGAGCGATGAGCAGGCGTCGATCCACGGGTTCGGCGGGGAGTCGCGTGAGCCCGGGGGCGGTGGCGAGCCCGGGCAGCCTCGTGGCCAGGGCGGCGCGACCGGGTTGGAGGAGGACGGTGCGCTGCGGGTGCGTCTCGGCGCGCTGCGGGAGCTGGTCGGGCTGTCCAGGACGCGGCTCGACGAGCGGGTGCTCGCTGAGGCGGGCCGGGTGTTGGACGAGGCGGCGGCCAGGGACCGGCTGCCCCGCGCGTACACCACGGTGGCGATCGCCGGGGCGACGGGCAGTGGGAAGTCGACGCTGTTCAACGCGTTGGCCGGGGCGCAGCTCTCCGAGGCGGGGGTGCGCCGTCCGACGACGGCCACGCCGGTCTCCTGCACCTGGGAGGCGGGGCGCGGGCAGAGCCCCGACGGTCTGCTGGAGCGTCTCGGGGTGCCGGCGCGGGCCAGGCGCCGGGCGCATGTGCTGGATCCGGGGCTGCGCGGGTTGATCCTGCTCGACCTGCCGGACTACGACTCGGTCGATCCGGCGCACCGCGAGCAGGTGGATCGGCTGCTGGGCCTGGTGGACGCGGTGGTGTGGGTGGTCGATCCGGAGAAGTACGCGGACGCGCTGCTCCACGAGCGCTATCTGCGGGCGTTCGCCGGGCATGCCGACGTCTCGTTGATCGTGTTGAACCAGGCCGACCGGCTGCCGCCCGAGGCGGTGGACGCGGTGCTCGACGATCTGCGGCGGCTGCTGGACGAACGGGGCGTGGCCCTGGGGGAGCACGGGGAGCCGGGCGCCTGGGTGCTCGCCGGGTCGGCGCTGACGGGGGACGGGGTGGGGGAGCTGCGCAAGTTGATCGGGGAGTTGGTGGCCGCCAGGACGGCCGCGGCGCGGCGGTTGGCGGCGGATGTGGACGGCGTCGCGCGGCGGCTTGAGGCCGTCTATGTGGCGGACGGCGCGGCGGCGCCGAACGGGCTGACCGACGAGGCGCGGGAGGAGTTCGAGGATCGGCTGGCCACGGCCGTGGGGGCGCCGGCGGCCGGGCAGGCCGCGGAGCGCGGCTGGCTGCGGCGCTCGGACCGGGCCTGCGGCACCCCGTTGGCGCAGGGGCTGCGTCGGTTGGCGGCCCGGCAGGCCGAACGGCGTGGCGAGCCGCCGGCGTTGGCGGCCAAGCGGCTGCGGGGGGACGAGGCCCTCACGGTGTCGGGGCCCGAGGTGGAGCAGGCGGTGCGGCGGTTGGCCGACGAGGCGGCGGACGGGCTGCCCGAGCCCTGGGCCAAGGCGGTGCGGGACGCCGCCTGGCGTGGCGCCGGGACGCTGCCCAGGGCGTTGGAGAGCGCCCTGGTGGGGCGTGGCCCCGCGGTGCGTCCGCCTCGCCCCGGCTGGTGGTCGGCGGCGGCGGCCGGGCAGGCGGTGCTGCTGACCACCCAGCTGCTGGGGTTCTGCTGGCTGTTGGCGGTGCTGGTCGGCCAGCCCCTGATGGGGCGTTGGCTGCCGGTGACGCTGCTGGTGCTGGGCTCGGTGGGCGGGCCGCTGCTGGCCTGGGGCTGCCGGATCGCGGCGCGTGGCCCCGCGCACGCGCACGGGCAACAGGAGGAGTGGCGACTGCGGCGGCTGGCCGCCGAGTTGGGGCACCGCCAGGTGCTGGAGCCGGTAGCCGCCGAGCTGTTGCGGTACCGCGAGGTGCGGGAGCGCTATGTGGTGGCGGCTTCACCCGCAGGGGTGACGGAGTTGTCCACAACCGGCCACTGATCCACAGGTCTCGGCGGGTTTTCCGCGACTGCCCCATCATGGTGCCCGGTGAGGCGTTCGGTGAAGTCACCAGGTAACGATTCGACTTCGGAATGTGTGAGGCCCCGGATCGACGGGGACATTGCCGAACTGCCTCTCTACGATCCACCGTACGCACGGGGATGTTGATGAGCGTGCCGTCGGAAGATACGGCTGCGCCCTGTGATCTCGTGGAGGGGACACACACATGATGCACGCGCGCAAGCGGGCACTCACCCGCCTTGCGGCCACGGCCGTCGCCACCGGGCTGTTCGCGGGAGGCGCCATAGCCACCGCCGGCTCGGCCATCGCCGACGAGCAGAACCCGCGCAGCGGGGGCGCCACGGCGGTCCTCGACGGATTGACCGTCAGCGACCACGTCAAGGTCACCCACAACGGGGAGACCAACACCTACGGGGCCGGCCTCTTCTATCTGACCGCCGACGACGGCGGCACGCTGAAGACCTACTGCATCGACTTCGCCACCGGTGCGCGGGAGGGCGCCCAGTACAAGGAGACGGACTGGCAGTCCTCGACGCTCCACGGGAACCCGGACGCCGGCAAGATCCACTGGATCCTGCAAAACTCCTTCCCCGTGGTGAACGACCTGGCCGGCCTCGCCGAGCAGGCGGGCGCCGAGTCGCTGAACGAGGAGCAGGCCGCCGCCGGCACCCAGGCCGCGATCTGGGAGCTCTCCGACGGCGTGGACGCCGTTCCCACCAACGAGAACGCC
The DNA here is from genome assembly GCF_020740535.1 of Streptomyces profundus. NCBI lineage: Bacteria > Bacillati > Actinomycetota > Actinomycetes > Kitasatosporales > Streptomycetaceae > Streptomyces > Streptomyces profundus. The sequence goes on from NZ_CP082362.1 coordinate 4,799,270, forward strand.
GCGAAGCTCGCGGACTGGCTGCTGGAGAACGCCGGTGATGTCGCCGAGCCGGGCGCCTCGCTTGAGCTGACCCCGCCGCAGGTCTCGGGCCAGCCGGGCCAGGTGATCGGCCCGGTCACGGTCAACACCAGTGCGGACGCGGTCTTCGTCTCCCCCGACGCCGGCGCCGCCGAGCAGGGCGTGACGATCGTCGACGCCAACGGCGAGTACATCACCGAGGACCAGCCCGTCTCCAACGGCGCCGAGCTGTACTTCTCGGTGCCCGAGGACGCGGCGGACGGCCAGGCCTCGCTGACCGCAACGGCCACCTCGCAGGTGCCCGTCGGCCGTGCCTTCACCGGCATCGACACCCGCACCCAGACCATGATCCTGGCCGGCTCCTCGGACTCGTCCGTGACCGCCGGCGCCAGCGCCACCTGGGCCTCCGCCGGTCAGCCCTCCGTCGCGGTCAACGCGGTGGAGAAGTGCACCGAGGGCGGCGTGGAGATCACCGCCACCAACGAGGGCGACGTTCCCTTCACCTTCGAGCTGGACGGCCAGGAGCACGAGATCGGCCCGGGCGAGTCCCACGCGCAGGTCGTGACGGTCGAGAACGGCCAGGCCTACGAGATCACCATCGAGAACTCCATCGACGGCGCCGACCCGTGGGTCTTCAGCGGCGTGCTGGACTGCGAGACCGGTGACGACGGCGGTCAGGAGCAGGTCGACGACAACGACCCGGCGCCGGCCAGCACCGGTGGCGAGAGCGACGACGGCCCCGACCTGGCCGAGACCGGCAGCAGCGGCGGCAACCCCGCCCTGATCGGTGGGGCCGCCGTGGTCCTGCTCGTGGTCGGTGCCGGCGTGGTCTTCTTCATCCGCCGCCGCGCCACCACCGCGGGTGAGTGACCTGACGGGTCACCCCTGAGGTAACAGCGGTACCGAACGCGCCTGGGGGCGGGTCCGACACGGGCCCGCCCCCTCGGCGTGGCCGTGCGCCCGCGCCGCCCCTCCACACCCCCTGGGACCCCGGCACCGGTTTCGTCCGGGGCCCGGGGATGCGGCAGGATGGTGGCAGGCTTCCCGCGGCCTGACATCCCTCATGACGACAGCTAGCCGGACGGTTTCTCTTGGCTGAGTACATCTACACCATGCGCAAGACGCGCAAGGCCCACGGCGACAAGGTGATCCTGGACAACGTCACCCTGAGCTTCCTGCCCGGGGCCAAGATCGGTGTCGTGGGCCCCAACGGCGCCGGCAAGTCAACGGTGCTCAAGATCATGGCCGATCTTGAGCAGCCATCCAACGGCGACGCGTTCCTCACCCCCGGCTACACGGTGGGCATCCTCCTCCAGGAGCCGCCGCTGGACGAGTCGAAGACGGTGCTGGAGAACGTCCAGGAGGGCGTGGCCGGGACCAAGGCCAAGCTCGACCGCTTCAACGCGATCGCCGAGCAGATGGCGACGGACTACACCGACGCGCTGATGGAGGAGATGGGCCAGCTCCAGGAGGAGCTGGACCACGCCGGCGCCTGGGATCTGGACGCCCAGCTGGAGCAGGCCATGGACGCCCTGGGCTGCCCGCCGGGGGACTGGCAGGTGACCAACCTCTCCGGCGGCGAGAAGCGCCGGGTGGCGCTCTGCAAGCTGCTGCTGGAGCAGCCCGACCTGCTGCTGCTCGACGAGCCGACCAACCACCTCGACGCCGAGTCCGTGCAGTGGCTGGAGCAGCACCTCGCCAAGTACCCGGGCACCGTGGTGGCCATCACCCACGACCGGTACTTCCTGGACAACGTGGCCGAGTGGATCCTGGAGCTGGACCGCGGTCGCGCCTACGTCTACGAGGGCAACTACTCCAAGTACCTGGAGACCAAGCAGACCCGGCTCAAGGTCGAGGGCCAGAAGGACGTCAAGCGCGCCAAGCGGCTCAAGGACGAGCTGGAGTGGGTGCGCTCCAACGCCAAGGGGCGGCAGGCCAAGTCCCGTGCGCGGCTGGCCCGTTACGAGGAGATGGCCGCCGAGGCCGAGAAGACCAGGAAGCTGGACTTCGAGGAGATCCAGATCCCGCCGGGGCCCCGCCTCGGCAACGTCGTGGTCGAGGTGGACAAGCTCGGCAAGGCGTTCGGCGACAAGGTGCTGGTCGAGGGCCTCTCGTTCACCCTGCCGAGGAACGGCATCGTGGGTGTGATCGGCCCCAACGGCGCCGGCAAGACCACGCTGTTCAAGATGATCCTGGGCATGGAGTCGGTGGACTCGGGCTCGGTCCGGGTCGGCGAGACGGTCGACATCTCCTATGTGGACCAGAGCCGCGGGCACATCGACGCCAAGAAGACGCTCTGGGAGGTCGTCTCCGACGGCCTGGACTACATCAAGGTCGGTCAGGTCGAGATGCCGTCCCGCGCCTATGTCAGCGCCTTCGGCTTCAAGGGCCCGGACCAGCAGAAGCCGGCGGGTGTGCTCTCCGGCGGCGAGCGGAACCGGCTCAACCTGGCGCTCACCCTCAAGCAGGGCGGCAACCTGCTGCTGCTGGACGAGCCCACCAACGACCTGGACGTGGAGACGCTCTCCTCGTTGGAGAACGCGCTGCTGGAGTTCCCCGGCTGCGCCGTGGTGGTCTCCCACGACCGATGGTTCCTGGACCGGGTGGCCACGCACATCCTGGCCTACGAGGGCGACTCCCGCTGGTTCTGGTTCGAGGGCAACTACGAGTCCTACGAGAAGAACAAGATCGAGCGGCTGGGGGCCGAGGCGGCCCGTCCGCACCGCGCCACCCACAAGAAGCTGACCAGGGGCTAGGACGATGCGGCATCGCTTTGAATGCCCGCTGCGCTGGTCGGACATGGACGCCTTCGGCCATGTCAACAACGTGGTCTTCCTGCGCTATCTCGAAGAGGCGCGGATAGATTTCATGTTCCGGCTGGCGCGGAAGGCCGACTCGGGCGCGTTCACCGGCGGTTCGGTGGTCGCCCGGCACGAGATCGACTACCGCATGCCGCTCACCCACCGCCCCGAACCGGTCGTCGTCGAGCTCTGGGTGACCAAGCTGGGCTTCGCCTCGGCCACGGTCGGCTACGAGATCAAGGACGAGCGCGGCGTCTATGTCACGGCGCGGACCGTGGTGGTGCCCTACGACCTGGAGCAGGGCCGGGCCAGGCGGCTGACGGACGAGGAGCGGACGTTCCTCTCCCGGTATCTCGACGACGAGGCGACGGGCGCCGAAACGGTATGACCGAGCAGCCGGAGTTGGCGTTCGCGCGGCCGGGTGAGGCGGCGGATCTCGTCGCCTTCCTCGCCCGCCAGCTGCGGTGGGATCGCACGGCCGCCGCCCGGGTGCAGGGCGAGGGCGAGGTGCTCGCCGTCTTCACCCAGCCGGCCAGGTTCGGCGTGCTGGCCGTCCGCCCCGTGCCGCTGCGCGCGCCCGTCCGGTTGGATCGCACGGTCTCCGCCGGGGAGTTGATCGAGGCGGTGGACGAGGAGCGCGAGACGCTGTCGCTGCCGGCCGCGGTGACGGGCCCGTCCTGGGCCGGGCTGCTGCCGCCGCGCGGCGGCTGGCGCGCGCTGGTCGAGGTGCCGCACCAGCGGGTGCGGCAGGCCGCGGACACGGTGGTCGCCGAGTTCCGGGAGCGCACCGAGGGCCTGCCCCCAGAGGAGCGCACCCGGGGCGCGCTGGACGCGCTGGCCGAGGAGATATGGTCCCGCCCGCTCCCCGACACCACGCTGCCGCTGCGCGCCGTGCACGCGGCGCACGCCCTCGGCCTGCTGCGCGCGACGGAGCCCGTCACGGTGCTGGAGCGCGGCCCCTGGCTGCGGCTGCGGACCGCGTTGGGCTCGACGGCCGTTCGCCGGGCCGGCGTCGGCGGCCTGAGCGTCACCCCGCTGTAGCGCCGGCCGGCGCGGGCCTCGCCGTGGGGTATCGCCGCCGCACCCGAGCCGGCCAACGGCCTTGGGCAGGTGGCGACCGGCTGCCGTAGGCGTCGACTGAGCAGACCCGGGCCCGGCTACCACCGGGTATCCCCACCGGCGGCGTCTCGCCGCGGCGGGTCTGCCACCATGGAGGCATGATCCAGCAGCTGACGTTCTACGAGCAGGTCGGGGGCGAGCCGACCTTTCGGGCGCTGGTCCGCAGGTTCTACGAGGGTGTCGCCGAGGACCCGATCCTGCGGCCGATGTACCCGGAGGAGGATCTCGGTCCCGCCGAGGACCGGTTGGCGCTCTTCCTGATGCAGTACTGGGGCGGGCCCCACACCTACGGCGAGACCAGGGGGCACCCCAGGCTCCGGATGCGGCACGCGCCGTTCACGGTCGACCGCGCCGCGCACGATGCCTGGTTGCGGCATATGCGCGACGCGGTGGACAGCCTGGCCCTTGAGCCCAAGTTGGAGAAGCAGCTCTGGGACTATCTGGTGTTCGCCGCCCGCTCCATGGTCAACACCCCGGAGTAGCCCCGGGGCGGGGCCCGTTCAGGCGTCGTCCCAGCGGAACAGCCGCGCCGAGATCGCCGTCACCACGGCGGTGAACAGCAGCAGGCCGCCGATCACCGGCAGCGCCGCGCCCCAGCCCTCGCCCCGGGTGAGCACGTCCTGCATCGCCTGGTTGAGGTGCTTCAGCGGCATCGCGTTGGAGATCGCCGCCACCCAGCCGGGGACGCCGTCCAGCGGGAAGAACGAGCCGGACAGGAACGCCATCGGCATGATCACCAGCTGGAGCGCCGCGTTGGCCGCCTCATCCGTCTTGGCCCAGGCGCCGATCAGCAGGCCGAGCGACATGAACGCCAACGTGCCGGACGCGACCAGCGGGATCGCCAGCCACCAGAAGCCGGTGAGCTGGAGCCCGTAGAAGGGGATGGTCGCGATGCCGATGAAGAGCGCCATCTGGAGCAGCGCCATCCCGAGGCTGACGCCGACCCGGGCGCTGATCACGGTCGCCGGCGAGATCGGCGCCAGCCACAGCCGGCGCAGGATCCGCTTCTTCCGCCAACTCACCAGGGTGAACGCCGACATGAAGGCCGCGCCCATGGCGATCGCCCAGCCGAGCAGCCCCGGTGCGAGGAACTGGATGGCCTTGATCGAACGGTCCTCGACCTGGTCGGTCGCCAGCTCGAAGGCCGGCGGCTCACCTGTCGCCGCCACGTTGGCGCTCTGCACCAGCGACTGCACCAGCCCCTGCACGGCGCCGGACCGCGCCGGGTCGGCCGCCGAGTAGCGCAGTTCGACGGTGCCGTTCCCCTCCTCCCAGACCACGGCGTCGGCGCCCCCGTCGCTGACCCGCGACAACGCCTCGTCGCGGTCCGCCACATGCTCCAGGTTCAGCGCCTCGGAGAGCCCGCGGCGCTCGTCGGCCGACAGGTCGTCGAGCACGGCGACATCGCCGACCTGGAGGACATGGGAGCGGGAGACCGAGTCGTTCTGGAACAGCGCGCCGAAGAGCAGCAGGAACATCAACGGGAAGATCAGCGTGAAGAAGGACGCGGTGCGGTCCCTCAGCAGGGCGAACAGCATCGCCCTCGACAGGCTCTTGAGGGCGCTCATTCCCGGTACTCCCGTCCCGTGAGCTGGAGGAAGACGTCCTCCAGGTTCTTCACGCCCAGCTCGGCGACCAGATCGGCCGGGGACCCGACCCGCAGGATGCGGCCGGCGTCCATGATGGCCACCCGGTCGCAGAGGATCTCGGCCTCGTCCAGGTAGTGCGTGGTGAGGACGACGGTGCGACCCGCCCTGTTGATCCCGCGGAGCAGATCCCACAGGTTGCGACGGGCCTGCGGATCGAGCCCGGTGGTCGGCTCGTCGAGAAAGACCAGCTCCGGATCGTGCACCAGAGCGCAGGCGATGGAGAGCCGCTGGGCCTGCCCGCCGGAGAGCTTGTCCTCGCGGGTGTCCGCCTTCTCCGTCAGGCCGACCGTCTCCAGCATCTCGTCGGCCCGCCGCGTCGAGACGCCGTAGAGGGCCGCGAAGGTGTGGATCTGCTCCCGCGCGGTGAGCTTCTCGAAGAACGCCGACGCCTGGAGCTGGACGCCGATCCGCCGCAGCAGCCGCTGGTCCCGAGGCCAGGAGGGAACGCCGAGCAGCCGCGCCGTGCCCTCGTCGGGTTCGCGCAGCCCCTCGATCAGCTCCATCGTGGTGGTCTTGCCGGCACCGTTGGGGCCCAGGATGCCGTAGAACTCACCTTCCGTGACCTCGAAGGTCACCCCGTCGACGGCCTGGACCTCGCCGTAACGCTTACGCAGTCCTTCGACCGATATGGCGGCTATGTTGTTCGTCACTCTGCGATCGTAGGTGCTGGCCGAAAACTCACCGTCGGTGGGCCACCCCAGGACGACTCCGGGTCACTGTCAACGGTGGTTCCGTCACTGACGGTAGAGGCGCAGCGTGGTCCAGGCGCCCACATGCACCCGGTCCCCCTCCTGGAGCGGTACCGGGACGAACGGCTGGATCGGGTCCTCCGCGCCGTTCACCGTGGTGCCGTTGGTGGAGTCCTGATCCACCACGGCCCAGCCGCCGTCCGGCTGCTCCACCAGCACCGCGTGCTGGTGGGAGACGCCCGGATCCTCCGGCTGGACGGAGAGGTCGATATCCGGCGACTCGCCCGTGGAGTTCCGGCGTCGGCCGATGGTCATCTGCGGCCCGCTGAGGTGGAGTTGCTGCTCCGGCGCGTAGGCGGGCAGCGACAGCTGGGCGGCCTCGGGGCCCGAGCGGTGCATCATCGCGGCGAAGTACTCGGGGTCGGGACCGACCGTCACCAGCCAGCCGCCGCCGGGCTGCTGGCCCGGATAGCCGGGCGGGCCCGGCTGCGGCGGCGCGGCCGGCGCGCCGCTGGGCGGCGGCAGCATCCAGTCACCGGACGGTTGCGGCGGCGGGGGCTGCTGATACTGCGGCGGCGGCGCGGGCGGCTGGCCGAACCCGGGCGGCCCCGACAGCTGTTGCTGTCCCATCGGCTGCTGCCCCATCGGCGCCGCGTGCGGCGCGCCCGGATAGGCGGGGGCGGGCGGGGTGTAGGTGGTGGGGGAGTTGGTCAGGAAGTTGTACCGGCACTCCTCGCAGAACGGGGACTGCGCCTCGCGCGGGGTGCGGCACTGCGGACACGACTCGACGCCCTGCATCGGCGCGGTGACCGGCCCACCCGGCGGCGGGTAGCCGGGCGCGCCGGGCGGCTGGCCCGGGTATCCCTGCGGCCCCGGCTGTGAGGGGAAGCCCTGCCCGGGCGGCGGAGGCGGCGGCCCCGGGTGACCGGGATAGTCCTGACCCGGCATGGGCGGCGGTGGCATGGGGACGGCGGGTGCCATGATGCGGTGTCCACAGACCTCGCACCAGTCCTCGGCCATCGACTGATGGCCGTTGGGGCAAGTGGGCATGGACTGCCTCCCCCTCACGTCTGCTTCTTCACTCGGTTCGAATCGGCTGTCTTCTGCTGTCCGTCGGGTCTGCCGCGCTCTCGCCGCGTCGCTCGCCGCACCTCTCGCCGGCAGTACGACAGGTGCCCTCAGTGAACATTACCGGTCGACCTTCGTCGACAGGCCATGACCTTCGGCACCTTTTCAGGCATCCCCCTTCCGCCCCTGAGCCGACGGCGGCGGGGGGAACGGGATCAGGGCGACGGTCACGTTGTCGTGCCCGCCGGCGTCCAGAGCGTGTTTGACCAGGCGCTGGGCGCTGGGCAACGGCGTCGACCTGGACCCGTCCGGCACCAACCTCGCCATCTGGTCGGCGCCTTCCGCGTAGTTCCACAGGCCGTCGGTGCAGACCACCACCACACCCGGCCGGTCCGGCTGGAAGGTCGCGGTGTGCGGCTCGACGTCCTGGGCGTCGGCGCCCAGCCAGGCGGTGATCGCGTGTGCGCGGTGGTCGGCCATGGCCTCGGCCTCGGTGAGCAGCCCGGCCGCCACCATCTGCGCCGCCCAGGAGTCGTCCTCGGTGAGCCTGGCCGCCCCCGCCCTGTCCAACGGCACCCAGTACGCCCTGCTGTCGCCGATCCAGCCCACCGTCAGCTGGCCGCCGGCGGCGATGGCGCTCACCAGCGTGCACGCCGGCGCGTTGCGCCCTGGCTCGCGCTCGGCGTCGGCGAGTTGGTTCACCGCCTCGGCCGCCACCAGCACCGCCTCGTGCATCGCCTGCTCACCGCCCATCCCACGGGGCAGCGCGGCCAGCAGGAACGACGCCGCCGCGAGCGCCGCGGCCTCGGACGCCTCGTGCGGGCGACTTGAGGACGACACCCCGTCGCACACCACGGCGACCACGGCGGGCGTGCCGTCGGGGAGCGCGGTGTTGCCCACGCTGAACGAGTCCTCGTTGCGGTGGTGACGCCGCCCGAGATCGCTGACCGCCGCGACCGTCCCGAGGCCGCGTTCCACGTGGTTCCGCTCCGCTGGGTCGGGCCTCGCGCAGTCCACGCAGCACCCGTCCGCCTCCGCGCCGGCGCGACCGCACCCGACACAACGGGCCGCCGGCGCGGTTGCCTTCGGCGTGATGCGGGGGTCGGCCGGTGGATGCGTCCGTGGATCGGGCCCCTGCGGCGCGGGCCCCTGCGCGGGGGGCGTGGACGGGGGCGCCGGAAACTCGGCCTCCGACGGCAACGGCGACGGCAGGTGGAAGTCCGGCTCCGTCGGCGTGTAGCCGGCGGCGGGTGCCTGCGGCGCGGTTGCCCGCGGCGCGGACGGCCGTTGGGCTGGTGCGGGCGTGGCCGCTCCCGTCGGGGCCTGCGGCGCGGCGGGTTCTTGGGCCGGTGGGGGTGCCTGCGGCCCGGTTGCCCGCGGCGCGGACGGTGGTCGGTTGGCTGCCCCCGCCCGCCGTTCGTGCGGCTGGCCGCCGGCCGGTGGCTGTTGTTGGGCCGGTGCGGGTGTTCCCGTTGGGCCGGCCGGCACTCCCGGGGTCTGGGGTGCCGGGCCGGCCGACACTGCTCCCGTCGGTGCCTGCGGTGCTGCCGGTCGTTGAGCCGGAGCGGGCGCCTGCGGCGGTGCCCCTCCCCCCGGCCCGGCCGGTGCCTGCGGCGGCGTCGCGCCAGCGGGGCGCTGTCGCTCGGGCGGTCGTTGAGCCGCAGCGGGCGGTGCGGGCGGAGCGGGCGCCTGCGGCGGTGCCGCCGCTCCGCCGGCGGCCAGCGGTAGCCGAGGTGCCGGCGTTGGCTGTGGCGCTGGGGTGCCGGTCGGTGGCTGTTGTTGGGGCGGTTGTTCAGTCGAAGCGTGCGGCGTAGCCGATGGTGCCCGGGGTGGCCCCGCTGCCGGCCCTGCCGGCCCTGCGCCGGCCGGTGGGGCGGGGGGTGGGGGCGGCGGCGCCGCCGAAGCCCGCGGTGCCGCCGCGTGGCGAAGGTCCGTGCCGCAGACTCCGCAGAAGCGGTCGTCGGCCTCCAGCGGCTCCCCGCAACCGGGGCAGGCGGAGAGTTGGTCGAGCTGCGGCATCTTCACACCCATGTCCTGGGGCGGAAGCGGTTCGCCGCTTCCACCAGTTCCGTCCGTTCCCTACTGGTGGGTGCCAATCTGGCCAGTCTCCGGAAGGAGCGTTCCAGACCGAACCTGACACCCGTCTCGTCGAGCGACGTGCCCAGCAGCTGTAGACCGAAGCGCGTCTCCCGCTGGTGTGAGCCCCCCGACAGCAGCCAGTCCAGGGCGCATCCCAGCACTTCACAGGACAGTTGTTCGCTCAACGATGGTTCCAACCCGGCGGCACGCAAACGTGCGACCTGTTCGCCGGCGGCGAGCAGGTCGGGGAGGGCGTGGGTGGCGCCGGACGGCTGCCACAGCCGGGCTCGCACCGTGGCCACCCTCGCGGCCAGGTAGTGGGCCGACGTCTCCGGGACCGACTCCAGCGCGGCGACCGCGCCCGGCCGGTCGCCGACGGCGAGCCGGACCCTGGCCAGGCCGAAGGCCGCGCTCACATGGCTGGGGTCACAGGTCCAGACCAAGGCGTAGTAGTCGGCCGCGTTGTCCCACTGCGCCAGCTCCTCGGCGCAGACGGCCAACGCCAGCTTGGGCGCCACCTCGCCGGGGAAGGCGTCGTACACCGCGTCGAAGGCGTGCGCCGCGGTGGCCAACTCGCGTTCGGCCAGGGCGGTCAGGCCCTGGTACCAGACCACCCGCCAGTCGTCGTGGTGGCGTTGGCGCAGCGTCGCCAGCAGCGCGCGCGTGGCCCCTGCCGACGAGGGCCCGTCCAACTCAAGGTGGGCACGGACCTCCCTGATGCGCCGCTCCACCGAATCCGTGGGGGCCGCGCTCAGCGCCACCACCACATCGGCCGGGGCACTGGCCATCACGCCGGCGAGGAAGCCGGCGTTGGGATCGTCCGGGTCGATCACGGGGACCGGCAGGGCCAGCGCCGCCGCCCTGGCCGGCGGCGGCCCGACCTCGGCCACCGCCAGGGGCGCGGGGGGAGCCGTGGGCGCGGCGGTGGAACGGGCGCGCCGGCCGGCGGGCCGCGCGCCGAGCCGCGAGACCGGGCCCATCGGGGCGCGCAGCGGCTCCGTGTCCACCACCCGTTCCTCCTGGCCGAACAGGGGGGAGACGGCCGGCTGTGGGCGGCCGGTGCGGGTGGCGACCAACTCGCGCAGTACGCCGGTGAGTTGTTCCGCCATCTCCTCGGCCGACGCGAACCGCCGCCGGGGCTCCGGGTCGGTGCCCCGCACCAGGAAGCGGTAGAACGACTCGTGCTCCCGGAACACGTCGATATGGGCCGGGTCCGGCAGGCTGTCGGAGAAGACGCTGGTGTAGCCCTGGAAGTCGAAGGTGAGCACGGCCAGGGTGCGGGCCACCGTGTAGAGGTCGGAGGCCACCGAAGGGCCGACCTCGGGCACCTCGGGGGCCTGGTAGCCCAGCGTGCCGTAGATGGCCGACTCGTGGTCGTCCATCCGGCGGACCGCGCCGAGGTCGATCAGCTGGAGCTGGTCGTGCTGCTGGATGGCGTTGTCCACCTTGAAGTCGCAGTAGAGCAGGTTGCGGCTGTGCAGGTAGCCCAGCGCGTCGAGCGCCTCGATGCCGTAGGCGCAGGCCTGTTCCACCGGCAGCGGGTCGCGGCGTCCCTGGGAGGTTCGGCGGGCGTTGGCGATCTCCTTGAGCGACTTGCCGCCGATGTACTCCATGACGATGTAACCGTCCATGCTCCCGGTGCGTCGGTCCAGATGCTCAACGAAGTTGTAGATCCGGACGATGCTGGAGTGCTCGATCTCGGCCAGAAACCGACGCTCCGAGATCGCCGCCGCCATCGCGTCCTCGTCGCCGGTGTCCAGCAGGCCCTTGAGCACCACCCACCGGTTGGAGACGGCGGTGTCGACGGCCAGATAGATCCAGCCAAGGCCGCCGTGCGCCAGGCAGCCGGTGACCTGGTACTGGTCCTTGACGACATCGCCGGCCCGCAGCTTGGGCACGAAGGAGTAGGGGTGGCCGCACTTGGTGCAGAAGCCCTCGGTGCGCCCGCCGCGGCCGTTGCGGGAGCGGCCCACCTGGGCCCCGCAGGCGTGGTTGCCGCAGAACCTCTTGCGTTCCGGCACCTCTGGCTGGTCAAGCACGGCGGTGCGCGGGTCGTGGCGCGGCACCTCGGGCACCGCCACCAGGCCGACGCCGAGCCGGGAGCGCGCGGAGAGCCCGGTCTTGGTGCGCGAGCTGCGCACCGTCAGCGTCGGTTCGAGCGGGGTGGCGCCGCCGCGCGAGAGCCGCCCCGAGACCGAGCGGGCGGAGGCGCGGGAGCGCGTGGACTCGACGGCACCCGCGCTGTCGCCCCGCTGCCGCTCGCTCCGCACATGGGTGTCGGTCGGGGAGTCCCCGATCATGCCCTCGGGGGACACCACCGGGGCCAACCCGCACTGTCCGCAGTGCAGTTGACCGTCCGTGCCGCTCTGGTAGCGGCCGTCGCAGCCGGTGCGCTGGCAGGCCGGTCCCTGCTCCTCGCTCATGACTCCCCCCGCGACCCGGCGGCGCGGTCCGTCGAGTCGGCGGCCGAGGGCAGCAGCGCGTCCGCCGCCGCCTCCTGGTGGCGCAGCACCGCCGACTCGGCGGCGCGCAGATCGCAGGGCGCCGTCCACAGCATCCGGCGGGCCGCGTCATAGCGCTCGGCCAGCAGCCGCTCGTCGCCCCGGCCGGCCCGGACGACCCTGGCCCGCCAGGCGTCGAGCCGGCCGCGCAGCTCGGCGCGGACCGCCAGCGGCGCGGTGACGGCGGAGAGCGAGTCCCTGGCGCGCCGCAGCTCCTCGTCGGCGCGCTGCTCCAGGGATTCGAGCAGCGGCGAGAGGCGGTGCCACTGGGAGCGCCTGCGGAAGTCGGCGGCGGCGATCAGCTGTTCGCCCAGCGCCTGGGAAGGCCCGTTGACCGCGGGAACCTCGGACGCGGCGATCTTGGCCAGCACCTCGCCCCGGGCGAGCCGCGCCTCCGCGAGGGTGCGGTCGGCGCGGGACAGCACGTCGCGCAGCCGGATCAGCCGCTCCTCGGCGTCCTTGCGCACCCCGATGACCGCGTCCACCTCGCGCCTGATGTCGTCCAACGCGCGCGCCGCCCGGTCGTAGCGGGTGGTGTCGGGGCGGCCCCCGCCGGGCGCGCTGCTGCCGCCCGCCGGCGTCCAGAAGGCCAGCGGGTCCGCGATCACCTCCGCGCGCAGTGTGGTCAACTCCTCGGTGATCCCCGTGAGTTCGTCGCCCGCCGGATGGGCGCCCGGGCGGACGCCGACGGAGTGGGCCAGATCCCGCAGCCGATGCAGCTCGGTGGCCAGCAGGTCTATCCGGGCGGGCAGCGCCGACCAGACCACGTCGGCGGCGACCAGCAGGTCGAGCACCTCCGCGTAGCCGGTGTTCATCCGGCCGATCAACTCGGCCCAGCCCAGGTGCTCGACGCCGCCGTCCTCGCCGGCGACGCCGAGCGTGGCGCCGTCCAGCACCATGCTCAGCTGGAGCAGCTCGTCGCGGCCCGGGTCGCGGCGGCGCGCCCGCAGCTCGCGGGCGGTCTCCAGGGCGTCGGTGAGCTGGTCGAAGTCGTTCCACAGCCGGGTGATGACATGCTCGGCGCGCGACCAGCGGTCCCGGGTGGCCCCGGTGAGGTCGGCGCCCTCCAACAGCCGGCGGCCGGCGTGGTCCTGGAGGGCGAGCAACGAGATCTCGATCGCCTCGTGTTCGGCGCCGAAGCGCGCCAGCGAGCGGTCCACCTCCTCGCGGCTCAGCACGGTCCCGCCGGAATCCGGGGCCATCGCACTCCCCTCTGTCTCTCCCGCCGGCTCTCACACGTCGGCTGTGGTGTCTGGCTGTTCGGGTTCTTCGGTCGCTTCGGGTTCTTCGGTCTGTCCGGGGTGCGCACGTCGGTCCTGTCGCGATCTCTTCCCCGGTTGGCGTGCGGGGTATGTCAGTCCCGGTAGCGGGGCTCGGGAGGGGTGACGGCGTTGGGTGGGAGGTAGTCGCGGAGCCACTCGTCGAAGGAATCCTGCCAGCGGCTGTCGTCCTCGTCGCCGAGGTACTCCTCCAGCACGGCGTTCACCCAGCGCACCAGGTCCTCGTCGTCGGGCCGCATCGCCACACCATAGGACTCGGTGGTCAGCTCGTCTCCCACCAGCTTCATCGACGGGTCCTGCGCGATATGCCCGGCGGCCAGCGCGCTGTCCGTCATCAGGGCGTCCGCCAGGCCGAGTTGGACCTGCACCAGGCAGTCGAGGTGGTTGGGCATCTCCATCAACTCCGCGCCGTGGTCGCGCCGGACCAGCTCAACGTTGGCCGTGGACCTGCTGGCGCTGCACACCGTCAGGCCGTCGATCGTCTCGTCGAGGCCGGTGATCCCCGAGTGTCCCGGCACCAGCAGCTGTTGACCGGTGTCGAAGTAGGGGATGGAGAAGGCCACATGTCGCAGCCGGTCGCAGGTGATCGACATGCTGCGCACCACCATGTCGACATCGCCGCGCTCCAGCGCCGCCTCCCGCTCGGCGGTGGGGATGGCGCGGAAGATCACCCTGGGGTCGGGGCCTAGCAGGTCCTCGGCGATGGCCTGGGCCAGGTCGATGTCGAAGCCGATGAGATCGCCCGACTCCGGGTGGCGGTAGCCCCAGCGGTAGCTGTTCTGGTCGACGCCGACGACCAGTTCCCCCGCGTCCTTGATCGCGCTCACCGCGTCGCCGAGGGTGCGGTCGGCGCCCAGCGGGGACTCCGCCGGATCGAACGGCTCGTCGTCCCCGCACTCCTCGGGTTCGGCGAGCGGCACCGGATCGTGCGTCCTGGCCTGGGTGGCCGCGCCGGTCTCGCCCGCCCGGCTCTCCGGCGGCCCGGGCGACGCCGTCGACCCCTCGGGCAGCGAGCCGACCACCATCGTGCCGGCCAGCGCCAGCCCGGCGACGCCCAGCAGCAACGCCCGCCAGTCGGGCGCCAGTCCGCGACCGCCGTCCCTACGTCTCGTCCGCCGCATGGTCCCCACCCTCCGTTCGCCTTCCGGTGGCCCGCTCACCTCGGGTCGTCACATCCGCCGTGCCCGCCGTGCCCGCCGTGCCCGCCGTGCGGCGTCGGCCGGCGGCGACCGCTCGCCCCGTTCACCGGTACTCCGCCAGCCGGCGCCCGATCCCCAGCACGACGGCGGCGCCGGCGAGCAGGGCGAGACCGGCGGCCACCGGGGGCAGTGGCCCCAGCCAGTTGACGCCGCTGCCGGCCGCCGCCCGGAACTCCCGCTGCTGATGCTCGACCGCCGTCTCCAGCTCGGCGTCCACCCGGTCGAAGGACTGCCCGGTCGAGTTCTCCTCGCCGAGCACCAGCTCGATCGCCAGGTCGTAGTCGCCCAGGACGTCGGCCTCGACGACGTCCTGGTGCCGTTGCCGCCACTCCTCGGCGGCCTCGATCGCGGCTGCCACGGGGGCCCGGCCCGCCTCGCCTCCCGCGCGGGTCAGCGCCTGCCTGAGCAGCCCGCTCTCCGGACCGTCCGGCTCGGCCAGCAGCCGGTCCATGGACTCCTGGTACTCCTGCTCCAACGTGGTCAAGTCCGTGCTGGAGGCCTCACGCCGGATCGGGACGTCGCCGCCGCGCGACACCAGCGTCAGGTTCTCCGAGCCCCGCGCCACCAGCGCCTCCGTCCAGGCGTCGCTGAGCGTGGTGAGCGCCCGACCCGGGCCGTTCTCCGCGTCGTTCAGCGCCGATCTGGCGAGGCTCTGCGCGCCGACCAGCCAGCCCAACAGCAGCACGGTGGCGGTGCTGGCGGCGACCAGGCCGGGGTTGAGGACGCGGTTGGTGCGTCGGTACTGCCGCCACTGCGCCCAGCCGAGCGCCAGCAGCGCGGCCCCGCCCAGCGCCGTCGAGAGCCATGGCCAGGAGCGGGCGTCGGCCAGATCCCGCTGGTAGCGGGCGGTCTCCAGCCGGTAGAGGTCGGCGGCCGAGGTGAGCAGCACCTCCTGCATCTGGAGGTCGGCGTAGCGCAGATAGGCGCTGCCGAGCGGCAGCCCCTGCCGGTCGTTGGCCCTGGCGGCCTCCACCAGGCCCGTGTAGCGCGGCAGTTCGATGTTGAGGTGGGAGATCAACTCCTCCGCCCGGGGGGAGCCACCGCCGCGCCCGGCCGCCGAGGAGAGCAGCTCGGACGCGTTGTTGATATGCCTCGTATAGCCGTCGCGCACCTCGGTCGGCTCGGCGGCGCCGGCCAGAAAGCCGCTGGCCGCCGTGGTGTTGGCGTCGGCCAGCGAACGGTAGATCTCGGCGGCGGCGCGGCTCAGCGGCTGACTGCTCTCCCGCGCGGTCTTGGCCGCCTCGGCCCGCTCCGACAGCTGCGCGTAGGTGCTCAGCCCGAACAGCAGCGTCAACCCGGCCAACACCGCCCCGATCAGGCGCAGTCGGCCCGGCTCGGTGCCCACGGCCGCGCGCAGCCGGCCGGCGTTCTCCACGAACGCGCTGCGGCGGCGCGGCGGCGCGGGTGGCGGCGGGGGCGGGGGCGGGCCGACCGGGGGCGCCGGCCGCTGAGCCACGTCCCCGGCGCGCGGCGCCGGCGGAAGGGGCCCGGACGCGGGCGGGGCGGTCGGTGGCTGGGTCACGTGGTGGGCCCTCCCCCTCGCGATGTCGGCATGGGCCACGGCCAGCAGTATGCCGTTTGGCGTGCCGGACCACACCGCACTTGCCCGGATCTTGTCGCATTCGCGATCTTCGGACCCCGGGCGCCGCGGGCCGGAGCCCTCAGAGCCGCAGGCCGAAGAAAACGGTCTCCGAACTTCCGTCCGGGGGTGGGATCTCGTGGAAGCCCATCCGCCGGTAGAAGGCGCCCGCTCTGGTGTTCGCCGGGTTCATACCCAGGTGCAGCCCCGGCACTCCGCGCTCGCGCAGCGCGTCGACGAACGTCGTCATCAACCGGCTGCCGAGGCCCCGGTGTTGGCCCTCGGGCAGCAGATCGATATGCAGATGCGCCGGGTACTCGGCGGCGATCGACGGCACCAGCATCGCCTCGGCGTGGTGCAGCAGATGACGGAGCCCCTCGTCCCGGCCGGCCGGCGGCCCGGCCGGCGCGGGGAAGCGCGCGGCGACGCCCGGCAGCCAGCGCTCCCGGAACTCGCGGAAGAACCGGGTGCTGTCGGCGGTGCCCACGATGTAGCCGATGGGGCGCTCGCCGTCGTCGGCGACGAAGGCCGACTCGGGCTCCAACTCGGCGTACGGCGTCGCGAAGATCGCCGGGAAGATCTCCGGCTCGGCGAAGTGGCCGGTGGCGTCCTCACCCGCGTGGGCGGTGCGTATGCAGATGTCCTCCAGCGCGGCGCGGTCACTGGGGCGGTAGCCGCGAACGGCGACGGGTCCGGTGTTGTGCATGGCGGTCATCGGGACTCCTTCGTGGATATCCCCGGCTTCAGCCGGGGGTGGAAACGAAGCTCCTGCGGAGCAGGGCAGGGGAAGCCGGTTCGCCGTCAGGGCGGACCGGCGTCTACCAGCAACGACCGGCGGTACACCACTAATTGAGCCCTTATCATGTGAACTGTGAAGACCACGCACGTGAAGCGGGCGTTCAAGTACCGCTGCTATCCGACGGATGCGCAGGCGGCGGAGCTGTCGCGCACCTTCGGATGCGTGCGGAAGGTCTACAACCTGGCCCTCGCCGCGCGTACGGAAGCGTGGACGCGGCAGGAGCGGGTGAACTACCACCAGACCTCGGCGATGCTGACGGCCTGGAAGAAGACCGAGGAGTTCGCCTACCTCAACGACGTCTCCTGCGTCCCGCTCCAGCAGGCGCTTCGGCACCTCCAGGGGGCGTTCACGAACTTCTTCGACAAGCGAGCCAAGTACCCGCGTTTCAAGTCGCGGAAGGGGTCGCGGAGGTCGGCGGAGTACACCACCTCCGCGTTCCGCTTCAGGGAGGGGCGCCTGACCTTGGCGAAGATGGCGGAGCCGTTGGACATCGTGTGGTCGCGTCCGCTGCCCGAGGGGGCGTCGCCGTCCACGGTGACCGTCTCCCAGGACGCCGCCGGACGCTGGTATGTGTCCCTGCTGGTCCAGGACCCGACCATTCAGCGGCTCCCCGCCACCGACACGGCCGTGGGTATCGATGTCGGGCTCGATCATCTGCTGACGCTCTCCATGGGGGAGAAGATCACCAACCCCAGGCACGAGCGCCGCGATCGTGCCCGTCTCGCGAAGGCCCAGCGGCGGCTGGCCCGCAAGGCCAAGGGCGAGGGAGCCAACCGCACCAAGGCCCGCCGGAAGGTCGCCAAGGTGTATGCCCGGATCGCTGATCGCAGGCGTGATCACCTGCACAAGCTGACCACTCGACTCGTGCGTGAGAACCAAACGCTCGTGATCGAGGATCTCGCGGTTCGGAACATGGTGCGAAACCATTCTCTGGCCCGCGCCATCTCGGACGCGGGGTGGTCGGAGTTCCGGAGCATGCTGGAGTACAAGGCGGCTTGGTATGGGCGGGAAGTGATCGCGGTCGACCGTTTCTTTCCCTCCTCCAAGCTGTGTTCGACCTGTGGCGCCGTGCGGAGTGGGATGCCGCTGCACGTCCGGGTCTGGACGTGCGGCGGTTGCGGGGCGACCCATGATCGTGACGTGAACGCGGCGCGCAACCTGCTGGCCGTCGGGCTGACGGTGTCTGTCTGTGGAGCTGGTGTAAGACCTCAACGGAGAACTCCGGGCGGGCAGTCGGCGACGAAGCAGAAAACCCCACGGCGCGAGCCGTAGGAATCCCCCTCGTTCACGAGGGGGAGGAAGCCAATCTGGTCCAGAGCTCCCCCGGCCGGGAGGGGGGTCGCCGGTGCCCGTCACTCCGTCGGCTTGGCCAGCGAGACGGCGGGCCCGTCCACCTGTGAGATGCCGGCCGCGTCCAGCACGCGCTTGATGCGCCAACGCAGCTCCCGCTCCACCGACTCCGCCTTGCCGGGCGGGGTCTTCACGCTGACCTTGAGCACCATGGACTCCAGCGCCACCGAGGTCAGGCCCAGCACCTCCACCGGCTCCCAGAGCAGTTCGTTCCACGGCTCGGCCGCCGACATCTCGGCGCCGGCCTCCTCGATCAGCTTGCGGACCTGCGCGACATCCGCGTCCGACGCCACCGCCACCTCGACCGAGGCGGTCGCCCACCCCTGGCTGAGGTTCCCCACCCGCTTGATCTCCCCGTTGCGCACGTACCAGATGGCGCCGTTCTCGCCGCGCAGCGTGGTCACCCGCAGGCCGATCTCCAGCACGGTGCCGGTGACCTCGCCGGCGTCGATCGTGTCGCCCACGCCGTACTGGTCCTCCAACAGCATGAACATCCCGCTCAGCACGTCGGTGACCAGATTGCGGGAGCCGAAGCCGATGGCCACGCCGATGATGCCGGCGCTGGCCACCAGCGGGCCGAGTTGGATGCCCAGTTGGGAGAGGACCATCAGACCGGCCGTGCCCAGGATCAGCACCGAGGCGGCGCTGCGCAGCACCGAGCCGATGGCCTCGGAACGCTGCCGGCGGCGTTCCGCGTTCACCAGCCGGCCGCCGCGCGCCGCCCGCCGCTTGCTGTCCTTCTCGCCCTCGCGGTTGAGCCGCGCGATCAGCCGGCTCAGCGAGCGGCGCACCACGAAGCGGACGGAGAACGCGATCACCGTGATCAGCAGAATGCGCAGCGCCACCGCCAGCCACGTCTCCCAGTTGCCCATGCGGCCCTCTCAGCTCACCCGTCCGTCGCCCCGTGCCGCGGTCAACCGTAATCGGCCCGGGGCCGCGGCCCGCTCGGGAAGGGGGCCGGGCGGCGGCCCGAACCCGCCCAGCGGGCGAAGGGGCAGGCGGGGGTGAGGGGAAACCCGGGACGGACGTGGCGGATGACACATGGGACACATTCCCGGATCGTGGTGGCGCCGGTGCCCCTGCCCACGACACACTGAGGGAGATCGTCACGGCGCGAGCCACGTGCCGCCGACGGAAACGGAGGGCGTTCGTGCCACACGTCTTGGTCCTCAACGCTTCGTACGAGCCGTTGGGCGTCGTACCGGTCCGCCGCGCACTCATCCTGTTGCTCAACGACAAGGCGGTCAGCCTGGAGAGCTCGGGGCTGCTGATGCGCAGCGCCAGCAGCGCCATTCCGGCCCCCAGCGTGGTGAGACTGAAACGCTTCGTGCGTGTCCCCTACCGCACCGCCGTGCCGCTGACCCGACGAGCGCTCTTCGCCCGGGACGGCGGCCGTTGTGCTTACTGCGGCGGTGTCGCCACCAGCGTCGACCATGTGATCCCGCGCAGCCGGGGCGGCCAGCACGCCTGGGACAACGTCGTCGCGGCCTGTCGCAGTTGCAACCACATCAAGGCCGACCGGCAGGTCGCCGAGCTGGGCTGGCGGCTGCGCCACCCGCCGGGGCCGCCCTCGGGTCTCGCCTGGCGCATCATCGGCACCGGGCACCGCGACCCGCGCTGGCTCCCCTATCTGCGGCCCTATGGCGCCGATGACGCGCTGGCCAGGATCGAGGCCCATCCGGTCCGCGCGGGCAAGGGCGCCAAGCCCGCCAAGCCCGTCAAGCCCAGCGAGCCGGCCGAGTCCGTCTGACGCCCGCCCGCCGTCGCCCCCCTCCCGGCGGGGTCCCCGGCGCGGGCCCCTCACTCGTTCGGACGGCCGCGCCGGCTCCCGGACGGGGACCCGTCCGGTCGCGAAAAACGGGGGTGTGCCGGGCCTCGGGCAACAAGATTTCTCGCGCGGACCGACGTGAGGTACGCCGCTTTCCCGTCGCGGCCACGGATGCGATGACGTTCACTGGGTAGAGCACCACCCAAGACGACTGCCGTCCCTGAACGGAGACCCCCGTGGCCGTTGCCACTAGGAACCAGTGCAAAAGCAAACGTGTGAGCCCGCAGGGCCCGCCCCCGATGATCGGCGTCCCGGCCCAGGCCGCCGCCCGTGAGGTGCCGCTGACCAGCGAGCCCCCGCTCGGCGACCTCGCCCCCCTCACCTCGGAACAGCCCCTGGCCGCCCAGTCGCCCCTGGTCTCCGAGCCCAGCGGTCGCGGGGGCGCGGAGGCCATCGGCGTCTGATGGACGCCCTGGCGCGGCTCGCCGCCGCCCACTCGGTGGCCACCTCCTACGCCCCATCGCCGGGGGAGTCCATCGAGGTCCCCAGGGAAACGGTGGTGGCCGTGCTCGCGGCGCTCGGCGTGGACGCCGGCAGCCCCGAGGCCATCAGCGCTGCGCTCGCCCGGCGGGCCGAACAGGCCGAGCGGCTGCTGCCCCCCACCCTGGTGGCCAGCCCCAGCGCCCCCGTCGCCCCGCCGCCCGTGCCCGCCGGCACCACGTTCACCCTCACCCTGGAGGACGGCTCCCGCCGCCCGCTGGACGCGGCGCCGCCCCCCATCGGGCGGCACACGCTGCGCGCGCTGGCCCCCGACGGGCGCGCCGCCGAGGCCACCGTCCTCGTTCCCCCGGACACCGCGCCCACCGCTCGGGCGCGGGACATCGGGCTGATGGTCCAGCTCTACTCGCTGCTCTCGCGCGGCTCCTGGGGCATGGGCGATCTCGTGGACCTCGCCGATCTGGCGCGCTGGGCCGGCCCCACCCTCGGCGTCGGCTTCCTCCAGCTCAACCCGCTGCACGCGGCCGTTCCCGCCGCGGCCGGCGAGGCGGTCGACCCGTCCCCCTACCGCCCGGCCACCCGCCGCTTCGCCGATCCGGTGCATCTGCGGATCGAGGCCATCCCCGAGTACGCCGCGCTGGACGCGGCGGCGCGCGGGCGCGTCGCGCCGCTGCTGGCACGGGCCGCCCGGCTGCGCCACGCGGTGCTGGACGAGCGCGCCCCCATCGACCGGGACGCCGTCTGGGCGGCCAAGCGCGCCGCGCTTGAGATCCTGCACGCGGTGCCGCTCGACGCCGAACGGGCCGCCGCCTTCCGCGCCTACCGGGACGCCTGCGGTCAGGCCCTCACCGACCACGCCACCTGGTGCGCCCTGGCCGAGGTGGAAGGACCCGACTGGCACCGCTGGCCCGCCGGGCTGCGCCGCCCCGACACGGCCCAGACGGCGCGGGCCAGGCGCGCGCACCGGCCGCTGGTCGACTTCCACCGCTGGCTGGCCTGGCTGACCGACACCCAGCTGGCCGACGCCCAGCGCGCCGCCAGGGAGGCGGGCATGGGCATCGGGCTGCTGCACGACCTGGCCGTGGGCGTCCACCCCGACGGCTCCGACGCCTGGGCCGGCCAGGACGTGCTGGCCGACGGCATGTCGGTCGGCGCGCCCCCCGACACGTTCAACGAACGCGGCCAGGACTGGGGCCTGCCGCCCTGGCGCCCCGACGCGCTGGCCGAGACCGGCTACGCGCCCTGCCTTGAGCTGGCCGGCGCGCTGGCCCGGCACGCCGGCGGGCTGCGCGTCGACCATGTGATGGGACAGTTCCGGCTCTGGTGGATCCCCCGGGGCGCCGAGCCGTGCGACGGCACCTATGTCGGCTATGACGCGGACGCGATGCTCGCCGTGCTGGCGCTGGCCGCGCACCGCGCCGGCGCGGTGCTGGTCGGCGAGGACCTGGGCACGGTCGAGCCCGGCGTGCGGGAGCGGCTCGCCGAACGCGGCGTCGCCGGCACCTCGGTGCTGTGGTTCGAACGCCACTGGGACCGCGAGGGACGCCCGCCGCTCGACCCGGCGGACTGGCGCGCCAACTGCCTGGCCACGGTCACCACCCACGATCTGCCGGCCACCGCCGGCCGGTTCGACGGCTCCGACGTCCGGCTGCGGCGGCGGCTCGGGCTGCTGGCCGAGCCCGACCGCGCCGTGGCCGAGGCCGAGGCCGAGGTGCGGGACTGGCTGGCGACCTTCCGCCGGATGGGGCTGCTGGACGGGGGCGACGGGGGCGCGGCCGGCGGTGTCGGCGGTGTCGGCGGTGTCGGCGGTGTCGGCGGTGTCGGCGAGGAGGAGTGGATCGTCGCCGCCTACCGCTTCCTGGCGCTGACCCCCGCCCGGCTGGTCGGCGTCTGGCTGCCCGACGGCCTGGGCGACCGCCGCCCGCAGAACGTTCCCGGCACCTGGCGCGAGTACCCCAACTGGCGCCTGCCGCTGGCCGACGCGACCGGGCGCCCGGTCACCCTGGAGGAGCTGACCGCGTCGGACCGGCTGGCCCGGCTGGTCGCCTCGGTGCGCGACCCGGGGCCCTGAGCCACGGCCGGCGCGGGGCGTTCGTTAGTGTGGGGGGCGTGGTCAACATGAACAAGAAGCGTGCCGCCGCGGTATCACTCGGCACGGTGCTGCTGATGACGCTGTCCTCCCCGGCCGCCCACGCGGCGCTGCACCGCGACGACGGCGACGACCCGGGCACCGGCCTGAGCGTCGCCGAGACGCTGGGCCTGTTCGTGGTGGCGCCCATCGTCCTCTTCGCGCTGATCGCCGGCGCCGTCGTCCTCGGCGAACGCAAGCGCTGACGCCTTTCCGGCGGATCCGCGGGCCCTTCGGTGGCGTCCGGGCGGAGGGTTCGTTCGTGGCTCATGCCCGGGGTGATGCGCCGCGATCCCGCATGTGCGGGCTTTTCGGCGGTGCTTGGGCGCGGGATCCGTTTGCTGTTCACGTTGGGGGCGGTCCGTGGTGGGTCCGTGCTTGCGGGCTCTTCGATAGCACCGGGCCGGAGGGGGCCACTCGCGGGCGCCGGCGCCTCGCCGGGCCCCGGCCGGGCCCTGTCGGGGCCCGGCCGAACGCGGCCGTCAGGCCGTCGCGTCCGCCCGCTGGGCGCGCAGCGCGCGCTCGATGCCGGCCCTCGACTCCGTCACCAGCCGGCGCAGCGCCGCCGTGGGCTCCGTCGCCGTGAGCCACGCGTCCGTCGCGTCCAGCGTCTCCGGTGACGTCTGGGTCGCCGGGTAGAGGCCGATCGCGATCGCCTGCGCCGACTCGTGGCTACGGTTCTTCCACACGTCCTCGATCACCTCGAAGAACGACTTCGCGTAGGGCGCCAACAGCTCCCGCTGGTCGGTCTGCGTGAAGCCGCCGATCGTCGCCTCCCGGATGGAGTTCGGCAGGCTCTCGTCGAACACCGCCGCCTGCCAGGCCGCCGCCTTGGCCTCGGCCGTGGGCCTGGCGGCCCTGGCCGCCGCCGCGTGCTGCTCACCGGCCGAGGTCGGGTCGCGCCGCAGCTCGGCGGCGATGGCCTCCTCGTCGGCGCGGCCGGTGGCCACCAGCCGCAGCAGCAGCGACCAGCGCAGATCGGTGTCGACCGCGAGCCCCGGCACCTCGGCGCTGCCGTTCAACAGGCCGGCCAGCAACGCCAGTTCGTCGTCGGCACGCGCGGTGGCCGCCAACGCCCTGGCCCAGGCGAGCTGGTGGTCGCTGCCGGGCTCGGCCGTGCGCAGCCGCTCCAGGGTCGCCGCCGACCAGATGGCCAGGCCCTCGGCCCGCCACTCGGGGGCGGCGTAGAGGTCCAGCGCCAACTTGACCTGACGGTGCAGCGACTGGACGACGCCGATGTCCGTCTCCTTGCCGATGCCGGCCAGCACCACCGACAGGTAGTCGCGGGTCGCCAGCTCGCCGTCCCTGGTCATGTCCCAGGTGGAGGCCCAGCACAGCGCCCGGGGCAGCGACTCGGTGAAGTCCCCGACGCGGCGGGCGACCTGGGCGGTCGACTCCGGGTCGAGCCTGACCTTGGCGTACGACAGGTCGTCGTCGTTGAGCAGCACCACGGCGGGCCGTGCCCTGCCGACCAGCGCGGGCACCTCCGTCTCCGCGCCCGTCACGTCCAGCTCGATCCGGTCGGTGCGCACCAGCGCCCCGTCCACCGGGTCGTAGAGGCCGATCGCGATGCGGTGCGGGCGCAGCGTGGACTCGCCCTTGGCGCCGGCGGGCAGCGGCGGCGCCTCCTGCTGGACGACGAACCGGGTGATCACACCGTCGGCGTCGACCTCGACCACCGGGCGCAGCACGTTGATGCCGGCCGTCTCCAGCCAGGCCCGGGACCACGCCTTGAGATCCCGGCCGCTGGTCTCCTCCAGCGCGGCCAGCAGGTCCGTCAGCCGGGTGTTGCCCCAGGCGTGCCGCTTGAAGTACGTCCGCACGCCCTGGAAGAACTCCTCCCTGCCGACGTAGGCCACCAGCTGCTTGAGCACCGAGGCGCCCTTGGCGTAGGTGATGCCGTCGAAGTTGACCAGCACATCGTCCAGATCGCTGATGTCCGCCATGATCGGGTGCGTGGACGGGAGTTGGTCCTGCCGGTACGCCCAGGTCTTCAGCTGGTTGGCGAACCCCGTCCAGGCGTGCGGCCACTGGCTGCCCGGCGCGTGCGCCAGGCAGGCGACGGAGGTGTAGGTGGCGAACGACTCGTTCAGCCACAGGTCGTTCCACCACTCCATGGTGACCAGGTCGCCGAACCACATGTGCGCCAGCTCGTGCAGGATGGTCTCGGCCCTGGCCTCGTAGGCCGCGTCCGTCATCTTGGACCGGAACACGTACTGGTCCCGGATGGTGACGGCCCCCGCGTTCTCCATCGCGCCCGCGTTGAACTCGGGGACGAACAGCTGGTCGTACTTGGCGAACGGGTACGGGAAGTCGAACTGCTCCTCGAACCAGTCGAAGCCCATCCGGGTGACGGAGAGGATCGCCTCGACGTCCAGGTGTTCGGCGAGCGAGGGCCGGCAGTAGAGGCCGAGCGGCACGGAACGGCCGTTGCCCTCCCAGGTGCTGTGCACCGCGTGGTACGGGCCGGCGATCAGCGCGGTGATGTAGGTGGAGATGCGCGGCGTCGGCTCGAACCGCCACACCTTCTCCGCCGGCTCGGGCGTCGGCGAGTTGGAGATCACCGTCCAGCCCTCGGGGGCGGTGACGGTGAACGTGAACGTCCCCTTGAGATCCGGCTGCTCGAAGCAGGCGAACACCCTGCGGGAGTCCGGCACCTCGAACTGGGTGTAGAGGTACGTCTGTTGGTCGACCGGGTCGACGAAACGGTGCAGCCCCTCGCCGGTGTTGGTGTAGGCGCAGTCGGCGACGACCAGCAGCTCGTTGGCGCCCTCGACGACGTCGGGCAGCGCGATCCTGGAGTCGGCGAAGACCTCGGCCGGATCGAGCGCGGCCCCGTTGAGCACCACCTCGGCCACGCGGGGCGCGACCAGGTCGACGAACGTGGACCCGGCCTCGTGTGCGGTGAACCGGATGGTGGTGCGGGAGGGAAAGGTGCCGCCCTGCGGCGCAGCGGACAGATCGAGCGTGATCTCGTAACTGTCAACGTTGATCAGTTCGGCGCGCTCTTGGGCCTCTTGCCGGGTCAGGTTCGTACCGGGCACCTGGTTCTCCTTCTGTCTGCCTGTCTGCGATGAATGCGGCGCGTTGGGGGAGGCCGTCGTCCGGCGTCATCCTCGCACGTTGCCGGAACCCGGCTGCCTTGAGCAGCGCCCCCACCGCGCCCCGGTACGGGACTCCCCCACGCGGCCCGGAGCAGCCCTCTGTCCACGCACCCGGCGCCCGGGCGACTGGGCATCGGGCCCGGGGTGGGGGCCATCCGGCTGGGGCGTGGAGCGGTTGCGCCGCGGCGGTCCCACTCGCGCGTGGGGCGCGGCCGACGGGGCCGGTACCGACCCGGGCCTTCGGCCCTGTTGGGAGGACGCTGCGCGTCCGGGTGGCTGAGCGTCGGGCCCGGCACCGAAGCGGGCCTTCGGCCCTGCCCGGGACGACACCGTGCGTTCACGGCGGGCCGTCGGTCCGCCATGTCGCCGCGCGCCTACGACGTCCGGAGTCGTCCGGCCGGTCGGCTCCGGCGCTGAGCGGCTCGGGGTGGCTCCTCAGCGTTGCCGGCCCGCGCGGGCCGCTGGCCCTGAGGGCCGGGAAACGGCCGGGCTTCTCGGCCTGCCGGCGTTCCGCCTTCCCGGTTTCCCGGCTCCGGGGCTCCGGTCTCTTCCCATCTTCTGAGTTCGGTTCGAGCGCTTGCGCGGCCCCATCGGCCCGGCTCCCGCCGCACGGAGCGCGGCCGGCCCCGGCTCGATCTTTCGGCTCCGGGCGTGGGCCTTCGGCCTCGCCGTCGGTTGAGCGCCGCGTGCTGCGCGTTCTCGCCGGACCCCCGGCCCGCGCCGCGCGCTTGCGCTCGTACCGACCCGGCTCCCATTCCCGCAGAGCGCGGACGGCCCCGCGGCCCCCGGCCCCTGGGCCCGCGGCCCTCAGCCTTCCGGCTGCCCGGCGCCCGGCGCCCGGCCCCGGCCCTGCGGCCCCCGGTACTGCGGCCCCCGGTACTGCGGCCCCCGGCCCCCGAGCCTCCCGGCTCCGGTCTCAGGGCTCCGGTCCCGTGGCCCCCGGTCCCTGGGCCTCCCGGCTCCGGTCTCAGGGCTCCGGGCCCCCGGCTCCTGGCCCCTGGGCCTCCCGGTGCTTGGCCCCCTGGCCTCCGGCCCGGGGCTTCCTGGCCCCGCATCGCCCGGTCTCCCGGCCCCCGGTCCCCGGCCCCTGGGCCTCCGGGCCCCCGGCCCTTGGGCCTCCGGGCCTCCCGGCCTCCCGGCCCCTGGGCCCCTGGGCCTCCGGGCCTCCGGGCCTCCGGGCCTCCCGGCCTCCCGGTCTCCCGGCCCCCGGTCCCCGGCCCTTGGGCCTCCGGGCCCCCGGCTCCTGGCCCCTGGGCTTCCCGGCCCCTGGGCCTCCCGGCGCCCGGCGCCCGAGTCTCCCGGCTGGGGCGCCCCCGGCCCTCGGCTTACCGGCCCCCGGCTCCTGGCCCCTGGGCTTCCGGGCCTCCCGGCCCGCGGCCCCTGGGCTTCCCGGCCCCTGGGTCTCCCGGCCCCTGGGTCTCCCGGCCCCTGGGCCTCCCGGCCCCCGAGTCTCCGGGCCTCCGGGCCTACCGGCCCCACATTGCCCGGTCTCCCGGCCCGGGGCCTCCCGGCTCCCGGCCCCGGCCCTGCGGCCCCCGGCCCTGCGGCCCCCGGTACTGCGGCCTCCGGCCTCCGAGCCTCCCGGCTCCGGTCCCGTGGCCCCCGGCCCCTGGGCCTCCCGGTGCTTGGCCCCCTGGCCTCCGGCCCGGGGCTTCCTGGCCCCGCATCGCCCGGTCTCCCGGCCTCCGGGCCTCCGGGCCTCCGGGCCTCCGGGCCTCCCGGCCCCCGAGCCCCCGGCCCCCCGGCCCCGGCCCCTGGGCCTCCCGGCCCGGGGCCGTCGGGCCCCAGCCTTCGGCCGGCCCGGGGGCCGGGGCTTCGGGCGGGTCGGGGTGGGTAGCGGTCCGTGGTCGAGGCCGCCCTGGCAAGGGCTTCAGTGGGGGAGGACGACGACCCAGTCCGTGGTGGGGCGGGTGGCCGCGGCCTGGAGGGCGGCGCGGACCGCTGTGGCCTGGCGGCGCCAGGATGTCTGGAGGGCGCGTGGCGGGATCCGTACCAGCGTCACGCCGAGCCCCTTGAGGGTCTGCTCGCGGCGGTGGCGTTCGGCGTCCCGGGGGGTGGGCCGCTGGCCGCGCTGGCGGGGGACGCGGGTGTCGAGGTGGATCGCGACGGCCGCCTCGGGCCAGTAGGCGTCGACCCGGCCGAGGAAGGGCCCGCCCGGCAGCCAGAGGGCGACGTTCCAGCAGGGGTCGGGGAGCCCGCCCTGGCGGACCATGTGGAAGAGCAGGTCCTCGGCGGCCGGTCGGCCGGCCGCGAGGAGGTCGTCGACGGCCACCGCGACGCCGGGGTCGTCCAGCCAGCCGGCGTGGTCCAACTCGGCGATCAGGGACCGGGGTTCGCAGTGGCCACGGCGCACCGCCTCGTGTAGCGGCAGCCGGTCCCTGGCGGTGTCCGGCAGATGCGGGAGCGCGTCGGCCAGCGCGCGGGCGACGGGGGCGACGGGGAGGCCGGCGACCCGTACCGGTCGGGGGAGCCGCGCGGTGCGCGTGATCCGCGCTGGCCCGACGGAACGCAGCCGCCTGGTGTGCGGGACCAGTACGTCGACCCGGTCGTCGGGCGCGCCGGGTTCGGGCGCCCTCGCCAGTCCGTGCAGCGCCAGCCCGTGCAGCGCCAGCGCGGCGAGGCCGGTGAGGACGGCCTCGCCGGAGCCGCCTGCGGTGTAGCGGAGGACGGCGTGCAGCAGTTCGGGTCGGTCCGGCGGGTCGGCGTGCAGCAGCACCACGCCGGGGAGCGGCATCTGCCAGGGCCCGCCGGGGCGGCAGCGGCGGCGGGTGGCCGCGGGGGAGACCCCTTGGGCGCGCAGCGCTTCGATGGTGGTCACCCGCCGTGCTGCGTCGGCGAGTTCGGGCCGTTGTCCAGGCGTGAGCGGCACGTCGTGGTTCATGCACCGGCGATTCCCGCTGGGCACCCGTTCGGCTACCTCTGTTACACAGCCGTGGAGAAACAGCGACATCCCGCCGCGCTTCGGGCAAACGTTCCCCCTGGCGAGGGGGTTGACGCCGTGCGGCCGGCGCGCACCGGCCGCACGGCGTCGGGGTCAGACGTCGGCGGCCTGGGCGTCGAGGGCGCGGGCCAGATCGGCTCGGGCCTCGATGACCAGCCGTCGCAGGGCCGGCGGCGCCGACTCGTGGGCCGCCAGCCAGGCGTCGGTGGCGGCCAGGGTCTCGGGCGAGTCCTGGAAGGCGGGGAAGAGACCGCGCACGATGTCCATGGCGATCTCGATGGTCCGCTCCCGCCAGACGTCCCCGATGACGGCGAAGTACCGCTCGGCATAGGGCGCCAGCAGCTCCCGCTGGTCCGGCTCGGCGAAGCCGTCGATGCTCGCCTCGACGAGCGCGTTGGAGAGCCGGTCGCTCTCCACCACCGCGGCCCAGACCTCCTCCTTGACCTTGGCGTCGGGGCGCGCGGCCAGGGCGCGGACCTGGTGACGGTTGCCCGAGGCGGTGTCGTCCCTGGCGCGTTCGGCCTGGATCTCGTCCAGGCCGACGCGGCCACCGCCGGCCAGCGCCTTGACCAGCAGCCAGCGCAGCTCCTGGTCGACGTCGAGCCCGTCGATCCTGGCGTTGCCGGCGAGCAGCCCGGACAGCAGCTGGAAGTCGCTGTCGGACGTGGCACTGCTGGCGAAGAAGCGGACCCAGGCCAGCTGTTGGTCGCTGGCCGGCTCGGCGCGCCGCAGCTCGCCGAGCGCGGCCTGGGCCAGCCGCGCGCCGGCCTCGGCGCGGCGCGGCGCCGGCGTGTAGGAGTGCAGCGCCGTGCCCGCCCAGGCGTGCACCATCTGGAGCACGCCGATCTCGGACTCGGCGCCGGCGAAGTCCCGTACCAGCGCGAGGAAGTCGCGGGCCGGCAGCAGCGCGTCCCTGGTGAGGTTCCACAGCGCCGACCAGCACAGGGCGCGGGCCAACGGGTCCTCGATATCGCCCAGACGGGAGCGCAGGGTGTTCAGCGAGTCCTCGTCGAACCTGGTCTTGCAGTAGCTCAGGTCCTCGTCGTTGACCAGGATCAGCTCGGGCCGCTCCGCGCCCGTGAGGGCCGGCACGGCGGTGAGCTCGCCGGCCACGTCGATCTCGGCCTGGGCGTAACGGGTCAGCGCGCCGACGCCGTTCTCCCGCCGGTAGAGGCCGACGGCGATCCGGTGCGGGCGCAGCGTGGGGTGGGCGGGGTCGGCCTCCTGCCGCACGGACAGCTCGGTGATCCGACCGTCGGCGGCGTAGGTGACCTGCGGGGTGAGGGAGTTGACGCCGGCGGTCTGGAGCCAGGCGGCGGCCCACTCGGCCATGTCCCGGCCCGAGGTCTCGCCGAGCACGGCCAGCAGATCCCGCAGCGTGGTGTTGCCGTAGGCGTGGCGCTGGAAGTAGCGGCGGGCGCCCTCGAAGAACGCGTCCTTCCCGACATAGGCGACCAGCTGCTTGAGCACCGAGGCGCCCTTGGCGTAGGTGATCCCGTCGAAGTTGAGCTTGGCGTCCTGGAGGTCGCGGATGTCGGCGGTGACGGGGTGCGTGGTGGGCTGCTGGTCGGCCTGGTAGGCCCACGCCTTGCGGCGGTTGGCGAAGCTGATCCAGCCGCCGCTGAACTCGGTCGCCTCGACCAGCGCGTAGGCGCCCATGTAGTCGGCGAAGGACTCCTTGAGCCAGAGGTCGTCCCACCACTCCATGGTCACCAGGTCGCCGAACCACATGTGCGCCATCTCGTGCAGCAGGGTGTTGGCCCGGCCCTGGTAGGCGGCCCTGGTGGTGCGGCCCCGGAAGACGTACTCCTCGCGGAAGGTGACGCAGCCCGGGTTCTCCATCGCGCCGAGGTTGTACTCGGGGACGAACGCCTGGTCGTACTTGCCGAACGGGTACGGGTAGCCGAAGTGGTCGTGGAAGAAGTCCAGGCCGCTTCGGGTGGTGTCGAGGATCGTCTCGGCGTCGAAGTGCGGGGCCAGCGCCTTGCGGCAGAGGGCGCCCAGCGGGATGTCCAGCGTCTCGCCGTCGTCGAGGCGGCGCCGGTAGGAGCCGGCGACATAGTGGTAGGGGCCGGCGACGACCGCGGTGATGTAGGTGGAGATCGGCCTCGTGGTCGCGAACCGCCAGGTCGCCGCCGTGCCGCCGGTCAGCTCCTCGCGCCGCTCCTCGGCCCCGTTGCTGAGCACCACCCAGTGCGCGGGCGCGGTGATCCGGAAGGAGAACGGCGCCTTGAGGTCCGGCTGTTCGAAGTTGGCGAACACCCGCCGGGCGTCGGCCGGCTCGTACTGGGTGTAGAGGTAGATCTCCCCGTCCTCGGGGTCGGTGAAGTGGTGCAGCCCCTCGCCGGTGTGGCTGTAGGCGCAACTGGCGTCCACCACCAGCTCGTTCTCCGCGCGTAGCGCGCGCAGCGTGATGCGGGTGCCGTCGAAGACCTGGTCCGTCGCCAGCGAGGCTCCGTTGAGGGTCACCGAGTGCACATGGGGGGCGAGGAGGTCGACGAAGCTGTCGGCGCCCTCCTCGGCGCTGGCGAAGCGGATGGTGGTGGTGGAGCGGAAGGTGCGCGGCCCCTCGGCCGGTGGCGGGTCGGTGGCGGCGCGCAGGTCGAGTGCGACGTCGTAGCCGTGCACCGTCAGCAGCCTGGCCCGCTCGCGGGCTTCGTCGCGGGTGAGGTTCTCTCCGGGCACGCTTATGACTCCCTGTTGTGACGTGCTTCTTTCCGCCTCGCGCTGGGCCGGCGTGAAAGGCCTCGGCCCGGCGTTCCTCGCGCGGGCGCGTGTCAGCATGTCACGGGAGGCCGGACGCCGCACGGTGGAATGCGATCGGCGCACGTCGTGTTGGCCACGACGCGGGGCGCGGCGCGTCCGGGTCCCGCCGCGCCCGACAACCCTGCGAAGAGGAGACACAGATGGCGGAGAACGCGACCGGGGACGTGGTGCGGGCGGACTTCTGGTTCGACCCGCTCTGCCCCTGGGCCTGGATGACCTCCCGCTGGATGCTGGAGGTCGAGAAGGTCCGCCCGGTGCGGGTCAGCTGGCATGTGATGAGCCTGGCCGTGCTCAACGAGCCGAAGCTGGACGAGCTGCCCCCCGAGTACGCCGAGCTGCTCCGCGAGGCCTGGGGCCCGGTGCGGGTCTGTATCGCGGCGGAGCAGGCGCACGGCAACGAGGTGCTCGGCCCGCTCTACACGGCGCTCGGCGAACGCTTCCACCACCGGGGCCTGGAGAAGAACCGCGCCACGCTCGTCGAGGCGCTGGAGGAGGCCGGCCTGCCGGCCGAGTTGGCCGACGCGGCCGAGTCCGACGCCCTCGACACCGAGCTGCGGGCCTCGCACAAGGTGGGCATCGACCTGGTCGGCCAGGACGTCGGCACCCCGGTGATCTCGGTGCCCGGCGCCGACGGCGAGCCGATCGCCTTCTTCGGCCCGGTGGTCACCCCGGCGCCCAAGGGCGAGGCGGCGGCGCGGCTCTGGGACGGGACGCTGCTGGTGGCGAGCACGCCCGGCTTCTACGAGATCAAGCGGACCAGGGACGTGGGCCCCCAGTTCGACGTCTGAGCGCCCGGCGCCCGACCTGGGATCACCTCGGGCATGTGAGACGGCCCCCGCGCGATGCCTCCGCGCGGGGGCCGCTCCCGTGACCGGCCCGCCCCACCCCGGCGGGGCGTGAGAAGACGATCGGGCGGAACCGGGGCCCAAGGTCGCCGCGCCGCGTCAGGGCGCCAGCGTCAGCGCGGCGGCGTTGGTCCTGGCCGCGGTGTAACGGGCCGCGACGTCCTGCCAGTTGACCACGCGCCACATCGCCTCGACGAAGTCCACCTTCTGGTTGCGGTACTGGAGGTAGAAGGCGTGCTCCCAGGCGTCGAAGACCAGCAGCGGAACGGAGCCCTGGCCGACGTTCCCCTGGTGGTCGTAGATCTGCTCCACCACGAGACGCCCGCTGACCGGCTCGAACGCCAGCACGCCCCAGCCGGAGCCCTGGGTGGTCGCCGAGGCCTTGGAGAGCTGGGCCTTGAACTTCGCGAAGGAGCCGAACGACTCGGCGATGGCGTCCGCCAGCTCCCCCGTGCCGTCCCTCTCCAGCGGCTCGCCCCCACCGTCACCGGTCATGTTGCGCCAGTAGATGGAGTGCAGGATGTGGCCGGAGAGATGGAACGCGAGGTTCTTCTCCAGCCCGTTGATCGAGTCCCAGGCGTCCTTGTCCCGCGCCTCGGCGAGCCGGTCCAGGGTGTCGTTGGCCCCTTTGACGTAGGCCGCGTGGTGCTTGTCGTGGTGCAGTTCGATGATCTCCCCGCTGATGACCGGCTCCAGGGAGGCGTAGTCGTAGGGGAGGTCGGGGAGCGTGTAGATGGCCATGCCGTTGCCTGTCTCCACTAATTGCGAGTGATGTGCAATAGCGGAACGCTATCAGTAGTGCCCGATCGGCGCCTTGCGGAGCACGACCTCCGTGCCGGCCGCCTCCACCGTCATCCCGCACCCCCGGTAGAAGTCGACGGCCGCCCGACCGTCCGTCAGCACCCACAGCTCCCGATGGCCGCCGGCCAGCGCCCAGGACTCGACGGCGGCGAACAGCGCGCGGCCCACCCCGCGCCGCCGGTCCTCCGGGCGCACCACCACCCCGATCAGCCAGGGCCCGGCCGTCCGGCGGTCCGGCGGATCCCGCACGGCCAGGCCCATCCCGCCCAGCACCCTCCCGTCGTCATGGGCCACCCAGGTCGCCGGCAGCGTCTCGCGGCCCGACTCGGCCTCGGCCAGCGCGATCCAGTCGGCCAGCCGTTCCCGACCCGGCTCCCCGCCCCACTCGGCGAAACGGATCCGCGCGAGGGGAACGGTCAACTCCGGTCGCTCGGCAAGCAGTTCGATCAACATTCGAACAGTGTCGGCAAGCTCACTCCGAAGACGCCACCGCATTCGGCTAGCGTCGGATGGTCCCGCTCGTTCGAAGCTCTGGAGTACACCCATGAGTTCAGCCGTCGTCAACGGCAGCCCGCGTGCCGTGCTGGCCGATCTGCTCCCCGCGGCCAGCCACTCCGCGGCGCGCGTGAGAGACGTGGCGCTGATCCTCGGCGGCGCCGCGCTCACCGGCGCCGCGGCCCAGATCGCCGTCCCCGTCCCCGGCTCTCCCGTCCCCGTCACCGGACAGACGTTCGCCGCGCTGCTGATCGGCGCCTCCTTCGGCACCGGCCGCGCCATGCTGTCCATGACCTTCTACGTGCTCGCCGGCATGGCCGGGATGCCGTGGTTCTCCGAGGGCACCTCCGGCTACGGCATGCCGTCCTTCGGCTATCTGCTCGGCATGCTGCTGGCCGCCGCCGTGGTCGGCGCCCTCGCCCGCAGGGGCGGCGACCGCACGGTGCCGCGCACCATCGGCACCATGGCGCTGGGCAGCGTCATCATCTACGGCATCGGCGTCCCCTACCTCGCGCTGGCCACGGGGATGTCGCCGAGCGAGGCGATCTCCGCGGGCCTGACGCCCTTCCTGCTCGGCGACGCCCTCAAGGTGGCGCTGGCCATGGGTGCGCTGCCGGCCGCCTGGCACCTGCTGGGACGGCGCTCGGGGGACTGACGTCCGGGGCGGGAGCCGGCGGCGGACGACCGCCGGCGCCATGCCATATTGGGGGCCATGCGCGTCTACCTCGCCTCCGACCACGCCGGATACGAACTGAAGAACCACCTGGTCGACTGGCTCGCCCAGCACGGCCACGAGCCCGTCGACTGCGGCCCCACCCACTACGACGCCGAAGACGACTACCCCCCGTTCTGCCTGCGCGCGGCCGAGCGGGTCGCCGCGGAGCCCGAGGCCCTCGGCGTCGTCATCGGCGGCTCGGGCAACGGCGAGGCCATCGCGGCCAACAAGGTCACCGGCGTCCGCTGCGCCCTGGCCTGGAGCGAGGAGACCGCGCGCCTGGGCCGCGAGCACAACAACGCCAACGTGCTCAGCGTCGGGGCCCGGATGCACACCACGGACGAGGCCACCTCGTTCGTCGCCGTCTTCCTCGACACCGCCTACTCGGGCGCCGAGCGCCACAGCCGGCGGATCGACATGCTCGCCGCCTACGAGACGGACGGCACGCTGCCCCCGCTGCCCGAGCAGGACTGATGCCCGAGGGCCACGTCATCCACCGGCTGGCGGCCGACTACGCGGAACGGTTCGCCGGCCGGCCGGTGCGGGTGGACAGCCCCCAGGGCAAGTTCGCCGACACCGCGGCGCTGCTCGACGGCCAGCCGATGACCGGCACCGAGGCCCACGGCAAGCATTTGTTCCTCGGATTTCCCGGGGCCCTCGGGTTCCCCGAGCCGCTGGGCTGGGTCCACGTCCACCTCGGCCTCTACGGCAAGGTCGCCTTCGGCACCGGTCCCGCGCCCGCCCCCGTCGGCCAGATACGGCTCCGCCTGGCCAACGGCGAGCACTGGGCCGAGCTCCGCGGCCCCAACACCTGCGCGCTGCGCACCGAGCAGGAGCGGGCCGCCGTCGCCGCGCGCCTCGGCCCCGACCCGCTGCGCGCCGACGCCGACCCCGAGGCCGCCTGGCGCCGCGTCTCCACCAGCCGCACGGCCGTCGCCACCCTGCTGATGGACCAGAGCGTGATCGCCGGCGTGGGCAACGCCTACCGCGCCGAGGTCCTCTTCCGGCACGGCATCGCCCCCCACCGGGCCGGCCGTGACCTGGGCCGGTCCGAATGGGAAGCCTGTTGGGCCGATCTGGTCAGCCTGATGCGGGAGGGCGTCCGGCTGGGCCGGATCGACACCGTCCGCCCCGAACACACCCCCGAGGCGATGGGGCGCCCGCCCAGGGTGGACGACCACGGCGGCGAGGTCTATGTCTACCGCAGGGCCGGTCAGAGCTGTCTGGTCTGCGAGGGACCGGTGGCGACCGCACCCCTCGCCGCCAGAAATCTCTTCTGGTGTCCACGCTGTCAGCGCCGCTGAGACTGCCGGATGTCGGTGCGGGCCCGTATCCTCGGGCTTCATCAGGTGACTGGGGGTGGAATGTTGGGGTTAGAAGCCGTGCGGCAACCAGGGCGCCAGATGATGGCCGAAGGCCGTCGAGGCCGACGCCAGCGCTCCCGCGCGCTCCTCGCTGACCAGCCCGGCCGTCGCCAGCCCGGCCAACGAGCTGTCGCCCAGGTAGGCGGTGCTCAACGCCCGCACATCCAGGGTCAGTTCGGCGGCGTCCCCGGTGCGCTCGCAGACCGCCCCGCTCGCGCCGCCGCTCAGCCGCCACCGGCCCGCGTTCCAGGGACAGAAGTCGTCCTTCACATCGAGCACCACGTCCACCTCGGTCGCGTAGCGGCGCGCCGCCAGCGCGCCGCCCACCTCGACCGTCCGCAGATGGAGCCGGTCCCGCACCTGGAGCGAACAGCTGCGGACATCGTTCACCAGATGCTGGAAGGGGTCGTCCACCGGACGGCCCGTCAGGTGCACCCAGGACATCAGGTCCAGGCCCAGCAGGTAGCGCAGCAGCGCGGCGTAGGCGGCCGGATCGACCGCGTCCAGATCCCGGACGAGCACCTGCCCCACCGGCACGGTCTGGTCCCAGAGCGGCTTGCTCGCGTAGCGGGCGTAGCCGAGCAGCTCCCCGTCCCGCTCGGCCAGCACACAGCGCCGCTCGGAGGCGCCGCCGCGCTCCCGCTCCGGATCCAGCAGCGGCAGCCGCTCCCAGCCGGGGCGCCGCTCCAGCATCCCCGGCCGCCGGCCCAGCAGTTCGGCGTAGAGCGCCTCGCAGCGCTCCAGCGCCTCCCCGGGCGAGACCACGGTCAGCTCGATGTCGTCGATGCCCGGCGGGGCGATGGCCAGCTCCACCCGATGGGTGTCGATCCGCGCGGTGAGCGAACGCGCCGCCACGCCGTAGCCGAACCTGCCGTAGATCGCGGCCTCGGCCGCCGTCAGCAGCGAGAGGGTCTCGCCGCGCTCGTACGCGTCCCGCAGCCCGTCGGCCATCAGCCGGCGCAGCAGCCCGCGCCTGCGGTGCGTCCCGGCCACGGAGACCATGGTCACCCCGCCGGCGTCGACCACCGCGCCGCCGGGCAGCGAGACGCCCAGGTTGAACGCGCCGAAGGTGCCGACCACCCGGCCCCGGTCGAAGGCGCCCACACTCCGGTCGAGATCCGCCAGATCCCGCCAGAGCTTCGCCTCCTCCGGAGCCTCGGGAACACCGCCGAACGCCCATTCAAGGGCGCCGTACCAGCGCTCCCACTCGTCTTCCTTGATGGTCCGCACCTCGATCGTCATGCGGACATACCTACCAAGGATCACCCTCCCGGGCGATTCGATTTCCCCACTTCCACGCGGTCGGGGGGCCGCGCCCACCGGCGCCGCGAGGGCGCACGCATGTCCGAGCATCCCAGGGGTTCGACGTGCGGCTGACCCGGTGGATAAGGTCCCAAACCATGACACGCCCCAGCGTGCCCGCCCCTCCCAAGGAGAGCCTGCGGGCGCGGAGCCGCAAGGTCCTCCACCGCGCGCGCGTCGGGCTGCGCCGATCCGCCGTCGACTACTTCAGGGGCGGCGGTTCGGACTGGATCGCCTTCACGGCCCTGATGCTCTCCATCCCCATGCTCGCCTTCGGCACCGCGACCTGGCCGGAGTGGTGCCCGCCCGAGGCGCTGCTGCTGCCGCTGGTCGCCGCCGGGCTGCTGCTGCGCCCCGCCAGCCTGCTGGGGCTCTACGCCGCCGCGGCCACCGCGCTGGTGCTGGAGACGGCGCTGATCGACGCGGAGCGCTCGGCTCCCGACCCGGTCACGCCCGGAACGATTCTGCTGGTCGCCGCCGTGGCGCTGATCGGCCTGCTGATCGCGCAGTTCCGCAGCCGGGTCGGCGTGCCCTGGCGGCGCGGCCACACCATGCTCTTCGACCTGCGGGAGCGCATCAGCGCACAGAGCGCCCTGCCCGGCCTGCCCGCGGGCTGGCACCACGAGATGTCGCTGCGTCCGGCCGGCGGACAGTCCTTCTCCGGGGACTTCGTGGTCGCCGCCCGCACCGGGCCCGAACGCCGCACGCTGGAGGTGGTGCTGACGGATGTCTCCGGCAAGGGCATGGACGCCGCCTCCCGTTCGCTGCTGCTCTCCGGCGCCTTCGGCGGCCTGCTCGGCTCGCTGCCGCCGCACGGCTTCCTGCCCGCCGCCAACGGCTATCTGCTGCGGCAGAACTGGCAGGAGGGGTTCGCCACCTCCGTCCATCTGGTGCTCGACCTGGA
Organism: Streptomyces profundus; assembly: GCF_020740535.1. Classification (NCBI taxonomy): domain Bacteria; kingdom Bacillati; phylum Actinomycetota; class Actinomycetes; order Kitasatosporales; family Streptomycetaceae; genus Streptomyces; species Streptomyces profundus. The sequence continues at coordinate 4,837,032 of NZ_CP082362.1, forward strand.
CACCGGCGACTACGAGCTGCTCTCAGCGGGGCACCCGCCCGCCCTCCAGCTGAACGCGGGCACCGGGCGGTGGCGGGAGACCACAGCCGAGGGCCCGCTGCTCGGCGTCTACGACGGCGCCGAGTTCCATCCCGCCAAGGGCACGCTGCGCCGCGGCGATGTGCTGATGCTCTTCACCGACGGCCTGGTCGAGCGGCCCGACCAGGACCTCTCCGAGGGCCTCGACCGGCTGACCGGCGCCGCGGACCGCTATGTGGCCACCGGCTTCCGCAACACCGCCTGGCATCTGATCGAGGCCGTCGCCAAGGACGTCAACGACGATCGCGCGCTGGTCCTGATCTGTCGGGAGTAGCCGCCCGCCCGTCGGGTCGGCGCGCGTTCCGGCCAGCTGCCGTCAGCTCCACTCCTCGGCGGTCACCCACCCACAGGGCTGATCACTCGGCGGAGCGTAATGCGCACGTTCCGTGTCGCCGGCGGTGAGCTGCGCGGATGGCCGGGGTCCGGGCTCCCGTCCTGGGCCGAACGGCCCTGGGCGCCGGCCCCGGCCGGATGCGACGCGCCCGTCGGTGGCCTTGGCTCATGATCATGAGCGATGTCAGAGCCCCCGAGGAATCCGAAGAACCCGAGAAACCCGACGCGCCTTATGCGTCCGAGACAACCGCTGGCACCGGGGGCCTTCCCGGTCGCGGCCGACGCGCGGGCGCCCGGCTGGCCCGGCGGGTGTCGGCGCCCCTGACGGCCTTCCGAGGCCGCCGCCTCCTGGCGCGGCGGGCCGCCGGCTGCACCGCCCTCGGCGCGCTGGCGATAGCGGGGCCCTGGGCGGTCTCGGCCATCGGCCACGAGGACCGGCCGGACCAACGGGTGGGCGAGATCGAGCAGTTCCTCGGCGGCGTGGGGGACAACGCGGCCGGGGGCGCGCTCGGCCCCTACTTCGGCGGCCTCACGGAGGGGGACGAGAGCCGCGCCCCGTGGTACTGGCAGCCCCTCGCCGCCGACGAGTGGGCGATGCCGGTCAGCGGCTATCCGATCTCCGCCGCCTACGGGCAGCCGGGCAGCTGGGCCGCCGGCTATCACACGGGCGTGGACTTCGCCCTGCCCGTCGGCACCGCGATCCACTCCGTGGGGCCCGGCACGGTGGCCGAGACCACCTACCACCAGGACTACGGCGCCATGGTGCTGGTCGCCCTGGACGACGGCCACTTCGCCCTCTTCGCCCACCTCTCCCACATCGCCGTCGAGCCGGGCGCGCGGGTCACGGCGGAGAGCTGGCTCGGGGACTCCGGCAACACGGGCCGCAGCACGGGACCGCACCTGCACTTCGAGATCAGGGCCGACCGGAACTACGGCAGCGATGTCGATCCGCTCAGCTATCTCGCCGGGCACGGCGTGGCGGTGCGCTGAGCGGCGCCCGGTGGCCCGCCGCGCGGGCGGGCCACCGGGCGTCCGTCAACCCGCCTTGACCGGCCTGCGGTTGCCCGAGGGGCCCTCGGGGTTGCCGCGCGGCGTCGCGCCGGCCTCCCCGCGCTCGTCGCCCTCCCGCCGGCTGGACCCGCCGTCGCCACGGAACGCCCAGTTCAGGGAGGGTTCCACCAGGCAGCGGAAGACCCGGCGGACCGGCGCGGTGCAGAGCAGGGTGACCACCAGGGCGCCGAGCGCGGTGACCACCACACGTCCGCCCGGGGTGTGCACCCAGGCGGCGTCGTACCACTCCCACCAGCGCGACGCCTTCACCACGAAGCCGTGCAGCAGGTAGCCGTAGATCGTGCCCGCGCCCAGCGCGGTGTACCAGCGTCTGTGCCGGGGCACCCAGGACAGGAACGCGACGCTGAGCACCAGGCCGCAGCCGAAGAGCGCCAGGCTCATCACCACGCCGATCCACCACTCGAAGCCCATCTCCTGGGCGCTCGAACTGCGGTAGAACCACGACGCGTCCATCCGGGGGACCGCCCAGTAGGCGGTGGCCAGCGCGCAGAGGAAGACGGGCAGCGCGGCCAGCCGCACCTCGCGGCGGCGCGCCAGCTCGAAGTGCTCGGGGCGCAGCCGCATGCCCAGCACGAAGAACGGCAGGAACTGTAGGACGCGTTGGATGTTGAGGTCGTCGCCGAGCGAGGGCGCGAAGCTGGCCAGCGCGGCGATCGCCAGGGCGATCGGCATCGGCCAGCGCACGACGTTCCACAGGGGGGCCGTCAACCGCCAGACGAAGAGCGCGATCAGGAACCAGGTGAGGTAGTAGGGGTCCAGGAGGGCGAAGGGGTAGTCCGGGCTGTCGGTGCCCCAGCGCACGAAGAGCACATAGGCGACTCCGAAGATCAGATAGGGCACCAGCACCCCGCTGACCAGTCGCTTCAACTGGTGCGGCCGGGCCGTGAAGTTCCGCGAGAAGTAGCCGGCGATCATGATGAAGGCCGGCATGTGGAACGCGTAGACGAACATGTACAGCGCCGCCGCCGTGCGGGAGTCCTCCCGCAGCGGGGTCCACGCGTGGCCGATCGCGACCAGGACGATGGCCAGGTACTTGGCGTTGTCGAAGAAGGGGTCGCGCGAGGTGGCCCGGGCCTGACCGTCCGTGACTGTCGGTGGGGGGACGGCCTTCGTCGCCCGGACCTCGGGCAAGGGGGCTCGTTGGTTACGGACGTGCAACATTGTTCGCACGATAGCGCTTCTTCAGGTGATCCGTACATTCGCCCGGCGGAGTGCGGGAATCTTCAAGGAGATTCTTGTGATGAAACGAGAATCTCTGGTGAGTGACATCGGACACGCGTCGGAAATCAGGTGATTTGAGAAGGGTAAATCCAGACTAAAGGGTGTGTATCGGATCGGGTCGCCAGCCCTCGGTGATCCGCGCGGTGTGGGAGGAATGGCCTTCGTCGGCCCGTTGATCAAGGGCTTCCGAACGTCCGCGCGGCGCGCTGGAATTGTCGGCGACCCAGAGGCGCGGTGGCTAACGGACAGATAACGGACGAAGTGGCGTCCGATCTCCCCGGAGCGCCGTCCGACGGGTCCTACGGAGGGTCATCCGCCTCCCTTGGCCCGGCAGTTGATGGCACGATGGTGCCTGCGGGGGTGCGGCGGCCGTGGTCAAGCCCCTGACGGAGCAGTGGCGACCTTCCGAAGGTGTGATCAGTTGTGGTTATCTCGTTCTCTCTGGCCCTGCTGTTCGGCGTGATCATGTTCTTCATGATCCGAAGCGGGGCGGTCAAGTGGGGGCCCGCCATCGTGGCGATCCTCTTCGGCTTCTCCCTGGCCTCCACCGGCGCCGCCGACCCCATAAACGACTTCCTTCAGTCCGTCACCGACGGGGTCAACGAGGTGGACGACTCCATCAACAGCGCGCCCTGACCGCCCGCCCCGGAGTCGCGCCCACGACTGCGGGCCCGGTCCCCCGAGGGGGCCGGGCCGGGCCGCTTGGCGGCGTGCGGTGCTGGGGGCGGAGGAACGCGGGAGAACGCGGGAAAAAGAGAGCGGGCGACGGGAATCGAACCCGCGTAGCTGGTTTGGAAGACCAGGGCTCTACCATTGAGCTACGCCCGCACGCGCCGAGAGCGGCATCGCGCCTCGGAGACGCTGAGCATCGTACCAGCGCCCAACCGCCCGCCCCGCCAGGCGACATCGACCGCCACGCGGTCGGCGGGCGCGCCGTGGGCCCGAGGATCGGCCCGCTCCCGCGCCCTGTACGCTACGTACCGCGTCGTGAACCACGACGGGGTGTGGCGCAGCTTGGTAGCGCGTCCGCTTTGGGAGCGGAAGGTCGTCGGTTCGAATCCGGCCACCCCGACCACGTACGATGACTTGCCTGTGCGCCTGTGGTGTGTCCGCAAGACGGGGCGCTTCAGTCGTTTCGCCAGATCTCTCGATTGTCAGCCCCAAGGAGACCGACCGTGAAGAGCGCCGTGGAGACCCTGAACCCCACCCGGGTTCGGCTCACTGTCGAGGTGCCCTTCGAGGAGCTCAAGCCCAGCCTCGACGCGGCGTACCGGAAGATCAACCAGCAGGTCCAGGTGCCGGGCTTCCGTAAGGGAAAGATCCCGGCCCGGATCATCGACCAGCGCTTCGGACGTGGTGCGGTCCTTGAGGAAGCGGTCAACGAGGCGCTGCCCAAGTTCTACACGGACGCGGTCAACGAGGGCGAGCTGAACCCGCTGGGTCAGCCGGATGTCGACATCACCGAGCTGAAGGACAACGAGACGTTGACCTTCACCGCCGAGGTGGACATCCGCCCCGAGCTGGAGATCCCCGACTACTCCGGCATCGAGGTCACCGTCGACGCCGTCGAGGTCTCCGACGAGGATCTGGAGAAGGCGGTCGACCAGCTGCGCGACCGCTTCGCCACCACCACCGTGGTCGAGCGCGAGGCCGCCGACGGCGATGTCGTCAAGATCGACCTTGAGGCCCGGGTGGACGGCGAGGTCCTGGACGACGGGGTGGCCTCCGGCGTCAACTACACGATCGGCTCGGGCCAGATGCTCGAAGGTCTGGACGAGGCCGTCACCGGCCTCGCGGCCGGCGGCACCGCCACCTTCACCAGCGAGCTGCGCGGCGGCTCGGGCGCCGGCCAGGAGGCCGAGGTCACGGTCTCCGTCGAGTCCGTCTCCGCCCGTGAACTGCCCGAGCTGGACGACGACTTCGCCCAGCTGGCCAGCGAGTTCGACACGCTGGAGGAGCTGCGCGACGACAGCCGCAGGCGGCTCACCGAGGAGCGCACCTACCAGCAGGCGACCGAGGCCCAGGAGAAGGTGCTGGACGCGCTCCTTGAGCTGGTCGAGGTCCCGCTGCCGGAGAAGCTGCTGGCCGAGGAGATCAAGACCCGCAAGCACAACCTGGAGCACCACCAGCTGCCCCAGCTCGGCATGGACCTGGAGGCGTACCTCAAGCTCCAGGAGAAGACCGCCGAGGAGTTCGACGACGAGCTGCGGGAGCAGGCCGAGAAGGGCATCCGCACCCAGTTCGTGCTGGACGAGATCGCCAGGCGCGACAACCTCAACGTGAGCCAGGAGGAGCTGACCGAGCACCTGGTGCGCCGGGCCCAGTCCTCGGGGATGAGCCCGGACCAGTTCGCCAAGGCGGTCGTCGAGGGCAACCAGGTCCCGATGCTGGTCGGCGAGGTCACCAGGGGCAAGGCGCTGGCCGCCGTCGTCGAGCGGTCCACGGTCAAGGACAGCAACGGCGAGCTGGTCGAGCTGGACGACGACGCCGAGGAGCCCGCCGTGGAGAACGACGCGGCCCAGGTCGGGGGCGCGGTGGCGGAGTCGACGGACGAGGTGGCCGAGGCCGTCGAGGCCAACGAGGCTGCCACGGCCGGCGAGACGAAGGACGAGAAGCCCAACGACGCGTGAGCCGGCGCGAGTAGCGACTTCGACGGGGCCGGACGCCCACCGCGTCCGGCCCCGTCCGCTACCCGGGGTGAGGGTGACCCTGCGCTCACAGCGAACAGTTCCCTGGTCGGGATGGGTCTGTCCGAGCCGCGCGTTAGGGTCCGTAGAAACAAGCCAGATGTCGAGTGACGGCCAGGCGCACAGGCTTAGGCCGTCCAGGAATGAGCAGGTGGATACGTGACGCTCTTGATGCCCTCCGCCGCAGCGGAGCCGACAAGCGGTGGCCTCGGCGATCAGGTCTACAACCGGCTGCTCGACGAGCGCATCATCTTCCTGGGTCAGCCGGTGGACGATGACATCGCGAACCGGATCACGGCGCAGCTGCTGCTGCTCGCCGCCGATCCGGACAAGGACATCTATCTCTACATCAACAGCCCCGGCGGCTCGATCTCGGCCGGCATGGCGATCTACGACACCATGCAGTACGTCAAGAACGACGTGGTCACCATCGCGATGGGCCTGGCGGCCTCGATGGGGCAGTTCCTGCTGACGGCAGGCGCGGCCGGCAAGCGCTACGCGCTGCCCAACGCCGAGGTGCTGATCCACCAGCCGTCGGCCGGCCTGGCCGGTTCGGCGTCGGACATCAAGATCCATGCCGAGCAGCTGCTCCGCACCAAGCGCAAGATGGCCAAGCTGTCGGCGGAGCACTCCGGTGTCTCCTTCGACCAGTGGGAGCGGGACGCGGACCGGGACCGTTGGTTCACCGCCGAGGAGGCGCGCGACTACGGCCTGCTGGACCGGGTCATCACCAGCGCGGCGGACATCTCGGGCGGCGGTGGCACGGGCGCCTGAGCCCCCGGGGGCCCTCGCCGGCCCCCGGCGTCCCCAGGATCGCCCAGCCCCGAAGCTCGCCAGCCCGCTCGCAAGCCATAGACCCAAGGCGGTACACACCCCGATGAACAAGTTTCCTGGCTCCGGCCTCTACGATCGTCTGCCGGCCGAGTCCCGCTATGTGATTCCGCGCTTCGTCGAGCGCACCTCGCAGGGCGTGCGCGAGTACGACCCGTACGCGAAGCTCTTCGAGGAGGGCGTGATCTTCCTCGGCGTGCAGATCGACGACGCCTCGGCCAACGACGTGATGGCCCAGCTGCTCTGCCTGGAGTCCATGGACCCCGATCGGGACATCCAGATCTACATCAACAGCCCCGGTGGATCGTTCACCGCGCTGACCGCCATCTACGACACGATGGTCTTCGTCAAACCCGACATCCAGACCGTCTGCATGGGCCAGGCCGCCTCGGCCGCCGCCGTGCTGCTGGCGGCCGGCACCCCGGGCAAGCGCATGGCGCTGCCGAACTCGCGGGTGCTGATCCACCAGCCGTACTCGGAGACCGGGCGTGGCCAGGTGTCCGACCTGGAGATCGCGGCCCGCGAGGTGCAGCGGATGCGCACCCAGCTGGAGGAGATGCTGGCCAAGCACTCCACCAGGCCGATCGAGGAGGTCCGCGACGACATCGAGCGCGACAAGATCCTCACCGCGGCCGAGGCCGTGGACTACGGCCTGATCGACCAGATCATCACCACCCGCACCTCCACGGCCGACTAGGCCGCTCATCGGTACCTGTGCCGGATCACACATTCGGCGCGATAAACGGCTCCATCCCCTTTGACGGGAAGGCCCCGCCGAGGGGGATTCCCGTCAAGGGGGACCATTCAACCGGGCCGACGAGGTACCGTCGTCTTCAGTAAGCACTCGGCACCGTCGCCCCGGCGGTGCGCAGTCGAAGGGGAAGCACCTCGTGGCACGCATCGGTGATGGCGGCGATCTGCTCAAGTGCTCGTTCTGCGGCAAGAGTCAGAAACAGGTGAAGAAGCTCATCGCGGGCCCGGGGGTCTATATCTGCGATGAGTGCATTGATCTCTGCAACGAGATCATTGAGGAGGAGCTGGCGGACTCGCCGGACTCCGACCTGGGAGAGCTGCCCAAGCCGCGGGAGATCTACGACTTCCTGGAAAGCTATGTGGTCGGCCAGGAAGACGCCAAGAAGGCGCTTTCGGTCGCCGTCTACAACCACTACAAGCGGGTTCGGGCGAGCGACTCCCACCACTCGCGGGACGAGGAGATCGAGCTCTCCAAGTCCAACATCCTGCTGCTCGGCCCCACCGGCTCAGGCAAGACCCTGCTCGCCCAGACGCTGGCCAGGATGCTCAACGTCCCCTTCGCCATCACCGACGCCACCGCGCTCACGGAGGCCGGCTATGTGGGCGAGGACGTCGAGAACATCCTGCTCAAGCTGATCCAGGCGGCCGACTACGACATCAAGAAGGCCGAGCAGGGGATCATCTACATCGACGAGATCGACAAGGTCGCCCGCAAGAGCGAGAACCCGTCGATCACCCGCGATGTCTCCGGTGAGGGTGTCCAGCAGGCGCTCCTGAAGATCCTGGAGGGCACCACGGCCGCGGTGCCGCCGCAGGGCGGGCGCAAGCACCCGCACCAGGAGTTCCTCCAGATCGACACCTCCAACGTGCTCTTCATCGTCGGCGGCGCCTTCGCCGGGCTCGACGACATCATCCGGGCCCGCTCGGGTGCCAGGGGCATCGGCTTCGGCGCCGACATCCGCTCGAAGCGGGATCGGGGCAGCGCCGAGCTGCTCACCGACGCGCTCCCCGAGGATCTGGTCAAGTACGGCATGATCCCCGAGTTCATCGGCCGGCTCCCCGTGATCACCTCGGTCCACAACCTGGACCGCGAGGCCCTGCTGCGCATCCTGGTCGAGCCCCGCAACGCGCTGATCAAGCAGTACCAGCGGCTCTTCGAGCTGGACGGCGTCGAGCTTGAGTTCGATCTTCCGGCCCTGGAGGCCATCGCCGACCAGGCCATCCTGCGCGGCACGGGCGCGCGCGGCCTGCGGGCGATCATGGAGGAGGTGCTGATGTCGGTGATGTACGAGGTGCCGTCGCGGCAGGACGTCGGCCAGGTCCTGATCACGGAGGACGTCGTCAAGTCCAACGTCAACCCGACGCTGGTGCCCCGCTCGCGGCTGGCCAAGCAGCGGGACGCCTCGGTGCCGCCGCAGGAGAAGACGGCCTGAGCGCCGCCCCACAGCACTGAGGCGGGCCCGGGACCAGCTGGTCCCGGGCCCGCCTCAGGTCGTTCTCCGCTCGTTCGGGGGAGTGACGCCCCTTACGGGATGTCGCCGCCTACGGGATGACGTCCTCGTCGGCCGGGGCCTCGTCGGCGTTCCCGCCGCCGCCCCCGGCCTCGACCAGGGAGGCGTTGCGCAGCTGCGCGGTGTGCGCGGCGGCGTCCTCCAGCGACATCTCCAGCGTGCCGGAGCCGGTCTGCTTCTGGATGATGGTGAGGCCGGCGGTGCTGTAGTCAGCCCAGACGCACACCGGGACCGGCACCATCTCGTTGGTGAACATGTCCAGGCTCTCGCCCTGCTGGCACTTCATGACGGCACCGTCGAGGCCGTCCGGGTTCATGCTCTCCGGCTCGCCGTGGAGCGTCATGTCCGAGCTGGTGGTCGCCTCCTCGGCGCCGAAGGCCAGGAAGGCGTCGACGCTGGCCTCCGGGTTCTCGATCTCGCCCCACAGGCCCATCGTCAACATGGTGTGGACCTCGGAGCTGCCCAGCTCCGCCGGGTCCTCCAGCTGGCTGGCGTCGATGAGGCTGATGCCCGCCAGGTACATGGCGCTGGCGCCCTCGGCGTCGGCGAGGCCGACCTCGGCCAGCTCCTCCTGGGTGAAGTTGTCCTCGCTGCTCTGGACCGGGTCGGCCAGGTTGTAGTCGCCGAAGCTGTCGGGCAGCTCCAGCACATAGCGCGAGTCGGGGTCGGTGCCCGCGCTGCTGCCGCCTCCGCCGCCTCCGTTGTCATCGTCGTCGCCCGACAGCAGGAAGAAGCCGAGCCCGCCGACGATCGCGAGCGACACCACCGTGGCGATCACGATCACCAGGGTCTTGTTGCCGCCACCGCCACCGGACGGCTGCGGCTGGCCGTAGGGGGGCTGCTGACCGGGGAACTGCCCGGGGGGCTGCTGGCCGGGGAACTGACCGGGCGCTCCCGGGGGCTGCTGGCCGGGGAACTGGCCCGGCTGTCCGGGCTGGCCCGGGTACTGCCCGGGCTGGGGCGCCGGCGGGGGCTGCTGCCCGTAGGGCCCCGGCTGCTGCTGCGGCTGGCCGTAGGGGCCCGGCTGCCCCGGCGCACCGGGCTGCTGCGGATATCCGTACCCGGGCCCACCGGGGGCGCCGCCCTGCGCGTACGGGTTGGGGCCGCCGGGCGGTGTGCCCTGCGGCGGTGGCGCCCCGTACGGGCCGGGCTGCCCGGGCTGCGGGCCCTGCGGGGGCTGCTGCCCGTACGGACCCGGCTGGTTCTGACTCATACTGCTTCCCCTCAAGAGCCCTGCGTCGTCTGCGTAACGCACATCCTGTCGGATGAGATGGCTTCCTGTACATCCGCCCCCATTGCCCTTACCGCACCTTCCACGGCCCGCTTCGGGATGATCTCCGGCCCCGGCCAAGGCCGTTGGGGCCGCCGGGAAACCTCGGCGCGGACTGTCGGTGCGGGGTCCTAGACTGAGCGCCGTGACCGACATGACCCAGCGGCCCGCCAACGGGCCCCGCAGCGCCGCCCCCTCAGATCTGCCGACTCAGTACACGCCGGCCGACGTAGAGGGCAGGCTCTATGAGCGGTGGGTAGAACGCGGTTACTTCGAGGCGGACGCCAAGAGCGCCCGGGAGCCGTACACGATCGTCATCCCGCCGCCCAACGTCACCGGCAGCCTGCACCTCGGGCACGCCTTCGAACACACGCTGATCGACGCGCTCACCCGCCGCAAGCGGATGCAGGGCTTCGAGACCCTCTGGCAGCCCGGCATGGACCACGCGGGCATCGCCACGCAGAACCGCGTCGAGCGCGAGCTGGCCAAGGAGGGCGTCTCCCGGCACGATCTCGGCCGGGAGGCGTTCATCGAGCGCGTCTGGCAGTGGAAGGCCGAGTCCGGCGGCACGATCTCCGGCCAGATGCGCCGGCTCGGTGACGGCGTCGCCTGGTCCCGCGAGCGCTTCACGATGGACGAGGGCCTCTCCCGGTCCGTGAACACCATCTTCAAGCGCCTCTACGACGACGGCCTGATCTACCGCGCCGAGCGCATCATCAACTGGTGCCCCCGCTGTGTCAGCGCCATCTCCGACATCGAGGTCGAATACCAGGACGACGCCGGCGAGTTGGTGTCCATCCGCTACGGCGACGGCGAGGACTCGCTGGTCGTCGCCACCACCAGGGCCGAGACGATGCTGGGCGACACCGCCGTCGCCGTCCATCCGGACGACGAGCGCTACCGCCATCTGGTCGGCCGCGAGATCAAGCTGCCGCTGACCGACCGCGCCATCCCGGTCGTCGCCGACGCCCATGTCGATCCCGAGTTCGGCACGGGCGCCGTCAAGGTCACCCCCGCGCACGACCCCAACGACTTCGAGATCGGCCTGCGGCACGGCCTGCCGCAGATCACGGTGATGGACGAGCAGGCCAGGATCACCGCGCACGGCCCCTTCCTCGGGCTCGACCGCCTTGAGGCGCGGGCCGCCGTGGTCGGCGCGCTGCGCGCCGAGGGGCGGATCGTCGCCGAGAAGCGCCCCTATGTGCACTCCGTCGGCCACTGCTCGCGCTGTCAGACGACGGTCGAGCCCCGGCTGTCCATGCAGTGGTGGGTCAAGGTGGCCCCGCTCGCCCAGGCCGCGGGGGACGCGGTCCGCGACGGCCGGGTCGCCATCCACCCCAAGGAGATGTCCACCCGCTACTTCGAGTGGGTGGACAACCTCCACGACTGGTGCATCTCCCGCCAGCTGTGGTGGGGGCACCGCATCCCCGTCTGGTACGGCCCCGACGACGAGATCCGCTGCCTCGGCCCGGACGAGGAGCCGCCCAGCGGCCCCGGCTGGCGCCAGGAGACGGACGTGCTGGACACCTGGTTCTCCTCCGGGCTCTGGCCGTTCTCCACGCTGGGCTGGCCCGAGCGGACGGAGAGCGTCGCGAAGTTCTATCCGAACTCCGTGCTCGTCACCGGCTACGACATCCTCTTCTTCTGGGTCGCCCGGATGATGATGTTCGGCCTCTACGCGATGGACGGCGTCCCCCCGTTCCGCACCATCGCCCTGCACGGCATGGTGCGTGACCAGTTCGGCAAGAAGATGTCCAAGTCCTTTGGGAACGCGGTCGATCCGCTGGACTGGATGGACGCCTATGGTTCGGACGCCGTCCGTTTCACCCTCGCCAGAGGCGCCAACCCGGGCGTCGACGTGCCGATCGGCGAGGACTGGGTCCAGGCGTCGAGGAACTTCGCCAACAAGATCTGGAACGCCACCCGCTTCGCGCTGCTCAACGGCGCCACGGTGGCCGGCCCGCTGCCGGCGGCCGACGAGCTGTCCGCCACCGACCGCTGGGTGCTCTCCCGGCTGAACGCGGTGGTCGCCCAGGTCGACGCCCACTACGACGACTACCAGTTCGCCAAGCTCAGCGACGCCCTCTTCCACTTCGCCTGGGACGAGGTCTTCGACTGGTACGTCGAGCTGTCCAAGACCACGTTCGCCGCCGGCGGCCGGCCGGCCGAGGTCTCCCGGCGGGTGCTGGGCGAGGTCCTGGACGTCACGCTCCGGCTGCTGCACCCGCTGATCCCGTTCGTCACCGAGGAGCTGTGGACCACGCTCACCGGCGGCGAGTCCGTGGTGGTCGCCGACTGGCCGGTCGACTCCGGTTTCCGCGCCGCCGACGCCGAGCGGGAGATCGACACCGTCCGTCAACTGGTCACCGAGGTCCGCAGGTTCCGCGCCGACCAGGGGCTCCAGCCGGGGCAGCGGGTGCCGGCCACGCTGGCCCTCGCCGACACCCCCCTCGCGGCCCACGAGCCGGCGATCAGGTCCCTGCTGCGCCTGGAGCCGGCCGGCGACTCCTTCGCCGCCACGGCCACCCTGCCGGTGGCCGGCGTCGAGGTGGCGCTCGACCTCTCCGGCGCGATCGACTTCGCCGCCGAGCGCAAGCGCCTCTCCAAGGACCTGGCCGCCGCGGAGAAGGAGCTGGCCCAGACGACCGCCAAGCTGGGCAACGAGGCGTTCCTGGCCAAGGCGCCCGAGCAGGTGGTCGGCAAGATCCGGGGCCGCCGGCAGGCCGCCGAGGAGGACATCGCCCGCATCGCGGCCCAGTTGGCCAAGCTCCCCGAATAGCCGGGCGCGCGTGGCCGGCCCCCCGTCCCCCAGGGCCGGGGGGCCACCGCCCCGTTCAGTAGACTCGCCACCGTGAGTGACGCAGAGCCCGACCGTGGCCAGGAGCCGGACGACTTCCCGGCCTTCCCGCTGAGCGGCGCTGAGGCGGAGGCGAAGGCCGACGCGGAAGCGAACGCCGAGAGCGGGGAGTTCGACGAGATCGCCGCCGCCGAGCGGGACCGCGATCCCGATCTCGCGGTGATCGAGGCGGGCAGTCGCACCCTGCGGGCGCTGGCCGGGCCGCCCGGCGGCGATCTGCCCACCCGCCCCGACGACCCGGAGCTCGACCGCGCGCTCGCCGAGGTCGAGGCCGAGCTGCTCGCGCGCTGGCCGGAGACCAAGCTCGACCCGTCAACCGCCCGGATGACCGCCCTGATGGACGTGCTGGGGGAGCCCCAGCGCGGCTACCCGGCGATCCACATCACCGGGACCAACGGCAAGACCACCACCGCCCGTATGATCGAGGCGCTGCTCGGCGGCTTCGACCTGCGCACCGGCCGCTACAGCAGCCCGCATGTGCAGTCCATCACCGAGCGGATCAGCGTGGACGGCGCCCCCCTCTCCGCCGAGCGCTTCGTCGAGGCATACCAGGACATCAAGCCCTATCTCGATCTGGTGGACGCCGCCCAGGAGCACCGGCTGTCCTTCTTCGAGGTGCTGACCGGCATGGCCTACGCGGCCTTCGCCGACGCCCCGGCGGACGTCGCCGTGGTCGAGGTGGGCATGGGCGGCAGCTGGGACGCCACCAATGTGATCGACGGATCGGTAGCCGTGATCACCCCGATCAGCCTGGACCACACCGCGCGCCTGGGGGACACCCCCGAGCAGATCGCGGTGGAGAAGGCCGGGATCATCAAGCCGGGCGCCCGGGTGATCCTCGCCCAGCAGCAGATCGACGCGGCCTCCGTGATCCTGCGCCGCGCCGTCGCGGCGGACGCCACCGTGGCCAGGGAGGGCATGGAGTTCGGGGTGCTCTCCCGCGAGGTCGCCGTCGGCGGCCAGCTATTGACGCTCCGCGGCCTCGGCGGCGAGTACCCCGAGGTCTTCCTGCCGCTGCACGGTGCGCACATGGCGCACAACGCCGCGGTCGCGCTGGCCGCCGTGGAGGCGTTCTTCGGCGTGGGCGACGGGCGGCCGGCGGCGCCGCTGGACCAGGAGGTGGTGCGGGCCGCGTTCGCCGCCGTCAGCTCCCCGGGACGGCTGGAGGCGGTGCGCACCAGCCCCACCGTGCTGCTGGACGCCGCGCACAACCCGGGCGGCGCGCTGGCCACGGCGGACGCGGTCACCGAGGCGTTCGGTTTCAGCCGGCTGATCGGCGTGGTGGGGGCCACCGAGGGCAAGGACGTGCGGGGGCTGCTTGAAGCCTTCGAGCCGATCTTCACCGAGGTGGTGGTGACCAGGAACGCCACCCAGCGTGCCCTGGACGTCGACGCGTTGGCGGCGCTGGCCGTGGAGGTGTTCGGCGAGGAGCGGGTGCAGGTCGAGCCCCGCCTCGACGAGGCGATCGAGGCGGCCATCGGGCTGGCCGAGGAGGAACACGAGTACGCCGCCGCCGGCGTCCTGATCACCGGTTCGGTGATCACGGTCGGCGAGGCCAGGCTGCTGTTGAAGGGCGGACGTTGATGCGCACGCTGTGTGCCAGCACGCTGGTGGGCGAGTTCCTGGTGATCGGCCTGGCCGGCCTGGTGGCGGACCGGACGTCGGCCGCCTCGACGGGCACCGTCTGGTGGGTCTGCGGCGTCGCCATGGCGCTCTCCCTGCTGTTGTGCGGGCTCGCCGGCCGGCCGCTGGGGGTGTGGCTCGGCTGGGCGCTCCAGGTGGGCCTGATCGCCGCCGGTCTCGTGCTGCCGGCGATGTACGTGCTGGGGCTCGCCTTCGGCGGCCTGTGGTGGGCCTCCGTCCACTTCGGCGCGAAGATCGACGCGTTCCGCGCGAGCCAGGCGACGGCGACGCCCGCCGGCTGACAGGGCCCGCCGCCGCCCCGGCCCGGACAGCCCGGTACTCTTAGGCGCCCCCGCGCCGACGGCGCGGCCCGGCCGGCGCATGCCCGTCGCGCATTCCCACTCTCCTCCCAGGAGCCGCCCCCATGAGCCAGCGCACTCTTGTCCTTCTCAAGCCGGACGCGGTCAGCCGGGGGCTGATCGGCGAGATCGTCGGCCGAGTGGAACGCAAGGCCGGCTGGCGGATCACCGCACTTGAGCTGCGGACCCTGGACCGGACGACGCTGGAGACGCACTACGCGGAGCACGAGGGCCGTCCGTTCTACGCCCCGCTGCTTGAGTTCATGGCCTCAGGACCGAGCGTCGCGATGATCGTCGAGGGCGAGCGGGTCATCGAGGGCCTGCGCACCCTGGCGGGCCCGACCGACCCGATCGCGGCGCCCCCCGGCTCCATCAGGGGCGATCTCGGCACGGTGGTGCGGGAGAACCTGATCCACGCCTCCGACTCGGAGGAGTCGGCGGACCGCGAGGTGAAGATCTTCTTCCCCGACTACCCCAGGGGCTGAGGCGCGCCCTCCTCGGTGACCGGCCGTCAGCGTGCCGAGCGGGTTGGACCGCTCCGGCCACGCCCGGCCCGGCGGAATGCGATGCTCCGCCTCGGTGGGTATGGTCGGTGCGGGGAACCCTTCACCCGAACGCGACGTCACCATGATGGAGGGTGGGGCTGGTTCCGCCGACAATGGCGAAAGCGGCGCTCCGGCGCTCCGTGTTAGACCGGCCGTGGATACGATGGCGATGCCGCGCCTCTTCTCCCTTCGGCGGGAGAGGCCTCGACGCGCAGCCCACCGCACCCTCCGCCGACCTCCCCGCACATTACGCACAGCTGGAAGGCCAGATGCATCCCTATGGCGAACAATATGTCGTTCATCGGTCGTGACATGGCAGTGGACCTCGGGACGGCCAACACGCTGGTGTACGTCAGGGGTCGAGGGATTGTCCTCAACGAGCCGTCCGTCGTCGCGATCAACACCAACACGGGGGGCATTCTCGCCGTCGGTGCCGAGGCGAAGAAGATGATCGGCCGGACCCCAGGCAACATCGTGGCCGTTCGTCCTCTCAAGGACGGCGTGATCGCCGACTTCGAGATCACCGAGCGGATGCTGCGGTACTTCATTCTGAAAATCCACCGACGGCGCTATCTGGCCCGACCGCGGGTGGTCGTCTGTGTGCCTTCCGGAATCACCGGAGTGGAGCGCAGGGCCGTCATCGAGGCGTCGACGCAGGCCGGCGCGCGGCAGGTGCACATCATCGAGGAGCCGATGGCGGCGGCGATCGGCTCGGGTCTGCCGGTCCACGAGGCCACCGGAAACATGGTCGTCGACATCGGTGGCGGCACCACGGAGGTGGCCGTGATCTCCCTGGGCGGCATCGTCACCGCCCAGTCGATCCGGGTGGCGGGCGACGAGTTGGACAACGCGATCATCCAGCACATCAAGAAGGAGTACAGCCTCCTGCTGGGCGAGCGCACCGCCGAGACCATCAAGCTCACCATCGGCTCCGCCTACGAGCTGGACCAGGACGAGCACACCGAGATCCGGGGCCGTGACCTGGTCAGCGGCCTCCCCAAGACCGTGGTGATCTCCTCGGCCGAGGTGCGCAAGGCCATGGAGGAGCCGGTCAACGCGATCGTCGACGCGGTCAAGACGACGCTCGACAAGTGCCCGCCCGAGCTCTCGGGCGATGTGATGGACCGGGGCATCGTGCTGACGGGCGGCGGCGCCCTGCTGCGCGGCCTGGACGAGCGGCTCCGCCAGGAGACGGGCATGCCCATCCATATCGCCGAGGACCCGCTGGACTCCGTGGCGCTCGGCTCGGGCAAGTGCGTGGAGGAGTTCGAGGCGCTCCAGCAGGTGCTCGACGCCCAACCCCGGCGCTAGCCGGGGCGGCATCCGCCGGACAAGCGGAACGTCGGCCGGGAACGTCCGGTTAGCCGGGCAGACCCGGGATTATGTGGACTGATCCAGAAAGGCACGGCCGCCGCACGTGAGGGACACCCGAGAGAGCCGGCTGCTTCTCGTACTGCTGGTATCCATCGCTTTCGCGCTGATCACCATGGATATCAGGGGTGGCGACAATTCCCCGCTCAACGCCCCAAGGGAGGCGGCGGCGTCCTTTTTCGGCCCGGTGGAGGAAGGCGTCGCCGGGGCCGTCGATCCGGTCGCGAATGCGATCGCCGCGGTCCGTGAATCCGGTGATCGACACGACCGCATCAGCGAACTCGAACGGGAAAACGCCGAACTGCGCCAGGAGTTGGGCAGCGAGACGCACCGCGATTCGCGGATAGAACAACTCGACGAGCTGCTGCGCACCGCGGGCGCCGGACGCTACGGCATCGTCGGCGCCCAGGTGATCGCCGTCGGCGCCGGCCAGGGCTTCTCGTGGACGGTGACCATCGACGCGGGCAGCGAGGACGGCATCGCCAAGGACATGACGGTGCTCAACGGCGACGGTCTTGTCGGCCGCGTCACCACCGTGGCCAGGGGCACCTCCACCGTGGTGCTCGCCAACGACCCGGGGTTCACCGTGGGCACCCGCCTTGAGGACAGCGAGGAGCTGGGCTTCGCCACCGGTCGCGGCGACAACACCCTCGACGTCCAACTGCTCAACCAGCGCGCCGAGGTCAGCGAGGGCGACCGGATGGTCACCTTCGGCTCGGCCGACAACAAGCCCTTCGTGCCCGGTGTTCCGGTGGGCGAGGTGGTCGGCGTGGAGCGGTCGAACGGCGATCTCACGCGGACGGTGCAGGTCCGGCCGTATGTCTCCTTCACCCAACTCGACCTGGTGGGCGTGGTGGTCGAGCCGCCCAGGGACAACCCGAGGGACTCGGTGCTGCCGCCGCTCCCCGAGGACCTTGAGCAGCGCTCGGCGCCCGACGAGGCCGACGCCGACGAGGGCGCCGCCCCCGAGGAGCGCGAGGGGGACCAGGGCGCGGTGGACGACTTCCCCGAGCCGGACGGTCTCGCCCCGCCGGACGAAGGCGAGGACCCAGACTACGAGTTCGGCGCCCAGGCTCCCGGCCGCACCCGGGACGAACCAGCGACCAGGAGCTGACCCATGCGCCTCTACCGCACGCTGCTGTCCGTGGTGCTGGTCTTCGTCGCCCTGATGACGCAGGTGACCATGCTGGCGCGGCTCGGGCTGCCGGGCGCCGTGCCCGATCTGCTGCTGCTGACCGTGCTGGGCCTGGCCCTCGTCTACGGCCACACCGGCGGCGCGCTGGTCGGCTTCGCCGCCGGCCTGCTCGCCGATCTGGCGCCGCCGGCCGACCACGCGGTCGGCCGTTACGCCCTGGTGCTGTGCGTCATCGGCTACGCGGCCGGGCTGACCAAGCCGGAGAACGGCCAACACCGGTCGGCCACCGTGCCGATGCTGGTGGTCGCCGGCGGCGCGCTCACCTCCACGCTGCTCTACGCCGGGGTCGGCGCCCTGGTCGGCGACACGGCCGCGCGCGATGTGGGCCTCTCCAGCCTGCTGCTCACCGCGACCCTCTACGACCTGCTGCTGGCCCCGTTCGTCGTGCCGCTGATCATGGCCGCGGCGCGGCGGACCGAGGGCGATCCACTCTCCGGGGACGGCTCGGGTGGTGGCTCGGACAACCCGATCAGCTGGCTGGGCGGCGCCGGCACGGGGCTGCGGCCCAGGGCGCCGAGACGCAGCCGCTACGGCAAGGCGGCCGGCGTCGGCCAGCGTTCCCCCCTGCTCAGCCGTTCCGCCCGCAACCGCGCGGGCCGCATCAAGGGAGTCAAGCGGCTGTGACCAACATTCCCGAGACCGGCCGGACCTCGCGGATCACCATCCGGCTTGTCGTCATCCAGATACTGGTCTTCTCGCTGCTGCTCACCCTCGGCGGGCGGCTGTGGTATCTACAGATCCGACAGGGTGACGAGTTCGCGGCCGAGGCGGCGGGGAACCACGTCCAGCAGGTGGTGCAGCCGGCGGTGCGCGGCTCCATCGTGGACGCGCGCGGCGTGCCGATCGCCGACAACGAGACCCGTCTGGTGGTCTCCGTCGACCGCACCGAGCTGTCCAAGCTGCCCGACGACGGGGCGGATGTGCTCGGGCATCTCGCGGAGCTGTTGGAGCTGAGCGAGGAGGAGGTCGCCAACCGGGTCCGGCTCTGCGACGCGGAGACCCCGCAGCCCTGCTGGAACGGTTCTCCCTATCAGCCGATCCCCATCACCGACGAGGCCACCACGGAGCAGACGCTCCAGATCCGGGAGCGCTCCGAGGAGTTCCCCGGGATCAGCGCCGAGCCGACGGCCGTGCGCCGCTACCCGGCGCCGGCCGACTCCAGGAGCGCGCAGGTCCTCGGCTATCTCTCGCCGGTCACCGACGAGGAGGTCGCCGACTCCGAGGACACCGACTCGCCGCTGCTGCGATCCGACCAGATCGGCCGGTCAGGTCTTGAGCGCACCTACGACAGCTATCTGCGCGGCGAATCGGGCGTCACCCGCTACGAGGTGGACAAGTTCGGTCGTGTGTTGGGCGAGGCGGAGAACGATCCCGCGCTGGCGGGGGCCAACGTGGTCACCAGCCTGGACACCCGGCTACAGGCCGTGGTCGAGCGGGAGTTGCTGGGCGCAATGGAGCGCGCGCAGAACACCCACGACGACATCACCGGCCGCGACTACGAGGCGGACTCGGGCGCGGCCGTCGTCCTGGAGAACGCCACGGGGCGCGTCGTCGCGATGGCCTCGGCGCCCGACTACGACCCCAACGTGTGGGTCGGCGGCATCTCCAGCGACGAGTACGCCCGGCTGACCGGCGAGGACGCCAACGACCCGCTGATCAACCGCGCCATCCAGGGCCAGGGCCCGCCCGGGTCCACGTTCAAGGTCGTCACCTCGGCCGGCGCCGTCAACGCGGGCTACGACTTCCACGACCAGTACAACTGCTCCTCGTCCTACGACATCGGCGGGCAGACGTTCCGGAACTTCGAGACCACCTCCTACGGCATGATCAACCTCGGTCAGGCCATCGAGGTCTCCTGCAACACCGTCTTCTACGGGATCGCCCACCGCGAGTGGCAGCGGGAGGGCGGCAACAACCCGGTGGACGACCCGAGCGACCACCTCTTCGAGGCCGCGCACGGCTTCGGCCTCGGCACCCAGACCGGCATCGACCTGCCCAACGAGGTCCCCGGGCGCATCCCCGACCGGCAGTGGAAGTACGACTACTGGGAGGCCAACCAGGAGAACTGGTGCGAGATCGCCGAGTCCGACCGCGACGACTACCCGGCCAGGATCGCCCGCGAGAACTGCACCGAGGGCATGAAGATGCGCGCCGGTGACATGCTCAACTTCTCCATCGGCCAGGGCGATGTGCTGGTCACCCCGCTCCAGTTGGCCACCGTCTACGCGGCGCTCGGCAACGGCGGCACCCTCTACCAGCCGTCCGTGGGCCGGGCGGTGGTCGCCCCCGACGGGCAGGTGATCGAGGAGTTCGAGCCGCAGGTGACCGGCGAACTCCCGGTGGACGACGAGACCATCGGCGATCTGCGGGACGCCACCGAGCGCGTGATCACGAGCGGCAGCGCGGCGTGGAAGTTCGGCGGCTGGCCGCAGAACGAGATCACCCTGCGCGCCAAGACCGGCACCGCCGAGGGCGCGGGCGACCAGCAGACCTCCTCCTGGCTGGCCACCTACACCGACGACTTCACCGTCGTGATGACCATCTCCCAGGCCGGCACGGGTTCCGGCGCCTCGGGTGACGCCGTGCGGAGCATCTGGGAGTCGATCTACGGCGTCCAGGGCGGCGGCGTCAACGAGGACGCGGCGCTGCTGCCCGAGCCGATCGCCGAACTGCCGGAGATCGACGAGACCGGCGCCATCGTGCCCGCCCCGCTGGACGACGAAGCCGAAGACGGCGCGGACGGCGCCGAGGACGGCTCCGACGGCTCCGACGGTTCTGACGGCTCCGAGGGCTCCGAGGGCGACGTCGGTGACGGCCTCGAACTCGATCCTGGCACCGGGCAGGAGCAGCCGGACGGCGCCGAGCAGTTCGTGCCCAACGCCGCCGCCGCGCTGCCGGACGGCTCCCAGGTGCTCCACCGTCCACCGTTCCCCGAGCCGGCCCAGCCGCCCGGCGAACCGCCGGGCCGGGAGAACCAGCCGTGGCGAGAAGGCGAGTGAGGTCCAGCCGTTGAGCATCCACCGTCTCACCGTCGACCGGCTGGCCCCGGATCGCGGCACCTGGCGACGGCTGACCGCGCGGGACTCCGTCCTGCGCCGCGTGGACTGGGTCCTGCTGCTGGCGGCGCTCGCGCTGTCCGTGCTCGGCATCCTGTTGATCTGGTCGGCGACCAGGAACCGCACCGAGATCAACGGGGGCGATCCGCACTTCTTCCTGGTCAGGCAGGGCATCAACCTGGCGCTCGGGCTGACGCTGGCCGCCGGCGTGATGTGGCTGGGCCATCACCGACTCAGGTCGGCCGTCCCGCTGTTCTTCGCGCTGTCCATGGGCTTCATGCTGCTGGTGTTCACGCCGCTGGGCACGGAGATCAACGGGCAGCGGGCCTGGCTCTCCATCGCCGGCTACACCCTGCAACCCGGCGAGTTCGCCAAGGTCGCGATCATCCTCGGGATGGCGGTGATACTGGCCGACCAGGTCGACGCCGGGGACCGCGAGTTCCCCAGCCGCCGGGCGGTGCTCCAGGCGCTGGCCCTGGCCGCGGCCCCGCTCTGTGTCGTCGTGATCGACGACATGGGCATGGCCATGGTGATCAGCGTGATCGTGCTCGGGATACTGCTGGCCTCGGGGGCCTCCCTGAAGTGGTCGATCGGGCTGATCCTCGCCGGGGTCGCCGCGGCGCTGACGATCTGGACGCTCGGGGTGCTGGACGACTACCAGATCGACCGGTTCGCCGCGTTCGCCGACCCGTCCAGGGATCCGTCGGGCGTCGGCTACAACACCAACCAGGCCAGGATCACGATCGGTTCGGGCGGCCTGGAGGGCAAGGGCCTCTTCCAGGGCACCCAGACCACCGGGCAGTTCGTCCCCGAGCAGCACACGGACTTCATCTTCACCGTGGCCGGCGAGGAGCTGGGCTTCATCGGCGCCGGCGGGATCATCGTCCTGATCGGCGTCGTGCTCTGGCGGGCGCTGCGCATCGCCAGGGGCAGCACGGAGCTCTATGGCACGATCATCGCGGCCGGCATCGTCGCGTGGTTCGCGTTCCAGTGCTTCGAGAACATCGGGATGGCGCTGGGCATCATGCCGGTCGCCGGGGTGCCGTTGCCGTTCCTCTCCTATGGCGGCACCGCCATGTTCGCGGTGTGGATCGCCATAGGGCTGTTGCAGTCGGTGCGGATGAAGCGTCCGCTGTCCGCCTGAGCGCGCGTTCGCGGTGCGCTGGGGCCGGCGGCGGCGGGGCTGTGCTCCGGCGGCCGGTACGCTGAGGGGTCCAGCCTTCGTCATCGGTCATCCGTCATCGTCGCGAAAGACGTCAGCCATGCCCATCGAGTCGGTCTTCCCTCGCCTGGAGGCCCTCCTCCCGCACGTCCAGAAGCCGATCCAGTACGTCGGCGGTGAGCTGAACTCCACCGTCAAGGACTGGGACGCGTGTGATGTCCGCTGGGCGTTGATGTACCCGGACGCCTACGAGGTCGGGCTGCCCAACCAGGGCGTGATGATCCTCTACGAGGTGCTCAACGAGCGCCCCGAGGTGCTGGCCGAGCGCACCTACAGCGTCTGGCCCGACCTGGAGAAGCTGATGCGGGAGCACGACGTCCCGCAGTTCACCGTGGACGCGCACCGGCCGGTGGGGGCGTTCGACCTGCTGGGCGTCTCCTTCTCCACGGAGTTGGGGTACACCAACCTGCTGACCGCGCTGGATCTGGCGGGCATCCCGCTGTCCGCCGCGGACCGCACCGAGGACCACCCGGTGGTGGTCGCGGGCGGGCACGCGGCGTTCAACCCGGAGCCGATCGCCGAGTTCATCGACTGCGCGGTGATCGGCGACGGCGAGCAGGCCGTGCTGACGATGAGCGATATCGTCCGCGACTGGAAGCGGGAGGGCCGCCCCGGCGGCCGGGAGGAGCTGCTGATGCGGCTCGCCCGCACCGGCGGCGTCTACGTTCCGGCCTTCTACGACGTGGAGTACCTCCCGGACGGCCGCATCTCCCGCGTGGTGCCCAACCGTTCGGGCGTGCCGTGGCGGGTGTCCAAGCACACCGTGATGGACCTCGACGAGTGGCCCTACCCGAAGCAGCCGCTGGTGCCGCTGGCCGAGACGGTGCACGAGCGGATGTCCGTGGAGATCTTCCGGGGCTGCACCCGGGGCTGCCGCTTCTGCCAGGCGGGCATGATCACGCGGCCGGTGCGGGAACGTTCGATCACCGGCATCGGCGAAATGGTCGACAAGGGGCTCAAGGCGACTGGTTTCGAAGAAGTCGGGCTGCTGTCGCTCTCCTCGGCCGACCACAGCGAGATCGCCGATGTGGCGGGCGGGCTCGCCGACCGATACGAGAAGGACAAGATCGGTCTCTCCCTGCCCTCGACCCGGGTGGACGCGTTCAACATCGATCTGGCCAACGAGCTGACCCGCAACGGTCGCCGTTCCGGGCTGACCTTCGCGCCCGAGGGCGGCAGCGAGCGCATCCGCAAGGTCATCAACAAGATGGTCTCCGAGGACGACCTGATCCGCACCGTCGCCACCGCCTACGGCAACGGCTGGCGCCAGGTGAAGCTCTACTTCATGTGCGGGCTGCCGACCGAGACCGACGAGGACGTGCTGGAGATCGCCAGCATGGCGACCCGGGTGATCGCCAAGGGCCGCGAGGTGTCCGGCTCCAACGACATCCGCTGCACCGTCTCCATCGGCGGCTTCGTACCCAAACCGCACACCCCGTTCCAGTGGGCGCCCCAGCTCTCCGCGGAGGAGACGGACGCCCGCCTCGGCAAGCTGCGCGACGCCATCCGCGAGGACAAGCGCTACGGCCGCTCCATCGGCTTCCGCTACCACGACGGCAAGCCAGGCGTCGTCGAAGGTCTCCTCTCCCGAGGCGACCGCCGCGTCGGCTCCGTCATCCGCGCCGTCTGGGAGGCCGGTGGCCGCTTCGACGGCTGGCGCGAGTTCTTCTCCTACGACCAGTGGATGACCGCCGCCGTCCCCGCCCTCGCCACCTTCGGCGTCGACGTCGACTGGTACACCACCAGGGAGCGCACCTACGAGGAGGTCCTCCCCTGGGACCACCTCGACTCGGGCCTCGACAAGGACTGGCTCTGGGAGGACTGGCAGGACGCCCTCGACGAAACCGAGGTCGAGGACTGCCGCTGGACCCCCTGCTTCGACTGCGGCGTCTGCCCGCAAATGGACACATCCATCCAAATCGGCCCAACTGGGAAGAAGCTGCTGCCACTTCAGGTGCTGTGAGTCTCTGACCTGCGGGAACCCTGACGAGGATCCTCCGGCTTCTGGCGGGGCTGCCTGAGGCCGAACGGGGCTGCTCGCTTGGCTCGGTGCCGGCCGTCGTGCTGAGCGTCGGCCGGCACCTTCCTCGTCCCCTTCCCGGCCGTTGCCGTCGCCCCGGCGGCAGCCGGAGGTTGAGAGCGTGGTGGAGTGGGTTTAGGGGTCTGCCTGTGCATGCGCCGGTTCATATCCGGTCAGGGGTTTCCGTGGATTTTCCGCTGGTACGACAACGCTGCCAGGAGCGCCCTCTTGGGACGGTTGCTCGCGGATTTCAGCAACACTCCGGGCTCGGCGACACAACCCACGGAACGCTGCAAAGCTCCGGTTCCTCGCCTCTCCGAGATCTGCGGTCCTCATCGCCCCTACGAGGGGTCGCAACGGGTGACCCGGTACCTGGGCCCCCATGAGTTGGTGGCGTCCTCATCGTCCTTATGAGGGGTTAACCGGCCTGGGGGACGTGATGCGCGGGCGGGTTTTTCCTTCGGCCCACGTCCTGAGGCGACTTGTCAGTCATTTCGCCAGTCGGAACAACAGGGTCAGAAGGACAAGGGCGCACATGGGCCCGTGCTCGTCGAGGGTGTCCTCACTGACACGCCAGCCGATCATGTCGCGCACCAGAATCTTTTCTGAGCCGATCCTCAGGGAGTGGCGCCCAACGTGGTATACGGTCAGGCCGGAGGCGTCGTGTACTTGGACCTCCACCTTCTCCCCTTTGCGGAGAATCCTGAGGTCCCGACTCACTCCGCCGGGCGGAATCCACACGCCCGCGAGGGGCTCTTTCCTTAGTCGGTGTCCCATGGGTCCGGGGGCCCTCGGAAGCTGGGGGACAATCACCACCTCCCTCCCTTCCGTGTCGCGCAGCGTGCCGCGAAGGCTCTCTACTCGGCTCGCGATCTCCAACTCGTACTGACGGTCGCCCAACTGGAGTCGCCGGTGATCGTTCTCAGTCCCGCTGCCCCGTGTCCGGGCGATGCGGACATCTGCCATGCCGGTAGCGGTGGCCCGCGCCCGTAGTGCCTGACTGGCGCGCCAGAAGCCGATCGCTCCGATCCACAGCCCCAGAACGATGCAGATCAACGCACCCCACGCATATACGGCCAGAACGTCGTCCGCGTAGATGCCGTAGGCGAGCACGAACGCGTAGAAGAACGCAGCCCACCCGCCTCCTGAACGTAGGGCAGTCCGTGTCCGCAGACTCATTCTTGATGCCTCCTGGCCTGAAGCCAATTCCATACGTACTTCGCGGGCCGCTCACCGAACTTGTGCACAAACCATGACTGGAAGCCAGCACCCGGTATCGAAGTCAGTGCCCACTCCAGAGTCTTGAGCGGGGTCACCTGTTCATTGGTTGCCAGGGCCATGCTCGAGTGCGCTCCAGCGCCGACAACTGCCCCAGCGGCAATTCCTGCCATGACCACGCAACCGAGTCCAGCTGATGCTCCACATGCCGCCACGGCTGCGCTAGCGGCAACAAAAGAGACGCCGACCCCAAGAGCCTGGTGCCCAACTGTACGCAGAAGTCCCTCGTTGCGCCCAAGCCACCCCGCGACCGGCTCCTTCACGCTCTCGTTGAGCCAGTCCATGCCGCGTCCCACGGTGGCGTCGGCGACGCCGTGCCAGTTGCCAGCCAGCAGGCTGGTCATGAAATCGGCGCGCTTTTCCTGTTGGGCTCGCTGGGCGGTGGCCTGGGCGCGTTTCTCCGCCTTTTGCTGGGTGATGCGGGCGTCTTGCGCTCGGGCGGTCTGTTGTTGGGCGGTGCCGACGCAGCCGGGGTCTCGGGCACAGACGTACTGGACGCGTTGCTTCTGTTGGATGTAGCGGGGGGCGGGGGTGCCGCCGAGGGAGCGGGTGATTTTCTCCGGAGGCCAAGAAGTTCTTCCCCGCGCTGAAGGAGGAGCTGAACGTCGCGTTCCCCGAGCACGGCGGCGTCTGCGAACACCTCGCCTCGCCACCTGCTACCGGCCACCCCCACCAGGCCGTCGCCCACGCCCGGTGCTGGAACGCGACCTTTGACCGAGCAGTGCTCGGGACAGAGCGGGGCAAGAGGAACCCTGCCTTGATCAAAGCGGAGTGATGGGGAGGCACGCGAGGTCGGTCACTAATCGGTCCTGTGGTTAGGCGGGGGACCGTGAAGGTCTCCCAACTGGTCGGCGTACAGCTGCGTGGCAGCCACGGCCTTCTTGTCCAGGCAGGTGAGCTGCATCGCGTGTTTGACTGCGCCGCGGACCAGGAGTTGGTCGTCCAGGTCCTGTTCCAGCTTGCGGATCCGCAGCGTCACCGTGCCCGGATCGAGGTCCGCGTCGCGGGGGAACGCCGTCAGGGTGGCCTTGCGCAGCGCCGTATTGACCGCATCATCCCTGGGAGCGGTTGCAACCGCTCCTGCCCAACGCCTGTCGCACAACTTCCGCTGGGCACCTTGAGTGAGGGGTGCAAGGCCGCCCACGGCTCAGCAGCGTCTGCGAGCAGTCGTTCCGTGTCGTTCTTTCGTTGCGGCAGACCAGCGTTGACCAGCGGAGTGTTATGGGGTGGATACCCAGTGGCACAGTTGATCGACTCGCTGGTAATACTGGGTGATACCTCTCCGGTGCATGCACGTCACTTTGTGTGGTGGCCTCTTTGGGGTGCCCGCACACACGGTTGGGGTGCGGGAGTTGGGCTACTGACTGTCATCGACGAGTCACGAGGGGGGCCAAGTGGTGGGTGTCGTGTTGTTCGAGTGCTGCGGGCAGGGGGGTATCGGATGAACCTTTTCCCGTCGGTGCCGGTGGAACCAGATGCCGAGCAGGCTGGCCAGTACCCGGCGTTGGGCTTCGTGCCCTGTCCGGGGCGACAGGGGGCCATTGACCATGTGGCCGAGCAGGTTAGAGGTACTACCACCGCGCTGGGCGATATCGTCGCGTTGCTGCGTGGGACCGGGCAGGGGCAGTGGCGTGGCCGGTCGGCTGAGGCGTTCCGGGAGCGGTTCGATGACGATTTCAAGCCCAAGGTCGAGCAGGTCCATGAGTCGTTCCTGACGGCTGCCCAGGCGTTGGAGGAGTGGGCTGAGTTCGTTCCGGGGCAGCAGCGGGTGGCTCGCTCCCTGGAGGGGCAGGCCCAGCGCATCCAGACCTCCCTGGACGCGCTGCCGCCCGCGCCAAGTTGGAACGAGCTTCTCGGCCGCGAGGATGACGAAGCGGACGAGGAAGAGGCCGAACGGGCCGCGCAGGAGCGGATGCAACTGCTCCAGGAGCGTCAACAGTTGCAGGACCAACTGGCCGAGGTACGCGAGCAGGCAGAGCGGTTGCGCGAGGGTTTCATCGAGCATGGGGACGATATCGCCGATCGCATCGCCCGGGCCATGGCGATGGCCCCGAACGAGCCGGGCTTCTTCTCCCGGCTGGGCAGCGCCCTGATCGATGCGGCCACTGAGATAATTGAGGCGGTCGGCGAGATTGCCAGCGCCGTCGGAGAGTGGATCATCGAGCACGCGGAGATGATTGCCACCATCGGCGATGTGCTGTCATTCCTCAGCACTGTGGCCGCCTGGGGTGCGCTGGTGCTGACCTTCACCGGGCCGATCGGCTGGCTGGGTGCCGCCGGACTGTCCGCCGTTGCCACGGGATTGGCGGTAGGGGCGCTGACCTTCCACGGGGTAGCCGCACTGGGCGGGGCGGATGTCCCGCTGCGGTCGTTCGGGCAGGACATCCTGGGCTCGATTCCGGTGATCGGCGCCTTCGGACGCACTGCCTATGCCCTGGCCAGGACCCCTACCGCGAAACTGCTGGGCCATCTCGGCACCCTGGACAGCACGCTCGGGCTGATCGAGGACCCCTCGGTCGTCGAGAATTTCGTGCCGCCCCAACCCATCGAATGGGGAGAACATTTCCGTGGTGGAGCGCTGCTCGGTGGCTTCGATACCGCCTGGCGTCGTCGGATCCCGGAAGAAGCAGCCGTGCGTTGACTGGGTCCGATTCATGCCTGTCGACGCCCCCGGCCCTGGTTCGGCGGCGCCTGGGACATGGAGGTGAAGGTGTGGTTGCCGATGCCTGAAACAGCGCGGGGGGTACGTAGCAGTCGCACGGTGGGCCAGGAAGCGGTGAGGTTCCCCGAACCGGCGCGGGCGTTGTTGACGATGCCGCTGCTCACATTCGAGGCGGGTTGTCCACCGACGGTGGGGGGTGGGCCGAACCCTATCTCGGGTTGGGCTTGCTCCATGTGGTGGACGGCCTGGGGGAATGGGGGCGTCTGGTGGCGCTGGGGACCGCTGGCAGGGTGAGTTGGCCAGGTGGAGAGTGCGTTGCCGATTCGAGGCTGTGAAGGCAACTGAGGTGGCCGATGCGTGGACGGTTCGGTCCGTGCGTCAGCGATGACCGCAAAGGGAATGGAGAATGGGTCGGTGGCCGATAAGGACTATGTTCCGTGCTTCGACGGGGCGGAGCGTGTCGAAGTAGCGCTTTACTCGCACGCTCATCTGGCAATCGCGATCGCCCACGAGATGGGCTACAACCTCACTGGTTACGGGTCGAGTTGGGGCCGAGGGCCCACCGAGCTGACGTTCACCAGAGACGACAGTGAGGTTGCCCGGCGGCGCGCGGCCTCAGCGCGGTACCACTATGGCGTGAACGGTGCCTGGTGGGCGGCGGCGCTGCCGCCGAACGCGCATCCCGGGGCACTCTCGCCACAGGAGGCGGGCAAGGCCAGGCTGAAGCTCTTCCTGCTCACGCGCCGTTCGCTTCGCGCCACCCGGTTGCGGCTGGCGATCGCCGAGGTGCTGGTGATGGCGGTCACCGGGTACTTCCTCGTCGCCGCCTGGCCGTTGGCCCTGCTGACCGGTGGCTTCGGCGTCGCGTTGCTGGTTGCGACGCCCCTGACCCAGCGGCGGCGCGGTGCGGCCGAGGTGCGGCACCGGACCGAGATGGAACGGTTCGAGGCACAGCGTGTGTTCTGGAGCTACGAGGAGAGAGGGGAGGGCAGCTGATGTTCGCGACTTTCGATACGCCCGAGTGGTTCGTCCAACTGCCCGTCGGAATGAGCCCGGAGGAGACTTACGCCTTCGCCGCCGAGCGGGTGCGGGCCTTCGCCGGCGGCGACGTCGAGCGCGAGCGGGCGTTTCTCACCGAAGTGCGGGGCTGTTCGCTGGCGTTGGAGCGGGCTGGGGTTGTCTACGCGGGGGCGGTGATGGGGTATCTGGAGGATGAGCTGTCGCTGGCGGTACTCACCGTTGCCGTTCAGGAGTTTGACTACGGTCCTGATGCCCGGGTCGCGGCTGAGGGCACCTTGCAGTCTCTGGTGGCGTCGCGTGGCCCGCTGTGGTCCGGCAATGTGTACCCGCTGCCCTGCGATCGGCCAGCCGCCGTGGTGACCGGGCCCCGGGTGTTCCGGCTGCGCGACATGGAGCCGTCCGATGTGCCCTTTGCGGAACTTCAGGCGCACGTCCCGGTTCCGGAGGGCACGAGCGCCGAGCGGCGGATGCTCACAGTCACCTTCAGCACGCCCGTGGCCAAGCACTGGGAACGGTATATGCCATTGCTGGTACAGCTGTTGCGCAGCCTCACTTTCTCCGAGACGGAGAACTCCGCGGCAGCCCAGGCATCGTTGACAGCCTTCGGCTGACTCGGTCCCTCCCCACCCGGGCACTGGACCACCTACCGAATCCCGAGAGGCAGTACCCATGAGCGGCAGCGATCTATATCTGGACTACGAGATGTTGAGCACCAACCGCGACAACATCCGCAGTATCGCTCAGCTGTTGGAACAGCCCTGCCGGGCGATGGCTGACGTCAACGGTTCTGACATGGGCGTGGATCGGCTGGAGCAGCGGATGGATGATTTCGGCGACGAATGGGAGTACGGCATCGGAAAGTTGGCCGAGTTCTCCGACGCGGCGGCCACATGCCTCGATGAGGTGCTGATCGCGTTCCGCGACATCGACGAGGCGCTGGCCAGCACCTTCGATGAGAGCTGAGCCCGCCCGCCTCGGCACCCACGTGATGCCGCCCCAAGGGAACCGGTGCGGCGCCCCGCCCGCGAAGATCCAAACGACGTGCCCCAGACCCAAGCTGGTGGAGGTTATTCAGGTGGCTGGATGGTTTGGTCTTGCTACGTTCGGCCCGGTCCGGGGCTCGGTGTCGTTCGGCGACATCGCGTGCACCGGGGAGCCGGTTCCCGCGCCGCCGCGGTACTGGTGCTCGCCCCCGTGGGAGCCGGGGGTTCTGGTCGGACGGGGGAGGTCGTCGCCGTCTGATCGCGCGTCACGTGATCAGTGGCAGTGGCAGTGACCGGGCTCGGTCGACGGGCCGGTGTCGCTGGTGCCCAGGTCATCGGAGTGGTCGGCGTCGACGCGCGGCCACTGTGCGGTGGGACGGCCGCCCGGCCACTCCCGCAGTGGCGGCCAGTCGGGAGCCCCGCCCAGGGTCCGCGTGGCCTGCCCGAGGCGTGGCCAGCCTGCCGGTGAGTCCTCCCAGTCCTCCTGACGCCCGAACACCGTGAGATCCATGAGCGCGTAGCTGTAGTCCACCGCCTCGGCCCCGCGACGCTTGGTCCAGTACGTCTCGAAGACACGGTCCCCGTCGCGCAGGTAGCACACCAGGTGGAACAGACCGAGCTCCCGGCCGACGAGAAGCGACGGGAGTGAGGGCTGGGCGGAGTACCACGGCATCGCCCAGCCCATGAAGGCGCGGTAGCGCAGGCTCTCCTCGTACGACGTCTGCGCGTCCCCGAAGCCGTAGGCCGTGTTCCGCCCCTGACAGAACACGGCGAAGGTGATGTCGCGGGAGTGTAGATAGGCCAGCTCGCCCACGTGGCTCATCACCCAGGTGCAGCCCTCGCACTGCTCGGCGGCTGGCCGGCCTGGCCACCACATGAAGTAGTAGGCGATCATCTGACGTCGCCCCTCGAACGCGTCCAGGAGCGTCACGGGGCCGTCCGGCCCCAGCAACGGGCTGTCCGCGGCCACCTCGACCATCGGGAGCCTGCGGCGCGCCGCGGCGATCGCGTCGCCTTCGTGGGTGTGGGCCTTCTCCCTCGCCCGCAGTCCCTCCAACCGCTGCTCGAAGGCCGCGCGGTCGACGATCGGCGGTTGCGTCTTGCTCGAGTTCTCGGACATCGGCGGCTCCTGGGATCGCTTCGTTGCGACGGGGGGTTGCGACTGCCGGCCACTCATCGGCAACGTAGTCGCCGGTCGCGATCGCCGTCACGCGCGATCCGACCTGTCGCTATCGTCTCCGAATATGCCAGCGAATTCCGGATGGGCTGGCTGACCAGCGCTTTCTGGCCCCGCTGTTGGGGTGGCGCGAGGTTCGAGAAGCCGAAACTCGTCGTGGGTGTGGTTGGCAGGTCCGCATTTTCCCTGGTCCGTCGGTCCGGGGCGGTCCGATCGTCGTCGAGTGTGGGCCTCGGTCGCTTCCGCGTCCTGGCGACGCGTGGCGCCAGCCCGGCCTCCGCCCGGCGGCGACGGGGCGGGGTTGACGCCTCCCGCGCGCCCCATGGTGGTGTCTGCCCGTGTGCCGCGCTCCTGTCCTGTCACATGTCGGGGTGCCGCGGTGTCTTACTGCTGAGACGAACACACCATCCAGCGAGCGGGGGGCTCGGTGGATGTTCCTACGGCTTCTCGGGAGTACTCCATGACACGCACGAAGAAGTTCATCGCGGCGCTCTGCCTCGCCCTCGGCCTCGTGGGCGCCGTCGCCGCTCCTGCCCTGGCCGACAAGCAGAGGCCCGTCCCCGGCGCCGACGTCGTCACGTTCGGCAACACCAAGCCGTGATCCAAGGGCCGCGATCGTTCCGGCCGGCCAAGCCAGGGGGCCGGCAGGCGCCGTCTCCTCGGCTCGGCCGGTACCGGCTCGGTGGCGATGTCGCGGTTCAGCCCGAGGACGGCGGCGCGATCTCCGCCGGGGACTACGCCCTCGGGCTCGTCGACCTGATCGAGAAGCGTGACCGCCACAGGGCACGGGGCGACCTCGGCCACCGAGCCGTTCCTGGGGAGGCGGCGAGGCGGTGGTCACCCGTGGTGCGAGGTCGATGCGCCTACGCGCGCGGGCGCATCCTGGAGTGCGGCAACGGCGGGGCCGGCAGGGGCGGTAGTTGACCGGGTGGGAACTCGCCGAACAGGGCGGGTTTGTCGGCGTCGATCGGATCGGCGGGTTCGAAGCCGAGCTCGGCCTGGTAGCGGCGCCGGTACTCGACGATCTCGTCGTGACCGCGTCCGACGAAGTTCCACCACATCACGATCTGTTCCCCCAGCGGGACGCCGCCCAGCAGGATGACGCGGGCCTCCGCGTCGCCCGCGGTGATGACCAGCGTCTCGGAACCGGGCGGGACGTAGGCGAGGGACCGATGGTCGACGACGGCCGAGTTCACCGTCACCTCGCCTCGTTCGGCGAGCACGGCGTGCTCGAAGTCGGTGCGCGTGGTCAGCCGAGCCGACGAGCCGGGGCGCAGTACGAGTTCGGCGCCGAGCAGGTCAGGTGTCCGCGTGTCGACCGGGGAGACCGAGCCGAGGAGCTCGCCGATGAACACGCGCGCCGTGACGCCGGGAAGCGTCACCGGCTCCGGGACGTAGTGCGTGAACGCGTTCTCGCTGAAACGTGTCTCGTCCGGCAGCGCGTACCAGAGCTGCACGCCGTGCGGGGCGCTCGACCCGGGGGCGCTGATCTCCTGGTGGGTGATGCCACGGCCCGCGATCATCAGGTTGAGCTCGCCGGGCACCACCGAGGCCGCGTTGCCGCCGGAGTCGAGGTGCTCGACGTGCCCGGCGAACAGCCAGGACACCGTCGCGAGACCGGTGTGCGGATGGCGCGGCACCTCCATCCCGTCGCTCTCCGCGACGTCGTCCGGGCCGAAGTGGTCCAGGAAGCACCACGAGCCCACCAGCGATCTCCGCCGCTGCGGGAGGGTCCGCCGCACCGTCATCGCCCGCACGCCGCCGAGCGGCACCAGGCGCGGCGTGAGGACCTCCACCGCCGTGCACGGCTGCCCCTGCTCCAGGACCTCCGGATGAGGGCGCGTCTCCAGGTTGGTCATCGAACGATCTTCCCTTCCGCGTCGCGGGGACGCACCGGATGTCCGCTGAGTATCGAGATGCGGTTGAAGGCGTTGATGGTGACCGCCACCCACTCGGCCGCGACGAACGCCTCCTCGCCGAGAACCGAGCGCGCGCCGAAGAGATCGGCGTCCGACTCCTCGGTGGTGGGGAGCGACGTGGCGGCTTCGGCCACCGCGAGCACCGCCCGCTGCCGATCGTCGAACAGCGGGCTCTCCCGCCAGGCCGGCAGCAGGTCCAGCTTCTGCTGCGCTATCCCGGCCTTCCTCGCCTCGCGCGCGTGCAGATCCATGCAGAAGGCGCACGCGTTGAGCTGCGACGCGCGCAGCTTGATGAACTCGACCTCCTGCGAGGAGAGTCCGCGCCCCAGCGCCGCCTCGCGGATCGCCGACGAGAACGCTCCCGCGGCCTGCCACGCCTCGGGCATGACCTTGTCCAAAAACGGACGCATCGTTTTTCCTCTTCCGCTGCGGCGGTGCCTGTTCTGTCTTCCGCTCTCAGGTGTACCTGGTTCGCCAGGGACGGCGGGCCCTCACTTCGTGAGGAAGTCGCGCAGCGCCGCGTTCACCTCGTCCGCGTGGGTCCAGAGCAGGCCGTGCGGCGCTCCCTCGATCTCGACGTAGTCGGCCTCGGGGAGGGCCCGGTGGAAGCGGCGCGCGGTGGCGTCGATCGGAAGGATGTTGTCCTTCGTTCCGTGCAGGATCAGTGCCGGCTTGGCGCTGGCGCGGACCGCTTCGACATCATCGCGGAAGTCCTCGATCCAGGCCGGGACCACGGCGTGCGCGGCCACCGGGGCGCTGCCGATCGCCACGTTCCAACTGCCGGCCACGGCCTCCGCGCTGATCCGTGTGCCGAGGTTCTCGTCGAGGTTGTAGAAGTCCTTGAAGAACTGCGTGAACCAGGCGTAGCGGTCCCTCTTCGCGGCTGCGGCGATGCCGTCGAAGACGGCCTGTGGCACTCCGTCCTGGTTGTCGTCGCGGGCGACGAGGAACGGTTCGAGTGAGGCGAGGAAGGCGAGCTTCGCGACGCGTTCGTGGCCGTGACGACGCACGTAGCGGGCGAGTTCCCCGGTGCCCATCGAGAAGCCGACCAGCGCGACGTCCCTCAGGTCGAGGGTCTCCAGGAGCGTGTTCAGGTCAGCGGCGAAGGTGTCGTAGTCGTATCCGGTGCCCACCTTCGACGACTGGCCGAACCCGCGACGGTCGTAGGTGATGACCCGGAAGCCCTGGGCCAACAGCTCGCTCGTCTGACGTTCCCAACTCCGGCCGTTCAGCGGATAGCCGTGGATCAGGACGACCGGCCGGCCCGAACCCTGGTCCTCGTAGTACAACTCGACCGGCGTGCCGTTCTCCGTGCCGACCGTGACGTAACCCATGATCCCTTCCCTCTCTGCGGATGTGTCGGCGCCGACGGCGCCGACGCGTGTGGGCGACGCGCTGTTCAGCGCGTCAGGCCCCGTTCGTTCGGGGCTGGTTCCGGGCCGGTGCCACGCGGGGAGCGCACCGCTTGTTCCACGGTGTCCACGACGGTGACTCGGCCTCCGTCGCCGGGGTCGGGATCGGGCAGGATCGACTCCGGGTCGACGAGGTAGACCTCGTGGCCGTCCAGCGTGAGCCGGCGCGCGACCTCCAGGAGCATGCGCCGTGCCACGTCGTCGATCGAGTGGACCATCGTGACGTCCAGCGCCACGCCGACTTCGGGGGGCGCGGAGTTCACGGCCTCCCGCACAACGCGCTCGGCTCCGGCGAAGCCGATCCCGCCCTGGAGTTGGAGGACCCGCAGCGCGTTCGGGCCGCCGCCGACGACGTGGTTGGAGCGCACCACCGCACGCGCGGCGGCCGGCACCCCCATCACATGCAGACCCATGTCGGAGGAGAACCGTTCGAACAGGGAGACCCCGCGAACGCTGTTCCCGTGGGGGTCCAGACGGGGCGAGAACGTGGCGATGCCGATCTGGCCGGGTAGCGCGCCGATCAGCCCGCCGGCCACGCCGCTCTTCGCGGGAATGCCGACCTGGGTCGCCCAGTCACCGGCCGCGTCGTACATTCCGCAGGTGAACATGACGCTCAGCACCTGACGTACCACCGGCTCGGGGATCACCCGCTCCCCCGTTAGGGGGTTCACCCCGCGGTTGGCCAGCGTCGCGGCCATCATGGCCAGATCCCGCGCGGTGACCAGCACGGAACACTGGCGGGTGTAGCCGTCGACGACGCTCCTCGGGTCCTCGGTGAGGATGTCGTGGCCGCGGAGCATGTGGGCGATGGCGAGGTTGCGGTGCGCGTGCTCCAGCTCCGAGGCGCACACCGCCTCGTCCGTCCTCAGCTGACGACCGGCGAACGCCGAGAGGCCGTGGACCACGCGCTCCACGCGCTCCGCCGGGTTGAGGTCCGCCGAGCCGGCCAGGGAGTGGGTCGTGATCGCGCCGGCGTTGATCATCGGATTGAGCGGGCGCCCGGTATCGCTTTCGAGGGAGATCTGGTTGAACGCCTCTCCCGAGGGCTCGACGCCGACTTTGGCGAGTACGGGGGCGAATCCACGATCGGACAGCGCCAGGGCATAGGCGAACGGTTTGGAGATCGATTGGATGGTGAACTCGGTGTCGATGTCACCAGCGCCGTAGACCTCGCCCTGCACCGTGGCGAAGACCGCGCCGAGGCGCTCGGGATCAGCCGCCGCGAGCTCCGGGATATACCCGGCCCGCTCGCCGGACGTATCCGACGCCACGTCTCCGAGCGCCTCGGCCAGATAGTCGGGAATGACCGACCGCATGCGTTTCTCCTGTTACCGGTTGTGCTCCTTGGCGGAGCGTGCTTTCCGACGCCTGCCGGAGCCGTGGCGAACCATCACGCGACGCGCGGGAGACCGGGTCTCAGCCCTGGGTGGCGCGCTTGACCAGGGCGATGTCGGACGGGGTCGCCCGGCGGAACACGCCGCCGTTCGCGACGAAATCGTCGCCATGCCTCTTCAGATGGCGGGCGAACAGCGGGCAGACGGGCACGACGGTGAGGTTTCTCGCCGCGCTGTCCTTGAGCGCCTCACGCACCAGGAGCCCGGCGAGACCACGTCCACCGAATTCCTCGTCCACCTCGGTGTGGAAGAATATCCGCTCCTCGCCTACGTCGGGGGAATCGACGAACTGGGCTCTGCCGACGGGTGATCCTTCGCTGAGATGCACGGTGTAGGAATGCGTCGGGCCGGTGAGGTCCAGCCTGACCGTCACGGGTGCGCCGCTGTTGTCGATCAGTCCCTGACTCATCGGGCTTTTCCTTTCGTAGGAGCTGTCACGAGAGGGTGTCACGGGCGAAAGAAGGTGTTCACGGGCGTTCGACGGGATCGGCCGGGGCGGGGAGTTCGGTGAGCGCGCGAAGCCGGTCGATGTCGACGTTGGCTCCGAACGCGGGGGTTCCGGGCTCCAACCGGGCGCCCGCCGCGAGGTCGCCGATCACGAGCGGGTCGAATCCGAGCGCGTCGACCAGCTCCGAGACGACGGCGAGATCCCCGGGCGAGTCACCGGCGATCGCGATCGCCCTGCGCCCGGGGCG
Source organism: Streptomyces profundus (assembly GCF_020740535.1). NCBI lineage: Bacteria > Bacillati > Actinomycetota > Actinomycetes > Kitasatosporales > Streptomycetaceae > Streptomyces > Streptomyces profundus. The sequence goes on from NZ_CP082362.1 coordinate 4,873,575, forward strand.
GCCGGCGGGACGAGCCCCGTCCTCCAGGTCGTGGTAGCCCATGTGGTTGAGGGCTTTCACGACGCGGGCGCCCGTCAGGAACCGCTGCACGGCTTCGCTCGACGTGCTGTCGGGCGGGAGGATCAGGTCACGGGGGCCGTCGACCTCCCACCAGTGGTTCATCGCGTCGACGACCAGCTTGCCCACCAGCTTCGGCAACGGCAGGTCGCGGTGTCTGCCGAGCGGGAGGGCGAGGATCGCCACGTCGGCGGCCTCCGCGGCCCTGGCCGGCCACACGGCGGTCGCCCCGGGGGTGAGCACCTCGGTGGTCAGCGCGATCTTCGCGGGGTCGCCCGATCCGGAGATCAGGACGCGATGGCCGGCGGCGACGGCCAGGCGGGCCAGGACGGTGCCCACCTTGCCGGCGCCCAGGACCCCGATCGTGGTGACGGGGCTGGTCGTCATGACGCTCCCGCCGTGGCCGGCTGTTCCGCGAGCAGCTCGCGGACCCGGGGGATGACCTGGGTGCCGTACAACTCGACCGAACGCAGCCGCGCGGAGGCCGAAACGGTGCCGGCGGCGGAGTAGATCATGTCGAACCGGCCCGCGTCCAGCACCCGGATCGCGCGGGCGATCTTGGCCGCGACCGTCTCGACCGAACCGACGTACAGCGAGCCGCGCTCCACCTCGGTGTCGAACTCCGAGCGGGTGATCGGCGGCCAGCCGCGCAGCGCGCCGATCCGGTCGCGGATCTCCCGGTATCCGGGGTAGAACAGCTCCTTGGCCTCCTCATCGGTCGGGGCGACGAAGCCGGGCGAGTGCAGCCCGACCGGTCGCGCCGTGGTGCCACTCGCCTGGCTCGCGCGCCGGTACAGATCCACATAGGGGGCGAACCGGTCGGGGGCGCCGCCGATGACGGCGAGCATGAGCCGGAACCCGTAGTGCGCGGTGCGGATCACGGACTGTGGCGAACCGCCCACTCCGACCCAGGTGTTGAGGCGTCCCGACTCGGTCTTCGGGTACACGTCCGCGCCATGCAGGGCGGCGCGGGTGGTGCCTTCCCAGGTCACCGGCTTCTCGTCCAGGAGCTGATGGAACAGGTCGATCTTCTCGTCGAACAGCACCTCGTAGTCCTTGAGGTCGTAGCCGAACAGCGGGAACGACTCGGTGAACGAACCACGTCCGAGGATCACCTCGGCACGACCGCTGGAGAGCGCGTCGACCGTGGCGAACCGCTGGAACACCCGCACGGGGTCGTCCGAGGACAGCACGGTCACGCCGGAGGCGAGCCGGATGCGCTTCGTGGCGGTCGCGATGCCCGCCAGCACCGTCTCCGGGCTGGAGATCGCGTACTCGGGCCGGTGGTGCTCGCCCAGCGCGACCACGTCGATGCCGATCTCATCGGCCAGGACCGCCTCGGCCACCGCGGCGCGGATCGCCCGCGCGTGCGAGAGGATCTCGCCCCGGTCGTCGCGAGGCAGGTCGCCGAAGCTGTCGATACCGAACTCGACCTGCGAGGCGTCCGTCCCGTGCGAGTCCCGCGACGTGCTCTCCTGCGGGGCGTTCATCGACATCACCTTCTCCCATCTAGTTGACACATCAATCGTGTCGGGTATTCCTGTGTGCCGACCGGCTCGGAAACGGGGCGTGCGCCGGGCGCACGCCGTGCGCCGAGGGGTGGCGTGTCCGCGTGCGTGCCACGGCCCGGGTCGGAACGTCACGTCGGCGCGACCGTCGTGGTCACCGTCCCCGGCTGTGACCTCGGAGGCGTCGCCGCCGCGAGCTCGTCCGCGGGGTGACCCCACGGGCGCGTGCCCTCGCCGTCGGCCGGGGCGCGCGCTCAGGCGGGGCGGGGCGCGAGCGTGCCTCTCGGATCGTGCCGCCCGTGCCGCCCGTGCGCCTCGTGGTCGGCGCCGACGGGGCCGCCAGGGGTCCAGGTGGGCGGCGGAACGTCGACGACACGCAGCACGTCGGTACCGCCGTACTCGGAGAACCGCACTGCGAGGGACATCCGCTCAACTCCTGGTTCCTCTGGCGCGCTTACGGGTGGGACGGGTCGGCCAGCCGTGCTCAGCGGGCTGACCGCCTGGCGGCCCCGCGCCATGTGGTTGATGCGTCACCTAGATTAGGCGCCGGTCCTTGAATCGTCAACCAACTGCCCCCGGAGTGCGCCGGCGGACGCGGCCCGAAGGACCGATCGGGCAGCGCGCCGCTGCCGACGATCGCGGCCTGGAGCCGATCGACGGTGCGGGGTGGGGTGTGACGGCCGTCCGTCACGGGGGACGGGAACCGTGCGGACGAACGACGCGCCCTAGGTGTTCTGTCCCGGTGTCAGGGCCGTGAGCAGGCGGGGCAGTTCGGTCGGCATCACGGCGAGGAGCACCTCGCCCTGGGGGGACGCGCACACGACGACTCTGGAGCCGCCGTTGATCCTTATGGCCTCGCGCATCGTGGGCGAGCGCACCCCGACCTGCCGCAGCCCCGCCGGAAGTGCTGTCCCCGCGCCTGCCTTGGTGCGCGGTTCCCAGGCCATCGTGGTGGGACCGATCAGCATCCGCCCACGGAGCCACCGCTTTCCTCGTGAGGGATGCCTGAGCAGGCAGGCGAACGTGATCGCGTCGCCGTGAGCGGCCCCGGCGGCACGCCGCTTCGCCTTGCGGCGGAACAACCACGCCGTCAGCCCGGCGGCGACGCAGGCAACCACGAGTTCGATCACGGAGGAATTCAAGCAGGACACACCCCCCATGCCCACCCCGCCGCTCCCGACGGCCGTCCCGAGGCGGCGAGTTGGGGCGGGGGTCAGAGGGCGTCGGGGAGTCCGGTCAGCAGGGCCAGGGCGCAGATGGTGGCCTCCTCGTCGGTCAGGCCGAGGGGGACGCGCCAGCCCAGGGTGTCGCGGACGGTCAGGGAGCGGTCGCCGAGGCGGATGGCGTGGCGCGTGACCTGGTAGAGGGGGCCGCGCCCGCGACGGACGGTGATCTCGCGGCCGTGCAGCCAGACGGCGAGCGGCTGCCGGGTGTCGCCGTCCAGGTACTCGCCGGCCTTGCTCTGCTTCTCCAACTGGTGTCGCAGCACGCCGGGTTCCTTGAGCCACCGCGGCAGCTGGACGCGCTCCGTCCCGTCCGGTCCGGTGAGCGTCGCGGTCAGCCGCTCCATCCGGGGCCGCAGGCTCAGGGTGAACTCCGCACCGGCCAGGTCCGCGCCGCGTCTCCAGATGAGGCCCAGCTTCCGCCACCGACCGATCTCCACCGGCCGCAGCTCCGGCTCCTTGGCCCGTAGGCGCTGGTCACGGCGTGATCTGACGTAGTGCCTGACCCCGACCCACATCCCGAACGGCAGGACCGCGGCGAACCACAGCAGGCTGAACTTCCACAACTGGGGCCCGATCGCGCCGATCGCCCCCAGCGGCAGCGTGATCAGGCCGACGAACCGAGCACCCTGCCACACTGCCGCACGCCACATCGTGTCCACCCCTTCGTCCGTCCCCGCGCTCGCCGGTCGGCGGCGACGGCTCCGGGGACGGCTCCGGGGTCGTCGGCTACTTCCACGCCGTTCGGTGGCCGGTGCGGCGGAGGTGTCGCGCGGCGCGGATCAGCATGCCGTGGCGGGGGGCCAGGGTCCAGGCCAGGAGGAAGAAGCCGGTGGCCACCAGCACGATGGTGCCGCCGGTCGGGAGGTCGGCGCTCCAGGAGAGGTAGAGGCCGACCAGGGCCGAGACGGCGCCGATCAGCGGGGACAGCAGCATCATCACGCCGAGCCGGTCCGTCAGCAGCCGCGCGGTGGCGGCCGGGGTGACCAGCAGGGCCAGGACCAGGATGTTGCCGATGGTCTGCACGGAGATGACCACCGCGATCGAGACCATCACATAGAGCGCCAGGTCCAGGGCGAAGACCGGCAGGCCCAACGCGCGGGCCGACTCGCGGTCGAGGGTGACGGCCACGAACTCCTTGTGGAACAGGAAGGTCAGGACCAGCAGCGCCGCCGTGGAGACGGCCACCACCACCAGGTCCTCGTCGGGGATGCCGGTGATCGAGCCGAAGAGGAACTGCTGGAGCGAGCCCGAGTAGCCGGGGGAGCGGCTGATGATCACGATGCCGAGGGCGAAGGCCGCGACGAAGAAGACGCCGATCACGCTGTCCTCGCGCAGCCGCCGGTTCTGCGAGAACACCGCGACGGCGACGGCGGTGAGCACCCCGGCCACCGCGCCGCCCAGCACCAGGTTGCCCTGGATCACGAACGCCACCGCGAGCCCGGGGAAGACGGCGTGCGCGACGGCGTCGCCGATGAACGCCATTCCGCGCAGCACCACATAGCAGCCGATGATCCCGCAGACCGCCGACGAGAGCAGCGCGACAAAGAGCGCCTTGGGGAGGAAGGAGAGCGCGGGATTGACCAGGTCGGCGACGAACTCCTGTGGAGTCAGCATCAGTTGACCCCCAGCGCGGCAAGAAGCGGGCTGCCGGCGCGGATGCCGAAGGCCGTCCGCCACAGCTCCGCGTCGGTGAGCGCCTCGGGCGCGCCGGTGGCCACCACCGTCCGGTTGACCAGGCAGAGCCGGCCGCAGGTGTGCATGGCGGCGGCCAGGTCGTGGGTGGTCATCAGCACCGCCTTCCCCTCCCGGCTCAGCTCGGCGAAGAGATCGGTCAGCAGCTCCTGCGTCGGCATGTCGAGCCCGGTGAACGGCTCGTCCAGCAGCAGCACGCTCGGCCGCAGCGCCAACGCGCGGGCGACCAGGACGCGTTGGCGCTGACCGCCGGAGAGCTGGCCCACCGGGCGGTCGGCCAGCGCCGTCATGCCGACCCGGGCCAGCGCCTCGCCCGCCGCGCGGTAGTCGTCCACCCCCGGGCGGCGCACCCAGCCGACGCGGCGTACCCGGCCGGAGAGCACCGTGTCGGCGACATCGATGGGGAAGTCCCAGGCGAACTCGTGGCGTTGGGGCACATAGCCGACGCGCTGGCGGACCCGGGCGATCGGCGCGCCGTCGACCAGCACGGTGCCGGAGGCGGGGCGGACCAGGCCGAGCACCGAGCGCAGCAGGGTGGTCTTGCCGGCGCCGTTGGGGCCGATCAGCCCCATGAAGTCGCCCCTCTCCACGGTGAGTTCGATATCGCGCAGCACCAGCCGCCCGCCGAGGACCACGTTCAGGCCGCGCACCGACACGGCCGTCATGACGCGTCCCCGTCCGATGCGGCGGCGAGCCGCCTGGCCCGCCGGCCGCGCGCGGTGACGGTGAGCAGGGCGCCCAGCAGGGCCACGGCCACCGCCCCGACGGCGAGCAGGACCACCGGCAGCGAGGAGGTCGCGGTCTCGTCCTGTTCCTCGTCCGGCTCGGGTTCCGCCGGGGCCGGCGTCGGCTCCGGCTCGTCGACGGTGGTGGCGAACGCCTCGGCCACGTCCGTCGTCTCGCCGACGGCGAAGCGCAGCGGTGCGCGGTCGGCGACGGTCTCCCCGGTGATCAGATCGGCCGACACCTCGAAGTCCAGGACGTAGACGCCGGGTTGGGTGAAGACCCAGTTGGCGTGGGTGTGGGTGTTGAGGTCCACCCACAGCTCCTGGGGCCCCGGCTCGTCGCCGTCCCAGAGCACCTCGGGGGCGCCGAGGTCGCCGTTCTGGAGGAAGACCGCGAGGTGTCCCGGGCCCTCGACGCCGTGCATCGTCAGCGTCACCCCCCGGTTGACCCGGGCCATGACCTCCGGGTCCTGGGTGTTCCAGCCCAGCCAGACCACCTCGGGGGCCTGGGTCTGGGGGATGACATGGAGGTCGCTGCCAGGCTCGGCGTCCAGGAAGGCGAACCGCGGGTCGTCGGGCGCCTGTTGGACCGCCGCGTCGACGACTCTCGTCACCACGTCGGTCAACGCCCGCCACACCGGGGGCGACTGGGAGTCGTCCCGGCCCTGGATGCGCCACTCGCCGTCGACGAACCGTGGGCCGATGTCCACATGGCCGATGTCGAGCACCGCCTCGCCGGTGACGTTCTCCTCCTCGGGGGCGACGGTCTGGCCCAGGTCGCCCTCCTCGTCGGCGTGCACGGCCGGCGCCGTCAGGGCGACGAGGAGGCCGGCGGCGAGCAGGGCCGCCGGCAGCGTGCGTCGGTGGCGGAACGCGCCCGGCGGCGCGAGGAGTTGAGGCATCTTCGGTTCCTTGCTGGGGGGAGGTGTGGAGGAGAGGTTCAGCCGAGGCAGTCGCGCAGGGAGTCGGCGTTGGCGCGCATCATCGCGACATAGCTGGTGACGTTCTCGTCGAAGGCGTCGCCGTAGATCACGCACACCTCCACGCCGCGCTCCTCGGCGATCTGGACGAGGGTGCTGGAGCGGCTGCGGAGGTTGGGCTCCAGGAAGACGGCCGGCACGGCGAGGTTGTCGATGGTCTCGCCCAGCCGTCGGCGTTCCACCAGGCTGGGCTCGGTCGCCGGGTTGGGTGTGACGAAGCCGGCGATGTCCAGGCCGTAGGCCGCGCCCAGATAGCCGAACGCGTCGTGGGTGGTGACCAGTTGGCGCCGCGAGGGTGGGATCTCCGCGACGGTGTCGGTCACCTGGGCGTCGAGCTCCTCCAACTCCCGCAGGTAGTCGGCGGCGTTGGCGCGGTACTCGGCGGCGTGCCCGGGGTCGATCTCGATCAGGGTGTCCCTGATGATCTTGACATAGGCCATCGCGTTGCGGACGTTCTGCCACAGATGGGGGTCGATCTCGCCGTGCACATGGCGGCCCAGGACGGCCTGGGGCAACTGGTGGATCTCGTCGCCGGCCCGGCCCAGCACGCGGAACCTGGGGTCTCCCGGCACCTCGGTGAGCGCCTTGTTGGGCACCTCGACCACCGTCCGGGCGGGGGAGTGGGCCTCGTGACGGGCGCCGCCGCCCTCGGCGTCGGCGAGGAGGGACAGCCCCTCGGGTCCGTCCAGATCGACGGTGACATCGGCGTGCCCCTCGTCGAGCACGGTCGCCCCGGCCATGCCGGGGACCGCGTGTGGGTCGACGCCGACCGCGAAGGTGATCGTGGACTCGCCCACCGGCAGCGGCCGGCTGCCCTGGGTGGGCACCACCTCGGCCGCCAGATCCAGCCGGTAGACGCCCGGTTCGGTGAACGCCCAGCTCATATGGGTGTGGGCGTCCGGCGGGAGGAGGACGGTGTCGTGTTCGTAGCCGTCGCCGGGGTCGAAGCCGTCCGACGAGTCGAAGTAGACCGCCGGCTCGCCGAAGGTCTCCGTCAGATAGCCGACCAGCTCGCCGGGGCCTTCGAGCCCGGTGGCCTTCAGCCGCACCTCGGACGAGCGGGTGGCCCCCAGCTCCTCGCCCGTTCCCCGCACGCGCAGACCCAGCCAGATCGTGTCCAGGTTGACGTTCTCCACCAGCGGGATGATCTCGGCCGCGTACCGCACCGCCCGTTCGGCGAGCGAGATGTTGGGAACGTCGTCCGGAAGGTTGGCGTCCAGCGCGCGGATCAGGTTCTGCTCCTCCAGCATCAGGTAGTTGCTGAACGCGGCGTCGGCGTAGACGATGTCGCGCACGTCCCGCAGGGTGGGTTCGTGCGCGTGCGGGTCGCCGCCCTCGGGGACCAGCGACTCGACGTCGACCAGCTCACCGCCGACGTGCCGGGCCAGGTCGGCCAGGATGCCCGTGGTGGTGACGACGCTGAGCCGACCGTCGTCCGGCGGGGTGGTCAACCCCCCGCAGCCGCCGACCGTCAGGGCCAGTGCGACGGCCAGTGCGGCGCTTCCGAGGGCCATGGGCCGGCTGACTCTCTCCATGAGCATCCCTGAACATCCCTGTCTTTCCAGCGGTGTCGGGCCGACGGCGCCCGTGCGAAGGGGCGCCGTCGGCCCGGTCTCGGGCGTGGGCCGGTCTCAGGCGTGGGACGTCCGCTGCCTTCGGGCGATCAGGAACACGCCGGCGCCGGCGGCCAGCAGGGTGGCGCTGAGGCCCACCACGAGCAGGGGCGGGAAGCCGCTGCCGGTGCTGGCCAGGTTGCCGCCCCCGCCGCCCGACTGGTCGGCGGGGAGGGCGCAGTCCTCGCCGTCGGCGGTCTTGCCGACCGTCACCGTCCGGGTGGTGCCGCCCTGGGGCCGCTGGCCGCTGGGCGCGTCCCCGACGGCGAAGGTGTAGGTCGCCGAGTCGCTGGTGATGGCCGCACCGTTGGCCGGGTTGGTGGCCGTCGCCCGGGCGGTGAGCGTGTAGGTGCCGGCCTCGGTGAACGTCCACTGGGCGTGGGTGTGCGCCGGCGTTGCCTCCCGCAGGGTGCCGGGCAGCTCGTAGCCGCCCTCCTCCAACAGCGAGACGACGCCGCCGAAGGTGTTGGTGGTGTAGAGGAAGACGTCGCCGGGGCCCGCCACCGAGCTGATGTCGATCTCCACGTCGGTGTAGCCGCTGCCGGCGGTGCCGTTGGTGTCCCAGCCGGGCCAGACCAGGTTCGGGTCCTGGGTCAGCGGCAGCAGATAGCCGGCCGGCGAGCCCGGGTACGCCTCGGGGATGTCCTCGGTGAGCGCGTCGGGCTTGACGTGCAGCGCCACGTCCTCTGGGGCGTGCGTCACATGGCTGCCGGTCACGTCCTCCTTGAGGTTGAGGACCAGGTCGTCGCCCTCGGCCACCACGTTGAACGCGTCGATATGCCCGTGGTCGAGCACCAGCAGGTCGCGCGGCTCGGCCGGGACGTCGCGGTCCTCCTCGACCGGGAAGCACCGCGGCTCGTCGTGGACGGTGCCTCCTGCGGGGCCTCCGCCGGTGCCGCCGCTGTCCGAACCGCCGGTGTCCCCGGTGCCGCCGGTGCTGTCCGAACCGCCGTCGGTGCCGTCGTCGGAGCCGCCGCCGCTGGTGCCGCCGTCGCTGCCGCCGCCACCGTTGGTGCCGCCCGAACTCCCGTCGGTGCCGCCGGAGTCGCCGTCCGAGCCGCCCGCGTGGCCGTCGTCGTGGTCGTCGACGCGGATGGTCACCGGCTCGGAGGTGGCGACCACCTCGTGGTCCTCGTCCAGCAGTTCGGCCCGCAGCTGCTGGCCGTCCACCTCGGCGGTGCCCGCGTACCGGTCGCCGGCGCCGCCCTCGGCGGCCTCCCAGTCGGCGGCGGCGGAGTCCCTGCTGTACCAGTGGTAGTGGTCGAGATCGGTCGTGGCGTCGGGGACGGCCGTCAACTCGACCGCGTCACCGGTGTGGTAGTGGTCCGACAGCCCCTCGATCGACAGGCCGGTCGGTGCCGGGTCGGGTTCCTCCGCCTCGCCGACCGAGAAGCTGTAGTCGGCCGGCGCGCTGGTGAGCACGGAACCGGTGGCGGGGTTGGTCGCGGTCGCCCGCGCGGTGAGGGTGTAGCTGCCCGGCTCGCTGAACGTCCACTGGGCGTGGGTGTGCGCCGGGGTCGCCTCCCGCAGGGTGCCGGGCAGCTGGTAGCCGCCGTCCGCCAACAGGGAGGTGACGGTGCCGAAACCGGTCAGCGTGTAGAGGAAGACGTCGCCGGGGCCCGCCACCGAGCTGATGTCGATCTCCACGTCGGTGTAGCCGCTGCCGGCGGTGCCGTTGGTGTCCCAGCCGGGCCAGATCAGGTTCTGGTCCTGGGTCAGTGGCAGCACGTATCCGGCCGGCGAGCCCGGGTACGCCTCGGGGATGCCGTCGATCCAGGCGTCCTCCTTGACGTGCAGCAGCACGTCCTCGGGGGCGTGGCGGACATGTGAGCCGGTCACGTCCTCCTTGAGGTCCAACACCAGCTCGCCTCCCTCGACGGAGACGTTGAAGGCGTCGATATGCCCGTGGTCCAGCACCAGCGGATCGGCCGCGTGCGCGGTGCCCATGGCGCCGGCCACCACGGCCGAGGCCACGAGGCCCGCCATGGCGTGCCGCCATCCGGGGCGTATTCGGGTGTCCATGTGGTGAGTTGCTCCCTCTGCTGTTGTCGGCGCCGCCGATGTCGGACCGGCCGCATCCCTCCGACGGTGCGAAGCGTACGAAATGAAAATCGTTTTCATCAAGGGGTGTCGGGTGTGCTCCCGGACGGACGTCGGCGGGCGGACCGGCTTCTCGGTGGCGGGCCGTGCGCCTCAAGTGGGTTTGACGGTGGGGGAGTTGTGGGGACCGTCAGACGCCGGGCCGGGTGGAGGGCCGGTGTGGGGCCGCGCCCATCGGTGTGACGCACGGCACGCCTGCGGCGCTGCCGCCGCTGCCCGGTGGTGGTTGCGGTGTGTGTGGGTTCGGCTGCTGCCCGCGGCGCTGTCGCCGCTCATTCGGTCGTCGTCCGGTGGCGGTTCGGTCGAGTGGCCCGCAGGAGGGCGAGTCCGGCCGCTGCGGCCAGCAGGGCGCCGACGCCGAGGGGGACGAAGTCCCCGCCGGTTGCGGCGAGTTCGCCCGTCGCGCCGCGCCCACCGCTGCTGCCCGCTGCCGCGCTGCCGGCCGTTGCGCTGCCGGCTGTCGCGCCACTGCCTGTCGCGCCACTGCCCGCTGTCGTGTCGCCACTCGTCGCGCTGCCGACCGTCCCGCCGTCACTGCCGCCGCCCGTCCCGGCGCTGCCGGCCGTCGCGCCGCCCGCTGTCGCGCCGCCGGCCGTCGCGCTGCCGCCCGTCCCGCCGCCGTCACTGCCGCCGGCTGTCCCGCCGCCGCCCGTCGCGCCGCCGGCTGTCCCGCCGCCGCCCGCTGTCGCGTCGCCGTCGCCGTCGTCATCGTCGCCGTCGCCGCTGCCGCCGCCCGTGTCGCCCGGCTCCACCGGCGGAGCCACCGGCGGAGCCTCCGGTGTGGGGAGTTCGACGTGGTCCGGGTCCGTGTCGCCGACGACGGCGGTCAGTGTGCCCGTGTCATGGACCCGTTCGCCCGTCGGCAGGGTGGTGCTCAGCTCCAGGCGGAGGCGGTAGACGCCCTCCTCGGTGAAGAACCACAGCGGGTGGGCGTGCACGCCGGGGCGCAGCTCCACGGCGCCCGGTTCGGCGCGGGTGCCGTCGATGTCGATGCCGACCACGCTGCCCAGCTCCGGATGGTCGCGCCACTGGCCGAGGAAGAACCCGTCGGGCCCCGTCACCTCGGTGAAGGTCGCGGTGATCGGCGAGTTGACGGCGTCGGTCGGGATCTCCTCCGTGCTCCAGCCCGGCCACAGCAGCCCCGGCGCGTAGGTGACGCTGTGGTCGACCCAGAGGGTGTCCCCCGGCTCTCCCAGCTCCTCCGGCACCCGCCCGGCCGCCGAGGCGGGTATCTCCCACGCGTGCCGGGCGTCGAAGTGCAGGATGACGTCGTCGGGTTCGCGCCAGACCGACTGTCCGGGGACCGTGCCGTCCTTGACCTGGAACGTCAGCTCCGCGCCGTCGAGCCGGGCCGCGAGATCCAGATGGCCGCCGTCGAGCACCGCCCGTTCCCGGTCGGGCCCCTCCTCGGCGGCGGCGGACGCGGGCGCCAACAGCAGCCCGACGGCCGCCATGGCGCCGATCCACGGCGCCCGCTGCCGCCGCCCGTGTCGTGACATGCCCACACTCCTCAGGGTCGATGAACGCCATCACCGTAGTTGGTGATGATTTCCATGTCCATATCGACGGGAAACCTCAAGTGACGGTCTCCGTCTGTGACATGGCGCACCGGAACACTGCTTGCCACGTCCAGATGAAAATGATTATCGTCTTGGCGTCGGTCTCCCTGTGACTCCTCACCAAGCGAGGTTCAACCGTGCGTAACGCCCGTAGGTCTCTCACCGTCGCCGGCGGTATCGCCGCCGCCCTCTCCTGCGCTTCCCTGGCCACCGCGTCGGCCGCCGCCCCCGTGGTCATCTCCACCGGCCATGTGGACGTCGTGGGCGTGGAGTTGGCGGACGGCGCCTTCCATGTGCATGTTCACGACGAGGACAGCGGCGTGGCGTACGAGCCCGCCGACGTCGTCCTTCAGGCGCTGCCCGGCGCCGCCTACACCGTCCCGAGCGATCCCTGCTACGGCTTCCTCGGCGCGGCCGGCGACACCGTTCACCGGCTGCCGCAGACCCAGAACCCGGATCTGCTCTGGGCCGGCCTCTCCGCCCATATCGACGCCGGCGTGCTGGCGGGCGACACCTTCACCCTCTCCCTGGAGAGCGTGACGGGGCCCGGCGACCTCAGCGTCTACCAGGACGGCCTGTGCGCCGCCGACTCCCGCTTCTTCGACAGCGGCGACGGCATCGACGCGGCGGACTCCACCGAACTGAACGCGCACAGCCACGTCCACGCCAACTGGGCCTTCACCGAGCCCGGTGACTACACCGTCGCGTTCACCGTCAGCGGCACCCTCGTCGACGGGACGGCCGTTCCGCCGGTGACCGAGGAGTACACCTTCAGCGTCGCCGAGTAGGCGCGCCCTCCGGCGCCGCACCCGCCGCCGTGGAACGAGGCCGGCGAGGGGAGCGCGCGCGACGCGCGCTCCCCTCCTCGGCCGCCACACCTCGCGGCGCGGGGAGTGGGGCGCGGAGCGGGAGGTGGGTGCGGCGGCCGGCGCGGATGCCGTTGGCGATGACCAGGACCTCGGCCAGCTCGTGGGCGGCCACGACGGCGGTCAGGCCCAGGGTGCCGGTCGCGGCCAGGGGGACGAGCGCGACGAGGATGGCGCCGGAGAGCAGCAGGTTCTGGGTGAGGATCCGGCGGGCGGCGCGGGTGTGGGCGATGGCGTCGGGCAGCCGTCGCAGGTCCTCGCCCATCAGCGCGACGTCGGCGGCCTCGATGGCGACATCGCTGCCCATGGCGCCCATCGCCACGCCCGCGTGGGCGGTGGCCAGCGCCGGGGCGTCGTTGATGCCGTCGCCGGCCATGGCCACCGGCCCCTGGGCGGTGGACAGTTCGCTGACGACGCGCGCCTTGTCCGCGGGGAGCAGCTCGGCGTGGACGTCGCCGATGCCGGCGCCCGCGGCGATCGCGTGGGCGGTGCGGGCGTTGTCGCCGGTGAGCATCGCCAGGCGCATGCCCTGCTTCTTCAGGGTGGTGACCGCTTCGGCGGCCTCGGGGCGGATCTCGTCGCGGACGGCTATGGCGCCGATGAGTTCCGCGTCCAGCTCGACGAGGACGACGGTCGAGCCGGCGTCCTGGAGCCGGTCGACCTCGGCGGCCAGCGGTCCTGGGGAGACAAAGCCCGGCTTGCCCAGCCGGGCGGGGCGCCCCAGAGCCGTGCCGCGCAGCCCCAGGCCGGGGACGGCCTCGACCTCGACGGCCGGCGTCCCCGGTGGGGCGGCGGCCAGGACGGCCGCGGCCAGGGGGTGCTCGCTGCGGGCCTCCAACGCGGCGGCCACCCTGAGCACATGCGCTGGCTCTCGCCCGGGGGCGGCCACGGTGTCGACGACGGTCGGCTCGTTGCGGGTGAGGGTGCCCGTCTTGTCGAGGGCGACGACCCGGACCTGGCCGAGCCGCTCCACCGCTGCGCCGCCCTTGATCAGGACGCCGGCCCTGGAGGCGGCGCCGATCGCGGCGACCACCGCGATGGGCACGGAGAGCGCGAACGCGCAGGGCGCGGCGGCCACCAGCACGACCAGGGCCCGTTCGATCCACACGTCGGGGTCGCCCAGCAGGCTGCCCAGGCCGGCCACCAGCGCGGCCAGCACCAGCACCCCCGGCACCAGCGGGCGGGCGAAGCGCTCCGCCAGGCGCTGGCTGGTGCCCTTGCGCGCCTGCGCCTGGTGCACGGTGTGGACCAGGCGCGCCAGGGAGTTGTCCTCGGCGGTGGCGGTGACGGAGATCTCCAGCGCCCCGGCGCCATTGACCGCGCCGGCGAACACCTCGGCGCCCGGACCCACTTCGACGGGCGCCGACTCGCCGGTGACCACGGAGAGATCCAGCGCGCCATGGCCGGCCAGAACCAGTCCGTCGGTGGCGATCCGCTCGCCGGGGCGCACCAACAGGACGTCGCCGATGCGGAGTTCATCGGGGGCGACCTCGGCTTCGGCGCCGTCGCGCAGGACGCGCGCGGTGGGCGGGACCAGGTCGAGCAGGGCGCGCAGCCCCCGCCGGGTGCGGGCCAGGGCGTAGCCCTCCAGGGCCTCGGCTATGGAGAACAGGAACGCGAGCATCGCGGCCTCGCCCAACTCGCCCAACGCCACGGCCCCGGCGGCGGCGATGGACATCAGCAGGCCCACGCCCAACCGCCCGCGCAGCAGGGCCCGTAGGGCGCCGGGCACGAAGGTGCCGGCGCCGACCAGCAGCGCGGCCAGCAGCAGGCCGGTGGACCAGGCGCCGGACGCCGGCCAGGAGGCTCCCAGCAGCAGACCGGAGACGGCCGCCGCGCGCAGCGTGGCCCCGCCGGCCAGCCGGGCCACCGGCGCCCGCGTTCCAACCGTTCCAGCTGTTCCAGCTGTTCCACCCGTGCCGTCGGCCGCGTCCGTTCCGTCCGTCGCGCAGCAGGCGTCAGCCATGGCCGGGCCGCTCGTCGGCGTGGGCGTAGTCGTCGGGGCCGCACGGTTCGCCGGACGCGTCCTGGTGGTCGACCAGCAGCACCAGGGCGGCCAGCTCGGCCAGCGCGTGCGCCAACTTGGGGTCGGCCAGCTCGTACCGCACCCGCCGCCCCACCGGAACGCCTCGGACCAGGCCGCAACCGCGCAGGCACGACAGGTGGTTGGAGACGTTCCCCCGCGTCATCCCCAGCCGGTCCGCCAGATCCGACGGATAGGCGGGCTCCGCCAACAACGCCAGCAACAGCCGCCGCCGGCTCTCGTCCGCCAACGCGGTCCCGACCCGGGCCAGAGCCGCCGCGTCCACGACCACGCCAGGGCCGCCCTCGGAGATGCTCACCATGGCCACGACGATACAGTGGGTGCTGAATTCAGTAAAGACTGAACCCGGGTCTCATCTGCCCCTGGCGGGCACCCTCGCGTGGCGTCCACGGCTTCTTCTCGGGTGCTGCCTGCGGTGGGCGATCAGGAGCACCCCGGCGACGACGAGGAAGCCGAGGAGGATCAGCCCGAGCCGCTCCGGGACCGCCTCGGTCGGCGCGTAGAGCGTGCGGTCGTGTTCGTCGCCCTGCCAGGGCCAGAGCGCGCGGAGCGCACCGGCCATGACGCCGGTGAGGACGACCAGGGTCATGTGGTGGTGGTGCTGGAGCAGCCAGCGCAGCGACTTCACGGCGATGGCGAGACCCACGAGCATGCCGAGCCCGAAGATGGCGACATAGCCCACGTCCCGGTTGTTGAGGGCGTCGACCGTGGGCTCGTACATGCCGAGCGCCAGCAGCAGGAACGAGCCGGAGAGCCCGGGCATGATCAGCGCGGTGACGGCGATCGCCCCGGCGCCCGCCACGATCAGGGAGTTGTCGGCGGAAGCCGCGACCGAGAGCGACGTCAGCCAGAACGCGAGCGCGGCGAAGACCAGCGCCAGGCCGTAGTGGGCGGCGGTCCAGCGCTGTCCCGAACCGCTGTAGGGGATCCACAGGGACGCCAGGACAAGACCGAAGAAGAGGGCGTAGGCGTGTCCCGTGTGATCGGTGACCAGCGGGGCCAGCAGTCGGGCGCTGAGCAGCAGCCCGAGCACCATGCCGATCGCCAGCGGGGCGATCATGCGCCAGTCGACGCGCCGCGTCTCCTGGATGGTGCGGTCCCTGCCCTGGCCGGTGAGCAGCGCCCGTACGGCGGCGGCCAGTTGGCTCGCCGCGCCGATGAGCCGCTCGAAGACGCCGATGATCAGCGCGACCGTCCCGCCGCTGATGCCGGGCAACGCCTCGGCGACGCCGATCAGTGAGCCGCGGAAGGCGTTGAAGGCGCGGCCTTCGGCGGGTCTGGGTTCCGACAGGGCGTGCGAGAGCACGGGCATGGTCTCCGCTCAGACGGGGGGCAGGGAAAGAGCCACACGCGGGGAGTCCCGGGCGGCTGGGCGCTTTCATCCTATGCATCGCGCGGGGTGCGTCTCCGGGAGCGGTTTCCTCGTCCGGCCGAGTCCGGCCGATATCCCCGCCGCCCTGGGGTGCCCATTTCTCGAACACATAGGATGATTTCCTCAACAGGGGCGTCGGAGGTGGACGTTCGTGCGGGTGGTAGTCGTACCGGGTGGGGCGCAACGGGAGCGGGGCGGGTCGTGCTTCGGGAGTTGAGGGTGGGCACGCCGGCCGGCGTCGGCCCCTATCGGCTGCTCGCGCTGCTCGGCGCCGGCGGCATGGGCGAGGTGTATCTCGGCACGCGGGACGGGGAGTTGGCCGCCGTCAAGACCGTCCGGCGGGAGCTCGCCGTCGACGGCGAGTTCCGCGTCCGGTTCCGTCGGGAGGTCGCCGCGGCCCGAGCGGTGCGGCATCCCCGGGTGGCCCAGGTCCTGGGCGGGGACGCGGAGGCGGCCCAGCCGTGGTTGGCGACGGAGTATGTGCCGGGGCCCACGCTCCAGGAGGCGGTGGCGCGGGGTGGCCCGCTGCCGGTGCCGGTGGTGCGGCGGCTCGGCGTGGATCTGGCGCGGGCGTTGGCGGCGGTGCACGGCGCCGGGTTGGTGCACCGGGATGTGAAGCCGGGCAATGTGCTGCTGGCCGCCGAGGGGCCGAGGCTGATCGACTTCGGCATCGCCAGGGCGACGGACGCCAGCACGCTCACTGCCACCGGGAAGATGATCGGCTCACCCGGCTTCATGTCCCCCGAGCATGTCGCCGGCGGGCGGCAGGTCAGGGCGGCCTCCGACGTGTTCTGTCTGGGCGCGGTGCTCTGCTTCGCCGCCACCGGCACCGGACCGTTCGGTGAGGCGCCGCTCGCCGTGCTGCTCTACCGGATCGCGGAGGGCGAGGCGGACCTCTCGGCGGTGCCGGACGAACTCCGCGCGACGCTGACCGCCGCTCTCCACCCCGATCCGGCCCGACGTCCGGGACTCGCCGAGCTGGTCGCCGCGTTCGACGGGGCCCAGGGCGCCGAATGGCCGCCCCCCGTGGGGGAGTTGATCGCCGGCCAGGAGGCCGAGGTGCGCCGGCTGACCGCCCGTCCGCCGATGCCCTCGCTGCCGCCGGCCGCGCCCGGCACCGCCGTGACCACCCGGCTCGGCGACGCCGCCCGCGCCGGCCGCCGCCGACGCGGGTGGCGCGCCGGCCTGTTGCTGGCCGGCGTCGGCCTGGCCGTCGGCCTCACCGCGCTGTGGTGGCCACGCGGCGGGGACGAGCCGAACGACCCCCCGCCGCCGGACCCCGGCACCGCGGCGGAACTGCCGCCGGCCGAACGGGTCACCGTGGACGCCCTGGGCGGTCCCGACCGTGGCCGGACCTTCCCCGCGCATGCCCTGGACCGCCCCGAGGAGTGGCGGGAGTGGGCGGGCGCCTTCGCCGGCGCCCCCGAGCACTGCGCGCTCGGCAGCTCGCTGCTGGTCTGCCGGCTCGCCGACGGCACCCTCCAGGCACTGGCGGTCGCGGACGGCAGCCCGCTGTGGCAGGTCGCACCCGCCGACGGCACCGCGCCGGACGCGCTGGGCCCGCCCGCGCTCGGCGGCTCGCTGGTGCTGTCGGTCGAGGGCGACCGCCTGGTGGCGCGGAACACCGCGACGGGCGAGCCGTACTGGGCGAGCGAGCTGCCCGGCGACCGCCCCGAGGCCGGCGGCCACCCGCTCACCGCCGACGGCACCGTCTTCCTCGGCGTGACCGGGGACGAGGGGGTGACCATCGTGGCCCACGCGCTCGCGGACGGGGCCGAGCTGTGGCGGCGGCCCGCCGGCGGGCCGCACCAGGACGGCGAGGGCCAGCCCGTTCCCGCCGTCCAGGCGTACGGCGGGGGAGCGCTCTTCGCCAACGACGCCGACGGGGTGTTCTCCCTGGACGGCGCGACCGGCGAGGAACGGGCGCGGAACTCCACCGGGGCGCCCTACTGCGCGGACGGCCGGCTGATGAGCGGCTATCTGGCCTGCCGCTACCCGGCGGACCACGAACTGGCCGGCGGCTTCCACCGGTTCGCCGCCAACCAGGGGCTGGCCCCGCTGTTCGACACGGAGGACTTCACCGTCGACACGGCGTTCGCGCCGGCCGGCGCCGGATGGGCGGACCGCGCGGCCGGGACGCCGGAGACCGTGCACGCCTTCACCGACACCACCCTGCTCAGCCTGCGCGGCGCCGCGGGCGAGGAGGAGCTGCTGCTGCGCCGGGTCGGCTCCCAGGACGAGGAGCCGACCCGGTACTGGCCGATGCCGGACACGGCGGACGGTGAGACGGTCACCCCGCCCGTCCAGGTGGGGAGTTGGGCGGTCTTCGCGGCCGGCGACACCCTCTACGCCTATGACGCCGACGACCCACGGGAGCGGGCGCTGCCCCTGCCCGCCACCGGGGACGGCGACGATCCGCCGCGGCTGCTGGCCATGGGCGGCCTCGTCTGCCTGGTGTGGGCGGACGGCACGGCGGTCTCGGTGGAGATCCCATGACGTCCCGGTGGTACGGAGCGAGCGAACCCGTAGGAGCGAGCGCATGATGGAAGCACTGACCCCCGAGGACCCGGCGTGGGTCGGTCCCTACCAGCTGCTGTCCCGACTCGGCGCCGGCGGCATGGGCGAGGTCTACCTGGCGCGCCGCGACGCCGCGGGCCCCGGCGGGGAGTTGGCCGCCGTCAAGACCATGCTGCCCGAACTGGGCGCCGACCACGGCTTCCGGACGCGCTTCCGCCGGGAGACCGCGGCGGCCCGCGCGGTCAACAGCCCCTACACCACAGCGCTGTTGGACGCGGACCCGGACGCCGATCCGCCGTGGTTGGCGACGGAGTATGTGCCGGGGCCCACGCTCCACGCGGCGGTGGCGCGGGGCGGCCCGCTGCCGGTGCCGGTGGTGCGGCGGCTCGGCGTGGATCTGGCGCGGGCGTTGGCGGCGGTGCACGGCGCCGGGTTGGTGCACCGGGATGTGAAGCCGGGCAATGTGCTGCTGGCCGCCGAGGGGCCGAGGCTGATCGACTTCGGCATCGCCAGGGCCGCCGATGCCACCGCCCTCACCGCCACCGGCATGCTGGTCGGCTCACCCGGCTTCATGTCCCCCGAGCAGGTCAGGGCGGACACCGCGCCGGCCGCCCCCTCCGACGTCTTCTGCCTCGGCGCGGTACTCTGCTTCGCCGCGACGGGCCGCAGCCCCTTCCACGACGAGGAGACCGCCGCCGTCCTGCTGCGGATCAGCCGCGCCCAGGCCGAACTCTCCGGCGTCCCCGAGGAGTTGCGCGAGCTCCTGGCCGCCACGCTGCGCGCCGACCCCGCCGACCGCCCCGACACCGCCGAGCTCATCGACCGGCTGACGGACGCCCCCGCGAGCGCCGCCTTCCCCTGGCCGGCCCCGGTCCTCGACGTGATCCAGCGGCACGCCGCCGAGCTGGCCCGGGTGTTGGCCGAGGCGCCGGAGCCACCGTCCGCACAGAACACCGTGGCCGCACCGCCCACCCCGCCCGCGTCCGGCGCCGCGACCGCGCCGCCGGCCGGGCGACGTCGCTCCCGGGCGCCCCTGCTGGCCGTCGCCGGCGCCGTGGTGGCCGCCGTCGGTGGGCTCCTCGCCGGCGCCCTGCTCTTCGGCGACTCGGGGGACGACGACGACCCGGCGCCGCCGAGCGAATCCACCGACACCGCCGGCGCGGAGACCGAGGAGCCGGTGGAGGCGGCGCTCCCGAGGTCGGCGGAGTTCCTCCGTTCCACCATGGTGCCGCACCCCAGCACGGGGGAGGCACAGCCCTGGATCGGCCTGCCTTCGCCCACCGACCCCGAGCTGGCGCCCGACGGCTGGGCGCCCTGGTGGAGCGAGCTGGGCGACATGCCGGAAAGCTGTTCCGTCAGCACCGAGTTGATCTCCTGCGTGGTGCCCGTCGGCACCGGCACCGGCACCGAACTGCGGGTGCTGAACGCCGCGAACGGCCTGGACATCACCCGCCGCGAATGGCGCTCCACCTCCCTCGCCCCGGCGGTGAGCGGCGGCCTGATCTACCTCCCGGACGGCAGCGACCTGGTGCAGGTGGTCGCGGCCGACGACACGGCCCAGGCGGTGCTGGCCGGCCCCTCCGGCTACGACCCGGTCCGCACCGTCGTCGACGACGGCACCGTCTACGTCAGCTACTTCGGCGACGCCGGCCTGGGCACCTCCCACAGCATGATGTTCCGCGCCTTCGGCGAGGCGGACGGCGAGCTGCTCTGGGAACGGGAGATCACCGGCGCCTTCCCGCAGACCATGCGGCTGGCCGGCGGCAAACTGTTCATCGACGCCGACGCCCAGGCCAGCCCCGTGCTGGACGCGGCCACCGGCGAACCGCTGGACGAGGCCACCGGGGTCTGCTCGCTGTGGCAGCTGGCCGACGAGTGGGTCTCCTGCGCTGCGGGCGGAACCCAACCGGCCGGCGCCCACGCCTGGGACGCATCCACCTGGCAGCGCCTCGACCTGCCGCCCGCCACCCGCCCCCTCTCCACCGAGCACGGGATCGGCCTGACCCTCACGGACTCCGACGCGGTGGCCGTGGGGCTGCGGACCGGCGTCGAACAGTGGACGGCACCGGGGGAGGACTTCTACTACCGCAGCGAACTGGTCGCGGCCGGGGACGTGTTGCTCGCCTCGGGCCTCGGCCAGGTGGACGTCTACCGGCTCTCCGACGGCGCGCTCCTCGACCCGCCGACCCTGCCGGAAGGCTGGCCGGGCTCGGTCCGGGGCGGCACCGCCCACGACCCCCTCCCCGTCGCGCACGGGGGCGTGCTGCACCTCTTCTACCAGAACGGCTCCGTCGTCAGCACCGAACTCCCCACGGAGTGACGCCCGTTCGCCCGTCCTGGGCTCACCGCTGCTCGCGCGTGAGGCCGCTGCCGTCGGCGTTCATCGAGTAGCGCCACCGCGCCGCGCCTGGGAAGCTGAAATGGACCTGGACGGGCCCGGTCCTGGGCTCGTCGCCCCGGGTGCGCCGGACATAGATCTCGATGGCCCCGGTCGGCTCCTCCCCGGTCTCGGCGACGAACTCCGCCCTCGCCCGGTTCCACGCGGGGAGGATCTGGTCCCACGCCACCTCGTCCAGGGAGAACTGCTCGTCCGCCGACGTCGGATGGATGGCGTCGTTGCCCCGGCCCGCTTCGGTCAGGTCGCCGTCCTGGTAGCCCCAGACCCGCACCAGGAGCTCGCCGGGTTCGATCGGCATCCGCGCCCACACCATCGACCGGTTGAGCGTCACCTCGACGACCTGCCGGTGCCCGGCGCGTTCACTGAACGCCGCCAACGCGGCCTCCAACGCCTCCGGTTCGCGCATGTCGAAGCTGGGCTCGTTGTCCCCGATCGCCTGGACGCGATCCCCGATCGCCTCCCGGGCGGGATAGACGGCGACCGTCACGCCCAACACCAGCACGAGCACATAGCCGACGACCCCGGCACGGCCGGGCCCACCCGCCTCCGGGACATCCCGCGCCGGGCGCGCCACCACCCGAACGACGATCCAGACCGCCACCAGCGCCATCCCCACCAGGGCCGGCCGGTGGTCAACTCCCGTACCACCGCCGAGCTGCGCGACCATGCCACCGATGACCAGCCCGACACCGAGGACGACGACGGCTGTCCACAGCGCACGAAGGAAACGGTTCATGCCGGTATGTTGCCGCAACGTTCCCCCTACCGGTCACGGAATCCGCCGACGCGGCACGACTCCCGCGACGAACACGCCCGGAGGGCACGCCGCGTGGTCAGACCGGTTCCGCCCCGTGGGCGGCGGCGATGGCGTCGATCCGCTCGGCGAGGTCGAAGTCGGCGGCGGTGAGCCGATGCCCGGCATCGTGCGTGGTGATGGCGAACCTGACCCGGTCCCACCGCAGATCGATATCCGCGTGGTGCCCGATCAACCGCTCGATGTCGGCGACATGCACGATCAACGCGACGCCCCCGTGGTACCGGATACCGAACGAGCGGGTGATCATCTCCCCCTCCCGTCGCCACCCCACCAGCGACTCCAACCGAGACCGAACCTCCGCCTCGGAGAGCACCACAGGTGTCTGCGTCATCTCAGCTCCCTTCCACCACAGGCGCCAACACTTCGTCGAGGGCGCGGCCTTCCCACGCGGTCATCGTGCTGTGGCGGGGCGTCATGGGCTGGGGAGGGCGTTCAGGCCGATGTGCCAGGGGAATGCCGTGCCGTCTCCGCGCTTGGGTGGGTGCGGCTCCCCGGGGGCGAAGACGACGTCAACACCCTGGTCCCGCAGGGTCTCCACGGCTCGGGCGACGGCCGGCTGTGCGCCGAGTGCCGTGGACCAGAAGGGCATCACCGCCACCGGCACCCCGAGGTGCACTCCTTCGGCGGGCAGCCCGAGCGCCACCGTGTCCGTGATCCCCGCGCCCCACTTACAGACGCTGGTGGTGGTCAGCGGCGCCACCAGCATCGCGTCCGCCTTCGGCAACGCGTCCCGCTCATGCGGCAGTTTGTACCGGTGCCGCACCGCGTGCCCCGTCAGCTCGGCCAGCTCCCCGAGCCGAGGCTCCCACCAACGCGCGGCGGACGGCGTCAGGATCAGGCACACGTCCCAGCCCGCAGACTGTGCCGCACGGACTCCATCATCAATGTGCCTGGCTGGCCCAGCGGCACATGCGATGAGATACAGCACCTTGGTCATGCGCGGATTCCACACCGCTCGGCCAGCCCACGCAAGCCGGCGCCGGGCGACCCACACCAACGGGTGCGGCGCGGCCGATCGACGTTCGGGACGTGGCCATCTTCGCACTCGACCAGCTCCGACACCCCCGCTCGCGCCTTCAACGTGGCCGCGCCACTGGGCCGGGGCATCACCCCCGCCGCGCCCAACACGGCCTGCCGCCCGAGAAGGAAGCCGCGATTCTCAACGCGTCCGGAGCACCCGGGGCCCGCTCCGGACTGATGAGGGGCGCCCGTGCCGATCGAGCTCCGGGGCGAACTCCGGTTGCGGCGACATGAGGCCCTTGAGCGCGAGGTTCAGTCCCGGGTCGCCCCTTCGGGCCAGAGCACGGTGACGGGGACGGCGTTGCGCTCCGCGTGGGCCACGACGTCGGCGGTCCCGCCGTACCCCCGGGCCGGCTCGCCGTCCCAGACCGCGATGAGGGCGTCCACCAGCCCGACCAGGATCTCGCTGCCGACCATGTGCGCCTGCGAGTCGGAGTCCGCGAGACCCGTCCGATGTACCTCGGTCGCGGCGGTCAACAGCCCGTCATACTCGGCGTGATGCCACATCGGCAGCCCCTCCCGATAGGCAGCGGCCGGGATGACCACCTCGATCCGCCCGCCCCGGTCAAGGACCGCCCGAGCGAACCAGGCGTCCGGCCCGTCCGCGATACACGAGACGCCGGTCAGCTCATCGGGGGCGAACCGCGCCAGTTCCACGGCCAACGCCTCCCGCACCCGGGACGCGACATCCCGGGGCAGCCCTCGATGGCCGGTAATGCCTACGCGCATGAGATGTCCTCACAGATAGATGCCGTGCAGCCGATCGTCGAACTCCCGGACGACGCGTGGCGGCGTGGTAGGTGTGTAGGCCCGGCGCAACGCTCGGGCGCGGTCGATGATTCGGCCGGAACGGTAGTGGAGCCCTGTATCCAGAGCACTGCGGGCGATCGTGAACGCGCCATCGATACGGCCGGCAGCCATATGCCCCTGCGCGATGTCCAGTAGAATAAGCGCGCGTTGTTTCTCATGCCCGGAAGTCAGTACGTCACCCGCCCCCTCCTGAGCCGACGCGACCCACTCCGGCAAGCCGAGTCGTGCGCCACAGGACAGGCGCGCGGCGGCGACCTTGGCATGGCTGAACGGAAAGACCCAAGGCCATGGTGGCGGCCCCTCGTCGCCCATGCGATCGGCGGCCTGGTGCGCCATGCGCAACGCCCGGTCGGCCGCCGGGGCGCTCCCGACAGCGGCGTGAGCCAACGCCTCAATAGTCGCCAACCACGCCTGTGCGACGGGTAGTTCGTCATCGACTTGCCGTCGCGCGGACGCGATCAGGTTCAACGCGCTGGGTCCGTTGCCCATGTGCGCTTCCAACTGGGCCAAGCTACCGATCTGGTACGCCGACAGGAGGGGATCGGCGGAGCGGCGGGCTGCGGTGACCGAGGTGCCGTACCAGGTCCGGGCCGAACCGAGATCACCCATGTCCCAGGAGAGCCAGCCGGCGAGGCTCGCGGCTTCGCTACCCGCTGCGGCCAGTTGCCGCCGGTACACGTCGTCCTCGCAGCTCTGGGCGAGGTTCTGCACCAGCTGGAGATGGGCCCGCACGGGCTCGATCAACTGACGTGCGGGGGTGGAAGCGTCCAGGCGTCGGTAAGCGGTGGTGGCCAGGCGAAGAGGCGTGGTTGCGTCATCCGAATGTCCGCCGGGATTCGCGCTCGCGACTACGGGGGTCGTTGCCGCTGCGGCTGTCGCAGCGAGGAAGGCACGTCGTTCCATAGGTCCAGACGGTTGTACGTGGTCGGCGAGGCCGACGAGGTGCAGAGGAATCTGTAGGTGCCGGGCAGCCTTGGCCAGCACGGTCATGTCGTACGCCCCGGCTCCTCGCCCCTCCATCCGCGAGACAGCGGACTGACTGAGTCCGCATGCGACTCCGAATTGACGTTGCGTCAGCCGGGCGTTGATGCGGGCGAGTCGCACCACCCGCCCGTAGTCACCGCCGCGAGCCGCGGCCTGGATGGCTTTCGTGGACCAGTTCATAGGTGATTTCCCGTTGCATTGGTATCGCGCGCTGTCCAAAAACAGGCCCTGTCTATGCATCTGACGCATAGGCGAATGCACGGCTCGGGTCAGTGCTGGCCCGGCCAGAGTGCCACGTTGTTCCCTCAGTCCACTACCCGTTGTCGATTTAGGAGGCACACATCGTGACACGGGGTGGAAGGCGAGACGTATGGCCAGCAGACGACAGGACGGATTGGTGATCGCCGATATGGCCGAATCACAGGAAGAGAACACCTCCTCCTCCGAGGCCGACGGGAGCGACGAGCGTCCGTCGTCAGAGGAGGGCCAGGAGACGACCCCGCTCGACCGGTTGCGAGCCCGGCTTCGGGCGAGGAACGCGGCGAGCGAGGCCAACTACCGGATCAAGAGTGGGGGGTTGCCGTGACGTTGCGCGGTTGCCACTCGCCGGGACTCAGGCTCGTGCCGGACGACAGCGAAGCGACGTTGTTCGTCATGGAGTGCGTGACGTGTGGCTTCTTCGGGCCGAAGGGGCAGGACGTGGCGGACGGGGCGGAGTGGGCCGGGCAGCACCTGGCTCTGCATCCGGCGCACCTCGCGTATCGCGAACACATCACGCGGGCCTACCGGTTCGAGGCGGCGACGTGAGCGGCGAGCCGATCATCAGGGGTGCGGACTGGGTGCTCACCGATGAGCTGGGACCCGGGGCGCCGGACGGGATCTATGCCGTGGAGTGCATGTCCTGCCCGGCGCGTTCGCCGCTGTTCGACGATGACGCGCACCCGGTTGCGGTGTGGGCCATCAACCACACCCAGGAGAACCCGCACCACGAGTTGTTTCTCGCGCGAGCGGAGAAGCACTGGCGGGTGGTCCGCCGTCGGCATGAGGACGAGAGCCCGGGGCCGGCGCCGCAGAAGCCGGTGGTCGCGTTTCTGGACCGGGCCTTCGGGCCCGCGTTCGTCGGGTTGATGTGCCTGTGCACCGCCCTGACCGGCTACCTCATCGCCCTCAACTGAGCAGCAAGGACAACCCCCTTTCGTGAACATGACTTTCCTGGTGCTGGCCACTACCCGCGACGGCCACCTCCTCATGGTGCAGGGGCGCGACGGCTGGACGCTGCCCAACGGCGCGGTCCCGCACGGCAGTTGTCCCGTCCTCACCGCACGACAGGCGCTCATGGACACCACCGGCTACGACCGGGGGGTGACCGACGCCTACGCCATCAGCGTCAGCACCGAACCCACCGTCTCCCTCACCTACGTACTCGACGGCGGGCACACCCCCACCATCCCCGCCGGCGCGCACAAGCACCTCCCCGCGAACGCCGGCTGGCTCCCGCTACGCGAACTCCACGAACCACCCCCGATCGTCCGATACGCCCTCACCGCCGCCGCACAGCGGCGACGTATCCCCGTCCTCGTCAACGGCGAACGCCCCGACGCCGCCTACACCTGAACGACAACAGAAGGAACCGAACATGTCCCAGCAGGTCATCGTCCTCGTCATCACGCGCAACGGATACGTCCTCCTCCACCGCGACCAACTGCCGCAGGCAACCGTCCCCAACCACGGCGACCTGGCCCTCACCGGCAGGCTCACCCTCGCCCGCCAGACCGGGCACCTCGCCGACATCACCCGCGCCTGGACCGTCCGCTCCATCGGCCCGGACAACGACGGCGAACTCTGGGTGCTCGACGGCGGCGTCCACGACACCGTCCCCGACGCCACCGAGGACACCCACCCGCACGCCCGCTGGGCCCCCATCACCACCCTCGGCGAGAACCAGGCCATCCAGGAAGCCCTGGAAGCCGTCGACGCCGGCATCAGCATCCAACTCGCCACCGACTGAGGACATCGGGGGCCGGGATGCCGCCGCGTGGCGAGCGTGAAGCAGAGCTTAACGCCAGCCCTCGAATCATTCGCTTGTCCTGTAGGCCACGTCGGGTGAGGGTGGGGGCATCGCCGGGACGAGGGGGAGAGACCGTGAAGCCGTGGATACGGGTGGGGGCGCTGGCCCTGCTCTGGGGGTCGACGTTTCTGTGGACCGAACTCGCGCTGCGGGACTTCCCGCCGGCCCAGGTCACCTTCGTCCGCAGCGCCCTGGGCGCGCTGGTGTTGACGGCGGCCTGCCTCGCCGGCGGGCATCGGCTGCCACGGGACCGGTCGATCTGGCGGCATGTCGTGGTCGCCGCGTTCCTCTGCAACGCCCTGCCGTTCCTGCTCTTCAGCCTGGGGCAGCAGCATGTCGACTCGGGACTGGCCGGCGTCCTCAACGCGACCACGCCGCTCTGGGCGTTTGTCATCGCCCTCGCGCTCGGCGCGGAACGCGGCGGTCTGCCGGCCAGGCTCGGCGGGCTGCTGCTCGGCTTCGCCGGCACGACGCTGATCTTCGCGCCCTGGCGGCAGGCCGGTTCCGCCGGCTGGGGCGCGCTGGCGATCCTGGTCGCGGCGGCGAGCTACGCCGTCGCGTTCGCCTACCTGGGGCGCCATCTGGTCGGCCGGGGTATCCCCACCATCGTTCTCTCGTCCAGCCAACTGATCGCCGCCACCGGCTGGACCGCGCTCGCGCTGCCCGCCGGCGGGCTGGTGCTGCCGCGCCCCGGCTCCACCGCGCTGCTCGCGCTCGTGGTCCTCGGGGTCCTCACCACCGGGGTGACGTTCCATCTGACGTACCGGATCATCGCCGACGAGGGTGCCGTCAACGCGGCGACCGTCGGCTATCTGCTGCCGCCGGTCTCGGTGGCGCTCGGCGCGCTGGTGCTCGGCGAGCGCCCGGGGCCGCTGGTGCTCGCGGGGATGGTCGCCGTCCTGGTCGGCGTCGCGCTGACCAGGCGCCGGGCGTCGGTGCCTGCGCCCGTGGCCCCGGTGGAGTCGGCCCGGTGAGGTCCGCCTCGCCGTGGCGGGTGGCCGACTTCCGTCGGCTGATCACCGCCATCACGTTGAGCCAACTCGCCACCAACGCCGCCTATGTCGGCGTCCCGCTGCTCGCCGTGCTGGCGCTGGACGCGGGCCCTGGGCAGGTCGGCGCGCTCGCGGCGCTGAGCACGACGGCGTTCCTCGTCATCGGACTGCCGGCGGGCGCCTGGGTCGACCGGATGCGGCATCGCGCGGTGCTGATCGGCGCGGAACTCGTCCGCGCGGCGGCGTTCGCCTCGGTGCCGCTGGCCTGGTGGGCGGACGCGCTGACCCTGGCGCAGCTGTACGCCGTGGTGCTGCTGGCCGGCTGCGCCACCGTCTTCGCCGACGTCGGGGCCCAGAGCGTGCTGCCCAGGATGGTGAGCCCGGAGGCGCTGGTTCCGGCCAACGCCGCCGTGGTCAGCCTGATCGCCGCCGGCAACGTGGCCGGCCGGGGCGTCGGCGGCGCGCTGGTCCAACTGCTCACCGCGCCCGTGGCGCTGGCCTGCACCGCGCTCGGCTATCTGGCCTCGGCCCTGCGGCTGACCGGTCTCCGCCGCGCCCCGGCGCCGCCAGCGCCCGCGCCCGGCATCCGGCTGCGCGCCCAGATCGCCGAGGGCACCCGTCATGTCCTGGGCAACGCGGAGCTGCGCGCCCTCGCGCTGACCGCCGCGTTGAGCAATCTCGGCGCACAGATGGTGAACACCATGCTGCCGATCGTCTTCGTTCAGGAACTCGGCCTGTCGGCTGGCGCGTTGGGCCTCTTCTGGGCGGCGGGCGGCATCGGTCTGCTGCTGGGCGCCCGCTGTGCGGGCTCGGCCGCCGTCCGGCTCGGGCATGGCCGCACCCTCGCGCTGGCCGGGGTCTGCCTGGGTCCTGCGGCGCTGCTCGTGCCGCTCGTCGGCGACGGCGTCCGGCTGTGGATCGCGGGCGCCGGTTGGCTTGTCGCCATGTTCAAGATCGGCATGGACAACGTGCTCGGTGTCAGCCTCCGCCAGCGCATGACGCCGCCCCCGCTGCTGGGGCGGATGAACGCCACCTTCCGGTTTCTGCTGACGGGGGCCCTTGCCGTGGGCGCCGCCGTGGCGGGGCTGCTCGGCGGGGTCGCGGGCGTGCGCCTCACGGTGTGGACGGGCGCCGCGATCGTCACCCTGGCGTTTCTGCCGGTCTTCCTCTCCCCGGTCCGCCGCCGAAGGGAGCTGCCGCCGCAGGCGGGGTGAACCAGCGCGCCGGACCCTCTTGAGTTAGGTAAGGCTAACCTCAATAATGGGACCTCTCGTTGGCTGATCCGAGCGAACAGGAGTCTCCTTGTGGCGCTTTGCCGGGTGAACGTCGGAAGGCGCCGCCGGTGACCGCTCTGTCCGTCAGGGGGCTGACCATGGCCTACGGCCGGGGCGAGCCCGTGCTCAGCGGGCTCGATCTGGAGGTCGCCGGCGGCGAACTGACCGCCGTGCTGGGCGCGCCCGGCTGCGGCAAGACGACCCTGCTGCGGATCATCGCCGGCTTTCTGACGCCCACCGGCGGGACGGTCACCGCGAACGGCCGCACTCTGTCCGGCCCTGGGGTGCGGGTGCCGCCGGAGAAACGTGGCATCGGCATCGTCGCCCAGGAGGGCGCGCTCTTTCCCCATCTGAGCGTCGAGCGCAATATCGCCTTCGGCCTGAGCCGGGTCAAGCGCGTCGACCGTCGGGCGCGGATCGAGGAGTCGCTGGCCCTGGTCGGCCTGGACGGGTTCGGTGGGCGCATGCCCTATGAGCTGTCCGGCGGTCAGCGCCAACGCGTCGCCCTGGCCCGCGTGTTGGTGCCGCACCCGGCGCTGGTGCTGCTGGACGAGCCGTTCGACGCGGTGGACAGCACCCTGCGGGTGGGGCTGCGGAACGATGTCCGCCGGGCCCTGGCGGCGATGGGCAGCACCGCGATCCTGGTGACGCACGACCCGGAGGAGGCGGTCTCGGTCGCCGACCGGGTGGCGGTGCTGAGCGAGGGACGGGTGCTGCGGCACGACATCCCCCGCCGGCCCTCCCGCCGGCCGGTCGGACGATAGCGGCGTGAGCGCCGGCGCCGTGACCGGCCGGGACGGGGCGGTCACGGCACCGGTCCGGTGGTCACGGTACCGGTCGGGTGGTCAGCTCGCGCAGTACTCCGCCTCCAGGCCCGCGGCCCGGTAGGCGCAGTCCGCGTAGTCGAGCAGCGTCAGCACGGCCTCCCGGTTGCGGCTGGTCTCCCGGTCGATCACGCTGCCCGGCGGGTAGAAGCCGCCGCCCGCCTGGGACGTCGGGTACATCTCGAAGGTGAACGAGAAGATCCCCTGGTCCGCCCAGAGCCAGTCGTTGATCGAGCCGTCGGTGATGTAGAGGTCGCTCGACTGCTGCGGGGTGTAGCCGTTGGTGTCGGCCATCGCCGTGCCGAGCGCCTCGAACGTCGCCGCGTCGTCGGCGGTGAGCCCTGGCGCGGTGTCGGCGTAGGTGTAGCCGTACGGCCACAGCACCAGCTCACCGTAGGTGTGGAAGTCGATATGCGCGGTGATCTGCTGCTCGCCGCCGACCACCCGGCCGCGCGCGAAGTCGGCGACGACGGCCGTCTCGGGGCCCGACTCCGGGCCCGAGCCACGGTAGGTGTCGCTGCTCGGCGAGCCGGACGAGCCGCCGCAGCAGCCCCACTCGTACGCCCAGTTCCGGTTCAGGTCGGTGCCGATGGCGGACGAGCCGGCGTTGGGCTGCCGGTTCTTGCGCCAGCTGCGGAAGGAGCCGGACTCCTGGTCGTAGATCTTGCCGTCCGGGTTCACCGAGGGGATCACCCACAGCTCGCGGCTGTCGAGGAGGGCGGTGATCTCGGGGTCGGTGCCGTACTGCGAGGTCAGCTCACCGAGGGTGTAGAGGGCCATCTCGACGGTGAGGTGTTCGCGGGCGTGCTGGTTGGCGGTGAGCAGCACCTCGGGCTCGTCCTCGTCGACGGCCACGTTCGCGCTGACCTTGACGGCGACGATGTCGCGGCCCTCGTAGGACTCGCCGATCACCTGGCTGCTGACCAGGTCCGGGTGGGCGGCCTCCAGCTGGGCGACGTCGGCCAGTGCCTCGGCGTAGGTGTGGTAGTCCTCCGGGGCCGCGACGCGGATCTCGCCGTCGCCGCGCTCGGTGGGCGCGGTGAGGGCCGTCAGCCGGTAGCCGAGGTCGGCCAGCCGGTCGGCGTGGGCCTGGTCGGTGGTGATGACGACGGACGAGGCGCGGACCTCGTCGATCGCGGTGCCGGTGCGGGCCAGGTCCGTCCGCTCCACGGCGGTGGCCACGCCGTCGACCTCGTACTGTCGGACGGTGGCCGCCGTCGGCTCCGTTTCGTCCGTGGCCGCGCTGGCCAGGGCGCCGCCGGAGGCGAGGGCCAGGGTGAGGGTGAGAACGGTCGCGGCGATGGCGGTCCGCCTGCCGCGCGGGAATCTGCGCATGCGCGTCTCCAGAGTGGGGTGGCGCCATGATCGCGAGAATGGCATGCGCAGGTCAATATGGTCGACGCGGAGTGATCGTGCGGTCACTCCGGGGTGTTCTTGTCTGTCGTTGGGTGTGATGGCGGTTACGGGGCTTTGGTCCTGTGCGAGGTGGGGTGGGGGTGTGCTGGTGGCTTGGTGGGGGTGGGGGGGTGGGGTTGTGGGGTGGGACCTCTGTCCTGGTCTACGAGGTGTCTTCGCAGGTCAGGGCCTTGCGTTGGGGGTGGTCGCCGGTGCATGTTGGCTGCTCGCCGATATCTGCTACGGGGTTCCGGGAGGTTGTGACCATGACTGTTTCTTCGCAGGGTGCGGGTGCTCGCGTTGTTCGTCCGGTGGTGATGGCCGGGATCGTGACGGTGGGTGCTACGGCGCTTTCGTTGCCGTTCGCGACGTCTGCCATGGCCGCTGAGGCGGATGGTGTGACGCGGGCGGCCGAGGGTACGTCGGCTCCGGCGGCGTTCGCTCCCGAGGGTGCGGATGGTCCGCTCGGTCAGGCCACCACTGCCGGTGGGGACGAGGAGCGGGACGTCGAGAAGCCGGTCGAGGAGCCCGCTGAGGACAGGGCTGAGAAGGCTGCTGAGAAGGATGAGCCGAAGCCTGAGCCGAAGCCGGAGTCCGATGGTGTGGATGGTCGGGCTGATGGGTTTGATGAGGATGAGGGTCGTGGTGAGGACTACCACGATGATGGTTCGCTGGTGGTGATTCCGAAGCATGAGCAGCCGACGCCTGAGCCGGCTTCGGATGAGGAGATCGATGGTTGGATTCGTGAGGCGCTTGAGGTGCTGGAGGAGGAGGGTATTCCGGCCAGCTACGAGGGTATTCACAAGAATCTGATGCGGGAGTCGAGTGGTGATCCGTTGACGATCAACCTGTGGGACACGAACGCGGAGCAGGACATTCCGTCGAAGGGTCTGCTTCAGGTGATCGACCCGACGTTTGAGCAGTACCACGTCGAGGGGACCAGCGAGAACATCTACGACCCGGTCGCCAACATCGCCGCCGCCTGCAACTACGCGGCCGACCGGTACGGCTCGATGGACAACGTCGACAGCGCGTACTGACCCACCCGGCGCACGGCCGGAACAGAAGGTGAGCCCCGCCCCCGCGGGGCTCACCTTCGTCTGCTCACTCGGTGGGCGGCAGCCCCGGCGGGTTGATCACGGAGGCGTCGAGCCCCTCGTCGGCCAGCCCCCAGCGGTCCAGCACCTCGGCGTAGCTGCCGTTCTCGATCACCTCGCCGAGCGCCGCGTGCAGAGCCTCGATGAAGCCGTTGTCACGTTGGGTGGTGGCCGCTATCTCGCCCTGGAGGCCGTCGCCGGCGCCGGAGAAGGTGCCGATGATCTCCGTCTCGCCGGTGACCCTGGCGTGGTAGGCGGCGCTGGGGTTGGGGCCGAGATAGGCGTCGAGGCGGCCCGACGAGAGCGCCAAGTAGTAGTCCGTGGCGTTCTGGTAGTAGCGGATGTCGGTCGGCTCCAGGCCGGCCGCCTCGTTCTGCTCGCTCCAGCTGACCAGGATCGCCTCCTGGTTGGTGCCGGAGGAGACGCCGATGCTGCGGCCCGCCACGTCCTCCGGGCCCTCGACGCGCCAGTCGCCGCCGACCAGCGTCTCGAAGGCGATGTTGTCGAGCCGGTAGGTGGCGAAGTCGTACTTCTCCTTGCGCTCCTCGGTGACGGTGATGTTGCTGAAGCCCACGTCGTAACGGCCGCTGTCGAGGCCGACGAAGATGTTCGCCCAGTCCACGACGTTGTAGTTGATCTCCAGATCCAGCACGTCGGCGACCAGCGAGGCGATATCGGGCTCCACGCCGATCACCGTCTGGTCGTCGGTGGCGTAGAAGGAGAGCGGCGGCACCGTGCCGGCGGAGCTGGCCACCTCAAGGGTGCCCCGCTCCCGTATCGCCTCGGGGACCAGTGCGGCGATCTCGGGCACCGCCTCGGCGGTGACCCGGTCCTGCTCGGGGCTGAGGTTGACCTCCTGGCCCTGCGCGGCGCCGTCGTCCGCCGCCGGCTCGATGCCGGCGTCCTCGGGGTCGGAGCAGCCGGCCAGCAGCAGGGCGGCGGCGCAGGCGATGACGCCGAGCGTTCGGGGGGCGTACGTCAGGCGGGGATCCATGGGGCCTCGTTTCATCACAGGGGCAGGGACAGGGGCAGGGACAGGGACAGGGACGGACAGGGGGGACGGGGAAGGGGACGGGGAGGGGTGGGTCAGCGGACCTGGGCGAGGAAGGCGCGGGTGCGTTCATGGGCCGGGTCGTCCAACACGACGCCGGGCGGGCCCTGTTCGACGATCCGGCCCTGGTCCATGAAGACGACGGTGTCGGCTATCTCGCGGGCGAAGCCCACCTCGTGGGTGACCACGATCATGGTGGTGCCGCCCCGGGCCAGATCCCGGATCACGGTGAGGACCTCGCCCACCAGCTCGGGGTCGAGCGCGGACGTGGGCTCGTCGAAGAGCAGCACCTTGGGGGTCTGGCCCAGGGCGCGGGCGATCGCGACGCGCTGCTGCTGGCCGCCGGACAGCTGGCGCGGATAGGCGTCCAGGCGGTCGCCGAGGCCGACGCGGTCCAGCAGCTCGGCGGCCTGCCGCCGGGCCTCGGCGCGTGGCCGGCGCAGCGCGGCGATCGGGGCCTCGGCAACGTTCTCCTGGGCGGTGAGGTGCGGGAAGAGGTGGAAGTTCTGGAAGACGAAGCCGATATGCGCCCGCTGCCGCAGCACCGCGCGTTCCTTCAGCTCGTGGAGGCGGTTGCCGCTGCGCCGGTAGCCGATCAGCTCGCCGTCGACATGGACCAGGCCGGTGTCCGGGCGCTCCAGATGGTTGATGGCGCGCAGCAGGGTGGACTTGCCCGAGCCCGACGGGCCGAGGATCGCGGTGACCTCGCCGGGCTGCACCCGGAGGTCGATGCCGTGCAGCACCTCGACGGCGCCGAAGCTCTTCGTCACCCCACGGACCTCCACCATGGGGGTCGGGCCGCTCATCGTCCGGCTCCCGTCTCGGGCGCCGCCTCGGCGCTCGCCGTCGGCCCCGGTGGTCGGGGGCGCCGCAGGGCGCGGGGGGCCCGGGGCGCCCCGGGCGGTCTGCGGCGCAGCCGCTCCAGCGCGCCGGGCACCGGCTGCCGTTCGGCGCCTCTGGCGAAGCGCCGCTCCACATAGTGCTGGGCGATCGACAGCACGGTGGTCAGGAGGATGTACCAGACGGTGGCCACCATCAGCAGCGGCACCACCCGGCCGTTGCGGCCGTAGATCACCTGCACCTGGTAGAACAGCTCGCCCACGGCCATCACCGAGACGATCGAGGTGCCCTTGAAGAGGCTGATGATCTCGTTGGCGGCGTTGGGCAGGATGCCGCGCATGGCCTGCGGCAGCACGATGCGGCGGAACTGCCGGAGCCTGGGCAGCCCGAGGGCGGCTGCCGCCTCCCGCTGGCCCGGGTCGACCGCGATGATGCCGCCGCGCACGATCTCGGCCGCGTAGGCGGCCTGGTGCAGGGCCAGGCCGATCACGGCCGCCGTGATCGGCCCGATCAGATGCATGGTCTCGAAGGTCCAGAAGACCGGGCCGAACGGGATGCCGAAGCCCAACTCCTGGTAGAGATAGGCGAGGTTGAACCAGAACAGCAGCTGCACGATCAGCGGTATCGAGCGGAAGGCCCAGATGTAGGTCCAGGCCACGCCGCGCAGCACCGGGCTGCTGGAGAGCCGCATCACGGCCAGCACCACGCCGAGGGTGAACCCCAACGCCGTGCCGTAGAAGGTGAGTTGGACGGTGAGCCAGACCGCCTTGAGCACGCTCTCGGCGAAGAGGTAGTCGAAGAACGTCGACCACTCCCAGCCGGGGTTGGTGGCCAGGCCGTAGCCGAACTGCGCCACCAGCACCAGCGTGACGGTGCCGGCCAGCCAGCGGCCGTAGTAGCGGGCGGGGACCACCGTCAGTCCGGACAGCTCGTCGGGTTCGTCCGGCGCGGCGCGTTGCGTGGGAACGGGAGCGGCGGGTGGCGCGCTGTTCACGGGGCCTCCGGTCGGTTGGGGGTGGTCGCTTCGCCTGTGGTCAGTGCGGTGGGTGGGGGGTGAGGTGCTTCTCGAAGGGGAGGTAGGGGAGCGTCTCCGGGTCCGCCGCCATGTCGAACAGCGGGGTGTAGCCGGCGTCCAGATAGAGATCCCTGGCCTCCGGCTGCCGGGGCCCCGTGGTCAGCCAGATCCGCCGGTAGCTCCGGGCCGCCGCGCGCTCCAGCTCGGCGACCACGCGGCGGGCCAGCCCCTGGCGGCGGTGCGCCGAGTGGGTCCAGATGCGTTTGAGCTCGGCGGTGTGC
Organism: Streptomyces profundus; assembly: GCF_020740535.1. Taxonomy (NCBI): domain Bacteria; kingdom Bacillati; phylum Actinomycetota; class Actinomycetes; order Kitasatosporales; family Streptomycetaceae; genus Streptomyces; species Streptomyces profundus. Next base: position 4,908,700 of record NZ_CP082362.1, read on the forward strand.
GCGTCGTAGCGCCGGTAGGCGCCGCCGGCGACCGTGTCGCCCCGGTGCAGCAGGAGCAGCAGCAGGCCGTGCGGCGGGGCGAACTCGTCCTCCGGATAGCGGCTCATCTCGCCGCCGGCCGCCGGGCCGTACCTGACGGTGTACTCGTGCTCCAGCTCGCGCAGCAGCGGACGGGTCAGCGGGTCGGACAGGCGCACCGAAGCGACGGTCAGCTCATGGGCGGAAAGGGACGACATCGCATGTCCTTCGCTCAGGGGTGGGCGATGGCCGGCCCTCCAGGCGCGGGGGCGCACGCCGTGGCCCGGCGCGGAGACGGGCGGCCGGCCGGGGCCGGGCGCGCCGTCAGCGCGGTGCGACGGTCGTCGGAGGGTGGCGCGGGGAGGCTCCGGGAGGCGGCCGGACGCACGCTTGGGCGAGCGGCCCGGCGAGGGCGGAGCGGGAACGGGAGAACCTGGGGAGAACCGCGGGAGAGCTGGGGGAAGCTCTCAGGCGCGCGGCCGGCACAGCCGGCGGGGCGCCGCAGGGGTCAGCGCGGACAGGACGCCGACCACACTCGACCCAGGTCGATGTGGTCACGCGTGATCAAGGCCAACCCGACGCTCACGTCGACTAGTTGACCGCAGCCGTGGCGTCGAGTCAACAGGGGAAGGCGCCGACCCCCGGCAGGAGGGGAGGAGAAGAGCCGTCAGTGGCTCTCGTGAAGTATCAGCATGAGGTGCTCGTGCTCGCCGTATCGGACCGTCCCGGCGCGCTGGAAGCCGTGCTTCTCCAGCAGCCGCACGGAGCCGACGTTCTCGACGAAGGGATCGGCGTGCAGCGGGCGGGTCTTCTCCTCGGCGAGGAAGAGCGCCAGCGCGCGGGTGCCGATGCCCCGGCCCCAGAACTCCCGGCCGAGCCAGTAGCCGAGGAAGCGCCGGCCCTCGTCCCACCAGGCGACCGCGTTGCCCGCGAGCACGCCGTCGACCGTGATGGCCAGGACCAGGACCGTGGGATCGCCGAGGACCTTGGTCCGCCAGTGGTTCATGAAGACCTCGCGCTCCCGGGGCGGGAAGTTCGCCCGGCGCGCGGCCTCGGGGTCGGCCTCCTGGCGGTGGAACACCTCAAGGTCGGCCGCTGTGACGTCGCGTAGCGACACCGTTTCTTTCATGGGTCGGAGTCTGCCACCCGGCACTGACAACGCCGGTGGCCCCGGGCGCGGCGACCAGCGCCGCCCCGGGGCCGTCCACGCCGGCGGGGGCCTCAGCCCCGCGCCGGCTGCCAGAGGGCGGGGGCGTTCGGCGGCTCCCAGCCGGCGATGGCCTGGTGGGCGATCAGGCAGCGGTAGGCCGTGCCGCCGTGGACGACGGTGTCGCCGACGCGGTAGCTCACCCCGATCCGCCAGGTGTCGTCGGGATCGGGCCCCGGGCCGCCGCCCGGGACGTCGAGGACGAAGTCGAAGGAGCCCTCGCGCGCGGGCCCCGAGGAGCGCACCGTCATCAGCAGGGCCGGGTCGAACAGGGCGTCGGTCGCGTTGCGTGGCTCGTCGGGGAAGTAGAGCTGGGTGGTGAGGACCGGCCGGCCGGGCGCCTGCGCCTTGACGTGCAGATGCCGGGTGCGGCCGGGGTAGAGGCCGGGGAAGACGGTCTCCAGGGTGAAGGCGCCGCGTTCGTCGGTGTACTGGTGCCCGCGGTAGCGGTAGCCCGCCATGTCGTAGCCGCCGCTGGTGTCCGCCTGCCAGAAGTCGAGGAGGACGCCGGCGAGGGGGGCGCAGTCGAGGCCGAAGACATAGCCGCTGACGGTGAGGAGGGCGGCGTCCCCCGGCTCCAGGAGGCTGGTGCGGCGCGGCGAGTTCGGCTTGAAGTAGGGGCCCTCCATCTGCGGTGGCGTGGGATCGTCCCCGTCGTCGCAGGTGGGCGTGGGTGTCAACGGCCGGTTCTGGTGGGCCTGTTCACGGGCCAGCGCCGGTGTGGGCGCGCCGGCGCCGAGGAGGACGGTCGCCGGGGCGGCGGCCACGGCGGCCCGTAACAGGTTCTTGCGGCTGACGCCGGGGCGGGTGGGGTCGGGGCGCTCGGGTTCTGCCATGGTCCTCTCCTCGTCGGAGGGGTCGGGGTGGGTGTCGCCGGCCCGGCGGCCTGAGCCGGGCCGGCGACAGGGGCGGACGGGGCGGCTGGAGGCGCGCCCCGTCCCCCCGGCTGGGCGGGCCGGCTCAGATCCGCTGCCAGAGCGCGGGCGCCGAGACCGGGTCCCAGCCGGCCTGGGCGACATGGGTGATCACGCAGCGGTACTCGGCGCCGCCGTGGGTCACCGTGTCGCCGGCCTGATAGGTGGTGCCGACGGTCCAGGTGCCTGGTTCACCCGGCTCGCCCGGCTCCCCCGGACCGCTGCCGGTGGTCACCAGGGTGAGGCCGAACTGGCTGAGCAGCGGGTTGATCGGCTGGTGGTAGGTGGTGCCGCCGGTGCGGCAGTTGCCCGAGCCGCCTGAGGTGACGCCCTGCGCCTGGCTGCCCGATATGTAGGAGCCGCCGGAGTCGCCCGGCTCGGCGCAGACCGAGGTGCGGGTGACTCCGCTGATGGTGCCCTCGGGGTAGGTGACGCTGGTGTTGTGCTGCTGGATCTGGCCGCAGTGCCAGCCCGTGGTGGAGCCGGAGCGGCAGATGGAGGCGCCGACGACGCCCTGTGTCGAGCCGGCGACGGCCACCGGGGAGCTGGTGACCTGCGGCGTCGGCGTCCAGTTGCTGTTGACGGCGACCCAGGCCATGTCGCGGCCCGGGAAGACGGAGCCCTGGAACGTGCCCTGGGCGACCCGGTTGTGGCCCTGGGTGCTGGCGCCGACCCGGCCGCAGTGCCCCGCGGTGGCGAACCCGGGGGTGGTGCCCCTGGTCACCGAGAAGCCGACGGAACAGCGGCCCGAGTTGTTGATGTAGTACGCCTCGCCGCCCCGCAGGTCGTAGAGCGGGCGCGGCTGTTCGGCGGACGGCACCACGTCGACCAGCTCGGCCGGGACGTCGGCGGCGGCCAGGAAGTCCTGGGCCGCGGCGTCCCGCCCGGCGTGCAGCACCACGCTGTTGCTGGTGACGTCGACGTACCAGACGGGCGTCTCGGCGGTGGGGTGGCTGGCTGCGGTCTCGTCCAACGCGGCCTTGACCGCCTCCAGTTCGACCAGTGCGTGGTCGACGACCTCGGCGCTGGCGCCGGCCGCCTCGATGGTGGCGACCTCGCCGGCGTCGGTGGTGGCGACGATCAGTCGGGCGTCGGGGCCCTCGACCCGGGCGCCGGCGAAGGCGGTGCCGAGTTCGGCGCGGAGCAGGGGCTCGACGAGTCCGGCGCGGTGCTCGCCCGCGATCCGGGCCCTGGCCTCGTCGGGGCTGAGGCCGAGGTCGCGCTCAAGCGCTGCCAGCAGGGCGGCCGGGAGGTCGGGAGCTTCGGCGGTCTCGGGGAACTCCTGGGCGCTGACCTGCGGGGGTGTGGTGGGCGGGGTGGGGCCGGCGGTGGCCGGTGCGGCGGTGGCGATCAGGGCTGCCGCGGCGAACACGGCCGCGATCGCCGTGCCACGTCTGCGCTGCATGGGGCACTCCTCGCGGTGGGGACGGTCTCGACTGCGGGAACCGTAGCCGCGCCGTCCGGAGTGCGTGCACCTGTCAAAAGGGTTCTGTCGCGGTGTTATGGCCCCCGCCGGGCCCGGGAGTCGGCGTCAGGAGGCCATGCCGAACCCGGGGTGCCCTGGCAGCCAGCCGCGGAGCGCCGCGCTGCGCAGGACGGCCTCCTGGTAGACGGCGCGGGCATGGCCCAGGATGTCGTCGGCGACCGGCTCGGGCGGGGCGTCGGGGAGGCGGCCGAGCAGATGGCGCCAGCGCAGCGGCACCCCGGCCAGCGGCCGGACGGCGACGCCAGGCGTCGGCGGCAGGGTGGCGCGGCACAGCCCGATGGCCGAACCGAGCTGCACCAGGTGGACGCAGGCGGCGACATCCGTCTCGTAGAACGTCGCGGGGGAGAAGCCGGCGCGGGAACAGGCGGTCGCGAAACAGTCGCCGAAGCAGCCGTCCCCCGGCGCGCTCACCCAGCGCTCGCCCGCCAACTGGCCGAGCTCCAGCTCGGGTTGGGAGGCGAGCGGATGCTCGTCGGCGAGCATGACGAAGACCGGGTCCACTCCGACCGTTCGCCACAGCAACGCGTCGCCGCCGGGTGGCGGGCTTTCGCCGCAGACGCCGATCAGCGCGATGTCGATCCTGCCGGCGGTGGCGAGGGCGCTGATCTCCGCCTCGGACCAGGCGGTGTGGAGGCCGACCGGCACATCGGGGTAGGCCGTGGCGAGCCGCCCCACCAGTCCGCCGAGGAGCGGCCCATGGGTGCCGCCGACCCGGATGGTGCGTATCTGGTCCCTCGCGAACGCGAAGCGGCGGGCGCTGTCCTGGAGGTCGCTGACGGCGGGCAGCAGCATGGAGGCGCGCGCGAGCACCAGCTCGCCGAGCGGGGTGGGCCGGGCGCCGGTGCGGTCCCGGTGGAACAGCGGCCCGCCGAGGGCCCGTTCGATCCGCTTGAGCTGGGTGCTCAGGGCGGGCTGGGCGACGCCGAGCCGACCGGCGGCCTTGTTGAGGCTGCCCGCCTCCGCGATGGTCCTGATCACCCTCAGATGGCGCAACTCCAGTTCCATGGGCGGAACGTACGGGCCACCGCTGGGGGGCGCAACACCCCGCGTCGCGCCCGGGAGACCTGGGCGCGGCGCCCCCCGACGCCGCGCCCTCGGCGCCCCGCCGCCGGCCACCCCGGCGACGGGAACTTTCACGGCGTTCAACATGAGGTGAGGGGTGCGGTGTTCCCGGCCGGCGGCGCGACTTTCGGTGAGGTGCGCGGGGTCGGCCCCGTCCCCTTAGGTGGTTTTGCGCCGTAAGCCTGCTCTTGGGCGGCTCCCACTACTGCCGGGATTTGTCCGGGATTTCGCACAAGGAAGGGGCATGGACAGGGCTTGCCCAGGCGGCATAGGTTTTGACCCAAAGCCCACTGGCCGCGCTGTCCGGCCGCACCGGGCCCCCAGCCACCACGGAGCACGTCCCCATGCCTGAGCAGACCACCGCCCCATCCGTCGCCCCGCGCACGCGGCTGACCTGGGGCGGTGGCGCGGTGCGGCTCGTCCTCGGCGTGGGCGGCGATCTGCCGGTCAGCTGGCTGTCGCTGCGCCCCCTCGACGCGGCCCCGGCGCCGGAGATCGACGAGGCCGCGGCCCCGCCGCTGGTGGAGCTACAGGCCCTCGGCCACGGCAGGTTCCCCGGCAGCCACCGCTACGCCGACACCACGCTCGGCACCCGGCTGCGCTATCTGGGACACGCCGAGTCCATCGTCGGCTCCGACGTCGAACTCCGCGTGGAGCAGGGCGACTCGGCGACCGGCCTGCGCGTCACCTCCGTCTTCCGGGCCAGCCCCGGCACGCCGGCCGTCCGGGTCTGGACGGAGGTCGCCCTCGCCGGTGCCGGCGAGCTGCGGCTGACGGCGGTCTCCTCGGCGGTCACGGGCGCCTTCCTGGCCGACTCGGGGCGCGGCGTCGACCAACTCGACGTGCTGCACGCCGACTCCGACTGGGTCGCCGAGTCCCGCTGGCGGCGGGTGCCGCTGCGCGCCACCGGCCTGGTCGACATCGACGCCGAGGTGCATCACCACGCCTCCCGCAGCCGCTTCCCCGTCACCTCGCGCAGCTCCTGGTCCACCGGCGAGCGGCTGCCCACGGGCGCCGTCGTCGCCTCCGACGACTCCTGGGCGCTCGCCTGGCAGATCGAGCACAACGGCGCCTGGCACTGGGAGTTGGGCGAGCGGCGGGTCGGCGCCTATCTGGCGCTGCTCGGCCCGACCGACGCCGAGCACCAGTGGAGCACCGCCGTCTCCGCCGACCGCCCCTTCCGCACGGTGCCGGTGTCCCTCGCCGTCGCCGCCGGCGGCGTGGACGCGGCGTTCGCCGCGCTCACCGCGCAGCGCCGGGCGCTGCGCGCGGGCCGCTCGCGGCGGCTGCCCGTCATCTTCAACGACTACATGAACACCCTGATGGGCAGCCCGACCACGGAGAAGCTGCTGCCGCTGATCGACGCGGCGGCCGACGCCGGCGCCGAGTACTTCTGCGTGGACGCCGGCTGGTACGACGAGGGCGGCAACTGGTGGGACAGCGTCGGCGAGTGGCGCCCCTCGACGACCCGCTTCCCCGGCGGCCTGGGCGAGGTCACCGACCGGATCAGGGCGCGCGGCATGGTGCCGGGGCTGTGGCTTGAGCCCGAAGTGGTGGGCGTCCGCTCCCCGATGGCCCAACGGCTCCCGGCCGAGGCGTTCTTCCAGCGGCGCGGCGAACGCGTCGTCGAGCACGGCCGCTACCACCTCGACCTGCGGCATCCGGCCGCCAGGGCGCATGTCGACGCGATCGTCGACGGGCTGGTCGCCGAGTTCGGCGTCGGCTTCTTCAAGTTCGACTACAACATCATGCCGGGCCCCGGCACCGACCTCGGCGGCGCCGACCCGGGCGAGGGGCTCCTCGACCACAACCGGGCCCATCTCGACTGGCTGGACGCCCTGTTGACGCGCCACCCCGAGCTGCTCATCGAGAACTGCGCCTCGGGCGCGATGCGGATGGACTACGCGCTCCTCTCCCGGCTCCATCTCCAGTCCACCTCCGACCAGCAGGACCCGCTGCGCTATCCGCCCATCGCGGCGGCGGCCCCCGCGTCCGTGCTGCCGGAACAGGCCGGCAACTGGGCCTACACGCAGCCCGAGATGACGGTCGAGGAATCGGCGTTCACACTGGCCACCGGCATCCTGGGCCGGCTCTACCTCTCCGGCTACCTCAACCGCATGACGGCCGACCAACTCGCCCTGGTGCGCGAGGCGGTGGCCGTGCACAAGGAGCTGCGCGCGACGATCGCCCGCTCGGTGCCGTGCTGGCCGCTCGGCCTGACCGCGTCCGACGAGCCCTGGGTGGTGACGGGGCTGCGGACGCCGGAGTCCGAGCTGCTGCTCACCGTCTGGCGCCGCCCGGGCGCCACCCGCGAGCTGGCCGTCCCCGTCCCGGCTTCGCGCGGCACGGAGCTGGTGCCCGAGGTGCTCTTCCCAGGGCCCGGCGCCGGCGCCGCCGCCTGGGATCTGGACTGGCGGGCCGACGCCGGCGTGCTGCGGCTGACCAGCCCCGACGGCGGGGACACCGCGGCGACCGCCCGCGTCATCCGGCTGCGCCGCCGCTGAGCCCGAGGGTCAGGCGGCGCCCGCGAGCTGGGCCTTGATGGCCTCGACCGCGGCGCCGCGCGCCCAGTCGCCGAAGTCATGGGGCCGCACGCTGAGCCGGAGGCCGCCCAGGCTGCGACGCCGCGCCAGGATGCCGCGTTCGAGATCGTCGCGCGCGGCCCTGGCGATGTCGACGGAGGCACCGGCCACGATGACGGTCTTCACCAGGCCGCTGTTGGCGACGTTGGCGATCACCACCCCCAGCGCTCTGGCCGCCTCGCTGACGGCCTCGGCGCAGACCGGGTCGCCGGCCCGCGCCAGCCGCAGCACCTCGGCGAAGCCGGGGAGGCGGCCAAGGCCCTGCGCCGCAGCGATCCGCACCGAGTCGGCCGCGACATAGGCGGCGACGCAACCCCGGTGCCCCTCGGGGCACATGGGGCCGCCGGCGTCCAGGGTCTGGTGCGCGAACTCCGCCAGATCGGCCTCGGTGCTCCGCACCGCGGAGCCGTGCACGAAGAGGGCGTAGCCGATGCCGTCCCCGATGCCGTTGCCGAGGGCGATCACGGCGAAGTTCGGCTCCTCGCGGGCGTCGCCGAACCACTGGTGCGCGGCGGCCAGCGCGGTCACGTCGTGCTTGACCACACAGGGCATCCCGAGCCGCTCCGCCAGCAGCCGCCGCAGCGGCACGCTCCGCCAGCCCAGCGCGCCCGAGTCGATGATCTCGTCCCCCATCGCGCCGTGTACCTCGCCGCCCAGGGTGACGCCGGCGGCGACGGGCCGCCGCCCGTCGCCCGTCAGCCTGTCGGCGAGCCAACCGGCGCCCTCCACGACCGTGTCGGGGGAGAGGTCGGGCAGCGGCACGCTCTCCCGTCCGACGACCTCGCCCCGCAGATCGGTGCGGACCCCGTACAGCGCGCCGGAGGTCAGCTTCACGCCCAGGAAGTGGTGGGTGTCGGCGACGATCTCCAGCGGGCGGGTCGGCCGGCCGTGCGTGGGGTCGTGCTCGACCTCCCGCTCCACGACCAGCCCCGACTCGACGAGGGGCTTCGTCAGCCGGGTGAGGCTCCCGGTGGAGAGCACCAGCCGCTTGGCGAGCGCCGTCCGGGACTGCGGGCCGTGGATCACCAGCTCCCGCAGGATCGGCCGGGCGGCCCGGGGCACCGACGCCCAGGCGTCACCCCCCGACCGCCCACCGGCCGGCCCGTTCACCGCGCTCATGGCGGAAGAATACGTGGCCGGCGCCCGTTCACCCCGCCGAGCCCGTCGCGACCTGGGGCGTCAGCACCGCCACGCCACGCCGCTCCAGAAGCAGCCGCGCGCCGTGCTCGCGCCCGGTGAGCACCTCCAGGTGCGGCGTGGGCAGCGGGACGGTGACGGCGTCCGCTCCGTGGTTGATCAGGAACAGATGCCCGCCCCTGCGGACGGCCTCGACATCGGCCGGCAGCGCGGGCAGCGGCGGGGTGACCCCGGCCTCTCCCGCGGCCGTGGCCAGCAGCTCGACCAGTGCCGGCGGCTCGGGCAGCGTGGAGAGATACCAGGCGGTGCCCCGCCCGTGGCGGTGCCGGGTGACGGCGGGCCGGGCCGCCAACTCGCCGTCCGCGTAGGCGGCGACGGTCTCCGCGCCGGCCAGCTCCAGCTCCTCGCTCCACAGCGTGCCGCGGGTGCCGTCGTCAAGACGGACGCTCTCCCCGGCGGACAGGGGGGCCCACTCGTGCACGGCCAGGCCCAGCACCCGGCGCAGTCGCTCGTCCACCAGGCCCTCGCGGACCCGGTCGTCCTCGTCCGCGACGCCGGTGAAGAAGCCGCAGACCAGCGTCCCGCCGCCGGCGACATAGGCCAGCAGATTGTCCAGCGCCGCATCGCTCAGCAGGTACAGCTGCGGGATGACGACCATCTTGTATCCGCTGAGATCCGCCTCCGGAGGGGCGAAGTCGCAGGTCAGGTTGCGCTGCCACAGTGCGTGGTGCCAGGCGGCGAGCAGCCCCGGATAGCTGGGCTCGCCGGAGGGCCGGCCGGGCTGTTCGGACGCCCACCAGGCGTTCCAGTCGTGCAGCACCGCGATCTCGGCGTTGACCTCGCCGCCCAACACGGCGTCGAGCCCCGCGAGTTCGGCGCCAAGGTCGCGGATGCCGGCGAACGCGCGGGTGCGCTCCCCCGCGTGCGGCAGCATCGCGGAGTGGAACTTCTCGCTGCCCTGCCGGGACGCCCGCCACTGGAAGAAGCAGACGCCGTCGGCGCCGCGCGCCACCGCCTGGAGCGACCACTGCCGGGTGACCCCCGCCGGCTTGGGCCGGTTCACGGCACGGAAGTTGACGGCGGACGCGGCCTGTTCCATCAGCAGCCAGGAGCCGCCCGCCTGGGAACGGGTGAGGTCCTGGACCAGCGCCCCGTGCGCCGGGCCCGCCGGGTCGTCGGGGCCCACGGCCGGATCCGGGTAGATGTCGACGGAGACCACGTCCTCCTCGCCCGCCCAGCGCCAGCCGTCGAGGCCGGCGAAGAGCGGCATGAAGTTGGTGGTCACGGGGATGCCGGGGGTGCGGGCCGCGACAATGTCACGTTCGGCCCGGAAACACTCCAGCAAGGCGTCGCTGGTGAACCGACGGAAGTCCAGCAGCTGGGCCGGGTTGTTCAGGTACTGGGCGCGGCGCGGCGGGATGATCTCCTCCCACGCGTCATAGCGCTGGCTCCAGAACGCCGTGCCCCAGGCCGAGTTGAGCGCCGCCAGGGTGCCGTGCCGCTCGCGCAGCCAGCGCCGGAAGTGTTCCGCCGTGGTGTCGCACCAACAGGCCGTGCCGTACTCGTTGTTGACATGCCACATCCGGAGCGCCGGATGGGACCCGTAGCGGTCGGCCAGGTCCTGGGTGATCCGCGCGGCGTGCTCCCGGTACACCGGGGACGAGGCGCAGAACTGGTTGCGCGCGCCGTACCAGACGACGCCCCCGTGCTGGTCACGCGGCAGCGTCTCGGGGTGCCTGGCGCCCATCCACGGCGGCGGGGAGGCGGTGGGCGTGGCCAGGCAGACCCCGACGCCGCCCTCGTGCAGCAGGTCGAGCACCCGGTCCAGCCAGCCGAACTCCCGCGCCCCCGGCCGGGGTTCGATGGTGGCCCAGGAGAAGACGCCGACGGTCGCGAGGTTGACCCCCGCCTCCCGCATCAGCCGGATGTCCTGGGCCCACACCTCCTGGGGCCACTGCTCGGGGTTGTAGTCGCCGCCGAAGAGCAGCGCGCCTCGGGTGGCGTCGGTCAACGTGGGCATCGTTCGGTCTTCTCCCTGTGCTCGCTGGTCCGGAAGGTCGAGTGGCGGCCTCTATCCTCGGAGCCCGCCGCTGATCATGTCGAGGCGCCAGAAGCGCTGGAGGAAGAGCAGCAGCGCGATCAGCGGGATGATCGAGATGGCCGTGCCCACGATGGCGATGCCATAGAGCGCCGGCTCGCCCGAACCCCGGGTCAACACGGTGTAGAGGCCGAGGTTGATCGGGTACTTCTCCTCGTCGGCGAGCATGATGTACGGCAGCAGGAAGTTGTTCCAGGCGCCGACGAACTGGAGCATGAAGATGGTGACCATCCCCGGCAGCATCATGGGCAGCCCGATGGTGACGAAGATCCGGTACTCGCTGGCCCCGTCGATCCGGGCCGACTCGATGATCGAGGCGGGCACGGAGGCGTCCGCGTAGATCCGCGCCAGATAGATCGCGAACGGCGAGATCAGCCCCGGCAACAGCACCGACCAGTAGCTGCCGACCATGCCGATCTTGGCCATGATGATGTACTGCGGGATCGCCAGCGTCATCGCCGGCAGCAGCACGCCCGCCAGGATCAGATAGAAGATCGCGTTCCGCCCGGGGAACGAGTACCGCGAGAACGCGTAGCCGGCGGCGGCCGATATCAGGGTGCAGAGCAGGGCGCCGACGCCCGCGTACAGCAGGCTGTTGAGCGCCCACTGCCCGTAGACGCCGTCGTTGTAGGAGAACAGGTCCCGCACGTTGTCCAGCAGGCTGGTGCCGGGCTGGAACGTGAACGTGGAGAACAGGTCGGCGCGCGACTTGCTGGCGGCGACGAAGATCCAGATGATCGGCACCAGGCAGTAGAAGGCGCCGATCAGCAGCACGGCGGTCGGCAGGATCTTGGCCCGCTGGTGGGTTCCCCGCGTGCCCTTGGGCGCGGCCGATGGGGCGCGGGTCGTCGTCGGCGCGCTCACTGGTGTCCTCCAAAGGCCCGGCGCTGGGCCACCCGCAGCAGCAGGAGCGAGACGGCGAACGTTCCGATCGCCAGAATGACGGAGCCGGCGGCGGCCATGGGCAGGTCGTCCTGGATGAAGCCGCTGCGGTAGATGTGCATCAGCGGGACCCAGGTCTGGGAGATCTCGGTGGTCATCGGCGCCAGCGTGGTCGGCTCGCCATAGACCTGGAGCGTGCCGACCAGCGAGAACAGCCCGGTGAGCAGCAGCGCGGGGACCACGAGCGGCACCTTGATCCGCCAGGCCAGCTGCCACTCGCTACAGCCGTCCATCCGCGCCGCGTCATAGATCTCCGGCGGGATGGAGCGCAACGAGGTGTAGATGATCAGCATGTTGAAGCCGACCCCGCCCCACAGGGCGATGTTGGCCAGCGAGGGGAAGATGTTGGTCCCCTCAAGGAAGGGGATGGCGTCCAGCCCCATCTTCTCGGTGAGATAGCTGAACGGGCTGGTCGACGGCAGGTACATGAAGCCCCACAGCAGCGAGGCGATCACGCCTGGCACCGCGTAGGGCAGGAAGATCGCCGCCCGCGAGAGCCGCCGCGCCCGGGCGCCGGCGTGGTCGAGCAGCAGCGCGAAGCAGAGCGCGAGACCGAGCGTCAGCGGCACCGCGATCAGCCCGTAGACGGCCAGCCGGCCGAAGCCGGACCAGAACGCCCCGTCGGTCAGCGTCTCGCGGTAGTTCGCCAGGCCGACGAACACCTCCTCGCGGGTGCCGAAGACACCTCCCTCCACGATCCGCATGCCCTGGAGGCTCAGATACAGCGCATAGACGACCGGGATCGCGAGAAACGCGAGAAAGAGGGCGAGCGCGGGACCGAGAAGGACATAGGGGGCCGCTGTCCGCGGCCGTCGTCGGGCCGTGCGGCTCCCCAGGGGCCCACTGACCCGCTGGGTGACATCTCCTGCCATGGCTACCTTCGTGCTGGGTTGGGTTCTGCTGGGGGAGGGGCTCGGCGCTCGGCCGGTCAGTCGGTGATGTCGAATCCGTCGCGCGCCATGTCGTCGACCACGGCCCGCTGGGTCTCGCGCAGGGCGTCCACCAGGGACTTCTGGCCGCGCAGCGCCGGCGAGACGGCGTCGGAGAACACGGACTGGGCCGTGTTGACGTTCGGGCCCCACTGGAGGTTCGGCAGGGTGTTGGTCGCCGCGTAGTTCGCGATCTCCCAGTAGTCCTCCTGCTCACCGGCGAGCGGCGGCGGGGGCTGCTCGGCGGTCATCGCCTGCCCGCTGAGTGACGCCGGGTACTCGCCCGCGGCGATCTGAAGGGCGCACGCCTCCTCCGAGGTGTTCATCCAGCTGATGAACTCCACCGCGGCCTCGATCTTGTCGTCGTCGGTCACGGTCAGCGCCGAACCGCCCTGGAACGGCACCGCCGCGCCGCTCTCCCCCTCGCCCCAGCCGGGCAGCGGCGCTATCGCCCAGTCGCCGGCCTGGGACTCGGCGATGCCATAGATCACGCCCGGCCCCCAGACGCCCGTCGGCCACGCCAGGATCTCGCCCTTGTTGAGCTTGTTGTTCCACTCGGGGGTGAGGATCGGCCCGCCCTGAACCAGGTCCCGTTCCAACAGGTCCTGCCAGAAGGCGGCCACCTCAAGCGAGGTCTCGTCCGCGATGCCGACCGTCCACCGGCCGTCCTCGACCTCCCACCACTGGCCCCCGGCCTGCTGGGCCAGGCCGGCGAACCCGCCGAAGCCGTCGGGGGGCAGCGTCATCACATAGGTGTCGGGGTCACGCTCCCGCGCCTCGGCGGCCACGTCGGCGAACTCGTCCCAGGTGGTGGGGACGCGCAGCCCCAACTCGTCGAAGCGGGCCCGGTTGTAGAGGAAGACCATGGGGCCGATATCGATGGGGACGCCGTAGACATGCCCGTCGAAGCTGGTCAACTGCCAGGTGCCGGGGTCGAACCGCTCCGGCAGGTCCCCGGCGTGGTCGGTGATCTCGACCAGGGCCTCCGAGACGACCAGCGCGGGGATCGTCTGGTACTCCACACAGGAGACGTCCGGCGCGTTCCCCGCGCGGCTGGCGGTGAGCAGCTTGATGGACGAGTCGTTCCCGCCGCCCGCATCCGTGTGGTTGATCTGGATATCGGTGTGGGTGGCGTTGAACTCCTCCACCTTGGTGGTCTCGCCCCAGCACCAGTAGTCGAGCGTGACAACGCCGTCGTCGCCACCCCCCACACCGCAGGAGGCCAGGAGCGCCGTCACGCCGGTGAGCGCGCCCAGGCGTGCGAGGAAACGTCTCCTCAAGGGTGTTCTCCGTCCCGTGTTCATGCCGGGGGACGGGCTGATGACCTCGGCTGCTCCCGCCCCAGTGGCTTGTGGCGCACAACCTACTCCGGGCCATTCCCTAGTGTCTACGTTTAAGACTGTGCGAATTTCTTCGAAAAGTTGGGGCAAAAGGGGCCTCGCGTGGAGGGGGGAGCTTTGCGTCAAAAGCATTCGACTACGCGTTCGACTACGGATTCGACTGAGGGATCGACTGGGTCTCCGCGATCCGGGCGCACGTAGGGTGTGCCCGTGAGCATCACGGATGATCTGGGCGGCCGACCCGAGGTCCAGGCATGGCGGTCGGTGCCGCGCCCCGCCTGGCCGATCCTGCGGGAGCTGGTGATCCACGGCCCGCAGTCGCGCACCGCGCTGGCCAGAAAGGTCGGCCTCTCCGGCGCCAGCCTCACCCGGCTGACGAAACCGCTGGTGGAGTCAGGGCTGATCGCCGAGCGCGACATCGCCTACGACCCGGTCAACGGCCGCCCAACCCGCCCCCTTGAGGTCGTCGCCGACAGCCTGCGCTTCCTGGGCGTCAAGCTGACCGCCGACCGCGCCTACGCCGTGGTCACCAACCTCCGCGCCGACGTGATCGCCGAGGACGAGGCCGCCCTCACCGGCCTCGCCCCCGCCACCGTGGTCGCCCAGCTCGGCGAGATCGCCGACGCCCTCCTCGCCAGGACCGGGCCCGCCGTCGCCGCCGGCATCACCCTCGGCGGCGACGCGCACTCGCCCGCCCGGCTCGACGAGACCGAACTCGTCGACTCGGGACAGCTCGGCTGGGAACGCGTCCCGGTGCGCCGACTCATCGGCGAACGGCTCGGCATCCCCTGCGTGGTCAAGAACGACGTCACCGCGCTCGCCTACTCCCACCAGTGGTTCGGCGCCGCCCGGGGCGTCAGCGACTTCGCCATCGTCGGCATCGGCGCCGGCATCGGCTACGCCCTCTTCCTCCACGACCGCGAGGTGCGCGCCACCGAGGCCGACCTCGGCGAGTTCGGCCACCAGATCCTCGACCCCGGCGGCCCGGTCTGCCCGGCCGGCCACCGAGGATGCGCCTCCTCCTACGCCACCACCCGCGCCGTGCTGCGCGCGGCCGGGCAGGGGCTGCGCCGCTCGCCCAGCTACCCCGAGGTGCTGCGGCTCGCGGAGGCCGGCGACCCGGTCTGCGCAGCGGTCGTCAGGGAGGCCGCCTGGGCGCTGGGCATGATGATCGGCAACGTCGCCAACAGCACCATGGTCAAGACCGTGATCGTCGCGGGCGAGGGCGGCGACGCGGCCCGGGTCGCCCGCGCGGACCTGGAACGCGGCGTCGCCACCCGGCGCCGCGACCACGCGTCCGTCACCATCCTCAGCCAGCCGCACCACTTCGCCGACTGGGCCCGAGGCGCCGCCGTCGCGGCCATCCGCTCCTATATCGAGGGCACCGACTGACGGCCGGGGCGGGTCAGCCCCGGTCGGGACCCCCACCACGGGCGTAGCGCCCGGGGGGAACGCCAAGATGCCGGGTGAAGTGCCTGGTCAGATGCGACTGATCGTAGAACCCCGACGCGACGGCCACCTCCGCCGGCGGCTGACCGGCCAGGAGCAGCCGACGCGCGTGATCGATGCGGCGCGCCACCAGATACTGGTGCGGCGCGATGCCGAAGGCGGCGGTGAACGCCCGCACCAGATGCGTCGGATGGGCGTGCGTCAACGTGGCGGCCTCCGCCAGCCGCACCCCCGTCAGCGTCCGCGCGTCCAACAGCTCCCGCAGCTCGTGGGCCACCCCACGGCTCCGCTGGTCGCGCTCCGGCTCGACCCTGGGCCGCAGATGGCCGCGCAGCCGCTCGCCGATGAGCGCGAGCCGGCTCTCCGCCTCCAGCTCGTCGCCCCGACGGCCCAGGGCCGCGTGCAGCTGGTCGACGCGGCGGCGCAGCGGCGGGTCCACCAGATCGGGGGCGTCGGCCGCCGGGCCGATGAAGCCCTCGTCGAGCTGGTCGAGATCCAGATAGACCACCCGCTTGCGGAAGCCCCGCGCGGTGGCGGCCGAGCCGTTGTGCGGCACCTGCGGCGGAAGCAGCGACACCGTGTCATGGGGAGTCCCACGCTCGCGCCGGTTGAGGTCGTAGCGGACGGCGCCGTCGTCGACGATCAGCAGCGTCCACACGTCGTGGACATGCATCGGATACGCGTGCTCGGTGAAACGGGCGTGGAACACCTCCACGACCCCGGGGACGCTCGGGCGCCACGCCAAGACCTCCTCCGCCGCGCTCACCATGCCAAGAACGTACAAGAAGGCGCGGCGGTCCGGCCGGCAGGCTCATGGCCATGGAGAACGAGCACCCCCGCACCCGGTTCGAGACCAAGATCGCCGTCCTGCTGCGCCGGGACCTGGCCACCTGGCAACGGCTGAACGTGACCGCCTTCCTGGTCAGCGGCCTCGGCCACCAGCTCCCCGAGGTGATCGGCGAGCCCTACGCGGACGCCGACGGCACGCCCTATCTGCCGATGTTCCGACAGCCGGTGCTGGTCTTCGAGGGCACGGAGGACACCCTGTCCCTCGCACACGGCCGCGCCCTGGCCCGCGACCTCCCTCGGGCGGTCTTCACCGCCGACCTCTTCACCACCGGAAACGACCAGGACAACCGCGCGGCGGTGCGGGCGGTACCGGGGGACCAGCTGGACCTGGTCGGCCTCGCCGTCCACGGACCGCGCAACGCGGTCGACAAGGTGCTCAAGGGGGCCCGCATGCACCCGTGAACCCCCGAAGACGCTCCACAGCGCGTAGGTGAACGGTCACTCCGGGGTGTTCTTGTCTGTCGTTGGGTGTGATGGCGGTTACGGGGCTTTGGTCCTGTGCGAGGTGGGGTGGGGGTGTGCTGGTGGCTTGGTGGGGGTGTGGGGGTGGGGTTGTGGGGTGGGACCTCTGTCCTGGTCTACGAGGTGTCTTCGCAGGTCAGGGCCTTGCGTTGGGGGTGGTCGCCGGTGCATGTTGGCTGCTCGCCGATATCTGCTACGGGGTTCCGGGAGGTTGTGACCATGACTGTTTCTTCGCAGGGTGCGGGTGCTCGCGTTGTTCGTCCGGTGGTGATGGCCGGGATCGTGACGGTGGGTGCTACGGCGCTTTCGTTGCCGTTCGCGACGTCTGCCATGGCCGCTGAGGCGGATGGTGTGACGCGGGCGGCCGAGGGTACGTCGGCTCCGGCGGCGTTCGCTCCCGAGGGTGCGGATGGTCCGC
Source organism: Streptomyces profundus (assembly GCF_020740535.1). NCBI lineage: Bacteria > Bacillati > Actinomycetota > Actinomycetes > Kitasatosporales > Streptomycetaceae > Streptomyces > Streptomyces profundus. The sequence goes on from NZ_CP082362.1 coordinate 4,925,593, forward strand.
TCGGTCAGGCCACCACTGCCGGTGGGGACGAGGAGCGGGACGTCGAGAAGCCGGTCGAGGAGCCCGCTGAGGACAGGGCTGAGAAGGCTGCTGAGAAGGATGAGCCGAAGCCTGAGCCGAAGCCGGAGTCCGATGGTGTGGATGGTCGGGCTGATGGGTTTGATGAGGATGAGGGTCGTGGTGAGGACTACCACGATGATGGTTCGCTGGTGGTGATTCCGAAGCATGAGCAGCCGACGCCTGAGCCGGCTTCGGATGAGGAGATCGATGGTTGGATTCGTGAGGCGCTTGAGGTGCTGGAGGAGGAGGGTATTCCGGCCAGCTACGAGGGTATTCACAAGAATCTGATGCGGGAGTCGAGTGGTGATCCGCTGACGATCAACCTGTGGGACACGAACGCGGAGCAGGACATTCCGTCGAAGGGTCTGCTTCAGGTGATCGATCCGACGTTTGAGCAGTACCACGTCGAGGGGACCAGCGAGAACATCTACGACCCGGTCGCCAACATCGCCGCCGCCTGCAACTACGCGGCCGACCGGTACGGCTCGATGGACAACGTCGACAGCGCGTACTGACCGCCCCAGGCACCGCACTCGCCGGCCGCCGCCGTGATCCACGGCGGCGGCCGGCGCAGGTGTGCACCCAGCCGCTATGACCCCGGCACGGGGGCCTGGTGGTACAGCTGCCGTGCCTGGAACTCGGTGACGACCCGGTCATAGAGCCGCACGTCGTCCAGCACGCCGGGGAAGAACGCCCCCACACCGTCCGTCCCCAGCAGCAGCGGACCGCCGGCGTTCCCCGCCTCGGCGATCGGGGCCGTGCCGGCCGGGTCGCCGTTCACATAGAGGGTGAGCGTTCCGGCGTAGGCGTCCTGGACGCCGACCAGCGACGTCCACTCGTCCGGCTCGGCCGTCCCCCCGATCGCCGTGGCTTCCTCGTCCCCCGGCTGGCCGAACGCCCAGGCGCCCCGCTCCGCCGCGTAGAACAGCTGGAGGCCCGAGCCGTCCTGGCCGGCCTGGGCGGCGACCACCGCGTCCTCGGCCGGCAACTCGTCCAGAAGGACCCAGGCGGCGACGGCGAAGTGGTGAGTGGTGTCCAGCACCGGAGTCCCGGTGCCGGCGTAGCCGCTCGTCCCGTCCAGGCGCAGGCCGTCCCCGTATACCGCCGGGGCGCCGAACTCGGCGCCGCCGTGCACCTGGGCCGTCGGCACCTCGGCCGCCGCCGAGACCCGTTCGGCGCCCGCCGGCTCGTCCATGCCGAGGAACGCGACCGCCGGCCTTCCGCCATCGGACGGATACGCCACGTGGTCGAAGAACCGCACCTCGTCGACCAGTCCCGGGAACGCGGAGCCCGGCTCCCCGTCCTCCTCCACCGCGCCGATCCACACCGGGCCGCGCGCGTTCCACGCCGCCTGGTGCGGCGTGCTGGCGGCCAGCTCGCCGTCGACGAAGAGGCGCAGCTCCGAGCGCTCCGCGTCGTAGGCGCCGACAAGCCGCGTCCACTCCCCGCTGACCACGGGGGTATCCGAGGCCAGCGCGACGGCGGCACGGTCGTCGTCCGGCCGGTCCGCCAGGTGCTGCCCGAAGGCCCAGCTGTCGTCCGCTGCCGAGTAGTACAGCTCGAACCCTGAGCGGTGGGTACCCGACTGGCTGGCCACCACGGCGGGCTCTGTCGGCACTTGGTCGAGCTTGACCCATGCGGACACGGAGAACGACCGGTCGGTGTTGACCAGTGGACGCTCGGTGACCGCGTGGCCATCCACCCCGTCCAGTGCCAGCGCCGCGCCCGAGACGCCCTCGGCCCCGGCGGTCGCGCCGCCGTCCAGCGCCGCCCACCGCTCGGACGCCTCCCCGGCCTCGTCCTCCAGCGCCCAGCCGGCCCTCGGCGGGGCGCCGGCGGCCACCAGGAAGTGGTAGGTGGTAGGAGGCGACACGTTCCCCGCGCGGTCGATCGCCTGCGCGGTCAACGAGTGCGGCCCCACGGTGGAGGGCAACACCCGCACCGTCTGCGGCGCCCCGCCGTCGCTGACGACCTCGCCACCCGGACCGCCGGTCAACCGCCAGGTGTACCGGGTGACGTCATCGTCCGGGGAGGACAGCGTGAACTCGCCGTAGTGCCCGGCCCCCTCGTGCCACCGGCCGAACGGGTCGCCGGGAATCAGCTCCGGATAGTCGGCCGAGAAGACGGTCGGTGCCGCCGGCACCCCGGTATCCAGCGTGAAGTGGCAGGCGTGGGCCCCGTCCCCGCTGTCCGACCAGGGGCTGTACGACCCCCCGTCGTGCGACCGCGCGGCCAGCCGCACCGGCGTGTCCGCCGGCAGGTCGTTGGGCAGCCGTACGGAGAACGTTGAGCCGGACCGCTTCGACGTCGACAGCCCGGACGTCCACCGCACGATGTCCCCGGCGCCGTCGCCCGCGTCCCACGAGGCGGCGAACTCCACGGCCACCTGATCCCCGTCCGGATCGGTCACCGCGTCCGCGTAGACCTGGCCCCGAGATCGGGCCCACCCCGGCTGGTCGGCCGGCGCGCACGCCCCACCGTACTCAAGCCGCAACTGCCCGGGCCGAATCTGATCCGGCCCGCCCCCGCTCGCCGCCGCCCCCGAAACGCTCACCCCCACAAAGAGCGCACCGACCAGTGCCACCGTCCCCGCACGTCTCCTCAAGTCCCCTACCCCCTCCATGAGTTACTCACGAACCGACCGCCGCTCACCCTAGACGGACGGTAGGCGAACAACCACGGAAATAAACGGGCGCGGTCGCTGTCAGATCGTGCGACCCCGTTCCCAAAGCTCCTCGATATGGTCGGCAAACCGGTCGAAGAGGCCGCCCTCCTCCTGACGCCGCAGGTGCAACATCGGCGAGTCATGCCCGACGCCACGGGCCAGGTGGGGAGTGACCAACGCGTCGTGGTCAAAGCGGAACACCGACAGCGAGACGTGATTCACGGCATCCGCCGCACCAGAGAAACGGGCCTCGACGCCCGGCACCTCGCTCAGCTTCGCGAGGTGCTCCAGCGTGACCCTGATGCGGGTGGACACCGACAGCGTCACGTCCTCGACCGCCTCCCGCTGACGCGTCACCTCCCCCTCGGGGTCCCCGATCAGGAACCGAATCCGACAGCCGGCCTCGGCCTTACGGCGCAGGGTGTCCACATAGGCGGGCTGGTCCAGCCACAGGAAGTAGTTGGTGTACCCGGCGAGGGCGATGTCCTGACCGGCCCCCTCGGTCAGCTCACCCCACACCGACGAGGGGCACGCCGAACGATACGGATAGCTGCGGACGATCTCCCCGTCCATCCCGGTCCTGACGCTGTTCTTCCCAGTCCTGGGCCACAACATCTCTGCCTCAACTCCCAACGCCTTTGCGGCGTCCACTCGGTTCCGCGCGTGTGGAATCAGCCCGTCGTCGGCCATCCACCGCTCGACGGTCTTCCCCGAGACTCCTACCCGCATGGCCAACTGACGCGGAGAGAGCCCGGCGTCAGCCATAGCAGTACGCAAGGAACTGTTCAAGGTATCTCCATGGGACGTTTGGGCGTTCTGAAGACTACCGTCGAGGCGCCCCAATCGGCCTTGGTTATGGGGAGATTCATCCCTACCTGTCGGCGAATCTCATATGCATGAGGACTCCCCACACTCCAAGCGCTTCCCAAGTACCGCCCTCCCCCTCTGGTCGGACTGTTGGGCTAGGGGGCGGCAGCGTGTTGACGGAACAGCAACGTCGCTTGGCTCTGGGCGCGTTGCCCCGGCCCGATGTGGTGCCGTATATCGCTCAGTGGAGCGAGGAACATGTGGAACAGCCGGTTGTCATCGGCCGGGCCGGTGGCATCGCGTATGCGGATGAGGTGGTTCAGGACCGGGACGCCGGTGGGGTGTTGTGGTCCCGCGTCGGTATGCGTCCTGGCCGGGGGCGGCCGGAGTTCGGCAAGGTGCACGGCCTGCGGCAACGCCGCACCATGCGACGGCTCCTGTGCCAGGTCTGCGGCGACCCGGCCGACGAGAACGACGAAGGGGTGCTGTGGCTCCTCGGCGAGGACCCGGACGACCCCGACTCCTGGCCCGAGAAGCTGGAAACCTCCCATCCCCCGCTCTGCCTGCCCTGCGCCGCCACCTCCGTACGACTCTGCCCCCACCTCGGAAAGAACTATGTCGCGCTGCGCGTCCGGGACTTCCACCTGGCCGGAGTCTGGGGCGCCCTCTACCGCCCCGGCTTCCCGCTTCCCGTCAAGTCCGAAGCCGCCGGCATCACCTTCGACGACCCCCGGGTGCGCTGGCTCCGCGCAAGCCAACTGATCATGCGACTCGACACGTACACCGTGGTGGACCTGGAAGCGGAAGTCCGCCGGAACGAAGGGGACTTGGCACGCGGGTGGCCGTAGAGGCTCGCCCCTGGTGGCTGCCTGAAGCCTCGGAGGTCACCGGCCCCAGCCGCGGGCGGGCGTTCCGGACGAAGGCCGTCGGGTTCAGCTGATGCGGAGGCTTTCCAGGCGGCGGAGTTCGTCCACCGGATACGGGGTCCGCCGACTCTCCCGTTGGAAGGTGCGCTCGAAGTCCGAGACCACGGCGGCGATGGGCGCGTGTCGGGCGAGCAGTGTCGCGGCGACGGCCGGGACTTCCGTGGGGTGTTCCCCCGCCGCGTAGGCGCGCACCCGCGCGTAGCGGCCCTCCGGGTCCCCTCGCAGATGCCCGTGCAGCGCCACCACCAGCCAGTTGACCAGGTAGTTGGCGCGGTAGGCGCGGTCGTACACCTGGTGCCGGTCGAAGAAGTCCCGCTCGTCCCGGGACAGTTCGAAGTGGGAGGAGATCGCGAGGCCGTAGTCCGCGAAGTAGAGGCGCCGGCCGTCCGTCAGGATGTTCTCGAAGTGCGTGTCGAAGTGCAGCAGCCCACGGCCGTTCATGAACGAGACGCCGGCCGCGAGTTCCCGTTCCACCATGGCGCACGCCCGGTCGGCGGCTTCGTCTCCCTTCTCGATCTCCCCGCCCAACCACTGGTGCAGGTTCTGCGGGATGTACTCCAGGAACAGCGCGACGCTCGCCGATGACCGTTCGAGCACCTCGATCCGGCGGCGGATCTCCGCGCCACCGCCCCAGTACGCCACCGCCCTTTCCACGTCGCCCAGTTCGTCGGGCAGCGGCGTCGAGTCCGGCAGCACCCGCCAGTGGTACATCAGGGGGAAGCCCTCGTACTCCCCGTTGAGCACCCAGTCCGTCGTCATGGTGTGCACGTCGAGCTCTCGCCAGGCTCCGAAGCCGGGTGTGCCGATGAGGCCCACGCCGTAGTGGCAGAAGTCGGGCAGCGCGAACAGGTTCGCCGTGGACCGGACGTGCTCGGGCCGCCGCTCCAGATCGCTGAGGGGCATCCGCTTCACGAAGACCGGAACTCCGGCGACCTCCAACAGCGCCGCCTTCCCGCCGATGCCGGACCCCATGGGCACCGCCGAGTCCACGAGCGCGCGCAACTCCTCGTCACCGCACCGGGCGAGGGCCTTGCCCACCGCGCCGTGCGCGGCGAGCCGCCCACCGTGTGACCTACCCGGGACTCCCACCGTCGCCTCCCTCGCAGCACTGGCCGCACCCTACGTGAAGGTCGTTGACGGACGGCCGACGCCAACTCTTGACGGTTCTTCGGCCCTCCGTTTCCTTGGTGACCGCAAGCCCTTGCGTCACGACCAGAGAGGCGACCCCATGAGACCGTCGTTATCGCGCCGAACCATTCCGCTGACCTTTGCTGGAGCAATGCTACTCGCCGCCACCGCCACGTCTGCCGCCTTTACGGCCGCTGCCGCCGAGGTGCGGGCGACCGACACGCCCTTCCATGTCACCTCGGGTGACCGCTGCGACCACGGATCGTCCGAAGGCGTGTTGACCTGGGACGGAGTCCTTCCCGCCGGGGTGTGGGTGACCGGTTCGGTGCGGGACGGCGGCCCCGACAGCATCTGCGCCGACGACGGACTGTTGACGCGGGTCACCTTCACCGGACTCTCGCGTGGCCAGGAGATCGACCGGTCCGAGCACACCGTCGACAACGGCACCGAGGAGTTCCGCTTCCTGCTCGGCGACGAGCCGGTGATCGGCCCTGGCCCCCTGGACGAGGTGGTCGTGCGGATCTGCCGTTTCCCGGCACGCGCCCCCGACCCCGGCCTCGGCTACTGCGGCGAGCCCCGCTCCTACCCCCGCTGACCCGCAAAGCTGCGGATCACCACGAAAGCAAACGCGCCGCGCGTCGCCCCCGGTGTGCCCCACCCGGGACACACCGGAAGGGCCACCGCCCCAAGGCTGCCCGTGCCAGAGCACCCGCCCGCCCACGCGGGGCGCGGCCCGCCGTCCGGCGCCGCCTAAGGCCTGTCCGGCGGATCTTGTGACTGTCTCGGGCCTGTGTCGTTGGCATGGTCATGGGACGGGGAGATCTCACTAATGAAGAGTGGGCCCGGTTGAAGCCGCACCTGCCTAAGTCTGGGCAGCGAGGCGGACGTTGGGCCAGCCATCGCAGGATCGTCAACGGGATCCTGTTCCGGCTGCGCACGGGGGTGCCATGGCGAGACCTGCCCGCGCGTTTCGGCCCGTGGAAGACCGTGTATGAACGACACCGGCGCTGGTCGGCGGATGGCACCTGGGACAAGATCTTCGCGGCCGTCCTGGCGGACGCCGACGCCGAGAACCGGATCGACTGGTCGATGGTGAGCGTGGACTCACGTCCTGCCGTGCCCACCAGCACGCCGCCGGAGCACGCAGGAGACCACCGCGGGTACCGGGAAAAGACGCACGCCCCGGCAACACCGCCCCGACGAGGGACTCGGACGCTCCCGGGGCGGCCTGACGTGCAAGATCCATCTCGCCGGTGAGGGTGGGCGCCGCCCGCTGTCCCTGCTGATCACACCGGGCCAGTGGGGCGACGCTCCACAACTCATCCCGGTCATGGACGGCATCCGGGTCGGCCGCCCGGACGGGGGTCGGCCTCGGACACGCCCTGACCACCTCGGCGGGGACAAGGCGTATTCCTCCCGCCGAAACCGCCGCTACCTGCGGCGACGCCACATCAAGCACACCATCCCCGAACCAAGAGACCAGCGCGCCCACCGCAAAAGACGCGGCAGCCGTGGCGGCCGGCCCACCGGCTTCGACAAGTCGATCTACAAGCGGAGGAACGAAGTGGAACGAACGATCAATGCCCTCAAGAACTTCCGCGCGGTGGCCACGAGGTTCGACAAACGCGCCTACGTCTTCCATGGCACCGTCACCGCTGCCTCGATCCGACTCTGGCTCCGCTCACGATCCGCCGGACAGGACTTAAGTCGCCGACCAGGCCCGGACGTTCCCCCGTCACCGCCGCCCGCAGGGCCCCGCCGTCCGCCCACGCGGGGCGCGGCCCGCCGCCCAGCACCGCGAGGTGAGCTGAAGCCGCCTGCCAGGCCCGGACGTTCCCCCGCCACGACTGCCCGTGCCAGGGCCCCGCCGTCCGCCGGCGCAGGGCGCGGCCCGCCGTCCGGCGCCGTCACGTCGGCCGAAGTCGTCGACCAGGCCCGGACGTTCTCCCGTCACGGCTGCTCCACGGGCACGGGCACGTATGCCGGCGCAGGGCCCCGGAGTCTCGGCCCTCCCGCCCCCCGCAGCGCACCGCCGCCCGCAGGGCAGGGCCCGGCCCGCCGGGCCGCCAGGGCCCGGCGTTTGCCCAACGCCGCCCGCGCAGGGCAACGCCGCCCGCAGGGCAGGCGCGCCGGGCCGCCAAGGCCCGGCGTTCGCTCAACGCCCCCCGCGCAGGGACCGGTTCCCGTTCGATCCATTGACACGAAAAAGGCCCGTCTCTAGGTTCAGAACGCATCAAGAGAGCGCTCTCAGCCGTCATTTCACGTCCCGTTCCCGTCCCGTTCCTTCCCCCCACCGGTTGCGAGGTACGACGCACATGCGGCCACTCACCCACACCAGACGCATCGCACTGATGCTGACGGCCGGCGCCACCGCGTTGGCCGGGTTGACTCTCATTCCCGGCTCGGCCACCGCCGCCGAGGTACCCGTCGGGAACGGCGGTTACTCGGACGAGCGTCCGGCGGGCACCGTCGGCCCGCTCGACTCCGCGGGCAACCCCGTCACCCCCCAGCTGACCGACGCCGTCGCCGACCAGCCCGTCCCCACCAACGACTGGTGGACGTCGTTGGTGTTCAAGCGCTACGCGGACATCCCGCACTCCCAGCCGATGTACGGGCATCCGCTCAGCTATCGCGCCGTGGCCAGCGGCCTTGAGGTCGGCTACCAGACACAGCCGAACGTCGACGGCGCGTACTACAACTTCCCCCACCAGGCCGACCTGACGCTCGGCGTCGCCGGCCTCGACTCGCCGGACACCAAGGCGGACGGGTGGTCCGACTGGACCGTCACGCCGTACTGGGAGGACGCGGGGCACACCTTCCGGGCGACCATCGGCCACGGCAGCCCGTACGTCTACGCCGAGGGCACCGGCGGCAACGCCGAGATCACCACGGCCGGTTCGGTGGAGGTCTTCGCCGACGAGGGCAGCACCCTGGGCATCACCGTCAACGGCCGCGACTACGCGCTCTTCGCGCCCAGCGGCAGCGGTTGGAACGTCTCGGGCACCACCATCAGCTCGGACCTCGGCGGCGAGGAGTACTACTCGGTGGCGGTCCTGCCCGACCAGGGCGCCCTCGACCTGTACGCCCAGTACGCCTACAGCTTCGTCACCGGATCGGTCGTGGACTGGGACTACGACGAGTCCGCCGGCCAGGTCAGCGCGACCTACACCTTGGAGACCGAGGCCAGGGAGGGCGACGAGACCGGCACCATCCAGGCGCTGTACCCCCACCAGTGGGAGTACGCGACCGACGAGCTGACCGACTACGAGTACGTCTCGCCGCGCGGCGTGATGCGGGTGCGGGACGGCAACTCGTTCACCACCAGGCAGGACGTCACCGGCGTGCTGCCGGCGCTGCCGCAGTCGGACGGGGTCGACCAGGCCCAACTCGCCACGTTCGTCAACGAGGTGGCGGCCGACGCCGAGATCGGGTTCGGCGACACCTACTGGAGCGGCAAGCAGTTCGGCCGCCTCGCGCAGGTGGTGCCGATCGCCGACCAGATCGGTGAGACGGAGGCCAGGGACACGCTGCTGGCCGCCATGAAGGCCGGCTTCGAGGAGTGGTTCACGGTCGGCGGTCCCGCGGAGTTCTCCTACGACTCCGACTGGAAGACCCTCACCGGCTACCCGGCCTCCTACGGCAGCGACCAGGAGCTGAACGACCACCACTTCCACTACTCCTACTTCGTGTTCGCCGCCGCCACGATCGCCTCCTACGACCCGGCGTGGGCCGAGGAGTCGGCCTGGGGCGGAATGGTCGAGGAACTGATCGCCGACGCGGCCAACCCGGCCAGGGACGACGACCGTTACCCGTTCCTGCGCGGATTCGACGTCTACGCCGGACACAGCTGGGCGGCCGGGCACCAGGGCTTCGAGGCGGGCAACAACCAGGAGTCCTCGTCCGAGTCGGTCAACCTCAGCGCCGGCCTCATCATGTGGGGCGAGGCAACGGGCGACACCGAGCTGCGCGATCTGGGCGTCTACCTGCTGACCACCGAGTCCGAGTCGATCCGGCAGTACTGGTTCGACGGGGACGAGGAGAACTTCCCGGCCGACTACCAGCACAACACCGTCGGCATGGTCTGGAGCAACGGCGCCTCGCACTCCACCTGGTGGACCGGCAACCCGGAGGAGATCCACGGCATCAACGTCCTCCCGGTGACCGGCGCCTCGCTCCACCTCGCCAGGGACAAGGACGCGATCATCCGCAACCTGGAGGAGCTGGTCGAGGAGAACGGCGGCCCGCCCGTGGAGTGGAAGGAGATCCTCTGGGAGTTCCAGGCGCTGGCCGATCCCGCGGCGGCCCGCGCGGCCTATGACGGCGACGGCGGCGGAACCTACGAGCCGGAGGCCGGCGAGTCCTGGGCCCACGTCTACCACTGGATCTACACCCTGGACGCGATCGGCGCCCCCGACACCTCGGTGACCGCCGACAGCCCGACGGCGGCGGCCTTCTCCGACGGCACGACCACCACCTACGCCGCGCACAACTACGGCGACACCGAGCAGACGGTGACCTTCTCGGACGGCACGTCCCTGACGGTTCCCCCCGGCTCCTCGGCGAGCACCACCGGCTGAGCCCTTCCCGCACCATCGGCTACCCAGTCGCGCCCCCCGGCCCACCGCCGGGGGGCGCGGCGCCGTGCCCAGCGATGAGTTCCGGGCCGCGCGCGAGTCCCCCCTCACGGACCACGGGACCGAAGAGCCCGCCGGCCGAAGGAACGAGGAGGACGCCCGATGGCGGCCGAACCCACCACCACCCTCAACCCCGAGTTCAGCGAGCCCGACGTGCCGCCGACCCCCTGGGCCACGGCGCTGCGCGCGCTGGCCGAAGCGGAGATCTTCTGGCTGTCCACGGTCCGCCCCGACGGCCGTCCCCATGTCACGCCGCTGCTGGCGATCTGGCAGGACGGCCGCGCCTGGTTCACCACCGGCCCTGGGGAGCGCAAGGCGAAGAACCTCGCGGCCAACCCGGAGGTCGTTCTGACGACGGGGCGCGACACGCTGCACCAGGGCCTCGACCTCAGCATCGAGGGCCGGGCCCGGCGGAGCACGGACGCGGAGGCGTTGCGCCGACTGGCCGACGCCTATGCCGCCAAGTACGGACAGGACTGGGCCTTCGAGGCCCGCGAAGGGGCGCTCCACCACGCGGAGGGCGGCAGCGCGCTGCTCTTCGAGCTCACCCCGTCGCGCGTCTTCGGATTCGCCAAGAACCCCTACTCACAGACCCGTTGGGACTTCCCCGGCGATCGCCCCTGAGTGGCCCCAAGAAAAGTCGCAGTCGGTGATCCCCCTCTGACCAGGCGTTATTCCCCCATGGTCCGGGGGGCGCACGGATGCCTGGTTGCCGTGGGCCCGGGGCGCACGCAGGATGGTTCGGTGCCCATGCTGATCACGCCCCGCAGCGCTCTGCGGAACACGTTTCTTGACGCCGTTCGGGAGTTCCGCTCGGAGGGACGCGGTACCGCCTCGGACGACACCATGCTCGGCCGGGACATCGCGCTGCACGGCGACCGATGGCAGGAGCCAGCCATCTTCGACGAGTACGTGCGCCGCCTGATCGCCGACGCGAAGGCCGACACCGCGCGGCCCGCCGGCATGGTGCCCTCCACCACGCTCTGGTTCGCCGAGGGGGACGTCTTTCTCGGCCGGATCTCCATCCGACACCAGCTGACGCCCCGCCTCATGGAGTGGGGCGGCAGCATCGGCTACGACGTGCGCCCCTCGGCCAGGGGCCGGGGAAACGGCCGGACCATGCTGCGCGCCACCCTGCCGCACGCCTGGGGCCTCGGCCTCGATCCGGTGCTCGTCACCTGTGACACGGACAACATCGCCTCCCGCAAGGTGATCGAGGCCGCCGGCGGCGTCTTCGAGGACAAGCGGGGCGACAAGCTCAGGTACTGGATCGCCACCGCGCCGTCGTAACCTGGTCGCGGGGTTCTGACGGACCCCGCGACACGGCAACACAGTCACGCCCCACCCCCGGCGGGGTCGGCGCGCGGCGGGAGCGACCGAGGGACTGAGGACAACTGGGCAAGCGACAGCCCGTAGGACCGCCCCCTGCACCCGTGGTGCAGCGCGTGCGGCTGCGGTACACCAAGCGCGGCCGTCTGCGGTTCACCAGCCACCGCGACTTCCAGCGGGCCTTCGAACGCGCCCTGCGGCGCTCCGAGGTGCCGATGGCCTACTCGGCCGGCTTCACACCGCATCCCCGGGTGTCCTACGCCAACGCCGCGCCCACCGGCACGGCCAGCGAGGCCGAGTACCTGGAGATCGCGCTGGCCGAGACGAGGGAGCCGGCCGAGCTGCGGGCGCGCCTCGACGAGTCGCTGCCCACCGGGCTCGACATCGTCGAAGCCGTTCCCGCACGCACGGGGGACTTCGCCGACCGGCTCGCGGCCTCCGTGTGGGAGCTGCGTCTCGACGGCGTGCCGGCCGAGACCGCCGGGCGCGCCGTCGACGCCTTTCTCGCCGCCGGCGAGGTCATGGTGCGCCGGCAGACGAAGAAGGGCATCAGGGACTTCGACGCCCGGGGCGCCGTGGTCTCCCTCACGGCCGAGGAAGGCGGGTCCGATAGGCCCGGCTCCGCTCCCTGTGCGATACTGCGCCTGGTAGTACGGCATCTCACCCCCGCCGTACGACCCGACGACGTCCTGTCCGGTCTCCGCGCTACGGCCGACCTGGCGCCGCCGGTCCCCGCAGCGGTGACCAGGCTGGCGCAGGGGCCGCTCGATGAGGAGACCGGCACGGTGCTCGACCCGTTCGCGCCCGACCGCGACGCTGCCCAGGCCGCATTTGCCACGGCCCCAGGACAGTCACCCGCGGCGGCGCCGGGAGCCGCCGGACAGTGATGCCGTCGCCCGCGCCGTCGAACCGCTTGGGGCCAGGGAGCCACTCGGGCCCGACCGTTTCAGCCGGCGCATCGACCAGCAGACTTTCGCCGTAGCCGGGCCATGGCGGTCCGGAACCGGCGAGCGACACGACAGCTCCCGAGCGGCGCCCGCCGTGACAGGGTTGGGGTGCCCGGGAGCATGACGGGAGAACCGCCCGCAATGCACGATCGACACGAGCCCGCGAACGCGGAAGGTGCGGAACGCACCGACGACAGCAACACACCGAGTGACACCCTCCCGCCCCGGCGGCGCCGCCGCGTCGCGAGCCGCCCCGCGGGGCCGCCGACCAGCGTGGCCGAGCCGGTGACCGCCGAGGTCACCGAGGCCACGCCGCCGGCGCCCGAAGCGGCCAGGGAGGCGCCGCCGGCCCCCGAGCCGGCCGAGGAGCCGGCGCCGCCGCGCCGGCGCCGCCGCGCCACGAGGGCGACCAGCGAACCCAGGCCGGCCGAGAGCGCCGAAACGGCCGACGAACCCACCGAACCGACCGAATCCCCCGAGGCGGCCCAGGCACCCGCGGCTGAGGAAGCCACGCCCGAGGTCGCCGAGCTGGCGGATGTGCCGGAGGTCACCGAGGTGGCGCCGCGCCGGCGCCGCCGGGCCGTCCGCGCCGCCGCCGAGCCCGACCCCGAGGCCCCCGTCCGCCGCAGGCGGGCCGCCAAGAGCGAGCTCAAGGCCGTTGAGGCCGAGCCCGAGCCGGTCGCCGAGACCCCGGAGGAGCCGGCCGTCGAGACCACGGACGAGCCCGTCGAGACCACGCCGCGCCGCCGGCGCCGGGCGTCCAGGGCGGCGGCCGAGCTCGCCGCCCCGCCCGAGCCCGCCGCGGCGCCCGAGCCGGCCGAGGAGCGCGAGACCGGCCGCAGGCGCAAGCGGCCAGGCCGCGCCGAGGCCGAGCAGCGGCCGAAGGCGGGCGCCCCGCAGCCGGAGGAGGAGCTGCCGCAGCCGCCGGCCGCCCCGGCCGCGCCGGCCGTGGTGTTCCAGGCGCCGGTGTTCCAGGCCCCCATGTTCCAGACCCCGCAGCGCGCCGCCGAGGAGGCGGCGACCCGTTACGCCGAGGCCCCCGAGTCCGAGGTGGACGACGAGCTCGACGAGGCGGACGAGAACGACGCGCTGACGGCCGAGGCGCCCGAGGACACCGCGCCGGTCGCCGTCCCCGACGAGGACGAGGCCGCGGACGACGACAACGGCCGCGACCGCCCCGCCAGGCGCCGCCGCAGGGGCGGCCGGCGCCGCCGCAGGGGCGAGCTGGCCGAGCGCGCCGCCGAGGCGGCGGCCGGCGAGGCCGGCCCCGACGAGGCGGCCGGAGCAGCCGACGAGCGGCAGGACGAGGAGCCCGAGGCCGAGCCTTCGAGCGACGGCGACGACCAGGAGCAGGCCGAGGAGAACGGCGGCGGCTCGTCCCGCCGTCGCCGCCGTCGTCGGCGCCGCACCGGCGACGCGGGCGAGCAGCCGAACGGCGAGGACGACCCGGAGCGCACCGTCGTCAAGGTGCGCGAGCCGCGCCGCAAGCGCGAGGAGGGCGTCGAGTCCTCCGACGGGGTGCGGTCCATCAAGGGCTCGACCCGTCTGGAGGCCAAGAAGCAGCGCCGCCGCGAGGGCCGCGAGCAGGGCCGGCGGCGGGTGCCGATCATCACCGAGGCCGAGTTCCTGGCCCGCCGCGAGTCGGTCGAGCGGGTGATGGTCGTCCGCCAGCACGGCGAGCGCACCCAGATCGGGGTGCTGGAGGACAACGTCCTCGTCGAGCACTTCGTCAACAAGGAGCAGTCCTCCAGCTACGTGGGCAACGTGTACCTGGGCAAGGTGCAGAACGTGCTCCCCTCGATGGAGGCCGCGTTCGTCGACATCGGCAAGGGCCGCAACGCGGTGCTCTACGCCGGTGAGGTCAACTTCGAGGCGCTCGGCCTCGGCCACGGCCCCCGACGGATCGAGACGGCGCTCAAGTCGGGGCAGCCGGTGCTCGTGCAGGTCACCAAGGACCCGATCGGGCACAAGGGCGCGCGGCTGACCAGCCAGATCTCGCTGCCCGGCCGCTATCTGGTCTATGTCCCCGAGGGCTCGATGACGGGGATCAGCCGCAAGCTGCCCGACACCGAGCGCTCCCGGCTGAAGCAGATCCTCAAGAAGATCGTGCCCGACGACGCCGGCGTGATCGTGCGCACGGCCGCCGAGGGCGCCACCGAGGAGGAGCTGACCAGGGACGTCGAGCGGCTCCAGGCGCAATGGGCCGAGATCCAGAAGAAGAGCAAGAAGGGCAACGCCCCGACGCTGCTCTACGGCGAGCCGGACATGACGGTCCGGGTGGTCAGGGACATCTTCAACGAGGACTTCTCCAAGGTGATCGTCAGCGGCGACACCGCCTGGGAGACGATCCACGGCTATGTCTCGCATGTCGCGCCCGATCTGGCGGAGCGCTTGCAGCGCTGGACGTCGGAGGTGGACGTCTTCGCCACCTACCGGATCGACGAGCAGCTGATGAAGGCGCTGGACCGCAAGGTCTGGCTGCCCAGCGGTGGCTCGCTGGTGATCGACCGCACCGAGGCCATGGTGGTCATCGACGTCAACACCGGTCGCTTCACCGGCCAGGGCGGCAACCTGGAGGAGACGGTCACCAGGAACAACCTGGAGGCGGCCGAGGAAATCGTGCGTCAGCTGCGGCTGCGCGACCTGGGCGGCATCATCGTCATGGACTTCATCGACATGGTGCTCGAATCCAACCGGGATCTGGTGCTGCGGCGCCTGCTGGAGTGCCTGGGCCGGGACCGGACCAAGCACCAGGTGGCCGAGGTCACCTCGCTCGGCCTGGTGCAGATGACCCGCAAGCGGGTCGGCCAGGGCCTGCTGGAATCGTTCTCCGAGCCGTGTGTCCACTGCAACGGGCGAGGCGTGATCGTGCATATGGAGCACGCCCACGCGCCGGCCGGCGGCGGCGGTGGCGGCGGCAAGAAGGGGCGCAAGCGCGGCAAGGGCGCCGCCGCCGTGGAGGCGGCGGCGGTCGAGCACGCGACGGAGCAGGTCCCCGAGCCGGTGGGCGCCTCGGAGGAGCCCGAGCCCGTGGCCTCGGTCGACCCGGTGGAGCCGATCGTGCCCGCCGAGACCGCCCAGGCGGTGGAGCGGGACGAGCCGCTCGACCCCGTCGAGCCGGCCGAGCCGGCGGAGCCGACCGCCGGCCGGCGGCAGCGCCGCCGCGCCACCCGCAAGGCGAGCGCGCCGGCCGGGCCGCCGAAGGTGGCGGACGAGGGCGTGGTGACCACGGTCACCGAGCCCGAGCCCGTCGCGGAGCCGGTCGTGGAGCCGGAGCCGGTCGTCGCCGAGGAGCCGGCGGCCAAGCCGGCCAGGCGGCGCGGCAGCCGCAAGGTCAGCGTGCCGGCGGGCGCCCCCAGGACCACGTCCGAGCCGACCGTGCTGGTGGTCTCCCACGAGCAGCCGGAGCCGGCGGCCGAGCCGGAGCCGGCGCCCGCCGCGGCCCCGGAGCCGGCCGCTCCGCGCCGGGCGGCGCGTCGGGCCTCGGCGCCCGCGGGATCGCCCGAGGGTGCCGAGGAGGCCGTGATCACGGTGGTCGCCGCCGAGCCGGCCGAGGAGCCGGCCGAGGCAGCGGAGCCCGAGGCCCCGGCCAGGAAGACCGCCAAGCGCGCCACCACCAAGAAGACGGTGGCCAAGAAGGCGGCCGGCACGGCCAAGAAGACCACCACGAGCGCCCCAGCCAAGAAGGCCGCCAAGAGCGCCCCCGCCAAGAAGACGGCGGCGAAGAAGGCCACGGCGAAGAAGGCGACCGCCAAGCGCGCCACCACCAAGAAGACGGAGGCCAAGAAGGCCACCACGGCCAAGAAGTCCACGACCGGGGCGGCCGGTTCGGCCTCCACCGAGGAGTGACACGGGCACGGCCGACGGGTGGGTCGAATCCTGGCAGCGCGCCAGGATTTGACCCGCTTGTTGGCCCGTCCGTATTCTTGGCGATCGGCGTGTCACTGGACACGCCATGCTTCTGAGCAACCTTCCTCCCAGAACGCCACGCCCGGCCCGGCAGGGCCGTGTGGTCGGGAGAGGCCGGGCTCGCCCGTCGCTGGCATCAGAGGCTCCGCACCGAGTGAGAGAGAGTTCCGCGTGTACGCGATCGTGCGCACCGGCGGCCGTCAGCAGAAGGTCGCTGTGGGTGACGTCATCGAGGTTGACCGACTGGCGAAGAGCGAGGTCGGCGACACCGTCGAGCTCTCCACCCTCCTCGTTGTGGACGGCGAGACCGTCACCAGCGACCCGTGGGTGCTCGCCGGTGTGAAGGTCCAGGCCGAGGTCGTCGACCATCACAAGGGCCAGAAGATCCGGATCCAGAAGTTCAAGAACAAGACCGGTTACCGCCGGCGGATGGGTCACCGTCAGCTGCACACCCAGCTGAAGGTCACCAGCATCCCCGCCCCGGCCGCGAAGTAAGGGACTGAAGCGAGATGGCACACAAGAAGGGCGCGTCCTCCACGAGGAACGGCCGTGACTCCAACGCCCAGTACCTCGGCGTGAAGCGGTTCGGCGGCCAGGTGGTGAACGCGGGCGAGATCCTGGTCCGCCAGCGCGGCACCCACTTCCACCCCGGCAAGGGCGTGGGCCGTGGCAAGGACGACACGCTGTTCGCGCTGGAGGCCGGCGCGGTGCAGTTCGGTACCCACCGCGACCGCAGGGTCGTGAACGTGGTGCCGGTCGCCGCCGGCTGAGCGCGCGACTGACGGAATTCTCCAGAAGTCTCCAGGGCGGACCGTTCTTCCCCATGGCGGGAAGCGGTCCGCCCTTGGCTTTGTTGGTACGAACGTCGGTAGGCGCGCGCACCACTGACCGCACGCACCGCTGACCACACGCACCACTGACCACACGGAACACGCACGAACTGCCGGGAGGCACCTGTCATGACAACCTTCGTGGACCGCGTCGAGTTGCACGTCGGCGCGGGTAACGGGGGCCACGGCTGTGCCTCCGTGCATCGGGAGAAGTTCAAGCCGCTCGGTGGTCCCGACGGGGGCGACGGCGGCCGGGGCGGTGATGTGATCCTGGTGGTGGACCCGGAGGTCACCACGCTGCTGGAGTACCACCACCGGCCGCACCGCAAGGCCACCAACGGCAAGCCGGGCGCGGGCGGCAACCGCACCGGCGCGCTGGGCAAGGATCTGGTGCTGCCGGTGCCGGACGGCACGGTGGTGCTGGACGCCGACGGCGAGGTGCTGGCCGACCTGGTGGGCCCGGGCACCGCGTTCGTCGCGGGTCAGGGCGGCAGGGGCGGCCTGGGGAACGCGGCGCTGGCCTCGCCGCGCCGCAAGGCGCCGGGCTTCGCGCTGCTGGGGGAGCCGGGGGAGAGCCGGGACCTGGTGCTGGAGCTGAAGACCATCGCCGATGTGGCGCTGGTCGGCTATCCGAGCGCCGGCAAGTCCTCGTTGATCTCCGTGCTCTCGGCGGCCAAGCCGAAGATCGCGGACTACCCGTTCACCACGCTGGTGCCCAACCTCGGCGTGGTGACGGCGGGGGACGCCGTCTACACGGTGGCCGACGTGCCGGGGCTGATCCCCGGCGCCAGCGAGGGCCGGGGCCTGGGCCTGGAGTTCCTGCGGCACGTGGAGCGCTGTGAGGTGCTGGTGCACGTGCTGGACTGCGCGACGTTGGAGTCGGAGCGCGATCCGCTCTCCGACTTCGCGGTGATCGAGGAGGAGCTGGCCCAGTACGGCGGCTTGGGCGACCGGCCGCGTCTTGTGGTGCTCAACAAGACGGACATCCCCGAGGGGCAGGATCTCGCGGATATCGTCCGGCCCGATCTGGAGGCCCGGGGGCTGCGCGTCTTCGAGGTGTCGGCCGTGTCGCGGAAGGGCCTGCGGGAACTCTCCTTCGCGCTGGGCGCGCTGGTCGCCGAGGCGCGCGCGGCGAAGCCGCAGGAGGAGGCCACACGCGTGGTGATCCGGCCCAAGGCCGTGAATGACGCGGGCTTCACGGTAACCGCCGAAGGTGAGGATCTCTTCAGGGTTCGGGGGGAGAAGCCGGAACGTTGGGTGGTGCAGACCGACTTCGCCAACGAGGAGGCGGTGGGATATCTCGCCGACCGGCTGAACCGCCTGGGCGTCGAGGAGGAGCTGGTGCGCGCGGGTGCCAGGGAGGGCGACGGCGTGGCCATCGGCCCCGAGGACAACGCGGTGGTCTTCGACTGGGAGCCCACGGTGTCGGCTGGCGCCGAGATGCTGGGCCGGCGTGGCGAGGATCACCGCATGAACCCGCTGCGCCCCGCAGCCAGGCGGCGGCGTGATCGCGACGCCGAGCGAAAGGACTCCGCGCAGCGGGAATTCGAGGAATTCGACCCCTTTGAGTGACTTGGGTGGTATTGGTCGCCCTTCCGGTTATCTCGGTCGGTTTCTGATCGCCGGGCCGACCGTTCCGCTGTCGGTTCAGCGGCGAAAATGCCTGGTCACGCGAGCGCTTGGGGGCTTGGCTCGGCAAAGGTACGCTGTCTCGAACCGATAACGGTCGGCAACGGTCAGTCCGACTTAGGGGTCAAGCTTCTACGGGGGTTAACCTTCTCCTCGCGTAGGCGACACTTCTTGATACCGGCAGGAGCATCCTTGACCATGCAACCCAAAGGGCCGTCCCCGCACACCACAGCGGTCGTTCTGGCCGGTGGTACGGGCCAGCGCGTCGGGCTCTCCATACCGAAGCAGCTGATCAAGGTCGCGGGTAAGGCCGTTATCGAGCACACCCTGGCCATCTTCGAGGAGGCCGACGACATCGACGATGTCATCGTGCTGATGGCCCCCGGGTACGCGCAGGACGTCGAGCGCATTGTCGCCAAGAGCGGGTTGGCCAAGGTCAGTCGGGTCATCGAGGGGGGCGCCACCCGGAACGAGACCACCCAGCGCGCCATCGCCGCGCTGAGCGAGGGCCTCGCGGAGGGCGAGGAGCGGCATGTGCTGTTCCACGACGCGGTGCGTCCGCTGCTCTCGCAGCGGGTGATCAGCGACTGCGTGCGCGCCCTTGAGCGCTACCAGGCCGTGGACGTGGCCATACCGTCCGCTGACACCATCATCGTCACCCGCACCCACGGCGAGGACGGCGAGTTCATCACCGACGTGCCGGACCGCTCGCGGCTGCGGCGCGGCCAGACGCCGCAGGCGTTCCGGCTGTCCACCATCCGCCGCGCCTACGAGGTCGCCGCCGACGACCCGAACTTCCAGGCCACGGACGACTGTTCGGTGGTCCTGAAGTACCTGCCCGACGTGCCGATCCATGTGGTGCCGGGCGACGAGTTCAACATGAAGGTCACCCAGCCGGTCGACGTCTTCCTCACCGACAAGCTCTTCCAGCTCGCCTCCACGGCCGCGCCCGCGCAGTCCGACGAGGCCGCCTACCGGGAGCGGCTGTCGGGGAAGACCGTGGTGGTCTTCGGCGGTTCGTACGGGATCGGCAAGGACATCGCCGACCTCGCCGCCGGCTACGGCGCCACGGTCTACCCGCTGGGCCGCTCCACCACCGGCACCCACGTGGAGAACCCGGAGGACGTCGCCGAGGCCCTGGCCAAGGCCCACGCGGACACCGGGCGCATCGACTACGTGGTGAACACCGCCGGCGTGCTGCGCATCGGGAAGCTCGCCGAGACGGACGACGCCGTCATCGAGGAAGCCCTCAAGGTCAACTACCTGGCCCCGGTGCGGATCGCCCGCGCCGCGCACCGCTATCTCGCCGAGTCCCAGGGCCAGTTGCTGCTCTACACCTCCAGCAGCTACACCCGGGGCCGCGCCGAGTACAGCCTGTACTCCTCGACCAAGGCGGCCATGGTCAACCTCACCCAGGCGCTGGCCGACGAGTGGGCGGGCGACGGCGTCCGCGTCAACTGCGTCAACCCGGAGCGGACGGCGACCCCGATGCGGACCAAGGCGTTCGGCCAGGAGCCGGCCGGCTCCCTGCTCTCCTCGGAGGCGGTCGCCCGCACCTCGCTCGACGTGCTGCTGTCCACCATGACGGGCCATGTCATAGACGTCCGCCAGCAGGACCCGACGGCGGACGCCAGCCAGGCGGGATCCTTCGAGCGCGCCCTGGCCGCCGCCCTCAGCGCCGAGGCCGCCGGGGGGGTGGCATGACCCTCGGACTGTTGCGCCGGCTCGCCGGCGTGACGACCACCGCCGAGCTGTTCGTCGCGGTGGTCGTGGTGGTCAGCTATCCGGCGATGCTGCTCACCGCCCTGCTGCCGACCACCGGCGGGTTCGCCGTCGTCGCGGCCCTGAGCTATCTGGGCGACCACTACCTGCACCGCAGGGGCAGCTATCTGCTGGTGCGGATGGGCAAGGCCAGGGTCGGCCTGACGGTCCGCTTCCTGCTCCGCCAGCTGCTGCTGGTCCTGCTGCTGGCCCGCACCGACTGGACCGGCGAGACGGTGACGCATGTCGCCGTCGTCGGGCTGCTGGCGTTCTACGCCCTCCAGATCCCGCACACCGCGCTGGTCACGGTGCTGCGCCGCAAGCGCAGGCTGCCGTTCGCCACCCGCAACATCGACCTCGGCTCGATGCCGGTGCCCGACGGGGCGCCCCGCTGGCTCACCCACCGCGCCGTGGAGAAGGTGCTGCACGTCGAGGTGCCGCTGTTCGCCGGCCTGTTGGTGACGGCGCTCACCGACGACACCGCCTTCGGCTACGCCGGCGCCGTGGCCACCCCCGTGCTGGTCCTGCTCTATCTGCTGGCGCTGCTGCCCTATCTCCGCGCGGCCAAGCTGCCGCCGGACCCGGACGCGGCCCTGGCGTGGTTCGACGGCTGGCTGCGCGAGCACCAGCCGCGCACCGCGCTCTACTTCTCCGGCTCCAAGGAGTCCGTCTACCAGGCGGACATGTGGCTGGAGACCATGGAGCAGCTGGACACCAAGCCCCTGGTGATCCTCCGCGAGCGGTCCATCCTCAGCCGGCTGGCCACCACCACCGTTCCCGTGGTGTGCGTGCCGAGCGCGGTGCACCTGATGAACATGGACCTCTCGACGCTGCGCGTCGGGCTCTACCCGGCGAACGTCGGGAAGAACCTCCACCTGCTGCGGGTGCCGACCATGAAGCACGTCTTCATCGGGCACGGCGACAGCGACAAGATCGCCAGCATCAACCCCTACGCCAAGGCGTACGACGAGGTGTGGAGCGCGGGCCGGGCCGGCCGGGACCGTTACGCGCTGGCGGACGTCGGCGTGCGGGACGAGGACATCGTGGAGGTGGGCCGCCCCCAGCTGGCGTCCATCCTGCCGGCGAGCACCCGCCCGGCCGACCGCATCCCGACCGTCCTCTACGCCCCCACCTGGGAGGGCTGGACGGACGATCCGGGGAACACCTCGCTGCTGCTGGCCGGCGAGAACATCGTCCGCCGGCTGCTGGAGTCCGAGAGCCCGGTGCGGGTGATCTACAAGCCGCACCCGTTCACCGGCACCAGGGACCCGGCCGCCGGCGCCGTGCACCAGCGGATCGCCGCCATGATCGAGGAGGCCGCCGCGGTGCGCGCGAGGGACCCGCGCTGGGCCGCGGAGGCCGAGCGCACCGCTGCCGACCGGGCCGCGGCCCGCGCCGCGCTGCGCGCCATCGAGGAGACGGGCCGGCTGGGCCAGCCGCTGCTCACCGCCGTCTGGGACGACGCCTCGGTCTCCAGGGACGCGCAGACGCCGGCCGACCAGGCGACGATCGAGGAGCGCGGCTTCGCCGAGTGGAACGACGCGTTCTGGCGCTCCCTCGGCTGGTGGGAGCACCGCGTGATCACCGGCTCCGAGCCGCGTCTCTTCGACTGCTTCAACGAGTCGGACGCGCTGGTCTCGGACATCTCCAGCGTGGTCTCCGACTACATCGCCAGCGGCAAGCCCTACGCCGTCACCGACTCGGCCGGGCTCGGCGCCGAGGAGTTCCGCCGGCAGAACACCGCCGTGCGGGCCGCCGTCATCCTGTCCAACGACGCCGCGCGGCTCGACCAGCTGCTCGCCGCCGTGACCAGCCAGGGCGCCGACCCGCTGGCCCAGGACCGGCGCGAGCTGAAGCGCTACCTGCTGGGGCCCGACGAGCCCAGCTCGCTCCAGCGGTTCAACGAGGCCGTCAACGCGCTCGCCGCACGGGCCGAGGCGCGGAACCAGAGCCTGGGCGAGACGGGGGCCACAGCCGTGGTGACAGCCCCCTGACCGCCTGATCCCTGGGCCGCCGCCGGCTGGCCCGCCCTTTGAGCACCAAGGTTCCTAGCACCAAGGTTCCTAGCACCAAGGTTCGTAGCACCAAGGTTCGTAGCAAGACGAGGAAGAGGCACGAGAGTCCGTGGTCGCGAAGCCCGAAGAGATGATTCCGGAGGAACTCCGGCGGCGGATGCGGTTCCTGCCGGAGGCCACCGAGGCCGAGCGCGTGGAGTTCTTCGACGCGGTCGGCGAGTTCCTGGCGGCGGAGGCGGGAAGAGCCGACAAGCTCGACAAGTTCCCGCCGGTGGCCCGGATCAAGTGGCATCTGGCCAAGGCGCGCCGCGCCGACGAGCTGCTGGCGGTGCTGAGCTTCGAGCGGGAGAACCCGGCCGCGTTCCCGGTGCGCGGCCGGCTGCGGCCCGCCGTGGCGATCCCCGGCGTGGACACGGCGGCGCTGCCCTCCTCGGTGCCCCGGCTGCGGCTGCGCGAGATGCCGGTGCGCGCCAAGGCCACCGACGTGCTGTGGCGGGACGGCCGGCTGGTGCTGCGCGGCTTCGGCTATGTGGTCAACCTGCCGGACGGATCGCACACCCCGCTGCCCCGGCTGGCCTGGCTGCGGGCTAAGGGTGGGCGTCGGATCACGGTGAAGTTCCGCGCCGAGGAGGCGACTCGGGCCACGCGGGACTCCAAACAGGCCCTGCACAACTACGACGACGCCGGCTTCGAGCTGGTCATCGACCCCAACAAGCTGAAGTCCAGGGGCCGTTGGCGCGCCGGCACCTGGGGCCTCACGCTGGCGCTGCCCCGCCCGGGCGGCTATGTGCCCGGCCATGTGGACCGCGTCGACGTCGGCTCGGCCGGCCACTCCCAGTCCCGCGACCTGGGCGACGGCGCGCGCCTCGTGGCCAGCTTCGTCGAGGGCCGCTTCCAGGTGCGGATCGAGCTGCCCGAGGCGGAGATCACCGACCAGCGGATCGTGGACGGCTACGCCCTGCGCTTCGGCCTGCGCTCGCCGGCCACCGGCAAGCTGCCGACCAAGCTGCGCGTGGTGCGCAAGGACGGCAAGACGCCCGCGAGCTACCCGCTGGTGCGGGCCGAGGGCGACGACCGCTGGAGCAGGTTCACGGCGGACATCCCGCTGGCCGACCTCTCGGTGGCCGACGAACCGGGCGAGAAGACCATCGACTTCGTCACCCACATCGACTTCGCCGACGGCACCGACCGCCGCGCCACCGTGTGCGAGGGGTTCGCGCCCGGCCGCTACACCCGCCCCGGGGGCCGCGAGGTCGCCGTGACCACGGACGGCCCCGGGCTGCTCAAGCTGCACGACCGCGCCCGGCAGGCGGTGGTCGACTCGATGCGCTGGAGCGGCGGCGCGCTGATAGTCGAGGGCGAGTACGAGGGCCCGGGACACAGCAAGCGCCTGGTGCTGCGGCACGGCGAGCGCTTCGAGGAGCACATCCTCCCGCTGGAGTGGTCGGACGGCCGCTTCGAGGCGCGGATCACGCCCGACAAGGTGACCACCTACGACGCGGTGCTGCCGCTGCGCGCCGGCCGCTGGTACCTCTGGCTGCGCGACAGGTCGGCCTGGGGCAACGACGCCGACATCCCGGTCAAGCTGCGCGCCGACCTGATCGACGGCACCCTGCCGCTGCGCAAGCGGGTCGCGGGCCGCACCTACACCGTCAACCGCCGTTACTTCGACCGGCTGTTCCTCGGCTCAGGGCCGGTGCTCGCCGCCGAGGAGCGCGGCGCCTACCGGCAGCGGCAGCTGCGGCAGGTGCTCACCCCGCGGTTCAAGCGGGAGCCGCTGCGCGAGGCGGTCTTCTACAACAGCTTCGGCGGCAAGCAGTTCTCCGACTCGCCCCGGGCGATCCACGAGGAGCTGGTCCGCCGGGGCGTCGAGGTCGAACACCTCTGGTCGGTCGCCGACGAACAGGTCGCGCTGCCCCCCGGCGTGCGCCCCATCGAATGGCACAGCACCGAGTGGTACGAGGCGCTGGCCCGCAGCCGCTACGTGGTGACCAACGTCGGCCTCGGCGACTGGTACGAGCGGCGCGAGGGGCAGTGCGTCGTGCAGACCTGGCACGGCACGCCGCTGAAGAAGATCGGCGCCGACCTGCTGGGCACCCCCAAGGCCAACCTCGCCTATATCGCCAGCCTGCCGCACCGCTTCCGGCAGTTCGACATCGTGGTCTCGCCCAACTCCTTCACCACCCCGATCATGCGGAACGCGTTCCGCTGCGAGGGCGAGGTCCTGGAGGCCGGCTATCCGCGCAACGACATCTTCCACCGGCCCGACCGGGAGAAGATCGCCCAGCGGGTGCGCGCCACGCTGGGCATCCCGGAGGGCAAGAAGGTCGTCCTCTACGCCCCGACCTGGCGGGACGACCAGCGGCACACCGCCTCCAAGTTCAAACTGGACCTCCAGGTCGACCTGACGGCGGCCAGGGAGGCGCTCAGCGACGACCACGTCTTCCTGTTCCGCAAGCACCCCAAGATCCTGGACGCCATCCCGGGCGCCGGGCAGGGCTTCGTCTACGACGTCTCCGCGTACCCGGACATCGCCGAGCTGTATCTGATCACGGACGTCCTGATCACCGACTACTCCTCGGTGCTCTTCGACTTCGCGCACTCGGGCCGGCCGATGCTGTTCTTCACCTACGACCTGGAGCACTACCGGGACACCCTGCGCGGCTTCTACTTCGACTTCACCGAGAAGGCGCCCGGGCCGCTGATCAAGACCTCGCCCGAACTGGTCGCGGCCATCCGCGACAGCGCGTCGGTGCGGCGCGAGTACGCGGCGAAGTACGAGCGGTTCGTCAAGGAGTTCTGCGAACCGTCCGACGGCCTCGCCACCAGCCGGGTGGTCGACCGGATGCTGGAGATCGCCGAACAACACGCGGCCGGCGACGGCCGTTAGGCGACCGCCGCCGGACCACCGGCGACTTTCCGGAGGCTAGGAGCGGGGCGCCGCCGTGTCGGCGTCCCGCGCCGCCGTCTCCTGCGGGCTCGGCGCCGTGGGCTTCTTCGGCCCGGTGAGCGCCTCCCGCTTGAAGAACCACTTCATCTGCGGCTCGACCAGCGGCCTGAGCAGCCGCTGCACCGGCGGGGCGCAGAGCAGCGAGATGCCCACGGCCGCGACCACCGTGGTGATCAGCAGCCCGGTCCAGATGTTCTGCATCGGCTCGGGGTCGTACCAGCCCCATTCGACGGAGCCACGGATCAGGAACCCGTGCAGCAGATAGCCGTAGAGGGTGCCGGCGCCCAACGCGGTGAACCACGCGTGGCGGCCGGGCACCAGCGCCAGGAAGCAGGCCGTCAGCAGGACGGCGCAGCCGAAGAGCGCCAGGGTCATCAGCACGCCCGCCCACCACGGCTCGCCCAACTCCTGGGCGCTGCCCCGGTGGTAGAACCACGCGTACTCCATGCGCGGCTCCGCCCAGTAGGCGATCACCGCCGCGACGGCGAGGATCGGCAACGCCAGCAGGCGCGCCGAGCGGCGCCGCACCAGCTGGAAGTGCTCGGGGCGCAGCGTCATGCCCAGCACGAAGTACGGGAGGAACTGCACCACCCGCTGAAGCTGTAGGTCGCTGCCCATGGTGGGGGACGCGGTGGCCACGGCGGCCAGCAGCAGCGCCAGCGGTACCGGCCAGCGGACGGCCTTCCACAGCGGCACGGTCAGCCGCCAGATGAACAGCGCCACCAGGAACCACAGCAGCCAGCGCGGCTCGAAGAGCGGCAGGTAGTTGTTGTCGTTCTCGTCCAGGCGGCGCAGGAAGTAGGTGTAGGCGACCTGGAAGACCACATACGGCACCAGGACCCCGGTGACCAGCCGCCTGACCCGGTCGGGCCGGCCGTCGAAGTTCCGTGAGAAGTAGCCGGCTATCAGAATGAAGGCCGGCATGTGGAAGGCGTAGACAAACATGTAGAGCGAGGTGACCACCCGGGAGTCCGCGCGCAGCGGCTCCCAGGCGTGGCCGACCGCGACCAGGACGATGGCCAGGTACTTGGCGTTGTCGAAGAACGCGTCACGCTGCTTGGGCCGGGCGCCCTGCTGGGGCAGCTGCGGTGACCTGGGGCGTTCCGTGGACGGCGGCGAGCCCGTCATGACGGCTCCTGCGTGGGGGAAGAGGAACAGCTCATCACCCTGCACCCTAATGGCAGGCAGCCGCCAGGTGACCCGCGGGCGTCCGAGCGGTGACGCGCCACACTGACCCCATGAGTGAGAAGACCCCACGACGGCAGACGGTCGCCACGCCGGGCGGCGACGCCCGCGTCCACTGGTACGAGGCGGACGCGCCGCGCGCCGTGCTGGCCCTGGGCCATGGCGCGGGCGGCGGCGTCGAGGCGCGGGACCTGGCGGCGCTGGCCGCGACGTTGCCGGCGCACGGCTGGACGGTGGCGCTGGTGGAGTCCCCCTGGCGGGTCGCCGGCAAGAAGGTGGCGCCGGCGCCGCGCACCCTGGACGCGGGCTGGCGCGCGGTGAGCCCGGCGCTGGCCGCGCCCGGCCTCCCCCTGGTCGTCGGTGGACGCAGCGCCGGCGCCCGCGTCGCCTGCCGCACGGCGGCCGAGACGGACGCGGTCGCGGTGCTCGCCCTGGCCTTCCCCCTCCACCCGCCGGGCCGCCCCGAGAAGTCCCGGGCAGACGAACTCCCCCTGGGCAAACTGCCGTTGCTCGTCGTCCAAGGCGGGAACGACCCCTTCGGCCGGCCCGCGGAGTTCCCCACCGACGCCACGGTGGTCGAGATCCCCGAAGCGGACCACTCCTTCACGGTCCCCAAACGCGCCGAACTGCCCCAGGAGACGGCGCTGCGCCTCCTGACGGACGCCGTCGCGGAGTGGATCCCGGGGGCGGTCTCGCCCGCCCACGGCTGAGGCCACGAACGCCCCTGCCGGCGATGGCGGGGGCGTCCGCCGGTGGGATGCCGTCTGCGGTCAGCCGTCCTTCGCCGGGATGACGAAGCCTCGCGTCGGCCCCGAGTCTGTGTTCCCCTCGGTGAACTTGGCGGCCACGGATGCCAGCGCGTCGGCGGTCACGTCCCGGCGCGTGGCCGGATCGGCAGTGTC
Organism: Streptomyces profundus; assembly: GCF_020740535.1. Classification (NCBI taxonomy): domain Bacteria; kingdom Bacillati; phylum Actinomycetota; class Actinomycetes; order Kitasatosporales; family Streptomycetaceae; genus Streptomyces; species Streptomyces profundus. The sequence goes on from NZ_CP082362.1 coordinate 4,953,270, forward strand.
ATACACACGCCATGGCCCTGCGGCGTCGGTGGCGCGGCAGCGGTGGGCGGCTTACGTGGCGGGTGCGTGGCCGGGTTTCCGTGGTGTGCGGATGGCTGTCCGGGGGCTGGCTGGGAAGGGGAGGTCGCGGGGCTGGGTGGGTATCGCCGTCGGCGGGGTGGTTGGGTGGTTGGGGTGGGCGCCGGCTGGGCGCGGGGGCTCTTTGTGTTCTTGGGACGCCTTGCCGGTGGGGGTTCGGGTAGCGCGCACCCTGCTGCGCAGGGCCTCTCGCGGTGCCGCGCCGGTGCGCCTCTGCATGTTGCGCGAGGCCCGGGGTGGTGGTCGACGGCAGTTCGACGAAACGGCGCGGCTTTGAACGGGCGTGGCGCCGTAGGGGGCCCTGCGGAGCAGGGTGCGCGCCACGCGAGCCCCCGGCGGCCGATCGTCCCGAGGAGCAGGGGAGGTTCCCGCGCCCGGTTGGCGCCCGTCCCGGCCATCCGACGCCTCTGTCGACAGCGAAACCCCGCCCGCCCCGGGGCCTCCCCTTCGCAGCCAGCCCTTCTGCGGTCATTCGGACGATACGGAAACCCGGGCGGGCGGCTGTCACGTAGGCCGGGCGTCGTTGCCGCGACGACGGCGTACGTTCCCCATGACCAGACGTGTCAGACGACAACCGCCCTCGGCCGAGGTGGCGTTGGTGACGGCGGAACGGCCCACGCTGGAGGAGGCGTGGGCCGGGTTCGGTGGCGGGGTTCAGTGCTTGAGGTGGTCGACGTAGGGCGAGTGCGGGGCGCCCCCGTGCGAATGGGGCACTCGGCCTTGGACGGGGTGACAAGGTCCCGCGTCGGTCCCGATCCGCTCAGCCGTGGGCACCGATTGTGATCAAGATGGCTACGGATTGCGGCACGCCATACCTACCCGCAGTATTCGGTGGTCTGGCGGTGGCGCGGTCCGGTCACGCTCGTACGACGGACGGGCCAGCGTGGTCGCTGGCGAGCGCGTCCATGATGACCTCGTCGCAGACCTTGCCGAGCCAGTATCCGGCCTCGCGGAGGGATCCCACCGTACGGAAGCCGGCCTTCTCGTAGGCGCGGATGCCGGCCGCGTTGGGCGCGAGGACCTTGAGCCAGACCATACGTAGGTTGGTGATGTGGAAGGCGTAGTCGAGGGTGAGTCGGGTTGCAGCGGTGCCCAGCCCCTTGTTGCGGGCTTGGGGGGCGATCAGGATGACGTATTCGGCGGTCCGCACCGAGTGATCGGGCAGCAGCGTCGCCACACCAGCAGGCTCCGGGGCCTCCCCGGTCAGGTCCCAGATGGTGAAGCGGATGTTGTCTCCGCGCAGTTGATGGCCCATACCCTCGGTGCGGGCTTCGAGTGATTCCGGCTCCTGGCGGCCGTAGCCGACGAGGACGGCCGGGTCTTGCTCCCAGGTCCAGTATGTCTCGACCAACTCGGCCTGGTAGGGGCCCAGGGCACAGATGTCGTCCTTGATCCACAGGATCGGCTCAGGGGTGGTGATGGTCGCCTCCGATGGTGAGTGCGGGCGTGTAGTCGAGTGTCGAGAGTGGTTCGGCGACAGGCGTGCCGTCTGCGGTCTCGATCCAGGCATGAGAGGGACGCACCGACACCATCCATGCGCTTGAGCGCCACGGTCCGTCGCTGGACTGCTCAGCTCTCCCAGGTTCGTATAACGGACATGAGGCCACGTCACTCATGAGGCCGGCAAACCGGGTCGATGCCAAGCGTGCAATGACCTTGGGACGAGGGCCCTCAGAAAACTGAGGGGTGAACCGGAACAGGCGCCCGGGGTTCAACAGGGCGCTCACAGAACTTCGACGTTCCCGCCGGAAAGCCGGTTCCGGCAGTCGAGCACATACGACGCGTGCTCAAGGATCGACTCATAGTCGAATTCCGTATGATCCGTCAGCAGGAGTACGGCGTCGGATGCCGCGATTTCCTCAGCGGTCGCTTCTACGCGGACCAGGCGTGCATCGGGGTGGATGTCGTCTGCGACGTGCGGGTCCGCGCCACGCACGTCGGCACCGAGGTTGAGCAGAAGCTCAGCGACACGCACCGACGGCGACTCACGGGCGTCGGCGGTGTCGGCCTTGTAGGCCAGACCGAGGAGCAGGACACGAGATCCACTGACGACCATGCGACGCGTGTTGAACGCTTCCATGAGCCGTCGGACGACGTAGTCGGGCATGTGGCTGTTCACATCGTTGGCCAGGTCCACAAACCGGAACGGGACCCCGACCGTGCGTTCCACCTTCCACGACAGAAATGATGGGTCGATCGGCAGGCAATGCCCGCCGACTCCAGGACCGGGATTGAATCTCATGAACCCGAAGGGCTTGGACGCGGCGGCGTCGATCGCCTCCCAGACGTTCACTCCGAGCGACTTGGCGAGCATCGCCATCTCGTTGATCAGCGCGATGTTGACGTGCCGGAAGGTGTTCTCCAGAAGCTTGGTCAACTCGGCGGTGCGTGGGGACGAGACGGGGATGGTGCGCTCGACGATCCGGTCGTAGAACGTGTTGACGGCCTCCAGAGAAGCAGCGTCGAGGCCGGAGACGACTTTCGGGGTGTTCTCAAGGCGCCAGCGCGCGTTGCCCGGGTCGATCCGCTCAGGGCTGTAGCCAAGGTGGAAGTCCGTACCAGCGATAAGGCCGGACGCCTTCTCCAAGATCGGTAACAGCAGCTCCTCGGTTGTACCGGGATAGGTCGTGGACTCCAGGACCACGGTCACGCCGGGGCGTAGGTGCGGGCCCACCGTATGGGCACAGGACTCGATATGGGTCAGGTCGGGCACGCCGTCTCGCAGCGGGGTCGGTACGGTGATCACCGCGATGTCGAACCCGGCCAGCGCCGTGGCGTCGGCGGTCACGGAGTAGGCCCCGGAGTCCAGCGCCGCGCGGAGCCGTGCGGACGCCACGTCCTCCACGTGCGACTGGCCGGTGGTGATCTGCTGAACGCGCCGCCGGTCCACGTCGTAGCCGATGACATGGTGGCCCACCTCTGCGGCGCGCATGGCCAGTGGCAGCCCTACGTAGCCCTGACCAGCGATAACAACCTGCATGACAGCCCCTCCTGCAATTCCAGTGGTTGAATGGACCGTTGTCTCTGGTCTAGCGAGGAGAAGCGCTGTGCCCCTGGTGTCTGTCGTCATGCCCGTGTACAACTCGGCAGTCACTCTCGGCGCTTCGATCCGGTCGGTGCTCACGCAGACCCACAGCGATCTGGAGCTTCTGGTCACCGACGACAAGTCCTCCGATGACTCCATGGGCCTACTCACGGATTTGGCTCGGCAGGATGAACGTGTCCTACCGGACTCGGCACCCGAACGGGGCGGTGCGGGACGAGCACGGAACCTCGCTATCGCACGGGCCCGGGGGGACTACATCGCCTTTCTTGACAGTGACGACATGTGGCTCCCGAACAAGCTTGAGCGGCAAATCGACTTTGCTGCGACCGCCAGTACGCCGCTGACGTTCACCTCCTACTACAAGATGGACGCCGACTACGTTGGAGAGAGCACCGATTTCGTCCCGAACGGCCGCGTGGTCCGGGCGCGGGAACACGTCGACTACCGTGCGATGCTGATTCAAGATCACATCGGTGCTCTTACCGCTATGTACGACCGCACAGTCCTCGGCACGAGGCTGATGCCGGAGATGCATAAGCGACAGGATTACGCTCTATGGCTGTCCATCATGCGTGACGGCATTGACGCCCGGGGTCTTCCCGAGCCGCTGGCGGTCTACAGAGCCCACCGCGCGGGATCGCTGTCGTCCAACAAGCTGTCGCTCATCCCATACAACTGGTCGTTGTACCGCGAACACGAACGACTGTCGGTGCCCCGGTCAACACGTGCGCTGGCCGGAGCAGTCTGGCACTCGCTGCGTAAGACACGGATCTAGGACTGTCAGCGAGACTCGGCAGCCGTTCATGTTCGCCGTTTACGGGGTGATCGGTCTTGTGGTGCCCGAACTACGCAGGAACAGTTGGAGCAGCAAGCGGCGCTCCTCCGGTGGAATGTCGTGCTGGCAGTCGCCCAGTGGTTCGCGGCCGTGAACCCAGCGGTGCTGGTTCACGATCAAGAAGTCACCGCGCTGGAGGGTGAAGGACACCTGCCCAGCGACCATCTGGTCCGCGAGGTCCATGGCTGCCTGGGCGTGTGCCTCATCCAGCCCGGACTCAGCGAGCATCTTGGCGGTGAACCGAACGAATCCGAGGCCCGCGGGCTCGCCGTCCAGGACAGGGAACGGCCTGTACTCCTCGCCGACGTCAGAAAGATCAAAGAACGACCCGTAGCTGTATGCCAGGTCGGCCAGGAGGGTGCGACTTGATGGCGTCAGGCGTGATACGGCCGCGCGAGCATCGGAAAGAATGCTCGCGCCGGCACCGAGCGGGTCGGGCCGGACACACAGTAATGTCGTGTAATCCGGAGGCTGGGTCGCATTGACCAAGTCCATGTGAAATGCGTTGTACCCCGTTCCGGTGGACATGCCGGGGTTGGCGGTGAGACTGGTCCCGATCTCCTTCCATAGCGGCCATCGCTGGAAAGGCTGAAAGGGAATCGCCACTTCGGCCAGAATCGCCGTTGCCAAGCGTAGGAACTGTTCTCCGACCCCCAGCGCCTGAGCAATGTTGCGGAGACGCACCACGGAGTATCCGCCAGCCGTCCCGCCCAGCTTGCGCAGCAGGCTACTCCTGAACTCGTCGAATAACGGAGTCGCTTCCAGTAGGGACCGGTACCACTCCATCGTGGAATCTGCCAGGAAGGTGCCCTCCACGCTCCAAGCAGGAAGCGCCCTGCTGATTTTGATCAGATCTTCCTCCAACTCCCTTGGCGGGTCGATGAAGCAGGCCCAGTCACTCGCGATCTCGGGCATCATGCTGTTCCTTTCTGCAAGTTCACCGCGCCCGCTTGGGCGAAGTGCTGATCGCCCAACGACGCAGTCAGTCAGGATGCGCTCTGGCTGGCTAGCGGACTTCGGCTCGTGGGGGAGCTGAACCGCAGAGTTCCCAGGTAGAGAACGGGGCCGAGGCGAGGGCATCTTCCGGTGCCCTCATCGTGTTCAGGAAGCGTTCGCCGACCAGGCGCGCGGGGGCCATCGATGCCGGCCGCCTCGAAATTGCGCCAAAGCGGAACCGGTCTCAGGCGATCGGCAGATCCGAACGTTTCGGTTTACTCATCCGCCGACAGTTCATGCTGCGTATCGGTGTAGTCGCACACGGAGTCATGCACTCGCTGTCCCGGTTTCTCGTTTCGTCCCGCTTGGTCGCCGCCATGAGGAAATCATTGCCCCAGGAAGTGGCGTCTGTGTGTTTCTTTCCCGTCATGGACTAAAGATCATGAACGGCAAGCTGCGGACCACTCCGCCAACAGGGCCCGCGCGTCGTCCCCGAACAACGCATAACTCTCCAGTGTGGAGAACAGCTCCAGGTGCATTTCGATGTCTCTCGGGTCTTTCAGGATCACGATACCGGTCGTGTTCTCGACAGTGGCCAGCGTGTTGTCGTAGACGGTGAAGGTGTCCATCGGAGCTATGAGCTTGTGTCCGGAGATTGGGATCACGCCGAGCCTCACATTCTCAAGGTGAGTCAATGAGGCCAACCGGTCAATCTGCATAGCCATCGCAGCCGGGGGTAGGAGCGGCCATCTCACGGCCTGCTCAGTCAAGATGAAGGTAAACCGCTTCTTCGTGTCGTAAAGAACCTCTTGCCGCTCCAGTTTCCTCGCGACCGTCTTGGTGACATCGGCCGGGGAATGGGCGAGGCTGGCCCGGATGTACTCGTGTGTGGAAAGCAGTCCGGTAATCATCGAAAGCAGGAAGAAGCGGAACTCCGTACACGAGGATTCAAGGGCGGCAAGTTCGGTTTGCTTCTTCTCCAGGCCCCTACGCCGCAGCGAACGCAGGTCTTGCCATTCGGTGTTGGCCAGTCTCGCGAGGGCTACGGCCTCCTCGATGACTTCGGGCGGAGCCACGACGGCTCGGAGGATTCTCTCCAGATCCAGCAGGCTCGGTTGGGCTTTCCCGTTCTCGATTCGGCTGATCTTCGATTGGGACATATTGCAACGTCGAGCGAGCCGGTCCCCAGTGAGACCGGCTCGCTTGCGTAGTTCTTTCAGCAGGGCCGCCAGTTCCTGTTTCTGCTGGCCCAACTGCTCAGGGTCGAACGTCACCAGTTTGCGTACTCCAGGAATGAAACCGACTCGGTTACGGCGATCCGCTTCCACTGTCGATACTGCTCTGGGTCGCCGTCATACAGTTCACGGCTTATCTGTGTGCCATCCGCTCGGTAGTTCATGAGGACCACCTTGGAGTCATCGAACATCCAGAAATCCTGATGCGGAAGTCCCGGATTCTCCCGGTCAGTGAGATCGAGGATGCGGATATTTTCGCCCGCCTTCACGTGATGGCGATAGTAGTACTCGAATTCGAACCGGAGATAGTCCGAGAGCGGACGGGTCACTACATGCACCCTGCCGACGCTCTTTCCTTCCGAAGTCCATTGCCTAACCTCGGCCATCCAGGCCGAGGTGTAATCGTCGGGAGACTTTTCCCCGGCGAGAAACTTATTCAGTTTCTCGGCTTCCTGGGGCATGGCGTAGATGGGCAGCGTTTCCAGCCGCCACGCCTCACGCTCCATGGAATCGAAGCAGTCGTTCCATGCGTCACCATCCAAGTGCATGGAATGCCTCCCTGAGAACCGCCTCCGGGATCTCCACGAGCCCCTCGCCGGCGGGCGGGGTGAAGGCGCCGGACACGTCTCCCTGCACCACGAATGATCCGGTTGCAGTGCGATACACGTTCGGGCAGTCCTTCTCTCCGCACTCGCCGTTTCCGTTACCCGTGAGCCGCGTGAGTGCCGAACGTTCGGACATGCCAAACCCCCTCGCTCTGGCCCGGTCGGGCCGCCTACCCAACGAAAGTAGAGGGGGACGTGCTTCACGTCTATGCATGAAAGCAACTATGCGTGTCCTTGCATAAACACGTTCCCGGCCATGTAGTGCGAGCCGCGACTGGGCGGGTGCGGTTGTCGTGTGACGGGTCGGGGGTTGGCGGGTGTGGGGTGGTGGCGCGGCAGCGGTGGGCGGTTTACGTGGCGGGTTGTCGCCCGGGTTTCCGTGGCGTGCGGATGGCTGTGTGAGGGCTGGCTGGGAGGGGGAGGTCGTGGGGCGGGGTGGGGTATTGCCGTCGACGGGGTGGTCGGGTGGTTGGGGTGGGCGCCGGACGGGCGCGGGGAGGTGTTGTCTTCTCGGGACGGTATGCCGGTGGGGGTTCGGGTTGCGCGCACCCTGCTGCGCAGGGCCTCTCGCGGTGCCGCGCCTGTTTGAATCCGCACCGTTTCGTCGGGCTGCCGTCGGCGGGGATGGGAACGGCCCACGCCGCAGGGGCGTGGGCCGGGTTGGGGGTCGTCGGGGGTGGGGTCAGTGCTTGAGGTGGTTGATGAAGGTCGTCCAGGTGGGGGTGGGGAGGACGAGTGCGGGGCCGGGGTTCTTGCTGTCGCGGATGGGGATCGCGCCGGGGTAGCCGTCGGCGACCTCGACGCACTCCCCGTTGCCCGCGCTCCTGAGGGGTTTGCGCCAGGTGGCGTGGGCGAGGTCCCTGGCCTGGCTCGGTTCGCTGTTCATAGCTCCGACATCCTGTTCTTGACGATGCCGGCGTCTCGGAGACGCCGGCATCCTCGCTCAGTGGGTCAGTGCTTGAGGTGGTCGACGAAGGTCGTCCAGGCGTGCGTCGGGAGGACGAGTGCGGGGCCCGGGTTCTTGCTGTCGCGGACGGGGACCGCGCCGGGGAAGCCGTCGGCGACCTCGACGCACTCCCCGTTGCCCTGACTCCGGAGAGGCTTGCGCCAGGTGGCGTGGGCCAGGTCGATGGCCTGGCCCGTTCCGCTGTTCATAGCTCGGACATCCTGTTCTTGATCAGTGCCAGCGTCTGGGGGATGCTGGCCGCGTTGGCTCGCAGGTTGTCGAACAGCAACTCGTAGCGCTCGCTGTCGCGGACATACGGATCGCTGTTGGACTCGACATACACCACGTCCGGATCCTCCTGATGTTCGAACTGGAGGATGACGAACGGCCCTACCAGTGTCCCCGGATGGGCACCGTTGGAGAAGGGGATCACCTGGAGCAGGATGTTGGGTCGCTCGCACAGCTCCAGCAGCCGGCCGAGCTGCTCCTTCATCACCTGGGGCCCGCCCACCACCCGGGCGATCGCCGACTCGTCGATCACGGCCCGAATCTGCACAGGACTGGCCAGTTTGAGCAACTCCTGGCGCTGCAACCGCACATCGTGGCGCTGTTCGGCCGTGTCATCGCTCATCCCGGGCACGGTGGAGCGGTTGACCGCCTCGGCATAGCGGCTGGTCTGGAAGAGGCCGGGGATGACGGGCTGGTAGGTCAGGATGGTCTTGGCCTCCGCTTCGAGGCCGATATAGGTCGAGTACGGGATATCGGTGTAGAGCTGCCACCAGCCCTTCTTCCGTGCCTCCTTGGCCAGCTTGATCAGCTTCTCCCGTTCTTCCCCGTGCACCTCGAAGAGGTCGAGGAACGCGGTCACATCCGCCAGGGTGGGCGCCCAGCGCCCCGTCTCCGTGCGGGACATCTTCGAGGCGGTCCACTTCAACTTCCGGGCCACCTCGGCTGACTTGAGGTTGGCGTTCTCGCGGAGTCGCCTCAGCTCTTGTCCCAGTCGGCGGCGTCGGACCACCGGGCTCGCAGTCGTCATGTCGGCAGTGTGCGCCATGAGCTGACACCCTGTCGACTCCCACTGCAATTTCACTCTGAGGTGGTATTGCGTTTCAGGTGCCCCCGGGCCATTCTGTCTCACGACGCGGAGCGCTCGCACGGTTACGGGGCGTTCGCCTCGTCTGCCCACCCATATGCGCGTCTCGCGCGGGCCCCGGGAGGTGTCCAGTGATCATCATCCCTCATCTCACCGCCGAACAGGGCGTCTACACCTGGGAGTTAACGGCTCGGGTGCGGGATGTCGAGCGCTGGCGGGCGGTCGCGGCGGTCGTTGTGCAGCGGCTCGGCGGTGACGCTGAGGCAGTGGAGCTGGCGCGGCTTGGCGTGAGCGAGTTGCTCTGCAATGTCGCCAAGCATGTGGCACACGACCCCCGTTGCAGGCTGGAAATCACTCGTGCGAGTGAAATTGTCTGCGTCTCCGTGGACGACCACTCGCCCCAGGAGCCCATCGCCGTTGCTGTCGACTGGAGTTCGGAGTCCGGGCGGGGCCTCTGGCTGCTGGGCGAGCTGGTCCAGGAGTGGGGCTTCTCCCGTCGGGGAGAGGGGAAGTCCGTCTGGCTCCGCTTCCCGATCGCGAGCCGGGGCGCACGGTGAGCGGGCCGGCCGGGGCGCCCGTCGACTGGGAGTTCCTGCTCCCGGCGCCGGGGCGGAGGGAGGACAACACATGGGTGTTCGGGCCCTGTTGGTTCTTCTGCGGGCACCAGATCACGGGCGTGCTCTGGATCGGGTGCGTCACCAGCGTGGGGGCCAACGCCCCGCTCTACGCGTGCGGTCCATGCCTGGAGCAACTCCACGCCATGGCCTGGGACTTCGCGGAGGCCGCCCTGGCGGCGCCGACGGACGGGAACGGGCGGGCGTCGCCGCTCTACCGGCCGGTGACGGCGACGGACAACCCGCCCGCCACCGGGCGACGTCGTCGGGTGGCGCGCACCGCGTTCGGGGCCCGGCTGGCGCAAGCGACACCAACCTGTGAGACGGAGAGGGAGGATCCGGGGTGACCGAGATCGTCAAGGGCGCGGACTGGGTGCTGACGGAGGAGCGTGGGCCCGGGGTGCCGGAGGGTATCTACGGCGCGGAGTGCATGACGTGCGAGGCCAGGTCCCCGCTCTTCGACGACGATCCACTTCCGATAGCGGTCTGGAGCATTCACCACACACAGGATGAACCGGGACACACGCTCTTTCTCGCCCGCACGGAGCGGCACTGGCGGGTCGTGGCCCGCCCCGATCCGCCGGCCCCGCCGCCCGCGAACGGTGGGGGCGGAGTCGCAGGGCCGGTGTTCGTCGGGTTGATGTGCCTGCTCACCGCCCTGGCCGGGCTGCTGCCCGGACTCCAGCTGGCCAACTGACCTGTCAAACCAGCCAATCGATCAAGGGAAGTCATGCGTACGACGATTGTCCGCTCCAGCCTGCCCATCTCCTTCCATATCCTGGCCACCACCCAGACCAACCATGTGCTGATGGTGCGCGGCACGCACGAGGGAGTCGACGACGGCTGGGTGCTGCCTCACGGACAGCTCCCCGACGGACGCTGCATGATCCTCACCGCCCGCGAACTCCTCATGGACGCCACCGGCTGTGATCGCGCCCTGTCCGAGGTCCTCGCCTTCGCGCCCACCACCGACGACAACGGTCACCTCAACGGGCTCGCCTATGTCCTGAACGGTGGGGTCCTCCCCGATGTGCCGTCCCACGCGCCCAAGGACGGGGCGAGTTGGGTGCCCATGCGGGAGCTGCACGAGCCGCCGGCCCTCTACCAGTACGCCATCGTCGCCGCCGGGCAGCGACGCATGCTTCCCCTCCTCGTCAACGGCGACCGCCCGGAGGCCACCTTCTGTTGAGCCGCCGCACAGGGGCCGGCGCCCCGCCGTTCCCAAGTCGCCCCACCCTGGCGGCGGTCGGGGCAAGCGACGGCGTGGCGCCGCGAGAGGCCCTGCGGAGCAGGGTGCGCGCCTCGCGAACCCCCACCGGCGGGCCGTCCCAAGACCAGAAAAAGTCCCCGCGCCCACCCGGCGCCATCCCAGCCACTCGACCACCCGTCGACGGCGAACCCCGCCCACCCCGCGACCTCCCCTTCCCAGCCAGCCCTTCACAGTCATCCGCCCCCAACGGAAACCCGGCCGATCACCCGCCACGTAGGCCGCTCACCGCTGCCGCACCCCACACCCCCGACACGTCACACGACAACCACACCCGCCCCGACCGGACGCCGCCGCGACGACGCCCCACCCCGGCGGTGGTCAGGGCCAGCGACGGCGTGGCACCGCGAGGGGGTTGCCGGCGCAGCGCATGCGTCCCGCTCAGCGCACGCGTCGCGCGGTGGCCTTGGCGTGCAGGGCGTCGACCGCTTGTTGGAAGCGGGTCTGGGGCGGGGGGTCGGTGGGGCCGAGGAGGAAGGCGCGCAGGTCGTGCCGGGCCTTGGCGAGGCGGTCGCGGCGTGGGGCGACGACGGAGGCGAGCAGTTCGGGCAGTTCCCGCGCGTCGGGGCTGAGCACGGTCGCCGCGCGGACCGTGGGGTTGGCGGCGCGGAACTCCGCCTCGTCGAGGCCGCTGGTGTTGACCACCGCGTAGGGCTTGACCCCCGCCAGGTAGTCGGCGACCACGCTGGAGACGTCGGAGATCAACAGGTCGACCTGGTTGAAGCAACTGTAGAGGTCCGGGCGTGGCCCGGTCAGCACGAGGTGGCCCTCCGGCGGCTGGGCCGCCCAGAACGCGGCTCGCCAGGCGCGGGCCGCCGCCGCCACGGCCTCCGTGCGCCCGGGTTCCGGAGCTGACTGCCACATCATCCGTTCCAGGTCGTCGCAGGCCAGACGGCCGCCGCCGGCGGCCGTCAGCTCGTCCAACCGCGCGGTGCGCTTGGCCAGTTCGCGGGTGGTCTGGTCCTGGTGCGGCGCGCGCGTCGCGGCCAGCGCGCCGCGTTCCGCGACGGGCCCGCCGGCGCGGCGCAGCAGCGCCACCCCGCGCCGGTCGGGGTCGGGCGCGGCGGCGCTCGCGGCGCGGTGCGTCTCCGCGGCCCGGACCAGCGCCCTGATCCTGGCGTCGGCGACGCCCGCTCTCGGGTCGACGGAGCCCGTCATCGGGTGCGGTTTGTAGAGGAGCCGGACGCGCCGGTCGGCCAGCAGGGCGCGGACCAGCGCTTCCCCGGCGAGCAGGACTGAGGTGTTGCCGGGGTCGTCCGTCCAGCCCTCCCAGGTGGGGGCGTAGAGCACGGAGATGGGGCCCTCGGCGGGCGGCGGCCCGGTGTAGGCGTGGATCGGGGCGAGCTGGGGGCGGCCGACCTCGACGACGTCCCGGTCGTCGACGCCGACGTCGGCCAGCGCGTAGCGCTCCCGGGCGGCTGGCCCGGCGACCCACACCTGGTCGTAGACCTTGGCGTAGGGGTTGCAGCTGGAGAGCTTGTCGCTCTCGCCGTGGTTGACGAAGGCGTGCTTGATGGTGGGGATGCGCAGCACCTGGGACGTCTTGGGGGCGTTGGCCGGGTGGATCAGCACCCTGAGCGTGGAGTGTTCCAGGCGCATCAGGTGGACCACCTTGGGCAGGCAGACGATGGGCAGTTCGGTGGGTGCCAGCTGCTGGACCATGGGCCGCTCCCGCAGCACCACCACGGCGTTGTTCGAGAGCGCGGCCATGGTGGAGAGCCACATGTTGGCCTGGTAGGCGGTGCCGGAGCCGCCGGAGAAGTAGAGCCCGACCTCGGGCCGGTAGCTGTCCAACCAGCCCTGGAACCAGGTGAGTACCTCCTCCTCGCCCGGTGGGCGCCTGGCGGGCAGCAGCCAGCTGGCCAGGCGCAGCGCGCCGCCGAGGAAGAGCAGCAGCGAGGTGCCGACGCCGAGCAGCCCCCAGGCGGCCTGCTCGGTGGCGACCGTGGCCAGCATGCCCGCCGTGCCCGGCACCGCGAAGAGCGGCATCCGGCGGTGGGCGCCGGTCAGCAGCCGGGGTGGCGCGGGGGTGAGCCGCAGCCCCGAGGTGTCGATGTTGCGGGTGAGGACGGGCAGGGTGCGGGAGCGGCGCACCAGCACCGCCACGGCCCGGGTGAGGAAGTGCGCGGCGTAGGACGCCAACAGCCCGGCGACCAGCAGCAGCCGGACGGCCGTCGACACCTCGGCGAGGTGCGCGAGGCCCAGCACGATCAGCAGGTCGCGGAGGAGTTGCCGCACGGTCTCGTCGCAGCGCACCCGGGCCAGCGGCACCAGGGTGCTGGGCCACCACTGGCGGAGCGCCAGGTCGAGGGCGAGGCCGGCGCCGCCGGCCAGGCACAGCAGGGGCCCGTTGGGGAGTTGGGCGCCCACCAGCTGAGCGCAGAAAAGCAGCAGCAGCGCGCCAAGGGCGAGTCCTTGGACGCCACGGCGCAGCGTCGGTCCAGCAGCCACAGGAAGTCAGCTCCGGTTCGGGGCGTGGGTGAGGAGGGGAGGGCGGATGCCCTGGCCTACGGAACGATGCGTCTACCGCACGGAGCACAGGGGGTTGCCCGAAAGCAGGCGGATTTCACCCTTCCGGGTGGTGGGGCGAGGGCGCCTGGCGCGAAACAGCCGGGCACCGCCTCGGCGCGGTGGCATAGATTACGGTCGGCGGGCCGGCCCACTCCGTGGTTCTGCCCCACGATGGAAACCCCAGCTCGGAAGGGTCCGGGCGGGGGCGGGCAGGGGGTCGACGGCGACCGAGGTGTCCGGGAGCGCGCTCAGGCGCCCTCGCGCCGGGCCGGGGATATCCGCCGGCGGGGTGTCGGCCGGGACGGCGGACGCACCGGGAAACGCGCGGACCAACGCAAACGGGAAGGTGCCATGACAGCGGCACGGCAGGACGTCTCCGACGCCCGCAGGATCGTCGTCAAGATCGGCTCATCCTCGCTGACCACAGCGGCTGGTGGGCTTGATGCCGACCGGGTGGACGCACTGGTCGATGTGCTGGTGAAACAGGACGGGAGGCAGATCGTACTGGTTTCCTCGGGCGCCATCGCCGCCGGTCTCGCGCCGCTCGGGCTGGTCGGCAGGCCACGGGACCTGGCGCGTCAGCAGGCCGCGGCCAGCGTGGGCCAGGGGCTGCTGCTGGCGCGCTACACCTCCTCGTTCGCCCGTTACGGCCGCCGCGTCGGGCAGGTGTTGCTCACCACGGCGGACACCAGCAGGCGCGCGCACTACCGGAACGCCTACCGCACCCTTGAGCAACTGTTCGCGATGGGCGCCGTGCCGGTGGTCAACGAGAACGACACGGTGGCGACGGACGAGATCCGGTTCGGCGACAACGACCGGTTGGCCGCGCTGGTCGCGCATCTGGTGCGGGCGGATCTGCTGGTGCTGCTCTCCGATGTCGACGGCCTCTACGACGGCGATCCCGCGCTGGCGGGGAGCCGCCGGCTCGATGTGGTGGGTGGGCCCGCCGATCTGGCGGGCGTGCGGGTGGGCAAGGCGGGGAAGGCCGGGGTCGGCACCGGCGGCATGGTGACCAAGGTGGAGGCCGCCGCCATCGCCACCCAGGCCGGCATCCCCGTGGTGCTGACCTCGGCCGGCGAGGTCGGGGCCGCGCTGGCCGGCGCCTCCACCGGCACCTACTTCCGGCCGACGGGGCGGCGTTCCACCAACCGGCTGCTGTGGTTGGCGCACGCCTCGGAGCCGTCGGGGGCCGTGGTGCTGGACGCGGGCGCGGTCACCGCGATCACCGAGCGCGGCAGCTCGCTGCTGCCGGCCGGAATCGTCGCCGTGCGCGGCGAGTTCGTGGCCGGCGAGCCGATCGAGCTGCGGGACGAGTCGGGCCGCGCGGTGGCCCGTGGGCTGGTCAACTTCGACTCCAGGGAGCTGCCCAGGCTGCTCGGACGTTCCACCAAGGAACTGGCGCGCGACTTGGGGCCGGCCTATGAAAGAGAGGTCGTCCATCGCGATGACCTGGTGCTGTTGCGGGCATAAGCACGTTGAGGGGGCCGTATACGTGAGGCTTGTCCGGCCGGTGCCGGATCTGTGAAAGACCAGCCTTTCCACCGAAGGTTCGGGGAAAAGCGCCCGCTCACCCGGGGGTAGCTGGTCCACTCGTGCCTGGTGCCCAGCCGGCACCCGACCGCACAACCAGCACGACTTCGCACCATGTCAGGAGGCTGTCGGTGAGACGACTGGCCAGCGTCGAAGGAGGCCGGCCGGCCCGCGAACGGGGCAGCGCCCCCGCGCGCACGGAGCACCCACGGGGAGATGTCGAGGACCAGCCGGCCCGGCTGTGGCACATCACCCTGAGCGTGGCCGGCCGCGCGGTTCCGCTGTCCGATGTGCGGCGCGCGCTGGAACGGCTGGCGGACGACCATCCGTTCCTGTTGACCAGCCGCTACGCGGAGGACCACGCGGAGATCAGATACTGGGAGGAGGCCAGGGATCTGCATGACGCCGCCGCCGTCGCGCTGCGGCTGTGGGGAGAGCACCGGCGCACCGCCAAGCTGCCGCCCTGGGAGATCGTCGGGCTTGAGGTGATCGGCCGGGAGACGTACCACCAGCGGATCTCGGAGGGCTATGGGCCGCCGCCCGCGCACCCCATGGGCGTGCATCCTTTCTGAGCGCCGGCCCCGGGCGCCGGCCGCCCGGTGTTCGCATCGTGGCCGGCCGGTGTCAGGGCCGCGGGGCGGTGGCTACGATGCCGACATGAGCAGCTCAGGACCCACCGCCCAGGAGTCTCAGGTCATCGCCACCGCGCGCCGCGCCAGGGAGGCCGCGGCGCTGCTGGCGCCACTGCCGCGCACCGCGCGGGACGCCGCGCTCGACGCGGTGGCCGACGCGCTGACGGCCAGGTCGGCCGAGGTGATCGAGGCCAACGAGCGGGATGTGGCGCGCGCCCGCTCCGCCGGCACCCCGGACGGCATCGTGGACCGGCTGACCCTGACCGAGCAGCGGATCGCCGCCATCGCCGCCGATGTGCGGGATGTGGTGAGGCTGCCCGATCCGGTGGGCGAGGTGGTGCGCGGTTCGACCCTCCCGAACGGCCTGGAGCTGCGCCAGGTCCGGGTGCCGCTCGGCGTGGTGGGGATCATCTACGAGGCCCGCCCCAATGTCACGGTGGACGCGGCGGCGCTCTGCCTGAAGTCGGGCAACGCGGTGCTGCTGCGCGGTTCGTCCTCCGCCTACGCCTCCAACACGGCGCTCGTCGCGGTGGTGCGGGACGCGCTGGTGGGCGCCGGCCTGCCGGCCGACGCGGTGCAGCTGGTGCCGGGGGAGAGCCGGGATTCGGTGCGCGAGCTGATGACGGCGCGCGGCCTGGTGGATGTGCTGATCCCGCGCGGCGGCGCCTCGTTGATCCAGACCGTGGTCAGCGAGTCGACGGTGCCGGTGATCGAGACGGGCACCGGCAACTGCCACGTCTATGTGGACGCGTCGGCCGATCTCGACATGGCCGTGGAGATCCTGGTCAACTCCAAGGCGCAGCGCCCCAGCGTCTGCAACGCGGCCGAGACGGTGCTGGTGCACGCGGACGTCGCCGGCGCGTTCCTGCCCAGGGCGCTGGCCGCGCTGACCAGCGCGGGGGTGACGGTGCACGGGGACGAGGCGTGGCGCAAGGCCGGCGCCGAGGCGGGCATCGAGGTGGCGGCGGCCACCGACGAGGACTGGTCCTTGGAGTATCTGAGCTATGACATCGCCGCCGCCGTGGTGCCCGATCTGGACGCGGCCGTGGCGCATGTCCGCCGTTGGACCTCGGGCCACACGGAGGCCATCGTCACCCGGGACACCGCGGCGGCCCGCCGCTTCGTCTCCCGGATGGACTCGGCCGCCGTGATGGTGAACGCCTCCACCCGGTTCACGGACGGCGCCCAGTTCGGCTTCGGCGCGGAGATCGGCATCTCCACCCAGAAGCTGCACGCGCGGGGCCCGATGGGGCTCCCGGAACTCACCTCAACCACCTATGTGGTGACGGGGGACGGTCACACCAGAGGGTGAATTCCTCGCGGGCCTCCCCGAGTCGCCGTCTTCCGCCTACGCTGGGAGACGTGCCGGACGACGTGGGAGGCCCGCCGTTCCCGGACGGTGACGGGCCCGACAGCCAGAACTCGGGGGCCGCCGAAGAGGCGTTCGCCGCCGTGGTGCTCGACGAGGACTTCGTCGCCTCGGCGGCGATCCACGAGCCCAGTGCCGCCGAGCGGATGCGCCTCGCCGGCGTCGAGCCATCCGACGCCGAGCCATCCGAGGCCATGGACGAGGGCATCTCGTTCTACCGCGACCCGGATCTGGATCCGGGCGGCCTGGACGGCCTGCCCGTGCGCGGGTCGACGGATGTCGAGGGCTTCGGCCCGCTGGACGACCCGGATCTGTTGGACGAACTCGACGACCTCGACGGGCTCGACGACCTCGACGCGCTGGACGACCTCCACGAACTCCACGCGCTGGATGTGCTGGACGCGCTGGACGAGGCGAACGGCCTGGAGCGGCTCACCCCCTCGGATCCGCTGGACGAGCTGGACGATCCGGACGATCCGGATGACGAGGGCCGCTTCGACCGCTCCGACTACACCCGTTACCTGCCGGGGGAGGCCGAGTCCTCGCCGGGGCTCCTCGCGCTGCCCCCGCCGCCGGGCGAGCCGCCCTCCGAGCGCGGCGCGGCCCGCGGCCAGGACGCCCGCCGTCCGCGCCCGCCACGCGGGCCCGGGCGGCGGCCCCTGACCTGGCAGCGGTCGGTGGCCTGCCTGCTGGCCATGATGATGAGCCTGAGCGTCATCGCCCTGACCCTGATAGCGATCCAACGTGCCGGAGGCTCCCGCGATCCCTCGCCGGCGCCGACGGTCCCGGCCAGCACCCCCGACGGTCTGGCGGGCGATCCCGGGGACAGCGGGGATGTGCCCGGTCAGACGGTCGCCGACGCGGAGTTCGCCGACACGGACGTGCTCGGCGAGGGCCCCTGAGTGCCGGTCGTTGCGGGGACGTGGCCAAATCGCCACCGGCGGGGGCTTTTGGCGCCTTCCCCGGCAACCTAGGCTGGATGGGTGGCCGGGCAAGCAGATCCTCCCGAAGGAGTTCCCGAAGGAGTTCCCGGAGGTGCTTCGGGAGCGGGGGACGAGGAGTACCGATCGATCGTCTTCGACGAGTCGTTCGTCAACGCTGCCCGCCTCCAGGAGTTCTCCGCCGACGAGCGGCTCACGGATCACACGGTCGCCGTCCGGGACCGCGAGCCCGAGCCCGGCCTCGCCCTGGTCCGCGCGGTGCCCAAGCAGGGGCTCGCGCTGGCGATGATCATCCTGCTCGCCTTCGCGGCGGCGATCTACCTCGGCGCCAACAACCCCTACCAGTCGCCCCGTTCGCTGGCCTCGGGACGTCCGGCCGGCCATGCGGTGGCCCTGGTGCCGGACGGCGAGGTGCCGGGCGAGATCGATGTGGAGGAGCTCTTCGGCACCGGCCCGGTCCGCGAGTTCGGCGTCGGCGCCGGCGGTCTCGACCTGCCTGACCCGCACTCGACGGAGCACTTCTCGCGCGAACAGGTGCTGACCGCCCTCACCCTGGCCAAGGAGTACCTGACCGCCAGCGCCCTCAACCCGGACGTTCTGGTCGGCGGCGTCTACGGCGATGTGCGCCAGCTGCTGGGGGAGGAGCAGCAGCGGCAGTTCGACCAGGCGCTGGGGGGCGATGCCGGCCCGTCCTGGGCCACCGACTGGCTGGTGCGCTTCGACGACGAGCGGGTGGAGATGGCCGATCCGCATGTGCGGGTCAGCGGCGTCTTCACCTTCGGTGAGGCCACCGAGGACGTGCTGGAGATAGCCGGCCGGCATGTCTTCGTCTACGCCCTGCGCGCGCCGGGCGAGCTGGGTCCCGCCTCGCTGTTCGGGGTGCAGCGCGAGGTGCGCTTCCTGTTCGGCAAGGAGGAGCTGCGGGATCGCACCGTGGTCCTCAGACAGGCGGACACGCTGGCCGGGCCCATGGCCTGCGAGGTGGATCTCTCGCTGGAGTTCCACCCCCTGTTGGCGGGCGAGTCGGCGCCCCAGCAGGTCAGCGCCGGGATCGACCTGCTGGCGCTGGACGCCGACCGCCCGGTGCTGTGCGGGGCCCTCACCCCGGGCGAGCTGACCGTCGACCGCTGACGTCAGCCCGTCGGGCCCGGGCCCCGCCCTGTCCCGACTCCTATCCCGACTCCTGGCCCGCGCCGTTCGCCCCGCCGTTGCCGCCGTTGCCGCCGTTGCCGCGGCCCGTCGCGAAGTCGCGGAGCCGGCCGCCGAGGTCGCTCGCGCCGCCGGCGACATCGTTGACCAGCTTGAAGAGTGGGTCCTTGCTGGTGCGCACGGTGCGCGCGTAGTGGCTCGCCGACTCCCGCATCGACGAGCTGACGGAGGCGTCCCCGTCCTCGTCGCGGCGCGGGTAGTGGCCGTCCATGACCCGCTGGTAGTCGCGGGTCTTCGACCAGTCGTGCAGCTCGGCGGCGCGCACGGCGGCGAACGGGTGCGTGCGGGGCAGCACGTTGAGGATCTTCAGCACGGAGTCACGCAGATCGCCGCCGGCCTCGTACTCCCTGGCCTGGTCGAGGAACGCCTCCACGTTCATCTCGTGGAGATGGTCCCCGCCGGCCAGCTTCATCAGGCCGCGCATGGACGCCTCGGGGTCCTGGCCGACCAGCAACCCGGCCCGGTCGGCGGAGAGTTCGGACTTGCGGAACCACTCGCGCAGCGCCGTCACGATGGCCGCGATCGCCACGTTCCCCAGCGGTATCCAGGCCACCCGGACGGCCAGGTTGGTGAGGAAGAGCAGCAGCGTGCGGTAGACCGCGTGGCCGGAGAGGGCGTGCCCCACCTCGTGGCCGATGACGGCCCGCATCTCCCGCTCGTCGTCGAGGAGTTCGACCAGGCCGGTGGTGAGCACGATGATCGGCTGGTCGAGGCCGATGCACATCGCGTTGGGCTTGGGATCCTGGGTGACGTACAGCGGCGGCACCCGCTCCATGTCCAGGATCGCGCAGGTGTCCAGCAGCATCTCGTGCAGATACGCGAACTGCCGCTCGTCCACCCGCACCGAGTCGGAGAGGAAGAGCAGCCGTAGGCTCCGCTCCGGCAGCATTCCGCTGAGCGCCTTGAACACCGTGTCAAAACCGGTCAGTTTGCGAAGCGCGACCAACGCCGAACGATCGGCGGGGTGTTCATAGGCGCGCGAGGATATGCCGGGAAAACGTCGGCGTCCGTCCGCCGGCCTGGTCTTCGCCAGCTCGACCCCCGCCGGCTCGCCGGGTACGGCCTCCCCCGGGCTCTCGGCGCCATCCGTGTTGTCCGTCATTTCGGGACCCCCTCCGTCCGTGATGCGGCTACTGTCCCACCCTGGCCGCACGGACGGGTGGGGGCAAGAGGCTCCGGCCACCTCGTCCGCTTACCATGACCCTACGTCCCAGCGTCCCGTTCCCGGATAGGCCGTCGTATGACCCAGTTCACCGCCTTCACCTCCCTCGCCCCCTCGTCGCCGGCCGTCGATGCCGTGCTGCCGTTGGCCTCCGAGTCAGGCGCGCACGACAGCCTGAACGCCTACGCCATCGGCGGGGGCGCCCTGGCCGCCCTGCTGTTGCTCCTCTGGATCACCACCCGGCTCAACCGCGACCGTTAGGGTCATCCGTCATGCGAGACCGGATAGCCGAAGGCAGGCGGCGCCTCGGGGTCATGGGCGGGACGTTCGACCCGATCCACCACGGCCACCTGGTCGCCGCCAGCGAGGTGGCCGCCCGCTTCGACCTCGACGAGGTCGTCTTCGTACCGACAGGGCAGCCCTGGCAGAAGGGCCACCGGTTGGTCTCGCCGGCCGAGGACCGCTATCTGATGACGGTCATCGCCACGGCGTCCAACCCGCAGTTCTCGGTCAGCCGGATCGACATCGACCGGGGCGGCAAGACGTACACCATCGACACGCTGCGCGAGCTGCGTGCCCAGTACGCCGACGCCGACCTGTTCTTCATCACCGGGGCCGACGCGCTGGGGCAGATCCTGGGCTGGCGTGACGCCCCCGAGCTGTTCTCGCTGGCGCACTTCATCGGCGTGACCAGGCCGGGGCATGTGCTGGCCGACCCCGGGCTGCCGCAGGGCGGCGTCTCGCTGATCGAGGTGCCGGCCCTGGCCATCTCGTCCACCGACTGCCGGGCACGGGTGGCCCGTGGCGACCCCGTCTGGTATCTGGTGCCCGACGGCGTGGTGCGCTACATCAACAAGCGCGCCCTGTACCGGGACCCGCCGTAACCCACCCGCTGACAACGGACCGAAGGGCGGCACTGGTGAACGACCGACAGCAGCCGTACGGGCAGATCTACGGCTATGACGAGTACGGGCGCCCGCTCTACCAGCCCCTGCCCGAACAGCCGCACGGTCACGAGGGAGTTCAGGGGGTCCCGGGAGGCCACGAGGGCTATCGGGCCCAGCCAGCCGACGGCTACGCCGGCTATCCGGGGCAGGGGGCGACGGGGTACCAGGAGGGCGGGGCGGCCGGCTACCCGGGGCACCCCGGATACGAGGGGTACGACGGATACGAGGGCTATCAGGGCCACCAGGGGTACCAGGGCTATGACTCCCAGGCCGGCTACCAGCCCGTCGCCGACCACGACACCGGCCAGCAGGCGCCGGTGCCGCCGCAGCCCCACGGCTACGACCAGCGGGGATATCAGGCGGACTACGGCGGCTACCAGCCCGTCGCGGAGTACGACACGGGGCAGCAGGCGCCCGTGCCGCCGGTCGTCGCCCCGCCCGAGCCGGCCACGTTCGAGCCCGCGATCCCCGAGCCGGTGCCGCCCCTCGTCGAGGAGGCCGTTGTACCCGAGCAGCGGCGGCCAGCCACCAAGGGCGACGATCGCGACGACTACCAGACGGAACAGTTCTCCTTCGTCGAAGAGCCCGACGAGGATTCCGAGGACGTCATCGACTGGATGAAGTTCAGCGAGAGCCGCACCGAGCGCCGCGAGGAGGCGAAGCGGCGGGGGCGCGGGCGGCGCCGGCTGCTGGTCGTCACGCTGGTGCTGGCGCTGGTCGGCGGGCTCGGCTTCCTGTGGGCCACCGACCGGATCCCTGGGCTCGCGGGGGAGGAGGAGGTCGCCGCCCCCGAGGCGCGGAGCCGCGATGTGATCGTGGTCCACCTGCGGCAGGTGGACTCGCCCGAGACCGCGACCGCGCTGCTGGTCGCCGACGAGTCGGCCGGCACCGGCGCCACGCTGCTGCTGCCCAACAACCTCTCCGTCACCGCCGACAGCGGCAGCACCACCCTGGGACAGGCCGTCGTCGACGAGAGCGCGGGATCGGTGCGGGACGCGCTCAGCGGTCTGCTGGGCGCCGACATCAAGGGCACCTGGCGGCTGGGCACGCCCTATCTCTCCAACCTGGTGGATCTGGTCAGCGGGATCACCGTCAGCACCGACGTCGAGGTGCCGAGTCCCGACGAGGACGAGGGCCCGCTGGTCGAGGCCGGCGAGGACGTCTCGCTCAACGGCCCGGCGGCCGTCGCCTACGCCACCTACCGGGCGCCTGACGAAGCCGAGTCGGCGCAGCTCAACCGCTTCGGGCAGGTGATGCAGGCGGTGCTCGAACGGCTGCCGGACAGCGAGTCGGCCGCCGTCACCACGATGGAGACGCTGCGGCAGATCCAGGACCCGTCGCTGTCGGAGCAGGAGCTCGGCCTCAGCCTGGCCCGGCTGGCGGCCTTCGCCTCGGCCGGCGACTACCTGACCAGCGAGCTGCCCGTGGAGGACGACGGCACCATCAGCGACGCGACCGCCGACGGCGTGGTGCACGAGGTGCTGGGCGGATCCGTCAGCAACGCCGACCCCGGCGCCACGGCGCGGATCGGCATCAGGGACGGGAGCGGCGTCGAGGGCGCGGGCGAGGCGGCCAGGATCACGTTGATCAACGGTGGCCTGACGGTGGTGGACAGCCGCGCGACGGACGAGTCGGCCGCCGAGTCCCAGGTGCTCTACTCGGTGCCCGAACACCGGGAGACCGCGATCGACGCGGCCAGAACCCTGGGCCTGCCCGAGGAAGTGGTCACCGAGGGTGACGGGCCGGGAACCGCCGATGTGACCATCGTCCTGGGCGAGGACTATGGGAGGTGACTGTCAGTGGGGCATGAGACCCTGGGATCCCAGGGTCGGGCCGGGAGCAGGACATCGCCCGCGGCAGCGCGGGCGGTGGGAGCCGCCGGCGGAGGCGACCCCTTGAGACCGAGGAGACTGCCGTACCTGTGACCGCCACGGACCGCGCCACGGAGCTGATCAGCGCCGCCGCCCAGGCCGCCGCCGACAAGCTGGCGCACGACATCATCGCCTACGACGTCAGCGACGTCCTGGCCATCACCGACGCCTTCCTGTTGGCGTCCGCCCCCAACGACCGCCAGGTCAAGGCCATCGTGGACGGGATCGAGGAGCGGCTGCGCGAGCTGGACGCCAAGCCGGTCCGCCGCGAGGGCGAGCGGGACGGCCGCTGGGTCCTGCTCGACTACGTGGACATCGTGGTGCACGTCCAGCACTCCGAGGAGCGCGTCTTCTACGCCCTGGAGCGGCTCTGGAAGGACTGCCCCGAGCTGCCGCTCCCGGAGGACGCGCTGGCCACGCGCGGCCGGGGCGCGGCCGACGCCGCCGAGGCGGACGGCCCGGTGGACGGCCCCCTGGACGGCCCCCTGGACGGCTCGGTGAACGGCTTGGCGAACGGCGCGGCGAACGGCTCGCTGGGCGGTGAGTCCCACTGAACCGCGCTGACCGCCGGCGGATCGTGCTCTGGCGGCACGGTCAGACGCCGTGGAACGTCGAGAACCGCTTCCAGGGCACCCTGGACATCGAGCTGACGGAGGCGGGCGTCGCCCAGGCGCGCCGCGCGGCCCAGCTGTTGGCGCGCCTCAACCCGGACGCCATCATCTCCTCCGACCTGCGCCGCACGGCGGCCACGGCCGCCGAGCTGGCCGCGGTCACCGGTCTTTCGGTCTCCTATGACGCGGGTCTTCGGGAGTCCTTCGCCGGGGACTGGCAGGGCCTGACGCATCCGGAGATCGAGGCCCGCTTCGGCGAGCAGTACGCGGCGTGGAAGCGCGGCGAGCCGGTGCGGCGCGGCGGTGGCGAGCTGGAGACGGAGGTCGCCGACCGGGCGGCGCCCGTGGTGGAGCGCGCGGTGGAGAAGGTTCCGCCCGGCGGCCTGCTGGTCGTGGTCAGCCACGGCGGCACGATCAGGACCACCATCGGGCGGCTGCTCGGCCTGGTGCCGAGCAGTTGGGAGGCGCTTGGCAGCGTCTCCAACTGCTCCTGGTCCGTCGTCGGCCAGGGCGTGCGCGGCTGGCGGCTGCTGGAGCACAACGCGGGCTCCCTGCCCGAGCCCGTCATCGGCGACGACGTCTAGGGCCCACTCACCCGCATCGCGGCCAACTCGGCGCCGGCTCGGGACGGTTCTCGGCCGAGGCCCTCCTCGGCCCCTTCGCCGCCAGCAGCCGCGGCTGCCTCTCCCGCGGCGGGAGCGGCCAGTTCACCGCGCGACGTCCCGCGCCGACCTCCCCACCACCGACAGCCGGCCGCGGTTGACCACCGCCGGCTCCCCGTCCCCGCCGCCCGGCGCGCGCGCCCGGCCTCGGGACGAGCCGGCCGGCACGGGTGAAGTGCCGGCGACCGGGCGTGGAATCCGCGCGGAAGGGTAGTCGGACGGACGGCGACATCGTGCGGCCGTGGGTCTCGATCCCGTCTCCTCTTGGCCGAGGCGGGATCAAGCGGCTTATCGGAAAGCCCATGACATGGCAGAATCGTGGACACGCCGGGCAGCGGACGCTCCGGCGTGTCACCCGGTGGCGACGGAGGGGTATGCCTCGTGTGCACGGCCCACAACCGAGGGTGGAGCTGATCACATGGGTGCACACAGCAGGAAGTGCGATTGGTGCGGTGCCGGCACCCCCATCGTGCGCGATCTCCAGCCGGTCAATGTCGCGTATCAGTACTGGTGTGTGGAGTGTGCCAGGGCGTTGATCATCAAGGGCGACCCCATCGAGGTCTACCGCGAGCTGGAGGGCGAGCCGATCTATGGCCGCCTCCTCGACGAGCACTGCGCGCTCAAGCGGTTCTACTCCTTCGCGAGCGTCTGACCTGCGACCCCTGGGCCACCGCCCCGATTTGGCATTCGACCCCGGTTCCTGTGTAAAGTAGGGATCACCGCGAGGGGGAAACCCCGGCGGGCGAGCAAGGGGCTATAGCTCAGTTGGTAGAGCGCTTGCATGGCATGCAAGAGGTCAGGAGTTCAATTCTCCTTAGCTCCACAGCATCGAAGGGCCGCTTCCCGGCAGGGAGGTGGCCCTTCGGCGTTGGTGGGGGCCGACTGGGGCGCGGCCGGGGTCAGTTCGCGGGGGTGGTCGGGCGGATGCCGGCGAAGATCACCGTGAGCAGGCGGTCGATCCGCTCGTGGGAGTCGGCCGGTCCCTGCTCGTGGGCCCAGGCGACCCCGGAGACCAGCACGAAGAAGTCCGCGGTGGTGACGTCCGGGCGCACCTCGCCGGCCTTTCGGGCTCGGTCGAGCAGTGCCTCGCCCGCCTCGCGCATCGCGCGGCATGCGGCGTGCAGGCTGGAGCCGGCGTGGTCGAGGGTGTGGGTCACCTCGCCGGTCAGCCCCCGGAAGGTGGTGGTCGCCGCGACGAAGGCGCGGGTCCACTCGGTGAGTGCGGGCCAGGGGGCGTGGCTGGCGAGCAACTCCCGCCCCGACGCGCCCAGCGCGTCGAAGTGCTCGCGCAGCAGTGCCTCCAGCAGATGCTGCCGGCTGGGGAAGTGCCGGTAGAGCGTGCCGATGCCGACGCCGGCCCTGGCGGCGATCTCTTCGAGGGAGGCGCCCGTGCCGTGTTCGGCGAAGGCCGCTCGCGCCTCGGCGAGCAGCCGCTCGCGATTCCGCCTGGCGTCCGCGCGCGGAAGACGCCCCGTTGTCATCGCCTCGTCCAACTCTCCCCCGGTTCGCCGATCCCGCCACGCACGCTCAACTCCCGTTGTCGGGGGCGTCGATGGCCAAACGGAGCCTACCTCCGTATCGTGGTCCGAGCCAGGCGGAGGCTGCCTCGGCTTGGTGGGATCACGGCGTCGAACGATCGCGTGGGGCCGATGCGCCGCGCGCCGGGATGGGGGAGTGGTGCGGATCACCGTGCTGTCGGAGGGGATTGGTCCGGTCGACGAGGCGGACGTGCGGGCGCGGGCCAGGGGGCGGCTCGGCCCGTTCGGGGTCTGGCTCGCGCCGCACGCGGTGCGGGCCACCCCGGTGGCCGTGCTGCGGGCGCAGGCGCGGCGGATCGAGGAGTTGGGGTACGGCTCGCTGTGGACGGGGGAGCCGCCGGTCGGCGCTCCGGTCGCCGGTCGGGAGATCTTCAGCCTGCTCGCCGTTCTGCTGGCCGCCACCGACCGGTTGGTGCTGGGCGCCGGTGTCGCCAATGTGACCATGCGGCGCCCGCAAGCCGTGTGGTCGGCCGCCTCGGGGCTGGACGAGGGCTATCCCGGGCGGCTGGTGCTGGGCCTCGGGGGTGCCGACGGCCCACGCCCGCTGCGGCGGTTGCGCGGCTATCTGGACGCGATGGACGCGCAGCGCCCGACGGATGAGGAGGGCGGAGCGCTGCCGGCGCCGTTTCCCCTGGTGCTGGCGGCCATCGGGCCCCGGGCGCAGGCGTTGGCGGTGGAGCGAGCGGACGGGGTGCACCCGTTCCTCCAGCCGGTGGCCCACACCGCGCGCGCCCGACGGGCCATCGGCGAGGGGCCGTTGCTGATCCCGCATCAGGCGTTGACGCTGGAGGAGGATCCCGAGCTGGCCAGGGGGCGGCTGCGGGCCGTGCTCGGCGCGGCCGGGGGCCGGCCGCTGGTGGAGAACGCCTATACCCGCAACTACCGTCGACTGGGCTACGGGGACCGGGACCTGGCCGGTGGCGGCGCGGATGCCCTGGTGGACGCGGTGCTCGCACACGGCGGGGCCGCCGCCGTGGCCGGCCGGCTGCGCGCCCAGCTCGAAGCCGGCGCCGACCATGTGCTGCTGCACCCGCTGACGGATGATCTCCCCTCGGCCGTGGACGACTTGGCGCGGCTGGCCCCCTTCCTCGCCGAGTGAGCTGGGCGTTCCCGCCCGAAGGCGGGTGGGGCGGTCGCGGTACGGGGACCGCCGCCGCGGCGGCCTCCGGTGCGAGTAACCGGTTGTCCGCGGGCGCCGGTCGCGGATGCAATGGTCCTCGTGACTGTTCAGGTGCGCCCGCCGCGGCGAGACGAGATGAACGCGTACTACCGGGCCCTGCCCTACGCGACCGGGTTGCCGCAGTGGGAGCCGGCCGATGCCGCGTGGCACGGTGGTCCTGAGCCGTGGTCCCCGCAGCGTGCCCCGGCGACCGCGGAGCAGCTGGAGAGGCGGGCGGAAGCCCATGCGAAGGACCCGTCCTTCCATCCGATGGCCGCGTTCGCCGACGGCACGTGCGTCGGCGCGTCGGCCACCATCTCCCTCGACGTGACGGTCCCCGGCGGGGACACCGTCAGAATGGCCGGTGTCACCGCTACCGGGGTGATCGCCACCCACCGCCGACGCGGTTACCTGCGGCGGATGGTGCGGGCCATGTTCGAGGCCGCCTTGGCCCGAGGCGAGCCGTTGGCGATGCTCAGCGCGAGCGAGGGCGGCATCTACGGCCGGTTCGGGTTCTCGCCGGCGACCTACCGCACGCGGTGGGAGCTGAGCCGTCACGAAGCGGTCCTCCTTCCGGCGGCGCCCGATCCGGGTTCGCTGGAGTTGGTCGATGCCGCGCGGGCCAAGCGGTTCTGGCCTGTGGTGCACGCGCGGGTGCGGGCAAACCGCGTCGGCGAGCTCACCCCCCTGCCCGGGCGCTGGGACGGGCTGTCCGACGACGCGGACGGCACGAACGGACCGCTGCTGTATCTCGCCCACCGCGACCAGCACGGCGACGTGGACGGCATGGCCAACTTCCGGCTGCCGTGGTCCTCGACCGCCGTCAACGCGGGAACCCTCGTCGTCGAGGCGCTGGAGGCGACCAACCCGACGGCGTATCGCGCCCTCTGGAGCTTGTTGGTCGACTTCGACCTCACCAAGACCATCGTGGCGCCGGGCCGTCCGCGTGACGAACCCCTGCGATGGATGCTCACGAACCCGCGAGCGATGCGCGTCACCCGCCAGTCCGACAACCTGTGGGCACGCCTGCTCGACGTCCCCCGCGCCCTGACGCGACGCTCGTACGACACGGCGGGCGAGGTGACGTTCACGATCGATGACGATCAGATGTGCCCGGCGAACAACGGGACATGGCTGCTCCGCGCGGACGGCACCTCGGTGACCTGTGTTGCCACCGATCGGCGGGCGGAGCTGACCATCACCGTCCAGGCGCTCGGTTCGCTCTACCTCGGTGGCCTGTCCGCGCATGACCTGGCGTACGCGGGTCGCGTCGTCCCGCACGCCGACGGCGTGGTCGCGCGGCTGTCCCGCCTGTTCCGCGTCGACCCCGAACCGCACAACTCCTTCGCCTTCTGAGGCAACCGCCCACTGCGCACACCCTCGACCGAAAGCGGGGAAACGGTGGCGATTCGGGGGCGCCGGCCGGTGGGGTGGTGAAAGTTCCTGGCTCGGGGGGCGCGTTGGTGCAGGCGGGGGTGTTCTTCACAGGGTTAGACCGGTGGGGTGCGCCGGTGCTCTTCCTCAGAGGTGGGTCTACGTGCGTAAACTGGGGCATGACGTGACCGCGTCAAGTGCACTGATCCGTTCCATCCCCCTCGAAACTCAGGAGTCGGTCATGCTCTTCACCAGATCACTCTCCCGGCGGCTCAGGTGGCGAATGGCCACCCTCGGCGGCGTGTTCGTGGCCGTGTTCGGGATTCTGCTCACCACCCCATCGGCGGCGGCCGGTGCGTCGAGTGAGGCCGCCGGTCCGGCCGAGGTGCCGGAGGATGTCGGCACCCTGGAGCCCGGCGAGGCGTTCATGGGCGCCGGCACCGCCATCCACGAGGGCCGCGCGCTGGACACCGGCGAGCTGTCGCTTGACCCCCTGGACACCACCGGTGTCCAGGGCATCGACATCTCGCACTGGCAGGGCGCCATCAACTGGACCTCGGTGCGCGGCGCCGGCATCCAGTTCGCCTGGATGAAGGCGACCGAGGGCACCAGCTTCAAGGACTCCCGGTTCAACACCAACTACCCGGCCGCGCACGGCGCCGGCGTGATCAGGGGCGCCTACCACTTCGCCCGCCCCGACGTCTCCAACGGCGCTACCCAGGCCAACTACTTCGCCTCCAACGGCGGGGCCTGGTCGCGGGACAACCTGACGCTGCCCGGCGTCCTGGACATCGAGCACAACCCCTACGGGGCGCAGTGCTACGGCCTGTCCACCACGCAGATGCGCACCTGGATCAACGACTTCTACAACACGTACAAGTCGCGCACCACCCGGGACATCGTGATCTACACGACCGCCAGCTGGTGGAACACCTGCACCGGCAACTGGACGGGCATGTCCGCCAAGGCACCGCTGTGGGTGGCGCACTGGACCACGGGCAGCCCGACCATCCCCGCCGGGTTCCCGACCTGGACGGTCTGGCAGTACACGGACTCCGGCTCGATCAGCGGCATCTCGGGCAACGTGGACCGCAACAAGTTCAACGGCACCAGGGACCGTCTGCTGGCCCTGGCCAACAACACTCCCTGACGCGGGCTCGCACCCCGCTCGGAAGCACATGCGCACGGTGGAGCCGGCTTCCGCCGGCTCCACCCCCTCTCGTCTTCTCGTCGCGTTTTCCCCCCACGCGGTGCTCAGGGAGCACCAAGGAGCGCAAGGAGTCCTGATGGAACGCGAGTTCTCTCTTCGGCGCAGGATGCTGTTCACCGCCGCGGCCGGCGTCGGCGCCGCCGCGGCCCTCTCGGGCACGGCACGCGCCGCCCACTCCGCCTCGTCCGCCTCGTCCGCCTCGGCGGTCGAACCGGACATCGACGGCACCGGCGCCTGGGGCGCCAGGGCGCCGGGCGGCACCATCTCGGTGCTGAACTACCGACCCAGCATGATCATCGTGCACCACACGGTGAGCGAGAACACCGGCGACTTCTCCCGCGCGCAGGCGCACGCCCACAGCCAGTGGGTCCAGGACCTCCACATGGACGGCAACGGCTGGGTCGACACCGGCTACAACTTCCTGGTCAGCCGGGGCGGTTGGATAACCGAGGGACGGCACCGCAGCCTGGAGACGCTGTCCGGCGGCACCAGCTTCGTGTTCGGCGCGCACACCTCGGGGCAGAACGACGTCGGCATCGGCATCGCCAACGAGGGCGCCTACCACGACGGCGCGACGCCGCCCGCCGCGCAGTGGGAGGTGCTGGTGCAGCTGTGCGCGTATGTGGCCTCGCAGTACGCCATCCCGGCCACCGAGATCTACGGCCATATGGACTTCGGCTCGACGCTCTGCCCCGGGATCTTCCACGAGATGCTGCCGCGGTTGCGTGACGAGGTGGGCGACGCGATCGGTTAGCGTCGCGGCCGTCCGGACGCTCCCGTGTCGAGCTGGCCGACCGCCCGGCTCAGCCGGGATCGGCCGGCGGCCGGAGCAGGCCCACCTCGGCGGCCAACACCCCGGCCTGGAAACGTGTCTTCGCGCCCAGCACGGTCATCAGGTC
Organism: Streptomyces profundus; assembly: GCF_020740535.1. Taxonomy (NCBI): domain Bacteria; kingdom Bacillati; phylum Actinomycetota; class Actinomycetes; order Kitasatosporales; family Streptomycetaceae; genus Streptomyces; species Streptomyces profundus. The sequence continues at coordinate 4,983,550 of NZ_CP082362.1, forward strand.
GGCGACGTGACGCCGGAAGGTGCGCAGCGACATGCCCAGGCCGGCCGCCGCGACCTCGTCGGTGACGCCCTCGCTCAGCGCCCGCAGCACCTGGCGGGCCAGCCGGGGCCCGCCCCTGCCGTCGAACTCCACGGCGTCGGGTGGCGAGGCGCGGTGCCAGAGGCCCTCGAAGAGCGCCAGCAGCATCCCCACCAGGGTGGGGTCGCGCACGACGGCGCTCCGTTGCCCGAGGGCGGACTCGACATGGATGAGCGCGGCCGTCCGGTCCACCAGCAGCAGTTGCATGGGGGGCACCGGGGCGACGCGCCAGGAGATCGGCTGGGCCGGCCCGTGCAGCTCGGTCGGGCGGCCCCTGTGGTGCTGGGTCTGGGTGGTGAGCACCCTGGTCGGCAGGGGGCACTCGTCGCGCGAGCAGGTGGCGCGCAGGGCGGCGTCGATGATCCGGCCGGTCTCCTGGTCGGGCGCGATCACCGCCTCCAGACACTGGCGCGCGTCGGCGCACCAGCCGCGCACCCGCTCCTCGAACACGGCGGGCGAGGCGGCGATCGTGGTGATGGCCCCATGGCCGGAGAGCTGGTCCCGGTGTCGGGCCAGGATGTTGTCGAGCAGCGCCCTGACCTCAAGCAGCGCCTCGCCCAGGTCCTCCCCCTCGACGCCGGTTTCCGGCCCGTCCAGGGGCGTCGGGCCGGTGGGGTCCGTGGTTCTCGGGTGGTTCGTACGCATGGCATTCCCCCTCTTCGCCGCCCCGCGGCGACGCTCACGCTCGGCGTTGCCGCTCAGGCGTCACCGATCGGCAGTACGCCCAACTCGGCGGCCCGTGCGCCCGCCTGGAAGCGCGAGACGATGCCCAACTCCTCCATGATGTGGGCGACCTTCCTGCGGTAGGTGCGCAGCGACACCCGCATCTCCCCGGCCGCCACCTCGTCCGTGAGTCCGTCCCTGAGGTAGCGCAGCACCGTCTGCATGGGTTCGGCGCGCAGATGGGAGACCGCCCCGTGGAACTCGCGCAACGGCATGGCGCTGTTCCAAGTCCCCTTCAGCAGCTGACAGGTGACGGCGACCACCGCCGGGTCGTTGACCAGCAGGGGGCGTTGGCCGACCGCCCCTGCGGGCGGGACCACCAGCGCCAACACGCCGTCGATCAGCAGGGTTTCGCGTGGCTCCCCGCTGTCGACGCGGATCTCGCAGCCCTCGTTCGCCAGGCGGATGAGCCGGGCGCGCGGGAAGCGCAGCACGCTGGGCGCCAGCAGCACCCGGGCCGGCACCCCGCGGGCGCGCGCCGCCTCCAGGGCGCGCAGGCCCACGGCCAGCCCCCGGGTCGCGCCTGGCCGGCCGGCCGTGGTGACCACCACGAAGTGTTCGGCGCGGTCGATCAACCGGCCCACCATCCAAGGGATGTGGCGGGCGTCGAGGTGACGCACGGCGGAGCGTTGGGCGGGCGGGCGGACGCGGACCGACACCACGGAGTCGATCAGCGCGGTCGCCTCCAGCAGGGTGCGTTCCACGCGTCGCGCCTCGGCCACCTCGTCCCCCGGCGGATCCCCGGCGACGAGGGGGCGTGATGGTGATTGTTCGGTGATATTCCCCATAGCAAATACGTTCCCCCGGTCAGTTCAAGGGGTCGCCCGGCCTCTTGACGCGCACGCACGGGGACGCCCCGCTGTGCGGGGGGAGGCGGTTTACGGGCGTCGGCTGGTCGGCGAAGCGACGCCCGCTCTGGTGGTCGCCTTCCCCCGGTAAATGCACCTGGCGACTCAGTTCTGAAGAGTATGGGTGTGGTGTGTGGGCAGTCAATCGGAGTTGGATGAAGGGAGGGAGACAGTTGGTGGTTCTGAGGTTCAGTGGGGCGAAACAGTCGCGAAGTGCTTAAGGAGCAGTGTCGTGCCGTCCCGCGCCATAAGTCGTGATTGGGATTCCCTGCCTTTCTCGTTTTGTTTGCTTTCGCTATGCTGCGATATGGTTGCAAGACAGCCTCGGTAGCGTTCCCCGGTGTGCCGCTCGGCGAGGTCGTGCAGGGTCAACCGACCGTCAGGGGGGCGGAGCGCCGGATCCATCTCCCGGATCGCGGGCGGCTCGTGGGCGAGCGAGACCACCAGCCGGGCCGGCGGCTGCGCGAGGCCCACGCCCAACGCCTTGAGCGCGGCCTCTTTGCGTGCCCACACCACGGCGAACGCCGCCGCCCGCGCCTCCGGCGCCAGCGCGAGCAGCGCCGCCGCCTCGGCCGGCGCCAGCGCGGACGTCAACACGCCCCCGTCCGGCGACAGATCGATGTCCTGGTCGATCTCCGCGATGTCCAGGCCGAGCGGCGCCGGCCCCACCGCCACCCCGACGCGCCCGCCGGAGTGCGAGACGGACAGCCCGAGCCAGGCGTACCGTTCCGGCAGCCGTGGCCGGCCGTGTGGGCCACCGCAGTCCGGGCACCCGGAGGTCAGCGGCACCAGCCGGGCCGGCAGGTCCAGCCACCGTCCCAGCACCAGCCGCAGCAGCGCCCGCCCGGTCAGATAGCGGTCGGCCGCCGCCGGCACCCGGTAGCGGTCGAGCCGGGCCAACTCGTCGGGGGCCAGCAGCTCGCGCAGCGCCGGGTCCGCGTCCCCGGGCGCGGCCCACCACAGCTCGAACCCCGGCCCCGTGCTCACGGCGTCTCCGACACCCAGCGGGCGCCCAGGAGTTCGGCCACCTCGCCGCCGTCCGCCGCCAACACCCGGTGGGTGGAACCGGCCAGGGACAGCGCCGTGGCCCGGCGGTCCAGGCCGGTCAGCCGCAGCCGCTCGGCCCGCCACAGCTCGCCGCGCCTGGCGCCGGGCGCCACCGGCGAGACGGCGACGGCGGCCTCAAGGGCGGCGCTCGGCAGCCGGGGGTGCGGCGGGTCGACCAGGGCGAACCACTCCGAGGGGCGGATCGGCTCCACCTCGGCCCGCCAGCCGTCAAGGTCCCGCCAGGGGCTGACGGACACGAGGTACGGCAGCCAGTCGTAGCCCTGTCCATCGGCCGCTGGCTGGTCGGTCCGCTCGGCAGGCGCCGGCGCCCCCTCGCCCCCCGACGTGGGGGAGCCGGCTGACGTGGGGGAGCTGGCCGGCACCGTCAACAGCACGGTGGCCTCGGCGGCCACCGCGCCCCGCCGGCGGAGCGTCACCCGGGCGCCGCGCAGCGGTGTGGTCGCCAACTCCGGGCGGTGCACGGTGCCGGGCTCAAGACGTACCTCGCGCGTGAGGTCGAGCGTCCCGCCGTCGAGGCGGAGCGCGCCCGGCCGGACGGCGATGTCGCACAGCGCCACGGCGGTGGCGGGCTCGCCGCCGGGAACCAGCCAGCCGGCGCCGTCCAGCAGGTACTCCAGGGCCAGGGACAGCGGCAGCCCCGGCGCCCCCGCCACCCGCACCTCGTCCAGGCAGCTGGCCCAGGTCGGGTCCAGCCGATGCTCGGTGACCACGGTGGCGGTGGGCGCGTAGGTGATGACCTCGCCCAGGAAGAAGCGTCGGCTCAACATCCCGGTGCGCCCGCGCCAGTCGGAGGGGACCGCGATGCCCCGCAGATGCTGTGGGGCGACCAGCCCGATCTCGCCCATGAAGCAGACCTCGCCGCTGCCCTCCCTGGTGATCTCGGCGAGCCAGGCGTCCACGCCGTCCGCCACGCCGATCGGCGTCATATAGCGGGACGCCGCGTCGAGGTTGGTGATCAGCCCCACCCCGTCCCAGGTCGGCCAGGCCAGGACCTTGACCGGATGGGACCGCCGCTGACCGGCGCGGAGCGCCAGCCGGGCCAGGCCCTCGTTGGCCGCGGCGTAGTCGGTCTGGCCCACCATGCCGCCGTAGCGGCCGGTGAGCGAGCCCACGGCGCAGAGCATCTTCAACGGGGCGTCGGCCAGGGCCGCCAGCAGATGCAGGAAGCCGTCGACCTTGACGCCGATGACCTGCCGGAACTGGTCGACGGACTTGCCCCGCAACCGTTTCGGCAGGTCGATGCCGGCGTTGTGCACCACCACGGAAAGGCCAGGTCCGGCCGCCCGCACCAGCGCCGCGACCTGCTCCGGATCGGTCACCTCGCAGGCGTGGTAGGCGAGTTCGGCGCCCGCCAGCCGGGCCCGCTCCAGGTTGTGGTGCACCTCGCGCAGCTGCGCCATCCGGCCCAGGCGGCGGCGCACCGCGTGCAGCGGCTCGTCCGGGTCGCGCTCGGCGTAGGCCCGCCGCTCCAGGGCGGCGAACGCCTCGGCGGAGGCGACGAGCCAGTCGGGCCGGTCCGCGGGCAGCGGGGTCCGGCCGCTGACCAGCACCCGGCAGCCGGTGCGCAGCGCCACCGCCAGCGCGAACTCGAAGCCGATGCCCCGGGCGCCGCCGGTCATCAACAGCACGTCGTCCGGGGTCAGATCGATCGGCTTGCCGTCGATCTCGGTGGCGTGCGCCAGCAGCGCGTGCCGCCCCTCGGCGGTGTGCCCGACCTCAAGCAGCCGGCCGCCCAGCAGCTCGGCGACGGCGGCCGGGCCCGGGTCGACGGAAGGGGCCAGGTCCAACACCCGCACATCGCAGGCGGGGAACTCGCGGGGCAGGGTCTTGGCCAGGCCCGCCCAGAGCCCGCCGAGCGGCTGGGCGTCGGGGACGTCGGTCAGGCCCATCGCGCCGCCCAGCGAGGTCACCGCCAGATAGTGCAGCCGGCGGGCGTCCGACTCCCGCGCCCAGTCCTCGTAGACGTGGTGGAGCGCGGTCACGGTGCGGTCCATCGCGGCGTGCCAGGCGCCCGCGGCCACCGGCGTGCCGGCGGGCAGGCCGCCGTCCACGATGGCGTCGACGGGGCCGTCCACATCCGGCCCGCCGGCCGCCTCGTCCCAGCCCGCCGGCCGGCCGCCGTGGGCCCGCACGGCGGCCCGCACCGACGTCAGGAACCGGTCGTCGCCGCCCAGCACCAGCACGGTGCGGCCGGCCAACGCGTCCTCGGCCGGCGCCGGTTGGGCGGGGAGCGGCGCCAGGCTCATCAGGTGCCGCAGGATGGGCGCCTTGTCGACTCCCCCGGCGCGCGGTGCGGCGGTCGGCTCAGCCATGCGCGGATCCGCCCTCGCGCGGTCGTAGCCGCACCCACATCTCGCTCATCGGACGCAGCGAGATCAACGAGTCGCCGAAGCGCGTCAGATCGCCCGGCACCGGCTCCAGGCGGAACCGCTGGGTCACCATGGCCAGGATGATCTTCAGTTCCAGCAGCGCCATCATGTTGCCCACGCACATCCGTGGCCCGCCGCCGAAGGGGAAGTAGGCCGTCTTGGGGCGCTCCTTGACCGCGCTCGGGGTGAACCGCAGGGGGTCGAACGCCTCCGGGTTCTCCCAGACCGCCGGGTTGCGGTGGGAGACCAGCGGGGAGAGCAGGAGCGAGCTGCCGCCCGGGATGTGGTAGCCGTCGAGGGTGTCGTCCTCGACGGCGTCCCTCGGGTAGAGCCAGATCGGCGGGTAGAGCCGCAGGCTCTCCTCGATCACCATCCGGGTGTAGTCCAGCGTGGGCAGGTCCTCCTCGGCGGGCGCCCTGCCGTCCAGCACCCCGCTCAGCTCGCCCTCCAACTCCTCCCGCACCCAGCGGTGGGCGGCGACGGAGTGCAGCATCCAGCAGGCGGCGGTGGCGGTGGTCTCGTGGCCGGCCAGATAGATGGTGAGCAACTCGTCGCGGATCTCCTGGTCCGTCCACGGCTCGCCGGTCTCCGGGTCGCGGGCCTCCTCGGCGAGGCGCACCAACACCCCCTCGCCGGTGGCCGAGTGGCGCTCCCTGATGTCGGAGACGACCTGGTCGTAGATCCGGCGGTTCTTCTTGATCAGGCGGTTGCGCGCGGTCGGCATCCACTGCGGGAGCATCTCGCTCAGATAGCCGTGCGGGAACATCACCTCGATGCTCTCGTCGACGACCTGCTTGAGCAGCGGGGTGCGGGACCTGATGTCGTAGCCGAAGAGCGACTGGCTGAGCGTCACCAGCGTCAGCCGCATCATCTCGGCGACCAGGTCGACCGGTTCGCCCGCGCGCTCGGCGGCCTCCCAGCGCTCCAGCATCTCGCTGGTCGCCTCGATCACGTTGGGGATGATCGCCTCGATCGCCTTCTTGGCGAACGCCGGCTGCACCGCCCTGCGGTGGCCGCGCCAGTAGCGGCCGTCGGAGGTGAGCAGCCCGGTGCCCATCACCAGCTTGAACTGGTCGTAGAGCTTGCCGCGCACGTAGTTGCCCTGGTTCTCCATCAGCACCCGGCGCACCGCGTCCGGCGAGGTGGCCAGGTGCACGGTGTAGGGGCCCATCCGCATGCGGCTCAACTCGCCGTGGTCGCGCTGGAGCCGCAGCAGGAACTGCGCCGGGTCCCGGCGGTAGGGGACGAGGCTGCCGAAGCCCGGCGTGCCGCGCGGGCCCGGGGCGGTGCGGGTGGCGGTGTCGGTGTTGGCGGCGGTGCTGGTCATAGCGGCAGGGCTCCGATCCGATGGGCTTCCCGTGACGGGTCCGCCAGGTTCTCCACGGTGGCCCGGTCCACGGGCAGACCGGTGAGGGAGTCGATATAGCCGAGCGCGAAGCCGGACACGTCCTGCATCTGGAGCAGCATCGTGCCGTCGGGCAGGGTGGCGGTGAACCTGCTGGCCAGGCCGCTCCCTTCGAGCAGCAGCCCGCGGGGAGTGGCCGACAGCTCGATCTCGACGCCCCGCTGGCCCAACTCCACGTCGTTGTCCGGGACATAGAGGTCGATCCGGCGGATGCCGCTGGGCGCGGCGACCGGAACGTAGTGCTCGGCGACCAGTTCGAGGACCGCCAGCCTGGCCATGCCGTCGAGCATCAGGCTGGGGACGAGGAACCGCTCGTAGACGCTGCCAGGGGCCACCGGCGCGGTGTAGCGCGCCCGCTTGCCCAGCGGGTGCAGCCGGGTGTCAGCCGTGGTGACGAACGCCCCGGACAGGTACACGGAGGCGCCGTCGGCGTGGTACGGGTCCATGATGGGCGTCTCGTCGGCCGCCGGCCAGGGCTCCCAGCGGGGGGCCGCCGGGTGCCGGTCGGCCAGCACCACGGTGGCGCTGAAGTGCTGCTTGTCGCGGGTCAGCACGACGCCCTGGGGCGAGACCACGTCGCCGGTGACCTTGACGGTGACGACCGCCTGGGTGGCGTCCCGGCGCAGCAGGGTGGCGGCGATCCGGCGCGGGCTGCGGTCGGTGGTGCCGCCCAGCCGGAGGAAGTGGTCGAACGTCACGTTGCGGAAGCCGACCACCTTCAGCTCCGGCACCAGCTCCAGCGCGGCCTCGGCGGCGAGCTCCGTGACGAAACAGCCGGGCAGGGTGGGTATCCCGCGCACGGTGTGTTCACGCAGGTATGCGTCCCGTTCGTCGAACTGTCGCTCCACGACCAGGGAACGCTCGTTCTCGCGCACCACCCGGTCGATATAGAAGCGGCCCTTGCCGGTGGCGACCGGCTCCGGGGCGCGGCGTGGGGCGAAGTAGCCGGGGATCATCTGTTCCATGGCGGCCCGTTCCACGTCGCCCAGGTGGTGGGTGACGGGGGCCCGCTCGGCGGCCTCCAGCTCGGCGAGGAAGTGGCGCACCCCCTCGGCGGTGGGCATCAGGGTGAGCACGTTGGCCATCTCGCCGGCGCTGAAGAAGGACTGGTGCACCTCGCTCGACGCCATGCCCACCTCCTTCCACAGCGTCCAGCCGATGGCGAACTCGCCCTGCCCGGCCGTGGTGTTGTGCAGCGCGGCGGTGCCCAGGAAGTCGTTGCTGGCCGCGTAGTCGGTCTCGCCGAGCTGGCCGGTGAGTCCGATCAGCGAGGCGAAGGAGCACCAGGTGCGCGGCAGCCGGCCGCGGAGCGCGCGCCGCAGGTTGAGGTAGCCGCCGGCCTTGACGGAGCGCACCTCGCGGAAGTGCGCGAGCGGCTTGGTGGCCAGCGCCCCCGCGCGGTTGACGCCGGCGGCGTGGATCAGCAGGTCGATCGTGCCGTGTGCCGCGCCGACCCGGTCGAAGGCGGCGGTCAGCTGCTCGGCGTCCAGCACGTCGGCCCGCAGGTAGTGGACCCGGCCTGGGCCGCAGTGCCGTTCCATCTCGGCCAGGTTCCGCAGGATCTCGGCCGCGCCGGCCAGCTGCTCGTACTCGTGGGTGATCTCCCGCACCGGGCGGCCCGGTTCCCGAGCCATCGCCTCCCGCAGGAACTCCACCCGGCTGGGCAGCGCGTCGGGCCCGCCGTAGCCGGTGATCCGGTCGGTCAGCTCGGCGACCGGCTTGGTGCCCAGGGCGTAGATCACCGGCCGGTAGCGCCGGGCCACCGCCTTGAGCAACTCGGAGGTGATGCCCCGGCCGCCGCCGGTGGCCACCACCACGCTGCGGGCGTCCAGCGGCGGGACGGGCCCCGGCCCGGGCGCCGGCGCCTCCTCGGTCACCAGGGTGTGCCGCAGCCCGTCCGTGTAGACGGCCACCGGCAGCAGCTGGGTGGCCCGCGACTCCGCCACCAACTCGTCGAGCACGGTGGGGAGGTGGCCGCTGGTGCTGAGCACGCCGGCGACCACCAGGCCGGAGAGTTCGAGCGACGCGCTCTTCAACAGGCCGGTGAACAGGCCGGCGAACGGGTGCGCCACCCGGCGCCGCGCGTCGAACGCGCCGGCGAACGCCGCGAGCACGGTGCCCCGGTGGGCACGCAGCGCGGGCTCGCACGCCTGGAGGGTCAGGAAGAGGGCGTCCTGGAGCCGGAAATAGGGCTCGGGGTCCTCGTCCAGGGCGCTTTCGGCGACGGCGGGCCCTGAGAGGTCGGTGACGAGCCTGACGTGCCGGACCGACGCCAGCTCGGCGCCGAGCGCCGCGCGCACCGAGTCCCGGGAGATCTCCTCCAGGGTGCGCCGGCGCACTCCCTCGGTCGGCACCGTGGAGAGCACCAGCGGGTCGTCGGGGCGGGTGCCCAACTCGCCGAGCAGCTCCGGGGTCCCGGTGATCACCACGGCGTCGGCCGGCAGCGGATCGGCCGCCGGGCGCACCCCGTCGTTGGCGGTGGGCCGCCAGTGCGCGACATGCCGGCGCACCAGGTCCCCCGGCGTCTCGGCGGCGTCGTTGTCGAGAGGGTAGTCGGGAGCGTTGTCGAAACCCTCGTCGAGGGCGTTGTCGAAGGCGAGGTCGAGCGAGAGCGGCCGGTCGCCCGGGCCGTCGCCGGCCACCACCACGGCGCGCCGCGCGCCTTCGGACTCGCCGTGGTGCAGCGCGCGCAGCAGCGCCACCGCCGAGTCCGCGCCCAGATAGCGCGGCGCCTCGTGGGCGGGGTGCGCGGCGCCGGCGGGGAAGGCCACGGCGTCGCCGGTGTGCTCCTCGCCGCTCAGCCGCCCGAGGCGGGCGAGCACCGGGAGGCCGGCGGCCCTGGCGGTGCCCCGGCGGGTCAGCGCGAACATGAAGGCGCCTTCGGCCAGTTCGACATCGGGGACGCCCAGCAGCTCGCTCGCCAGCCGGGTCATCACCCGGGTCGAGTTGCCGTTGACGCCGCCCACCAGCGCCACGTCCACATCGTGGGCGCGCAGATAGCGGGCGCCCACCTCGAAGGAGCCGAGCGCCGAACCGAAGCCCAGGTCGACGGTGAGGTTGGGCCCCTTGAGGTCGAAGTAGTTGGAGACCCTGGCCGAGATGACGTTGGGCATGATCCCGGGGAACGAGTCCTCGTTGGACGGCTGCACGCCCTCGCGCACCGCCTCGCGGAGGGCCGCGGTGATCCGCTCGTCCAGCGCCACGTCGCCGGGCAGCCCGCCGAGCGCGGTGAGGGCGTTGTCGAGGTGGCAGCGCTTGCCGTAGAGCACGGCGTGCCGGGTCGGGCCCATGTGTCCGAGGAACACCCCGGTCCTGGCGCGGTGTTCGTTCCACAGCCCCTCGCCGAATGAGTCCCGCAGCTCCTGGGCGCAGCGCAGCACCATCAGCTGGCAGCGGTCCAGGGTGCGCAGCACCTTGGGGGGCATTCGCAGCCCCATTCCCGCGTAGTCGTAGGCGGCGCCGAAGCTGGTCCCTGGTGCCGGTCCGGTGCCGGCGAGCCAGCCGCGCACCGCGTTCGCGTCGGCGAGCCCGGGCAGGTGCGCCGACCAGGCGGTGACCACGATCTCCTCGTCCGCTGACGCGTCGTCGGCGGCCGGCGGCCGGGGCTGGGCGGCGGGCCGGTCCTGCACCATCAGATGGGCGTTGGTGCCGCCGAAGCCGAACCCGGAGACGGAGGCCACCCGGGCCCGCGCGGGGTCGGCCGGCCAGGCCACGGCCTCGGTCGGCACCCGCAGCCCCGCGTCGTCGAGGCCGTAGGCGCCGGGGCTCCGGGCGAAGTGGTGCTGCGGCAGGATGGTGTTCTTCCGGAAGCTCTGGAGCACCTGGATCAGCGAGACCACGCCCGCGGCCCAACCGGTGTGCCCGATCAGGGACTTGTTGGAGGTCACATAGGTCGGCTCGGTGCCGGCCATGGTCTGCCTGATGCTGGTGATCTCGCAGAGGTCGCCCGCGGGCGTTCCGGTGGCGTGGGCGACCACCCAGTCGGGACGCCGCTCGGGGTCGGGTGCCTTGGCCAGGGCCCGCTCGATGGCCAGTTTCTGGCCGACGGTGTTCGGTGCGTAGATGGCCTTGCCCTTGCCGTCGGACGAGGTGCCGATGGCGGAGACATAGCCGAGGATCTCGTCCCCGTCGCGGCGGGCCAGGTCGAGCCGCTTGAGGGTGACGGCGGCGGCGCCGTCGGAGAAGAGCACGCCGTCGGCGTCCTGGTCCAGCGGACGTAGCCGGCCGCTGACCGACAGGCCGTGCAGCTTGGCGAAGAGCACGGCGTTGCGCGGCCCCACGGCGAAGCTGCCGCCGCAGACGGCGGCGTCGTGCCGGCCCTCCAGGATGCCCTTGATGGCGATGTCCACGGCGTAGAGCGCGGAGGAGCAGGCGGTGTCCACCATCAGCGTCTCGGTGCCGTCCGGCAGCAGCCCCGCGACCGAGCGGTTGCCCACCTGGTAGGGCAGCAGGGTGGTCAACTCGGCGCGGTGCAGCGGGTAGTGGTCCTCCAGCGCGGTCCTGGCCGAGCTGGCGAGGCGGGCGCGCCGAGCCTGGTCCCAGCCGGCGGCCACGCCCGCGCGGTCCAGGTCCTCCAGGAGGCTGTCCAACACCAGGGCTTCCTCAAGGTGTTGGTTGCCGTCTGCGGTGTAGCCGATGACGCAGGAGAGCCGGTCGGCCGCGGGCAGCCGCACCCCTTCCAGCGCCTCGTAGACGGCGTGCCGGAACCACTGGGTGGTGTAGTCGGTGCGGCGGCGGTCCTCGCCGAGTTCGGCGGCGAGCCCGGGGTGCGGGACGTAGTCGTCCACATAGCCGGAGCGCACCTGGTACGTCTTGTCCTCGGCGGCGACATCGGCCGAGTAGAACGCCTCGCTGCGGAAGCGGTCGGGGCGGTCGCCGTCCAACAGGTCGGGGCCCTCGGCCAGCAACCGCCAGAACTCCTCGGGGTTGTTGGCGCCCGGCACCACCAGGCCCATGCCCACCACGGCGATGGTGGCCCGCTCGGCGTCCAGCACATCGGCGGAGGGCTCCAGCACCGGAGCCGGCTCGTTGACGCGCAGGGCGGCGCGCGACGGGGGCGCGGGCGCCGGCGCGGCCTTCGGGGCGGGCGCGGGCGCGGCAGACTCGACGGCCGGGCGTTCGTCGCCCTCGGCGCGGGTGTGCCAGTGGCTCGGCGGGGTGAGCATGGCGCCGCCCAGGGAGAGGCCCCCGTCGGCGACGATGGTCTGTCCGGTGATCCAACTCGACGCGTCCGAGAGGAGGAACAGCACCACCTCGGCCAGCTCCTCGGGACGCCCCAGCCGGCCCAGCGGGGTGTTGCGCGCCACCTGCCGGTGCATCTCCTCCGGGCTGGGGAAGAGGTTGGCGACATCCCCCTCGATCAGGCCACCGGACGCGGTGTTCACCCGGATGTTGGAGGCGGCGAACTCGACGGCCAGATAGCGGCTGAGGGACTCCACGGCCGCCTTGGCGGTGCCGACCGTCACGTAGTTGCCCACGGTCAGGCCGGCGCCCACCGATGACAGGTTGACGATGGCCCCGCCACCGGCCGCCCGCAGCAGCGGCTCGGCCCGCTGGGCACACCACAGCGCGCCCTTGAGGTTGACGTCGAGAGAACGGTCGAACGCCCCGTCGTCGGTCTCCGCCACCCGGGCGAAGGAGCCGCTGGCGGCGTTGTTGACGAGGAAGTCGAGCCGGTCGTGGCGTTGCAGGATGTCGTCGAACATCCGGTCGACCTGCTCCCGCTTGCCCACCGAGGCCCGGACGATCTCGATCGTGAGTCCGCGCTCGGCCAGCTCGGAGCGGAACCGCTTGGCCTCCGCGAAGGAGTGGAAGCAGTTGACGATGACATGGGCGCCGAGTTCCGCGAGCCGGGTCGTGATGATCCGGCCGATGCCTCGGGCACCCCCGGTGACCAGGGCGGTCCTGCCACTGAATCGCTGCATGATGCCTGTCTCGATCGTTGGGTCTCGATGGGCGCGGGGGAGGGTCAGGAGGCGACGCGCACCGCGGTCGGAGCCTCCAGGACCATGTCGGCGATCCGGCCGAACGTGGCGTACTCGGAGATGTTGAACTCCTCGGGCTGCGGCGGGAGTTCGTACTGCTTGGCGACCCGGCCCAGGAGGTCGGTCTGCTTCACCGAGTCCACCCCCAGATCCGCCTCCAGCATCACGTCCTCGGTGAACACCTCGGCCGGGTACTCCAGCGCGGTGCCGTACAGCTCGGCCAGCTCCGCGAGCACGGTGGGCCGGTCCAGGGCCTGCCGCGCCCGCTCGGGCGCCGCCGGCCCGGCCGAGCCGGCCGGCTCGGGAACGACGGCCAACGGGACGCTCACCGGCTCCGGTTCGGCGACCGGTTCCACCAGCTCGGCGACCACCTCCCGGCCGGTGAAGCGGTCGTAGGACTGACGGATGGCGCGCAGGGTGGCTATGCCCTCGGACTGCCAGAACCTGTCGAACTCGGTCGCGTCCTCGCCCAGCAGGCGCCGCACGGCGGAACGCAACTGGTCGTTGCCGCCGTTGGCCAGCCGGACGATGTCGTCCAGCGAGGTGCCCCGCCGTCCGCTCTCGTCCACGGTCACCGCGGTCCAGCCCGACTCGTCGGCCAGGACCTTCCGCACCAGGTCGGTCAGCGTCTGCCGGCCGCCGCACTCGACGAACAGCTCCGCCCCGTCCGCCCGCGCGTGCCGCACCGCCTCGGGGAAGTCGAACGGGGTCACCAGGTGCCGCGCCAGCAGCTCGGCGAAGTCGTCGCCCTCCTCGTAACGGCGCCGCAGGATGGGGGAGTAGACCGCGACGTCGGGCGTGGTCCAGCGGATGTCGGCCAGCGCCTCGGCGAAACCGGCCGCCGCGTCGGCCAGCACCGGGCTGTGGAACGGGTAGGGCGAGTCGAGCCGGACGGCCGTCACCCCGGCCTGGCGCAGCAGCTCCTGGGCCATCCGCATCGGCTCGGTCGAACCGGAGAGCACCACCTGCTCGTCCGTGTTCACCCCGGCCACCGCGACCGCGTCGTCGTTGAGGAAGGTCAGCAGGCCCTCGGCGCGCTGCGCGCTGGTCCGCACCGCCAGCATCAGCCCGTCGGACCGCTCCAGCGCGGCGAGCGCGCGGACGCGCCGGGCCACGATGCGCGTGCCGTCCTCGACGGAACACGCGCCGGCGGCGGTCAGCGCGGCGATCTCACCGAAGCTGTGCCCCACGTGCAGCGACGCCACCACGCCGTCCTTGCGCAGCGCCTGGGCGGAGGCGACCGAGGCGGCGAAGATCGCCACCTGAAGCAGGTCGGGCGCGTTCCTCAGCAGCGCCGAGAGGTCCGTGGCGCGGTCGTCCACCAGGGACTTCAGGTCGACGCCCAACTCCTCCTTCGCCACCTGGTGCACGGCGTCGACGACCTCTTCGACAACCGGGGAACGATCGGCCAGCCGGGCCAGAATGCCCGGTGCGTAGCCACCTTGGCCTGGAAACAACAGAGTGGTCGGTGCGAGAGACATAAAACCCCCAATGTGTTCCGGCGCCGCTGTTGGCGACCGGGGACGACGAGTGGAATCCCACGCCTGTACGGCGCTGATTCAGCGGGAATTCCCCCGGTAGCAACGCACCGGCGCCCGCGCGAATGGGCGTGCCGGAATCGACGTGCCCACAGGCCACTCAAACCGGAGAATCGACTGAATCCTGTTCGGTGCCACCGAACGCTGTCAATCGAACTGGCAGCACCCTGTCAGGGCGTGGATGCCCGGCGGCGGAGCCGTTGTACCGAGCGCTATGGGCGGCTTGCTGGCCGTGATACGAGCTGGAAGGCGCGGGGTGAATGTTATCGGCGGGTTTCGTTTATCTCGGTTGTGTAATAAACCGTCTCCGGTTTATCGACGACGAAAACCCCGATCGTCGGCGACAAAAAGGACGCTGACAGCAAGTGGCCAGTCAGTTGGACCCGGCTATCTCCGGTGACTAGCCTCCGGTGAAATCCTTCGGGGAAGAGGGCGTGGATGTACGACGTGATTGTGGTGGGCGCTCGCTGCGCCGGCTCACCCACGGCAATGCTGTTGGCCCGCCAGGGGCATCGGGTGCTGCTGTTGGACCGGGCGACCTTTCCCAGCGACCATCCGCTCTCCACCCACCTGGTGCACCCGCCGACCATCATGCGGCTGGCGCGCTGGGGGCTGCTGGACGAGCTGCGGGCCACCGGCTGCCCGCCGATCCACGAGTACGGCCTGGCCTGTGGCCCGGTGGACCTGATGGCGCCGCTGCCGCCGGCCGGTGACATCGACGTGGCCTACGCGCCGCGTCGCCGGCTGCTGGACGACATCCTCGTCCGCGCCGCCGTCGCCGCCGGCGCCGAACTGCGCGAGGGCGTCTCCGTGCAGGAGCTGCTCACCGACGTCTCGGGCGCGGTGGTGGGGGTCAGGGGGAAGACCAAGGACGGCACAACCGTCGAGGAGCGCGCCAGGGTCGTGGTGGGCGCGGACGGCACCCGCTCCCGGGTGGCGCAACTCGTCGGCGCCCAGGAGTACCACACCAGGCCGCCGCTGCTGACCAGCTACTGGAGCTACTTCGCCGGGCTCGCCGTCAAGGACGTGCCCACCTTCCGCGCCAACCAGAAGTACGGCTTCGCCTGGCCCACCAACGACAACCTGGTGCTGGTCGGGATGGCCTGGCGCAGCCAGGACTTCAAGCGGCTGTCCGGCGGTGCCGACGACGTCTTCCTCCCCGCCTTCGACGAGATCGCGCCCGACTTCGCCGAGCGGCTGCGCGACGCCGAGCGCGCCGAGCGCTGGATGAGCGGCTCGGTGCCCAACTTCTTCCGCACCTCGCACGGCCCCGGCTGGGCACTGGTGGGCGACGCCGGCTACAGCCGCGACCCGTGCACCGCCTCCGGGATCACCGAGGCCACCCGCGCCGCCGACTTCCTGGCCGAGGCGCTGCACGCGGGCCTCAGCGGCGCCCGGCCGATGGCCGAGGCGCTGGCCGACTACCAGCGCCGCCGGGACGCCCACAGCCGCCCGTTCTACGAGTACACCTGCGACTTCGCCACCCTGGACGACTACGCGCCGGACGTGCTCCAGCTGTTGGACGCCGCCACCCGCAGCGACTGGCACGCGGCCGGGCTCTCCGGTCTCTTCGCCCAGACCATGACGCCCCAGGAGTTCTTCTCCATCGACAGCATGACCCGGCTGCTGACGGGCCCGCAGGGCCGCGAACTGTCACACTGGCGGCTGCGCGCGCTGCGCACCCTGGTCGCCGGCCGCACCGGGAGGACCCGCTGGGCGCGCGGTCTGGGCCAGCGTCTGGTGCATGGCCGGCTCGGGCCGCTCGGCGGCTACCTCTCCGGCGAGCCGTCCCCCCACCCGTCGTAGCCCGGCTCCGGCCACCGGCGCCGCGTGCGATCCGAACTCGAAGGAAACCCCGTGTACCACACCATCGTCGCCGCCAAGGTCCGTGCCACCTTCCGCCGGATCAACGAGGGCGACTACCAGCCGGTGCTCGACTCGTTCGCCCCCACCTTCCGCTACCACTTCTACGGGGAGCACGCGCTCGGTGGCACGCGGACCACGCTCCCCGCGATGCGCCGGTGGTGGGAGCGGGTCTTCCGGCTGATTCCCGACGGCCGGTTCGAGGTCCGTGAGGTGCTGGTCAAGGGCTGGCCCTGGCGCACCACGGTCGCGCTGCACGCGGTGATCACCGCCCCGCTGCCGGACGGCGACACCTACCAGAACGACATGCACCAGTTCCTCCGGATGCGCTGGGGGCGGATCACCGAGGTCCGCACCATGGAGGACCTCGGGCGGCTGCGACACGCGCTGGACGTGGTCGCCGCGCACGGGAACGACGAGGCCCACGCCGACCCGATCACGGACCGGGAAGACGAGCGGCCCACCACCGACCGACCGGCCGCGCGCTGACCGGCGTTCACGGCACCACCCGGGCGGCCCGCCCGGGTGGTGCCGTGAACGAACGCCGGAGCGCCGGGCACTGGACCAAGGAGAAACCGGATGTTTCTTTTTCACGCCTTCGTGCGGAGGGTGACCGTGCCCCTGCTGTACTGGCACGTGTCCCGGGGGCGCAGCTGGATGGTGCTCGCGCTGTGCACAGGGGACGTGCGCAACAGCGCCGATGGGGACAGCTGCCTGGGCGGCGCGCGTACCGGACGTCGCTCCTACGGCGCCTGGTTCGGGCGGATGTTCCGCCTCACCCGCTCCATCCGGCCGCGCGCCACCGAGGTGCGGGTCGAGGGGTCGCCGATCCGGTCCACCGTGGTGGTGCGCTGGACGGACCCGGTCACCGCGCACGACGGCGTGGTGTTTCCCAACGAGGGCGTGCACACCCTCACGCTGCGCTGGGGGCGGATCGCCACCGTGCACCAGGCGTGGGACGAGAGCGTGGTCCGCAAGGCGTGCGAACACGCCGCGGCGCTCGGCTACCAGGAGGCCACCGAACCGCCCCTGACCTCCTGACCCCTCGGCCGGGGCGGGCCCGCCGCGCCCCGAGTTCCCACGCCTGACCACCCGTGACCTACCTACTCGCAGCACACCCGGGGGAAGAGATGTTGAGCAGCTGGGGCCAGTTGGTGGCCCGCCGCAAGAAGCTGGTCCTGCTGGCCGCGCTCCTGTTCACGGCCCTCGCCGGCGCGCTCGGCGGCGGCGTCGCCGACGCGCTGGCCGCCGGCGGCTACACGGACGAGGACTCCTCGTCCGCCCGCGCCTCGGCCACCCTCGGCGAGCGCTTCGCCACCGGCGAGGCCAACCTGGTGCTGCTGGTGGACACCCCCGAAGGGGTGGACGCCCCGGCCGCGGCCACGGCGGGCCGCGAGCTGACGAAAGCGCTCGCCGCCGAGGAGGAGATCGCCTACGCCGAGTCCTACTGGACCCTGGGCCAGGCCCCCGCGCTGCGCTCAGCCGACGGCGAGTCCGCGCTGGTGCTGGCCCGCATCGTGGGCGACGAGACCGAGGCGCAGAACAGCGTCGGCGCGCTCGCCGAGCGGTACGAGGGCGAACGCGACGGCCTCGACATCCGCGTCGGCGGCGAGGCACAGGTGGCCGTCGAGATCAACGAGCAGACGCAACGCGACCTGCTGCGCGCCGAGTTGATCATCGCCCCGGTGGTGATGGTCATCCTGCTGCTGGTCTTCCGCAGCCTGGTCGCCGCCGCGTTGCCGCTGGCCATCGCCGCCGTGGCCGTGCCGGGCACCATGCTCATCCTCTATACCCTGACGCTCTTCACCGACGTCTCCTTCCTGGCCATGAACGTCACCATCGGTCTGGGACTCGGACTCTCCATCGACTACAGCCTCTTCGTGGTCAGCCGCTACCGCGAGGAGTTGGAGCGCGGCCTCGCCGTGCCGGACGCCATCGCCGCCGCGCTGGCCACCGCCGGCCGCACGGTCGCCTTCTCCGCGCTCACCGTGATGCTCTCCCTGGCCGGCCTGTTGGTCTTTCCGCTGTACTTCCTGCGCTCCTTCGCGTACGCCGGCATGGCCGTCACCCTGTTCGCCGCCGCCGCCGCGCTCGTGGTGCTGCCCGCGCTGCTGGCGCTCGTCGGCCCCCGCATCGACGCGCTCCCGGTGCTGCGCCGCCGACGCCCCGTCGTGTCCACCCGGCCCGGCTTCTGGCACCGGCTCGCCACCTTCATCATGCGCCGCCCGATCCCCATGGCCACCGGCGTGATCGCGCTTTTGCTGGTGCTGGGTTCGCCGTTCCTGCGGATCGAGTTCTCCCAGGCGGACGACCGGGTGCTGCCCGAATCCGCCGAGGCGCACCAGATCTCGGAGACCATCCGCCAGGACTTCCCCACCCGGGAGGCCGAGAGCCTCGACGTGGTCGCCTACCAGCCGGTGGACGAGGCCGCGTCCGACGGCTCCGAGGCGCTCGCCGACTATGCGACGCGGCTCTCCGAGGTCCCGCACGTCAGCCGGGTCGACGCGCTCACCGGCAGCTACGCGGACGGTGAACAGCTCGCGGGGCCAGGCCCGTTCGCCCAGCGGCACGCCGCGACCGACGGCTCGGCCAGCGTGCTGACCGTCGTCCCCGAGGTCGACCCGTTCAGCCCGGAGGCCGAGGAACTGGTGACCGCGCTGCGCGCCACCGGAGCGGCGTTCGACGTGGACATCACCGGGCCGGCCGCGGAGTTCCGGGACACCATGGACGCGCTGGGCGACTCGCTGCCGCTGGCCCTCGGCATCGTCGCCCTGGCGACCTTCGTGCTGCTCTTCCTGTTCACCGGCGGCCTGCTGCTGCCGCTCAAGGCGCTGGTGATCAACGCGCTCAGCCTGAGCGCCACGTTCGGCGCCATGGTCTGGGTCTTCCAGGAGGGCCATCTGCGCTGGCTGGTCGGCGACTTCATCCTCACCGGCGGGATCATCGCACCGGTCCCGGTGCTGGTGCTCTGCATCGCCTTCGGCCTGTCCATGGACTACGAGGTGTTCCTGCTGTCCCGGATCAAGGAGGAGTACGACCGGCACGGCGACAACACCACGGCGGTCGCGGTGGGCCTGGAGCGCACCGGGCGGCTGGTCTCGGCCGCCGCGCTGCTGGTCGCCGTGGTCTTCATCGCCTTCATCTCCTCCGGGATCACCTACGTCAAGCTGCTGGGCCTGGGCCTCGCCCTGGCCGTGCTGATGGACGCGACGCTGATCAGGGGCGTGCTGGTGCCGGCCTTCATGCGGGTGGCTGGCCGCGCCAACTGGTGGGCCCCCGGGCCGCTGCGCAGGGCGCACGCCAGGATCGGGCTGAGCGAGTCCGCGCCGCCCCTGGCCGGGGAGCCCCGGGAGCCCAGCGGCTCCGATGACGCGCCCGAGCGCGAGCGCGCCGACACCACGACGGCGTCCTCGGCTTCGTCCGCTTCCTCTTCCGCGTCCTCCTGAGCGGCCGATGCCCACCGACCAGGGCGCGCCCGCGCGCGCCGCGCTTGTCACCGGCTGCTCCTCCGGCATCGGCAGGGCCACGGCGCTGGCCCTGCACCGCGCCGGACATCGGGTCTACGCCACGGCCCGCCGCCCCGAGGACCTGGCCGAGCTCACCGCGCTCGGGCCCCGCCCACTGGCCCTCGACGTCACCGACGAGCCCACCATGGTCGCCGCGGTGGACGAGGTGGTGCGGCGGCACGGAGCCGTCACCACGCTGGTCAACTGCGCCGGCTACGGGCTCTCCGGCACCGTGGAGGAGGAGCGACTGGACGCGGTGCGGGACCAGTTCGAGACCAATGTGTTCGGCCTCGCCCGCCTCACCCAGCTGGTACTCCCCGGCATGCGCGCCCAGGGCCACGGCACCGTGATCAACATGTCGTCCATCTTCGGCCGCTACGCCGTGCCGGGCGGCGGCTTCTACCACGCCTCCAAGCACGCCCTTGAGGCGCTGAGCGACGCCCTGCGGTTGGAGGTCGCGCCCTTCGGGATCCGGGTGGTCCTGGTGGAGCCGGGCCCGGTGCGCACCCGGTTCGGCGCGCGCTATGTGGCCGGTCTCCACCCGGCGGCCGGGGGCTCGCCTGACCCTGGCTCGCATCCGCCGGGGGAGAACGGCCCCTACGGGGACTTCCGGCGCCGGAGCGCCGCGTACTACGAGGCGGTCTTCCACGGCGGCCGACGTTCGCTGGCCGGCTCCCTGGTCGTGAGCCCCGAGGACGTGGCACGGGTGGTCCTCCGGGCGGCGCGCGCCCGGCGCCCGCGCGCCCGTTACCGGGTCGGGCTGCTGGCGCGCACCACCGTGGGAATGCGCCGGGTCCTGCCCGACCGCGCGTTCGACGTGTTCGTGCGCCGTCAGTTCCCGGTGCCGTGAGCCGACCGGAGGGGCCCCCGGGGGCTTGACACCGGGCCGGCGGGCCGGGCGAGTGCGCTACCCTGTTTCCCATGCGTGCCGTTGGCCTCCTTCTTCCACGGCCGCGCTGAGCGAGACCTTCGACGCCGGCGCGGCCAGCCCCTCCTGTGCGAGGGGCTTTTTCATGGGCATGTACAGCCGGGGCCAGTGAGGACCAACGAGGCTTAGGGGACTTCGAGGACGATGAGCGAGACATACAAGTACGACGCCGCGCTGGCCGCCAGGATCGAGGCCCACTGGCAGGAGTACTGGGAGCGGCACGGCACCTTCCAGGCGCCCAACCCCGTCGGCGAACTGGACGGCGACGCGGCGCAGGCCGCCAAGCCGAAGAAGTTCGTGATGGACATGTTCCCCTACCCCTCGGGGGCCGGCCTGCACGTGGGCCATCCGCTCGGCTATATCGCCACCGATGTGTACGCCCGCTTCCAGCGGATGACCGGCCACAACGTGCTGCACACCCTGGGCTACGACGCGTTCGGCCTGCCGGCCGAGCAGTACGCGGTGCAGACCGGCACCCACCCCAGGGTCTCCACCGAGGCCAACATCGAGACCTACCGCCGGCAGGTCCGCCGGCTGGGCCTGGGCTACGACGAGCGGCGCTCGTTCGCCACCATCGACCCGGAGTACTACCGCTGGACCCAGTGGATCTTCCTGCGGATCTTCAACGCCTGGTACGACACCGAGCAGGGCAGGGCCCGGCCGATCGACGAGCTGGTCGCCGAGTTCGCCGAGGGCGAGCGGAAGACCCCGGACGGCCGTCCCTGGTCCGAGCTGACGTCCGTCGAGCGCGCCGAGCTGCTGGGCCAGTATCGGCTGGCCTACGCCTCCGAGTCCCCGGTGAACTGGTGCCCAGGGCTTGGCACCGTGCTGGCCAACGAGGAGGTCACCGCGGACGGGCGCTCCGAGCGCGGCAACTTCCCGGTCTTCAAGTCCAAGCTGCGGCAGTGGAACATGCGGATCACGGCCTACGCCGACCGGCTGCTGGCCGACCTGGACACCGTCGACTGGCCGGAGGCCATCAAGATCCAGCAGCGCAACTGGATCGGCCGCTCCGAGGGCGCCAGGATCGCGTTCCGGGTCGGCGAGGAGGGCTCGGGCGGCACCGGCACCGTCACCGTGTTCACCACCCGGCAGGACACCCTGTTCGGCGCCACCTATCTGGTGCTGGCCCCCGAACACCCGCTGGTCGACGACGTGTTGCCGGCCGCCTGGCCGGAGGGCACCAGGGACGCCTGGACGGGCGGCCACGCCACCCCCGCCGAGGCCGTCGCTGCCTACCGCCGCCAGGCCGGCGCCAAGTCCGACGTGGAGCGGCAGGCCGACGCCCGGGAGAAGACGGGCGTCTTCACCGGCGCCTTCGCCACCAACCCGGCCGACGGAGCGCGCATCCCGGTCTTCGTCGCCGACTACGTGCTGGTCGGCTACGGCACCGGCGCCATCATGGCGGTGCCGGCGCACGACAGCCGCGACTTCGCGTTCGCCCGCGCCTTCGAGCTGCCCGTGCGCTGCGTGGTCCAGCCCACCGACGGCCGGGGCACCGACACCGACACCTGGGACGACTCCTTCACCTCCCACGAGGCCACCCTGGTCAACTCGGGGAACGACCAGGTCTCCCTGGACGGGCTGAGCGTGCCCGAGGCCAAGGCCCGCACCACCGCCTGGCTCCAGTCGACCGGTCTGGGCGAGGGCACCGTCAACTTCCGGCTGCGCGACTGGCTGTTCAGCCGCCAGCGGTACTGGGGGGAGCCCTTCCCCATCGTCTACGACGAGGACGGCGTGGCCCACGCGCTGCCCGAGTCGATGCTGCCGCTGGAACTGCCCGAGGTGGAGAACTACGCCCCGCGCACCTTCGAGCCCGAGGACGCGGACACCGAGCCGGAGACCCCGCTGTCCCGGAACGAGGAGTGGACCCACGTCACCCTGGACCTGGGCGACGGGCCCAAGCGGTACCGCAGGGAGACCAACACCATGCCCAACTGGGCCGGTTCCTGCTGGTACCACCTGCGCTATCTGGACCCGCACAACGACGGGGAGCTGGTCGACCCCGAGATCGAGCGGTACTGGATGTCCCCCCGCGAGGGCATGGCGTCCGGCGGCGTCGACCTCTATGTCGGCGGCGCTGAGCACGCGGTGCTACACCTGCTGTACGCCCGTTTCTGGCAGAAGGTGCTCTTCGACCTGGGCCATGTCTCGGCGGCCGAGCCGTACCACAAGCTGTTCAACCAGGGCATGATCCAGGCGTATGTCTACCGGGACGCCCGCGGCTTCCCGGTCCCCGCCGCCGAGGTGGAGGAGCGCGACGGCGGCTACCACTACGCCGGCGAGGCGGTCACCAGGGAACTGGGCAAGATGGGCAAGTCCCTGAAGAACGTCGTCTCCCCGGACGAGATCTTCGTGGCCTACGGCGCCGACACCCTGCGGCTGTACGAGATGGCGATGGGCCCGCTGGACGTCTCCCGCCCCTGGGAGACGCGCGCCGTGGTCGGCCAGTACCGCCTGCTCCAGCGGATCTGGCGCAATGTGCTGGACGAGGCGACCGGCGAGGTGACCGTGGTGGACACCGAGCCCGACGAGGCCACCCTGCGGATCACCCACAAGGCGATCCACGGCGTCAGCCAGGACCTGGACCAGCTGCGGTTCAACACGGCGATCGCCAAGATCACCGAGCTGAACAACCATGTCACCAAGCTGGCCGAGGTGCCCAGGAGCACGGCCGAGACGCTGGTGCTGCTGGTCTCCCCGCTGGCGCCGCACCTCGCCGAGGAGCTGTGGCGGCGGTTGGGCCACGAGAGCAGCGTCGCCCACGAGGACTTCCCGCTGGCCAACCCGGTCCATGTCGCGGACGAGACGGTCACCTGTGTCGTCCAGGTGCGCGGCAAGGTGCGGGCCCGTCTTGAGGTGGTGCCCGGCATCGCCGAGAGCGAGCTGGAGCGGCTGGCGCTGGCCGAGCCGGCCGTCGTCCAGGCGCTGGGCGGCGCCGGGATCCGCAAGGTGATCGTGCGCGCGCCGAAGCTGGTCAACATCGTTCCGGCCTGAGCCACTTCCGTTCGGACGTTTCTTTGACGCCTCGGCCTTGGCCTTGGCCTTGGCAGGGCGATGCGTCGATGTGTGGCTCGGCCTGGGTGGATGTCAGGACGAGGGCCTACTCTGGAGGCATGGAGGTGGCTCTCGTCCTGTTCTTCTTTCTGGCGCTGACCTTTGTCGCGTCGGCCATCGCTGTGCGGCGCGGCGTGCGGGCGCTCCAGCGCCGGGCGACGGTCGCGCGGCAGGAGCTCCGTCGGCGTGCGGGGGATGCGGCGCTCTCCGCCCGGGCGGCCCAGCCGGGCGCGGTGGGCGAGGTCGCCCGCCTCCGCAAGGAGTTGCGGGCCGGTGTCGAGGGCACCCGCGCGATCCTGCTGGCCGGCGTCGCGCACGATCCCTCGCTCGGCGAGGCGCTCGCGCTCAGCGAGCAGCTCGCCGGCCATGCCGCACGGCTGGACGCGGAGCTGGCGTCGCTGGTCGCCGCCGGCGAGCGGGACCGCGCGGTGATCGCGGCGCGGCTGCCCGCGCTGCGGGAGCGCGCCGAGCGCATCCGTGCCTCCGCCTTCGCGCTGCGCGAGGCGGCCAACGAGCGCGCCCGACACGACGAGGGCGAGGATCTCGACACCCTCCAGGAGCGGATCGCGTTGGAGGCCAAGGCGCTGCGGCACTGGTCGCCCACCATCCCGGGGGCGGCGCGGCCGAGCCCGCCCGCCGGCCGGGCGGTCGACGGGCCGGCGCCCGGTTCCGGCGGTTCCGGGCCGGACGAGGCGCGCGGCTGAGGCGTTCCCCAACGGCGGTTCCGGACCGATCGCACCGTCGGCTCCGGGCCGATCGCGCCGTCGGTTCTGGACCGATCCGAGGCGGGGCGCCGGGCTCCGCTAGTCTCCGGTCCATGTCCCGCTCTGTCGCCATCATTACCGATTCCACGGCCTACCTGCCGAAACCGATGGTCGAGCGACACGGGGTGGTGGTCGTGCCACTGACTGTGGTCCTGGGCGGCGAGGCGCTGGAGGACGGCACCGAGACGGCGGCCCGGCGGCTGGCCCTGGCCCTCGGCCAGAAGCAGCCGGTGACCACCTCCCGGCCGAGCCCGGCCGAGTTCGCCGAGGCGTATCGCGAGGCGGCGGAGGCGGGCGCCCGCGGCATCCTCTCGCTCCATCTGTCCTCCGAGATCTCCGGCACCTATGACGCGGCGCTGCTGGCGGCCCGCGAGGCGCCGGTGCCGGTGCGGGTGGTGGACAGCGGGATGATCGCGATGGCGCTCGGCTTCGGCGTGCTGGCGGCCAGCGACGCCGTGGCGGCCGGCGGCTCCCTGGACGACGCGGTCGCCGCCGCCGTCAAGCGCACCGAGGCGACGCGGGCCATCTTCTACGTGGACACCCTGGAACACCTGCGGCGCGGCGGGCGCATCGGCACGGCGCGGGCCCTCTTCGGCTCGGCGCTGTCCGTGAAGCCGCTGCTCGAACTGTCGGGGGGCCGGATCGAGCCTCTGGAGAAGGTCCGAACGGCGTCCCGCGCCATCGCCCGCCTTGAGGAGCTGGCGGTGGAGCACGCCGGCGCGGGCCCCGTCGATGTCGCGGTGCACCACCTCGCGGCCGAGGAACGGGCCACCCAGCTCGCCGAACGGCTGCGCGGACGGCTGCCGGGCCTGGTGGAGCTGCATGTCAGCGAGGTGGGAGCGGTGCTGGGCGCCCACACGGGCCCCGGGCTCCTGGGCGCGGTGCTCTCGCCCAGGTAGAGCGGGCGCGCCAGCGGCTCCGCCGGGGCGGAACCGCGCGTCAGCGGCGGGCGTGCGCGATGGTGATGACGGCGCGCTCCAGGGCATAGCCCGGGTCGTAGCCGCCGCCCTTGACCGCCGCGTCCGCATCGGCGACGGCCCGCAGCGCCGTCGCCACCCCGTCCGCCGACCATCCGCGGGCCTGCTGCCTGGCCCGGTCGATCTTCCAGGGCGGCATCCCCAACTCCCTGGCCAGATCGGCCGGCCGCATCCCGCCGGGGGCACCGGCCAGCTTGCCGACGGCCCGAACGCCCTGCGCCAACGCGCTGGTGACCAGGACGGGGGCCACCCCCGTGGACAACGCCCACCGCAGCGCCTCCAGCGCGTCCGCCGCACGCCCCTCGACGGCGCGGTCCGCCACGGCGAAGCTCGACGCCTCGGCCCGGCCGGTGTAGTAGCGGGCGACCACCTCGTCGTCGATGGTGCCCTCGATATCGGAGGACAGCTGTGCGCAGGCCGAGGCCAGCTCGCGCAGATCCCCGCCGATGGCGTCCACCAGGGCCTGGCAGGCGGCCGGCGTGGCGCTGCGCCCCAGCGCCCGGAACTCCCCACGGACGAACCCCAGCCGATCGGCCGGCTTGGTCATCTTGGGGCAGGCCACCTCGACGGCTCCGGCCTTGCGCGCGGCATCCAGCAGGCCCTTGCCCTTGACGCCGCCGGCGTGCACCAGCACCAGGCTGATCTCCTCGGCGGGCGCCGTCAGATAGCCCTTGACGTCCTTGACGGCGTCGGCGGCGAGATCCTGCGCCTGACGGACCACCACCACCTTCCGCTCGGCGAAGAGCGAGGGGCTGGTCAGCTCGGCCAGCGTGCCGGGACGGAGATCGGGCGCCGTCAACTCCCGCACATCGGTGTCGGGATCGCCGGCCCTGGCCGCGCTGATCACATCCCGCACGGCCCGATCGAGCAGCAGCTCCTCCTGGCCCACCGCGAGCGTGACCGCGGCCGGACCGCCGCCGTCGTTCCTACTGCCCCTGCCAACCATGCCCCTCAGCATCCCATGTGCCACTGACAGGGGCGGGACGGACAGCGGGAGAATGGCCGGGTGACTGACGCGCGACACATCCTGGTGCTGCCCGACCGCGAGACGGCGGAGGAGGTGGCGGAGAAGGTGGCCGAGCTGCTGCGGCTGGCGGAGGAGCCCGAGCCGGTGCGGGACGCCCTCGCGGGCGAGGACGACGCGGAGGACGCCCAGTGGCTGGTGGTGGTGGAGGGCGAGGTGGCCGAACCGGCCGAGCTGGCCGCCATCGCCGAGGCCCACGAGGGCTGGCTGGAGAGGGACTGAGGCCCCCGGCTCGGGAGAGCACCGCCCGGCACACGCCGTGACGGCCCGGACACGGACTAGGACCATGGACCGATCCGGTGGCGGGGGTTCCCGAAGTAGCCTCGGGATCATGGCTGATCGTGCGGCGCAGCCGCGAACTCCGGAGCGGCGCAAGCAGGATGTGTTGACCAGGCTCACCGAGGACCAGGATGTCTGGGTGGCGACCGCCGATCCGGCGGGCGAGCCCTGCCTGGTGCCGCTGTGCTTCCTCTGGTGGGGAGAGACGTTGCTGATGTCCACCAGGGCGGGCAACCCCACGGCGCGGAACATCGACGTCAACGGGCGGGCCACCCTCAGCCTGGGGCACACCAGGGACGTGGTGCTGATCGAGGCCACCGCCGAGTCGGTGGCGCCCGAAGCCGTGGACGCGGCCGAGGCCGCCGCCTTCAAGAGCAAGATGGGCTGGGAGGCGACGAACCGGCCCGACTGGGCCGTGCTGCGTTTCCGCCCCCTGACCGTGCGGGCCTGGCGCGAGGCGAACGAGCTGCGCGGACGCCAGCTGATGCGCGACGGACAGTGGCTGGTCTGAGCACGCCCGCCGCGCACCACACCGCGCGGGGCGCCGGACGGGCTCTCGGCGACCGCGAGGGACCCGTCGGTGTCGGTGCGCAGCACCACGGCGCCCGAGGCGGTCAGCGCCTCGACGGTGCGCGGCGCCGGATGGCCATAGCCGTTGTCCGCGCCCGCCGAGATCAGGGCCAGCCGGGGGCGTAGCCGCTGGAGCAGCGGCGGGTGCTGGTGGCCCGAGCCGTGGTGCGGGACCTTGAGCACATCGATCTGCGGCAGCTCCGGGTTGGCCGCCAACAGCGCCTCCTGGCCCAGCGGTTCGAGGTCGCCCGGCAACAGGATGGTCAACCCGCCGCTGCGCAGCAACAGCGTGACGCTGGCGTCGTTGGCGCCAAGACCTCGGGCTCGGGCGTCGTCAGGCGGCCAGAGCACCCGCCAGCTCAGCTCGCTGCCCAGGCGCTGCTCCCCCAACGCGGCGGGCAGCACCGGGACGCCCGCCTCCGCCGCCAGCCGCGCCACCCGCTCCGCCTGGTCGGCGGGCTCCGGCAGTGGGCTCGTCCGGATGGCGGCGACCTCCCTGCCGCGCAGCACCCCGGACAGACCGGCCACATGGTCGGCGTGGAAATGGCTGAGCACGAGCAGCGGAACGTGGTGGACCTCCAGGCGCCGCAGGCAGCGATCCACGGCCGCCGGATCGGGACCGGCGTCGACCACCAGCGCCGTGTGGTCGCCGGCGGCCAGCACCAGCGCGTCGCCCTGGCCCACATCGCAGGCCACCAGCCGCCAGCCCGGTGGCGGCCAGCCGGTCAGCAGCCGAGGCAGCGGCGCCGGCCGGAACACGGCGACCAGCAGCAGCACCACGCCGACCACCGCCCCGGCGCGGCGCCTTGAGGCGCTGGCGCCCAGCACCAGCGACCCCGCGCTGACGGCGGTCAGCAGCGCGGCGCCCCACCAGCCGCCTGGCCAGGCCAACTCGGCGCCGGGGAGGGCGGCTCCGCCCCTGGCCACCGTCGCGATCCAGCGCGCCGGCCAGGAGGCCAGCCAGGCCAGGGCGGCGGCCAACGGCGGCAGCAGCGGAGCGCTGAGCAGCACCGCCCACCCCAGCACCAGGAGTGGCGCCACCACCGGCGCCACCAGCAGATCGCAGGGGATGGCCACCAGGCTCACCTGACCGGCGAAGACGGTGATCACCGGCGCGCAGACCAGCTGGGCCGCGCCGGCCACCGCCAGCGCCTCGGCGAGCCGGCCCGGCACCCCTCGGCGGCGCAGGGCGAGACTCCAGCGCGGCGCGAGCAGCAGCAGGGCGGCCGTGGCCAGGACGGAGAGCAGGAAGCCGAAGGACCGCGCCAGCCGTGGGTCGTGCAGCACGAGCAACAGGGTGGCGGCGGCCAGGGCCGGGAGCAGCGCTCGATGCCGGCCGGTGGCGATCGCCAGCAGCGCGATGCCGCCGCAGACCGCGGCCCGCAGCACGCTGGGGCCCGGCCGGCAGACCAGCAGGAACGCCACCAACAGCGCCCCGCCGAGCAGCGCCGTGCCGCGCAGCGGCAGGCCCAACCGCACGGCCAGGCCGCCGCGTTCGGCCCGGGAGGCGCTGGCGGGCGAGCCGACCAGCACGGCGAAGAGGATCGCGAGATGCCCTCCGCTGACCACGATGAGATGGCTGAGCCCGGTGGCCCGCACCGCTTCGGCCAGCTCGTCCGGGATGCCGGAGGCGTCTCCGACGATCAGCGCGGGCAGCAGCGCACGGGCGTCCGCCGGCAGCGCCGAGACGGTGTCGCGCAGTTGGGCGCGGAGGGCGCCGGCGAGCCGCTGCGTGGTGGAGGGGTCGGCGACGATCTCGGGATCCGACGCGTCGGAGACGCGCAGCACGGCGGCGAACTCGTCGGCCCGACCGGGGACGGGCTCTTCGACCCGGGCGGTCAACCGGAGTCCTGTGGACGGCAGCAGCGCGAGCCAGGGCTCGGCGGACTCCGCGGCCTGGACCACCACCAACACGGGGCTCGCCGTCGACCAGGCGGCGCCGTCGGCGGTGTCGATCCGGCGCGCCTCGGCGGTCAGCAGCACCGGACGTGGCCGCCCCGCGCGCTCCCTGGCCCGTCGTGGGTCCTCGCTGAGGGTGACCTCGACCGTGATCTCCTGGCCCACCAGCTCGGGCAGTGGCCCCGAGCCGACCGCGGCGCGATGGGACCCGGCCACCGCGCCGCCGGCCGCGGCGCAGAGCAGCGCCAGGCTGACGGCCGTCACCATGGGGCGTGGGCGGCGGCGCAGCGCCACGCCCAGCAGCACCAGGCCGGCCAGGCAACAGCCGATCGACCAACAGGCCGTGGCGCGCCCCGGCAGCTCCCAGGCGAGGGCGGCTGAAGCCCAGGCGGACGCGGCGGGCGGGACCAGCCGCAGATCCAGCGCACTCCCCTCCGGGCGGCCGGCCCTGGACGGCCGCCCGGAGGCTGGCGGGCCGGGCGGGCGGGGCGTCGGCGACGGCCGACGCTCAGAGGGTGACACGATCCCTCAGCTCGGCAAGGCGACGTTCGCCGATCCCCGTGACCTCGCTCAGCTGATCGATGGCGGTGAAGCCGCCGCGTTCCTGCCGATGGCCGACGATCTCCTGAGCCAGCACAGGGCCGATGCCGGGGAGCGCCTCCAACTGCTCGGGCGTGGCCGAGTTGAGGCTGACCGGCCCCGCCGGCGGCCCGCCCTGGCCCGGCGGTGGCGCCGCGACCCCGGGGCCGGCCATCGGCGCTTCGCCGCCCACCAGCAACTGCTCCCCGTCCACCAACAGCCGGGCCTGGTTGAGCCCTTCGGCGTCCTCGGCCGTCAGCGGCCCGCCGGCGGCGGCCAACGCGTCGGCCACCCGGGAGCCGGCGGGCAGTGGGTAGAGCCCCGGCGCCCGCACCTCTCCCGCCACATCCACCACCACATCCGGCAGCCGCTCGCCCCCGGCGGGGTCCGACGGGGCCGGCTCGCCCGCGTGGGCGGACACGGCGGGGTCGACGCGGGCCCCGTCGACCGGCTCGGCGACGGAGACCGCGCGGGCCCGCCCCGCCCAGAAGTGATGAGCGGCCAGCCCACCGGCGACGACCAGCACCACGAGCAGCGCCAGCAGCGCCCTCGGCTCCAGACCACAGCGAAGCCGCAGCCACGAGGGCATCCGCTCGGCGAACCCCAACCGCAGCCGAAGCCACCAGGACAGGCGAGGCCGAGCCGGTGGCGGCGAGCGATCGGCCTGGGAGTCCGCTACGGGCTTCTGCGACAGGGCGCCGCCGTCCGCCGGCGATCCCCCGGCGGGCGCCGCGTCTGTCGAGGTGTCGGGGAACAGCGCGGCGGCCCGGCCCGCCAGCGCCGGCGGGGCCGCCGCGCCAGCGCGGGCGAACCGGGACCGCCGCCGGGCGGCGTGCCGCCCGGGCCCCCGGCCCGGGGCACGCCCCGCCGCCCCGGCGGGCCCGGCCCCCCGCCCTCTCCCGAACCCGCCGGCGCCGCCGGCGCCGACCCGATCGTCCCGGCCGCTTCGGCCATCCTGGCTTTTCCACAGCTGTGTACTCATGGCCGGGAAGTTAGCCCGTTCTCACCCTCCGTGACGGACTGGCTCCAGATCTGTGGACAACCCGGCCGCTGTGGAAAACCCCGTCACCCTCCCGAGTGGATCGGGCCTCCCGAACGCATCGGACCCCCCCGCTCAGCCGGGGTCCTGGCCTGGCCCGGCGCAGAGCGGCCCCGGGCCCCGGGGCGGATGAGCAGGCGTCGGGCCCGGGCAGACGACGGCTCGACCCCGACCGAGACACGGGCGTTGGTCGCCGCCGCACCGCGCCGCTGAGGTGCGCCCGGGCATGACGAAGGGCCCCGGCCGTCTGTTCGGCGGTCGGGGCCCTTCGTTGAGTGATCTCGGTGGGCGGTGGGCACCGCACCCGCGTGGCGAACTTGGGATCAGCGTGGTGCCCGATGGGCGTCGGCCGGCGCGGAGAGAGGGGCCGCGAAAGCCGGGCCGATGCCGCTGTCGCGCCCGATCAGCCCTGGAGCGCGTTGACCCGAGCGGCCAGGGCGGACTTCTTGTTGGCCGCGTTGTTGGGGTGCAGCACACCCTTGCTGACGGCCTTGTCCAGCTTCTGGGAGGCGACCCGGCGAGCGGCCTCGGCCTGCTCGTAGTCGCCGTTGGCGGCGGCCTCGCGGGCCCGCCGGATCGCGGTCTTGACCTCGGACTTGACCGCCTGGTTGCGCAGCCGGGCCTTCTCGTTGGTCTTGATCCGCTTGATCTGGGACTTGATGTTCGCCACGAATGAGCCTTTGCAGGTTCGAGAAGATTCGAGGGAGCCGAGAGCGTTCGGCGCTCGAATGTTTCGGATGTATCGGTTCAGCAGCGGATGAACTCGTTGCTACCAGGTGGGTTACCAGGTGAAGCACCCCCGGCGGCCATCCCGCACCAGGGGCAGTGGACCAGCCTACCAGCGGCCCGGGAGGGCTTCCCCATCGGGCTCCGCCCGCCGCGCATGGGACCATGGGGGCGACCTAGCGATCCCAACGCCATCACCGACAGGACCCCGCGTGCCCGCGATCCCCTCGAACGCGCCGGAGCCCAGCCGCACCGCCCCGGCCCTGATTCGCAACTTCTGCATCATCGCGCACATCGACCACGGCAAGTCCACCCTCGCCGACCGGATGCTCCAGCTGACCGGGGTGGTCGACCAGCGGCAGATGCGTGCCCAGTACCTCGACCGGATGGACATCGAGCGCGAGCGTGGCATCACGATCAAGTCCCAGGCGGTCCGGATGCCCTGGGGCGCCGAGGACGGCACCGCCCATGTGCTGAACATGATCGACACCCCGGGTCACGTGGACTTCACCTACGAGGTGTCCCGTTCGCTGGCCGCCTGTGAGGGCTGCATCCTGTTGGTCGACGCCGCCCAGGGCATCGAGGCGCAGACCCTGGCCAACCTCTATCTGGCCATGGAGAACGACCTCACGATCATCCCCGTGCTCAACAAGATCGACCTGCCGGCGGCCCAACCGGAGAAGTTCGCCGCCGAGTTGGCGCATCTGATCGGCTGCGACCCGGGGGATGTGCTGCGCGTCTCGGCCAAGACGGGCGAGGGCGTCGAGGCGCTCCTCGACGAGGTGGTCCGGCAGGTGCCCGAGCCCGTCGGTGAGGCTGACGCCCCGGCCCGCGCGATGATCTTCGACTCGGTCTACGACTCCTACCGGGGCGTGGTCACCTACGTGAAGATGGTGGACGGACGGCTCGGCAAGCGCGAGCGCATCCAGATGATGTCCACCGGCGCCACCCACGAGCTGCTGGAGATCGGGGTGAACTCCCCGGAGATGACCGCCGCCGACGGCCTGGCCGTCGGCGAGGTGGGCTATCTGATCACCGGCGTGAAGGACGTCAGGCAGTCCAAGGTCGGCGACACCGTCACCCTCCAGCGCCATGGCGCGACCGTGGCGCTGGGCGGCTACAAGGACCCCAAGCCCATGGTGTTCTCCGGGCTGTATCCGCTCGACGGGTCCGACTATCCGGCGCTGCGCGACGCGTTGGAGAAGCTCCAGCTCAACGATGCCGCGCTGGTCTTCGAGCCGGAGACCTCGGCGGCGCTCGGCTTCGGCTTCCGGGTGGGCTTCCTGGGGCTGCTGCACCTGGAGGTCATCAGGGAGCGGCTGGAGCGCGAGTTCGGCCTCGACCTGATCGCCACCGCGCCGAACGTGGTGTACCAGGTGACGATGGAGGACGGCACCGAGTTCACCGTCACCAACCCGAGCGAGTACCCGGGCGGCAAGATCGCCGAGGTGCGCGAGCCGGTGGTGCGGGCGACGCTGATCGCGCCCAGCGAGTTCATCGGCGCGATCATGGAGCTGTGCCAGAACCGCAGGGGGTCCCTCCAGGGGATGGACTACCTCTCCGAGGAGCGCGTCGAACTGCGCTACACGCTGCCGCTCGCGGAGATCGTCTTCGACTTCTTCGACGCGCTCAAGTCCAAGACCAGGGGCTATGCCTCGCTGGACTACGAGCCCACGGGCGAGCAGACCGCCGCGCTGGTCAAGGTGGACATCCTGCTGCACGGCGACAAGGTCGACGCGTTCTCCTCGATCGTGCACAAGGACAAGGCGTACGCCTACGGCGTCAGGATGGCCGGCAAGCTGCGGGAGCTCATCCCCAGGCAGCAGTTCGAGGTGCCGATCCAGGCGGCCATCGGGGCGCGGGTGATCGCGCGGGAGACGGTGCGCGCCATCCGTAAGGACGTGCTCTCGAAGTGCTACGGCGGCGACATCTCGCGTAAGCGAAAGCTCCTGGAGAAGCAGAAGGAGGGCAAGAAGCGGATGAAGATGGTCGGCCGGGTGGAGGTCCCGCAGGAGGCGTTCATCGCCGCGCTCTCCTCCGACTCCGACGGGGGCGGCGAGGCGAAGGGGAAGAAGTAGTACAAAGGCCAGGGGCCCCTGACTGTTGTCCTCAACTCTTACATATGAGGGTTTTGCGGCTTAGTCTGTTCGCCCCAGCGGGAAGTTACCCGCAGGTCACCCCCGTTGTCATGCGCCACCCGGAGGAAGTCGTGAGCGTGAATGAGCAGGCCATGAAGAGTCGGCCCCCGTCCGTGGCGCACGTCTTCCTCGATCGGGTGGCCGCCACCCCGGAACGCGAGGCGTTCCGCTACCCGGTGCCCACCGCCGACGGCGGCCCCGACGAGTGGCGCGGCTACACCTGGGGCGAGGCCGGCACCCGCGTCCTCGCCATCGCCGCCGGGCTGATGGACCTCGGCGTCCTTCCCGAGGAGCGGGTGGCCATAGCCTCCAGCACCCGGGTGGACTGGGTGCTGGCCGACCTGGGGATCATGTGCGCCGGCGCGGCCACCACCACGGTCTACCCGCAGACGGACGCCGGGGAGACGGCTTACATCCTGGCCGACTCGGGCAGCCGGGTCGTCTTCGCGGAGAACGCCGAGCAGCTCGCCAAGGTCAGGGAGCGCCGCGCCGAGCTGCCCGAGCTGGTCCATGTCGTGGTGCTGGAGAGCGCCGACGCGGTCGCCGCCGACGGCGACCCGGACGGCTGGGTGCTCTCGCTCGCCGACCTCGCCGAGCGCGGCGCCCGCTATCTGGAGGGCAAACCGGACGCGGTCAAGGACACCGTCTCCGCGTTGAAGGGCGACCAGCTCGCCACCCTGATCTACACCTCGGGCACCACGGGCCGGCCCAAGGGCGTGCGGCTGCGCCAGGACACCTGGTCCTACATGGGGTACGGCATCGAGCAGATCGAGATGATGCGGCCCGACGACGTGCAGTACCTGTGGCTGCCGCTGGCCCATGTCTTCGGCAAGGTGCTGCTGGCCGGCCAAGTGAAGGTCGGGCATGTGATGGCCGTCGACGGCCGGGTCGACAAGATCATCGAGAACCTGCCGGTGGTCCAGCCCACCGTGATGTGCGCGGTGCCCCGCATCTTCGAGCGGGTCTACAACGGCGTGGCCGCCAAGGCGAAGGCGGGCGGCGGAGCGAAGTACAAGATCTTCACCTGGGCCGCCCAGGTGGCCAAGGACCACACGCGGATCTCCCAGGACACCTTCCGGCGCACCGGGCGGGCCTCCGTCCCGACCGGCCTGGCGATCAAGCACCGGATCGCGGACAAGCTCGTCTACGCCAAGATCCGCGCCGCCTTCGGCGGTCGGATGAAGTCCTGCGTCTCCGGGTCGGCGGCGCTCACCCCCGAGCTGGGCCTCTTCTTCACCGGCGCCGGCATCCCGATCCTGGAGGGCTACGGGCTCACCGAGTCGGCGGCGGCCAGCTTCGTCAACCGCCGGGAGGGCAACCGGGTCGGCACCGTCGGCAAGGCGCTGCCCAGCCTTGAGGTGCGGGTGGCGGACGACGGCGAGGTGCTGCTGCGGGGCCCCGGCATCATGGACGGCTACCACGGCCTGCCCGAACTCACCGCCGAGGTGCTCACCGAGGACGGCTGGTTCCACACCGGGGACATCGGAGAGGTGTCCGACGACGGCTTCCTCAAGATCACCGACCGCAAGAAGGACCTCTTCAAGACCTCGCTCGGCAAGTACGTGGCGCCGACCGAGATCGAGGGTCGGTTCAAGGTGACCTGCCCCTACGCCTCCTCGATGCTGGTGATCGGCGCCGGCCGGAAGTTCTGTTCCGCGCTGATCGCGCTGGACGAGGTCGCCCTGATGGCCTGGGCCAAGGAGAACGGCGTCACCGGCGACTACCACCAGGTCATCGTCGACCAGCGCACGGTGGCCCTGATCGACGGCTACGTCGAGCAGCTCAACGGCACCCTCCAGCGCTGGCAGACGATCAAGTCCTTCCGGCTGCTGCCCCGCGAGCTGGACGTCGAGCACGGCGAGTTGACCCCGAGCCTCAAGCTCAAGCGGCCCGTCGTCGAGGGCGAGTACCAGCACCTGATCGACGACATGTACCCGACGCCGTAGGGCACCGACCGGTCAGTCCACCAGATCCCGCACCAGGGCATCGGCCAGCAGACGGCCGCGCAGCGTGAGCGCCGCGCGGCCGTCGGCGTACGCGTCGGGGCGCAACAGCCCGTCGGCCAGCGCGCGTTCCGCTGCCGCGCGCCCCTCGGCGCGCAGCAGCGTCAGCGGGCAGCCCTCGACCAGCCGCAGCTCCAGCAGCACCCGCTCCACCCGCTGGTCCTCCGGCGTGAGCACCTCCCGCCCGGCGCCGGGCGAGCGCCCCTCGGCCAGGGCCTGCGCGTACGCTCCCGGATGCTTGACGTTCCACCAGCGCAGCCCGCCGACGTGACTGTGCGCGCCGGGGCCCGCGCCCCACCAGTCGGCGCCCGTCCAGTACAGCTCGTTGTGCCGACAGCGGCCGGCCGGGGTGGTGGCCCAGTTGGACACCTCGTACCAGGAGAAGCCGGCCGCCGACAGCACCGCGTCCGCCTGGAGGTAACGGTCGGCGTGCACGTCGTCGTCCGTCATCGGCACCTCGCCGCGACGCACCCGCTGCCCGAGCCTGGTGCCCTCCTCCACGATCAGCGAGTAGGCGGAGACATGGTCAGGGCCGGCGCCGATGGCGGCGTCGAGGGACGCTCCCCAGTCCGCCTCGCTCTCGCCTGGGGCGCCGTAGATCAGATCCAGGTTGACATGGTCGAAGCCGGCGGCCCGCGCCTCGGCGACGGCCAGCTCGGGGCGGCCTGGCGTGTGGGTGCGCTCCAACAGCCGCAGCACATGCGGGCGGGCGCTCTGCATCCCGAACGAGATCCGGTTGAACCCGGCGGCGCGCAGCGCGACCAGCCCGGCGGCGTCCACCGAATCCGGGTTGGCCTCGGTGGTGACCTCCGCGTCAGGGGCGAGGCCGAACTCCTGGCGCACCGCGTCCAGCATCCGCCCCAGATCGGCCGGGGGCAGCAGGGTGGGGGTGCCGCCGCCGACGAAGACGGTGGCGACCCGGCGCGCGTCGTCCCCGAGCACCTTCCTGGCCAGCCGGACCTCCTCCGTCAGCACCGCCGCGTAGTTCTCCCGGGAGGCCAGCGCCCCACCGGAGCCGCGCAGCTCCTGGGCGGTGTAGGTGTTGAAGTCGCAGTAGCCGCAGCGGGTCGCGCAGTAGGGCACATGCAGATAGAAGGCGAGCGGCCGATCGGCGGCGCCGGCCAGCGCGGACGGCGGCAGCGCGCCGTCGTCGGGCATGGGCTCACCATCGGGCAGGGCGGAGGGCATACCGCCATTGTCCGTGATCCGCCGAGCGGTGCCCTCCGGGGGTTGGGCCGCCCCACCCCACCGCCCCGCCGCCCGGCGGCGGCGTCGGGCGGCGGGGGTGGGCGCTCGGAGGCGTGGGCCTGTGGGGTTCCGCCTGGCGCGTGCTGTCCGACGCCGTCTTAAGGAGCGGTGGCTCGGGGCTGTGCTCGTCGGGCTTCTGCTGACGGGCCTTCGTCCACCGTCCGCTCCGCTGCCGCCCGGCGTGTGCTGTTCGCCCTTGCGCGCGGACAGGCGTCGCGGGGCTGTCGTCGTCGGGCTTCCGTCCGACGTCCGTGGTCCGCTCGCTTCGCTTCCGTCCGGCGCGTGTCGTCCGTTCCGCTGCCGTCCGACGTCCGTGGTCCGCTCGCTTCGCTTCCGCCCGGCGCGTGTCGTCCGTTCCGCCGCCGCCTGCCGCCTGCCGCCTGCCGCCTGCCGTCCGTTCCGCTGTCGCCCGGCGCGTGCCGTCCGCTTTGTCCCTGGTCGTGTTCGTCGGGCAGGGCCTAGTTGACGGGCCCAGCCGGGCCGCCGACCGTGACGTGGTCGATCAGGTGCTCGACCGGGCCGAGCAGGGCCGGGTCGAGGTCTCGGAAGTTCCGTACGCCGCGCAGCACCCGCTGCCAGGCGGCGCCGGTGTTGGGGGGCCAGCCCAGCGCCTGGCAGACGCCCGTCTTCCAGTCCTGGCCGCGCGGCACCTCCGGCCAGGCGGGAATGCCGACCGCCGACGGCTTGACCGCCGCCCAGATGTCGACGAACGGATGCCCGACCACCAGCACCAGGTCCTCGCCGTACTCCGCGCGCACCGCGTCGGCGATCCGCGACTCCTTGGAGCCCGGGACCAGATGGTCGACGAGCACGCCCAGCCTGGCCTCGGGCGACGGCCCGAACTCCCGGACCACCGACGGCAGATCGTCCACCCCCGCCAGGAACTCCACCACCACGCCCTCGGCCCGCAGATCGTCGCCCCAGACCCTTTCCACCAGCTCCGCGTCGTGCCGGCCCTCCACAAAGATCCGACCGGCGCGCGCCACCCTGGCCCGCGCCCTGGGCGGCGCCACCGACCCGGAGGCGGTGCGCGCGGGGCGCTTGGGCGCCGCCTGCGCGGGGCGCACCAGCGTCACCTCGCGCCCCTCAAGGAGAAAGCCGCGCGGCGCCATCGGGAAGACCCGGTGGCCGCCGAACCGGTCCTCCAGGGTGACGGTCGGCCCCTCGGCCGTCTTCTCCCAGCGGATCACTGCCCCGCAGAAGCCGGTGGTCACCTCCTCGACCACCAACCCTGGGTCGGCCGGCACCTCGGGCACGGCCCGGGGGCGCTTCCACGGCGGGGTCAGATCCGGGTTATAGGAACGCGCGCGC
Source organism: Streptomyces profundus (assembly GCF_020740535.1). Classification (NCBI taxonomy): domain Bacteria; kingdom Bacillati; phylum Actinomycetota; class Actinomycetes; order Kitasatosporales; family Streptomycetaceae; genus Streptomyces; species Streptomyces profundus. The sequence continues at coordinate 5,021,474 of NZ_CP082362.1, forward strand.
ATGCCCTCATTCGATCACGCCGGCGTCCCGCCCGGGGCGACCCCGGCGCCGCCGAAGCGCGCCGCCAGCGCGGCCCGTTGGGCGCGGACGAACGCCGCGTCCACCACCGCGCCATGGCCGGGCACATAGCGGGCGGCAGGGCCGCCGGCGGCCAACAGCCGGTCGAGCGCGGCCGGCCAGCGCGCGGGTTCGGCGTCGGAACCCGCCTGGGGCTCGCCCGACTCCTCCACCAGATCGCCGCAGAAGACGACCCCGGGGGCATCCTCGCCGTCCGTGACCAGCACGGCCAGATCGTGGCCTGAGTGCGCGGCGCCCAGGTTCAGCAGGGTGGCCCGCCGACCGTTGCCCAGCGGCAGCACCAGGCGTTCGTCCACCAGCCGGTCAGGCGCCGGGAGCGCACGCCGGGCGCGTTCCGCGTCGGCCGGATCGAGGCCGTGCCTGACCGCGTCGGCGGTCACCGTCCGATCGCTGGCCAGCCAGGGCGGGGTGCGCCCGTCGGCGGCCAGGCGCTGGGCGCCGGGGAAGGCGCCGGCGCCCAGCAGATGATCGAAGTGCGGGTGGGTGACCGCGAGCCAGCGCACCGGCACGGCCGGCCGCCCGACCAGCTCCGCCAGCTCCCGACGCAGCTGGTCACCCACGGTCAACGAGGGGCCGGCGTCCACCAGCAGCACCCCGTCCTCGCCGACCACCGCGCCCACCGTCTCGTCCCAACCCGGCAGCCGCCGGCGCCAGATTCCCGGCGCGATCCGCTGCCACGCGCCGCTCGTCCCGTCCCGCACGCCGTCCTCGCTCGCCATGGCGGCGACGCTATCGGGCTTGGCGCCGGCTCCGTGCCGGCTCGGCGCGGGCCCGACCCGTTCTCGGTTCGGTCGTCGCCGCTCGTTCCCTGGGCGGGCTACCCCGCCGTACACTGGGTCAGGTCCTGGCACTCCGAGCGGCTGAGTGCCAGTGGGACTCCAGTGGGAGAACCCAGTGGGGCAGCTCAGTGGGACATCGGGGAACGGATGGGCCGGACGGGAGGTGTGCGGCGTGCTCAGCGAGCGCAGGCTTGAGGTGCTGCGGGCCATCGTCCAGGACTACGTGGGCACCGAGGAGCCGGTGGGCTCCAAGGCGTTGACCGAGCGGCACAACCTCCAGGTCTCGCCGGCCACCGTGCGTAACGACATGGCCGCGCTGGAGGAGGAGGGCTATATCGCCCAACCCCACACCAGCGCCGGCCGGGTGCCCACGGACAAGGGCTACCGGCTCTTCGTCGACCGCCTCGCCGGCGTCAAGCCGCTGTCGTCGCCCGAGCGCAGGGCGATCCAGAACTTCCTCGACAGCGCGGTCGACCTGGACGATGTGATCGCCCGCACGGTGCGGCTGTTGGCGCAGCTCACGCGGCAGGTCGCCGTCGTCCAGTACCCGTCCCTCAGCCGCTCGACGGTCCGCCATGTGGAGTTGCTGGCGCTGGCCCCCGCGCGGGTGATGCTGGTGCTGATCACGGACACGGGCCGCGTCGAACAACGCATGATCGACTGCCCGGTGCCGCTCGGCGAGACCTCGCTCGCCGATCTGCGCGCCCGGCTGAACAGCCGGATCGTCGGCCAGCGCTTCCCCGATGTGCCGCGTCTGGTGGCCGATCTCCCCGAGGCGTTCGGCCTGGACGAGCGGGGTGCGGTCTCGACGGTGCTGGCCTCCCTGTTGGAGACTCTGGTGGAGGAGACCGAGGAACGGCTGATGATCGGCGGCACCGCCAACCTCACGCGTTTCGGGCAGGACTTCCCGCTCACGATCCGGCCGGTGCTGGAGGCGCTGGAGGAGCAGGTGGTGTTGCTGAGGCTGCTGGGTGAGGCGAACGGCTCGGAGATGACCGTGCGTATCGGGCATGAGAACGCTCACGAGGGCCTCACCTCCACATCGGTTGTCTCGGTCGGCTACGGTTCAGGAGACGAAGCGGTCGCGAAGCTCGGCGTGGTCGGACCGACCCGGATGGACTACCCAGGAACGATGGGAGCGGTGCGCGCAGTGGCACGGTACGTCGGACAAATCCTCGCGGAGAACTAGGTGGCGACGGACTACTACGCGGTCTTGGGCGTGCAGCGAGACGCCTCCCAGGACGAGATCAAGAAGGCATTTCGCCGGCTGGCCCGGGAGCTGCACCCGGATGTGAACCCGGACCCGAAGACGCAGGAGCGGTTCAAGGAGATCAACACCGCGTACGAGGTGCTCTCCGATCCGCAGAAGAAGCAGATGTACGACCTCGGCGGCGATCCGCTCGGGGGCGCTTCGGGCGCGGGCGCCGGATTCGGCGCCGGCTTCGGCAACTTCTCCGACATCATGGACGCCTTCTTCGGCACGGCGTCCCAGCGCGGCCCCAAGTCGCGTACCCGGCGCGGCCAGGACGCCATGATCCGGCTGGCCATCGACCTCAACGAGGCCGCCTTCGGCACCACCAAGGAAATCCAGGTGGACACCGCCACGGTGTGCAACTCGTGCAACGGCGAGGGCGCGGCGCCCGGCACCTCGGCGCAGACCTGCGACATGTGTCGCGGTCGCGGCGAGGTCTCCCAGGTCACCCGCTCGTTCCTCGGCCAGGTGATGACCTCCCGGCCCTGCCCGCAGTGCCAGGGCTTCGGCACGGTCGTGCCCACGCCCTGCCCGGACTGCGCCGGCGACGGCCGGGTCCGCACCCGGCACACGCTCAACGTCAAGATCCCCGCCGGCGTGGACAACGGCACCCGGATCCAGCTGGCCGGCGAGGGCGAGGTCGGCCCCGGCGGCGGCCCGCCCGGCGATCTCTATGTGGAGATCCAGGAGAAGCCGCACGCGGTCTTCCAGCGCAGGGGCGACGATCTGCACTGCACGGTCACCATCCCGATGACGGCCGCCTCCCTCGGCACCCAGGTACCGCTGGAGACGTTGGACGGCCAGGAGGAGTTGGACATCCGCCCGGGCACGCAGTCCGGCCAGTCCATCCCGCTGCACGGCCGGGGCGTCACGCATCTGCGCGGCAACGGCCGGGGCGATCTGGTGGTGCATGTCGAGGTACAGACCCCGGGCAAGCTCGACCCCGAGCAGGAGGAGCTGCTCCGGCGGCTCGCCAAACTCCGTGGCGAGGAACGGCCGTTGGGCCAGTTCCAGCCGGGACAGCAGGGCCTTTTCTCCCGCCTGAAGGATGCGTTCAACGGGCGATGAGCAGCGCGCCCGTCTTTCTGGTCGAGTCCCTGGCGCACGCCGACGCGGGTGCGCCGCTGACGCTGGACGGCCCCGAGGGGCGTCACGCGGTGGCGGTGCGCCGGCTGCGGGTCGGCGAGGAGATCGTGCTCAGCGACGGCGCTGGCGCCGGCGCGCTGGGCCGGGTGGCCGAGGTCGCCGGGCGTGACCGGCTGACGGTCGAGGTCGTCGAGCGCCGAGTGGAGCCCGCGCCCGCCGCCCGGATCACGGTGGTGCAGGCCCTGCCCAAGGGCGACAGGGGCGAGTTGGCCGTGAGCACCATGACGGAGACCGGCGTGGACGCCATCGTGCCCTGGTCCGCGTCCCGTTGTGTCACCCAGTGGAAGGGCGAGCGCGGCGCCAAGGCGCTGGAGCGCTGGCGCGCCGCCGCCAGGGAGGCGGCCAAGCAGGCCCGCCGGCTGCGGGTGCCGGCGGTGCCTGAGCCCCTCAACACGGCGGGCGTGGCCCGCCTGTTGGCCGACGCCGCGTTCGCCGGCGTGCTGCACGAGTCCACGGACCTGCCGCTGGCCACGGCCGCGCTGCCGCCCGAGGGCGATCTCGTGCTCGTGGTGGGCCCCGAAGGGGGCGTCACCGAGGCCGAGTTGGCCGCCTTCACGGCGGCGGGCGCCACCGCGTACCGGCTCGGCCCCACCGTCCTCCGCACCTCGACGGCCGGCCCGGCCGCCGCCGCGGTGCTGCTCACCCGCACAGGCCGCTGGAGCTGACGCCCGCCCGGCGGGGGTCGAGCCACGGGCCGGCCCAGGCCCTGGATCCCGGCCGATGCCCATGGCACGGTGCTGCCCGTGCTGGGCGGCCTCGGCGCCCGGCCAGGGCGCCGGTCCCGGACGGTCGGGCGCTGCCGCTGACGGGCACCGTCCCGGCCGGCCGGGTGCACGCCCTGGCCCGGCGACTACCGGAACTGACGGGCGGCGAGGGCGCGTTGGAGGCCGAGTTCGCGCACTACCGGTCGGTCGAAGGACCACCGCCACGCCGGGCGGGCACGGACGACGACCCGCTCGACCGCGACGCGTACCTGGTCCGCGTGCCGCGTCACGTCCGTTCCCGCCCCGGGCCGCCGAACCGCTCAGCCGGGGTGGCGGATCCGGAGGCGGGTCGGGTCACCCGGATCCCGGTCGACGACCTGGACCGGCGGCCGGGCCCACTGCCAGACGCCGCCGCCCGGCGGGGGGGAGAACGTGATCCGACCCCTGGTGCCTTCGACATCGACGAGCGGCCAGGGCTGGTCGGCACGCGCCCGCAGCACCTCGGCGAGGACGGTGATCGTGTCATGGCCCTCGAAGGCGACAAAGGACGGCGCTTCGCCCAGTCGCTCGCGGAGCGCCGTCCCGACCCGCGCGCCGAGCGGGCCGAGGCGCTCGGGCAGATAGCGCAGAAAGGGGATCGCGGCGCCCTCGTCGCCCAGCTCCCTCGCCCATTCCGCGAACTCCGGCTGCCCGGCCGGGGCGCCGATCATGATCCCGGCGAGGCGCGGGTCGCGGCGGACGGATCTGACGATCGACACCGCCGGCTCCGGATGGCCGACCAGCAGCAGAAGGGCCGTCGCGCCGCTGTCGACGAGCCGGTCGCCCAGGGCGTCGGGGGCGAGCGCGGACAGGTCCAGTTCGACGACATCGCCGCCGGACGCGGCGAGTCGGTCCCGCAGCAGGCGGGTCCCCGATGCCCAGTAGACGCTCGGCTGGGTCGCCACGGCGATGCGAAGGTGGCCGGCGCCGATGAGGAAGTCGGCGTAGATCCGCCAGCCGTGGGACTGCGCGGGCGCGATCCGCGCGACATGGTCCGTCGGCCCATCGGTGAGCGCGTCGAGCACCGCTGAGGAGCAGAGGAACGGTAGGCCCAGCGCGTCCGCCCGGGCGGCGACGGCGCGGGCGACGACGCTGTGGTACTCACCCGCCAGGGCGGCCACGCCCAGGCCGGCCAGCTCGTCCACGGCCGCCGACGCCCGCCGCGGATCGGCCGCGGTGTCCCGGACCAGCAACTCGACCGGCGCGCCGCCGATCCCGCCGGCGGCGTTGACTTCCTGAGCGGCCAACTCCATCCCGGCGAGCAGCTGGTGGCCGGCCTCCACCCAGCCGGGTCTGGTCAACGGAGCGAGAGCGCCGATGAGGACGGGTGAACCGGGTTGCGTTTGGTTGACCATGCCGGACATTGCATCCACCACCGCCGCCGACGGGCAACCGATTACCGCCCGGCGGTTGGTCAGAGCGGGTGCGGGACGTCGTCGGCGGTTGGCTCCGGGGCGTCGGGGTGGCCGCGCAGGTTGAGGACGGCCAGGAGCAGGCCGCCCCAGACGATCAGCATGGAGATGCTCATCATCACGATCGCTGATGCCGACATCAGTGGGTCCTCTCCGTCTCGGAACCCCGCTCGGACGAGCGGGGGCGGGAGCCGCGCCGCGAGAGCAGGGTCAACAACACGCCCACCAGCAGCGCGCCGACCGCGACCGACCAGCCGCCCCAGAGCAGGAAGGACGTCGAGTAGCCCTCGTAGTTCTCGTCGAGTTCGCCGATCAGGCTGTCCACCATCATCCAGGTGAGCACCACGGGCGTGATCACCCCGAGGCAGATCCGCCACCACACACCCAGGCCGATGGACGAGGTCGCGTCGGCGTTCCGTTGCAGCGCCGGGAGTAGACGCAGGCCCCAGCTGACGGTGATCAGCAGCACCAGACCGGCCAGCGCGATGCCGTACTGGTTGATGAATCGGTCGGAGACGTCCAGGAAGTAGAGGCCGCTGTCGTTGGCGAAGAGCAACACGGAGACCACGGACACCGCGCCGCCCACGCTCAGCACCGCCGGCACCCGCCGCAGGCCCGTCCGGTCCTGCACGGCCGCGACGATCACCTGCACGATGCTGATCAACGACGTCAACCCGGCGATCACCAGCGACACGAAGAACAGCACACCGAAGAAGGCGCCCATCGGCATCTCGGAGATGATCGCCGGGAACGCCACAAACGCCAGCCCCACGCCGCTGGACGAGACCTGGGAGACCCCGACGCCCGCGTCCATCGCCATGAAGCCCAGCGTGGCGAAGACGGCCACGCCGGCCAGGATCTCGAACGAGCTGTTGGCGAACGCGGCGACCATCGCCGAACCGGTGAGATCCGACTTCCGGTGCAGGTAGGAGGCGTAGGTGATCATGATGCCGAAGCCGACCGAGAGCGAGAAGAAGATCTGGCCGTAGGCCGCCACCCACACGCCGCCATCGGTCAGCTTGCCCCAGTCAGGGGAGAACAGCGCGTCCAGGCCGAGGCTCGCGCCGTCCAGGGTCAGCGCCCGCACCACCAGCACCAGGAAGAAGGCGACCAGCAGGGGGATGAAGACGATGTTGGCCCGCTCGATGCCGCGCCGGATGCCGAGGCCGAGGATGACCAACGTCAGGACCCACACGGCGATCAGCGGCCAGGCGACGCCGGGCACGAAGGTGGAGACCTCGCCGGGCGTCTCGTTCAGGTTCAGGAACTCGTTGTTGAGGAATCCCTCGGGATCGTCGCCCCACGCCTGGGTGAAGGAGAAGCCGGTGTAGCGGATCGCCCAGGCGAGGATCGCCGCGTAGTAGGTGGCCACCACGAAGCAGATCGCGACCTGCCACCAGCCGATCGCCTCGGCGGGTCGGGCGAGTTGACGCAGGGCGCCGGGCGGCGACGAACGGTACTTCCGCCCGATCGTGTACTCCAGGATCAGCAGCGGGATGCCCGCGGTGAGCAGCGCCAGCAGGTAGGGGACGAGGAACGCCCCGCCGCCGTGCTCGTAGGTGACCGCGGGGAACCGCCAGATGTTGCCCAGCCCGATGGCTGATCCAATGGCGGCCATGAGGAAGCCGAGACGGCTGCCCCACTGTTCGCGTTGCGGCTGTTCGGCCATGGTCCGGAATCCTCGGTAACGAAGTGGGGGGAACGAAGTGGGGGTGGGCGTGGTGGGTGTGGGGGTTCATGCGGGTCTGCGACGAAACGCGGCGACTGAGCACGTTACCAGCCAGTCACTTGGTTCGGTTCGCGAAGGCCATGGGTTCCCGGCTACCCGGGGGCGGACGGGGGCAAAACGTGCCGGACGGTGCACGCCCGGCCAGCCGTCGGCCGACGGGGGAGGCGGTAACATCCTGGGGACGTTTCCGAGAAGTCCGAGGAGGACGCCGGGGGATGGCCGGAGAACCGCAGGCCGACTGCCTGTTCTGCAAGATCGTGTCCGGCGATGTGCCGGCGACCGTGGTCAGGGAGACGGCGACCACCGTCGCGTTCCAGGACATAAACCCCCAGGCGCCCAGCCATGTGCTGGTGATCCCCCGCGCGCACTACCCGGACGCCGCCTCGCTGGCCGAGGCCGAGCCGGAGACGGCCGCCGACGTGCTGCGCGAGGCCGGTGCCGTGGCCGCCCAGGAGAAGGTGGCGGGCAACGGCTACCGCATGGTCTTCAACACCGGTGCGGGCGCCGGGCAGACGGTCTTCCACGCCCACGCCCACGTACTGGGCGGACGCGGCCTCAACTGGCCGCCCGGCTGACGCGGTCGGCGCGGTGTCGGTCCGTGAGCTGGTGGTGCTCGGCACGGCCAGCCAGGTGCCCACTCGGCGGCGCAACCACAACGGCTATGTGCTGCGGTGGGACGGCGAGGGCGTGCTCTTCGACCCGGGCGAGGGCACCCAGCGGCAGCTGTTGCTGGCCGGGGTCAGCGCGCACGCGCTGACCCGGATCTGCGTCACCCACTTCCATGGCGACCACGCGCTCGGCCTGGCCGGGGTGATCCAACGGGTGCATCTGGACCGGGTTCCGCATCCGGTGCGGGTGCACTATCCGGCGAGCGGCCAGCGGTACTTCGAGCGGCTGCGCTACGCCACGGCCTACCGCGAGGCCGCGGAGCTCCAGCCGCTGCCGGTCGAGGACGACGGCGTGCTCGACGAGACGCCGGCCTTCACGCTGAGCGCGCTGCGGCTCTCCCATCCGGTGGAGGCGTTCGGCTACCGGCTGGTCGAGCCGGCCGGTCGGCGGATGGTGCCCGAGCTGCTGGCGGCGCACGGTGTCACCGGGCCCGACATCGGTCGGCTGCGCCGCACGGGGCGTCTGGGGGAGGTGACCCTGGAGCAGGTGAGCGTGGAGCGCCCGGGCCAGCGCTTCGCGTTCGTGATGGACACCAGGCTCTGCGACGCGGTCCACCAACTGGCCGCAGACTGCGATCTGTTGGTGATCGAGTCCACCTTCCTGGAACGGGACGCCGCGCTGGCCGACGAGTACGGGCATCTGACGGCGGCGCAGGCCGCCCGGGTGGCTGCCCGGGCGCGGGTGCGGCATCTGGTCCTGACCCACTTCTCGCAGCGCTACCAGGACCCGGGCGCCTTCGCCGAAGAGGCCCGCGCCGCCGGCTTCACCGGCACCCTCACCGTCGCCGACGACCTCACCCGCGTCCCCGTCCCGTCCCGCGCCACCCACTGACCGCGCGGCCCGGCTAGGCCGACGGTTCCATGGCGAGGCGGTTGCGGAGGAGGCGTTCGGCCGTGGTCGCCGAGTCGACCAGGGGGTGCAGTGTCAGGGCGTGCCGGGCGAGGGCCGACGAACGGGTCGAAGCCGCCGCGATGGTGGCTCGTTCGACGGCCTTGAGCTGGAGCATCAGGCCGAGCTCGGCGAGCCCGGGGGAGAGGCAGGGCACCGGGTGGGCGCCCTGGGCGTCCACCTCGCAGACCGTCTCCACGATCGCGTCGTCCGGCAGCGCCGGCACCGTGCCCGCGTTGCGGACGTTGAGGATCAGCCGAGTGCGACGATCGCCCGAGATGGCCCGCATCAGATCGAGCGCGACATGTTCGTAGCCGCCGCCGACCAGATCGCGGCTGTCCCGTTCCCCGCCGCCGCTGGCCGCGCGCTGCTCGGCGCCATAGGTCCGCTCGCGCTCCAGCCGGGTCTTCTCCCAGAGCGCCGGCGCGTGTTCGAGATCGCGCGCGGCCTCGGTGAAGAACGCGCCCTGTTGGCGCTCCAGGAACTCCCCCCGGGTGCCGCCCGCCGCGTCCGCCGCGCGCCGGGTCTCCCGCCCCAGGTAGTAGTAGTGCAGGTACTCGTTGGGCAATGTGCCGAGCGAGCGCAGCAGTTCACCGCCGAAGAGCCGCCCCTCCTCGAAGCCGGCGAGCGCCTCGTCATCGGCCAGCAGCCCGGAGAGCAGATCGCGTCCCTCGTGGGTGAGGGAGTTGAGCCACCCCAGGTGGTTGAGCCCCACATAGCCGAACCGCACCTCGGCCGGGTCGACGCCGGCCGCCCACGCCGCGCGCCGCACCAGACCCACCGGCGAGTCGCAGATGCCGATCACCCGGTGCCCCAGCACCGAGGCCATGGCCTCGGTCACCATGCCGGCCGGGTTGGTGAAGTTGATCAGCCAGGCGTGCGGCGCCAACGCCCGCACCCGCTCGGCGATCCGCAGCGCCACCGGGATCGTGCGCAGCCCGTAGAGCACCCCGCCGGCGCCCACCGTCTCCTGCCCCAGCACCCCCTCGGCGAGCGCCGCCCGCTCGTCGCGCACCCGGCCGGCGGTGCCGCCGACCCTGATCGCCTGGAAGACGAAGTCCGCGTCGCGCACCGCCGCGTCCAGGGATTCGGCGACCCGCACCCGCGGCGCTCCCGGCACCCCGTCCGCCAGCGCCGTCAACACCCGTGCGATGACCGCCACTCGGGTCGAGTCGCTGTCGAAGAGCGTCACCTCGCTCCCGCGATCGGGTGAGCCGTCACCCGCCGCTGTCAGTAGCGCCCGGTATACCAGGGGGACACGGAACCCACCGCCGCCGATGATCGTGAGCCTCATGGGCCGGAACGTACCGTAGAAACGACCACGACCACGCCCGGAGCAGCAGGTGACCCCTCTCAACGACCCCCCGCGGAGCTGTCTGATCGACCCGCTCGCCGGACTGCGCGCGCCCGGCGACGCCGCCCCCGACGTCTATCTCACCGGCACCGTCTTCCTGGACATCATCTTCACGGGGCTCGACTCGGCGCCCGTGCGCGGCACGGAGTCCTGGGCCAGGGGGATGGGCTCAAGCCCGGGCGGCGTCGCCAACATGGCGACCGCGCTGGCCCGTCTCGGCCTGCGCACCAGCCTGGCCGCCGCGTTCGGCGACGACAAGTACGGCGAGTACTGCTGGGAGACGCTGGAGCGCGGCGAGGGGATCGATCTCTCCCTCTCCCGCACGGTCGCCGGATGGCACTCGCCCGTCACGGTCTCCATGGCCTACGAGGGCGAGCGCACCATGGTCTCGCACGGCCACGAGGCACCCCCCTCCCGCCCTGAGCCGGCCGGGGCCAGCCCGCCGGGCGCCCGCTCGGCCGTGGCCTCGCTGACGCCGGGGCGTCCGCAGGAGTGGATCGGCCGGGCCGCCGCCTCCGGCACGCTGATCTTCGCCGACACCGGCTGGGACGAGACGGGCGTCTGGGATCTGTCGGCGCTGCCCGATCTGGCGCACTGCGAGGCGTTCCTGCCCAACGCCGCCGAGGCCCTGCGCTACACCCGTGCGGACGACCCGAGGGCCGCAGCCCACGCGCTGGCCGAGCGGGTGCCCATCGCCGTGGTCACCATGGGCGCCGACGGCGCCTACGGGGTGGACGCGCGCACCGGGGAGGCGGCCCAGGTGCCGGCCATCGTGGTGGAGGCGCTGGACACCACGGGCGCGGGGGACGTGTTCATGGCCGGCTTCGTCACCGCGACGCTGGCCGGCTGGCCGCTGGCCGACCGGCTGGCGCTCGCCGGGCTGACGGCCTCCCTCTCCGTGCAGGAGTTCGGCGGCTCGCTCTCGGCGCCCGGCTGGGCCGAGATCGCCGCCTGGTGGCGCAGGACGCAGGCGCTCACCCCGGACGACGGCGTCGAACACGCCTCGCTTGAGCGCTACGCCTTCCTCTCCGAGCTGCTGCCCGGCGAGGACAGGCCCCTGCCGCGCCGCCGCGCCGTCCCCACGCTCGGCTTCCGGGGCTGATGTGACGGCCCCCGCACCCGGCCCAACGTCGCAGCGCGGCAAGGGGATCGCGCTCCGTAATGTTCTGGGGCAATGCCCGCTTCCCGGCGTACCCTGGGGAGTCCGGTCCTCCAGCGCAGAGAGGGATGAGCAGGTCCGTCCGGGCCGCCCATGACGCAGACACCCACACACCAGCCGAGCCCCACCGACGCGGCCACCGCGCGGTTCACCGTCCCGGCCAAGCACCCGATGGTCACTGTGCTGGGCTCGGGCGACGCGCTGTTGCGCGTCATCGAGCGGGCCTTCCCCGCCACCGACATCCACGTCCGGGGCAACGAGATCCGCGCCACCGGCGATCCGGCCGAGGTGCGGCTCGTGCAGCGCCTCTTCGACGAGATGATGTTGGTGCTCCGCACCGGTCAGCCGCTCTCCGAGGACGCTGTGGAGCGCTCCATCGCGATGCTGCGCGGCGGGAACGACGAGGGCACCAGCCCGGCGCAGGTGCTCACCCAGAACATCCTGTCCAACCGGGGCAAGACCATCCGCCCCAAGACGCTCAACCAGAAGCGCTATGTCGACGCCATCGACCAGCACACCATCGTCTTCGGCATCGGCCCGGCCGGCACGGGCAAGACGTATCTGGCGATGGCCAAGGCCGTCCAGGCGCTCCAGTCCAAGATGGTCAACCGCATCATCCTCACCCGCCCGGCCGTGGAGGCCGGCGAGCGGCTCGGGTTCCTGCCGGGCACGCTCTACGAGAAGATCGACCCGTATCTGCGTCCGCTCTACGACGCGCTGCACGACATGCTCGATCCGGACTCCATCCCCCGGCTGCTGAGCGCGGGCACGATCGAGGTGGCCCCGCTGGCCTACATGCGCGGCCGGACGCTCAACGACGCGTTCATCATCCTGGACGAGGCGCAGAACACCAGCCCGGAGCAGATGAAGATGTTCCTCACCCGGCTGGGCTTCGAGTCCAAGATCGTGATCACCGGGGATGTCACCCAGGTCGACCTCCCGGGCAGCACGCCGAGCGGGCTGCGCGAGGTGCAGGCGATCCTGGACGGCGTCGACGATGTGCACTTCTCCCGGCTCACCAGCCAGGACGTGGTGCGGCACAGGCTCGTCGGCCGCATCGTGGACGCGTACGAACGTTACGACGACCGGACCGGAAAGTAGCCGCCCCGCATCATGGCGATCGAGGTCAACAACGAATCCGGTGACCCACTCGACGAACGGGCCATTCTCGACATCGCCCGCTACACGCTGGCACGGATGCGGATCCACCCGCTGTCCGAGCTGTCCGTGATCGCGGTGGACGCGGCGGCCATGGAGCGACTCCACCTCCAGTGGATGGACCTCCCCGGCCCCACGGACGTGATGTCGTTCCCGATGGACGAGCTGCGGCCACCCATGAAGGAAGACGAGGAGCCCGTGCAGGGTCTGCTCGGCGATGTGGTGCTCTGCCCCGAGGTGGCGCGCGAGCAGGGCGAGGCCGCGCCGACGCGGCACTCGATGGACGCCGAGCTGCAACTGCTCACCGTGCACGGGGTGCTCCACCTGCTGGGCTACGACCACGAGGAGCCCACCGAACGCGCCGAGATGTTCGGACTCCAGCAGGCCATCGTCGACGGCTGGCGGGCCGAGCGCGGTCTGTCGGGTCCCTCGCCGGCCCCCACGCTGACATGACCGGCACGCTGCTGGTCGCGGTGCTGGCGCTGCTCGCCGTCGGCTGGCTCTCCTCCTGCGCCGAGGCGGGTCTGGCGGTGATCACCAGCTACCGCGCCGAGGAGGCCGTCCGCGCCGGACGGCGCGGCGCCGCCCGGCTGGCGGTGCTGGCCGCCGACCCCACCCGCTACCTCAACCTCGCGCTGCTGCTGCGGGTCGCCAGCGAGATGGCGGCGGCCGTGCTGGTGGCCTACGCCTGCCTGGAGATCTTCGACGAGGTGCTGCCCGCGCTGGCGCTGGCCTTCGGGATCATGGTGCTGCTGTCCTTCGTCGCGGTCGGCGTCTCGCCCCGCACGATCGGCCGGCAGCACCCGCTGGGGACCACCATCGCCGCCGCCTATGTCCTCGTCCCGCTGGTGCGGGTGCTCAACCCGCTGACCCAGGCGCTGATCATCCTCGGCAACGCGGTCACCCCGGGCAAGGGCTTCCGCAAGGGCCCGTTCGCCTCGGAGGCCGAGCTGCGCGCCATGGTGGACCTGGCGGAGCGCGAGTCGCTGATCGAGGACGAGGAGCGCCGGATGGTGCACTCCGTCTTCGAGCTGGGCGACACCCTGGTCCGCGAGGTGATGGTGCCGCGCACGGACCTGGTCTCCATAGACCGCCACAAGTCCCTGCGGCAGGCCCTCAGCCTGGCGCTGCGGTCCGGGTTCTCGCGGATGCCGGTGACGGGGGAGAGCGACGACGACATCGTCGGCATCGTCTATCTCAAGGACCTCACCCGGCGGGTGCACGTCAGCCGGGAGGCCGAGTCGGAGCCGGTCCAGGGCGTGATGCGCCCGGCCACCTTCGTGCCCGACACCAAGAACGCCGGCGATCTGCTGCGCGAGATGCAGCGGGACCACATCCATGTGGCGGTGGTGATCGACGAGTACGGCGGCACGGCGGGCCTGGTCACCATCGAGGACATCCTGGAGGAGATCGTCGGCGAGATCACCGACGAGTACGACATCGAGCTCCCGCCCGTCGAGGAGCTCGGCTCCGGCTCCTACCGGGTGACGGCCCGGCTCGACCTCGGCGCGTTGGGCGAGCTGTACCGGCTGCGCCTCGACGACGAGGACGTGGAGACGGTCGGCGGCCTGCTGGCCAAGGCGCTGGGCCGGGTGCCGATCGCCGGCGCCAGAGCCGTGGTCGACGTCTCGGGCGAGCAGCCGCTGGACCACGCGGGGCCGTCGCTGGCCGCCCTGCGGCTGACGGCGGAGTCGCCGGCCGGCCGGCGCAACCGCATCGAGCGGGTGCTGGTCGAGCCGGTGTTGGCGGAGCCGGCGGACGAGGGGCCGGCGGGGGGCGAGTAGCCGCGCTCCCAGCAGCTCTTCACTCGAACGGGCGAGCGCGGCTGGCCGTGAGCCCGTTCGGGTGGCGCCATGGGAGCCATGAACCCGCATCTGAGGACGGTCACGGTCGCCGGGCTCGCCGCGCTCAGCCTCGGGCTCGCCCCCGGGCAGCCGGCCGCCTCCGACGGCCTGGGCGAGAGCCAGCTTCGGGAGGCCCTGCTGGATCCGGTGGACTTCCCCGAGGGCTGGGCGAGCGACAGCGAGGAGGCCGCCGCCGAACGCGGCTTCGGCGTGCCGAGGCCGAGCGAGAACGGCTGCCGCGAGCTGTTCGACAGCGGCGCTGACGGCAGCCAGCGCGCCGGCTTCGCCAAGTCGGCGACCGGCCCGTTCGTCACCACCGTCGTCACCGCCCACGACGGCGAGGAAGCGGCGCGCGCCGCGCTCGCCGGGTTCCGCGCCATGGCCGACGAGTGCGGCACCTTCCACGCCGAGGAGGGGCCCGCCGACGGCGCCATCACCGTCGCCTACGACGAGGAGCCGCGCGGCGACCCCGAGCGACTGGGCGACGAGTGCGGCGCCCTGCGCTACAACCGCAGGCTGGACGGCGAGACGGCCGGCACCCCCGTGGTCGCCGAGGTGGTGACCGCCAGGGTCGGTGCCCACACCATCCGCGTCGCTCAGGCCGGGCGTGAGGGCCGCGACACCGGCGATGTCAACGGGATCGCGGAGCGGGCGGTGGACAAGCTGACCGAGGTGATCGAGGGCAACACCCCCAAGCCCAGGACCGACCAGCCGGGCGTCACCCGGCTCTGAGCCGGACGGCCGGGACGCCGCCGGTCGCACACCGCTTAAGCTCGGGGCATGACTGACGGCGTTGCCCCCCAGGAGCCGGGCGCCGGTGCGCCCGGCCCGGAAGACCGCAAGATCATCACGCTGGCCCGGAGCGCCAGGGCCCGCAACGGCGCGGCCGAGGGCGCGGCGGTGCGGGACGAGACCGGCCGCACCTATGTCGCGAGCACGGTCGCCCTGGAGTCGCTGCGGCTGAGCGCGCTGCGCACCGCCGTGGCGATGGCGGTCGCCAGCGGCGCCGGCTCCCTGGAGGCCGCGGCCGTGGTCACCTCGGCCGAGGCGCCGGCCGACGACGACCTCGCGGCCGTCCGCGACCTCGGCGGCGCCGGCACCCCCGTGCTGCTGGCTGGCCCCGACGGCGCCGTTCGTGCGACGATCGCCGCCTGATGAACTCCCCAACCTCCCCCAGTTCCGCCGCTCCCTCGGCCGCCGAGCACCGGTCGGGCTTCGCCTGCTTCGTCGGCCGCCCCAACGCCGGCAAGTCGACCCTGACCAACGCCCTGGTCGGCACGAAGGTCGCCATCACCTCCAGCAGGCCCCAGACCACCCGGCACACCGTGCGCGGCATCGTGCACCGTGAGGACGCCCAACTCGTCCTGGTGGACACCCCGGGGCTGCACAAGCCGCGCACCCTGCTGGGACAGCGGCTCAACGACGTGGTCCGCACCACCTGGGCCGAGGTGGACGTGATCGGTTTCTGCCTCCCGGCCGACCAGAAGGTCGGGCCCGGGGACCGCTTTATCGCCAAGGAGTTGGCGCAGGTCAAGCGGACGCCCAAGGTCGCGATCGTCACCAAGACCGACCTGGCCGACCGCGAGACGCTCACCCAGCAGCTGATCGCCGTCGACCAGATGGGCAAGGAGGCGGGCATCGAGTGGGCGGAGATCATCCCGGTCTCCGCCGTCGCCGGCGAGCAGGTCGGCCTGCTGGCCGACCTGTTGGCGCCGCTGCTGCCCGAGGGCCCCCCGCTCTACCCGGAGGGCGACCTCACCGACGAGCCCGAGCTGGTGATGATCGCCGAGCTGATCCGGGAGGCCGCGCTGGAGGGCGTCAGGGACGAACTCCCGCACTCCATCGCGGTGGTGGTCGAGGAGATGCTCCCCCGCGAGGACCGCCCAGCGGACCGTCCGCTGCTGGACGTGCACGCCAACCTCTTCATCGAACGGTCCAGCCAGAAGGGCATCGTGATCGGCCCCAAGGGCCAACGCCTCAAGGACGTCGGCACCAAGGCCCGCCGCCAGATCGAGGCCCTGCTCGGCACCCCGATCTTCCTCGACCTCCATGTCAAGGTCGCCAAGGACTGGCAACGCGACCCCAAGCAACTCCGCCGCCTCGGCTTCTGACCTAGCCGGTCAGGCAGGCCACGGTGGCCTGCCCGGCCGGGGCAGAAGCCGCCACCGCCTGTATTGATGCGCGCCGTGGGGGCGGCTGGCCGTTCGGCCGGTTGTGCCTGTCTGGCAGGGGTTGCGAACTGGCGGGCCCGGCCGGGGGCGTGACGTTTCGTGTTCGGATTCGCCCGATGGGCCTGGGCGCCCGGCCGGGGCGTATCCGCTCCGGGCGGAGCACGGCTGACGGGGTCCGTTGGGCCAGGGCAGATGCCAGCCACCGTGCGGGCAATGGCCGGTTCCCGGTGGGGCTGGCCGCTTGGGGGCCTGAAGGCTCGTGGCTGGCGCCGGCCGGTTGGCCGGGGCAGACGTCGCTCACCGCCTGAGTTGATCCGCCCGGCGAGGGCGGCTGGGCCGCGTTCGGCCGGCTGTGTCTGCCTGGCAGGGCCTCCGACCTGGCGGGCCCGGCCGGGGGCGTGACGTTTCGTGTTCGGATTCGCCCGATGGGCCTGGGCGCCCGGGCAGGGCGTATCCGCTCCGGGCGGAGCACGGCTGACGGGGTCCGTTGGGCCAGGGCAGACGCCAGCCACCGTGCGGGCAACGGCCGGTTCCCGGTGGGGCTGGCCGCTTGGGGGCCTGAAGGCTCGTGGCTGGCGCCGGCCGGTTGGCCGGGGCAGACGTCGCTCACCGCCTGAGTTGATCCGCCCGGCGAGGGCGGCTGGGCGTTCGGCCGGCTGTGTCTGCCTGGCAGGGCCTGCGACCCGGCGGGCCCGGCCGGAGCGTATCCGCTCCGCGTGGAGCCCGCCGCGCCGGGCGGCGTGCGTGCCCTGGCCGGCGTGGGATGCCCCGACGGGGGCTGGTTGTCCGGTGGGGCTGGGCGCTGGACGGTGTGAGGGTTTGTGGTTGGTGCCGGCTGGTTCGCCAGCGGGGAGCCCGCCCGGCGAGGCCCGATTCGGTCGGGGTCCGCGAGGGTCGCGTCTGTCAGCCCCGCCAGGGCGTATCCGCTCCGCGCGGAGCCCGCCGCGCCGGGTGGCGTGCGTCTGGTCGGGTCGGGGCCGGCCGTTCTGCGGCCGGGTGGGGCTGTGCCCTGGCCGGCGAGGGCCCGCGAGGGCTCGTCCGTCCGTCTGGCCGGGGCGGGGGCGTCCGTGTCCGGCTGGTGTGGGGCTGCCCCGCCCGGCAAGGGCACCGCGTGGGGCATATCCGCCCGTTGTGCCGGGGCCTGTCGCGGTGTGCCGGGCTGCTGCCCCGCCCCGAGGCGGGGTCGGCCGGTCGGTCAGGGGCCGGGGAGGGGGCGGGTGGCGGCGGCGGTGAGGAGGCGGGTGGTGTCGGCCGGCGGCAGCCACAGCGCCTCGCCGATCCTGCGGAGCATCCCGCTCTCGGCCTCCAGATACGGCCCGTCGGCCAGGGCGATCCGCGCGCCGCGCAGCAGCAGGCTCTCCCGGCCGGGAGTGGCCAGATGCGGGGTGAGCGCGGCGACGCTGTCGGAGATCTCCCGGGCCACCAGGGGCAGGCCCCGCGCGGCCAGCGCCGTGTGGAGGGTGAGCAGCCGCTCCTCCGAGCAGTCGGGGAAGCCGGCGTCCCTGACCGTTTCGAGCGCGATCCGGCGGGCGGCCTCCGACTCCGTTCCGCCGGCGGCGAGCATGGCCAGGGCCACCGAGTGCACGGCCTCGCGCAGCAGGGTGCCGAGGCGGGTGGTGGTGGGGCGGGCGAGCGCCCGTTCGGGGAAACGGGTGCGGCAGGAGACGCACTCGACCACGGGGCCGGCCGGGCCGCGGGCCAGCACGGGAATGCCGAGCACCGTCAACCGGCGCCGTCCGTCCAGACGTTGATAGCAGCGGTCGCCGCCGCAGGCGCCGCAGAAGAAGTCCCCGTCGTCGGTCACCCGCCAGACGGTCCTGACCCCGGCCAACCGGGAGTGCACCACGTCGTACCTCCGTAACCCGCCGGCAACACTGCCGCGTCCGTGATGTTAACCACAGGGGACGGGGTACGTCAGCACCGCGTGACGAAGTGGCCGGTGCGACGGGGGCCGGGCAGCGCGGTGGCTGCCCGGCGGCTGCCGTCAGCGGGCCGCGCGGTTGACCGCGGAGACCACGGCCTTGAGCGAGGCGCGCACGATGTTGGCGTCGATGCCGACGCCCCACAGCACCCGGTCGCCCACGGCGCACTCGATATAGGCGGCGGCCTGGGAGCCGGCGCCCTCGCTCATGGTGTGCTCGACATAGTCCAGCAGCCGGATGTCGTCGCCGATCACGCCGGTGCCGGCCAGGGCGTCGAAGAACGCGGCGATCGGCCCGTTGCCCGTGCCGGTGAGCGTGGTGTCGCGGCCGTCCACGACCGCGCCGACGGTGAGCGCGTCCTCGCCGTCGTTGGTGCTGGAGGTCTGCGCGTCGCGCAGCGCGATCCGGCCCCAGCCGCCGCTGCCGGCGGGCAGGTACTCGTCGGAGAAGATCTCCCAGATGGCCGCCGGCGTGACCTCGCCGCCCTCGGCGTCGGTCTTCTCCTGGATGATCCGGGAGAACTCCACCTGCATGCGGCGCGGCAGGTCGAGCGCGTGCTCCGTCTTCAGCACATAGGACACGCCGCCCTTGCCCGACTGGGAGTTGACCCGGATCACGGCCTCGTAGGAGCGGCCCACGTCCTTGGGGTCGATCGGCAGGTAGGGGACGTCCCACACCAGCTCGTCCAGCGGGGTGTTCCCGGCCTCGGCCTGGGCGGCCATGGCGTCGAAGCCCTTCTTGATGGCGTCCTGGTGGGAGCCGGAGAAGGACGTGTAGACCAGGTCTCCCACGTACGGGTGGCGCGGGTGGACCTCCATCTGGTTGCAGTACTCCCAGGTGCGGCGGATCTCGTCGATCCGGGAGAAGTCGATCTTCGGGTCGACGCCCTGGGAGAAGAGGTTCATCCCCAGCGTCACCAGGTCCACGTTGCCGGTGCGCTCGCCCTGGCCGAAGAGGCAGCCCTCGACGCGGTCGGCGCCGGCCATCAGCGCCAGCTCGGCGGCGGCCACGGCGGTGCCCCGGTCGTTGTGGGGGTGGATCGAGAGGCAGACGAACTCGCGGCGGGACAGCTGGCGGCCCATCCACTCGAAGCGGTCGGCGTGCGTGGACGGGGCCGAACGCTCCACGGTGGCCGGCAGGTTGAGGATGATCTCGCGGCCCTCGGCGGGCTGCCAGACGTCCATCACGCTCTCGCAGATCTCCAGCGCGAAGTCCAGCTCGGTGTCGGTGAAGATCTCCGGGCTGTACTGGTAGCCGAAGGTGGTGCGGTCGTCCAGCAGCTTCTCGGCGTACTCCATGACCAGCCTGGTGCCGTCGACGGCGATCGCGCGGACCGCCTCCCGGTCGCCGCGGAAGACGACCCGGCGGAACGTCGGGGCGGTCGCGTTGTAGAGGTGGACGGTGGCCCGGTGGGCGCCGACCAGGGACTCCACGGTCCGCTGGATCAGCTCCTCCCTGGCCTGGGTGAGCACCGAGATGGTGACGTCGTCCGGGATCGCCCCCTCCTCGATGATGGAGCGCACGAAGTCGAAGTCCGTCTGCCCCGAGGCGGGGAAGCCGACCTCGATCTCCTTGTAGCCCATGCGTACCAGCAGGTCGAACATGGCGCGTTTACGCGCGGGGGACATCGGGTCGATCAGGGCCTGGTTGCCGTCCCGCAGGTCCGTGGAGAGCCAGCGCGGCGCGCTGGTGATCCGGTTGTTCGGCCAGGTGCGGTCGGGGATGTCCACCGCCTCGTAGGGGCGGTAGCGGTGCACCGGCATACCGGAGGGCTGTTGGGAGACGGTGGCGTTGGTCTGCGGCGTCGGCCTGCTCATGAGCGACGGAACTCCTTGTGCCGGAGGGGCGATCGGACGAGGGGACCGACGGGCAACGCCAAACTCCGCGGGGAGGGGGTCGGTCTGTGGGCTACAGACCCTCGCCGCGGCGGCTAAGGAGGAGAAGTGTCCGGATTCGCATCGCGCCGACCACAGTAGTCGTCTTCCGGCACGTTGCCTCCCCCGTCCCAGCATCCGAGACGTCTCTCACAGCTGGTGACGGCCTACTCCCGGGGGAGTACGCCGGGCCAGGAGCCTCCCCTGGGGGTAGCCGCGAACTCGCCCGCCGGGCCGACGAAACCCCTGGTCGGGGGCGGAAGTCTGGGAACGGCCGCCCGGACGGGGGCGGCGCTTCGACCAGCCGAGCGAGGAGCCTCACGATGAGCGCACTGGGCACGAGCCCGCCACGGACCACCCCGCCGACGGCGGCCAGCACACCGCCGCGCCGCCGTCGTCTCCTGCCGTGGGCGGTGCTGGGGCTGTGGCTCGCGGTGCTGGCGCTGGCGCTGCCGTTCGGCGGCCGGCTGGGCGAGGTGCAGCGGGACGACGGCGTCGACTACCTGCCGGACAGCGCCGAGTCCACCGAGGTCGCGCGGCTGGTCGAGCGGCTGCCCGGCGGGGACACCACGGATCTGCTGCTCGTCCACCAGCGGGACGCCGGCCTCACCGCCGAGGACGCGGCGCTCGCCGAGCGGCAGCTGGCCGCGATAGACGAGGCCCATCCCCTCGCCGGTCCCGTCGACCGGGACGGGGTCGTCTCGGGCGACGGCCGCACCGCGCTCTACCCGTTCGCCCTCGGCGCCATGGACGAGGAGGCGGAGACGGCGGCCGTGGAGTTCGTCCGCGCGCTGATCGACGAGGCGCCCGCGGGGCTGACGGTGGCGCTCGGCGGCTCGGGCGCGCTCGGGGTGGACGCCGAGGCCGTCTTCGAGTCGATCGACCTCACCCTGATGCTGGCCACCGCGGGCGTGGTGGCGCTGCTGCTGATCGTCACCTACCGCAGCCCGTTGCTCTGCCTGCTGCCGCTGCTGGCCGTGGGGGTGGCCGCGTTGACGGCGATGGCCCTGGTCTACGGCCTTGTGCGGGCGTTCGACCTGACCGTCACCACGATGTCGGCGTCGATCATGACGGTGCTGATCTTCGGCGCCGGCACCGACTACGCGCTGCTGCTGGTGGCCCGCTACCGGGAGGAGCTGCGGCGGCTGCCGGACGCCTCCGACGCGATGTTGGCGGCGCTGCGCGGCTGCGGACCGGCCGTGCTGGCGTCCTCGGGGACGGTCTCGCTGGGGCTGCTCTGCCTGGTCGTCGCCGATCTCAACAGCAGCAGCGGCCTCGGCCCGGTGGGCGCGGTCGGCGTGCTGTGCGCGCTGGCGGTGATGTTGACGCTGCTGCCCGCGCTGCTGGTGCTGGTCGGCCGGCGGGTGTTCTGGCCGCTGATCCCCCGGCATGGCGACCTCTCGCCGGAGGAGCGCGGGCGGGGCTCGGTGTTCGCCCGGCTCGGTTCGTCGATCAGCCGCCGCCCGGCGACCATCCTGGCCGCCGGCACGCTGCTGCTGGCCGCGCTGGCGCTGGGCGCCTTCCGGCTGCCTGGGCCGCTGGCCGCGCAGGACAACTTCACCGAGACCCCGGACTCGGTGCGGGCGATGGAACTGGTCGCCGAGGCGTATCCGGACCGCGCGGGCCAGCCGATCGTGGTGCTCGGCCGCGCCGAGCGGGCGGACGCGGTGCGGGCGGCGGTCGAGGGCGCCGAAGGCGTCGCCGAGGTGGCGCCGGGGCGGGCCGGCGGCGGCTGGCGGGAGTTCCTGGTGTTCGCCACCGACCCGCCGGAGTCGGCCGGCGAGCGGGACACCGTCGACGCGCTGCGGGAGCGGCTGGCGGCGCTGCCCGAGGGGGAGGCGCTGGTGGGCGGCCCGACGGCCCAGGCGATGGACGGGGACAAGGCCAGCGCGCGGGACCAACTGCTGGTGATCCCGCTGGTGTTGGGCGCGGTGCTGCTGGTGCTGGCCGCCGTGCTGCGGTCGTTGGTGGCGCCGGTGCTGCTGCTGGCCGCCGTGGTCGCCTCCTGGGGCGCGGCGATGGGCCTCGGCGGTCTTGTCTTCGGTCCGGTGTTCGGCTTCGGCGGTCTGGACGCCGGGGTGCCGCTGCTGTCGTTCGTGTTCTGTGTGGCGCTCGGCGTGGACTACGGCATCTTCCTGATGCACCGGATGCGGGAGGAGGCGCTCGGCGGGGCCACCACCCGGCAGGCGGCGCTCGCCGCGCTGCGCTCCACGGGCGGGGTGATCGCCTCGGCGGGCGTGGTGTTGGCGGCGACGTTCTGCGTGCTGGCCGCGATGCCGCTGGTGGTGATGGCCGAGATGGGCTTCGTGGTCGCCGTCGGCGTGCTGCTGGACACCTTCCTCGTCCGCACCTACCTGGTCACCTCCGCGAGCTGGCTGCTGGACCGGCGCGTCTGGTGGCCGGGGCCGCTTTCCCGTGATCCCCGTGCCGCCTGTGATCCCCGTGATCCCCGTGACGCCCGTGCCGCTCGTGCCGGCGCGCGCGATGCCACAGGATAGGCGGATGGTTTCGGTGTGGAGACGGCTCCTCCCCGAGGGCCCTGGACGTGCCCTCGGGGAGGACGCCCTGCTGACGGCGGTGATCGCCGCGGTGAGCGCCTCGGTCGCGCTGCTGGTGGAGCACGACGGCCGGTCGATGGACGGGCTCGGCTGGGCGCTGCTGGCCGGCTCGGTGCTGCCGCTCGTGCTGCGCCGCCGCGCCCCGTTGACGGTGCTGCTGGTGGTGCTGGCGCCGGTCGCCGTCTACCACCGGCTCGACTACCAGCACGCGGCGCCCTTCGTGGCGACGGCGGTCGCCGCCTACACGGTGGCCGCCGTCGGCCCGCGCTGGCGCACCCTGCTGCTGGGCGCCGTGGTGCTGCTGGTGGTGCTGGTGGTGTGGCGGGGCAACGGCGGCGGGCCCGCGTTGAAGCTGCTGCGGATCTCCGGCTGGATGCTCTGCGTGATCGCGGTGGGCGAGGTGACGCGGCTGCACCGTCGGCTGCTGGCCGCCGCCAGGGAACGCGCCGAACGCGCCGAACGGGACCGCGAGGAGGAGGCGGCCCGCCGGGTCGCCGAGGAGCGGCTGCGGGTGGCCCGCGATCTGCACGATCTGCTGGCGCACAGCATCACCGTGATCGGCGTCCGGGCCTCCGTCGCCTCCCATCTGCTGACCACGGCCCCCGAGCGGCAGGATCGGCCGACGCTGGTCGCGACCCTGGACGGCATCCACGAGGTCTGCCAGGACGCCAGGGCCGAACTGCGTGACACGCTGCGGGTGTTGCGCGGCGACGAGGACGAGCCGCCGGGGCCGCTGCCCGGCGTGGACGGCATCCCCGACCTGGTGCGCGCCGCCGAGGAGTCGGGGGCGCTGGTGGAGCTGACGCTGCCGCCTGACGCCGGCCCGCTGCCCGGGCTGGTGAGCAGCGCCGCCTACCGCGTCACCCAGGAGGCGCTGACCAACGCCGTCCGGCACGCGGGTCCTGGCGTCCGGATCCGGGTGCGGCTGGCGCGCGAGGCGGGGGCGCTGCGGCTGACCGTCGCCGACGAGGGGCCGCCGCCCGGCGCGGCGCGGCCGGCGTCGCCCGGCGGCGCCGGCCTCGGCCTGGCCGGGATGCGCGAACGGGTGCGGGGCGTCGGCGGCACCCTGACCGCAGGCCCTGGGCCGGGCGGCTTCGCCGTGACCGCCGAACTGCCGCTGCCATCGGAGGCCAGGACATGACGGACGGCACGCGGACGGTCGATGTGCTGCTCGCCGACGACCAGCATCTGGTGCGTTCGGCGTTCGCCGTGCTGATCGCGGCCACGCCGGGGATGCGGGTGGTCGGCGAGGCGGGCACCGGCCGGCAGGCCGTGGCGCTGGCCAGGGAGCGGGCGCCCGATGTGGTGTTGATGGACATCAGGATGCCCGATCTGGACGGCATCGAGGCGACGCGGCTGATCGTCGCCGACGAACGGTCCGCCCGTTCCCGGGTGTTGGTGCTGACCACCTATGACACGGACGAGTATGTGGTGGCCGCGCTGCGCGCCGGGGCGTCGGGGTTCCTGGTCAAGGACACCAGGCCGGCGGAGCTGCTGGCCGCCGTCCACACCGTGGCGGGCGGCGAGGCGCTGCTGTCGCCGGGGCCCACCGCGCGGCTGATCGCCCGCGCGCTGCGGGCCCCAGGCGCGCCGAGGCCGGGGACCGCGGTGGGCCCGGGCGGGCTCACCGAACGGGAGCGGCAGGTGCTGACCCTGGTGGGCCGGGGCCTCAACAACGCGGAGATCGCCGAGGCCCTGGGCCTGTCGCCGCTCACCGCCAAGACCCATGTCAGCCGGGTGATGGGCAAGCTGGCCGCCAGGGACCGCGCCCAACTGGTCATCGTCGCCTACGAGTCGGGCCTTGTCACCCCGGGGGCGGGTGAGGGCTGACGGGTCAGGAGCCGGTCAGGGCGAGGACCAGCTGGAAGTCGTCGACGAGCAGCCAGCCGGGGCGCTGCTCCGGCTGGTCGGGGATGGTCACCACGACGCCGGGGGAGTCCTGGTCCAGCCGCTCGACCTCGGCGTCCGCGTAGCGGTCAGGACGGTCGGCGACCGTCTCCCGCAGCCGCTCGGCGGCCTCGTCGGCGGTGGCGTCGCTCCCCGTCACCGCGCAGAGCACGGTCGATGTCTCGGTGGCGGACTCGGCCCGGTGCCCGAAGGCGTAGGCGGCGACCTCGGAGCCCTCGCGGGTCTCGACGAAGTCGGCGCGGTAGACGTCGCCCAGGCAGGCGCCCAGATCCCGGTAGGCGTCCCGTTCGGCGACCGGCTCCCCCGACTCGGCGGTCCTGGCCGGGTCCAACTGCTCGTCGCCCCAGTGGATCCGCTCGTCGGTGACCAGCAGGCCGAGGCCCCGGTCGTGGTTCACCCAGACCGTCCCCGCCTCCGTCTCCCGCTCGGTGAACCCGTCGGCGGCCAGGTCCTCGACGATCGCCGCCGCGTCGAACTCGCCGTCCCAGACGCCGTAGGGCGCGCCGAAGCCCACGGTCACCGTGCGGCTGGCCCGCTCCGGGTCAAGGCCGTAACGGTGCTCGGGGAGGGTCGCCAGGCCGAGCAGCGGGGTGCCCAACCTCGCGACGAAGTCGAAGCGTTCGGCGTCCTCGGCGAGCAGCTCACGGGCCCGCTCCGCGTCCACATAGGTGACGCCGGTCGGGGGCGTCTCCTCGTATCTGGCCTCCGCCAGGGCGGCCAGCACCTCGGCGCCAGGGCCGGTGGCCTCCGTCCTGGCGCAGCCGCTCAGCGCGCCCGCGCCCACGGCGAGCGCGATCGCCGACGCGATGGTCCGGTGGGCTGGTCGTGGTCCGTTGGCTCGGCTGAGTCTCAGTCCCGACATGACCGGGAGCATAATCCGCCCGCGCCGCGACTCCTCACCCCGGGTAGTTCTTTCGCCACTCGGGGGTCAGCCGTAGGAACCGTCGTCCGGCGGCGGATCGGGGTCACGGCGCACGGCGAGGATCGCGGTGTCGTCGGTGAGGCGGCGCCCGGTGTGCCGCAGCACCGCGTCCTTCACGAGGGTGACCAGCGCCGACGGCGAGGTGTCGACGGCCGTGCGCAGCTCGTCGACGAGCGGCAGGAACGCGCCGCGGCGGTCGCGTGCCTCGGTGACCCCGTCGGTGAAGAGCAGCAGCGTCGCCGAGGCGGGGAAGTCGACCCGCCGCACCGGCGGCAGCTCGCCCGTCAGCTCGGTCATCCCCAGCGGCGCGCCTTCGGCCTCGGGCAGCGACCACACCCGTTCGTCCGTCACGCCCAGCGGCCCGGCATGGCCGAAGTTGACCAGTTCCAACCACCCGGTGTCCGTCGGCGGCAGGCCGACGAGCACGGCGGTGGCGAACCGTTCGCCCCGTTCGCCCAGCAGCGACACATAGTGGTTGTGGCGGCGCATCCGGCTCTCCAGGCGCTGGGCCACCACGTTCAGGTCCGCCTCGTAGTAGGCGGACTCGCGGAACGCGCTGAGCAGCGCCGCCGCCGCGTCCACCGCGTTGGTCCCCTTCCCCTGCACGTCCCCCAGCAGCACGCGGGCGCCGTGCGGTGTCGGCTGGACGTCGAAGAAGTCGCCGCCGACCTTGGCCGCCCGGTCGGCCGCCAGATAGGCGTCGGCGGTCTCCACCCCGCCGATCCTGGGCGGGATCGGACGCAGCACGGCGAGGCGGGTGGCCTGCGCCGCGTTCTCCAGGCGCCGCACCTGCCGGTAGGCCCGCACGCGCAGCGCCGAGGCGCCGACCGACAGGGCGGACGCGGTGGCCACCAGCAGGAAGTCGCTGAGCGTGATGGGGTAGCGGTGCTGTAGCGCCTGCTCCAGCACGGCAGCCGTCGCGATGGTCGCCACGGCGAAGCCGACGGTGGTCGCCACCCCGCACATCACCGCCGCGAACACGGGGACCACCGCGATCCAGGTGACGATCCGCAGATGCTCGGCGGCGTTCCAGTCGGCCACCACGACGCCGACCAGCAGCAGCGCGGGAAAGATCCAGGACACGTTCCAGCGCCCGATCCGGATGGGCGGCTCCAGTTCGGGGATGCCGGATCGACCGTCCGGCCACCTGCCGGGAGGGGGCGGCACTGCGCGGCGGTACACCCCTTCACCTCTCACCCCTTCACCTTCGCCGATGACCGGACGAGGCGCTCGGCCACGATCCGCCGACCGGGGACGGGCGGGTGGGGGCGATGCCGGGTTGGGTGGGCGGGGGCGATGCCGGGTTGGGTGGGCGGGGGCGACAATGGTGGGCATGACCCTGTTCCGCGACGACGGCATCGTGCTGCGCACCCAGAAGCTCGGGGAGGCGGACCGCATCATCACCCTGCTCACCCGGGGGCATGGCCGGGTGCGGGCGGTGGCGCGCGGGGTGCGCAGGACCAAGTCGAAGTTCGGCGCCAGGCTGGAGCCCTTCAGCCATGTCGACGTGCAGTTCTTCTCCCGGGGCAGCACGCTGGTGGGGCGCGGCCTCCCGTTGTGCACCCAGACCGAGGGCATCGCCCCCTACGGGCAGAACATCGTGACCGACTACGGCCGCTACACGGCGGGCACCGCGATGTTGGAGACGGCGGAGCGGTTCACCGACCACGAGGGTGAGCCCAACGTCCAGCAGTATCTGCTGCTGGTCGGCGGGCTGCGCACGCTGGCCGCCGGGACCCACACGCCCGGTCTTGTGCTGGACGCGTTCCTGCTGCGGTCGTTGGCGGTGGGCGGGTACGCGCCCAGCTTCGCCGACTGCGCCAGATGCGGGCTGCCGGGCCCCAACCGGTTCTTCTCGGTCGCGGCCGGCGGCGCGATATGTGTCGACTGCCGGGTGCCGGGCAGCGTGGTGCCGTCCTCGGAGGCGCTGCTGCTGTTGGGCGCGCTGCTCACCGGCGACTGGGAGACGGCGGACGCGGCCGAGGCCAGGCATGTGCGGGAGGGCAACGGGCTGGTCTCCGCCTATCTGCACTGGCACCTCGAACGGGGCCTGCGTTCGCTGCGGTTCGTCCGCGAGGCGTGAGCCGGCGGCCGGGGTCGCCGGTGTCCATCGCTCCCGGGCGGGCTGGCCCCCTCGGCGTTCGTGGCTCGGGCCCGGGAGGGGATACGCTCCCCGCAGGACCGTCTCACCCCTGGAGTGCCCCATGAGCCGCCGCGGAATACTGTCCCGGCAGCGTCGCGACTATCGCGCACCCGCCCCGCATCCGAGTGGAGCCAGGCCGCCGAGGTTGCCCCGTGACCTGGTGCCCGGGCATGTGGCGATCGTCATGGACGGCAACGGCCGTTGGGCCAAGGAGCGCGGGCTGCCGCGCACCGAGGGTCACAAGATCGGCGAGAGCGTGGTGCTCGACGTGGTGGCCGGCTGTCTGGAGCTGGGCGTCAAGAACCTCTCGCTCTATGCGTTCTCCACCGAGAACTGGAAGCGTTCGCCCGACGAGGTGCGCTTTCTGATGGCTTACAACCGGGATGTGATCGCTCGACGAACGGGCCAGCTCAACGAGTTGGGCGTGCGGGTCCGGTGGGCCGGTCGGCAGCCGAAGCTGTGGAAGTCCGTGGTCAACCAGCTCAAGTACGCCGAGGAAGTGACCCAGGACAACGACGCCATGACGCTCTACATGTGCGTCAACTACGGCGGTCGGGCGGAGTTGGTGGACGCCACCTCCCGCCTGGCCCAGGACGTGGCGGATGGCCGGCTCTCGCCGGACAAGGTCAACGAGAAGACCCTGGCGCGCTATATGTACTACCCGGACATGCCGGACGTGGATCTCTTTCTGCGGCCGTCCGGCGAGCAGCGGACCTCCAACTACCTGATCTGGCAGAGCGCGTACGCGGAGATGGTCTTCCAGAACACCCTCTGGCCGGATTTCGACCGCCGCAACCTCTGGGACGCCTGCCTGGAGTACGCCTCCAGGGACCGCCGCTTCGGCGGCGCCATCCCCAACGAGGAGGAGCGCGGCGCCGCCCGCTGATCCCGGGTCGGGCGCCGCCGGACGGCGGCGCCCGACCCGATCAGGACGAGCGCTCGGCCGCGGCGCACTCGCCGCAGGTGCCGAAGACCTCGATGGTGTGGTCCACGTCGACGAAGCCGTGCTCCTTGGCGATGGCGTCCGCCCAGCTCTCCACCGCGGGACCCGCCACCTCGACCGCCCGCCCACAGGACCGGCAGACCAGGTGGTGGTGGTGCTCGCCGGTGCTGCACCGGCGGTAGACCGCCTCGCCCTCGTTGGTGCGCAGCACATCCACCTCGCCGGCGTCGGCGAGCGACTGAAGGGTGCGGTAGACGGTGGTCAGACCGACCGAGTCCCCCCGGTGCTTGAGCATGTCGTGCAGCTCCTGAGCGCTGCGGAACTCGTCCACATCCGCCAGCGCCGCCGCCACCGCGGCCCGCTGGCGTGTCGATCGACCGCGCACCGGCGGTTCTGCCGTCCCCACGGGTACCTCCTGCACGTCGTTCGCATCCCCTGCCGGCCCAGGGTAGCCCGTGCCGACGGTCAGGACCGCCCCGCCGTGACGGGGGCCGCCTCCTGGCGCGCGGTCTCGGCCGCGTGTCGGGAGCGGCGTCTGGCCAGCGGCAGCGACAGCAGCGAGACCAGGGCGAACAGCCCGATCGCCAGCAGCACGATGGTCGCCCCCGGCGGCACGTCCGCGTAGTACGACGTGGTGGTGCCCGCCACCGAGACCAGCACGCCGAAGCCGACGGCCAGCGCCAGCGTCGCCGCGAAACCCCGGCTGACCTGCTGGGCCGCCACCACCGGGATCACCATCAGCGCGCTCACCAGCAGCAGCCCCACCACCCGCATCGCGACCGTCACCGTGGCGGCGGCCGTGACCGCGAGCAGCAGGTTGAGGGTGCGCACCGGCAGCCCGGTGACCCGTGCGAACTCCTCGTCCTGGCAGACCGCGAAGAGCTGCCGGCGCAGCCCCAGGCAGACCAGCAGCACCAGCGCCGAGAGGATCATGATCGCCACGATGTCGTCGGGCGAGACCGTGGTCACCGAGCCCCAGAGGTACGAGGTCAGATTGGCCGTCGAACCATTGGGCGCCAGATTGATGATCATCACACCGCCGGCCATGCCGCCGTAGAAGAGCATGGCCAACGCCACATCGCCGCGCGCCCGGCCCGAGGAGCGCAGCAGCTCCATCGCCACCGCGCCGATCGCCGAGACGACCACCGCCATCCACACCGGGTTGGTGCTGAGCAGAAAGCCCAGCGCGACGCCGGTCAGCGCCACATGCCCGATGCCGTCGCCCATCAGCGCCTGCCGGCGCTGCACCAGATAGATCCCGACCGCGGGCGCGGCCAGGCCGATCAGCAGCGCGGAGAGCAGCGCGCGTTGCATGAACGGGTAGTCCAGCAGCTCGAACACTCCGGCGCCCGCGAGCGTGGTGGCGGTCATCACAGGATGCCCGTCTGAAGCGTCGGCTCGGCGGACGGCTCCAGCTCGTCCGACGGGTGGCAGGCGTGGCTCTCCGGCAGCTGCGCCGGATGCTCGACGGTGCGCTCCACCAGGCCCTGGGCCAGGATCACCGCGCGGTCGATCAGCGGCGCCAGCGGGCCGAGCTCGTGCAGCACCAGCAGCACGGAGGCGCCTCCCTCGACCTGTGCGCGCAGGGTGTCGGCGAGCACCCGCTGACTGGCCAGGTCGACGCCGGCCAGTGGCTCGTCCATGATCAGCAGCTCAGGGTCCGCCGTCAGCGCCCGCGCGATCAGCACCCGCTGGTGCTGCCCGCCGGAGAGCGCGTCCACCGGGTCGGTGGCCCGGTCCGCCAGGCCCACCAGGCCGATCGCGCGGTCCACGGCCGCGCGGTCGGCCCGGCGCAGCGGGCGCAGCCGCCGCCGGGCGAGACGCCCGGCCGTGACCACCTCCCGCACGGTGGCCGGCACCCCGCCGGCGGCCGTGGACCGCTGCGGCACATAGCCGATCCTGGCCCAGTCGCCGAACCGCCGCACGGGCGTGCCGAACACGGTGAGCCGGCCGCCGGTCACCGGCACCTGGCCGACGGCGGCGCGCACGGCCGTGGACTTCCCCGAGCCGTTGGCCCCGAGCAGCGCCACCACCTCGCCACGCCGCAGGGTCAGGTCCACGCCGCGCAGCACGGGCCGCCCACCCAGCTCGGCGGTGACCTCGTCGAGAGCTATGACGGGCTCTGCCTCACGCTTCATGGCCGTCTCCGCTTCCTTGGTTCGGTGGTGCGCCGGTCTTCGACGCCGGCTGTGGGGAGTGGTCCGCCCCCGTCAGGCGGCGCCGAGCGCCTCCCGCAGGGCCGCCAGGTTGTGCCGCATGACCTCCAGGTAGTCAGCGCCGGGGGAGTCGTCGGTGATTCCCTCGACGGGGTCGAGGACGTCGGTGCGCAGGCCGAGGTCGTCGGCGAGGGTCTGCGCCGTCGTGTCGCTGACCAGGGTCTCGAAGAAGACGGTGGTCACCCCGTCGTGCTCGGCGATCTCCCGCAGCTCGCGCATCCGCGCCGCGCTGGGCTCGGACTCCGGGTCGAGCCCGGTGATCGACTCCTCGTGCAGGCCGTAGCGGGCGGCGAGGTAGCCGAAGGCCTCATGGGTGGTGATGAAGGTGTCGGTCTCGACATCGGCCAGGCCCTCGCTGAACTCCTCGTCCAGCGCGTGCAGTTCGGTGACCAGCTCCTGGGTGGCGCGGTCGTAGTCGGCCATGTTGTCCGGATCCGAGTTGGCCAGCGCCGCGCCGACGCCCTGGGCGACCTGCGCGTACTTCACCGGATCAAGCCAAACATGGGGGTCACGGCCGTCGATGTCGTGGTCGTGCTCGTGGCTGTGGTCGTGGTCGTCCTCGTGCTCGTGGGCTTCCTCGTCCCCGTGGGCGTCCTCGTCCTCGTGGGCGCCTTCGTCCTCGTGGGCGTGCCCGTCCTCTTCGTGGGCGCCCTCGTCCTGGGGCTCGTGGATCTCCAGTGGGGTGAAGGCGCTGGCCTCGGCGATCTGGCCGGTGGCGGACTGCTCGATGGCCTCGTCCACGGCGGGCTGGAGGCCCTTGAGGTAGACGACCAGCGCGGCATCGGCGACCTCGGCCGTCTGCTGCGGGCTGATGTCGAGGTCGTGCGGCTCGACGCCGGGGCCCGTGAGGGTGGTGACCGAGACGTGTTCCCCGCCGATCCGCTCGACCAGGAAGGTCATCGGGTAGAAGGACGAGACCACGTTCAGCGGGCCCTCGGACGCGCCGCCGCCACCGTCGTCGTCACCGCCGCCCCCGTCGTCGAACAGGCCGCAACTGGTCAGGGTCAGCAGCGCCGCGACGGTGAGGGCGGCGGGGGCTATTCGAGCGCGAGAGCGTCGTCGTCCGGTCATGACAGCCATTTTCAAGTTAGATGGAAACGATTGTCAAACGGATCAATAGGGTGAATGACGAGAAACCGCCCGTGACCGGGATCTCCCGGTGGGGCGACGGTTTCCGTACGGCGATCTGTCCGCCTTTTCGACCACGGTTCCGGCCGTGGTTCCGGCCGGGGCGCGCGCCCGCGGCCGATCTTGGACAACCGATTTGCTGCGGCCCCCGCAGGCGCCGGTAACCTGAGGCAATTCCCTGTCTCCCCTCGTCCTGAAGAGAGCACCGTGGCCGCCGACAAGATCGACACTATCGTCAGCCTCAGCAAGCGCCGTGGCTTCGTCTATCCCAGCAGTGAGATCTACGGCGGACAGCGCGCCGCCTGGGACTACGGCCCCCTGGGCGTGGAGTTGAAGGAGAACATCAAGCGCCAGTGGTGGCGGGCCATGGTGACCTCGCGGGACGACGTGGTGGGGATCGACTCCTCGGTCATCCTGGCCACCGAGGTCTGGGAGGCATCGGGCCATGTGGCCACCTTCACCGATCCGCTCACCGAGTGCACCTCGTGTCACAAGCGGTTCCGGGCCGATCACCTGGAGGAGGCGTACGAGGCGAAGCACGGGCACCCGCCGGCGCAGGGCCTCGCCGACCTGAACTGCCCGAACTGCGGCAACAAGGGCGCCTTCACCGAGCCCAAGCAGTTCTCGGGGCTGCTGAGCACACACCTCGGCCCCGCGCAGGACTCGGCCTCGATCGCCTATCTCCGGCCCGAGACCGCCCAGGGCATCTTCACCAACTTCGCCGCCGTGCAGCAGACCTCGCGCCGCAAGCCGCCCTTCGGCATCGCGCAGATGGGCAAGTCCTTCCGCAACGAGATCACGCCGGGCAACTTCATCTTCCGTACCCGCGAGTTCGAGCAGATGGAGATGGAGTTCTTCGTCAAGCCGGGTGAGGACGAGGAGTGGCAGATCTACTGGATGGAACAGCGCTGGAACTGGTACCGCGACCTCGGTCTCTCCGAGGAGAACATGCGCTGGTTCGAGCACCCCAAGGAGAAGCTGTCCCACTACTCCAAGCGGACCGCCGACATCGAGTACCGCTTCCGCTTCGGCGGCTCCGAGTGGGGTGAGCTGGAGGGCGTCGCCAACCGCACCGACTACGACCTGGGCGCCCACGCCAAGGCGTCGGGGCAGGACCTCAGCTACTTCGACCAGGAGGCCGGCGAGCGCTGGACCCCCTTCGTGATCGAGCCGGCCGCCGGCGTGGGCCGCACCATGCTGGCCTTCATGCTCGACTCCTACTGGGAGGACGAGGCGCCCAACGCCAAGGGCAAGCTGGAGAAGCGGGTCGTCATGCGCTTTGACCCCCGTCTCGCCCCCGTCAAGGTCGCCGTGCTGCCGCTCTCCCGCAACCCGCAGCTGTCGCCCAAGGCGAAGGACCTCGCGACGGCCCTCCGTCGGCACTGGAACATCGAGTTCGACGACGCCGGCGCCATCGGCCGCCGCTACCGTCGTCAGGACGAGATCGGCACGCCGTTCTGTGTCACGGTCGACTTCGACACCCTTGAGGACAACGCGGTCACCGTGCGTGAGCGCGACAGCATGAAGCAGGAGCGGGTCTCGCTCGACCAGGTGGAGGGCTACCTCGCCTCCCGCCTGATCGGCTGCTGACCGATCTCCGTCGGACACCGGGCCCGGCCCCCCGTGACCCCACGGGGGGCCGGGCCGCGTCGCGCCGGGGCGCACAATGGGAGACCGGCCGCCACCCCATGACGAAGGAACGCGCGATGGGCAAGACCTTGCAGATCGGCCCCCACCCGGTGGACCCGCCGGTGGTGTTGGCGCCCATGGCCGGGATCACCAACGCCCCGTTCCGCACGCTCTGCCGCGAGTTCTCCGGCGGGCGCGGCCTCTTCGTCAGCGAGATGATCACCACCAGGGCGCTGGTGGAGCGCAACGCCAAGACCATGCGCCTGGTGCACTTCGACGAGCGGGAGAAGCCGCGCTCCATCCAGCTCTACGGGGTGGACCCGGAGACGGTCGGCCGCGCCGTCCGCATGATCGCCGACGAGGACCTCGCCGACCATATCGACCTCAACTTCGGCTGCCCCGTCCCCAAGGTGACGCGCAGGGGCGGCGGTTCGGCGCTGCCCTACAAGCGGCCCCTGCTGCGCGCCATCCTGCGCGACGCCGTGCGCAACGCGGGCGGCCTGCCGGTCACCATGAAGATGCGCAAGGGCATCGACGACGACCATCTGACCTATCTGGACGCCGGCCGGATCGCCGTGGACGAGGGCGTCACCGCCATCGCACTGCACGGCCGCACCGCCGCCCAGCACTACGGCGGCGAGGCCGACTGGTCGGCGATCGCCCGCCTCAAGGAGGCCGTCCCCGAGATCCCGGTGCTCGGCAACGGCGACATCTGGTCGGCCGATGACGCGCTGCGGATGGTCCGCGAGACCGGCTGCGACGGGGTGGTCGTCGGACGCGGCTGCCTGGGCCGGCCCTGGCTCTTCGCCGACCTGGTCGCAGCCTTCGACGGCAAGGGCCGGGACGCCTACACCCGGCCCTCGTTCCGCGAGGTCGCCGAGGTGATGCTGCGGCACGCCCGGCTGCTGGGCGAGTGGCAGGAGGACGAGGCCAGGGGCGTGATCGACTTCCGTAAGCACGTCGCCTGGTACACCAAGGGCTTCACGGTCGGCTCGGACGCCCGCCGGGCCCTGGCCACGGCCGGCTCGCTGGACGAACTGGCCGCGCTGCTGGACGGGTTGGACCTCGACCAGCCCTGGCCCACCGGCGCGGACGGGCCCCGTGGCCGCACCTCGGGCCGCAACCGCGTCGTCCTCCCCGACGGCTGGCTCGACGACCCCGACACGGCGGCCCACATCGGCGCCGACGCCGAACTCGCCACCTCCGGTGGTTAGTTCACGATGACGCCGCAGACGCCCCCCGCGCGGCAGATCCGCGCGGCGCACACCCCCGACACCCTCACCGTCTACCAGGCGTACCCGCCGTCGATCGGCCGGCCGGCGGCGCGCGACGGACGCTTCCCCGCGAGCTGGAAGCGCGAGCGGATGACCTGGATCAAGCCGTCCTTCCTGTGGATGATGTACCGCTGCGGCTGGGGCGCGAAGCAGGGCCAGGAGACCGTCCTCGCCGTCGAGATCAGCCGCGCCGGCTTCGCCTGGGCGTTGCGCCACGCCTGCCTCTCCCACCACGACCGGGCCGTCCACGCCGACCACGACGCCTGGCGGCGCGCGCTGCGCGCGGCCCCGACCCGCGTCCAGTGGGACCCCGAACGCGACCTGCTGCTCCGCCCGTTGCCCTACCGTTCCCTGCAACTCGGGCTCTCCGGCGAGGCGGTGGCCCGCTATGCCGACGAGTGGATCGTCGCCATCGAGGACATCACCCCGCTGGCCCACCGCGTCCACGGCCTCGTGCGGGACGGCGACCTCGACGCCGCGCGGGGCCTGCTGCCCGCCGAACCCCCCTGTCCCGTCGACGAGTCGGACCTGGCGCACCTGCTGCCGAGCCGGGGCGAGTCCTAGGACACGCCGCCTTCGAGGGCCTCCAGCAGGGCGAACGGGGCAGCCGCCGCCCAGGCCTGGGGCGAGCAGGCGTGCGGGTAGGGGACGGGCGCCGGGTGTTCGTCGCGGCCGTAGCCGGTGATGACCTCCGGCATCCGGTAGTCGTTGGCCGCCGCCAGCGCCAGCAGCCCGCCGGCCAGCTTCCCGGCCCGCTCGTGCTGGCCGCAGCGGGCCAGGCCGAGCGCGGCGATGGCGCTGTCATGCGGCCAGACGCCGCCCCGGTGGTAGGAGAGCGGATGGTAGGCGTCCTGCCCGGCGGCCACCGTGCGGATGCCCCAGCCGGAGAAGAACGCCGGCTCCAGCAGCCGGGCCGCGACGGCGTCCGCGCGTTCGGCGTCCAGGATGCCCGTCCACAGCAGCTGCCCGGCGTCCGAGCCGAGCGTCTCGACGCGACGGCCCTCGCCGTCCAACGCCAGGGCGGGGAACCGCTGTTCTGGCAGCCAGAAGTCGGCGAGGAAGCGGGCGCGCAGCGCGTCGGCCGAGGCGGTGAGCCGGTCCGCGTACTCCGGGTCCGCCCAGACGCCACGGGCCAGCTCGGCCGCGCGGGTGAGCGCCGCGTAGGCGTAGCCCTGGGCGACGCCGGCCACGATGGTGCCCCTGGCCGGCGAGCCGTCGGGGAAGCAGATGGCGCCCGGGGAGTCCTTCCAGCTCTGGTTGGCCAGGCCGCCCTCGTCGGCGCGGTAGCGGAGATAGCCGTGTTCGCCCAGGCCGCCGTGGTCGAACATCCAGGAGACCGCGGCCCGCGCCTCGCGCTCCAGGCGGTGGGCCAGCTTGTCGTCCCTGGTGCGTTCGGCGTGTTCGCCCAGCAGCACCAGGAAGAGCGGGGTGCTGTCCACCGCGCCGAAGTACCGCCCGTAGGGGACCTGTCCGAAGTGCGCCAGCTCCCCGTGGCGCACCTCGTGGACGATCTTCCCCGGCTGGGCGATACGTTCCGGCTCCTCCTCGGTCGCCTGGGTGGCGGCCAGCGCCAGCAGCGTGTCACGGGCCAGTTCCGGGTGGGTGGAGAGCGCGAAGAGCGAGGTGATCAGCGCGTGCCGGCCCAACAGCGTGAGGAACCACGGGACTCCGGCGGCCGGCACCCGCAGCGTCTCGCCCTCGGCGCCCGCGACCGGCAGCAGCAGCGAGGCGAGGTCGGCGTGCCCCTGTGCGCAGGCCCGCGTCAACTCCGGCAGGTCCGTGGCGAACCGGGGCGCCGGCCGCCGCTCGCCCGGCTGCCGCTCGGCCGCCTGGTCGCGCGCGCCATGGGGATGGGCCACCACCCGCAGCTCCAGCGTCCGTTCGCCGTGCGGCGGCAACTCCACGCGCCAGCACAGCCGTCGGGCGCCGCTGCCGGTCTCCTCGACGGCGTCGGGCGCCGGCTCGGCGGTGATCACCGTCCGGGAGTGCCACTCCCGCCGGCGGTAGCCGAACTCCACGCCGTCGGGCAGCGCCTGGCGGGTCCGCACGGCGTGCGGCTTCTGATACCAGCGGTGGTCGTCACGCAGTTCGAACTGGTCGGCGAAGTCGGCGTCCACGGTGATCGCCACCAGCGCGGTGACCGGCTGGGCCGCGTTCCCGTTGATCCGGATCCGCTCCGTCAACTGGCCCTCGCTCAGAGTCTGTTCGCGGAAGAGGGTGAGCGCGGGGGAGTCCGTCCTGCCGCCCGGCGGGGTGAGCACCGCGCTGGCGCTGGCCGGGTTCGGGCCGCGCGGCCCACCGGCCGTGGGGACCAGCACGGTCGGCGTGCCGCCGTCCACGGTGAGCTGCCAGCGGCTGAGGTGCCTGGCGTCGCGGGCGAACAGTCCGTCGGGGCTGCTGCCCCGCTCGCCGGTGATGTCACCGCCCTCGCCCACGGCCGCGAACGTGCCGTCCTGGACGAGTAGACAGTGGTGCGTCGGGATCACCGCGACTCCTTCTATGAACTTGGGATGGGTGGTGGCGTCAGTCGGACGGGACGGGGACGAGCCGCTCCCGGTGCCGACGCTCGATGCCCGACCCGCTCGCCGGCGCGGGCGGGTCGGCCAGCAGATCGATGGTGACGGCGGCGGTCCAGCTGAAGTCCCGGGTGCCGCGGGCCTCGCCCGAGGCCGGGTCCACATACTCCGCATAGCCCGAACTCGCCGCCGATGAGACGAGGTTGGCGCGCAGCGCGTTGGCCAGCAGCAGCTCGCCATGGCGTCGAAGACCGCGCTCGATCAGCCAGTTCACGTTGAACCAGGCCGGCCCGCGCCAGTAGCGGGCCGGGTCGAACGAGGCGCCCGTCAGGTCGTAGCTGGGCACCATCCTGGTGGTGTGGCCGAGCCCGAAGCGCGGCCCGCGCGCGGTGGCCACCAGCGCCCGCACCGTCTCGTCAGGCAGCCCCGGCAGGATCAGCGGCAGCAGACCGGCCGCGCTGTACTCGTGGATGGCCTCGCCGGCGATCACGTCCTGGCTGAGGAAGAGGCCGGCCTCGTCGTCCCAGAGCCGCTTCACCAGCGCGGTGGTCAGCTCCTCGGCCCGGACCAGATGATCGCTCGGGTCCCGGCCGAGCGCGCCGGCGATCGCGGCCAGCGCGTGCTCCGACATCGCCAGCAGCGCGTTGACGCCCGGATCCTCCACGGCGAACCGGTGGCAGCGGCTCCCGTCGTGGTAGCCGTGGTCGCGGTAGTTCTCCGCCAGCCGGACATACCGCCCGTAGTCGAGATCGGTGGGGCGGTCGGCCGGACAGCTGTGGTCCAGATCGGCGCGGTGGAACGTTTCGCTGCCGACCGGCTCGATCCGCGACAGCGGCGCGTCCCAGCACGGGCTGTTGTCCATCCCCGACTCCCAGGGGTGGACGATCGACGCCAGCCCCTGCCCGCCCAGATCCCTCGCCTCGGTGAGATACCGCTGCCAGGCCACCAGCCGCGGGTAGACCCGCCGTAGGAACCCCCGCCTGGCGGAGGTGGCCGGATCGGCGCGGTGCGTCAGCCAGGCCGCCAGCGCGTGCACCGGCGGCTGCACCAGTCCTGAGGTCTCCACCTCGCGCGGCGCCCCGGCCGCGCCGCCGGCCGTCGACGAGCGCCAGAAGTCCGGGCTGGGGAAGTACGCCGTCAGGGGAACGGACGGGTTGAACACGATGTGCGGCACCCGGCCGTCGTCCCACTGCGCGTCCAGCAGCGTCTCCAGCTCGCGCTGCGCGCGCAGCGGCCAGAGGTGGCGCAGGCCGATGGCGATGAACGCCGAGTCCCAGCTCCACTGGTGCGGGTAGAGGGAGCGGGAGGGGACGGTGGAGGCCCCGGCCCAGTTCCCCGTGAGCACGCGGCGCGCTTCGTTGTATGCGGTTGAGTGCGGGCTGGTGGACTGATCAGCGCGATCCACGTGAACTCCGATGGACTTCTGGCGCTGTCGTCGGGGCGCGACGGCGCGCGATGTTTTGTCGAAGGTACCGTAGAGTTACGTCTACTTAACACGCAAAAGTACCGCTGTAATATCTACTTCACAAGCTCCGGGGGGTGAGAAATCCCGCCCAGGGGAAGGCAGCGGGCATGAATCAGTCGAGCGCGGGCCACTTGCTATGGCTGATCCGCAGCGGGCGGGCGAGCACCCGGGGAGAGCTTCAGCGGATCACCGGACTCTCCAGGTCGACGGTCGGCCAGCGCCTCGACCAGCTCTTCCGCGCCGGCTGGGTCAAGGAGAGCGCGGGCGACCCCGTCGAGGCCCCGACGGGCGGACGGCCCGCCGTCCGGCTCAGGTTCGACGTCTCGCACGGCGTGGTCCTCTGCGCCGACCTGGAGACCCGGCACGCGCGCGCCGCCGTGCTCGACCTCGGCGGCACCGTTCTCGCGGAGCACTCGGGCGCGCTGTTGATCAACCAGGGGCCCGACGAGGTGCTGGACCGGCTGGCCCAGTGGTTCGTGATGCTGCTGGAGAAGGCCGGGCTCGCGCCGGCCTCCGTGTGTGGCATTGGTCTCGCCGTCCCAGGGCCGGTCGACACCTCCCTCGGCCAGGTCGTCCAGCCGCCGATCATGCCCGGCTGGGACCGCTACCCCCTCGTCGACCGGATGCGCGCGTCCTTCGCCGCGCAGGTCGGCGAAGCCGGCGCGGCGATACCGGTGTTGGTGGAGAACGACGCCAACCTGATGGCCTACGCCGAGCAGCGCGAGGGATTCCCCGACTGCTCGGCGTTTCTGCTGGTCAAGGTGTCAACGGGCATCGGCGCCGGGGTGGTTGTGGACGGCGAGATGTACCGCGGCTTCGACGGCGCGGCCGGCGATATCGGCCATATCCGACTCAGTGACCATCCGCGCGCGCTCTGCCGCTGCGGCTCCTACGGCTGTCTGGCCGCGGTGGCCAGCGGCCGGGCGCTCGCCGAACAGCTGACGGCCGCCGGCGTGCCGACGGCCTCCGGATCCGGGGTCCGTGACCAGCTCACCATCGGTCAGCCGGACGCGGTGCGGCTGGCCCGCGAGGCGGGCCGCCTGGTCGGCGGCGTCCTGGCCACCGTGGTCACCCTGCTCAACCCGGGCGTGCTGATGATCGCGGGGGACCTCGCCGGCCCCCCGTTCCTCACCGGCGTCCGCGAGCTGCTCTACCAGCAGGCGATGCCCCGGATCACCACCTACCTCCAGGTGGTCACCTCCCGCCTCGGCGAACGGGCCGGCCTGACGGGTGCGGCGGCCATGGTCGTCGAATCCCTCTACGCGCCTGACCGGGCGGACGAACGGCTCAACGGGACATAGGAAAACTCCCGTTATGGGATGCCGAGCGGCTTTCACGCGCGTGATGCCCGCCACGTCTGATCCCGTCCATGCTCAGATGAGCGATTGGCGGGGTAGTCTCCCGTCGTCAGGGCAGACACCCCCGCCTCCTCGGGAGTGTGTGACAACGTCGTGGCCCGCCGCCACACCTCAACCCTCAGCGGCGGCGGGCCGGGGCGCCGGGCTCAGTAGGCGCCGTTGACGTTGTCCATCGACCCGTAGCGCGCGGCGGCGTAGTTGCACGCGGCGACGATGTTGGAGACCGGGTCGTAGATGTTCTCGCTGGTCCCCTCGACGTGGTACTGCTCGAACGTCGGGTCGATCACCTGGAGCAGGCCCTTCGACGGAATATTCTTCTCCGCGTTGGTGTCCCACAGGTTGATGGTCAGCGGGTCGCCGCTGGACTCGCGGATCAGGTTCCGGTAGATGCCGTCGTAGCTGCCGGGGATGCCCTTCTCGTCCATCACCTCAAGGGCTTCCTTGATCCACCCGTCGAGCTGTTCGGCTGACGCCGGAACGGGCTTCGGCTGCTCGTGCTGCGGAATCACGACCACGGAACCGTCCGCGTTGTACTCCGCGCCCCGGCCCTGCTCCTCGACGACCTCTTCCTCGGTGGCCGCTTCGGCGGCCTCCTCGGCGGCGGGCTCCTCGGTCTCCTCGTTCTCGTCGGCGGTCTCGTCGACCTCTTCGACCTCTTCGGCGGCTTCGCCGGTGTCGGCGGCGTCTGTTTCGTCCGTGACGCCGGTCTCGTCCGGTTCCTCGTCCTCGGTGCCGGTGGTCGCCTTCCCCAGCGGGCCGCCGGGGCCGTGCGGGGCGAACGCGGTCGGGGCCGTGGTCTGGGTGGCGGCCTGGGGGATGCTCTGGCCGGTGGCCTCGGCGGCCATCGCCGTGGTGGCGAAGGGGAGCGTCAGGGCCGTGGCGCCGACGGTCACGATGCCGGCCATCACGGCGCTGCGCGTCATGGCGCGACGGGTGCCGTTGGTGCTGACGGTCATGCGCGTACCTCTTTCGGGGCGGGGATGTCTGCCGAGCCACCGTGGGGGTGGCGATCGCAAACATGACCCAGGCTTCATCCCGGAGGCAAAGGTGTGACCTGCGAAGACGCGTCGTAGACCGGGCCGATGGTCCCGCCCCCACCGCCCAGACGTTTCCTGGCCCGAGGGCCCCTGGCCGCCTCCTAGGCGGCCTCGCAGATGACCGAAGTCCTGTGCCCGCCCTCACAGCGCGAGCGCCCCGATCTCACCCCGGGTGAGCGGGCCACGGCGGGGCGTCGCCCCCCGCGCCCCCCGCTTCCGCACCCGGGGGTGAGCCCCACCCCGGACACGGTGGGTCGCCCCCTGGTGACCCGGCAGCCCGGGCCGACAGGGTGAGGGGCATGGGAACCAGGAGAACGACGACGGGGTGGCCGAGGCGCGCGGCGGTCTACGGTGTCGCGGCAGCCGTCCTCGCGGGGGCGGCGGCGACGGGGAGCGCGGCGACGGAGCGGGGCGAGGGCGGCGGAGACGGGCTGCGACGGGATGTGGAGGCGATCGCGGAGGCCGGCGTCACCGGGGTGCAGGCCCGCGTGACGGGGGCCGACGGCGGCTCGCGGGTCGCCACCGCCGGCGTCGCCGACCTGGCGACGGGCAGCCCCGTCGCCGCGGACGGATACTTCCG
This sequence comes from Streptomyces profundus, assembly GCF_020740535.1. Classification (NCBI taxonomy): domain Bacteria; kingdom Bacillati; phylum Actinomycetota; class Actinomycetes; order Kitasatosporales; family Streptomycetaceae; genus Streptomyces; species Streptomyces profundus. The sequence continues at coordinate 5,063,329 of NZ_CP082362.1, forward strand.
GATCGGCAGCACCAACAAGACCCTCGTGGCGACCGTGGTCCTCCAACTCGCCGCCGAGGGAGCGCTGTCCCTGGAGGACCCGGTGGAGGAGTGGCTGCCCGGCGTCGTCCAGGGCAACGGCCACGACGGCCGCCGGATCACCGTCCGGCATCTGCTCCAGCACACCTCGGGCGTCTACGACGGCGACTACCCCAGCCGGGGCGGATCGGCCGAGGGCTACTACGAGAACCGGTACCGGATCCACACGCCGGAGGAGATCGTGGCCGCCGCCATGAGCCATCCGCCCGAGTTCCAGCCGGAGGACGACCGCTGGAGCTACTCCAACACCGGCTACGCCGTGCTCGGCATGGTCATCGAGCGGGTCACCGGACGCGCCTGGCACGAGGAGGTCGACGCCCGGGTGCTGACCCCCCTCGACCTGCGCGACACCGTCTGGCCCGGCGTCTCCCCGAGCCTGCCGGAACCCCATGCCAAGGGCTACACCCGCTTCGCGCCAGGCGAGGACCTCGTGGACACCACCGAGCTGATCGACGCCGACGCCTCGGGCGGCTACCTCTCGACCACCGCGGACCTGGACCGCTTCGCGCGGGCGCTCTTCGACGGGACGCTGCTCGGCCCGGCCGAGCTGGCCGAGCTGACGGACACCGTGCCGGTCGGCGAGGACGACACCCCCTGGCCGGGCGCCGGCTACGGCCTGGGGATCTTCGCGCGGCCACTGCCCTGCGGCGGCACCGTGTGGATCCCCAGCGGGGACCAGATCGGCTACCGGACGCGGATCGGCGTCACGGAAGACGGGCGGCGCAGCGTCGTGGTCTCGATGTCCACCCAGCTCCAGGACTCCGCCGACAGCGCCCTCGGCCAGGAGGCGGCGGCCACCGCGCTGATCGACAACGCCCTCTGCGGAACGGGGGGCTGAGCACCGCGCGCGCCGGCACCGTCCCGCTCAGCGCGTGCCGAGGCGGGCGTCGAGCCTGGTGCCCACCGTGGCGCACTGGGCGCGGATGGTGTCGAGGAAGGCGGCCAGGACGGGGGAGCGGTCGTCCGCTCGGAAGGAGAGGGCCAGCTCCGGCAGGGGGGTGCGGGGGGTCACCTCGCAGAGCCAGACGTCGGCCCGGGCCGTCAGTCTCATCCGGGACGGGCCCAGGCCGATCCCCACCCCGCAGGCCGCGAGGCCGATGATGGTGTGGACGTCGCGAGCCACGGTCGCGGCGTCCAGCTCGTGGGCGAGGCCGCTCGGGAGAGCGCGCAGCCAGGCGGCGATGCCCGGTTCCTCGTCGTCGGGGGCGACGATCAGCTGTTGGTCGCGCAACTGCTCCAGCGTGATGGTCCGCTGTCCGGCGAAGGGGTGCGCGCGGCCGACGACCGCCACCAGATGGTCGCGGCCGATCGGCACGGAGACCAGCGACTCGACCCCGGCGCCCCTGGGCGCGCCCAGCCCCACCGCGACATCAAGCTCGCCGGCGAGCAGCGCGGCCGTGCTGTGGCTGGTGCCCATCTCCTGGAGGCCCAGCCGCACCTGGGGCCGGTCCCTGCCGAAGCGGCCGAGCACCGTCGGGAGCGGTTCCAGCAGCGCCGACGCGACAAAGCCGAGGCGCAGCCGCCCCGTCTCGCCGCGTGCCGCGCGCCCCGCGTCGAGAGTCGCGGCCGAGATCTCCGCCAGCGCCCGCCGCGCCCGGGCGAGGAACGCCCGGCCGGCCGCCGTGGGGAAGACGCCGTGCGGGGTCCGGTCGAAGAGCCGCGCGCCCACCTCCTGTTCCAGGGCGGCGATCTGTTTGGACAGGGGCGGCTGGGCGATCCCGACCGAGGCGGCGGCCCGGCCGAAGTGCTGGTGGTCGGCCAGCGCGACCGCGTACCGCAGGTGTCGTGCCTCCATGGGACGGGCTCCGTTCCGGACGTTCATCGGTCGGCGCGTCCGATAGCCCATGGGTATCGGACGGCGCCTTGTCAGACATACCAGTGGATCACGCTGGCCCCCGGCCATGGGATGGGGGCATGGCCTCCCACCGCACCGATACGGTGTTCGTCCTCGTCCACGGCGCCTGGCACAGCTCCTGGCAGTGGGCCGAGACCCAACGCGCGCTCGCCGCGCGGGGCGCCGCCAGCGTCGCCGTCGACCTGCCGGGACACGGCTTCGCGGCTCCGCTGCCCGCCGGCTACCTCGCCACCCCCCAGACCGGGCTCACGACCGAACGCTCCCCGTTGGCTGATGTCACGCTCGACGCGTTCGTCGACGCCGTGCTCGACACGCTCAGCGCCGTCCACGGCCGCTACCCCACCACCGTCCTCGTCGCGCACAGCGCCGGTGGCGGCGCCGCCTCGCTGGCCGTGGAACGCGCGCCCGAGCTCGTCGACCGGCTGGTCTATGTCTCCGGGTTCGTCCCGGCCGGACGGCCGAGGTTCCTCGACTACATCACCGCACCGGAGAACGCCACCTCCCTCGGGCAGGGGCTGACCGTCGGCGACCCGGAACGGATCGGCGCGGTCCGCATCAACCCGCACTCGCCCGACCCTGCCTATGTGGAGGAGCTGCGCGGCTCCTACTACCACGACCTGCCGGCCGAGCGGTTCGCGCGCTGGCGCCTGGCGCTCAGCCCCGATCTGCCGCTCGCCGTCCCCGCGACGCCGATCACGCTCACCGCCGAGCGCTGGGGGCGCGTGCCGCGCACCTATCTGCGCTGCTCGGAAGATCGCGCCCTGGTGCCGGCCACCCAGGACCTGATGGTCGCCGAGGCCGATGCCCTGACCCCCGACCACCCGTTCGAGATACGTCAACTACCCAGTGGGCACAGCCCGTTCGCCACCCATCCCACGGAGCTCGCGACGCTGTTGACGCGGGGTCCCGTGTGACGCGCACCGCCACGAGGCGTCGGCTGTTGCTCCCCGTGGTGCTGAGCGCGACCTTCGTCCAACTGCTCAGCGTCACCGTCGCGCAGGTGGCCACGCCGGAGATCCGCGCCGACCTGGCGGCGGGAGTGGGCGCCGGGCACCTCGTCCTAGCCGGCTACACCCTCGCCTACGCCTGCGTGTTGATCACGGCCGCGCGGCTGGGCGACCGCTGGGGCTACCGGCGGCTGTTCGTCGTCGGCACCGCCGGCTTCGCCCTCGCCGCCACGGCCTGCGCGTTCGCCCCGACGATCGAGACGCTGATCGCCGCCCGGCTGGCGCAGGGGCTGGCGGCCGGGCTGGTCACCCCGCAGGTGTTCTCGCTCGTCCAGACCGCGCTCCCTCCAGTGCGCCGGCCGCGCGCGCTCGGCCTGCTCGGCGCGACCATGGCGGTCGCCTCGCTGACCGGGCCCCTCCTCGGCGGACTCCTCATCGGCGCCGACCTGTTCGGGCTCGGCTGGCGCCCGGTGTTCCTGCTGCCGGTGCCGGTCGCCCTCGCCGCGCTGGCCGGCGCGGTGGTGCTCCCGCCCGGCGGGGCCGCCGGCTGGCCGCGCGTCGACTGGCTCGGCGCCGCCCTCGTCATGGCGGGGCTCGGCCTGCTGGTGCTGCCGCTGTCCGTGGGGCCCGGCACCGGCTGGCCGCCCTGGACCCTCGCCTGCCTGCTCGGCGCCGCGCCCGTGCTCGCCTGCTGCGTCCGGGCGCAGCGGCGCGGCCCGGCACCGTTGATCCACCCCGACGTGCTGCGCGACCGGGGCGCGCGGACGGGGGTCGTGCTGGTCCTCGTCTTCAACGCCGGCGTGCCGTCGTTCACCTATCTGCTGTTTCTCCATGTGCAGTCGGTCTCCGGGTACTCGGCGACCGAGGCCGCCGTCCTGTCCCTGCCGTTCGCCGGCGCGGCGATCGTCGGCAGCGCGTCGGCCGTGCACCTGACGCCCTTCCTCGGCGGACGGCTGTTGACGCTCGGCGCTTCGCTGCTCGCCCTGACGATGGGGGTGCTCGCCGTGGCCGTCGGGACCACGCCCGAGAGGTGGGCCACCGTGCCGGCGCTGGCGGTGGGCGGGGCCGCGTTCGGCGCGTTCACCGCGTCCGTCTTCGCCCTGGTGCTGGCCCGCGCGGCCCCGGAGGCCGTCGGCTCGGTCTCCGGGGTCCTGCCCACCGCCCAGCAACTCGGCGGAACCCTCGGCATCACGCTGGCCACCCTCGCCTACGCCGCGCCCGCCTCGACACCGGCGGGCGCGTGGCGGCACGCGATGCTCTACCAGGCGGCCGTGTTCCTGCTCGCCGCCGCGATCAGCCTGCGGCTGGCCCCTGCCCGCGCGCGCCGGCGCCCCGGCTGAGCGCGAGGGAGAGCGCCGCGCCGGCCAGGCAGACCAGGCCGGCGACGGCCAGCGCGGCGTGCAGGCCGCCCAGCGTGGCCGAGACCTCGTCCGCCCCCGGCGCGAGCGCGGCGGTGCGCGCCGTCACCACGGCCGCGAGCCCCGCCGTGCCGATCGCCCCGAGAAACTGCGGCAGTTGCGCCAACCCGCCGACCACGCCCCGCTCGTCGTCGGCCACCCCCTCGGTCATCACGCTGACAAAGGCGACAACGGCCAGCACATGGCCGAAACCCATGGCACCCGACGTCACGAGCAGCAGCGGGAGACCGCCGTCGGCCGGCAGCAGCACCATGGCGCCGGTGCCCGCCCCCTGCACCGACAGGCCGGCCGTCAGGGTGCGTCGGGTTCCCATCCGGAGGGCGACGCGGGCCGCGATCAGCCCGGCGACCAGCGCGGCGCCGCCCTCCGCGAGAAAGCCAAAACCGGTCTCCAACGGCGAGTAACCGAGCACATCCTGCATATAGAGGCTCAGCAACACCGTGACGCCGCCGCACATCCCGAACGTGACCAGCCCCAACAGGCCGCCCCAGGCGAGGGTGCGGCGCCGCAGCAGTGCCAGGGGCACCAGGGGCGCCACCTGGCGGGCCTCGACCGCGACAAAGCCCGCCAACAGGACGCCGGCGCCGCCCAGCGCCGCCAGCGTCACCGGCCGCCCCCAGCCGGCGTCGGCGCCGGCGGTGACCCCGTAGACCAGGGCGAAGAGCCCGCCGCTCACCAGCGCGGCGCCCGGCACGTCAAGGCGGGTCGCCGGCCCCCGCCCGACGTCCCTGGGCAGCACCAGCACCCCGCCGACCAGCACGGCCAGCGCGATCAGCAGCATGATCACCATCGTCCAACGCCAGTCGAGGGCGCTGGTGATGACGCCCCCGCCGATGGTGCCGACCACGAAGCCGAGCGACAGCAGCGCGCCGTTGACCCCCAGCGCCCGGGTCCGGCGCGGGCCCTCCGGGAACGACGCCGTCAACAGCGAAAGCGCCGCCGGGCTGATCATCGCCCCGGCCACCCCCTGGCCCACCCGGGACGCGACCAACGCGCCCGGCACCGGGGCGAGCCCGGCCGTCAGCGAGAACACCGCGAGCAGCGACAGCCCCAGCAGGAACAGGTTCCGCCGGCCGACCAGGTCGGACAGCCGCCCGAAGAGCAGCAGCAGGCTGGCCGTGGGCAACAGGCACGCGGTGGCGACCCACTGAAGATCACCGGTGTTCGCGAAGCCGAGCGCGGCGCCGATCTCCGGCAGCGCGACCGCCACGATGGAGAAGTCGAGACCGACGACGAACGTCGCGCCGCACAGCGTGACGAGGACCAGCCAACCGCGTGCGCCGAGGCGTGCCTCGGCGTCGCTCGGCGCCAGGGATGGGACCGCTGTCACGACTCCGCCTTCCGGGACGGGGGAACGGCGCACCGCGTGACGGCGCACCACGGGGATCGGTGCGCCGCCACGCTGCCGAACGGCGCGCGCCGGAACGAGCCCCCCGTCCCTCGTACGCGCCGGGTTCCTACGCCGGCCGTGCCTACCCCTGGCGGGGGCAGGCTGGGCCTGGCCGGGCGCGCCACAATGGGCGCCATGGAGCAAGGTCAGCGGTTGGGGGACTTCCTCCGCTCCCGCCGGGCGCGGCTCACCCCGGCGGACATCGGCCTGCGCGACTACGGCGGACGGCGGCGCGTCCCCGGGCTGCGACGCGAGGAGTTGGCCCAGCTTGCGGGGGTGAGCGTCGCCTACTACACCCGGCTTGAGCAGGGCCAGAGCCATAACGCGTCCGACACGGTGCTCGACGCGCTGGCCCGGGTGCTGCGGCTGGACGACGACGAGTCGGCCCACCTCCACCGCCTCGCCCGCCACCCGCCCAGGGCCCGACGCCGGCCCCGCCCGGAACGGGTGCGCCCCGGGGTGCGGACGATGGTGGAGTCGGTGGGCGACCTGCCGATGCTCGTCTTCGGCCGAGGCACGGACGTGCTGGCCTGGAACCGCGTCGCGCACGCGCTGCTGGCCGGCCACCTCGACCTCGACGCGCCCCACCACCCGGAACGGCGCCCCAACCTCAACCGGCTGCTCTTCCTCGACCCCCACACCCGCGACCTCTACGCCGACTGGCACGCCAAGGCGCGGGACGCCGTCGCCGACCTCAGGCTCACCGCCGGCCGGCACCCCGACGACCCACGCGTCATGGAGCTGATCGGTGAACTGACCCTGAGAAGCCGGGAGTTCAGCGTGCTGTGGAACGCCCACGCGGTGCGGGTCTGCTCCCACCACACCCGCACCTACCACCATCCGGTGGTGGGCGTGCTGACGCTCGCCACGGAGATGACCGTCCTCCCCGACGACGACGGCCAACGGCTCGCCATCTTCCACGCCAGGCCCGGCTCCCCGTCGCAGCAGGCACTACGCCTCCTGCGGGGGCTGTGACGGGCGGACAGCGCGGCGTCGGCAGGCGGACGGCGCGGCGTCGGCGTCAGTCGGCGTCGAGGCGGAAGAACTCCGCGGCCGCCAACCGGACGGCGGAGCCCGGCCGCAGCAGCTCGACGGTGTCGGGCCACCGCTCGGGGGGCGGCAGTTCGAGCGCGGCGCGGAGCGACGCCGCGAACCGTGGCATCACGGGGAACGCCACGGTGGCCAGGAGGCGGGCGGCGGCGAGTTCGAGCGCGATCGTGGTCCGGTCGTCGTCCCTCCACTCCGCGTCGTCCGAGATCGGCCGCTGCGCCCCGCCGAAGTGGACGGTGTCGGTGACGAGCCGCTGGAGTCCCTCGGCGGCCCGCCGCAGCGAGAAGCCGTCCGGCCCCAGGGCGACGGTCAGGTCGGCCAGGCGAGATCCCAACAGGGCGAGGAAGGCGGTGTGTTCCGGCGTCCAGTTGCCGGCGTCCGGTGCGTGCCCGCCGTGCCGCCGGTCGACGCGGGAGCCGAGGTCGTTCAACCACGCCTGCCAGGTACCGACGAGCTGCTCGCTCACGACCGCGTCGAACGCCTCGCGCCGGAAGTCCGTGCGCTCGCCCTCCGCGCGGGTGCTGGAGAGGAAGAAGCGCACGGCGTCCACGCTGCCGGGACGCAGGATCTCCTTGCCCCAGATGGCGTGCCTCCTGCTGGTCGAGAACTTGGCGCCCTCCAGCAGGTAGAACTCGTTGACGTGGTAGTCGATGTCGGGACGCCACTCGGGGAACGCCAGTCGGTACAGCGCCGGGTAGAGCACCGCGTGGTAGAAGCTGTTGTCGTAGCCGAAGAAGTGGACGATCTTCCACTCCTCGCGTGGTTCGAGGGCGGACCAGTCCTCGCCGAGCTCCCGCCCGAGGCGCTCCACGCCGTGGAGGAAGCCGAACGACATCTCCGGCCAGACCCAGATCACCTGGTCCGCCGCCTCGTGGTCCGTGGGCGGAATCCCCCATTCCGAGGGGTGGCTCACCGCGATGTCGAGGTCCTTCCGCATGCCCAGACGGTGCGCCAACTCGCGTAGCCGCGCCGGCACTCGGCCCTCGCGATGGTGCTCTCGCACGTCGTCGAGCAGCTTCCCGAGGGAGAGCGTGAAACGCGGCACGGTGGCGCGGCGCGGAGGCTCATCCGAGAGTGCGGAGCGCGGGTTGACGAGGTCGACGACCTCGTTGGGCTCGCCGCACTCCTCGCAGATGTTGCCTCCGGTCGCGGCCCCGCAGTGCGGGCAGCCGCCGCTGACGTCGGCCTCGTACAGGTAGCCCCCGCCCGCGCCGTCGAGCAGGGCCGCTGTGTCCTGCCAGGTCACCGCCCCGGAGTCGACGAGTCGGGAGAAGTACCGCCGCAGGTCGTCCGCGTACCCGGGGCTGGTACTGGTCGCGGTGTACCGGTCGGGCGCGATGTCCATCAGCCGCAGCGTCTCCGCGATCTCGGCGCTGAACCGGGCGGCGATCCGGTCCGGTGTGGTCCCCTCGCGCCGGGCGGCGGAGGGGACGTAGCTCTGGAAGTCGTCGCTGCCGCTCAGATGCCAGGCGCGGACCCCGTTCATCCGCTGGAAGCGCACATAGGCGTCGGCGCCGAGGTAGGGGCCGGACAGGTGTCCCAGATGGAGGTCGCCGTTGGGCGTCGGTGGGGTGGAGAAGACGAAGACCGGACGTTCCCCGACGCCGACCCGGGCGGAGGCCGCGGCCAGGGCCCGCTCCGGATCCCTGCCGTACTGGGTCAGAAAGACCAGATCGTCCGTTCCCGTGTTCTCCAGGACATGTGACTCGAACGGTTCGAAGCGGGCGACGGTGCCGGGGCCGACGGGGTGGCGGACGCCGGCGCCGGCCACGATGGCGCCGTGGCCCGCGACGATGACGAACGTCTCCGTCTCGTCGTGGTGGTGGCTCTCGGTGCGGCTGCCCGGGGGCACCCGCCCCCAGCTCGCCCCGCCACCCAGCCCGTCCACCGCTCGCATCTCGATGCCGAACGCCTCCTGGAGTTCGGCGGGGTCGTACCGGTCGATCATCATGCTGGTGACCTTTCCGCGCTGTGGGGAAGCCGCACCAACTCCGCCGCCTCGGCGGCGATGGCGGGCGCGAGTCGGTAGCCGGCGCCGTTGCACGCCCCGGCGAACACCAGGCCGCCACCGGGGTCGAGCGGGGTCACCACGGGCTCCCGCGAGGGGCTGTAGGCGTCACAGAAGGCGCGCCCCGAGACGGCCGTGCCGACCAGCTCGGGGGCGTACCGGCCCAACACCTCGCGGGCCTCACGGAGGTTGTCGGCGGACACGTCCGAGGCGAGGGCGTCGGGCTCGACATCCCACTCCCGGCAGGTGTAGCTGAACAGCCAGTGGCCCCGGTGGTGCAGGGGCAGCAGGAAGGCGTCCTCGTCGTGGAAGACCGTCACGTGGTCGCCGTCGCCGGGCCGGATGTCGAGATGCAGGGCCACGACCTTCTTCACCCGGATGCCCAGCGGCTCGACGTGTTCCCGCCACGGCCCTGACGCCGCCCAGGGGCCGGGGGCGAGTACGGCACGTCGGGCCCGCACGCGCTCGCCGTTGCCCAGCGACAGGACCACCGCGTCGTCCTCCAGGGCCAGGCCCGTCACCCGCACTCCCTCCCGGACCGAGACACCCGGATGGAACGTTCGCGCCAGGTGCAGGGTGAGTTGGTGGGCGTCGGCGTACTGGCAGGCATCGCCCTGCCAGACCACCTGCCCCGCCGGGACCGTGATCCTCGGGTCCGGAACGCCGTCCACCCGCCGCAGCCGGGCACTGTCGAGATAGGTCCGGTCGACCTCCGCCGCCGAGGACTCACTCGCCAGCACGGTCATGGGCAACCCACGGATCGGCACGGCGGGTTCCCGCGCCAGCAGGCGCGCGTAGTGGTCCTGGCTGTGGGACGCCATCCGGCGCACCCGCTCCGTGGCGCCGCGCGGCAGGTGCAGCGCGGCGGACCGCCGGGTCGCGCCGGAGGCCAGGCCGTCCCGCTCCAGCACCACCACCGAGGCGTCGGGGGCGTCGCGCAGGACCGCGTGGGCGGTCGTGCAGCCGATGACGCCGCCGCCGACCACCGCCACATCCACTGTCGTCCGCATCGTCGTGCTCCTCCGCTCACGGGTTGGGGGCCGACGCCTTCGCCGACCATTCGATGAAGGAGGGCAACTGCTCGTCGCCGCGCCGCCCGCGGAGGCGGTCGACGATGCGCCGGCTCCGCCAGGCGTTGAGGCTGAGGTTGACATCGGCCAGCCCGCGCTGCCCGCGGACCGCGTTCTGGAAGAAGATGTCGTGCCCAGGGGGGCCGTCCCAGCGCGCCGCGAAGTCGGCATCCACCCGCGGCTCGTTCCCCTCCCACTCCAGCCGGTCCGCCAGCGGGCCGAGGAAGTCCAGGGGGGCGGGCGCGAACCCGGTCGCCCACACCACCACGTCGGCCTCGAAGCGCTCCTGGGCCGCGGGGCGGTCGCAGTGCCGGGTGGTGACGACCCAGCTGCCGTCCACCCCCGGGGACAGCCCCGTCGTCTCCCGGTTGGGATACAGCCCGACGAGGTCGTCCAGGCCGTCGACGAACCTGCGGGTGTAGAGGCTCTGGTAGACCGAGCGCAGGGTGCTCTCCGAGATCCCGTCGCTGCTGAGGACGTATCTCCTGTTGAACGCCTCCCGCGCCCTGGGTGGCAGAGCGTAGAAGTACTCCGAGTGGCACGGCATGAAGAAGTCGTTGGTGAACGGCGAGTCGTCGATGGGGAAGAAGTTGCGCCGCCGCGAGATCCACGACACCCGCCGGGGCTGGTCCGCGCCCTGACGTGCCACGAGGTACTCGAACGCCTCGGCGCCGGACTGGCCGCCGCCGACCACGACCACCCGCTTGCCCCCGGTGCCGGGGGTGTGCTGGAGGAACTCGCTGACGTGGAAGTTCGTGGCGCCCAGATGGGGCACGGCGTACTCGGGCACCCAGGGGCGGTTGCCCACCCCCACGACGAGGTTGTCGCCCGTCACCGTTCTGCGGTCGGTCCGTATCCGGAACACCCCGTCGAAGTCGATCTCACGGACGTTCTCGCCGAAGACGACGTTCTCGTTGTGCCGGCAGGCCCAGTCGAGGTAGTCGCGGAACTCCTCCCGCGCGACGGAGGCGAAGCTGGCGTTGATGAAGTGGTGGATCCGCCCCTGGTCGTGCAGGTAGGCGAGGAACGAGAACGGGTTGGTCGGATCGGCCAACGTGACCAGGTCCTTGAAGAGCGAGACCTGGAGCGAACTGCCGGGAATCTGCTGCCCGTCGTGCCAGCTGAAGCTCTCCTTGCGATCGAGGAAGAGGTTCGACAGCGAGGGAACCGGGTGGAGCAGTGAGGCGAGGCTCAAGTTGGCTGGTCCGGCGCCGATGCCCACGCAGTGGTAATGGTCCTGCTGAGCCTCGGATTTCTCATGACGCATGTGCCGACCTCTCTTGTCCGTGGTGACCTCGAACACGGGAGACAGGGCGCTTGGATCAGGCGCGCACCACCCCGTGACCGTCGACGCGGTCCATGAGGCGCGCGAGCCACCACCGCTGTCCCTCCGGCGGAAGCGTGTCGATGGGGTCGTGGTACTCGTAGAGCCGGTCGAGCTCCCCCTCGTCGTGTGAGTCGAGCCGGGTGCGGTAGTTCTTCGTCCAGTAGGAGATGCCCAGGGTGCGGTCGTAGTCGGAGACTTGATGCACCCACCGCTTCCCCACGTAGGGCACGTCGCAGACCACGCGGGGGGTGGCGAACCCGGGCAGATAGCCCATGATCGAGTGCTGGAGCTCCTGGGCCTTCGCGACCGAGGTCCGCCAGTGCTCGCTGCCGGGGATCATGTCGCACATGTAGACGTAGTAGGGCATGATCGTCGCGGAGTCGAGGAGCGCGAAGGACAGGTCGAGAAGCGCCTCCGTGGAGTCGTTCACGGTCCTCAGCAGCACGGCCTGGTTCCGCACGTCCCGCAGCCCCGTCTCAAGCAGCGCCCGGGAGGCCGCCGCGACGCCTGGGGTGATCTGTTGGGCGGCGTTCGCGTGGGTGTGGAACGCGATCTGCACGCCCCGCGGTCGAGCGAGAGCCGTCAGCCGGCGCAGTCCGGCGAGCACCGTGGGATCGGTCCAGTGCTGGGGCAGTCCGATCAGCGCCTTGCTGGCCAGCCGGATGTCGCGCACGGACTCGATCTCCAGCAGCTCCGTGACGAACCCCTCCAGCCGGGGCCACGGCAGGTTGGCGATGTCTCCGCCCGAGACCACGACATCGCGTACGGTCGGCGTGGCGCGCAGGTAGTCGAGGACAGCGGCGACGCGCGCCTGCGGACGCGACGAGAAGCGCACCTTCTCCACCTGGGCGGTGGAGTTCCCCACCAGGTCCATGCGGGTGCAGTGTCCGCAGTACTGCGGGCAGGTGGCCACCAGCTCGACCAGCGCCTTCGTCGGATAGCGGTGGGTGAGCCCCTCCGCCGACCACATCTCGCGCTCGTGCAGCGAATCGCGTTGGGCGTGGGGATGGGACGGGAAGTCGCGACGGCGATCGGAGAACACCGGCAGCATGTAGCGGCGGACCGGATCCGCGTAGTAGGCGTCGGTGAGTTGGTTTGCGCGGTGGGCGGTGACCTCGGGGGCGATCGTGTTGATCACCTGCGGGGTGAGAAGCATGGACATCGTGGCGCGCTCCCGCTGGTCGCGCTCAAGGTCGGCGAAGAAGGCGTCCCCGAGGAGGTTCCCCGTAACCTCCCGGAGCTCGCGCGCGTTCTTGACGCAGTGGGCGCGCTGCCACTGCGCGGAGTGCCACTCCTGGTCCGTGACCGTGCGCCAGCCCGGTAAGCGGCGCGGATCGGGCTCCTTGGCCTCGTGCCGGCGGTAGGTGTACGGCTGGTGCGGGATGCTAGACATGAGTCCTCTCGAATGGACGTCGTCCGACTCTCGCGGGAAGGGGCAGGGAGGCTACGGCAGCGTGGGGGCGCACACGCTCGCGCTGGTGGAGACGTGCGCCAACGCCCTCGCCCCCGCCCTGGCACGCCGGTAGGGCTCGCTCACGTCGACCAGCACGTCGTGCAGCGGCTGCGCCACCTCCGCGATCCGCGGCAGAACGGCCTCGACCCGGGCCCGCCACCCGGCACGGAGCGCCGGGTCGCCCCCCTCGGCAGTGGTGACGACCCCCCGGCACCCGACGGCGTCGCACCGGCAGGCCATACGCCAGCCCTTGTCCTCGGTGAACGTGGCGTAGTCGCAGGTGACTTCCTCGCCGACCTCGACGTCCCGGACGGTCACCCCGAAGTCGAGGCCGAAGTCCAGCACGTTCGCCCGGCACGAGTGGTTCATCAGATAGGCGCCGAGGCACGGCAGCAACAGGCTTCCGTCGTCCAGCAGATGCCCGTACGCGTCCAGGGCGGCGAACCGGTCCGCGGGCAGGCGCCCCACCTCATCGGCGGACCAGCGCGAGCACTTCGGACACGGCAGCCACACCGCGGTGCCCGCCGGGATGGCCTCGGTGGCGAACAGCCCCACGTTGTGCGTGGGACTCGGGCGGATGTCGACTCCCTTGGTGAGCACGCCGTCACCCCAGTCCGAGCAGTCCGGCGAGGGCGGCCTCCGTGGCGTCCACCTCGTCGTGGCTCGTGGCCAGGATCAGGTAGCGCCACTTGCCGTCCACGGCCAGCGTGTCGGCGGTCAGCACCACACCGCGCCGCGCGCCGGGGGCGAAGGCCAACCCGGCCCGCCGGATCCGCTCCAGGCCGGAGGCGAAGTCGAGATCGGCCGTGCCCGGTCGGGAGTCGGCCAGCCAGACGGCGCCGCCGGCACCCTCCTCGCCGAGCAGTCGTCGCACCAGCAGGTCGAGGTAGGTGCAGCCGGTCTTCCGCACGTTGCTCTCGGTCGCGTACAGCGTGTCGTCGGCGGTGATGCCGCCGTCGATGTCGAACGGCCCCCGGTAGCCGACCCGGTGGAGGTAGCGGCCGAGCGCGAGCCCGCCCTCGGTCAGCTCGCCGACGGCGGCGGTGCCGGCCACCAGCGGGGTGACCTGACCGCTGAAACTGCCGTTGGGCGTCCGCATCTCACCGACGTGCAGGACACGTGGCCCGTCGTCGTCGACCTCCATCTCGACGGTGACGACGCGCGTGAGGTCGAGCCGCTCCTCGACGACCCAGCCCACGGGTTGTTCGGCCAGGTCGGCGACGTACGCCGCGAGCCGGCTGTCGAGCTCGGGAAGGTCGTCGGCGTCCCAGAAGGCGACACCGTAGCCGTTGGAGCCGCGTGCCGGCTTCACCACCGCGCCGCCGCGCTCGGCGAGCACCTTGCGGAGGCCGGCCGCCAGATCCTCCTCGGTGGCGCAGGTGAACCCGTGGGCCACCCGGATACCGCACTCCTGGGCGACGTCCCGGAAGCCCGGCTTGGTGTTCATCCGGTAGACCGCGTCGGTGGCGCCGTCCGGCACACCGTCCGGGCCGTACCCCTCGACGGGCACGCCCAGTTCGGCCGCCAGGGACAGCGCGGGACGATCCTGCGCGAACGCCTGGAGGCGGGCGCCGGGGCGCTCGGCGAGCTCGGCGCGCAGCCGATCGACGAGGCCGTCCCGGCGCACGGCGGCGGTCAGCGTCTCCAGGTTCGGGGTCGGCGCGTCGAGCCGCGTCACGTCCTCGGGGGAGAACCCGAGAAGGCCGCAGGCGTAGTCGAGGAGGGCGCCCGGCACGGGCCTGGGGGTCACCAGCACGTCGCCGGGCCGGGTCAACCAGATCTTGCGGGGGGACACGGCGATGAGGGCGTCCGCGTGCCGGTGCGTCGGGCGGGCCACCATCAGTTCGTTGACGAAGTTTCCCAGGATCAGCAGCGGGTGGTCGCGTCGCATGGGATCACCGTCGCCCTTCGGCCTTCACGCCGCCGTAGACGGCGTGTCCGGCCCGCATCCAGTACACGTCCACCTCGTCGAAACCCGCCTCGGTCAGCCAGCGCAGCTGGTCGGGGAGGGGCGAGGGCTTGTCGAGCTCGTCCGGGTACTCGTAGCAACTCCACTCCAGCTCGTGGAACTTCTCGTACGGGGTGAGGCTCTGGTGGCGCGCGAGGCTCCGCTCCCTGACCGCCGTGTTCCAGCCCTCGCGTGCGAGCGCAAGACCTCGCGCGCCGACCGGCTGCACGAGGTCGGCGAGGACGAGCACACCGCCGGGCCGCAGAAGGCGGTGTACGTCACGGAAGAGCGCTTGCTTCTGCTCGCCGTCGAGGTGGTGAACGGCCAGCGAGGAGACGACGGCCGCCGGCGCCACGGGACGGCTCCGCCAGGACCGACCGCCGAGGTCGAACCGCTCGGCCGCGAAGCGCTCCCCGAACCCGGACAGCTCCCGGCGCGCGGTCTCCAGCATGACGGGGCTGAGGTCAAGACCGACGACGGTGGCCTGGGGAAAGGCTTCCAGCAGGCCCTTGCTCAGCAGACCGGGTCCGCAGCACAGGTCCAACATCTCGACCGGTGCGTCCGGCGGCGGGATGAGGGACAGAACGGTATCGATCTGTGTCTGACGGTTCGGTACGAAATAGTCGCCGAACTCCACGAAGTCGGTGGAGTCCTCTTCGATCCAGTCCTGCGATGTGCTCACGCGGGTTCTCCTCGGTTCTCCTCGGTTTGTTCTCGGCTGTCCTCGGCCGTTCTCGGCCGTCCTTGGTCGACCCCAGCCGCACGGGTCCGCCCGGGAAGGCCCGTGGTGGTCCTTCGTGCCACCGGTGCGGGCATCGTCCGGCTCGCGGCCCGCCGGGGCGGCGATCAGTCGAGCAGGAACTCCGCGACGGCCTTCGCCACGGCGTCGGCGGCGTCCAGCTGACACATGTGCCCGGAGCCGGGCACCGTGACGGTCCGCGCGCCGGGCACGAGCGTGGCGAGGCGGCGGAGGTGGTCGGGGCCGGCCAGCGCGTCCAGCTCCCCGGCCAGGGCCAGGGTCGGGCCGCGGATCTCCCGCAGGCCAAGGAGCGCGGTGGTCAGCTCGGGGTGGACCAGGGTGTTGAAGTGGCGCAGCGCCTCGGCGTTCGCGGGAAGCTCGGCCAGGTGCCGCTGCCAGCGCGTGACGGCGTGCGGGTACGGCCCCATCCACAGGGGCAGCAGGTCGGCGACGAGCCGGCCCAGGGCGCCCCCGTCGGCCGGCAGCTCGGCGTGCCGTTCCAAAGCGTCCAGGGCGGCGGCCACCCGCGGCTCGTCCCGCCGTGCCCGGTATCCCTCGTGGGCCCGCGCGTCCGCCTCGGCGCCGCCGTAGGCGGGCGTGGCCAGCAACACCAACCGGCGTACGGCCGCCGGCCGTCGGGCCGCCAGCAGGCCGGCCACGATCCCGCCGTGCGAGTGTCCCAGCAGGTCGACCGGCCCTCCGCCCGCCTCCCGATCGATCCAGGCCCCGAGGTCGGCGGTGTACGCGTCCAGGCCGTAGTCGTCAGGCGCGGCGGCGGCCGGCGTGCGGCCCACGCCCCGCGGATGCAGGACGGCCACGGTGCGCTGTTCCGCGAGGGCCCCTAACGACGCCAGGTAGTCCGGGTGCAGCCCCGGACCTCCGGGATGGCACACGAGAAGGGGGCCACGCCCTCGTCGGGAGGCGGCGAGAGGTATCGGCACTTCACACCTCCTGAGGGATCAGCAGACGGACGAAGAGCGCGGACGCCAGGGTGATCGCCGCCGCGACCGCCAGGGCCGCGCCGGGGCCGGCCGTGGCGACCAGCGCGCCGCCGAGCGCCGTGCCGATGGGGTAACCGACGAGGTTCACGCTGATGGAGACGGTCATGATGCGGCCCAGCCACTCCGGAGGGGTGCGCCGCTGACGCAGGGAGAGCAGGCTGACGTTCACCATCCCCTCCAGCAGTCCGAAAACGGCCAGGCCGGAGAGGAGCGCCACCAACGAGCCCAGCGCGCTGAAGGGGAACACCGCGAAGGCGCCCAACACCAGCGTCAGCCCCATCACCCGACGCTCGGAACCGGCGGTGACGATCCGGCCGGCGGCCAGCGCCCCCAGCCCGCCGCAGAGGCCGACCACGGCCCAGATGACCCCGACATACGCCCCGGGCTCACCGCCGTCGGTGACCCATTCCGTGACGGCCACCGGAACGATGATGATCAGCATTCCGCCGGTCACCTGGAAGAGCGAATAGGAAACGGCGAGTCCTCGAAGAGTGGCGTGCCGCACCAGATAGGCAACGCCTTCCCAGGCGGATCTCAGAAGATTACCCGGCTTACCCTCGCGGACCTGCGGTCCGGTGGCTCCACGCAACAGGAACAAGCTCACCGCGGCCAGGACGTACATGCCCGCCACCACGGCGAAGGTCGGATTCGCGCCACCCCAGACGAAAAGCACCCCGGCCACCAGCGGCGCACCCACGTCGATGACGGAGTAGCTACTCAGATCGAGCGCGTTGGCGCGGTCGAGCGCTTCATCGGGAACGAACTTCGGGAAAAGCGTTCGAATGCCGCCGTCCGTCATCGGGCGGGTCACCGACAACAGGCCGAGCATGATGTAGAGCAGCGTCGGGGTCATGGCCCCGCTCACGGCGAGCGTGACGATGGCGCTCATGAAGAACGCGCTGGCCACCATGTCGAAGGCGACCGCGCGGAGGGCTCCGAACCGGTCGAGGACCGCCCCTGCCACGGGGCTCACGAGGAACCCCGGGAACGTGAGGAAGAAGCCACTCAGCCCCGCGACAACCGCGGAGTCGAATTCATCGATCGCGTACAGGACGACGACAAAGATAAGCATCCCGTGGGCGAGCCGGGACAGTGATGCGGAGAGCAACAACTGCGGAACGTTGCGACTGCTCAATACGCTTCGATAAGTGACAGGAGAGCGAGGTTCCTTGGATAATTTCTGCTCAGATTCCATCATTCACCGACGTTCATATGAAAGCATCCCCCTGCTGAATCGAAAGCGGCACTCCCATACCGCTTCGCTGACCGGACACTACATTGCCCTCGTCAGATTCCCGTGCAAGGATCTCCCATGGCGGTATCCGCGTCAACAGGGCGATCCCGGTTCGTTGGTCAATGTTTACGCGGCATTGACGAAGAACCAGCCGTATTGTAAAGGAGCGCAATGGTTGAACGAGCGACTATACGGGGCGGGCAACACGGCGGCTCCCCTTCCACCCTTTATCTCGGATGGCAGCGCGAGGCGGTCGACGCACTTGAGGCCAGTGGCACCCGGGTCATGTGCGTGGTCTCGGCCGCTGAGCACGGCAAGGCCGTCGAGGCCGGATTCGACGGCCCGCTCGCGGTGGCCCGCGACCACACGAACGTCGAGGACGTCCTCGGGGCACTGACCGAAAAGGGGCTGACGCCGGACCGGTTCAGGACAGTCTGCACCGAGGACGAGTTCGCCCTCGTGACCGCGGCCGTCCTCAACGCCCTCGCCGGCTCCCCCTCGGCCGACGCCCTGCCCCTCGCCGTCCCCGTCGCGCTCGCACTGCGGGACAAGGCCGTCCAGAAGCACCTGATCCGGGCGGCGGGCGTCCCGACCGCCAGGTGCCGGCGGTTCACCGACCTCGCCGCGGTGCGGGAGGGGGTTCGCTCAGCCGAGCTCGTTCCCCCGTTCGTGATCAAACCCCTGGCGGGCGCCGCCGCCCAGCACACCCACGTCGTGGAGTCGTCCGACGCGGACACCGCGCTGAAGGAGATCGCGAGCGGCGGCGCGCAGGTCGGGCCCTGGCTGGTCGAGGAGTATGTGCCCGGCGAGGAGTTGCACGTCGACGGGGCGATACGCGGCGGCGAGATCCAGGTGCTGTCCGTCAGCCGCTATCTGCACCAGGTGATCACGGTGCACGACGGACACCTCGTCGCGTCCGCCACCCTGGATGACACCGACCCCCTCGTCGCCCGGGCGCACCGGCTGACCGAACGCTCGCTCGCCGCCCTCGGGCACACGGACGGTGTGTTCCACCTGGAGGCGTTCGTCGACGGCGAACGCCTGGTGTTCGGCGAGTGCGCCGGCCGGATCGGCGGCGGGCTGATCCTCGACGCGGTCCGCGCCAAACACGGCGTCGACCTCTACCACGCGTGGGCCGCGGCGGTCCTCGGCTGCCCCTCACCCGCACCGGTGCCGGTCGACGGGCGACGGGCGGACTCCTTCGGCTGGGTCAACCTGCCCGCCCCGACCGGCCGGTTACTCAACCTCCCCACCCGGGACGAGATCGAGGCGCGGCCCCGGGTGGTGCTCGGCCAGACCTGGGCGGCGGCGGGCGACATCCTGAGCGATCCGCGGCGAGCCTCGCATCTGCTGGTGGCCAAGGCGCTGGTTCGCGCGCCGAGCGAGGCCGAGGTCCGGGCGGGGCTCCGCGAGGTGGGGGAGTGGTTCGCCGGGCGTGTGACGGTCAGCCCGGTGGGGGGCGATGATGCCTGACGGTGCGTATGACAGCGATCTGCTGTCCCTGGCGGAGGTGCGCGGGCTCGCTTCCTGGACGGAGCTGTGCGGCCCGTCCGACCTCTTCTGCACCCCCCGCTGGCTGGCGGTGGAGCAGACCGGCACGGGGCCCTGGGTGCCGGCCGCCAACGGCTGCCTGGTCACCGGGCGGAACGGCCGTCCGATCGCCGGCGCCACCCTCCAGAGCTTCGACCAGGGGGTGGACGACGACACCTGCCGGGTCGACCTGATGGTGCGGGCGCTGCCCCAGTCCCGTGGCCTGTCCGACGCGGCGCTGGCCGACGGCCTGCTGCCCTCGCTCACCTGCGGCGGCTGGTTCAACTCCACCGTCATGATCGCGCCGGGAGCCTCCGACGGAGAGGCGGCGGCGGCGCGCCGGGCGCTCCTCACCCGGGCCGTCGACGTCGGCCGCGCCTGGGCGTGCGCGTCGATCTGTCTGCCCTATGTGGACGCGTCCGACAGCGCGCTGCGGCAACTGCTGCGCGAGGACGGCTACCTCGAACTACCGGCTCCCGACCGGCATGTGCTCTCCTGCGACCACCCGAACCTGGAGTCCTACCTCGCCAGCCTGCCGTCCCGGCGCCGGGTGCGGCGGCGCAAGGAGCTGAGGATCTGCCGGGAGGCCGGCGTCACCACGGAGCGTCTCCCGCTGGACGACTCCACCGTGGAGCGGGTCGGCGTCCTCGCCCACAACCTGGAGCGCAAGTACGGGCAGTCGTCCTCGGCGAGGCAGCTCACCGAGTGGTTCGCGGCCATCGCCACCCACCTCACGGCCTCCGTGTTCACCGCCTCGCTGAACGGTGAGGTCGTCGCCATGACCCTGTGGCTGCACCACGCGGACCGGCTGTACGGCTTCCACGCCGGCTTCGACTACCGGGTCGGCCGCGGGCTGCCGCTCTACTCCCTGGTCGGCTACCACCTGCCGGTCGCCTACGGCCTCGCCACTCCCGGGATCCGCGTGCTGGAGTACGGCATCAGCGCGGACGAGGCGAAACGGCTTCGGGGAACCGCCGCGCTCCCGCAGCTCCTCTGTCTCAAGCCGCTGACGCCGGCTGCCCGGGAGTGCGTGGAACGGCTGGCCGACGCCGCCCGGCCGGCGGTCCTCGTGCCCTAGGGAGCTGCGCCCGCGACGTGTGCCCCGGCCGGCGGGTGCCGGTCGGGGCAGTCCCGGGCGTCTCAGTCGAAGAAGACCAGGTTGATGACGGCCACACTGCCGACGACCAGGATCAGCGCCCGCAACACCTGCGGCGACAGCCGTCGCCCGAACCGCGCCCCGGCCAGGCCGCCCAACGTCGCGCCGACGGCGATCAACGCGACCACCACCCAGTTGATCGAATCCCGGGCGACCAGCACGAAGGTGATCGCCGCGACCGCGTTCACGCTGGTCGTGAGCAGGTTCTTAAGCCCGGTGATCGACTGGAGCGTCTCGGCCGTGAGCACGCTCATCAGCCCGACGATGAGGATGCCCTGTGCCGCGCCGAAGTACCCGCCGTACATGCCCAGCACGAACACCCCGCCCACCACGGCGATCAGCCGGCCCCCGGCGAGCGGGGCGGCGGCCACGCCCGTGCCCCGGCGCCGAGCCGCCCGCCGCTGCACGGCGGGACCGGCCATCACCATGATCAACCCGGCCACCACCAGCACCGGGACGATCGCCCGGAACGCCTCCGGCGGAAGCAGCAGCAACAGCAGGGCCCCGGCCAACCCGCCGAGCAGCGACGCCGGCAACAGCGCACGCACCAGCGCGCGTTGCTGCGTCAACTCCGCCCGATAGCCGAACGTCCCGGACAGGCCGCCGCCGACCAGACCGATGTTGTTGGACACATTCGCCACCAGCGGCGGGTACCCGAACAGCAGCAGCGTCGGGAAGGTCACCAGGGTGCCCGACCCCACCACGACGTTGATCATCCCAGCCCAGAACCCGGCGCCTGCGATCGCCAACCACTCCAGCCACATGCCCCCATCGTCAGCCACCCCCCACCCCCACCCCTCACCGGGGTCCCGATCCCCATGGCGTGCGGGGGTCCCTGGTCGTGGTGCGGGTTGTGGTGCGGCTACGACGTGCGGTCTACGTGGCGCGTTGTCGCCCGGGTGCGGGTGGTGGCGAATGCCGCCAAGGCGGCTCCTGCGAGGGGGAGGGTGGGCTCCCGGGCGGCTCGGTTCGCTGTCGCGGGGGCGATCGGGTCTGGCTGCCGTCCCCCACGGGCGCGGGGCCCGCGCGACCGTTGCGGACGACCACCCGGCGGGGGTGCGCGCGGCGCGCACCCGGCTCCGCCGGGCCTGCCGGCGGCGCCCCCGCCGATCGCACCCCCTCACCTTCGTCGGACGTCCCACGGGGAGCGACACCGCGCTCCGCCACGCGACGACCCGGGGGCCATCCCCGCGCGTGCGGGGAGTAGCCGGGGAGTTTGGAGGATGTCGGTAGGGGGCCCGCGCGGGTCAGGGGCGGTTGGCGGTGTTCTGGAGGAAGGCGTGCCAGGCGGTCTCGCTGAAGAGTGCGGTGCCCGCGTCGTGGTGTTTGGTGTCGCGCACCGCGACCGCGCCGGCCGTGGGGGCTATTTCGACGCAGTTCCCGGTCCCGTTGCTGTAACTGGACGTGCGCCACGTCAGGTTGGTGAGGTGGTCAGTTCTGTTGTTCATAGCTTCCTGCAATCTCCGCCATCAGCTGTCGCGACGCCCGCCCGTCCAGCGATGCCTGCCAGATTTCTTGGAGGGCCGCGTCGTACCGGTCCACTTCCGTCGGCTTGTCCAGGTACAGGTTGCCTGTGTAGCCGTCCGCAAAGATAGTCGGTGGCTCGGTTTCCTCTCCGTCCGGACCGATCGGGAAGCGCAGGATACTGAACGGGCCCGTCACCATGCCCACATGACTGCCTGCCGAGAAGGGCACCACGCGCAGCTCGATGTTGGGCCTCTCCGCCATGAAGACGAGATGGGCGAGTTGGTGTCGCATGATCTCGGCGCCACCGACGGGGTGCCGGAGGACGGACTCGCTCAGGGCCACGCGCAGCGTGAGCGGCGTCGTCTTCCGCGTCAGCAGGGCCTGGCGTTCGATACGCAGCCGTACGCGTCCCTCGCGCTCCTCCTGGCTGATGCCCGGCGTGTGGACGCGGATGATGTCGTCGGCGTATCCCTCCGTCTGAAGCAGCCCCGGCACCACGTCGCCCTCGTACGACTCAGCGCTGCTCGCGGCTTCCTCCAGGCCGACGTAGAGATCGAACCCGTCCGGGATCACGTCGCCGAACGCGTGCCACCAGCCGCGCGCCTTGGTCTCCTTCGCCAGGCCCATCAGCGCCTGGGTCAGTTCGGGTGTCGCTCCGTAGATCTCGCACATGTTGCGCACGTCCAGGCTGCGCATGGAAACCTGGCCGGTTTCGATGCGCCAGATCCGGGGCGTCGACCATTCCAACAGCTCAGCCGTGGCTCGCACCGACAGGCGCGCCTTCTCGCGCAGCTCCCGCAGATGTCTCCCCAACTGCCGTCTCGGCACGGTCGAGCCCGTCGTACCCTCCGCCATCGAACGCCCTCCCTGATGGTTCGTAATGACCTCAACGCGCTGAACGTAGACGTTCATTGAAGCGATTCGCAACGCAGAGCAAGCGTTCGAATACTTTTTTAGCGAACTCGCCCTTCGTAGTCTTGCGGCCGGTGCTGGGTGGTGGGCAGGCTTGTCGCGTCGGTAGCTAAGCGTACGAACTCGACCACGCGTGGTGTGAGTTGGGTCGCCGTTGCTGGGCGTCGACGGGCAAGCGACGCAATGCCACAGAGTGACGAACGGCGGGTGCTCCCTCCTCGTGAACCTCCTTTCCCTACGTAGCTGAAGCGGCGATTTGGCGCGAAATCGAGCATCGTGCCGCTCGTCACGTGGCTGAAATGGGCCGTCTGGCCCGTTCTTGATCTCCGTCCGCGTTGCGGGCGGGGACGCGGCCCTTGGGGCCTCATCTCCTTCACCCCTCACCTCGTGGAGTTGAACTATGTCCGAGAACGTTGAACTGACCATCCGATTCGAGCTGTTGACGACGACGGCTGACAACCAGGTGTTGCTGGTGCGGAACGCCGAGGACGTCTGGGAGCTGCCGGGCGGGGTGGTCGCGCCGGGGGCGTGCCTGGTGGCGGCGGCGCGGGAGTTGGGCGTGCGGCGGTTGGGGTACTTCGGGTCGTTCGAGTACGCGTTGGCCGTCAGTCTGGAGACGGGCGTCGACGGGCGGGTGACGGGGGTGGCGTATGTGCTGGACGGCGGGCGCACGGAGACCGTCCCGACCGAGCCCGGCGGTCTGCGCGAGGGCGCGGAGTGGCGGCCGTTGCGTGGGCTGTTGGAGTCCGGGCCGTTGGTGCAGCACGCGCTGCTGGCGTTGGCGCAGGGGGAGCGGGTGCCGGTGTTGACCAACGGTGAGACGACGCACGCCGGTTGGCCGCTGGCGGGGGGTCGTTGATGGCGACCGGTGACGAGGTGCCGGAGGAGCCCGCGCCGCCCGAGGAGGAGGAGCCGCCGGAGGACGACGGCGATCCGCACGCCGGGCTGCGTCGGCGGTTGCGTGAGGTGAACGCGCTCAGTCGGCTCAACCAGCGGCTGAACGGGGAGCGTTCATGGTGACGGACTACAGCCTGCTGCCCGACGAGTCGCCCGGGGCCGCGGCGGTGCGGTGCTATATGGAGTGCCGGTCGTGTGGGGTGTGCGGGGTGATGGGGGAGGACGCGCTTGATGGTGCGGAGTGGGCGGCCTCTCATCTGGAGCGGCACCCGGACCACCTCGCCTACCGCGAGCATGTCACCCGTCCCTACCGGTTCCTTCCGGGGGAGGTGTCGTCGTGAACTGGCTGCTTGCCCCGGTGCGTGCTGAGGGTGCGCCGAAGGGGATCTTCGGGGGCGAGTGCGTCACCTGCGGTGAACAGTCGCCCCTGGTGGACGACGATCCGCAACCGGTGGCGATATGGGCGATACGGCATACGCAACGGGAGCCGTCGCACGGGTTGTTCCTGTTCCGTGCGGAGAAGCACTGGCGCGTGGAGCGGTGCGCCGCCGCCAACGCCGCCGCTGACGCGGCGGGCGGGCGTCATCCGGTGGCGGAGTTCTTCGACCGGGCCTTCGGGCCGGCGTTCGTCGGGCTGATGTGCCTGTTGACCGCGTTCGCCGGCTACCTCATCGGTTACACCTGACCGTCACGGACAGAGAGGACAGCGTTCCTGGCATGACCATCACCACGATCCTGCGTTCCCCCGTCCCGATCGTCTTCCACGTCCTGGCGACCACGCGCAGCCGCCACGTTCTGATGGTGCGGGACGAGGAGCACGGGGGGTGGATGCTGCCGGCGGGCGTGGCCGCGCCGGGGCGCTGCCTGATCCTCACCGCCCGGCAGACGTTGTGGGAGGCGACCGGCTATGACCGGGCGGTCTCGGAGGCGCTCGCCGTCAGCCTGGACACGGATGCCGGCGGCACGCTCAACGCCGTGTCGTACGTCCTCGACGGCGGCGAAACCGCCGACGTTCCCCGCCACCCGCACCATCTCCCGCCGGACGCGGCCTGGCTCCCCACACGCGAACTGACCCACCCACCCGCCCTCGTCCACCGCGCGCTGATCGCCGCCGCTCAGCAGCGCAAGCTGCCCCTCCTCATCAACGCGGACCGCCCCGAAGCGGCCTACACCTGACGGCGTCCGCCCGCCCCGCGAGACGTCCGACGAAGGTGAGGAGGCGGGAGGGGCGGCGCCGCCGGCCGGCAGGCCCGGCGGAGCCGGGTGGTCGTCCCCAGAGGGCCCCGGTCCCCGCGCCCATGGGGCACGGCAGCCAGACCCGATCGCCCCCACGACAGCGAACCGAGCCGCCCGGGAGCCTGCCTCCCTCCCGCAGGAGCCGCGATAGCGGCATTCGCCACCACCCGCGGCCGGCCAACCACGCGCCACGTGGACCGCACGTCGTAGCCGCACCCCGACCACCGGCCTGGCCGTGCGCGCGCCGCTCATCCGACGGCGACATGGCCTCCGCCGGGACCACCCCGCGCGTGCGGGGAGTAGCGGGGGAGAGGCCGCCGCGCGACCCCGCCCGGGTAGGGCCTAGTTGTACTGCCACTCGTGGCGGCCGTACTCCACGACCACCGGGTTCATCAGGGTGTTGGGCTGGATGTCGGACGGTGGTTGGCGGTCGGGGGGGAAGACCTGGGCGGCTTGGAGGACCTCCTCGTTGAGGAAGCGGAGGGGTGGGGGCGTGGGGGAGAGGGTGAGGGTGGGTGGGTTGGGGTCCCGGGTGGCGAGGACGAAGCCCCAGTTGCCGAAGCTGGGGACGTCGACCTGGTAGGGGGTGGTGGCGAGGCCGGCCTCGTGGATGGAGGTGGCGATGGACCAGTAGCTGCGCGGGGCGAAGAACGGGGACCCCGACTGGACGACGACGCGGGCGTCGTCGGACAGGATCTGGCCGAGCATCGTGTAGAACTCCACCGAGTACAGCTTGGCGATGGCGATGTCCTCGGGGTCGGGGAAGTCGATGAGGACCGCGTCATAGGGGCCGGCGGCCGTGCGGAGCCAGTTGAACGCGTCGTCGTGGACGAGGGTGAGGCGTTCGTCGGTGAAGGCGTCGTCGTTGAGCTCGCGCAACGGGTCGTAGCCGGCGCCGAGTTCGGTCATGGCCGGGTCGAGTTCGACCAGGGTGACCTCGTCCACGTCCGGGTAGCGCAGCACCTCGCGGAGCGCCAGGCCGTCGCCGCCGCCGAGGATCAGCACGCGGGAGCGTGGTCCGGCCAGGGCAGGGTGGGTGAGGGCCTCGTGGTAGCGGTACTCGTCGACGGAGGAGAACTGGAGGTCCCCGTTGAGGAAGAGTCGCAGGTCCCGGCCGCCGGTGAAGGCGAGCGAGCGGGTGATCACGATCTCCTGGTAGGGCGTGCGTTCGGCGTGCAGGATCGGGTCGCGGTAGAGGCGTTGGCGCGCGGTGATCTCGATGTCCTCGGCGTACGCGTAGGCGCCGCCGAGCAGGGCGAGGATCAGGGCCATGGTGCCGAGCAGCGCGCCGCGCACCACGCGGCGGGTCTGGTGGCGGAAGATCCACAGCACCACGGCCATGCCGGCGATGGCGTTGATCGCGCCGACCACCAGCGCGCCGCGCAGCTGGCCGAAGGTGGGGAGCAGCAGGAGCGGGAAGCAGAGCCCGCCGACGAGGGCGCCGAGGTAGTCGACGGCGAACATGTCCGCTACGGCGCCTCCCGCCTCCTGGCGTCTGATCCGCTGCAACATCGTCATCAGCAACGGGATCTCGGCGCCGATCAGCAGGCCGACGACGAAGGCGATCACGACCATCGCCTCGGTGTAGATGCCGACCCAGGCGAACAGGACGTAGAGCAGCAGCACCGAGAAGCCGCCGACGAGTGCCAACAGGCCCTCGACCAGGGCGAACGCGCCGACGGCTCGGGTCCGCAGGGGTTTGGCCAGCAGCGAGCCGACGCCCATGGCGAACACCATGACGGAGAGCACCAGCGAGGTCTGGAAGACCGTGTTGCCGATCAGGTAGCCGCCCAGGGCGACCAGGGCCAACTCGTAGACCAGCCCGCAGGCCGCGCAGAGGAAGACCGTCGTCAGCAGGAGGAACCGCGCCAGCCGGGGGCGCGGGATCACGACAGGGCCGCGCCGACCATCAACGCCGTGCCGAGGTAGGTGGCGCCGTGCACCCAGGCGGCCGGGTGCGGCTGGCCGTCGCGGTCCTCGAAGGCGACCGCGCCCATGGGGCCAGGGGCCAGCACGCCGATCAGGACGAAGACCAGGATCATCAGCACCACCCCGGCCAGGCCGTAGACGCCGGTGCTGAGCAGGCCGTAGCCGAGGCCGTCCTCGGACTCGCTGGCGCCGACGGCGCGCATCACGACCCAGCCGACGCCGAGCATCTGGCTGCCGAGCACGATCGCGCCGCCCCGGTTGCGTTCCTTCCAGACGACTCTGTCCAGCCGGCCGGGCGTGACGAGGTCGAGGGCGAGGAACGCGATGCCCATCACGGCGAATCCGACGAGGCCATAGAGGAGCGCCTCACCGGCGGACTGGAAAATGTCCCCCATGGTCTTCCTTCTTCCTTGTCTTTCTTGAAGCTGTTGGTCGGACCTGAAGCTGTTGGTCGGAGCCGCCCGGCGGGCGGTTACTTGCCCGAGCCGGGGCCGCCGCCCCGGAAGTTGTCGCTCTGTGAGGACGACCAGCGGTGACCCACATGGCTGTGCCAGCGTTGGACGCCGCGCTGGTAGTCCTCCACCTCGATGGTGCTGCCGCCGGAAGAGTGCTCGGTGATGGCCACGATGTCGTCGTCGTAGCGCAGATACACGCTCATGCCGGAGGTGACGCGATCCTCGGCCTTGGTCTGGCCCTCGATCTCGTCGGCGACGTGCCTCGGCGCGTCGGCCGGGTCGCGGTAGATGTTGGACGAGGAGCCGTTTCGCTCGTAGGTGTCGGCGATCCAGCCCTTGGGCGCGTCGGGTGAGCCGCCCCCGCCGGAGCAGCCGGTCAGCAACAGGGCGCCGGCGGCCAGCGTGGCCGCCAGGGCACGGGCGCGCCCGAGGCGCTGGGTGCGGGTGGTCACGGCACCTCCAGTCGGGTCCGCGTCTCCACGATCTGGCCGGCCTGCGGGTACACGTGCCAGGTGCGCCAGCTGATGACCCGGCCGTCCCTGCGGGCGGTCAGCGCGGTGAGCGCGTCGGGCGAGCCGGGGAAGAGCCCGTAGAGCGCGGTGGGTTGGTCGTCGAGCCGGTCGCGCAGAGCGGTGGTGCGCCGCGTCAGCTCGGTGGGCGAGCAGTGCCGGACGGTGGAGCGGAACGCGTAGTCCCAGCCGTCGAGGCGCTGGCGCACCTCCGTCGGCGGGCCGTCGCCCGGCTGGGCGGGGAGGCAGGCCAGGGTCTCGCGCACCGGCCCTGCCAGCACCTGGTGGGAGGCGCCCAGCAGGCGCAACTGAACGTGGACGTCGCCGAGTTGGGCGTCGTTGACGGCGAGGGCCGGCTGCCTGGGCTGGTCGAGTGCGAAGCGGAGCTGGTCGGCGCTGGTGTCTCGGTAGGGGGCGGCCAGCTGTATGCCGCTGGTCATGCGTCGCCCCCGGGATAGATGACGAGGGTGCCGCGCGGCACGCGCTCGCCGAGGGAGACCTCCCAGTTCCCCCGTCCCGCCGCGCCGAGGAAGCGTTCGAACGCGAGGCCGCGTCCGCCGGGGGCCTCGAAGTCGGCGTACTCGACGCGGCCGGTGTCACCGAGCCCGGTGGTGCCCTCGGCGCGGTAGGTGGCGGTGCCGTGTTCGGACCGGTGGTAGGTGACTCCGTCGACGGTCAACGTCTTCTGGCTGGGCAGGAGTTCCTGCTCGCCCCGGTACTCCGTCCAGAGCGTCACCTCAAGGTCCGGATCCTCCTCGACGGAGATCCACCGGTGGCCCGGCGCGGCGTCGGGGCCGTCGTCCATCGGGTCGACGAAGTGTTCCGACCAGGTGAAGCCGCCCTCGGTCAGCCGGAGCGAGCCCCGGACGAAGAGCCGCTCGCCCAGGTACTCGACCATGTCGCCGGCCTTCAACGTCCGTGGGTCGCCGCCCGTCTCGCCGTCGGGCGCGAACGGGTCGCGTGGCACCTTGTGTGTGGCGGTCCCTGGTGCGCGGCGGTTGCGGAGCACCACCGCGATGGCCGCCCCCAGCGCCACCAGTCCGACGAAGGCCAGAACCAAGCCCATGACAAGCCCCCCGTGACAACAACCGCCCGTCGTGTGCGGCGTTTTCGGCTGAGTATGGCACGGGATTGGCCGGCTTCTGTCCCTGGGGGAAGGATTGGTACGCGGCGTTCGGTGGTAGGCCGTCAGCGGGGAGGAAGGGGCCGGCTGCCGCTCGGGGGACCGTACCGTGACGGTCTGGGCCTGGGCCCTCGTCTCCGTCGTGGCGATGCGCTGGTCACTGGCGCTTGGTCACTGTGTTCCCCCCGACCCGAGCGGCGCCGGACGGCAAGAGTGGCTCACGGCCGCCCGGGTAACCACTCGTTTCGACGTAGGCTGAAACTGCCGGGTAGTCGCCGATCGCCGTACTCTCGCGCCGCGTTGGGGAGGTCGCCGTCGCCCGGCCCGGTCGCGACGGGAGGGTTGACCATGGCACTGAGGGTGCTGTTCACCGGCGAGGACCTGGCCAGGCTGCGGCTGGCGAGCCGCGCCGATCCGCTGTGGGAGACGGTGCTCAGCGTGCACCGGCTGCGGGATCGGCAGGCCGAGCACGTGTACGGGCCCTGGCGGCGGCAGCAGTTGCTCACGGGACAGGCGGTGCCGGGCAGCCTGCGGGCGCTGATCCCACGGCGTGGCTACTTTCCGGACTTTCTCAATCCCCTTGAGTCATCGGCAGGTTGGCAGGCCGGCCTGGACGCGGTGCGGGCCACGCCTCGGGCCCGGCTGAGGGCGGAGCTGTCGCTGGTGGGGCGGGAGAGCTGGGCGTCGGGTTGGCCGAGCGCCCTGGCCGACGGGGATCCGGCGGCCCTCGTGCGGCTGACGGGCGATCTGGACCGCTACCACCGGCAGGCGGTGGGGGCGGCGGAGATCTGGGCGCGGATAGAGACCGCGGTGGACGCCGATCTGGCGTCGCGCACCCGGCAGTTGCTGCGCGGCGGGGTGCACGCGCTGCTCGACGGGCTGCGCCCGGTGCTGCGGTGGGATCCGCCGGTGTTGGAGGCGGACTACCCGGTGCACCGGGAGGTGCGCCTGGACGGGCGCGGGCTGCTGTTGATCCCCTCCTACTTCTGTTGGCGGAGCCCCGTGATGCTGGTGGACCAGAGGCTGTCGCCCGTGTTGGTGTATCCGGTGCGTCATGTGCCGCAGGAACAGGTGGACTCGGGGGCGCTCGGGCGGCTGCTGGGGGCGACCAGGGCGCGGGTGCTGCGTCGCGCGGCGAGTGGGGCGACCACGGGGGACCTGGCCAGGACACTGGACATATCGCTGGCCTCGGCGAGCCAACACGCCCGGGTGCTGCGGGAGTCGGGCCTGGTGCACTCGGTGCGCCGGGGCAGTGAGGTGGTGCACAGCCTCACACCGGCCGGCCGGACTCTACTGCCGGGCGAGGACGCCTCCTGAACCCGGACCCCCTGAACCCGGACCCCCTGAACCCCCTGAGTCGGCGCCGGCGAAGCGGCCCCAACGGTCAGCCGACGGGCGTCGGCCGGCCCGGGGCGGCGGCTTCCGGGCTGGTTTCAGGCGGCGTTGAGCGGTAACCCGAGCGATATGACTGCGAAGAGCAAAGCCAGCAAGCACCCGGACGACATCGCCACGAAGCGCGCGGGCCGCGCCGCCGCCGCCGGATGGGAGAGCGGCCAGCAGGCCGTCGTCTCGACGGCGAGCCGGGCGGCGTCCACGGCCTCGGTCGCCTGGAGCGCCGTCAGGCACCGCAAGGCGATCTCCGTGGGCACCGCCGTCGGCGTCGCCGGTCTCGCGGGTGGGGCGTTCGCCCTGGGCCGGCAGAGCGCCCGGGGGCGGGGCGGCCCGCTGACCCGGCTCACCGGGGGCCGGATCTGACCCCCGGACACGTCGATCGAGGTCAGCGCGCCCCATCCGGTCGGTCCCGTCCGGATCAGTGCCTTCGTACGGCCCGACGCCCCCGACCCGTCCGGCGCGGCCCGAGCGGCCCGGACGAGAACAAGGAGAGCGAGGAGAGCCATGGGGACGAGACGAACACGGCCCACAGCACCGCGACCCCCGCGCCCCAGAAGCCGGCCCAGCGCGCGGTGTGCAGATCCTCGGGCAGGGTCGGGGCGGCGGCGCCCGCCGGGTCCTCCACGATGGTGATGCGGTCCAGCACCTGGAACGACGCGGCCTCGGGCCGCAGTTCGCCGCCCCTGACCGGCCCCATCCCGTTGGCCCGTTCGAGCGTGTAGCGGTCGGAGCTGTCCGAGCCGTCCGCCTCGTGTCGCTCCATCACCACGGCCTCGACCAGCTCGCCGTTGCGTTCCGTCGTCAGATCCGCCCAGGAGGCGGCGCCGGTGGCGCCGATCGGCCAGCAGCCGAGCACCAGCACGGCCGCCACCAGCGGCAGCGCGGCGCGCAGCGCCTTGGCCAGCGGCCACACCAGGACGGCGAGCGCCGCGACGAGCAGGGGCGCGCCAGCTAACCAACCCCACTCGCCGGCGGCTGCCCACAGCGCGGCGAAGGCGCCGCCCACCACCAGCGCGAGAAACAGCGCCAGCCCCGCGTGCGGCCGGCGTCTCGTCGGCGCCCGCCGTGCGGACATCACGGTCTCCATCGACCGTCCCCCTTACGTCGTCCGAGGAAGGATACGGGCTGTGACGGGCCGTACGAGGTGTGGAAGGTGAGGCAATCGGGGAGACCGCTCGCTGGTCCTGGAACGATCGGTGGAGTTTTCGTTCGCAACGCGCCGGCACGGCCAACGCCCGTGTCTCCCACGGCCGTCGGGGCAGGTCCTAGCCGGAGATGGCGTCGTAGCGGATGCCGGTGAGGTCCTCGGAGGCGCGCCACAGTCGGATGGCGACGGCGTCGTCGAGGGTCCAGGGCGCGCGGAGGGCCCGGCCGGCCCGGCCGCGCAGCTGGGCGGGCCCGGTGAAGGAGTCGGCGGCGACCTCGGGCGCGGTGGCGGCGTAGAGCGTGGGCATGGCGCCGGCCTCGGGGCGGGAGGCGAGCAGCTTGTTGCCGAGCCTGGCGACGCGCTCCTTGACCGGGTTGCGCTCCAACCGGCCGGCCCGCGCGTGGAGTTCGGTGTCGGCGTAGCCGGGGTGGACGGCGCTGGCCAGCAGGTCGTGGTCGCGGCTGCGGCGGGCCAGCTCGTGGGTGAACAGCAGGTTGGCGGTCTTGGAGCGCCCGTAGGCGAGCCAACGTCGGTACCCCTGTTCGGCGTTGAGGTTGTGGATATCGATGTTGCCGAGCAGGTGCAGCATGCTGGAGACGGTCACCACCCGGGCGCCCGGCGCGTTGAGGAGGCCGTCCAGGAGCAGGCCCGTGAGGGCGAAGTGGCCCAGGTGGTTGACGCCGAACTGGGCTTCGAAGCCGTCCACCGTGGTGGCCAGGGGGACGGCCATCAGCCCGGCGTTGTTCACCAGCAGGTGGAGGGGCGCCTCGCCCCACTCGCCGGCGAAGGCGCGCACCGAGGCGAGATCGGCCAGGTCGAGGAGACGCAGCTCGGCGCGGGCCTCCGGCACCTCGTCGAAGAGCCGGTTGAGCGCGGCCTCGCCGCGCTGCCGGCTGCGGCAGGCGAGCACCACCCGGGAGCCGCGCCGGGCCAGTTCGCGCGCGGTGACATAGCCGATGCCGCTGTTGGCGCCGGTGACCACCGAGGTGCGGCCCTTGAGGTCGGGGATGTCGCGTGCGGTCCAGCCCATGGCCCCAGCGTAGGCCGCGCCTCGGTGGCGTGCGAGCCGCGTCAACCCTCGGTCAGGTGACCGGCGTGGCGTCGGTTGCCGCCGGGTCGGGGGTGAGGGTCGCCTGGCAGGTCATCCGCCGGTCGTGGCCGAGTCGGCGTTCGGGGCCGGTGAGGGTCAGCGGCAGGGCGTGCCGCAGATCGCCGCTGGACGCGCCGAGGCGCAGCTCCAGCGCGCCCGGTTCCACGATGCGCCGCCCGGGTGCCACGGTGTAGCCGGCGAGGTCGGCGTGGAAGGCGAAGCCGACCCGGGCGGACGCCCCGGCGGCCAGCGGCACCCTGGCGTAGCCGACCAGTTGGTTGACGGGCCGGGTGACCCGGGCCACCGGATCGTGCAGATAGAGCTGGACCACCTCGGTGCCGGCACGTTCGCCCGTGTTGGTGACGGTCAGCGAGACGGTGGTGGTGCCGGCGGTGTCGAGGCGGTCGGTGGCGATGGCCGGTTCGGTCCAGGCGAACTCGGTGTAGCCGAGGCCGTGGCCGAACGGGTGGAGCGGGGTCGGGTCGATGTTGCTGGCCTCGCCGGCGTGGCCGAGCGGCGGCGCCAGATACGTCCAGGGCTGGCCGCCGGTGCCCCGGGGGATGCCGACGGGCAGCCGACCGGCCGGGTTGGTCCGCCCGGAGAGCACGCCGGCGACGGCGTGGGCGCCCTCCTGGCCGGGGAAGAACGCCTGGAGCGAGCCGGCGAGCCGGTCGGCCCAGCGGCCCAGCGCGTAGGGCCGGCCGGTCAGCGCCACCAGCACGACGGGCACGCCGGTGTCCAGCAGCTCGTCCAGCAAGGCGCCCTGCCCGTCGGGGAGTTCGAGGTCGGCGGCGTCGCAGCCCTCGCCCGACGTGCCCCGGCCGAAGAGCCCGGAGCGGTCGCCGACCACGGCGACGCAGATGTCGGCGCCCGCCGCCTCGGCGGCGTTCCAGGCGCGGGTCACGGTGGCGCCCGGCAGCTCGGCGCCCAGCGCCTCGAAGAGGGTGGGCACGGTCACGCCGAGCGGCAACTCCGGGTGGTGCACCCCGACATGGCGGGGGAACGTGTAGCAGCCCAGCAGTGGCGCCACATCGTCGGCGAGCGGCCCGGCCACCGCGATCCTGGCGGTCGCCGCGAGCGGCAGCGCGCCGTCCCGGTTGGCCAGCAGCACCACGGACTCCTCGGCGAGCTGCCGGGCCACGGCCCGCATCGCCGGCGGGTCGAGGTCGACCCGTTCGCCGGCCGCGAGCGCCGTCGGCTCGGGGCTGTAGTCGGCGTCGAGCAGGCCGAGTTCGGCCTTCTGGGTGAGGACGCGCAGCACCGAGCGGTCCACCAGCTCCTCGGCGACCTCGCCGCTCCGGACGGCGGCGAGCAGCGGCGGGCCGTAGCAGCGCTGTGCCGGCAACTCCACGTCGACGCCGGCGGCCAGCGCGGCCCCCGCGGCCTCGGCGGGGGAGCCGGCCACGCCGTGGTTCACCTCAAGGAAGGACACGCCGAAGTAGTCGGAGACGACCGTGCCGTCGAATCCCCAGTCGTCGCGCAGCAGTTCCGTCAGCAGCGCGCCGTCCGAGGTGGCGGGGACGCCGTCCACGTCGTTGTAGGCGGCCATCACGGAGCGGGCGCCGCCGTCCCGCAGCGCCATCTCGAACGGCGGCAGCAGCACATCGGCCAGCTCGCGCGGGCCGAGCGAGACGGGCGCGTGGTTGCGCGCCGCCTGGGAGGCGGAGTAGCCGACGAAGTGCTTGAGCGTGGCGACCAGGCCCGAGGTCTCAAGACCGCGCACATAGCCGGTGGCGATGGTGGCGACGAGGTAGGGGTCCTCGCCGATGGTCTCCTCGGTGCGTCCCCAGCGCGGGTCCCTGGTGACGTCGAGCACGGGGGAGAGGCCCTGGTGGATGCCGACCGACCGCATCGACTCGCCGATCAACCTGGCGGCCCGCTCGACGAGTTCGGGGTGGAAGGTGGCGCCCCAGGCGAGCGGGGTGGGGAAGATGGTGGCCTGCCAGGCGGTGAAGCCGGTCAGGCACTCCTCGTGCGCCAGCGCCGGCACGCCGAACCGTCCGGCGGCCACGATCCGGCGCTGGTCCTCGGCGAGCAGCTTCGCCTTCTCCGTGGGGTCGACGGGCAGCGTGCCGAACGGGCGGGTCAGCTGCCCGAGGCCGGCCGGCAGCAGGGTGGCGAGGTCGGGCGTCCCGGTGTTGATCTGGCTCTGCAACGGGGCCACATCCGCGTCGTCGTCGGCGCCCACGTCCGACCCTGGCCAGATGCTGCCCAGTTGGGCGAGTTTCTCTTCCAGGGTCAACTGGGACAGCAGCGCCTCGGCCCGCGCGCGGGCGGGGAGGGCGGTGTCCTGCCAGGGGTGGTGCATGGCACTCCTTGTCTCGGCGGCCACGGGAGGGCGCGCCCCGGAATCGGGCCTCATTTGCCGCCCACCCCCATCAGCCCGTTGATCAGCTGGCGCCGGGCGAAGAGGTAGGCGGTGAAGATCGGCACGATGGACAGGACCACGGCGGCGAGCAGCGCCGGGATGTCCACCCGGAACTCGCCGACGAAGTCGTAAAGGCCCAGGGTGAGCACGCGGTTCTCCCGCGACTGGGTGAGGATCAGCGGGAAGAGGAAGCCGTTCCAGGCACCGAGCGCGGAGAACACCCCGGCCGTCGAGATGCCCGCCCGTGACATGGGGATGACCAGCTGGAACAGCATCCGCACCGGGGTCGCCCCGTCGAGCGCCATCGACTCGTAGAGTTCCTCGGAGATGTCGCGCATCGTGCCCACCAGGATCAGCACGCTCACCGGCAGGGAGAACGCGGCGGTGGGCAGGATGACCGCCAACAGCGTGTCATAGAGCTGGAGTTCGGTGATGATCAGATAGATCGGGATGATCACCGCCTGGGACGGGATGGCGAGCCCGAGCAGGAACAGCTGGAACACCCGCTGCGACATCCGGGACCTGGTCCGCACGATGCTGTAGCTGACGGTCACCGCGAGCGCGATGACGATCAGCGCGCAGGAGGCGGTGACGATCACGGTGTTGAGCAGATAGCGCGGGAAGTCGCCCTCCAACACCTGCCGGTAGCTGTCGAAGGAGATGCTGGTGGGCAGCGAGAGCGGCCCGTTGTCGAGATACTCCTGACGGGTCTGGAGGGTGGACGCCACCAGGATGTACAGCGGCACCACCACGATGAGCAGCCAGACGAACGCGCCCAGGCCCGCCGGGTAGTTGGCCTTGCGCCACCTGGGGTTGCGGCGGCGGGGCGGGGGTGTCCTTGGCCCTTCCTGGCGCTGCGCGCGGGGGGTCTCGCGGAGGTCGAGGTGGGTCACATTCCCTCCCGGGTGCTGCGCATCCTGTTGAACCCGGTCAGCCGCACCAGCAGGAGCGAGATTCCGGTGGCCGTGATCACCAGGGCGGCGGCGACCGCGCTGGCATAGCCCAGGTCGAAGGCGCGGAAGCCGGTCTCGTACATCAGATAGGGCACGATCGACGTGGAGTCGCCGGGACCGCCCCTGGTCAGGATGAGCACCGTGTCGAAGTAGGTGAGCGCGCCCACCACCATCAGCACGGTGGAGGTGACGATGGTGTTCCGCAGCTGCGGCAGCGTCACATGGAAGAACTGGCGGACGGTGCCGGCGCCGTCGATGGCCGCCGCGTCATACAGGGACTGCGGGATGTTCCGCGCCCCGCCCTGGTAGATCAGGGTGTGGAACGGTACGAACTGCCAGCCGGTGACGAAGAGGATGGCCACGAACGCGCCGGTGGGCGAGCCCAACAGGTCGGAGCTGTCCAGGTTGAACCAGTTGGCGACGTCGGGGGCCAGGCCCAGGTTGGGGTCGAAGATGGTGCGCCAGAGCAGCGCGAGCGCCACCGAGGAGGCCAGCAGCGGCAGGAAGAAGATCGCCGACAGCACGGCGCGGTTCCGTTGCCGGCCGGCCGCCCAGACGCCGAGCAGCAGCACGATGGGGGTCTGCGTCAGCCAGGTGAGCGCCGTGAGCAGCAGGCTCAGCCAGATGGCGTTGCGCATCCGGTCGTCGTTCCACAGCTTGGACCAGTTGTCCATGCCGGTCCAGCTGGGGTCGCTGAGCCCGTCCCAGTCGGTGAAGGATAGGTAGCCGACGATCCCCATCGGGGCCGCGGCGAAGAACACGAAGAAGAGCACGGCCGGGAGCGCCCAGGCGATGCCTGGGCGCCCGGCGCGCGGAGTGTGGATCGTCTCGCGCTTCACGTGGCGTTACCCCTACAGGTCCAACATCGCGTCGACGAACTGCTGGGCACTCAGCTGGCCGCTGAACAGCTCCTCGATGTGGTTGATCATGGGCGTGGCCTGGCTGGCGGGCAGCGCCTGGTCCCAGGAGAGCGTGAAGCTGGGGGCGTTCTGCACCATCTCGTACTGGAACCGCGCGTAGTCGGGCGTCGGCGCCTGGTCCAGCAGGTCGGCGGCGTCGGCCGTGGTGGGGATGTCCCCGTTGGCCGTCAGCGCGCTGGCGTACTCCTGGGTGGCGTGCAGCTTGAGGAACTCCAGGGCGGCGTCCAGCTTCTCGTCCTCGACCTGCGCGTTGACGGACCAGTAGTTGGTGGGGTTGCCGACCAGCGCGGCCGGGTCGCCCGTGCCGCCGTCGATCTCGGGGAAGGTCGCCCAGGCCAGGTCGTTCTCGGCGAACTCCTCCTGGTTGGAGAGCTGGTTGGCGAACTCCCAACTGCCCATCAGGTGCATCGCGGCCTCGCCCTGGGCGAAGAACGTCGAGGCGCCGTCGGTGGTGTAGCTGACCGAGCGGAAGTTGTTGCCGAACGCCCCTGCGTCCACCAGGTCGATGGCGTCCTGGGCGGCCTGGAGCACGGCCGGCTCGCCCCACGCCTCGGACTCGCCGTTGCGGATGCGGTCGAAGATGTCGGCGCCGCCCCGGCGGTCCAGCAGGTACTCCAGCCACATCAGTTCGGTCCATGGGTCGGCGCCGGCGAGCACCGCGGGGGTGACGTCCCGCTCCTGGAAGGTCTCGACCAGGTCGAACAGGTCGTCGAGCGTGCCGGGCGGCTGGACGCCGGCCTCGTCGAAGAGCGTCTGGTTGTAGAACAGGATCACCGGCTGCACGCCGCGCATCGGCACGCCGTAGTACCGGCCGTCCAGCGCCCCCGCGTCGAGGATCGACGGGATGAACGCGTCGCCGAACTCGGGGTCGTCCGCGAGGTGGTCGGTGAGGTCGATCAGCATGTCCTGGTCGACGAAGTCGGCGATGCTGCCCCCGCCCCAGTTGAAGAAGATGTCGGGCGCGTTGGAGCTGCCCATCGCGGTCCGCATGCGGTCCTGGTAGTTCTCGCCGGGTATCTGCGTCAACGAGATCTGGACGTCCGAGGTCTCGTTGAACTGTTCGACGAAGTCCTCCTGGATCGTGCTCGAACCGTCCTGGTAGGTCCAGACCTGCAGGCTCTCCGAACCCCCGCTGGGGCCGTCGCTGCCGCAGGCCGCGAGCGTCGTCGCGGTCACCGCGGTGGCGGCGGCCACCGACAGGACACGAAGTCGTGGTCTCAGGTTGGGGCTTCGCATCGCACACCTTCCGGAAAATCGCCGATAATTATCGGGTGAGTGCCGATGCAAGTTACGGCGATGTCAGCCCTCCGTCAACGGTGTGGACAAAAGTCCGGCCCCCGTGGCCAAACGGTGATCAGGTTTCAGCCGCTCGCCGACCGGCGGCGGTCAGCGGCGAGCAGGGGCCGGTCAACGGGCGGGCGGCGGCGCCGTCGAGGCCCTGACCACCAACTCCGTCGCCAGTTCCAGCCTTGGCGTGTCGATCTCCTCGCCCCTGGCCTGCCGCAGCACCGTCCGCGCCGCCACCTTGCCCATCTCGGCCAGCGGCTGGCGGACCGTCGTCAACGGCGGAGCGGACCACCGCATTTCCGGAAGATCGTCGAAACCCACCACGCTCACCTCCTGCGGCACCCGCAGCCCACGGCGACGCAGCGCCTCCATCGCGCCCATCGCCATCTGGTCGCTCGCGGCGAACAGCGCCGTCGGCGGGTCCGCCAGCTCCATCAGCCGCTCGCACCCCGTGAACCCGGCCTCGTGGTAGAAGTCGCCCGGCACCGTCAACGCCTCGTCCACCGGCACCCCGGCGCCCTCAAGCGCCGCCCGGTAGCCGTCCAGCCGCGCCCGGCTGCACAGCAGCCTCGGCGGCCCGGCGATGAAACCGATCCGCCGGTGCCCGAGCGACAGCAGATGCTCGGTCGCCGCCAGGCCGCCGGCCCAGTTGGTCGCGCCCACCGTCGGCGCGTCCAACGGCGGCGCGCCCGCCGGGTCGACCACCACGATGGGCACCCCGAGCCGGTGCAGCTCCTTGTGCAGCAGCGGCTCCAGCACCGAGGTCACCATGATCACGCCGTCCGAGGCCCGGGCCCGCAGGTTGGTCATCCACTGCCGCGCCGCGCCGGCCCGGTCATGAATGGCCGAAACCACCGTGCCGACCCCGGCCGCGTGGGCGACCTCCTCCACGCCGCGGATGATCTCCACGGCCCACGGGCTGTCCAGGTCGTTGAAGACGAGGTCGACCAGCGCCGCCCGGTCGCCCGGCGCGTGGGTGCGCCGCCGGTAGCCGTACTGCCGCAGCAACTCCTCGACCTTGGCGCGGGTTTCCGGCGCCACGTCGGAGCGCCCGTTGACCACTCGGGATACCGTGGGTACGGACACCCCGGCCTCCCTTGCGATGGCTGTGATCGTGACCTTGCGCTCGGCTGCCATGGGGTACCTCTTCGTTGGTTCTCAGTCTCCGGAAGTTTTTCAACATTATTCCGGAAGGGTTGACGGTCTCCCAAGTGCCCCATAGAACGGATCCGTCAGCCTGCGGGGGCATGACAACGAAAGGGGTACCGCTATGTTCCCCCTGGTACGCGGAGCCGCGGTCGCCGTCACGGCGGGAGCCTTGCTCTCCGGCGTGGCGCTCGTCAGCGCCCAGGCCCAGGAGACACCGGCCCAGGAATCCCACGCACAGCAACCCTCACCAGCGGCGGAGACGCTGCGCGAGGCGGCGTCGGCCCAGGACATGTTCGTCGGCACCGCCATCGCCGACCACCGGTTGAACGACGGCACCTACAACGCCATCGCCTCGACCGAGTTCTCCAGCGTCACCGCTGAGAACGTCATGAAGTGGGAGTCGATCCAGCCCAACCGGGGCCAGTTCAACTTCGACGGCCCGGACCGACTGGTCGACTTCGCCGCCGCCAACGACCAGCAGGTGTGGGGCCACACCCTGGTGTGGCACAGCCAACTGCCCAGCTGGGTACAGAACGGCAACTTCAGCGCGGCGGAACTGGACCAGGTGGTCCAGGAACACATCAACGGCGTGGCCGGCCGCTACGCCGGCGACATCGCCTACTGGGACGTCGTCAACGAGGTGTTCAACGAGGACGGTTCGTTCCGGCCGTCCGTCTTCTACAACACCCTCGGCGTGGACTTCATCGCCGACGCGTTCCGCTACGCGGACGCGGCCGACCCCTCGGCCAAGCTCTGCATCAACGACTACAACACCGAGCACGGCAACGCCAAGAGCGACGCCATGTACGCACTCGTCTCCGACCTGCTCCAGCAGGGCGTGCCCATCGACTGCGTGGGCTTCCAGTCCCATCTGATCCTCGACAACAACTATCCCGACAACATCCAGTCGAACCTCCAGCGGTTCTCGGACCTCGGCCTCGAACTGGTCATCACCGAGCTGGACATCCGGATGAACACCCCGTCCGACTCGGACAAGCTGGCGCGGCAGGCCGACCAGTACGAGGCCGTCGTCGGCGCCTGCGTCGCGGTCTCCGGCTGCACCGGCGTGACCATCTGGGGCTTCAGCGACGCCGACTCCTGGGTCCCCGGCACGTTCCCCGGCGAGGGCGCGGCCCTGCCCTGGGACGACAACTACCAGCCCAAGCCCGCCTACGACGGCATCCTCAGAGGCTTCGGCGCCCTCTGATCCCCCACGTCCTGCCACAGCCGACGGCAGCACCCCCAACGGGGCCCCGGTGGCACTCCCCAGGTGCCACCGGGGTCCCGGGCGCCGATTCGGAAGATCGCGCTCGGCATTCACGGCTTGGTGCGCACTTTTTCTTCCGCACCGTTTCTCCCGTGCGAGATTTCCAGAATTCCCCCCGTGCTGCGGGCTATTCCGGGATCAGTAGCATTCCTCCTGGAAGGAGATCATCACCGGGACCGTCTGGGTTTCCGTGCCGTCGTCGGCCCAGAGCGTGGCGGTATAGTCGCCGGCCGGGGCCGGCGCTATCGACACATGGACCAGACCGATATAGCTCCCGTCCCTCCCCTCCCCGGGGTTGATCGCGCCGCCGTTGCTGTACGAGCCGGGCGGCAGGTCCGAGAGCCCGGTCGTGATGACGGTGTCCCAGGTCCCGCTCACCGGGGCGAGGAAATAGGTGTTGGGCCAGCCCCGTTCCGGAGCGACGCAGACGCGCTGCGGATGGCCGGGAGTGTGCTCCAGCGTCCACGTCGCCGCAGCCGCCGGCGTCGCGCCGACCAGCGTCAGCGACAATGCGGCAACCAGCCCGAGAGATAATCCGGTCACGCGACGGATGAGCTTCATACATACCTCCTGAGGGGTGCACGAGATTCCATCACGAATCCCCCGGTCAACTCCGCCGACCAGAAGACCTATAAGCGAGTGTGGCCCCGACAAGACCCACCAGACAAGAGGTGGTTGAACAATTAATCGCCCCATTGTCCGATGCCCGGTGTGCCGTTTCGACAGGGTCGGGAAACGCCACGAACGGGCTCGAAGGCTGGGGGGAGGGCATGGCCGCCTCGGGGGGTGCGCCCCCTGGGCACGGGTCCGAGCGGCGGTACCGATGGCCAGACCCGCCGGGCCAGCGGGACGTATGTCTCATGACGAGCGTGGACAGTGCCGCTGAGCTCCTCGTCCCCGCCGGCGAGAACACGGAGCTTCCTTCGAAGA
Source organism: Streptomyces profundus (assembly GCF_020740535.1). Lineage (NCBI taxonomy): Bacteria > Bacillati > Actinomycetota > Actinomycetes > Kitasatosporales > Streptomycetaceae > Streptomyces > Streptomyces profundus. Next base: position 5,104,564 of record NZ_CP082362.1, read on the forward strand.
GGTCAGCGGACTGTCATCGAGTGCATACCCAGTGGCAGAGTCGATCGATGTGTTGGTAATACTGGTCGCTGTCTCTCTGGTGCGTACGCGTCACCATGCGTGATGGCTCTTCCGGGCCGCCCGCGCGCACCGTTGGGGCGCGGGAGTCGGGTTTCGGGCTGCCGCCGATGAAGTCACGAGGGGGGCCGGATGACGGATGTCGTGCTGTTCGAGAACCGGGGCCAGGGGGGTGCCGGATGAACCTCTTTCCGTCGGTGCCGGTGGAGCCGGACGCGGAACAGGCCGGGCAGTACCCGGGGTTGGGGTTTGTGCCTTGCCCGGGGAGACCGGGGGCCATCGACCAGGTGGCCGACGAGGTCAGAAGCACCACCACCGCGCTGGGCGATATCGTCGCGCTGCTGCGCGGGACCGGGCAGGGACAGTGGCGTGGTCGGTCGGCCGAGGCGTTTCGGGAGCGGTTCGACGACGACTTCAAACCCAAGGTCGAGCAGGTGCACGAGTCGTTCCTGACGGCTGCCCAGGCCCTGGAGGAGTGGGCCGGGTTTGTGCCGGGGGAGCAGCGTGCGGCGCTCGCCCTGGAGGAGCAGGCGCAGGCGATCCAGACGTCCTTGGACACGCTGCCGCCCGCGCCCAGTTGGAACGAACTTCTCGGCCGCGAGGACGACCAGGGCGACGAGGCCGACGAGGCGGAGGCGGAGCGCGCAGCGCAGGAGCGGATGCGACTGCTCCAGGAGCGCCAGCGGTTACAGGACCAGCTGGCCGCGTTACGCGAGCGTGCCGAGCGGCTGCGTGAGAGCTTTATCGAGTACGGGGACGACATCGCCGACCGCATCGCTCGTGCGATGGCGATGGCTCCGAACGAGCCTGGCTTCTTCTCCCGGCTGGGCGGCATGCTGGTGGACGCCGCCAATGACATCGTCGAGTCGATCGGCGAGATCGCCAGCGGGCTACGCGACTGGATCGTCGAGAACGCGCGACACATCGCGGTCATTGGTGATGTCCTGGCGGTGGTGAGCACGGTCGCGGGAGCGGCGGCGCTGGTCGCCTACGGCATCGCGCCGTTTACGGGAGGGTCGACAGGGTTGATCGGATCCGGTCTGGGCGAACTGTCCGTCGGGTTCGCGGCGGGCGCGTTGATCTGTCACGGGGTGGCCAGGCTCGCCGGCGCTGATGTGTCATGGCGGACCATTGGGCAGGACGCGCTGGGTGCCATTCCGGTGGTCGGTGTCTTCTCGCGGGTGGGTGGCACGATCGGCCGCACGGCCAGCGCCATCAAGGAGAGCCCCATCACCAAGGGCCTGGGGAACATCGCCCTCGTGGACAGTCTCAACGGAATGTTCGGAAGTTCTACGAGCATCAGCGATCTCCTGCTCCAGGATCCCAGTCTGTGGCCGAACTCGGAGGTGACGGGCGGGGCGCTGCTGATCGGCTTCGAGAACGCCTGGCGTCCCGGCGGGGCGGTCGGCGCGGGGGAGCGGGCGGGAATCGCGGGTAGGGAGGACGTGACTGGCTCTGCCGAAACGGCCGAACCGAATGGGAGCCCGATGTGAAGGACCAACAGATCATCGCGCACTTCGATGGGTCTTCCGAGGTGAAGGTGGTGACGCAGACCCGGGTACGTCCGGTGCTGGCGATTGCCCATGAGTTCGGGTACGTGATGACCTCCTGCCGGTTCAGAACGACCGGGGTCGCCAGTTTCACCTTTGTCCGTGACGATGGGGAGTTGGCGCGGCGGCGGGCTGCTTGGGCGCGTTATCACTACGACATCAACGGTGCTTGGTGGGCGACAGCCGCTCCGCGCCCGACGGATCAGGTCTCGCCGATTGCGGCGGGAGAAGCGCGGCTCGGGCTTTTCACGTATAAGAAATGGCCCGTGCAGAGGTATTTGCGGAGGCTCGCCGCATTCACCGCCGTGGCCGCGCTGGCCGGCATCTGGTTTCTCTCCACAGACGCTGTGGAGTACGCCGTGCTCTGCCTACTGGCGGCTCTGGGGGCCGGCGCGACGATGATCTGGGGACCGGGCCATCGGGCGCGGAAGGAAGTGGAGTACCGGCAAACACTGGAGGCATTCGATCGGCAGCGGGTGTTCTGGAGTTATGACGACGGAGGGGGAGGCGGCTGATGTATGTCGCGTTCGATGTGCCGGAGCGTTTTCGGCAGTTGCCGATCGGGATGAGTCCGGAGGAGAGCTACGCGCATGCGTCCGCCCATGCCCGGGAGGTGGCGGCCGGGGACCCGGAGGCGGAGCGGCGCGTGCTGCGGGAGGTGTACGGAGGTTCGCAGGCGCTGGCGCGCGTCGGAGCCCTGTACTCGGGCGCGGTGGTGGGGACGTTGGGGGGCGAGCCGTCGTTGGCGACGCTGACGGTCACGGCCACGGAGTTCCCGTATGGGGACAGCGCGCGGATCGCCGCCGAGGGCACCCTTCAGTCGTTGGTGGCTTCCCGGGGGCCGCTGTGGAGCGGCAACGTCTATCCGTTGCCGTGTGGTCAGCCGGCCACGGTGGTGACCGGGCTTCGGGTGTATCGGGTGGCCCAACTGGAGCCTTCCGATGTGCGGTTCGCCGAGTTGCAGGCGTATGTGCCGGTGCCCGACGGGCCATCCCCGCGGGAGCGGCACATGCTGACGGTCAGCTTCGCCACGCCGGCCGTCAAGCACTGGGAGCGGTACATGCCCGTCCTGGTGCGGTTGTTGCGCGGCCTCACCTTCACCACCCAGCCCAGTCCTTCCGCCGCGCCCGTGTCGGCGTCCCCGTGAGCACGGCCGACTTCCAGGAGTCCGCATGAGTGACAGCGATCTCTATCTCGACTACGAACTGCTCGGCGCCAATCGCGACAACATTCGCAATATCGCCAACCTCTTGGAGGGCCCCTGCCGGTCGATGGCCCATGTCAACGGCTCCGATATGGGCGTGGAGCGGCTGGAACAGCGGATGGACGACTTCGGCGACGAGTGGGAGTACGGCATCGGGAAACTGGCCGAGTTCTCCGACGCGGCGGCGACCTGCCTCGACGAGGTGCTGAACGGCTTCCGTGACATCGACGAGGAGCTGTCCCGAGCCTTTCAGGAGAACTGAGCCGTGGTCGCCGACGAGCATCGGCCGATCGCCGGCGACCACGGACCCCCGCAACAGCTAGTTCTCCGCGGCTGGCAGCCGGCGCCGCGCGGCGGTGGCCGCTTGGTGGAAGCCCGCCGCCTCCGCCGCGCGGTCGATGCGGAGCAGCGCCTCCCCGGTCGCGTCCCAGGCGGCGGCCTGGAGATCGGCTCGGCCGACACGTTGGAAGAGCGTCGCCGCTTGGTGGAGGTGACTGAGCGCGTCGGTCGCTTCGCCGCCGGCCAACGCGATCCGGCCCAACTCCAGGAGCGCCAACGCCTCGAACAGCGTGCCGTCGGACTCACTGGCGAGAGCCAGCGCCCGCTCGGCCGCCTCGTTCGCCCTGGCGAGCCGAGCCGATCCGCGGTGGACGGCGGCCAGCAGGGTCAGCGCCTCCGCCAACTCCAGTGGCTCCCCGGCCTGACTCAGAAGATCGGCGGCCTCGGCCAGCGTCGTCTCGGCGCGTTCGAGATCGCCGCCTTCCAGCAGGGCCCAGCCGACATTGCGGGTGAAGGCGCCGATATAGGTCTGGTGGCCGGTGTCGCGGGCCAGTGTCAACGCTCGTTCGAAGCAGGCCCTGGCCTGATCGACGCGGTGTCCCAACATGTGGGTCACGCCGAGGCCGTTGGCCGCGCGGGTCTCTCCCACGGGGTGGTTCAACGCACGGAACGCGTCCAGGGCGGCCTGGAAACGGTCCGCCGCGTCCGCGAGCTGGAAGAGATGCCGGTGGGCGATCCCGAGGTTGTCGAGGGTGATCGCCTCCCCATAGCGGTCGCCGGCCTGGCGGGCGGCGTCGAGGGCCGTCTCCTGGGCGGCGAGCCAGGTGCCGGCGGGTTCTCGGTCGGCGATGACCATGGTGAGGACGGCGGGGAGCTGCCAGGCGATGGCGAACTGCCCGCTGCCGTGCGCGATCCGGATCGCCGCGATCAGGTTCTCCCGTTCGGTCTCGTACCAGGCGATGGCGGCCCTCGGGCCGTCGAACTCCTGGATGACGACTCCTTCGGGCAGGGGCTCCAGGGCCACGGGGAGGGTGTAGGCGCCGGCCCCCGCGCGGGCCGCCGCCTCGGCGGTGTGGGCGTACCAGCCGAGAACACGGCGCCGAGCCGCGGCCAACTCCGCCGGGACGAGCTCCGTTCGCGCCTGGTCCAGGGCGTAGGCGCGCAACAGATCGTGGAACTGGTAGCGGTCGTGGCCGCACTCGTCCAGCAGATGTGCGCCCGCCAGGGTGTCGAGTTGCAGCCGGGCCCGGGACGGGGGGAGCCCGGCGAGGGCCGCTGCCGCACCGACGCCGAAGTCGGGGCCGGGATGCAGCCCCAACAGCCGGAAGAGGTGTGCGGACGCGGGGTTGAGTGCCCGATACGACCAGCCGAACACGGTGCGGACCGCGTCGGCCTCCTCCGCGCTCTGCCCATCGTCCACCGTCAGTGCGTCCCAGAGGCCGCTCTCGTCACGAAGATCCCTGATCAGATCCCGCAACGGCATCCGGGGACGGGCAGCCGCTCGCTCGGCCACGATGCGCAGGGCGAGCGGCAACCGCGCACACAACCGCGCCAACTCGGCCAACTCCGCCTCATCGTCGCCACTGCGGTATCCGGCGAGGACCGCACGCAGTAGCTGGACGGCCTCGGCTGACGACAGCGTCTCGACACTCACGCGATGTGCTCCTTCACGTGCCACCAGACTCGACATTCGGGTGCGGCTAGTAATCATTACCAGGCACTGAGGTGCGCCGGGGAGCAGCGGGCGAATTTGGCCTACGGTAGCCGCGTTGTCCAGCAGGAGCAGCATCCGCCGGCCGGCGATCAGGGTTCGAAAAAGGTCCGAACGCGACTCCTCCGTAGTGGGGACCCGTTCCAGGGGAATGCCGAGGGCTCGCAGAAAGCGCCCGAGGACATCGTTGGCCGTGATCGGCGGGCCCGGGTCATAGCCCCGAAGATTGACGTATAACTGTCCGTCCGGAAACCTCTCTTGGGCATGGTGGGCCCAGCGCACGGCCAGGGATGTCTTCCCCACCCCCGCCGTGCCCACGATCGCCAGCACCCGCAACGGAGTCGCCGCTTCGATGCTGTCGGCGGCCGGATCACCGGTCAACGCGGCGTCCAGGACGGCCAACTCTCGCTCGCGATTGACGAAGCCACGGGCGTCCCTCGGGAGTTGGGCGGGACGAGGAACCTCGGCGGGCGAGGTGGCATGAAAGTGCACACCGCCGCTGACCTGCCCGGCCTGGACCATATTGCCCGAGGCGTTCGAAATCTCGGAGTGGCTCCCCTGAGAGCGTGGGAGCGCGGGACGGTCGCCCGCGGGCGATGTGTTCTCGGACATGTGTTCCCCCGAGTGGTGGCAGGAGTTGACAACCAAGTGCGGTGCCCCGTCGCGATCGGAAGCGGAATTGGCCGGTCCGAAAGGCCGGTGCGGACGGGAGCTAGCATCGTTTCATAGTCTTAGGCAATGTCCCTTTCTGCCTTGTTCAGGGTGGCGAATGGAGCACGTGGTGCAAGGCTGTCTGGCGCTGGTGGACGTGCCATTTGCATGAGGGGTACGGTAGCCGCTGTCGAAGCCGAGGGGGTAGTCATGAAGATCGAATTCGTTGGTGGTGCCACTGGGCAGGGGGGCTCGCCAAGGTTGTACCGGGACGAGGTGAGCGGGGACTTCATTGTGCAGGGGTATGTGGTGGAGGATTCGTCGGATCTTGAGCAGATGAACATTCCGGCCGGCGAGACCGTAGTACGTGTGCCCCGGTCGTTATTCGACTATTTACCGAAGGATGGAGCGAATGTTCAACCTTGACGCGGTGGGTTGGGCCCGGCTGTTCGAGTCCTGCCGTGAGTCGGCCAGCCATTTGGAGATGCGGGACAACTACGCCGTTCAAGAGGAGCTGGCCGATATCGCGAAGTGGCGGGCCGGCCAGTGGGGTCCGGAGGAGGACGCGGAAAGCAAGGCGGGCTGGCTTGCCTTGATGCGGTCCACCGCGGCGCGTGGTGTGCGGCTGCGGAGGGCGCGCGTGGTGTCCGAACCGGTTTCCGAATACATCAGGTTCGAGCATGAGGGGACGCCGCAGAACATCGACGCGGGCGAGGATGTTCGGTGGCTGCCACGGACCCGTGCGTCGGGTCTGGTGCTGCCTGGCAACGACTGTTGGATCTTCGACGGCACGACAGTGCTGTTCAACCACTTCACCGGAGATGGAGGATGGGTCGGCAACGAGCTGACCACGGACCCCGTGGTGGCCAAGCACTGTGCCGAAGCGTTCGAATCCGTCTGGCGGTTGGGAGTTCCGCACCAGGAATTCCGGCTCGTCTGACATGACGCCCGAGGCGGATGGTCTCCTCTGTGTTGGTGGAGAAGGAGAATATGTCTGAGCAGTTGCGGATCGGCGTGATCTCTTCGGGGCCGGATGAGTTCGCCACCATTCACGCCGCATGTGTGGACAAGGGGCACCTTCCGGTCGTCTATCTCTATGGGCGTTCCCTGCGCTCCGGCGGCCCGAATCTCGACGACGCCGGAGCGACGACCACGGCGATTCTCGATGCCTTGCCGCAGGGGATGGATCTTCTGCTTCCGGGCACCATGGACGGTCTGGCGCGGTCGCTGCGCAGCCATCGGGTCGATCTTCTCGTCGTCTTTGGCTTCGCCTGGAAGTTGCCGCCTTCCGTTCTGGAGATTCCCCGCCTCGGCGTGCTGAACATTCATGTCGCGATGCTTCCTCGATATCGGGGCCCGGCCCCTCTGCTGTGGGCCATTCGCAATGGCGACGCCACCGGCGGGGTGACGGTGCACTGGATGGACGAGGAATTCGACACGGGGAATATCCTGGCGCAGCAGGGCGGTATCCTGCTCGCGGACGACATCACCTGGCAGAACTACTGTGTGTCCGCCCTGCCGGTGGTTCGCCGATTGCTGGGCGAGTCCCTCGATCTGGCCGTCGCCGGTGACCCAGGCCGGCCCCAGGATGACGCCGAGGGCAGCTACGCGGGGTTCATGGAGCCGGAGTTCGCAGTCGTCGACTGGTCACACAGCGCGCGCGCCATTCACCACCAGGTGAGGACACACCGTTACATGCGGTCGTCCCACCATCCTGTCGCCATGCTTGACGGCGGCTGGCGACGGGTCGTGCGCACCAGTCTGTCCCCGTCGGAAGGGGTGCTGGTTCGCTGCGGCGATGGGAGTCCCCTGTGGATCGTGGAGTCCGAACCGGCCCCCGCGCCCGAATGACGGCCCCGCCCGTCCCCCGTGTGGGGACGGGCGGGCCTGGTCAGTTGAGTTGGCTGGATTGGAGGGCCGCGTAGGCGCCGTCGTGGGCGAGGAGTTCGTCGTGGGTGCCGGTCTCCACGATCTGGCCGTGGTCCATCACCACGATCCGGTCGGCTCCTCTGATCGTCGACAGCCGGTGGGCCACCACGAACGTGGTCCGGCCGCGTACCAGGCGGGCGAGGGCCTGCTGGACGAGTGCCTCGGAGCGGGTGTCCAGGGCCGAGGTCGCCTCGTCGAGGATCAGCACCCTGGGGTCGCGGATCAACGCCCGTGCGATGGCAAGGCGTTGGCGCTGGCCGCCGGAGAGCCGCGCGCCGTGTTCGCCGACCACCGCGTCGAGGCCACCGGGCAACCGGTCGACGAACTCCAGGGCGTTGGCCGCCGCGAGCGCGTCCCGCACGGTCGTCTCGTCCGGGTCGTCCATGCCGTAGGCGACGTTCTCCCGGACGGTGCCCTCGAAGAGGATCGACTCCTGGGGGACGACGGAGACGAACCGACGGTAGGTCCGCAGGTCGAGGCCGCCCATGTCGACGCCGTCGAGCAGCAGTCGTCCCCGGGTCGGCCGGACGAAGCCGATCAGCAGGTTGAGGACGGTCGACTTGCCCGCGCCCGACGCGCCGACCAGGGCGATCGTCTCGCCGGGGGAGACGGTCAGGCTCATCCGGCGCACGGCCGGCCGCTCGTCCTCCTCGTCGTGGCCGACCCCCTCGTAGCCGAAGGAGACCGCGTCGAAGGTGAACGCGCCCCGCACGTCGGAGACCTCGGCCTTGCCCTCGTTCGCCTCCAGCTCGGGCTCCTGGAGCACCTCGCCCACGGAGCGCACCGACTCAAGTCCCTTGGTGATCACCGGGATCAGGGCGAGCAGCGTGGTGGTCGAGTTGGTGAGCGTGGTGAGGAACGCGCTGAGCATCACGACGTCACCGGCGCTGACATCCCACACCTCGTAGTAGGCGACCAGCGCGGCGCCGGTGAGGAAGGTCAGGCCGAGGGTGTTGAGGAGCACCCAGGAGGCGGATGCGACCCGGCCGTTGAGCAGGTCGAGGCGCATCGCGGAATCCAGCACCCGGCGGAGGGTGCCGTTCATCCGCCGCAGCGCGTTGTCCTCCAGGCCGTGCGCCCGGGTGACGGGGATCAGCCGGGTCATCTCGGAGACGCGGGAGGAGAGTTGCTCGACATCGCGCCGGAAGTGTTCGTTTCGGGTGCGCAGGCGCAGCCGCATCCGCATCACCAGCAGGGCGGCGCACGGCACCACGATCAGGAAGATCGGCAGGAACTCGGGGGCCCGTAGGCCGATGATGACCAGGCCGCCGATCAGCACGGTGGTCGCGCCCAGGCCGGATTCGGAGGTCTGCTGCACCATCTGCTCGATGGTCTCGACATCGCGCACGACCTTCGCCTGGAGGACGCCGGCGCTGACCCGGTTGTGGTAGCCGATGGACAGTTGCTGCATCCGGGTGCAGAGCGCGGAGCGCAGGGTGGTGCCCATCCGCCGCACGCTGCCGAACATCAGGCGCACCCACAGCAGATGCAGGGGGAAGTTGACGAGCAGGATCGCCAGCACCAGACCCGCGCTGGACCAGAGGTTGCTGATCGGGCGGTGGTCGACGACGGTGTCGACGATGGCGGCGGTGGTGAGCGGCAGCAGCCAGAGCGGGCTGTGCTTGATGGTGAAGACCGCCGAGGCGAGGGCGATCCTCCAGCGGTCGGGGCGAAGGAGCCAGAGCAGGGTACGGACCGGGTGTTCGCCCCGGTAACGGTGTTCGAGCGGGGCTACCGGCGAGGCCACGGTGGATTCTCCAGATAGAAAGCGCTTTCGGCCACCCCCGACCCTACCCCCGCGCCTCCCCTCCCACCCGCGCCCACCACCATCCGTCGGTCACCGTTCGGCGACCCGAACGCGCCGGCGGCCGTGGGGTGTTCCGACGTGCGTTCGCGGTGTGTGTCCAGGGCGCCTCGGGGAAAGTCGGTTCCGCCTCGTACGGATGGAGGAAACGCTTCTTCAATTGCGCCCGGGATAAAGCCTATGCATCATGGTCGCGTTCTCTGCTTCAGGGGAATTCGAGGGCCTCTGATATGCGCCCTCTTTCCCTGCTGAATGAATGCGGTGCGACTGGATTCGGAGGTGCCCTTTGGTGATCAGTATTGGCGACATGCCCATCCCCGGACGCGGCCGGGAGGTGGGCGAGACTCTGCTGGATCTCAAGTCCAGAAAAACGGCGAAGATCAAGAGTCAGGAGGACGACTCCGCTTCGAACAAGGTTCCCGTCTATGTGACGGATGGCGCGCCGGCTCGCCGCAAGTTCGACGATCAGAATCTCATCCTCAAGCCGAGTGGGGCCGAACTCTGGCGCCGCAGGGCGCGACCGAGCTGGTACTGGGAGATCGTCGCGGAGGCGGTCAGCGCCTACCAGAGCGGCGGCAGCACCGATCTGGATCGCCTGCGGAGCTCGTTCACCGCCCTCTTCGCCGCGCTGCGCAAACGCGGAGTCTCCGTCTCGGTGCTGCCCCAGTGGGAGGATCGGGCGTTCCGGCTTGAGAAGCCGGAGATCGCGCGGATCCAGGCCCTCACGGACTCGGAGAACTTCAAGGACAAGAGCAAGGCCCCCGCGATCTACGAGAAGGTGACGGCTGCCAGCTTTCTGAAGAAGTGCCAGGACGGTGACACGGCCACCCTGGCCGAACTGAAATCAGATGTCACCACCTATCTGGAGGCGACGGACCAGGACGTCCAGGACGTCTACAGTTCCAATCCCGCGTTCAGCCGCGCGGGTCGAGTCATCGTCCGCAAGGGCATCGCCGACGGTACGGATGGCGAGCTGGTCATCGACGCGAAGAACAAGGCGGCCGCCTACCGCCACCTCCTCGCGCACGAACTCACGCACTGCCACTCCTTCGCCGGAAAAGGGCTTCAGGGCAGCGCGAGTTACGGGGACGGGGCGGACGAGGCCGTGACGGAGCTGTGCGGTCGAGCCGTCACCGACATCATTCACGCGGTCGACAACAAACTGAACGTCACCGTCGAGTCCTCTCAGGACAAGGTGGTCACCGGGGCGCACTACAACCTCTGGTCCGCCACCGTGGAGAACACCCTGTACCAGAAGGGCGGGCTGCGCTACGCGCCGCAGGTCTGCTCGTTGGTGTTGGCCCAGGGGAAGTACCGGGGTATCGCGCAGGGGGTGGCGACCTATGACGACACCTTCCCCCAGGAACTCCTCAAGGCGTACTTCGAGACCGGGGGGAAGAAGGAGCTGAAGAAGACCGAGTCGAAGTGGGCCGCGTTGCTGCGGGCGTTGGTCGACCTGCTGTCGCGTATCCTCCGCAACCGCTTCCGAAAGGCTCGCGGATAACGGACCGCCCGCCGACACGGCACGCGTGTCGGCGGGCGTCCGCTGCCCAGGTGGTGCGAGGGCGTCAGCCGATTTCCAGGCTTCCGCCGATGGCGACGTCCTGGTCGTAGCAGCCGACGTCGAGATAGGTCGTCTGATCGGCCTGGAGCCGCGTCCAGGGCGAACTGACGTCATATACATAGCCGTCGGCCGTCTGACACCACACGGTGGTCCGGGCGCGGTCCGTGCCGGTCGCCGAGTCGCAGGCGACATAGAAGTAGCCGGGCTCGCCGTCCGCGTTCCACAGCCCGGTGGTGCACACCGACGAATAGCCGGCGGCCATGGCCGCGGGGGCCGCCGAGACGATGGCGGCGGTGGCCAGTGCGGCGGTCGCCAGGCCGGCGAGCACTCTCTTTCGTTTGGTCATGCTCTCTTCGGTGTCCTCTCTTGATGGACCCGGGCGATATTTCGCCTGGGAAGTCAGAAGTCGATCTCCAGATCGACGTACCCTCGGATACGAATCTTTCGCTCGCATGGCGGCTGGGGCTCGATCAGCCGGGTGGGCGGTCTGATGGCGAACTTGTTCTTGCCGTCGATGACCTTCTTCTCCCACCGGTCCGCCTGGAACGCGACGATCGCCGTCTTGGCGGCGATGTTGTCCTTGAAGGAAGTGAGCACGTCCTTCGGTGAGTTGGCCGGCGTGTTGATGTACCCGCTCATGGCGGCGTCGAGGTTCCTCAGGTTGTCGAACGCCGGCTGTCCGATGATGGGCGCGCTGGTGAGTTCGAAGTTCTCCTTCGGGTCGTCGGAGCGGTGCTCCTCCTTCGGCCCGCCGAAGAGATTGCCTGGGAGCCAGCAGTAGAGCTGGACAAAGGTGTCCCAGGCGCCGTCTTCCCCCGGCCGGGTCGTCGCGCTTTCCTTGTGGCGGCAGTTGTGCAGATCGGTGAGCAGGTTCTCCAGGTTCTCGTGGTCGCGACTGTCGATGTTTGTGCCGTAGTTCTTGAAGTTGGCCTTGATCTTCGCGGCGAAGTCCTTGACCAGCGCGAAGTGGGTGCCGTTGAGGATCAGTTGGTTCCAGAAGTTCACCAGTCGTTGGCAGGGAATGACGTGGTGCCGCACCAGCGGCACGCTCACCCCCTCGATGGTTCCGTTGGGCAGCGAGGCATAGGGCGCGCTGACCCGTGCCAGCTTGAGGTTGTATTCCTTGGCCATGTCGCTCTGTTTCTCTCCTTCGGTCAGCGGGGGATGAAGTGCCAGCTCTGGGCGCTGTCGCCACACTCGTAGGTCAGCACGCGGGGGCCGAACCACTGCCGGGACAGGCAGTGGTTGTTGGACTGGCTCACAAAGCGTCCGGAGGTCGCCTCGTAGTTCCACCGCTGGTCGGCGGTGAAGCCGCACCACTGGGTGGTGACCCACCAGCCCGGCTCGCCGGCGGTCAGGCACTCCACCGAGGCGAAGTTGACGAGCTGGCGGTCGTGGGTGTCGTAGTGCCAGACCTGCTCCTCGTCGTCCGGGTCGCACGCCTCGGTGAACACCTCGCCGGTGTCCTCGTCCGCGGCGAGGCATTCGCCGGAGTACGGGTTCTCCAACTGGCCGAAGTAGCTCGCGCGTGGGGCTGGCGCGGTGTCGGCCGCCCCCAGCGCGGCGGCGGTGGTGGTGGTGCCCAGAAGAAGAGCCAGCGCGGCGCCCAGGGCCGCGCCATAGTGCGTGAACCGCATATCTGAAAGACCTCGTGTTTCTCGTGTTCAGGCGACGGCCTCAGCCGTGCCGCGCGGAATTCGAATGTGCAGGGACCAACTCCCACAGGCGTTGATCCAGGGGCCGGGCGTCCCGTCGTTCTCCAACCCTTGGAGCGTGACCCGGTATCGGTAGCGGGCCGCGAAATCCCTGGCGCTGGAGTAGATCAGCCACCGGCGTGGTCTGTTGTCCTCCTTGTCGCTCCAGGAGAACGAGGCCCGGTAGTTCTCCAGCGGGATTCCGTCAGCGCTCAACGCCTCGAAATCCGCCGTCAGTTTCTCGCCGGTGCGCAGTCCGGGTTGGAGGACCAGGGGATAGACGTCGAGATAGGGCAGCATTCTGGGGGAGACATCGATCGCGATGTCGTTGAGGAGGGATCCGCCCGGGTCCGGGTCGATATCCAGCTGAGCGCTGTCGACCTGGGCGATGACCAGCTCCGTGTTCACGTTGTCGGTGCTGAGCAGCACGGCGCGACGGACAAAGGTCCTGTCCGGTGTCCACCCTGGAGGGGGATGCGGAACCTCCTGGGCGGAACGCATCGTGGTGCGGTAGTTCCAGAGCTGGGGCTCTTCCCCCGGCTGTTCGGCCTTGGGGAAGACATGCGCCTGGTAGACGAGTTCACCCGAGGCGTCGGGATAGCCGCAGCTGACCGTGAGCGCGGAGACCACGGGGTTGTCGTGCGCCAGGACGGGGCGGAACACCCGCGACAGGTCCTGGTTCTCGCTCTCCGGATACCGGTCGAGGAAATAGCGGGCGGGCTCCCGGCGGATCTCCGTGAACTCGTTGGCGAAGCTGGTCGGCACACTGACCGGTCGGAGATAGCGGTTCACCCCGACCAGGACCACCTTCAGGCTCGCTCGCGCGCCGTCCCCCGTCTCCTCGGCCACCCGCCAGCTCGCGCCCCAGGGGTTGGGCGGCCCGTCCTCGTCCTCGGACAGGGCGGTCGGGCGGGAGGCCGGCGCCATCAGGACGGACTCGCGGGCCAGATCGAGGAAGACGCCGTCGAGGAAGCCGGTCTCCTCCAGCAGCCGTTGCCGGTATGTCTCGCCGTCGGGGACCCGCTCGTCCAGCTCGCACTCCACGCTCAGCGCGCCCTCGGCGAGCAGCTTGCGGCCCGCGTTCCGCACACCGTCCCAGGTGATGTCGCGTCCGTCGCCCCGGCCGAGCGACGCCGCCTCGGCGAGCAACGCCTCGCCGACGGCGCCGCGGGCGCCCCCGAAGACGAGCCGGGTGATGGGGGCGCCGAACTCCAGGCCCACGGTGCGGTTCACCATCAGGGAGTCGTCGCCCTCCACCACGGCGCGCTGGAAGAGCTGGGTGTAGTAGGTGCCCAGCAGCGTGGTGTAGGCGCGGGAATCCGTCGCGCTCATCGGCCCGGCCTCGTCGCCCTGTTTCTCGCAGTACCAGGGGTCGACGCCGACCAGGCGAGCCACCCGCTCGCTCCTCGCCGCGATATTGGAGAGCGTGGTGTGGGTGTACTGATAGGTCAGCGGAAGGAAGTTGGCCGGGGTGTGGGAGATCCATCCCCAGTACGGGTCGTTCTTGGGGCAGGAGGCGAGGAAGTTCCGCGTCGTCTCGTTGAGGATGTCCTCCGGGATCACCGTGCCCAGGGTGAAGCGAACCGCTCCGCAGACGCTGTCCTCGGGCGTGGGTTCCCGGTGGTAGCGGGTGAACTCAAAGGAATACCGGTCGGTTTCCCGGGCGAGATGCAGGCGGTCCGGCAGCCAGTGAAAGAGCGAGGGCTGGGAGGCGCTGCGGAAGGCGTTGGCGAGATCCGGATAGAAGACGAGGTGGTACCCACCGAGGTGCCAGGAACGAGATCCCGCCACCTCGGTGGGGCCGAGCATCACGGGCATCTACTTGCGCCGTGTCTTCTTCGTGGCCTTGATGGTCACGCCCTTGTCCCCCTGCTTGGGGATCGGCACCCGGGGGCCGAGGTTGTTGTTGGCGTCGTAGGCCTTGGACCACTCGACGCCCTCCTCGTAGTCCACCACGGTCACGGTGTACTGGAAGCGCTTCAGCTCGGGGGCCGGGCTGATGATCCAGTGCCGGTAGAGATCCTTGTCCCCGTAGTCCAGATAGAAGTACGCGGGCTCAGCTCCCTCGATGACCTTCCCGTCCTTGTCGACGAGTTCCATCATCAACTCCGCGTACTGATCCTCCTTCACTCTCCCGGAGAACATCGCCCTCACATGCATGAGGTTCTCCGAGGAGGCACGCACCTCGATGATGTCGTCCTTGACCGGTGTGCCATTGGGCTCCGGATCGATCTGCACATGGGGCTCGGCCACATGCATGACGATCTTCTCGTTGGTGGAGTCCGGCTCGTTGAAGTGAATGGCGCGCTTGATGAAGGTGCGGTCTGGCTCCCAGCCGGCCGGCGGGTTCTTGACGTCCCCCTCGTCCCACATGATGGTGGAGTACTCCCAGCGCTCCAGTTCCTCGCCGGATGCCGGGCGGGTGAAGACCTTGGACTTCCAGATCAACGTCCCCTTGTCGTTCGGGTAGCCGATCTGGATGGAGAGCGAGTCGTAGATGCCGAGCGGCCATTCGGCGTAGGCGGCACTGACCCGGTTGATCTTGGCGGGCCAGTCGTCCAGGTGCACCACCGGGAAGTACTTCTGTTCGTCGCCCGGCTTCATCTCGTTGAACATGCCTTCGAGGGAGCTGGAGACGGAGGTGGTCTGGCGGTGGCTGAACTGCATCTCCTCCTCGTAGGAGATCTTGACCTTGATGACTTCCTCCCGGGACCTCAGGGAGAGCCCGCCGCCGCCCCACCAGCTGAACGGCGAATCCGATGAGGAGGACTCCGCCGGGGTCTCCTCCTCCACCGGCTGGAAGATGAAGTTCCTGCCGAGTTCGGTCATCTTGTCCACCAGCAGGTCGGACTTCTCCCTGAGGTACTTGGCCAGCTCGTCGGCGCCGGGGAAGTTGCCCGCGGGGGTGATGGTGACCTTGATCTTCTCGTTCTTGATGACCTCGTCGAACACGCGCTTGACATCGGCCGACCACCAGATGCTGTGGGCTTGGGCATCCATCGAGAAGTGTTCGTAGACGGACTCCCAGTCTCCCTCGATCCTCAGGGAGACCTTGGGCGTCCACATCTCCACCTCCATGACGGAGTTGGCGTAGACGGGACTTGTCGCGGCGTCCTTGAAGCCCTTGTAGAGGACCTCAGCCGGATATCTGCTGACGATCGCGGCGAACGCCTGCTCGGTGTTGGGGTCGATGGAGCCGCCTGCCTCCCCCTGAAAGACCCAGAGCCATTCGTTGGGGTCGAGACCCTTGGGATGGCCGCCTCTGATCAGTGACTCATGGGCCTGGTCGTCGAAATTCGACCTCTCCACGACGGACACCTTGCCGGACTCGTCCAGCTGGGCGAGCTTGAAGCCGTCCCTGGTCACCTTGATTCCGGAGAGGGACACCGTGTTCGCCATACAGGTCACCGTCTGGAACTGGGGCTTGCCGCCGCCGCTGTTCCACAGGCCGTTGGAGTTGTTGGCGCAGTGCGCCTCGACCTCCATCATCGCCTGCTTGAGGACGGTGCCGTCGGGCTTTCCCGTGACGGTGAGGGAAAGCAGCCCGCCCGCGACATCGTCCTTGCCTTCGCCCTGCCCGGCGAAACGGAGAAGGGAGAACTTGAAGTCCCCCTCGTCGCCGTTCTTTCGGGCCACCCTCAGGGACTCTGGAAGATAGTAGTAGACGGGGTTCTTGCCGGCCTGGATCAGATCGTAGTTGTTGGCGTCCGGGAAGAAGGTGATGACGTAGCCCTGCTTGCTGACCGTGGTGGTGCCACCGGCCATCGTCGGGCCAATGGGATCGACCATGCCGAAACTCCAATTGGTTGGCGAGATGGCGCCGACGGTGTCGACTGCCGGCGACAGCTTGCCTGTCGGCCAGGAGAGGTGCATCCGAAGAAGCGTTTCCTCCCTCCGAACGAGGGACACGGAATCACACCGACTGGACGTAATGCCGCCATCCGTTTCGGATAACGGGATGCCGGAGGACATCAACGCCTCAGGAATCGGGGGAGTTTTCGAGTCATGGGCAGGGAAGAGATCAGCGGGGGGTATTTATATCCCTCATCCGCACGATTCTTTTGATGAGCGCCGCCGTTTTCCGGCCCGGGGGTGCTCAGCCCCGGGCCAGCGTTACCACCCAGAGGAAGCGCGTCACATCGGAGCCGGCCTCGAAGGTGTAGGGGTGCGTGCTCGCCAGCCGGGCCGACTCGCCCTCGTCGATCCGCAGTTCGGACGCGTCCGACCGGACGCGAAGGTGGCCCTGTTGGACATGGGTCATGGAGTCCGCCACACCCGTCGACGGCGTGACCCGGTAGCGGTCGGCACCGACCAGATGCCACTTCCACAGCTCCACGGACACCTGGCTCGTCTCGATCGCCTTGAGGAGGTAGGCCCAACTCCCGTTCGGCGTCGACCACACCTTGACGCCGTCGGGCGAGGGCTCCCCGAGCACGCCGACCAGTGCGGGGAACGTGGTCCCGAGCGCGAAGGCGATCCGGTCGACCGTCCCCAGGCTCGGATTCGCCTGGCCCAGCTCGATTTGCGTGAGCATCCGCCGGCTGACCCCGCTGAGCTCCGCGAGCCGCACGAGGCTCAACCCCGCGCCCTGCCGCACCGAACGGATGCGGTCGCCCAGCAGTACGACCACCTCGGGGCGGATCCGCTCGCCCATGCGCTCCTCACCCACCTACCGGCCATGGCCCTCGACTGCGCACTATACTGCTCACCGTCCGTCGGGCGGGCGGCGAGCCGAACCACAGCGCCGTGCGTCTGTGGGGAGATGGGGGCCTGGGTGACCTGGACGCGAATGACCTCGTCGCCACGGGTGGCGGCCGGTTCCGGCTCCCGGCTGGACATCGTACGGTGGCAGGCAGGGGCCGGGACCTTCGGAGTTCCGCAGGCGGCTGCCCCGATCGCCTTCGGTCTGGTGGCGCTCCCGATCACGGGGACGGCCGCCTCCGGCGCCGCGATGGTCTTCGCCATGACGACGGCGCAGGTGCTCGGCTCCGTTCCGATAGCGCGCCTGGGCGCGCGGTTCAACAGCGTGCGCTACCTGCGGGCGCTGATAGCCGTCCGCACCATCGCCCTCGCCGCCGTCACCGTGCTCGCGTCCCTCGGCGCTCCCTTTCTCTCGCTCATCGTCATGGTCGTCGCGGCCGGAGCCGTCAACGGCGCGGCCCACGGCTATCAGCGCCTGCTGCTCAACTACCTGGTGGACGCACGCGGGTTGCCCCGCGCGTTGGGTGTGGCGGCGACGCTGAACGAGATCACGTTCGCGCTGGCGCCCGTGCTCGCGTCGCTGCTCGGCGCGATCTCCCCGGTCTGGGCGATGGTGGCGATGACGGTGCTCGGCGTGGGGCCCATGGTCCTGATGCCCGCCGTTCCGCGGGCGCGCGGACGGCGGAGCGGCGATCCCGTCCCCGCGCGGCAGCGGTTTCCCCGCGAGGCGTCGCTCTGGCTGGTCTGTGCCGCCGCCGGCAGCGGCACGGTCGCCGCCGTGGAGGTGGGGGCCGTTTCGTTCGCGCTCTCCTTCGACCTCGCCCCGAGTTGGGCGTTCCTGTTCGCCTCGGTGCTCTGCCTTGGTTCGATCGCCGGCGGCGTCTGGGTCAGTGTGCGCAATCGCATCGCCCGGAACGGGGAGGTCGTCGGCTATCTCGCGGCCACCACGGCGGGGTCGGCGTTGGTCCTCACGGGCGGGAACAGCGTGCTGACCCTCGCCGGCGCCGCCGTCATCGGGTTCTTCCTGCCGAGCCTCGGCACCTTCTACTCGCTGATCCTGGATCGGCTCGCTCCGCCCTCGCGCCGGGCGGAGATGTTCGCGCTGCTGCGCACGGCGAGCGCGCTCGGCGTCATCGCGGTCAGCGGACTCCTCGCGCTCCTGGGGTTGCGCGCCGCACTCGTCGGCAGCTTCGCCGCCCTGCTCGGGGCGCTCTGCCTCGTGGTGCTGCACTCGGTGTTCCCACGCGGTGCTGCCCGCGCCCCCCGGCGGACGGGCCGTCACGAGTAGCGGAAACCGGCGTGCGCGGTGGGGGCGGTGCTGGTCCTGTGCGCGGGGTGTGGACGTTTCTTCACCGTCGGCGGTGTGGGCGAGTCGGGTTACCCGCCCGTAACTTGACAGGGTCCGTCGCTGTGACATGAGCCACACCGAGATCCTCGGGTGAGGAGAGCCGCCATGCCCTTCGGGAAGTCCGGACCGTCAAGAAGAGCCCGATTCGCCCTGCTCGCCGCCCTGTTGGCCCTGCCGTTGCTCGCCCTCCCCGGCGGCACGGCGAACGCCGCCGCCGCGACCGGCGGTTGGAACAAGACCGACTGCGTCTCCGAGCATCCGCGCCCCGTCGTCCTGGTCCACGGCACCGGCGCCAACGCCACCCTGAACTGGCTGGGCCTGGCCCCCTATCTGGTCGAACGCGGCTACTGCGCCTACTCGTTGGACTACGGGCAGCTGCCGTGGCTGCCGGTCTTCCACGGCCTCGGACCCATCGAGGAGTCCTCGGGGCAACTGGCCGCCTTCGTCGACGAGGTGCTCGCCGAAACGGGGGCCGACGAGGTGGACCTCGTCGGCCACTCCCAGGGCGGGATGATGCCCCGTCACTACCTGAAGAACCACCCGGGCGCGGCGGACAAGGTCAACGCGCTGGTCGCCATCGCGCCCAGCACCAACGGCACCACGCTGCTGGGGCTGACCGCGCTGCTCGACGTCTTCCCCGGGCTCGCCGACGCCATCGACGGCTTCTCCCCCGGGATGCTCCAGCAGGTGGTCGGCTCGGACTTCCTCACCGAGCTGAACGCGGACGGCTACACCGTGCCCGGCGTGGAGTACACCGTGATAGCCACCCGCTACGACGAGGTCGTCACCCCCTACCGGACGCAGTTCATCGACGAACCCGGCGTGCGGAACGTGCTGCTCCAGGACCTGTGCCCGCTGAACATCTCCGAACATGTCACCATCGGCCTCACCGACCGGATGGCCTTCCACGAGGTCGTCAACGCCCTGAACCCGGCCGCCGCCGAACCCACCGACTGCCGGCACATCCTCTGACCGCCCGGGCGCCCCGCGCGGTCGGTCGCGCTCTGCCGCGTCATGGTCCCGGCCTCCCCTGAGTCCTGCCCCGCCGCTGCCGGCATCCCATCGCGGTGTCAGGGCGTGCGTCATGCCACGCAATACCGGTAAACAGTTCGGCCATATTGTTGCGAGTTTCCTGTGGTCAATTCAGCCTTGACGTCGGCGAATTCGGATGGTTATCGTCGGCGGTGGGTCGAAATAGGGGGATCGGGCCGCACAGAATGCGGAAAGTCTCCTTTCCCGGCATCGTCAGCAGGTCGGAAACCCCCTCCCCACCTGCGCCCCGGGCCGGTTGAACCCCATTATCCGCCGCCTGTTCATGGCCCTGGAAGGAAACCCTGATGAGCACCGCTCAGCGCACCCAGAAGCCGGCTAAAAAAGAAGACGCCCCGGAGGAAATCCTGTTGGAGACCGCGCCCGATCCCCAGCCGGGGTTGCGCGAGTATCTGACGGTGAAGCGCGCCGCGCTGTTGGCGCGGGAGGAGGCGGCGCGCGCCAACCCGCCGACCCAGCCGCACCGGCTGCGGGCCAGGGCCTCGGCCGAGGCCCGCAGCGGGGTGCGCCGCATCCGCATCCGGCACCACCAGATCGTCAGCGACTCGCCGTTGGACTTCGCCGGCTACGACCTGGGCCCGGCCTCCCCCGAGATCCAGCTCGGGGTGCTCTCCAGCTGCCTCACCCATGTGTTCCTGATCCAGGCGGCGCGGCTGCGGGTGCCGCTGGACGCGTTGGAGGTGCAGGTCGAGGCCGATCAGGACCCGCGCGGTGGAAAGCCGGGCTTCGAGGAGACGCCGATCTACCCGCACAACATCAGCTACACCGTGCATCTGACCTCCCCCGCCTCGGCGGAGCGGGTCAGGGAGCTGCACGAGACGGTGGAGCGGGAGTGCCCGATCTACAACCTGCTGATCAACCCCCAACACGTCACGGGCCGCGTGGTGTTGACCGGCAGCCCCCGCGAGGTCTGACGCACCGGGCCCGTCTCAGTCCGGGGCTCCGCCGCGTTCCAGCGGGAGGCGTTCCCCCGCCTCGACGGCGACCGGCAGCCGGTTCCCGGCGGGTGGCAGCGGGCAGGTGGCGTGGTCGGTGTAGGCGCAGGGCAGGTTGGCCGCGCGGTTGAGATCGACGGTCACCCGCCCTGCGGCGTCCGGCGGGTCCAGGGCCAGCGAGCGGCTGGCCGGATAGGTGGTGACGCCCGAGGTGGCGTCCGTGAAGAGCAGCAGCAGCGCGCCGGGCGCGCCCCCGTTGAACGCGGTCAACCGGTGCCGCTCTCCGTCCACGTCGAACTCGACGGCGCCCGGCGCCTGGTAGACGTGCTCAAGCCCGGGGACGGCCGCGCCCACCGTCACCGAGCGGGGCTCGTCGAACGGCACGAACCGCCCGGGAAGCACCCAGGCGGGGTCGGGGGCGTAGCTCGGGGTGCCGGTGTAGCCGGTGCGCAGCGGATGTTCGGGGTGGCGGGGGCGCAGGATGTCCTGGCCGCCGCGCCTGGCGATCTCCAGCAGGGTGTCGCCGGCCTCGGCGGTCACCCCGCCGCGCTCCGGGAGGTGGCCGAAGACATGCCGGCCGACGAGGGACTCGCCGTCGAGGGTCAGCTGCTCGTCGGCGGCCAACTCGACCACGACACCCTCGTGTTCGGTGCTGGACCAGGCGCCGGGCGCGTCCTCGAAGCGCTCCGGTGCCGGGCCGAGCCAGCGGAGGCTGGTGACGGCGAGGAATCCGTGGGGCGCGGTCAGGGTGCGGTCGCGCTGTGCGCGCCACTGCCGCCAGGCGGCCTCGAACGCCGCGCGGTCGGCCGCGTCCGGGGCGGTTTCGGGGATCGTCATCGTGTTCCTCCGATGGTGGGGGTGGCGGACGGCTGGCCGGTGGCCTCCACCGGCGCGCCGTGTCGGCCGCCGGGGATGGCGGCCAACAGCTCCTCGGTGTACGGGTGTCGGGGGTTGGTGAACACGTCGGCGACCCGGCCGTGTTCCACGATCCGGCCGTGCCGCATCACCAGCACCCGGTCGCAGACCTGCCGGATCACGGCGAGGTCGTGCGAGATGAAGACATAGGAAAGGCCCAACTCCTGGCGCAGCTCGGCCAGCAGGTCGAGCACCCGGGCCTGGACGGACACATCGAGGGCCGAGACCGGCTCGTCCAGCACCAGCAGCCGGGGGGTGAGGGCCAACGCGCGGGCGATGCTGACCCGTTGGCGCTGGCCGCCGGAGAGCTCGGCCGGCCGCCGGTCGCGCACCGAGGCGGGCAGCCGCACCAGGTCGAGGAGTTCGGTCACCCGCGCCGCGCGACCCCGCACCCGGAAGGCGCGCAGCGGCTCCGCGATGGACCTGGCCACGGTGAACGTGGGGTCGAGCGAGCCGTAGGAGTCCTGGAAGACGGGTTGCACATGCCGGCGCAACGCCCGCAGTTCGGCCGCTGAGACACCGCCCAGATCGGCGCCGTCCAGCACGATGCGCCCGGCGTCGGGCCGGTCGAGGCGGAGCAGCAGCTGCGCCGTGGTCGACTTGCCGGAGCCCGACTCGCCGACGATGCCCAGCGATCCGCCGCGCGCCAGCGAGAAGCTGATGCCGTCCACGGCTGCGATCTCCCGATGTCCGCCGGCGGGTTGGCGCACCCGGTAGACGCGTCGCAACCCCTCGACGGTCAGCAGCGGTTCGGCGTCCTGGGACGTCTCGACGGCGGGCGGCGCCGTCATGGAGGGCGCGGCGGCGACCAGTTCCCTGGTGTAGGGGTGGGCGGGCGCGCCGATCACCCGCCCGCTCGGCCCGCTCTCGACGATGCGGCCCTGGGACATCACCGCGACCTGCCCCGCGCGTTCGGCGGCCAGCGCCAGATCGTGGGTGATCAGCAGCATCCCGGCGCCCGTCTCGCCGGTGACCTTCGCCAGATGGTCCAGGATGCGGCGCTGCACGGTGACGTCGAGGGCGCTGGTCGGCTCGTCGGCGATCAGCAGTCTGGGCCGGCCGGCCAACGCGATGGCGATCAGCACCCGCTGGCACATGCCGCCGGACAGCTCGTGCGGGAACTGCCCCGCGACGCGGGCGGGTTCGGGCAGCCCCGCTTCGTCCAGCAGCCGTGCGACATGCTCCCTGGTCTCGGCGGCGCCCGTCACCAGGCCGTGGATGCGCAGCGCCTCGGCGATCTGGGCGCCGACCCGCTGGACCGGGTTGAGGGACGCCTTGGGGTCCTGCGGGATGAAGGCGATCTCCCGCCCGCGCAGGCGGCGCAGCCGCCGGTCCGGCAGGCCGAGCACCTCCCGGCCGGCCAGCCGCACCGTGCCCCGGACGGACTCGGTGCCCTCGGGCAGCAGTCCGAGCACGGCGAGTCCGACGGTGGACTTGCCCGAGCCCGACTCGCCGACCAGGGCGACGGTCTCGCCCGGCGGCACGGTCAACGAGGCGCCGCGCACCGCGTCCACGGTGGCACGCCGGGTGCGGTAGGTGACGTGCAGGTCCTCGACGGACAGCAGGGGGTGGGGTTCGTCGCTCACGAGGACACTCCGGTGCGCTCCAGGGCGCGGGCGATGCGGCTGGTGGACAGGACGAGCAGGGCGATGGCCACGCCGGGGAAGGTGGTCAGCCACCAGGCGGTCGCGATGTAGTCCCGGCCCTGCGAGACCATCGCGCCCAGCTCGGGCGCCGGCGGCGCGGCCCCGAAGCCGAGGAAGCTCAGCGCGGCGATGGACAGGACGGCGCCGCCGATGTCCAGCGCGGCCAACACCAGGACGGGGGGTGAGGCGTTGGGCACCACATGGCGCAGCAGGATCGTCGGGGTGCGGTGGCCGCTGGTGACGGCGGCGGCCACATAGGTGCTGCCCCTGATGCGCAGCACCTCGGCCCGCACCACCCGGGCGAAGCTGGGGATGCCGGCGATGCCGACGGCGATCGCCACGTTGGTGGTGCCGAAGCCGAGGATGGAGACCACCGCCAGGGAGAGCAGCAACCCGGGGATGACGACGAGGACTTCGACCAGCCGCATCAGCGCCTGGTCGAGCCAGCCGCCCGCGTAGCCGGCGAGCACGCCCAGCAGCGAGCCGACGACCAGCGACAGCGCGACGGCCAGCAGCCCGGCGACGATCGAGACCCGGGTGCCGTGCACCACCCGGGCGTAGACGTCCCGGCCCAGGTTGTCGGTGCCGAACCAGTGCGCCGAGCCCGGTTCGGTCAGGCTCTTGGACGCGTCGGTGAGCAGCGGGTCCTGGCCGGCGAAAAGACCGGGCGCCATCGTCCAGCCGGCCACCAGCACGACATAGAGCACGGCCAGCAGCAGCATGGGGCGGCGCACCAGCTCCCCGGGCCGCAGCCCGAGGCGGGTGGGCGGCCGACGCCTGAGGGCCGGGGTCCCGGTCGGATCGGGGGACTTGGCGAGGGTGACGCTGGGGGAGTCCTGTACCACGGTCCTTCTCGTCTCTTCTCGGGCCGGCTCCGGTCAAGCGCCGGTCGACCGCAGGACGATCCTGGGATCGACCTTGGGATAGATCAGGTCGACGGCCAGGTTGACCGCCACATAGAGCGCCCCGGCGAGGAAGACCAGCGCGCGGATCACGGGGAAGTCGTGGGCGCTGATGGCCTCGGCCGTCAGCCGGCCGAGGCCCTGCCGGGAGAAGACGCTCTCCGTGATGATGGCGCCGGCGACGATGCCGCCGATCATCAGGCCGAAGAGCGTCATCGCCGGGATCGCCGCGTTGCGCAGCGCGTGCGCCGTCACCGCGCGCAGCCGGGACGCGCCCTTGGCGCGCGCGGTGCGCACATAGGGCTCGGCGAGCGCGGTGCGCAGGCTCCGGCCGAGCACCTGGGTCAGCAACCCGATGCTCGGCAGGGCCAACGCGATGGCGGGCAACACCAGTTGGGCGAACTCGCCGTTGCCGTAGGCGGGGAACCAGCCGAGCCCGAAGGAGAACACCTGGAGCAGGATGATCCCCGTCCAGAAGCTGGGCAGGGCGTTGCCCACCACGGTCGCCGACAGCACCGCCGACCGCAGCCGCGCGGTCGGCAGCAGCGACGCGCCCACCGCCGTGGTGACGCCGACCAGCAGCACCAGCAGCAGTGAGGTGACGGCCAGTTCGAGGGTGGCGGGGAGCGCCCTGGAGAGCACCCCGGTCACCTCTTCGCCCGACTGGAAGGACGTGCCGAAGTCGAGCCTGAGCGCGTTCCAGACGAACTCCAGATACTGCTGGTGGACGGGCTGGTCCAGGCCCAGCTCGGCGCGGAGCTCGTCCGCGGCGGCCGGGTCGACCGCCGAGCCCTCGCCGCCGGCCCCGCGCAGCATCACCGACACGGGGTCGCCCGGCACCAGGTGCAGCACCAGGAAGGAGACCGTCAGCGCCGCCCACAGCACGAACAGGCCGTTGACGAGCCGGACGAGGACATAACGGGTCACGAGGTCAGCCAGACCTCGTTGAGCAGCGCCTTGCCCTCGATGTCGGTGGCGAAGCCGCCCAGTTCGTTCGGATAGCCGTAGGCCCACACCCGGTCGTAGACGGGCACCGAGTAGCCCTGCTCGATGATGCGGCGCTGCGCCTGCTCGGCGATCTCCAGCCGCTCCTCGGAGTCCACCGTGGTCTGGAGCGAGCTGAGCAGCGCGTCCAACTCCTCGTCGGGGTGGTTGTAGAGCATGCTCATCTCGGGGTGGAACGAGGAGTAGACCAGCCGGATCACATCCACGTCGGCGCGGGTCTGGCTCCAGGTGGCGATGTCGCCCGGGTACTCGTCCATCTGGACCAGCGGGAGTTCGGCGACCGGGTCGAGCGTCAGCTCGATGCCGACCTCCGCCCACTGCTGCTGGGCGAGTTGGTGCTGCTGCTCGGACTCGGGGCTGCCGCTGGCGTAGGTGATGGTGAGGCTCAGCCGCTCGCCGTCCGCGTTCTCGCGTATCCCGTCGTCGCCCACGGTGTCCCAACCGGCGCGGTCCAGCAGCTCCTCGGCGGCCTCCGGGTCGTACCTGACCTCGTCCGACTGGTCGAGGTGCCCGGGGTTGGTGCTGGTCAGCACGCCGGTGGCGGGCTGGCTCACGCCGTTGTAGACGGCCGAGACGATGGCCTCCCGATCCAGCGCCAGGCTGAGCGCGCGGCGGGTGTCGGCGTCGCCCAGCTTGGGGCTGTGCACCAGCGGCACATAGGGGATGGCGATGGCGGGGAGCACGACGCTGTCCACGGTGAACCGGTCGTCGCTCTCCAACTGGGCCAGGCCCGAGGCCGGTACGGACTCGATGACGTCGACCTGGCCGCTGGTGAGGCTGCCCTGCCGGACGCTGCCCTCGGGGATGCCCTCCAGCACCACGCGCTCGACATGCGCCGCGCCCTGGTTCTCGGCGATCGGCGACGCCCAGGCGTAGTCGTCGCGGCGGACCAGCTCCACCGTGGAGTCCGGCGTGAAGCTCTCCAGCGTGAAGGGCCCGGAGCCGGCGAAGTCGCCCTGGCAGAGGTCCGCCGGCTCGTTGCCGAGGGAGGCGGGGGAGAGCTGGATCAGGGACTGGGTCGCGGTCGCCTGGAGGAACTGCGCGTTGGGCTCCTCGAACCGGACGGTGACGACGAACTCGTCCTCGACGACGCTCTCCTGGTAGCCGGCCAGGAAGCTGCTGCCCTGCGGGGCGAGCGCGCCGAGCTCGACGACGGCGTCGAAGTTGGCCTTGACGGCCTCGGCGTCGAACGTCTCGCCGTCGCTGAACGTCACATCGTCACGCAGTTCGAAGGTGAACGCGGTGACGTCGTCGCTCACCGACCAGGACGTCGCCAGCCAGGGCAGCACCTCGCCGGTCGCCGGGTCCTGCTCGGTGAGGGTGTCGGCCAACTGCCGGCCGATCGTGCGGGAGTTGAGCTGCGGGCGCTGCCGGGAGTCCACGCAGTCGGGGGCCTCGGTGAAGCCGTAGGTGACGGTGCCGCCGTCCACCGGATCGCCGGCGGCGGCGTTGCCCGACGCGTCCTGGTCCCCGTCGGAGCCGCAGCCGGTGAGGACGAGGGAGAGGGCCACGGCGGTCGCCGTGGCGGTGGTCCAGCCCTTGGGGCCGGACAGGCGTCTCGGTGCTGGCAGACGTGAGGAGGGCATGCGAGGGGCTTCCTTCCGAGGGAACGCACCCGGACGCGGCGCGACGGCGGCGCGCGGGCAGGCGGGGCGACGGGGCACGACATGCCCCCGCGCGCCGTCGCGCCGCGTGTCACGGCTGGGTGGCCGGGGCGCGCGGGCGGGAGCTGGCGGGAGCCTGTGGTGAGGTGACGAGCTGGGCTCGTGGGCCGCGCCGCGCGGGGCGGCGGGCGGTTGCCGGGGGCAGGGGCGCCGCCCGCCGAACGGCGGACGTGATGCGCTGCCCGGCCCGGGCGGGGGCCGACGTCAGGGGCGACAGGAGGCCGAGGTGACACGTCCGAGGTCGACGTGGCGGCGCAACGTCAGAAGCGGTTGCATGGGGAGAGATTGCGCCACACTTGGCCGGACGTCAATGGCGCGCATCACACGACGTGCGGGGAACGGGGGCCTCCGATCGGGGCCGGACGCCCAACGCGCCCCGCACACACGGGAGTCGGGGCCTGACTGACGGAACTAACGGACGACGCCGACGTTGGCGGCGAGCCGGGTGGTGGCGTGCGTGAAGAACGGCCGGCGTTCGGTGACCACGCCGTTGAACTGGCCGAAGACCTCCATGCTGAGCAGGCCGAGGAGCTGACCCCAGGCCGCGAGGAGCCGCGCGAGGGTGGCCGCGTCCAACTCCGGGGCGTGCTCGCCCACGAGGGTCTGGACATCCGCCAGCACCTCGGGCGGGGGTGCGTCGCCCGGCGCCTGCGCCAGCCGGCCGGCGTGGAGCGCGTCGGTGGCGATGGTGACCAGCGCGAGGGGGAGCCGCGAGGCGGGGGCCGAGGTGTCGTTGGGCGCGGCATAGCCGGGCACGGGGGTGCCGTGGATCAGGCCGTACTCGTGGGGGTGGGCGATGGCCCAGTCGCGGGCCGCGTGGCAGGCGGCGAGCCAGCGGACCAGCGGCGCCTCGTCGACGGTGCGCTGGACGGCGGCCTCCACCGCGTCGCCGAGCGCGGTGTAGGCGTCGACGATCAGGGCCGTCAACAGCTCGTCGCGGCCGGGGAAGTAGCGGTAGAGCGCCGAGGAGACCATGCCCAGCTCCCGGGCGACGGCCCGCAGGGAGAGCTTGGCGGCGCCCTCGGCGGCCAGCTGCCGGCGCGCCTCGTCCTTGATCGCCAGGGTCACTTCCTGTCGCGCGCGTGCTCTCGCGGTGCGGATGGCTGTCATGGGAGCAGTGTGCCAGCTTTCGGAGCGCTGGCCAATATCGAGAGCACTGCTCTTGCTTTTCCCGGTCGCCGGTGTCACTGTTGATCTCAACGCAGAGCGGTGCTCACAGTTCACCGCGCTACCGGGGAGGTTCCCATGACCGCGCGACAGACCCACGTCCTCAAGCCCGACTGGTTCACCCGCCGGGTGGCCAACCCCCTGGTCTCCGCCCTGCACCGGCTCGGCTTCGGCGTCGCCGGCTCCCGTCGACTCGCCGTCCGGGGACGGAAGTCGGGCGAGCCGCGGCACGCCCCGGTCAACCTGCTCACGGTCGATGGCCGCCACTACCTGGTCGCCCCGCGCGGCCATGTGCAGTGGACCCACAACCTGCGCGCCGCCGGCGAGGGGGAGCTCAGCCTGGGCCGGAAGGTCACCCCCTTCACCGCCGTCGAGGTCCCCGAGGAGGCCAGGCCCGATCTGCTCCGCGCCTATCTGCGCCGCTGGAGCAAGCAGGTGGGCCGCTTCTTCAAGGGCGTCACCGCCGACTCGACCGACGCCGAACTGCGCGCCGTCGCCGGCGACCACCCGGTCTTCGAGCTCACCCTCACCCGACGGGACGGCAGGTGACCGACGGGCCGGCGCCGTCGTTCCTCGAACGAGCCGGCCCGTGTGCCGCCGGTCCGCCCGGCCGCCCGGGCGATGCGCGTCAGTCCTCCGGGAGTTCGGCGCGTATCGCCCGCGCGGTGCCGGCCGGGTCGTATCCCTCGGGGACACCGTCGACGAGGATGATGTCGCCCTCGATATGCCGCGAGCGCAGCGGGGCGATCTCCCGGTACGCCGGCGAGTCCCACCAGGCGCGCGCCTCGGCGAGGCCGGGGAAGCCGATCATGACGACATGGCCGGGCCAACCGCCCTCCAGCACCTCGTGCTGGGTGGCGTGCACGAGGAACCGGCCGCCGTGCGGCTCGAAGGTCGCGGTGATGCGCTCCATGTAGGCGGCGATCTCCGCGTGGGGGGCGGCCTCCCGCAGGTGGGCGATGACATACGCGGGCACGGTGTCTCCTCCGCTGTTCGACCGGCGGGTTGTTCCCGCCGGTGATCCCACACTAGACAACGGGCGACAAAGGGGACGTCGACGGGCTCGGGTACGCGCCCCGCGCGTCATGGACTCGGCGCGGCCTCCCCGGTGAACGGATGGGTGGGGTGCGGGAGCGGGGCGAGATAGCGGGCGTTGGTGGGGTCGTAGGGGCGGTGGCCCCGGTGGAAGTCGTAGAAGAGGCCGGTCTCCTCGTCATAGAGCTGGCCGGCGAAGCCCAGCGGACAGTGCGCGGTGTCCGAGCCGAGCCCGGTGGGGGCGCCGAACGGGGTCGCGCGGCGGCGCCAGGCGATGTCGCCCCTGGCGTCGACGAGTTCGGTGGGGGAGCCGTCCGGATCGGTCACGATGCCGTGGAAGACGGGGGAGGACGAGCCGAAGCGCCCGGTCTGGGCCAGCGGACGCCGATGGTCGCCCGGCACCCAGTGCCAGCTGGTCACCGTCCCGTCCGGATAGGTCTGTTCGGCCGGCAGCGCGTCCTCCCAGTCCAGCAGGACGCGCTCCTCGACCTCGCCGAATCCGTCGAGGAGCTGCTTGGCCACCCGCCGGCCCAGCGGGTCGTGCACATAGTGCCAGTGCCGGCCGTCCGGCATCACCACATCGGTCAGCCGGTCCAGGGCGTCCCAGGTGTAGAGGCAGCTGCCCACCGATCCCGACGGCAGCTTGCGGGGCGCGGCGACCACCCGGCCCCTCGCGTCATGCCGATAGGACACCCCCTCGGTGTCGACGACCAGCAGCGGCCCCTCGAACTTCCGCCCGTCACCCGTCAGTTGCCCCAGCGCGTCATAGGAGTAGGGGTGCGGGCCCGTCCGGTCGCGCACCAGCACCGGGCGGCCGGCCGGATCGCGTGCGAACTCCACCGTCCCCGCCACCTCGTCCGTCGTCCGCCACAGCCGGCCGTCCACCCCGTACTCCCAGGTGCGGTGGCGGCGCGAGGAGCCGGAGAGCAGGGTCTGGCCGGCCAGCCGGCCGGCCGGGCCCCAACTCTGCCGCAGCGCGCCGGAGCCGCCGATGGCGCGGCCCGACTCGCGCCCGGAGGCGTCGAGTTCCAGCGCGACGGCGTGTTGGTCCACCCGCAGCGCCACCACGCGGCCCACCGCGTCATAGGCCCAGGTCGTCTCGGTGCCGGAGGGGGTGCGCCGCGCGGTGCGGCGCCCGGCCGCGTCATAACGCATGCTGACGGTACGGCCGTTGACCGTCTCGGCGAGCACCGAACCCGAGCCGTCGAGGGTGCGGGCGAGGGTGGTCTCGGTGCTCTCCGCCCCGATCAGCCGGCCGACGGGATCGTAGTGGAACAGCTCCCGGTCCAACTCGGTGCGGCGCTCCACGAGTCGACCGCGCGCGTCGAAGCGCAGGGAGAGCCGCTGCGCCGCGCCATTGGTCCAGCCGACGCACTGGCCGGCCGCGTCGTGCCGCAACCGGATCGGCCGGTCGCCCAGGTCGGCCGCCTCGACCAGCCGGCCGGCCGCGTCGTGGACGTACTCCCAGTCGCGGCCGGTCGGGTCGGTGATCCGCGTCGGGCGCCCCTCCCGGTCGTGGCGGTAGCGCACGACGCGCCCGTCCGGGTGGCACACGGCCAGGCAGAGCCCGAGCGGGCCACGTTCCCAACGGGTGGTGCGCCCCGCCGCGTCGGTGTGGGTCAGGGGGCGGCCCCCGGCGTCGCGGGTCCAGCGCTCGACGGCGCCCGAGGGGTGCCGCAGGGCGGTGATCTGCCCCAACGCATCGCGTTCCAGGCACAGTCGCTCGCCCTGGGGGCTGATGATCCGAACCACGGCCCCGAGATGGTCACGCTCCAGCCGGGTCGTCTCGCCGGCCGGATCGGTCACCGCCGTGGGCAGTCCGGCCCGGTCGCAGGCGTAGCGCCACACCGCGCCCAGCGGATCGGTCAGCGTGGCCAGGCCGCCGCCGGCGTGGTGGCCGAGACGGGTGACCCGCCCGACCGGCGAGGTGACGCTTTCGAGCCGGCCCTGACCGTCCCAGGTCAACAGGGTGGTACCCCCGTCCTCGGCGATATGGGCGAGCGGCCGGCCGCGCGGGTCGTACCGGGTGGTGGCGCGGGTGTCGTCGGGGAAGTGGCTCTCCACCCTGTTCCCCAACCGGTCGTGCCGGTAGGCGGTGGCCCGCTCCAACGGGTCGGTCACGGTGCGCGGCCGGCCCTCGCGGTCCCGGACATACCGGGTGGTGTTCCCCAACGGGTCGGTTTCCGCCACGAGATGGCCACGGGTGTTCCGCTCGAACGTCCAGACGTGCCCCAGCGCGTCGGTGACCGTGGTGCGCCGCCCCGCGTAGGAGACCGTGCGGGACAGCAGACCCCCGGGCCCTTCAACCGCGCGCACCCGCCCGTTGCCGTCATAGCCGTACCGGAACGTGTCCCCCGCGCGGTCGGTGTACCGCACCATGCGTCGCGACTGGTCGTAGGCGTAGCTTTCGACGGCTCCCGCCGCGTTCTCGGCCTCCGTCAGGTTGCCCTCCTCGTCATAGCGACACCGCAACAGCGCGGGGGCGTCCGGGGCGTTGAGCAGCCGCACCGCTGCCACCCGCCCCCCTTCGCCGTTGTCGATCCCCAGGCGGTACCCCGCGCTGTGCACGATCTCCACGGGACGGCCGAAGGCGTCGTGCCGCAGCGCCAGATGGTTCCCCCGGCCGTCGGCGAGCGAGGTCAGCGGCAGCTCGGCGCCGGGGCCGCAGGGCAGCGGCCGGAAGCGCAACGTGTGGCCGGTGTCGGCACGCCGGACCGTGATCGGGCCGCCGGGAGCCCCGTCCCAGGTCAGGGGCCAGTGCGGGCCATGGAACGGCAGCACGGGCCGGCCGGAGCCCGGCCGGGGCGAGGGATAGGTCAGCAGCCGGCCGTCCTCGGCGACGAGCAGCACCGACGACTCGCGCAGCAACAGCCGTTGGTCGAGCGTGGACGCCCAGACCGCGCCGAACGCCCGGCCGGCCCGCGTCCGGCCGTGGTGCCGACGCGCCAGCACCAGCGGCAGCACCCCCGGCAGCCGGACGTCCTCCGCCTCCAGCCTCGGCCGCCCCCGCACGGGATCGAGGCCGCTGGGCGCGGTGCGCAGGGCGTAGCGGGGCCACGGCGGCGGGTCCTGCGCGGGCAGGAGAGCGCCGGCGGTGGTGGCGGTGGTGGCGGTGGCGGGGTCGAAGGGGCCGAACGGGTCGACGGGGGCGAACCTGAGATGGGGCGGCAGCACGTTCGGCTCGATGGACGGCGGCGGTGGCACGCACGGCGCCCCCTCGTCGGTGGGCCCGGTCATGCGCAGTCCTTCCGCCCGGCTCGCTGTCGGTTTGTCGTACACACCGCTTGTCGTGCGCACCGACGGTAAGCCTGGGCGTGCGAGCGTTCAACAGGCGTTCGGCACAACGGACTTGACTGTTAGGGTGTGCCGGTTGTCACCCGCCCCAGCGTCCCGATCGCTCGACCGCCCCGTTGCTCATGGTCACCGGGGCGGGACTGGATGGATCCATGGCGCAGGGGGAGTCGCTGGGCGAGCGCCACCGCCTGATTCGCGCGGTCGGCTCCGGGGGCATGGGCGTCGGCCACGAGGCGTGGGACGAGCTGCTGGACCGCCGAGCCGCCGCCAACAGGCTGCACCGATCGGTCGCCGAGGGCAGCGTCGACGAGGGGCGGTTCCGGTACGAGACGCGCGCGTCGATCTCTCGTCGCTCCGCAGGGAGTTCGAGACCCTCCCGTGGCAGGCCGCGCGCGCGGTGGTCATCGGCATGGCCGAGGGGCTCGGCGCCGTGCGCCGCGCCGGCGTGCCGCACCGGGACGTCAAACAGTCCAACGTGCGGATCGCGATGGTCGGCCGCGTGGTGCCGGGGGGCTTCGGGCTCGCCCGGATCATCCACCTTCGCGCCGCGACTCGAACTCTCCGAGCCGCTGGCCGACTCGGGGCGGGCCAGGGAGGCCGTCGAGGTTCTGGAGCGGGCGTTCCACCAGACCAGGGAGACCACCGGGCCCGAGGCCGTCCAGGTCTGCCGTCGGCTGGCCGAACCGCTCCAGGGGTCGGGCAGCCACGTCCAGGCGTGCGAGGTGCTCATCCATGCCCTGGATCTGGTCGACTCGCGTTCCTCCCCGCCTGGTTGACGCCCCCGGGCTCTCCGGGCGGCTACTCGGGTGGGCCGGGGCCGTCGGGGGCCGCGCCGGCGTTCGCGCCGTCCAGCGGGGCCCGCTCGCGACGGCCCCTCGGTATCAGGCGCCGGCCGTGCGCCATGGCGGCCTGGGCGCGCTCGGACTCCGCGACCCGCTGGGCCGCCTGCCGGGCGGCCCGCCCGCCCTGCGCCGTGTAGTGCGCGGTGAGATGTGCCGTGCGCTGCGCGGTGGCCCGCATCAGCCCGCCGCTCACCGCCGTGCCGGCCAGCCGGTCCGCCAGGGAGCGCCGCGCGCCCAGCGCCGCCGGTATCCCGTTGGCCAGGAAGGCCACCACCGCCAGCACCACCACGAACCCCGCCAGGAGGAACGCGCCCCCCACCAACAGGCAGCAGGCCAGGGCCAGCAGGCCCACATCGGCGATCGACGTCACCCCCGCCCGCACGGCGGCCGAGCGCCGCGCCGGCCGGCTGGGCGCCGCGGCCCCGTCAGCCGCCGCCCCGTCAGCCGTGGCCGGCACCACCCGCAGCCCGAGGAGCGCCTTGCCCAGCGTGGTGCCGGTGAACGCCAGCGCCAGGAACTGGTAGAGGAACGTGCCGAGCACCAGCAGCGCGAAGCCCTGTTGGACCGCGCGCAGCGAGCGGTTCCAGAGCGACTCGCCCAACGCCTGGCCGGCGCCGGCCAGATCGCCGCCCGAGGTGACGACCTTCCACACCCCCGTCTCGGCCAGCCCCGGCGCGTCCGTCAGCATCGCGCTGACGCGGTTGAACGTGAGGAAGCCGAGCAGCACCGCGAGCGTGATCACCAGGGAGAAGTCCACCACCCAGGCCAATCCGCGCCGCCAGCCCGACGCCCGCGCCAGCGCCGGCGGCTGGCCGCCGAACCCCGGCCCTACGGCGCCGAACCCCGGCCCTACGGCGCCGTGTCCCGGCGCATCGGCGCCGTGCCCCATCGCATCGGCGGCCCCCGCCGCCCCCGCTGTTCGCATCCCGATCCCCCGACCAGTGCTCACTCCGCCGAACGCCGCGCCGATCCGGCCACCGCGCTCAGCTCCACCCCGAAACCCCCGGAACCCTTACCGCTCCGGAGGCCCTTATCGTAGCGACCCCCACCGACAACGGCCCCCGTTCCAGGGCTCAGACGGGCTGTCCCACCGGCCGGATCGTCACGGTGTTCACATCCACTCCCGCCGGCTGGTCAAGGGCCCAGACCACGGAGGCGGCGACCTCGTCCGCGCTGAGCAGCCGGCCCGCGGGCAGCTCGCCGAGCCCGTCCCAGAACGGGGTCTCGACGCGGCCGGGCGCGATCAGCGTGACGCCGACACCGTCCGCCGTCACCGCCCTTCGGGCGTTCTCGGCCAGCCCGGTCATGGCCCACTTGGTGGCCCCGTAGAGGTTGCCCGGGGTGTTGACCAGGCCGGCGACGCTGCCGACCAGCACGATCCGCCCCGCCGAGGTGCGGAGCGCCGACAGGGCGGCCCGGATCAGCAGCGCAGGCCCCAGCACATTGGTCAGCACCATTTCCCGCCACTTTTCCGGGTCGCCGTCGACGACCGTGTCATGGCTGGTGACCCCCGCGTTGGCGACCACCGCGTCGAGCCGCCCGAAGCGGTCGATCGTCGAGGCGACCGCCTCGCGCACCGACGGCCAGTCGGAGCTGTCGCCGACGATGGTCAACAGCCCGTCGGGCGCCTCGAGTTCCCGCTCCAGGGCGGCCAGCCGCTCGGCCCCGCGCCCCAGCACGGCGACGCGCTGCCCGGCCGCCAGCAGCCGGCCGGCCACCGCAGCGCCGATGCCGCTGCCGCCCCCGGTGATCAGCGTCACCGACGTGTCGTTCTCCGTGCTCATCCGTTCGCCTCCGAACCGTCTCAGTCGCTCGTCGGGCGATCGCCCGTACCGCTGGAGTCCAGCAGTTGGAGCGCGCTCGATGTCAACCGTCCGGGTCCGGCGGGAACCGGCCGGCCCGTGCCGCGCGTCCTGTGGGCAACGGATCAGCGCGGCGTACGGGGGTACGGGCGGATGACCAGTAACGGTGGATGGCGGGTCGCGTGCGGGGCTGGGGCCGCCGCCCTCCTGGTGGCGTTGGGCCTTCTGGTGCGCGACGCCGACGCCACGCCGGTGGACGGGGAGAGGCACGGGCCGGCCGCCGGCGAACGGGGCGACGCCATCGGCGCGCCGCCCGATCAGGTGTGGTCGTGGCCGCGTTGAGCCCGATCGCCTCGCTCTGGGCGAACGAACAGCTGCCGATCAAGGACGGTCTCTATCTGGCGTCGGGGGAGTCGGTCGCGGTCACGGCGGATCCGGAGACCGAGGCGGGCGTGGTGTGGGGGACGCCGTTCGACCTGGCCGCCGAGCTGCGCGCCGACCCGGAGTGGGTGACGACGGTCGATATCACCACCCGGCTCCCGGTGCCGGACCTTGGCCTGGTGCTCTGCTGCGGCTTCGGCTCCTTCGGCTCCGAGGGTTTCGCCGCCGCGACCGGGCGCGAGGGCGAGCTGGCCTGGGTGCTCTACCTCCAGTATCAGAACCCGTTCCTGGGGATCGGCGTCGACGACGGCCGGGTGACGTTCACCTCCACCTCCGGCTTCCGCGTGACGCTCGATATCGACGCACCGCTCGACAGCACCTCACCGCCGCAAAGCAACCCGCGCCGGCCGCCCGGTCGTCGACCTCACCCCGGCGCGGCGGTCAGCTCCACGGGGTGCAGACAGGCCGCCCGGTGCGCCGAGTCCGCCGGTTCGGGGACGGGCGTCACGGCGGCGCAGTCGGCCTCGGCCTTCCAACAGCGCGTCCGGAAATGGCAGCCGGACGGCGGGTCGACCGGCGACGGCACCTCGCCGCGCAGCACGATCCGTTCGCCGCCGGTCTCGGTGAGGCTCGGCGCCGCCGACAGCAGCGAGGCGGTGTACGGGTGCCGGGGCCGCTCGAAGACCTCCTCGGCCGAGCCGGACTCCACCACCCGCCCCAGATACATCACCGCGACCTCGTCGGCGACATGCCGCACCACCGACAGATCGTGCGAGATGAAGACATAGGCGATGCCCAACTCGGCCTGGAGGTCGGTCAGCAGGTTCAACACCTGGGCCTGCACCGAGAGGTCCAGCGCCGAGACCGGCTCGTCGCAGACCACCAGATCCGGGTTGAGCGCCAACGCGCGGGCGATGCCGACGCGTTGACGCTGGCCGCCGGAGAACTCCTGCGGGTACCGCGCGGCGTCGCTCGCGCGCAGCCCCACCATCTCCAGCAGCTCGGCGACCCGTGCCGGCCGCCGGGCGCGGGGCACCAGATCCCGGTGGCTGAGCCAGGGCTCGCTGATCAGATCACCGGCGTTCAACCGGGGATTGAGGGAGGCGAAGGGATCCTGGAACACCATCTGCACCCGGCGCCGCCAGGCCAGCAGCTCCCGGCCACGCAGCGCGAACGGGTCCACGCCGTCGAACCGGACGGTGCCGGCGTCGGGGCGTTCCAGCATCAGCAGCACCCGGGCCAGCGTCGACTTGCCGCAGCCCGACTCGCCGACCAGGCCCAGCGTCTGGCCGCGCCGCACGGCGAGGTCGACGCCGCCCAGCGCGTGCAACCGGTTGCCGCCCGAGGCGGCGCGCGGCACCCGGAAGCTCTTCCGCAGGCCCCTGGCCTCCAACAGCGGTGTATCGGCGGTCTCAGGCATCGGCCAGCTCCTCCGCGAAGTGACAGGCCGACGTCCGTCCCGGCCCGGTGATCGTCAACGTCGGTGTCTCGGTGGCGCACCGCTCCCTGGCCAGCGGGCAGCGGTCGCGGAACGCGCACCCGGTCGGCACCGAGGTCGGCCTCGGCGGCGCGCCCTCGATCGACCGCAGTCGGCTGCCGCGCGGATGACCGGCCGGCACGGAGTCCAGCAGGCCACGGGTGTAGGGGTGTCGGGGCGCGGCGAACACCTCGGCCGTCGGCCCGGACTCGACCACGGCGCCCGCGTACATCACCGCGACCCGCTCCGCCTGTTCCTTGACCACCGCCAGGTCATGGGTGATCAGAACCAGCGCCATATCGGTCTCCCGCCGTAGTTCGGCGAGCAGTTCCATGATCTGCGCCTGCACGGTGACATCCAGCGCGGTGGTCGGCTCGTCGGCGAGCAGCACGGTGGGGCGCAGCGCCACCGCCATGGCGATCAGCAGCCGCTGGCGCAGGCCGCCGGAGAACTGGTGCGGATAGGCACGGGCCCGCGCGCGCGGCTCGGGGACGCCCACCCGCTCCATCAGCTCGATCGCCTTCTCCCGCGCGGCGCGCCTGGACATCCGCTGGTGGATGCGGAACGGCTCGGCGAGCTGATCGCCCACGGTGTAGACGGGGTTGAGCGCGGTGAGCGCGTCCTGGAAGACCACGGCCAGCCCCGGGCCGGCCAGGGCCCGGCGCTCCCGCGCGCCCAGCGACAGCACGTCGCGGCCGGCGAGTTCGACCCGGCCGCCGGTCACCTCGGCCACCGGGTCGAGCAGCCCGGCGACGGCCATCGCGGTCATGGACTTGCCGCACCCCGACTCGCCGAGCAGCGCCAGCGTCTCGCCCGAGTGGGCGGTGAAGCCCACCTCGCGCACCACGGGCAGCGGCCCCTCCGGCGTGCGGACCTGGACGGAGAGCCCGGACACGGCCAGCGCCACGGCCCCAGCGGCGGCGGCCTGCTGTGTTCTCCCAGCGTTCTCGGCGTTCTCAGCGTTCTCGGCGTTCATCGGACTACCTCCTGGACGCGCCGTGCGCGCCGTTCGCGTCGGGGCACGGTGAGCCGCCAGCGCTGGGCCGGGTCGCCGGCGATCCGCGCCCAGGAGGCGAGGACCGTCGCCGAGACGGTGGTCAGGATGATCGCCAGCCCGGGGAAGACCGCGATCCACCAGGCCGTCTGCAACTCCTGCCGCCCCTGCGCCACCATCAACCCCCAGGACACGTCCGGCGGTTGGATGCCGATGCCGAGGAAGCTCAGCGAGGACTCGGTGAGCATCACGAAGCAGAAGTCCACCGCCGCCACCGTCAGCAGCGTGGGCAGCACGATCGGCAGCACATGGCGGCGGATGGTGGACCAGTTCCCGGTGCCGAAGGTGCGGGCCGCGTCCACGAAGAGCCGGCCGCGCAGCTCGGCGGACTCGGCGCGGGCGGTCCGCAGATAGATCGGGATGCGGGCCACGGCCAGCACCACGATGATGTTGGCGACGCTTGGCGTGAAGACATACAGCACCACCACGGCCAGCAGCAGCGAGGGGAAGCTGAGAATCACATCGGCGATGCGCAGTGAGACGTTCTCCCGCCATCCCCGGTGGAAGCCGGCCCACATGCCCCAGACCGAGCCGACCACCAGCGAGAGCAGCACCGCCGGCACCGCGACCGTCATGGTGGTGCCCGCCGCGACGACCAGACGCGCCAGCACGCTGCGGCCCAGCGCGTCGCTGCCCAGCAGGAACTCCCAGCCCTGGGAGGTGGAGAGCGGACGGAGGTTGACCGCGTGCAGATGCTGCTCCCTGGCCAGGTCGCCCAACAGCCAGGGGCCGAGCGCCGCGCAGAGCCCGACCAGCAGCAGCACCAGCGCCGCCACCGTCGCCAGCCGGTCGCGCAACAGCAGCGCCAACCCGCGCCGCGCGAGAGACCGCCGCGCCTTCGGAACCGCTCCCGGAACGGCCTCCGAAGCGGGTTCCGAACTGGGTTCCGAAGCGGGCTCAGGTACAGGTGTGCTCGTCATGCCAACTCCCCCTGCCTGACTCGGGCGTCCAGCAGCGCGTAGCAGATGTCGATGAGGATGTTGAGCGCGAAGATCGTCAGCGCGGTGATCAGCACGGCCGCCTGGAGCACCGCGAAGTCCCGCTGGAGGATGGAGTCGATCATCAGCTTGCCGATGCCGGGCCAGCCAAAGATGGTCTCCACCACCACCGCCCCGTTGATCAGTCCGACGGTCAGATCGCCGGCGACGGTCAGCGCCGGGGCGCCCGCGTTGCGCAGCGCGTGCTTGAAGATCACCCGCTGCTCGCTGGCGCCCTTGCTCCGCGCCACCTTGATGTAGGGCGCTGACAGCGCCGACACCATGGCGCCGCGCACCACCTGGGTGAGCACGCCGAACGGGCGGATCAGCAGCGTCGCGATGGGCAGCACCCACACGCCGGCGCCGACCGTGCCCGAGGTGGGCAGCCACTCCAGATGGACGGCGAAGATCAGCACGCCCATGATCGCGAACCAGAAGTCGGGGATGCTGGCGGCCGTCGCCGAGAGGAAGCTGGCGATCCGGTCCATCGGCGAGTTGGGCCGGTAGGCCGCCAGACTGCCCACCACCACGGCGCCGATGATCGCGAACAGCATGGTGAAGCCCGCGAGTTGGAGCGTGGCGGGGAAGGCCCGCAGCACCGCTTCGGCGGCGGGCTGCGCGGTGCGCAGGGACTCACCGAAGTCCAACTGGACCAACTGCGCCAGATAGTCGCCGAACTGGACGAGCAACGGATCGTTGAAGCCGTGCTGTTCGGAGAACGCCTCCCGCATCTCGGGGGTGGCGCTCAACGGCAGATAGAGGTTGGCCGGATCACCGGTGAGCCGGGCCAGGAAGAAGACGCCCAGGATCACGAAGAGCAGCGGCAGGGCGCTGGAGATGACGCGATGGCGGAGGAAGATCAGCATCGTGGACCTCAACTCCCGTTCGCGGGACGCATCTCGGCCAGCCGCATCTCGTCGTTGGTCGCGGCGTCCGGCGTGTAGCGCACCTCGGGCGAGAGCGCGATGATCCCGGTCATATGCGCCAACACGGCGTCCCTGACCACCTCGTCGTTCTGGTGGGCGAGGGCCTCGGCGAACGTGGTCTCGCGCTCGGCGTCCGAGGAGAGCTCGGCCCGGTGGATCAGCTCGTCGAGCGCGGGCGTGCCGTAGCTGCTCTGCGCGCCCTCGCTGCCGTAGATCTGGTCCATGGTGAACGCGGCGTCGCCCGCCTGGTTGCCGTGCTGCGCCTGGAGCAGGGTGGGGCCGATATCGGCGGGGAAGGGCCGCAGCAGGTACTCCATCCAGGCGTTGACGTCGAGCATCTGGATCTCCACGCTGAGCCCGGCCTCCAGCAGCCCGTTCTGCGCCACCTCGACGGTCTCGGCGGCCTTGGGGTAGATGCCGTTGCGGCCGATGATGGTGATGGTGCGATCCACCGGGACGCCGTCGGCGCGGGCCTCGTCGACCAACTCCCGTGCGCGTTCCGGGTCATAAGGCCAGGCGGGGATGTCGGGGTTGTGCCCGGTGACGCCCTCGGGGACCAGCTGGGCGGCGGGCTGGCCGAGCCCGGCGAAGACAGACGCGATCAAGCCCTCCTTGTCGATCGCGTAGTTGATGGCCTGTCTGACCCTGATGTCGTCGAGCGGCGGCTGGGTGGCGTCGATCCGCAGATACGACGTCTCGTTGTTGGGGAACTCGACGGCGAACTCGCCGGCGCCGTCGGCGGGGGCCAGACCGACCGCGATATCGGCCTCGCCGCTGGAGACCATCGCGGCCCTGATGCTGCCCTCGGCGCGCCAGGAGTAGAGGGCGGCGGCATAGGCGGGCGCCTCGCCCCAGTACTCCTCGTTGCGGGCGAGCCGCAGATTGATTCCCTGGTTCCACTTGTCGATCCGGTAGGGCCCTGTGCCGATCGGCTCGCGCACCTTCCTGGTCGAGTCGGTGCTGGTGGGCACGATCTCCACGAAGGAGAGCCGCAGCGGGAGGATCGGGTCCTCCTCCTCCGTGGTGACCTCGACGGTGGTGTCGTCGACGACCGTCGCGCCGACCGGGTCCCCGAAGACATAGCCGGCGACATTGCAGTCGATGTCCGAGTTGACGGTGCGGTCGATCGAGAACGCGGCGGCCTCGGCGGTGAACGGGGTGCCGTCATGGAAGTCCACCCCCTCGCGGAGGGTGAAGTGCCAGGTGGTGGCGTCGAGTTGGGTCCACTCGGTGGCGAGCTTGGGCTCCAGCTCACCGGTCCCCGGATTCCGCTCGGTCAGCGGCTCGGTGATGTTGGAACGGGTGACCCGGCCGGTCGCGGTGAGCGACGCGTCGCACGGCTCCAGCGTGGGCGGCTCCTCGGGCAGCGCGATCCGGACGGTGTCGGCGCCGGCGGCCGACGAGCCGGAGTTGGCGACCTGACAGCCTGTCAGCAGCAGCACTCCCACGCCGAGCAGCGCGGTGCGGCGCCGGCCCGGTGGCCCGGCGGTCAGGGGTGGGCGGAGAGGGGACTTCATTGTTCCTCCTTGGTCGCGCCGGGACAGCGCGGCCCGTCGACGTCGTGTGCGGGGCCGCGTCCCAGGGCCTCTCGGCGGCTGCGGCGGCGCACACGGCGGTCTGTCGGGTCAGGCGAGGGCCGCGTGCCCTCGATCGATGAGCTGGGCCAGCCGCTCCCGGTGCTCGGGGGTGACCTCCACCAGCGGCGGCCGGACGGGCCCCGCGCTCCGGCCCTGCACGGCCAGACCCGCCTTGACCAGCGAGACGGCGTATCCCTCGGTGGTCAGCCTGAGTTGGGTCAGCGGCACATAGAACTCCCGCAGCAACGTCCGCTGCGTCGCGTCGTCGCCCCGGACGAACGCGTCGTAGAAGCCGCGCGCGATCGTCGGGGCGAAGGCCAGGGTCGCCGACGAGTAGGCGCGGGCGCCGACGGCGGCGTAGGCGCGGGCGAACGTCTCGGCGGTCGGCATCCCGTTCAGCAGCGGCAGTTCGCCCCCGGTCGCGGTCTGGACGCGCTGCAACAGCTCGATGTCGCCGTGACCGTCCTTGAACGCCACGATCTGCGCCAGCCCGGCCAGTTCGGCGACGGCCTCCGGGGTGAAGATCGCGTTGGCCCGCTGGTAGGGGATCAACGGCAGGTCGGTGGCCTCGGCGATGGCCCGGTAGTGGGCGACAAGACCGGCCGGCGGCCCGACCTGGAGATACGGCGGCAGCACCAGGGCGCCGCTCGCCCCGGCGGCCTCGGCCGCGCGGACGAACTCGACGGCGACCCGGGTGCCGCCGCCGGCGCCGGCGTAGACCGGCAGCGCGCCGCCGACGTGTGCGACGGCGACGCGGACCACCTCGCGGTGCTCGGCCAGCGTCAGCGAGGCGAACTCGCCGGTGCCGCAGGCCACGAAGAGAGCCGTGGGCCCGGCCTTGACCGTCTCGCTCAGATGCTCCTCGAACCGCGCCAGATCCAGCCCGCCGTCCTCCCCGAACGGCGTGACGGGAAACGCGAGTAGCCCACTGAGGGAGTTGCTCGACTGCGAATGCGCCTGCTGTGCCTGCACCGACCCGGCCCCTTGTCTATGTATGGAGACATCGTCTAACTTGGTAGACGGGAGTAAAGTGCTGGCGAGCAGCGCGCGTCAAGAGGTGTGAAGGAGAAAGCCATGGCCGAACCGGACGGCTCGCGGGACGGGGGACGGGTGCGCAGCGTCAAGTCCGCCGACCGCACCATCGCGCTGCTGGAGTATCTGAGCGCGGCCGAGGCGCCGCGGTCGCTCCGCGAGGTCACGGAGAGCCTGGCCATTCCCCGGGCCAGCGCCTACGCGCTGCTGGTCACGCTGGTGCGCACCGGCTGGGTCGAGTTGACGGAGAACGGCTCGAACTACCGCCTCGGCATCAGGGCGCTGCGCGCCGGCGCGGCGTATGTCGAACACGACGACGTGGTGCGCCGGGTGCAGCCGGTGATGAACGACCTCTCGGACAAGCTGGGCGAGACCATCCACCTGGCCCGCCTCGACGGCCACGAGATCGTCTACCTGGCGACGTGCCCCTCGCGCCACTCGCTGGCCGTCGTCTCCAAGCCGGGCCGCCGACTCCCCTGCTGGGCCACGGGGTTGGGCAAGGCGATCCTCGCCCACCGCCCCTGGCCCGAGGTGGACGCGCTGCTCCCGGCGACGCTCACCCCGCGCACCGAGAACTCCCTCACCAGCCGGGAGGCGCTCCGCGACGAGTTGACCACGGTCGCGCGGCGCGGCCACGCCGTCGACGAGCAGGAGTCCACGTTGGGGCTGCGCTGCTTCGCGCTGCCGCTGCGGTTCGGCGGCGCGGTCCACGAGGCCCTGAGCTGCTCCGTCCCCATCGTCCGCCTCGACCCGGCCCGCGAAGCGGCCATCCTCACGGCCCTGCACGCCGCCCGCGACCGCCTCGACGCGGAGGCCTAGCCGGCCCCAAGCCGCACCTCCGGGCCCAGGGGCCCGGTTCGGTCGAACGCGCTTCGGCTGAGCGCCGGGCTTGGGCGGTGGGCCGGTTGGGGGCTGGTGTGAAGCCGCCGTCTGGCCGGACCTCCGGGCCCAGGGGCCCGGTTCGGCCGGCCCGGGTGTCGGGGTTGGGGCGCGTGCCGGTCTGGCGTCGATGGTTCACGGGCTGGCGCCGGGGCGCGCCTGAGCGCCGGGCTTGGGCGGTGGGTCGGTTGGGGGCTGGTGTGAAGCCGCCGTCTGGCCGGACCTCCGGGCCCAGGGGCCCGGTTTGGTCGGTTGTGCTGGTGGGGCTTCTGGCGCGGAGACCTGGCGGCCGGGCCTCGGGCTGGTTCCCGGCGTTGATGGGATGGCGCCGCGGTGGTCGGCCAGGCGGCCGAAGGGACAACCGCGGGGCGCCTCCGGCAACTCGTGCCCGGCGCCCCGCCGTTGTCGCCCCGACCTCACGGGACGGGGGACCCGCCGCCAGCCCGACTTTGCCCGTTGCTGGTTCTCCGGTGCTGGCCACCAGCCGGCCGCCGGGCCTTGGCGAGAGGCTGGCCGCCGGGTGCGGCTTCCCGCTGGGGGGCCGGTGTGGCCGTCAGGGGAAGATGTGGGAGGGGACGGTGTCGGCGAGGAGGGCGTAGCCCTCGGGGGTGAGGTGGAGCCAGTCGCCGTCGTGGAGGGTGGGGAGGAGACGGTGGGGGTGCGCCGGGTCGCGGGTGGCCGCGTCGAAGTCGAGGATGCCGTCGAAGCGTTCGCTGGTGCGGATCCACTCGTTGACGGCCTGCCGTGAGGTCTCCCGCAGTCCCGCCGGGTCGTCGTACATCTCGTTGTCGCCGAACGGCGTCAACGTCGCGCCGTAGACGGTGATGCCGTGCGCGTGGGCGCGGCTGATGATCTGGTCGTAGGCGACGATCAGCTCGTCGGTGACGGCCTGTTGGGCCGCCTCCGTGGCGTCCGCGGTGCCGATGTCGTTGACGCCCTCGAAGAGGATCAGCTGGTCCACGCCGCTCTGCGCGATCACGTCGCGGTCGAGCCGGGACAGCGCGCTGGGGCCGAGTCCCTCGTTGAGCACCCGGTTGCCGCCGGCGGCCTGGTTGAGGAGGGCCGTCCGTGGCGTGTCCTGTTCCTCGGTCAGCCGGTCGAAGAGCTGGTCGGGCCAACGGTTGTTGGCGTTGGTGGTGGAGCCCCGGCCGTCGGTGAGGGAGTCGCCCAGGATGGCGGTGGCGCGGGTGCCCGGCGGGGACCACGCCTCGACCGCGCTGAGGAAGTACCAGTGGTCGGTGGGGGTGGCGCCCGGCAGGTCGGCCGCGTCCACGTGGTTGCCGGCCAGCAGGTGGGAGGTGGTGCGCGACCCCGGGTGGGAGGTGATGGACCGGGACGCCTGGCCGTCGGCCAGATACGCGGTGATGGTGAGGTTGGCGCCCGGCGCCAAGGCGAGGTCGATCGGGTCGGAGACATAGCGGGCGCCGATCGGGATGGTCACCGACTCCCGGCCGCCGCTGAAGGTGACGGGCCTGACGGTGCCGGGTTCGACCGCGCTGACGCCGGCCTCGCCGCCCAGCGGCAGCGCGACGGACAGGTCGGTGAGTGGCAGTGGCGCGCCGCCGAACTCGTTGGAGAACGCCAGCCGGACGCGGTCACCGCCGACGGTGACCCGCACGGTC
The DNA here is from genome assembly GCF_020740535.1 of Streptomyces profundus. Classification (NCBI taxonomy): domain Bacteria; kingdom Bacillati; phylum Actinomycetota; class Actinomycetes; order Kitasatosporales; family Streptomycetaceae; genus Streptomyces; species Streptomyces profundus. The sequence continues at coordinate 5,149,238 of NZ_CP082362.1, forward strand.
TGCCGCAGGGTGCTGTCGTCGAGGACCACGTCGTCGCCGGTGAACGGCGGCGGGGGCATATTGGATTCCTCGGTCAGCTGGGGCATCGCCGTCCAGGTGCCGACCCAGCTCATGTCCGGTTCGGCCGTCGGCCCGGCGGCGGCCTGGCCGACGCCTGGCCCGGCGAGCAGGGCGACGGGGAGGGCGACGGCGGCAAGGAGCCGTCTGAGGTGGCGGGTCGCGCTCATGGGGGAGGGCTCCTTCGGGGGAGAGGCGGCAGGACCGGGACACACACCGGGCCGGGGCTCGACGGCGCCGTGACAGTAGGAACGGGCCCCGGCCACGTCAAGGGGGCGCGGCCGTACGGACGGTGACGGAACGTCCGTTCGGCAGGCGGGGCGGAGGCGGCCCCGCGCGAACGTCGGACGGAGGCCGCCGTTTCCCCGACGCCTGTCTGCTGCCGATCGGGAGCGGCCCATGACACCTTCGCAACAGCAGCGAGCCGTGCGTGGAACGGAGACAACGGGATGGGCGACTCGGGTGACCGCCATGGCTACCCCTTCGATCCGGAGCTGGCCGCGGCCCTCGCCATGATGGCCGAGGTCGACATCTCCGATCTGGCCGCCGCCAGGCGGGCCCAGGCCGCCGAGTTGCGGGAGGCGATGGCGCTGGCGGACGGTCGCGGCGTGCGGGTGCGGGAGGTGTGGGCGCCGGGGCGGTCCGGTGGGTTGAAGGTGCCGCTGCGGATCTACCGTCCGGTGGGGGTGCCGGGTCCGCTGCCCGCCGTGCTCAGCCTGCACGGCGGCGGCTTCGTGCTCGGCACCTGGGACGTGGACCACGAGGGCAACCTGCGGTTCAGCCGCGAGCTGCCGGCCGTGGTGGTCGCGGTCGACTACCGGCTCGCGCCCGAGCACCCCTTTCCCGCCGCGTTGGACGACTGCCATGCCGCGCTGTGCTGGATCGCCGACCAGGCCGAGGAGTTGGGCGTCGACCCCGGCCGGATCGGGGTGTGGGGCGACAGCGCGGGCGCCGGCCTGGCGGCGGGGCTCGCGCTGCTCGTCCGCGACACCGGCGGGCCCGCGCCGCGCTGTCTGCATCTGCACAGCCCGGCCCTCGACGACCGGCTGACCACCGGGAGCGCCCGCCGCTTCACCGACACCCCGGTCTGGAACCGGCGCAACGCGCGACTGAGTTGGGAACGGTACCTGGGCTCGGGCCAGGAGGCCGTCTCGCCGTACGCGGCGCCGGCCCGCGCCGACGACCTGACGGGGCTGCCGCCGACATGTGTCGCGGTCATGGAGTTCGATCCGCTGCGGGACGAGGGCCTGGCCTTCGCCGAGGCGCTGACCGCGGCCGGGGTCGCCACCCGGCTCCGGTTCTACCCCGGCACGTTCCACGGCTGCGCGGCGGTGACACACTCCGGCGTCGCCCAGCGGATCACGGCCGACGCGCTCGCGGCCCTGCGCCAGGGGCTCCGGGGGTGAACGCCGGGGACGCTCAGTCGGTCCGGCTCAACCGCCAGGCGTACAGGGCGAGTTGCGCGCGGAACCGGCCGTCGGGACGGTTCAGTCGCCAGCCGGTGGCGGCCTCCACGCCCGCCAGCCTGGCCGCGACCGAGCTGTGGTGGAGGTGCAGTTCGCCGGCCGCCTGGCGCAGCGAGCCGGTGCGGCAGAACGCGGCCAGCGCCGCGATGCCCGAGGGGCCGGCGTCCCGTCGCGCCAGTTCGGCGAGTGCCCGCACGCCGGGATCGGCCCGCAGCCGCGCGGCCGGCACCTCGGCCAGCAGCGTCAGCGGCCCCAACTCCTCGTGGTCCATGACCTGTTCGTCCGGCCCGTCGCCGGCGAAGCGCAGCGCGGCGCGTGCCTGGGCCCAGGAGGTCGCCGCGTGGCTGGGCGGCACCCCGCCGCCGACGCCGAACCTGACCCGGGACCGCGCGCCGCCCGGCAGCCCCTCCCGTGCCCGGTCGGCGAGCACCGCGCGCAGCTCGGCGGCGGGTGAGTCGTCGCCCTGCCCGGGCTGCACCATCGCGGCTGCCAACGGGCCGACGGTGGCGACCGGGACGGTGGCGGCCAGCCCGCTGCGGGCCAGCAGCGTCACGGCGACCACCCCGGCGTCGCTCTCCGCGTCGACGGCGACCGCCACCACCCGCAGCGGCAGCGCCGGACGCAGGCCGAGCAGCCGCACCGCGCGGGTGCGGTCCTCGATGCTCTCCCGTTCGGAGAGCACCCGTTCGACCAGCGCCGGGTCGGCCGCCCTCGGTGAGGGGCCGGGGACGCGGGGGCCCACCCGGGCGGCGATGGCCATCCACTCCAGCACCAGCGCGTCGAACGGGGCGTCCGCGCCGTCCCGTTCGAGCCAGACCCGCCCTCGGGGGCGCAGCTCCACGCTTCCCGACACATGGCCCGGCACCCCGGGGAGGGCGACCCCGTCGGGGGCGAACCGGACCGTGCTGCCGTCGGCCAGCTCAAGACCGGCGGGGCACTGGGCAAGACCGGCCGTCGACCGCGTCAGGGTCACCGGATCGACGGCACCGCCGCCGAGCAGCGCCTGGTAGTGGGCGATGACCCGCACGGCGGCGGCGGCATCGGCGTCGAGCGAGGACAGGCGCCGCAACAGACCCTTCACGAAAGACCCTTCACGAAGCGCAGTCTAGAAAGGGCAGGTACATGACCACCAGAGCCGCGTCACTCCCGGCCACCCCACCTCCACCGCGCCGGGGCCGCCTCCGCTCGGCGCTCCTCGCCCTGGTCGGCGGGGTACTCCCCGTGCTGGCCCTGCTGTTGGTCGGCGCGCCGCCGGCCACGGCGGCGACGCTCACCGAGATCACCGACTTCGGCGAGAACCCCAGCGGTCTCGACATGCACCTCTATGTCCCCGACACCGTCCAGGACGAGCCGGCCGTGCTGGTCGCCGTCCACTACTGCACCGGCTCGGGACCGGCGTTCCACGCCGGCACGGAGTTCGCCCAACTCGCCGACCAGCACGGCTTTGTCGTGATCTACCCGTCGGCGACCCGCGCCGGCCAGTGCTTCGACGTCTCCTCCCCCCAGGCGCTGCGGCGGGACGGCGGCAGCGATCCGGTCTCCATCCGTTCGATGGTCCGCTATGTCGAGGAGCGGCACGGCGCCGATCCGGACCGGATCTTCGTCACCGGCGCCTCGTCCGGCGGGATGATGACCAACGTGCTGCTCGGCAACTACCCGGACGTGTTCCGGGCCGGCGCCGCGTTCATGGGCGTCCCGTTCGGCTGCTTCGCGACCACCGACGGCTCCGAGTGGAACAGCGCCTGCGCCAACGGGCAGATCAGCCGCACCCCGCAGGAGTGGGGCGAGCTGGTGCGGGCCGCCCACCCGGGATACGCCGGCGAGCGGCCCCGGATGCAGCTGTGGCACGGCACCGAGGACGACATCCTCTCCTACGCCAACTTCGGCGAGGCCATCAAGCAGTGGACCGATGTCCTCGGGGTGAGCCAGACGCCCGCGCTCTCGGACAGCCCGAGGCCCGGCTGGGACCGCACCCGCTACGGTGACGCGGGGGAGACGGCCCCGGTCGAGGCGATCAGCCTGCCGGGCGTCGGCCACTCGCTGCCCGGCGGCGGCATGGCGGCCGAGGCGATCCGGTTCTTCGGCCTCGCCGACGAGACGCCGGGCGGCGGCGATCCAGGCGACCCGGGCGGCCCCGGCGATCCGGGTGGCACGGCCTGCGCGGTGACGGTCACAACCAACGCCTGGAACAACGGACTTACCGGCGACATCACCCTCGTCAACACCGGCGAGGAGACGTTGGACGGCTGGCGACTCGCCTTCACCCTGCCCGCGGGGCAGACCCTCACCGCCGGCTGGAACGCCGAGTTCACGGGCAGCCAGGGCGCGATCACCGCTGCCGGCGTCGGTCACACCAGCGTCATCGCACCCGGCGCCGGCGTCAGCTTCGGCTACCAGGCCAGCCACACGGGCGACGACGGCCAACCCACCGCGTTCTCCCTGGACGGCGTCGCCTGCTCCTGACCCGGCCCACGCCCCCTCAAGCCGCCCGCCGTGGGTCCTCGGGGGCACCCATGGCGGGCCCTGCGCGGCTCGGAGATATTAGCAGTTCGCAAATGTTGCCGCATCGGCCAAGCCTCTTTTGCAGAAAGAGCGGATGGGATGCTGGGGCCTGGGTAAGTCGCAGTTGCGAATCATGTCATCATGGTCCACATGACGTTCACCCGCACGAAACTTGTCGTTGCCGCCCTGGCCACCGCCGCGTCGCTCACCCTCGCCGGGTGCGGCGGTGACGACGACGAGTCCGAGTCGACCACAGACGGAAGCGCCGAGAGCCCGGCGGCGAGCGACGCCGACGAGCCGGCCGACGAGCCCGCCGACGACGAACCGGCCGCCGACGACGAGGCCGGCGACGAGGCCGCCCTCGAACAGGCCGTCCGGGACTACACCGTGGCCCTGTTCGCCCCGGACGCCGACACGGCCCACGGGCTGCTCTCGGCCCGCTGTGCCGCCGAGATGCCGGCGGCGACGTTCGCCGCGCTGGCCGACCAGAGCCACCAGGAGTACGGCGCCCAGGAGATCGAGAACATCAGCGTGGACGAGATCGACGGCGATTCGGCCCTCGTCTCCTACGGCATCGGTATCCCGCAGTTCGAGACCGAGGCCCAGCCGTGGACCCGTGAGGACGGCGGCTGGCGCTGGGACGCCTGCTGACCGAGGCACGCCCCGCCCGCTCGCCCGTAAAGCGCCTGGCGTCGTCCCGACCGTGGTCGGGACGACGCCAGGCGTGGTTCGGCGCCGATGGCTCTCGCCTCGGCGGGGAACGTCAGTTGGGGATCCAGCTCCAACCGCCGTTGGGGATCCAGCTCCAGCCGTCGCCCTCCTCGCCCAGGGTGCCCGTGGACGACGAGGCGGCGGCGGACGTGGAGTCGGCGTTCCAGCCGGCGGTGAGGGCCTGCCCCAGCGCCGGCCCTGCGAACAGGGCCAGGGAGAAGGTGCCGACCAGGGCCAGCCGCCTGAACGAGGCGTGAGTTCCGGTACCGCTCTCGGTGCTCTTCATGGGGAAGGCTCCTTCGGAGACAGGATGACGGGAGGGGGCCACGGGCACGGCGGGGCGACCCTCCGCGGGGAGCGGATCCCGTGTGCGAACGGTTGCCGGCCGCGTGAGGTTGACAACGCGGTGAGCCTAGGCGGCGCCAACTGAGGGGGTCAAGGGCCGTCTTGACACCGGCGCCCCGAACCCTTCACCGGATGGGTGCCGGCGGCCGGGAGCCCGCACACGATGCCCAACAAGCTTCCCAGGCAGGTGTTTTACGCGCGGGGTGCGGACAACCCCCGCACATCGGGCGGCCCTTCGTCCTCGCGGGAGTGGGCCGGTCGACACCCCGTCGCCGCGCCGCGTACCGGCCCCCGCTTCCGTGCCGCTCGTCCCGACTGCGAACCCCGCCCGGTGGGCCCATCCCGGACCGGGGGCCCGCGTTCCACAGCCACCGATGACTAAGGTTAGCCTTACCTATTATCTTGCGTGGTGGTCGAGCCGCACGGGCGGTGCTCCCGGGTGCCGACGACGTGAAGCCGGGAAGCCGGGAAGCCATGAAGACGGGGAGGGGACGCCCGATGCGTGTTGCGCGACCGGCCGCCGGCCGGGCCCGGCCGGCGCGGCGTGGCTCCGCGCTGAGCCGGGCGGCCGGGCTCGGGGTGGCGCTGGCCGTCCTCGGGTGCCTGGTCGTCGCCAGCACCTGGATCGGCGCCCGGGAGACCACACCCGTCGAGGTGCTGCGCGCCCTGTGGTCGGACGACGGCTCGTACGCCACCTCCGTCATCCGTGACCTGCGGCTGCCCCGCACGCTCACCGGTCTGCTGGTCGGCGCCGCGCTGGGCGCCGCCGGCACCCTCACCCAGGCGCTCACCCGCAACCCGCTGGCCGACCCGGGGCTGCTCGGGGTCAACGCGGGCGCCTCGGCCGCCGTTGTCATCGCCATCGGGGTGGTCGGCGTCAGCGGCTACGGCGGCTATGTGTGGTTCGCGTTCGCCGGCGCCGCCCTCACCGCGGTCGTCGTCTACGCCCTCGGGGCGTCGGGGCGCGGCGGCCTCACCCCCGTTCGGCTGGTGCTGGCCGGCGCGGCGATCGGTGCGGCGCTCTCCGGGGTGATCGCCGCCATCACGGTGCTCGACGCCGCGACCTTCGACTATCTGCGGTTCTGGATGGTCGGTTCGCTCGCCGGGCGGCGGCCCGAACTGGTCGCCGAGCTCGCGCCGTTCGTCCTCGTCGGCCTGGTGCTGGCGCTGGCGCTGACCCGTTCGCTGAACGGCGTCGCGCTCGGCGACGACACCGCCCGCTCGCTCGGCGTCCACCTGGGCAGAACCCGCGTCCTCGGGCTGCTGACGGTGACCCTGCTCTGCGGCGCGGCCACCGCGGCTGCGGGCCCGATCGGCTTTGTCGGCCTGGTCGTGCCGCTGGTGGCCCGGCAGTTGACCGGGCCCGACCTGCGCTGGTCGCTGCCGTACGCCATGGTGCTGGCCCCCTGCCTGCTGCTGGCCGCCGACATCGCCGGCCGGCTGGTGCTGCCGCAGGGCGAGTTGGAGGTGGGCGCGATGACCGCGATCATCGGCGCGCCGATCTTCGTCGCCATGGTGCGCGGGCGGAAGGAGATGGCGCTGTGAGCCGGCACCCGACCGCCCGCGTGGTGCCGGGCACCGTTCCCGTCCGGCTCTGGTCGGCGCGGGTGACGTTCCTGCTGCGCCCCCGTCTGCTGCTGGTCGCCGTCTTGGCGCTGCTCGGCTGCGGTGTCCTGATCGGCGTCAGCCTGTGCGTCGGCGCCTACCCGGTCTCCGTGCCCGAGGTCGCCGAGGCGCTCTTCCACGGCACGGGGGACCGGCTCGCGGTGCACTTCGTCACCCAGGAGCGGCTGCCGCAGGCGCTGGTCGCCGCGCTGGCCGGGGCCGCGCTGGGGATCAGCGGCGCGATCTTCCAGAGCATGACGCGCAACCCGCTGGCCAGCCCCGACGTGATCGGCTTCAACAGCGGCGCCGCCACAGGCGCGATCGTGGTCATCGTGGTCGTCGGGGGCGGCGCCGGACAGGTCGCCGTCGGCGCGGTCGGCGGCGGACTCGGCGCGGCTGCCGTGGTGTTGGCGCTGGCGCGCAGGGGAGGCTTCCAGGGCTCCCGGCTGGTCCTGATCGGCATCGGCGTCACCGCCGTCCTCGGCTCGGTCAACTCCTATCTGCTGACCCGCTCGGAGCTCAACACCGCGCAGAACGCGCATATCTGGCTGATCGGCAGCCTGCACGGCCGCTCCTGGGCGGAGTTCGGCACGCTGGCGCTCGCGCTGCTCGTCCTGCTCCCGGTGGTCGCCACGCTGGGCCGGCGGCTGCGCTCGCTCGAACTCGGCGACGATCTCGCCGGCGGGCTCGGACTCCCGGTGGCCGGCACCCGGTTGGCGCTGACGGCGCTCGGCGTGGCGCTCTGCGCGGTCGCGGTGGCGAGCGCCGGGCCGATCCCGTTCATCGCGCTGGCCGCGCCGCAGATCGCCGCCCGGCTGGCCAGGGGCACCGGGGTGAGCCTGGCCGCCGCCGGGCTGGTGGGCGCGACCCTGCTCACCGGCGCCCATCTCGTCGCCAACCAGCTCTTCGCCGTCCTGGCCTGGTGCGGCGAACGGGCGGCGTGGCTGTCCTTCGTCGATCCGGGGCAGCGCCATGTGCAACTGCCCGTCGGGGTGTTGACGGCGCTGCTCGGCGGGCCTCTATCTGGCCTGGCTGCTGCGTCGAAGGTGACGCCGATGGCGACTTTGATGGGCCGGGGGTGGTGACGGGGGCCGGCCGGGGCCGGCCCCCGTCGTTCAGAGCTGGGCGAGGATGGCTTCGATCTCGTCCACCGCGCCGTTGGCGTAGCGGTAGGAGCAGACGCCGTAGTGCCGGACGGGGAAGGCGCGGCCCGCGCTGACCGGGGCGAGGCCCCGCCAGACCGGGTTGGCCACCAACTCCGCCGTGGGCGCGGCCAGTTCACCGTCGAACAGCTGCGAGTAGATCAGCACGGTGCAGTCCTCAAGGACCTCCAGGTCCTCGTAGGACATCTCGACGAAGCCCGCCTCGTCGTCGGAGATGCCGGCGCCGATGGTCAGGCCCAGGTCCCGCAGCACGGAGAGCAACGGCGAGCCGAGGAAGAACGTCCCGTTGGGTCCGCCGCTGAGCGGCGCCCAGACGGAGGCGGCTATCTGGTCGGCGTAGGTGTCGCGGACCTCGGCGAGGCGGCTCTGGTAGACGTCGCGGATCTCGGTCAGCCGGTCCGAGCGGTTGACCGCGTCGGCGACCCGCTCCGCCTGCTGGTGCCAGAGGCTGTCGCTGTCATGCCAGTTGAAGTGGACCACGGGCGCGATGGGGGTCAGCTCCTCGGCCTTGGCCGCGTAGAACTGGTCCAGGATCAGGTCGGGGGCGACGGACGCCACCGCCTGGGCGTTGGGCTCGCCGGGGACGCCGATGGTGGTGACGTCGCTGATCGCCTCGTGGATGTCCGCCGGCAGGGTGGCGGGCGCCGCGGTGCCCTCCGGGATGCCGACCGGGACCATGCCCACGTCGGAGAGCATCCAGACGCTGTAGTTGTCGGTGACCACCACCCGCTCGGGCCGCGCGGGCACGGTGACGCGGCCGTTGTCCGCGTCCACCGTCCGCTCGGTGTCGGCGGCGGCGTCGGGAGTGGCGTCGGCGTTGTCGGTGTTGTCGGCGTTGTTACCGCCGCGCACACCGCAGGCGGCGAGGCTCAGCACGCCGCCGAGGCCGGCGGCGCCGCCGATCAGGCGTCTGCGGTCAAGGGTCAACAGGGAGTTGGCGCTGGTCACTTGAGCCCCCAGGCATCAGGTCGGGCAGCGGGCAGGACAACGAAGGCCCCCTCGAAGTGAGGTAAGCCTTGCCTAAGTTATCAGGGGGTGTCGGGGTCCGACCGGTCGGATTCCGCGTCCCGCCTCCGCCTGGCCGCCAGCCGGAGGTCCCGCACCACCTCGGCGACCATACGGACCGAGGCGGCGTCCAGGACGTTCCCGTACTCGATCACCCGCACCCGGCCGGCGAGTTGGCGGCTGAGGCCGGGCATCTCGCTGGGCACCACCACGAGATCGACATCCCGCAGCTGCTCGTCCGAAGTCCCCGCCAGCACCGCGATATTGGTGATCCCGGCCTGCGTCAGCGAATCGCGGATGCTCGCCGCCTGGTCCTCCGTCGAGTACCACAGGCCCACCGTGCGGTCCTTCGGCACCTGGGCGATCTGGACCAGCGTCCGCACATGCGGCGCGGCCACGATCGCGATCACATCCGTCGTCGGCCGCCGCAACAGGCCCCGCACCTCGGCCAGATGGAAGAACGTCGTCAGCACCAGATCGGCGCGTTCGGCCGCCGGGTCGAAGCCGCCGAGCACCAGAGGGCGGACCGGCAGGCCCAACTCCCGCTCCAGCGCCCCGGCGAAGTGCCGCGCGCGCTCGGCGTTGCACTCGACAAAGGACACCAGGGGCGTCTCGTCGTCCGCCCCCGGGGCGGTGAGACGCGCCACGATCTCCCTGATGTCCCCTGGGTCCAGGCCGAGTCGGGCGCAGGCGCGGGTGGCGGACGCCAGGATCGCGCGGGCGCGCTCCCTGGCGGCCGAGTCCGCGCGGGCGCGCTCCCCGCCGACCACCACCATGCCCCGCCGCCCCCTGGCCTCGACGAGCCCGCGCTCCCGCAGCTCGCGGTAGGCGTGCGCCACCGTGTTGCGGTTGATCCCCAGATTGTCGGCGAGCAGCCGGGACCCCGGCAGCCGCTCCCCGTCCCGCAGCTGCCCCAGCTCGATCATGAACGTCAACTGCGTGACGATCTGGCGGTAGATCGGCACATCGGAGTGCTGGCTGACCCGGACGATGGCGGACACGGCCCCCCGCCTCCCTCCTGTGACCCAGCCAACCTTTGACCCAGCCAAAACCCTAGAGCACCGGTCCAGAACCAGCGACTCCCGCGCTCAGGGCGGGGACAAGCCTTGCGTCGCCGTGAAAATGGCCTAGCCTGCTATGCCAGAAGCGGCGGCGTCCCGACACCCGCCGGGGCCCGAGGAGTCAGGAGACCCCCATGAGCACGGACGCCTTCAGGGACGCCTTCTGGGACGACGCGGAACGCCATCTGGTCCGCTATGGCGCGCGGTTCACCCCCCGCGTCATCGAACGCGCGGCCGGCGCCTATGTCTACGACCGCGACGGCGCGGCCATCCTCGACTTCACCTCGGGCCAGATGAGCGCGGTCCTGGGCCACGCGCACCCGGACATCGTCCGGACCGTCTCCCGGTCCGTCGCCTCCCTCGACCACCTGTTCAGCGGCATGCTGAGCCCGCCCGTCGTCGAGCTGGCCACCAGGCTCGCCGCGACGCTGCCCCACCCCCTCACCAGGACGCTGCTGCTGACCACGGGCGCCGAGTCCAACGAGGCGGCCGTCAAGATGGCCAAGCTCGCCACCGGCGGCCATGAGATCGTCGCCTTCGACCGGTCCTGGCACGGGATGACGACGGGCGCCTCGGCGGTCACCTTCTCCGCCGGGCGCCGAGGCTACGGCCCCGCCGTGCCGGGCAGCCTCGCGCTGCCCACCCCCGACGCGTACCGCTCGCCGTTCCGCCACCCGGACGGATCCCACGACTGGGAGGGCGAGTTGGCGTACGGGTTCGCCCTGGTCGACCGGCAGTCGACGGGCGCGCTGGCCGCCTGCGTCGTCGAGCCGATCCTGTCCTCCGGCGGCATCGTCGAACTGCCCGTCGGCTATCTCGCGCGGCTCAAGGAGCTGTGCGAGGAGCGCGGCATGCTGCTGATCCTCGACGAGGCGCAGACCGGGCTCGGGCGCACCGGCCACCTCTACGCCTTCGAACGGGACGGGGTCACACCCGACATCCTCACCCTCTCCAAGACCCTGGGCGCCGGGCTGCCGGTCGCCGCCGTGGTGACCAGCGACGCCGTCGAACAGGTCTGCCACGAACGCGGCTTCCTCTTCTTCACCACCCATGTCTCCGACCCGCTCGCCGCGTCCGTCGCGCTGACCGTCCTCGACGTGGTCGAACGGGACGGCCTGGTGGCCCGCGCCGCCGCGCTGGGCCGACAGCTCACCGAACGGCTGCTGGCGCTGCGCGCCGAACACGAGGTCGTCGGCGACATCCGGGGACGCGGCCTCCTCCAGGGCATCGAACTGGTCAGCGACCGCGCGACCAAGGCCCCCGCCGACGCCCTCGGCCAGGCGGTCACGGCGGCCTGCCTCGACCGGGGCCTCCACCTCAACATCGTCCAACTCCCCGGCATGGGCGGCGTCTTCCGCATCGCCCCACCCCTCACCACGACTGACGACGAGCTGCACACCGGCATCGACATCCTCGCCACCTCGATCAAGTCGGTCCTCACCGGCCGGGCCTGAGATGCCGCGATGGTGTCAGCGATCGGTGGGGTCGGGGTCGTTGGCGAAGCGGCGTTGGAGGAGGTCGGAGCCGGGGCCGGTCATTCCGCGGAGCGTGCAGCGGACGAGGTTGTAGCCCTGGCGGACCACGTCGTCGTGGGCCTCGGCGAGGATGACCCGGCTGTCGGCGGGCCGCTCCGCGTGGGTCAGGGGTCCGTCGAAGGCGTAGACCGTCCAGGTCGAGCCGACGGTGAAGCGGTCGAGGGACTCGCGCGCGATGATCTCGGCGATATGGGAGTCGACGAGGGTGCCGTCGATGTCGAGGCGGACCGAGAGCAGGTCATAGGGGTCGACATCGCCGTCGGCGTCGGGCTCGGCGTTGAGGGTGCGCCGGCCGGTGACGGTCGCCTCGCGGGGAGTCCGGTCGAGGGCCGGAAGCACGCGGAGAAACATCCGGTTGGCAGCGATGACGGCGGACAGTCCGAGCGCGAGGACGACGACGAAGAGACGTTCGATCCCACCGGCCTCGGGCCTGCGGAAGAATCCGGCGGTGAGCCAGGCGACGAGCGCCAGCACGCTCGCCCACAGCACGCGCTGTTCGAAGCGCTGGGCCCGGTGCCGGAGCGCCGCGTCGGGGTGGGGTGGTTCCACGGGGACTCCGCTCCGATCGGGTGGCGTGGCGGCTCAGATGGCCAGGGGCAGGATCGCGGGACCGGGACCGGGACCGGGGCCTGGCATCGGCGCGTGCGCGACGCGTACGGGGGTGCCGGGTTCGAGAAGGGCGAGCTCTTCGGGCAGCCGGCTCCTGGTGTCGCTCAACCGCCGGTCGGCGCAGCTGACCAGCACCGTGGTCGGCCACCAGTCACCGTCGGGGTCGCCGTCGACCGTGACGGACTCGACCACGGCGTCGACGATGCCGGCCCGCCCCCGGGCGCGTTGGTCACGGAGCCGGAGCACCACACGTGGGTCCTGGTGCGGTTCGATCCAGACCAGGTGCCGCATCGTCGGGTGACGACGGAAGGCGAACAGCATGCCGGGACGGATGTGGCAGCCGTCCTCGGCGTCGAACTCCCTTGTTCCGTAGACAAGTTGGTCCGTCGTCGAGCCCATGGGGCGGCCGATGACCCGGGCCGTGTGTGTCGTGTTCCCGGCGTTCGACCAGGTCGTGATCTCGACCCCGACCACCACCGCCGCCTCGCGCGGCGTGTGGGGTCGGGGCCGCTCCGGATCCAGCTCGTCGACGAAGTTGACGCAGCCGACGAGGGTCACCACCGTGAGCACGCTCGCCACGATCCACAGCCACGGCCAGTCGGTGACGGACAGCGCGACGATCCCGGCCAGCACGGTCAGCGCGGCCAACGGGACGCTGATCCGCAACCGCGTCCGCAGGCGGCGCCGCCGCCGTTCGTGGAGGGCGAGCATGAACGCGTCGGGCGGCCCGGCGTCCCGCTCCGTCTCGCACTCGCGGTCGTCGTTCATTTCAGTGCCACGTGGGCCACAGCACCCACCCCCCTCGTGTCGAGCGCGTCACCGGAACCCGGCCCGTGTGGCGCGCGGTCGCGATCTCCTCGGGCCGCAGGAACCCGCGGACCAGGGCGGGCCGGCCGCCGGCGGTGACGACCAGATCGACCTCCACCTGGCCGGCACGCACCGCACCCGTCGGGCGGACCGCCGTGACGGGCGCGGACTCCGGTTCGCCGGACAGCCGTTGACACAGCACCCGATAGCCGTCGTCGTCGACGAGACCGAGGGCGTGACGGTGGTCGAGCAGCACGCGACCGACCTCGTGCGCCGGCAGCTCCCAGGCCGGCTCCCAGGTGTCGCCCGAGAGCGAAGAGCCGCCCTGGGGCAGCCGGCGGATCGGCAGGAAGGCACCGGGAGTGACGTTGAGAGCGTTCGACAACTCGGTGTGGATCAACGTCGTCCCGCCGTCGGCCAGCGCCAGCCGCAGCCGCGCCGGCACCTCCCCGCCCTCCTCGCTGGACTCACCGCCGAGGACCGCGACGATCCGCGCGACCCGCACCGGTCCGCGCGCCTTCCCGTCGGGCGAGGGGCCGCCGACCTGCCAATCTCGCAGCGTCTCGGGGGCCTTCGCCCAGGAGTGCCGACGCCGGGTGAAGTAGCGAGCCGGGTCATGCGGCCTCGGCGGGACCCTGAGGGCACGCCACTCCGACACGGCCTCGCCCCACACCAGCAGCACGCACAGCACGACCGACAGGGAGAGAAGGACGGCCGCGACGACGCTGCCGACGTTCATGACCGCCCCCGAGCGATCGGACCCATATCGCACCCCCTCATCCCCGTGGAGCGGCGAACCACCGCCCACCGGACCTCAGGGTCACGGAGCCGCCGGCCCTACCGATCACAGGAACGAGGCGCGCGACCAGGCGCGGCCGGCTGCGCCGCGCGATTCGGTCAGGGCGTGTACAGCGACTGGAGCCTGGTCACCTCGGCCGCTCCGTCGAAGCTCAGGTCGTACCCGATGCCCGAGCGAAGCTCGGCGTCCAGCTCCGTCAGCTGGTCGACGAACTCGCCCTGGGAGTACGGCAGGGGCTCGCCACGGCTGGCCCCGGAGCCGTCGTCGCCGCGCAGCTGCGTCGTCAGCAGCACCTGGGCGTCCTCGGCCATGGGCACCGTCGTGTAGGGCCCCTCGCCAGGGACGACGACCCAGGTGTCGAACTGGGTGTTGACCTCCTTCTGGGCGGGCCGCACCGACAGATAGGTCGTCCCCTCACTGGTCCAGGCGTCGTCGATCTGCACGAACTGCTTGGTGCCGGCCCAGGGGTCCTCATCGGTCGATGGCGACGTGTCCGCCGCGTCCGTCGCGTCGGCCTCGCCGTCCGACGAGGCGGCCGTCTCGTCCGACGGCGCGGCGGACGTGGCCGTGTCCGAGGCCGTGGCGGGATCGGCGGGCTCCTCCTGGCCGCACCCGGTCGTCAGTACCAGGGCGCCGAAGGTGACGACGGTGAGCCAGCGCCGGGCGGACCGGCGGCGTGAGACATACATGGGCAACGTGCTCCCGGGATCAGGCTTGGGCGGGTTACACGCTCTCTACGCCGCACACCGCCCCGGGGGTTGCATCCCGATCCGGGTTTCTTTCGACGCCTGGCCTCCCGCCTCGCCGCACGGGAGGCGACGTCCCCCAGGGACGGGGGAGCGGCTCACTCGGTGGCCAGCCAGAAGGCTTCGCGCAGCGACTGGACGCGGCCCTCGCCGTCGTAGTCGATGGCGAACACCCACCGTGGCGCGGCGTCCAGCCGGCTCACCAGCTCGCCCAGCCGCAGGTCCGCCGGCTCCCCGTCGGCGAGGTGCCGCACCTCGACCGGGGTCTGACCCGGCAGGGTCAGCGTGTGCACCACACCCGTGGGCACCGCCGCTCCCCGCTCGGTGGAAACCTGCTCCACGGTGACCCGCACCGTGTCCCCCTCCAACGCCACCGCGTCGTACACATAGCCTAGCTCGCTGGCGTACTCCGCCCCCGGGGCCGGCGTCGGGGGCACGAACCGCGAGGCGCTCGGCGCCGGCGTCTCGGTGGGCGGCGCCGACGCCTGGCCGAGCCCGGCCAGCGACAGGCCACCCACGGCCAGCGCGGCGACCAGCAGCGTGCCGCCCGACACCACGGCCGCCCGCCTGCGGCGCAGACGCCGGTCACCGCGCGCCCGGATCCGCTCCGCCGCCGGCGGCACCGCGAACCGCTCACCCGAGGCGGCGAGTTCGGCGAGTCGGTCCGCCAAGCCGGTGTCGTCAGCCATGCTCCACCTCCGGAAGTCGGCCCGCCCTCGGATCCACCTCAGTATCGGCCAACAGCCGGGCCAGCGCCGCCCGCCCACGGCTCAGCTGCGCCTTGACCGTGCCGACGGGACAGTCGGTCTCGGCGGCCACCTCCTTCACCGTCAGGTCGCACAGGTGGTGGAGCACCACGGCCCGCCGCTGCGCCGGCGGGATCTGCCGCAACGCCCGCACCAGCAGAACATGGTGGGTGTCCGGCGGCGGTACCGGGGCGGATGGGCCCTGACGTCGTGCGAAGGAGAGCGAGGTCCGCACCCGTCGCCACCGGCTGACGGCCAGCCGCCAGGCCACCGTGCGCACCCATGCCTCGGGGGCACTCTCCGGATCCAGCGCGGCCCGGCGCTCCCAGGCCCGGACGAAGGCTTCCTGGACCACGTCCTGGGCCTCGGCGAAGTCGCCCGTCATGGCGTACAGCTGGCCGATGAGCCGGCCCACGCTCGCGGCATAGAAGGCGTCGAAGCTTTGCTCGTCCATACCCAACCTGTGATCCCTGATGGCCGTACGCCTGTCCTGCCGCGCCGAACAGTGCCATGGGGGGAGAAGGTGGGGCAGGTGGGACTCGAACCCACGGCCGACGGATTATGAGTCCGTTGCTCTAACCGGCTGAGCTACTGCCCCTTCTCGGCGTGCCGCGCACATCTGTGCGCGCCGTCTGCCGCAGCATAGCCGCTCATACGATCTGTCGCCCGGGTCGGGGCGGTCGCACGAAGACAGGGACACTGGGCACGTGGTGATCGGTTCCCGAGGTTCGGGCAGTAATGCGTGAAAGACGACAAAGGGCCCCGGACGGGGCCCTTTGAGTGGTGCTCCCCCGACTGGACTCGAACCAGTAACCTGCCGGTTAACAGCCGGCTGCTCTGCCAATTGAGCTACAGGGGACTGCTCCGCTCGGAGTCCGCTCCGCTGGGGCGGGGGCGGCTCCTCGCTGCGGGCCATACATTAGCGCATATGCGGGGGTGCTTCGAAATCGGTATCCGGCTTGCCCGGTTATCGGCGGCGTGGCGGGTCAGGAGAAGATCGAGGAACCGAGGAGAGGAGCAACCATGCGTAGGCTGGTGTTTGTCGCGGGAGTCGCCGTCGGCTATGTGCTGGGAGCCCGTGCGGGGCGGGAGCGCTACGAGCAACTGCGCACCGCCGCCGACCGGTTGCGGGCCAACCCCGCCGTCAGGAACGGGGTGGACTCCGCCGCCCTCGCCGGCCGCCAGGCCGCCGCGCGGGCGGCCGAGGCGGTGGCGGACCGGGCCGGTGACCGGCTGCCCGAAGGGGTCGCCGGGCGGCTGCGCGCCGTCGGTGGCAAGGGCGCGGCCACGGACGCCTCGTTGGCCGACGACTGGGGGACGCCCTGAGCGGTCCTCGACGCCCGCTGGCGGGCGGGAGGCCGGCCCCGGGGGCATTGCCGACCGTCGCGACGATGGTTAGCGTGGCGTTCGGCATGTCGTCTCTCGATCGAGATGCCGAACAACACCGGGCACTGAGCAACGTGAACCGGCCGGAAGGCCGGTCTCGGGGAGGCATCGAGCATGGGGCGACGGGTACCGGCGGTCAGCCGTGCACTGGACATACTGGAACTGTTTCTCGAAGGCGACGGAACGCTGTCGGCGCCCGAGATCACGCGGCGGCTCCAGCTGCCGCGCACCACGGTGCACGAGCTGGTGACCACTCTGGCGGCGCGCTCCTATCTGGTGCCGGTCGCCGAGCAGCCAGGCCGGTACCGGCTGGGCGTGCGCACCTACCAGCTGGGCAGCCGCTACGCGGAGCAGCTGGATCTCGCGGCCGAGGGGCAGCAGGTCGCCAGGGCCGTCGCCGAGACCTGCGGGGAGACGGTCCATGTCGCGGTGCTTGAGGACGCCGACGTGATCTATATCGCCAAGGTGGACAGCACCCACGCGGTCCGCATGGTCTCGGCGGCGGGTCGACGGCTGCCGGCGCACTGCACGGCGGTCGGCAAGATGCTGCTGGCCTCGCTGACACCCGAGGAGCTGGACGAACGCCTCCCCGAAGGCGAGTTGCCGGCGATGACGCCCAACTCCCTCACGTCGCCCGCCGAGTTGCGTGGCGCGTTGGACGACATCAGGGAGGCGGGGGTGGCCACCGAACGGCAGGAGTCCAACGCGGACGTCTGCTGTGTGGCGGCCCCGGTGCGGGACCGGGCCGGCCAGGTGGTGGCCGCGCTGAGCGTCTCGGTGCCGATGATCAGATGGAGCGAGGAGCGCCAGCGCGAGCTCACCGAACTGGCCCTGCGCGGCGCCGGCCAGCTCTCCGAGCGCCTGGGCCACCACGCGCGGGCCTGACCAGGCGGGCCCTGGAGCGGTCCGGACGAAACCGACGAGGGACTGTCCGTGACGGGCGGGGACAAGGAGGACGGGGTGGCGGACGGTCTGGAGATAGCGGTACGGGAGCGTGCCGAGCTGGGGGAGGGACCCACCTGGGATCCGGTGGCGGAACGGCTCGTCTGGGTCGACATCCTCTCCTCCCGGGTGCACCTGTTCGATCCGGCCACCGGGCGGCGCACCGTGCTGCCGACCGAGCAGCATGTGGGCGCGGCCAAGCCCCGCAGGGACGGCGGCCTGGTGGTCAACCTCAGGGACGGCGTCGGCCTCTACGACCCGGACGGCACCTTCCGCTGGCTGCGCCGCGAGGTGGTGCGGGGGCGGCGCGGCAACGACGCCGCCGTGGCGCCCGACGGCGCGCTCTGGGCGGGCACGATGCGCTACGACGAGCGCACCGGCGGCGGCACCCTGAGCCGGGTGGCCCCGGACGGCGCCGCTCTCACGGTGCTGCCCGAGGTGACCGTCAGCAACGGCCTGGGCTGGAGCCCGGACGGGCGCGCGCTCTACTTCATCGACACCCCGACCCGACGGATCGACGTGTTCACCGTGGCCGAGGACGGCGGCGTCACCGGCCGCCGGGTGCTGGTCGACACGGCCGGGCTGTCGGGCTTCCCGGACGGGATGACGGTGGACGCCGACGGCTGTCTCTGGGCGGCGTTCTGGGACGGCGGGGCGCTCCGCAGGTTCACCCCCGAAGGGGTGCTGGACCGGACGGTCGAGCTGCCGGTGAGCCGGGCCACGGCCTGCGCGTTCGGCGGGGGCGGGCTGACCGACCTCTATGTGAGCACGGCGCGGGTCGGCGTCGACCCCAGGGCTGAGCCGCTCGCCGGCTCGCTGCTGGTGCTGCCGGGGCTCGGCCACGGGCTGCCCCAGCCGCCGTTCGCCGGCTGAGGCGCCTCGGCCTCGGGGGCGGTTCGCACGGCCGGGGGGCCGCGTGGCAGGACGGGGCCCCGGCTGAGGAATGCCCGGGCCCGGGACCGTTGTTGCCATGGGCGTTCGTGCGGCGCCGCACCGGCGGCCCGCCCCGCGTTGACCCCCCTTCAGGAGGCGTTCGTATGGCCGAGGCAACCACGGTTCCCACGACTGGGCGTGCATGGCATCTGATCGCGCGGCCCGCCGGCTGGCCGACGGACGCCGACTTCGCGCTCCGCGAGGAGCCCGTCCGGGCGCCGCGCGCGGGGGAGGTCCTGGTGCGCAACCGCTATCTGTCGCTCGACCCCTATATGCGGGGGCGGATGAACGACGCCAAGTCCTACACGCCGCCCTTCCGGCTGGACGAGCCGATGACGGGGGACGCGGTGGGCGAGGTGCTGGCCTCCGAGGCGGAGGGCTTCGAGCCCGGTGATCTGGTGCTCCACCAGCTCGGTTGGCGGGAGTTCGCCACGCTGCCGGCGCGCTACGCGACCCCGCTGCCGGCGGCGGGGGAGGTGCCGGTCACCGCCTATCTGGGCGTGCTGGGCATGACCGGGTTGACCGCCTATGTCGGCCTGCGGGAGATCGCCAAGGTGCGCGAGGGCGACGTGGTCTTCGTCTCCGGCGCTGGCGGCGCCGTGGGCGGGGTGGCCGGGCAGCTGGCGCGGCTGATGGGTGCGAGCCGGGTGATCGGCAGCGCCGGCGGCGAGGAGAAGGTCAGGGTGCTGACGGAGGAGTTCGGCTTCGACGCCGGCCTCGACTACCGGGCGGCGCCCATCGGCGAGCAGCTGGCCAAGGCCGCCCCCGAGGGCATCGACGTCTACTTCGACAACGTCGGCGGCGACCATCTGGAGGCCGCCTTCGATGTGCTCAACCTCCATGGCCGGGTGGCGATCTGCGGGTTGATCTCCGCCTACAACGCCACCGCTCCGCAGGTGGCGCCGCGCAATCTGCCTCTGATCCTGGGCAAGCGGCTGCGCGTCGAGGGCTTTCTGGTGCCGGACCACGCCGATCTGCGGCCCACGTTCCTGGACGAGGCGGGCCGCTGGCTCGCGGAGGGGAAGCTGGTGCACCGGGAGACCGTGACCGACGGCATCGAGCAGGCCGTCGACGCCTTCCTCGGCATGATGCGGGGCGCCAACACCGGCAAGTCGCTGGTGCGCCTCGACGGTTGACCCACGCCGCGCGCGGCTCGGGGTGGGGGTACCTCCCAGGGCCTGGGGGAGCGTCGGGACGCGTGTCCCGGCGCTCCCCTCGTTGCTGAGATCGCGTCAGTTCTGTCCCAACTGTTGACCGCCCTCCCTCTCGCCTTCTACCTTCCCGTTCGAATAGCCGATCGGTATCCGGTATGTCGAACGAGAGGTGTTCATGGTCCACGACTTCTCCGCGCCGCCGCGCCTGGGACGGCGCCGGCTGCTCCAGGGCGCGACCGGGTTGGGAGCCCTCGCGACCCTCGGTCCACTGGGGGCCTGCGCCGCCCCCGCCTCGCTCGCCGGCGGCGACGGCCGGATCCGCTTCTGGAACCTCTTCAGCGGCGGGGACGGGGCCAATATGCGCGCTATGTTGGATCGTTTCAGGTCCGAGTACCCCGAGCTCACCGTCGAGGACACCACCCTCGCCTGGGGCGACCGCTACTACACCAAGCTGGCGATGGCGGGGGCAGGCGGACGGGCGCCCGAGGTCGGGGTGCTGCATCTGGGCCGGCTCGCCGGCTTCGCCCCCGGCCGGCTGCTGGACCCGATCGACCCGGTGCTCCTGGCGGCCGAGGGGGTGCACCGGGAGGACTTCAACCCGCGCCTCTGGGACCGCGCGATGGTCGACGGCGAGCTGTACGGGCTGCCGCTGGACGTGCACGCCTCGCTCTGCTTCTACAACCGCCCGGCCTGTGCGGCCGCCGGGCTGCTGGACGGCCAGGGGCGGCTGGTCGAACTGACCGGCGTGGACACGTTCCTGGCCGCCCTGGACGAGGTGCGCGGGGTCATCGGCCAGTCGCCGCTGGGGTGGAACGCCCTGATGTCGGGCGAGTGTTGGTGGACCTTCCTCGGCCTGTACCAGCAGACCGGCGGCACCATGCTGAGCGAGGACGGCACCGGGATCACCCTCGACGACGACCGGGCCGAGGAGGTCCTGGCCCTGATGGCGCGGCTGGTCGCCGACGAGTACGCCATCCCGGGACAGGACCTCGTCGGGTACTTCGTCAACGGCGGCGGGTTCGTGCTCTTCGGCAACTGGCTGGTGGTCGACTTCGACAACGCCGGCGTCGACTACGGGGCCACGCCCTACCCCACGCTCTTCGGCACCCCGGCGACCCAGGCCGAGTCCCACTGCCTGGTGCTGCCCCACCAGCGGGGCCGGGGCGGCGGCGCCAACGAGGCCGCGCACCGGCTGATCGCCTGGCTGGTGCGGAACAGCGTCTCCTGGGCCGAGGCCAGCCATGTGCCCGCCTACCTCCCGGTGTTGGAGGATCCGGAGTACCTCGCCATGGAGCCGCAGGCGGAGTACCGCTCGGCCATGGACATGGCCGCCTTCGACCCGCCCGCCTGGTTCTTCGGCACCTCGTCGCGCGGCCAGAACGAGGTGGGCGTCCACCTCTCCGCCGCCGCCCTCGGCTCGGTCAGCCCGGCCGAGGGGGTGCGGGGCGTCAGGTCCGCGCTGCGCAAGCTGATCAACACCCGTAACCCCTTCGGGGAAGGGAGCCCCGCATGACACCCCCGGTGACGGCCGCGGCGCCCGCGCCCACCCGTTCCCGGCGCCCTGGGGCGGCGGACGGCGGCGGCCCGAGGGCCAGGCTGGGGCGCGTCTTCCAGCACGGCGGCTGGTTTGTCGCGCCGTTCCTGCTGGTCTACGCCCTCTTCCTGGTCTGGCCGCTGGTCTCCGGGCTCTGGTACAGCCTCAACGAGACCAACCTGGCCGGTATCAACACGGAGTTCATCGGCCTGGGCAACTACCGCGAGGCGTTTGGCGACGGCGAGATGTGGGACGCGCTGGGCAACACGCTCCGCTTCACCGCGATGATCACCCCGCTGATCGTGGTGACGGCGTTCGGTCTCGCGCTGCTCGCCCACAACATCAAGCGCGGCAAGTGGTTCTGGCGGCTGGCCTTCTTCGCGCCGTTCCTGCTGCCGTCGGCGGTGCTCGCCGAGCTGTGGCGCTGGCTCTACGAGCCGGACTTCGGCCTGCTCAACAACACGCTGAACCACCGGGTGCCCTGGCTGCTCGAAGGCGACTGGGCGATGTTCTCGATGGTCCTGGCCACCCTGTGGTGGACGGTCGGCTTCAGCTTCCTGCTCTATCTGGCGGCGCTCCAGTCCATCCCCAACCACCTCTACGAGGCGGCGGCGCTGGACGGCGCCGGGCCGCTGAAGCGGATGTGGCACATCACCGTGCCGATGGTCCGCACCATCACCGGGCTGATCCTGGTGCTCCAGATCCTGGCCTCGCTCCAGGTCTTCGACCAGATCTTCCTGATCAACGAGGGCGGGCCGAACAACGAGACCCGGCCGGTCGTGCAGTACATCATCCAGCAGGGCTTCACCGGCTACCGGATCGGCTACGCCTCGGCCATCTCGTACATCGTCTTCCTGCTGATCGTCGTCGTGACGCTGGCGCGGCTGTGGCTGGTCAGGAACCGTGAGGAGAACATCCGTTGAGCGCACTCCCCCTGGCCCAGCGGATTCGCCGCAACGCCGGGCAGATCGTGTTGACCTCGCTGGGCGCGCTGCTGGCCGCGCTCTGGCTGGTGCCCTTCGGCTGGGCGCTGTCCACCTCGCTCAAGCCGGAGGGCGACACCCAGAAGCTGCCGCTGAGGTGGATCCAGTCGAACATGAACCTGGACGCCTACCGCAGCGTGCTGGGCGACGGGAACATCCCCAAGTGGCTGGTGAACTCGGTGATCGTCTCCACCGGGGTGACCCTGCTGACGGTCGTGGTGTCGGCGCTGGCGGCCTACGGGTTCGCGCGCACCGACTTCCGCTGCCGCCGGGTGCTCTTCGGGATCACCCTGGCCGGGATCATGGTGCCGGGCACGGTGATCACCGCGCCGCTCTTCGCCAATGTGCGGACGATGGGCCTGGTGGACACCTACTGGGGGGTGATCCTGCCGCAGGTGTCGGCGCCGGCGATGGTGTTCATCCTGTACAAGTTCTTCCAGGGCGTGCCCAGGGAGTTGGAGGAGGCCGCCAGGATCGACGGCGCGGGCCGGTGGCGGATCTTCGGCCAGATCGTGTTGCCGCTCTCCCGGCCGGTGTTGGCGGCGGTGGCGATCTTCACCTTTATCGCCTCCTGGAACAACTTCATGTGGCCCTATCTGGTCACCACCGATCCCGATCTGGCCACGTTGCCGGTCGGTCTGGCCACCGTCCAGTCGTCGTTCGGCATCCGCTGGGCACAGCTGATGGCCGGGGCCCTGCTGGCGGCGCTTCCGTTGTTGATCGTGTTCGTCTTCTTCCAGCGGCAGATCGTTCGAGGTGTGGCACATACCGGCATCGCCGGTCAGTGAGGCCCCTCCCGAGGCGACCGTTCCGCCCGGCCGCGCGGAAAAGGTGGGAACGATCCCCCGGTACCCCGTTGACGGGGGATCGTTCCGACCATAGATTTTTGTTCGAAGTTGCGATCGCGGTACGAAATGTCGAACGTGCCCGATCGATCGCGCACCCGTCTGACCGTCCGACCCCGTGAGCGAGCAGGGACCCGCATGAGTTCTGAGCACACCGCCCGATTCACCCTCGACCCCGCGTTCTCCGTCTCCCCGGTGGACGAGCGGATCTTCGGTTCCTTCGTCGAGCATCTGGGGCGCTGCGTCTACGAGGGCGTCTACGAGCCCGGCCACGAGAGCGCAGACGAGGCCGGGCTGCGCACCGATGTCCTGGAGCTGGTCAGGGAGTTGGGCGTCACCGCCATTCGCTACCCGGGCGGCAACTTCGTCTCCGGCTACAAGTGGGAGGACTCGGTCGGCCCCAGGGACGAGCGTCCGCGCCGCCTGGATCTGGCCTGGAAGTCCACCGAGAGCAACCGGTTCGGCCTCAGCGAGTTCGTCGACTTCGTGCGCAAGGTCGGCGGCACCCCGATGATGGCGGTCAACCTCGGCACCCGGGGCGTCGGCGAGGCGATCGAGCTTCAGGAGTACGCCAACCACCAGGGCGGCACCGCGCTCTCCGACCTGCGGGCCGCCCACGGGGACAAGGACCCGTTCGACATCCGGCTCTGGTGCCTGGGCAACGAGCTGGACGGCCCCTGGCAGACCGGGCACAAGACCGCCGACGAGTACGGCCGGCTCGCCGCCGAGACGGCGCGCGCCATGCGGCAGATCGACCCGGACGTCGAACTCGTCGCCTGTGGCAGCTCGAACCAGGCGATGCCCACGTTCGCGGCCTGGGAGTCCACCGTTCTGGAGCACACCTACGACCTGGTGGACCACATCTCGCTGCACGCCTACTACTACCCCCGGGACGGCGACGTCGACTCGTTCATCGCCTCCGCCGTGGACACCGAGTCGTTCATCGAGAACGTGGTGGCCACCGCCGACCATGTCGGCGCGAAGCTGAAGTCGGACAAGCGGATCAACCTCTCCTTCGACGAGTGGAACGTCTGGTACCAGGACGGCAGCGGCCCCAAGCTCAGCGACGAGCCCCCGAGCGAGGACTGGGCCGAGGCGCCCCGGCTGCTGGAGGACAACTACACGGTGACGGACGCCGTGGTGGTCGGCTCGCTGCTGATCGCGCTGCTGCGCCACGCCGACCGGGTCAAGGTCGCCTGCCAGGCCCAACTGGTCAACGTGATCGCCCCGATCGCCACCGTGCCGGGCGGCCCGGCCTGGCGGCAGACGATCTTCCACCCGTTCGCCCAGGCGTCCCGCCACGGCCGGGGCACCGTGCTCGATGTGCGCCCGCAGAGCCCCACCCACACCACCGCGAAGTACGGCGAGGTCGATCTGCTGCACGCCACGGCGGTGCGCGACGAGGAGACAGGGGCGGTCACCGTCTTCGCCGTCAACCGGGGGCGGGAGAGCGAGCTGCCCCTTGAGGTCGCGCTGAACAACCTGGGCCTCACCGAGCTGGTCGAGCACAGCGTGCTCGCCGACGCCGACCCCGACGCCCGCAACACCGCCGACGACCCCGACCGGGTCGCCCCGCACGCCGGCACCGGCGCCACCCTCGCGGACGGCGTCCTCAAGGCCACCCTGGAACCGCTCTCCTGGAACGTGTTCCGGCTCGCCTGACCCGCCCGCCGGCCCCAAGACCGCCCGCCACCGCCCGTGACCTCGACGCACGGCCGGTGGCGGGCTCCCCTCTGTGTGACCGTTCGTAACAGATGTCTGAAAACAGCCGTTCGATGGGCGTGTTGGTGACCCCTGCTTCTCATCCGGCGTTCATATGACCCGCCAAGAGTGCCCTCGATCGGGGTGTCCGCCCGCACGGCGGGCGGGCCACGTCAACGGACAGCCGGGAGCGGATCAGGCATGGCACACGGACACCATCACCACCACGGACACGACCACGGCGCGGCGGACCCGGAGTCGGGGCCACTGCCCGAGGCGCTCGATCTGGCCGTCCCCGACGCCGAGTTGAGCCCCGCCCAGCTGTCCAGACGCGGCATGCTGCGCAGCGCCGGACTGCTGGGCGCCGGCATCGCCGGGGCAGGACTCGTCGCGGGCGCCGCGACGCCGGCCGCCGCCGTCGGCCCCGCCGGGCGCGGCGGAGGCGGGGGCCGCCGGCTGCGCTGGCTGGCCGGGGACCACCACATCCACACCCAGTTCAGCTCCGACGGGATGTACCGGGTCGGCGACCAGGTCCGCAACGGCGCCCGCTTCGGTCTCGACTGGATGGTCATCACCGACCACGGCAGCGTCAACCACAGCCGGATCGGCGTCGAGAAGGTCAACCCCGAGATCCGGGCGGCCCGCGAGACCCACGACGACACCCTCGTCTTCCAGGGCCTGGAGTGGAACATCCCGTCCGCCGAGCACGGCACGGTGTTCGTCCACCCGGGCCGCGACGAGGTGCGGGTGCTCAAGCAGTTCGAGACTGACTACGACGGCAGCGTCAACAACGCGTCGGGCAACAGCCCGGCCAACGAGGCGCTCGCCATCGCCGGCCTCGACTTCCTCGCCGAACAGGTCCGCCGGCGCAAGGTCCAGGACGCGCTGATGCTGGCCAACCACCCAGCGCGGCAGGGCGTCGACTCCCCGCACGAGATCCGTGGCTGGCGCGACGCGCAACCCCGCATCGCCGTCGGCTTCGAGGGCGCGCCTGGCCACCAGGCCGCCGGCATCGCCGAACCCCACGGCCCCGGCGGCGGACGCGGCTACTACGCCGGCAGCCCAGGACCCAACTCGTTCCCCGGCTACCCGGCCGAGAGCTACCGCACCTGGGGAGGGTTCGACTGGATGACGGCCACCGTGGGCGGGCTGTGGGACAGCCTCCTCTCCGAGGGCAAGCCCTGGTGGATCTCCGCCAACTCGGACTCCCACGCCAACTACGCGGACGCCTCCGCCCGCCCCGAGGGCTCCGATTTCGACACCAACGGCTACCACGACGACCCCGTCTACGCCGGCACCGGACTCAACCTGTCCGCCGGCGACTTCTGGCCCGGCCAGTACAGCCGCACCCATGTCGGCTCGACGGACTTCTCCTACGCGGCGGTGATGGAGGGCATCCGACGTGGCCGGGTCTGGGTCGACCACGGCGGGTTGATCGCCGGCTTCGACGCCCAACTGCGCGGCGGCGGACGGTCGGTGACCCTGGGCGACACGCTGCTGGTGCGGCGCGGCACCAAGGTCGAACTGCGCCTTGAGATCGAACTGGCCCACACCCCCAACTGGGCGACGTTCCTGCCCCGGCTGGCCCGCGTCGACGTGATCAGGGGCGCGGTCACCGGCGAACCCTCCGACCGCGACACCTTCCACGCCCCAGACACCCGGGTCGTCAAGTCCTTCGACGTCGACGAGACCGAGGGCACCGTCACCTTCACCTACGATCTGGGCCGCGTCTCCGAGCCGGCCTATGTGCGGGTGCGGGGCACCGACGGCAAGCGGAGCCAGGTCGGCCTGGGCGGCGCGAACATCGACCCGGCCGGGCCCG
This sequence comes from Streptomyces profundus, assembly GCF_020740535.1. Lineage (NCBI taxonomy): Bacteria > Bacillati > Actinomycetota > Actinomycetes > Kitasatosporales > Streptomycetaceae > Streptomyces > Streptomyces profundus. The sequence continues at coordinate 5,175,695 of NZ_CP082362.1, forward strand.
CGTTGGACGTCCTCGGGGACGCCGACCCGTGGGAGGACCTCTGGTTCTACGCCAACCCGATCTGGGTCCTGCCCGAATGAGACCGTCCGAGTGGATCGGCCTGGCCGCCGGGCACGGGCGAACGCCGAAGCCGACCACCGGCTGCACCATCTCGCGGCCGAACTCCCCCTTCCCGCAGGGGCGTTCGGCCAGACGGTGCGGGTGGCCCCCGGCCGTCTCGGCCTCTGCCTCGGCCTCCCCGACGAGCCTTCCGTCGACGCGGCGCTGCGCCGCCTCGGCGGCGGCGACCTCTCGGTCGCCTGGCGCGACCAGCGGCTCGGCGCGGAGGCGCACCGCTCGGACGCGGCGGCGGCGCGGCGGGGAGGGGGCCGCGTGGTCCTCTTCCCCGGCTGGTCCGACCTGCCGCCGACCCTGACGGTCGCCGAACTCCTCGCGACCACGGCGATCGAACGGGTCACCGCGCTGGGCGGCACGCCCGTCGACCCCGCCGCCCGCCTCGAAACCCGAGGCCACCTCCGCCCCACCTGGCACGACGACCTCCTCACCCTCCAACTGGCCCCCGCCCGCCACGGCTACCTCCCCGACCCCCAGCCTTGCTGCACGCCTTGAGCTCCCCGGTCCGGCAGCCACCCCCACACCAGGACCGGGCGGACCGGTGTGGGTGCGGCTGTCAGGGGGTCGGGCTCAACTGGCCCGCGCCGTCTCCTCGCTGGCCGGCTCGTCTTCCACCGGGGCGGCGTTCAGGGCCCTGATGAGCTTCCGGAGCCCGTCTCCCCGGCATCCGCCAAGCTCGATCACCACCTTGTCGGTTGAGGACAGATACATGTCCAGGTACCGCGAATCAACACCGACGTCGGTCAACGTGACCCCGTGGCGACGCACGGCCTTTTCGGTCGCAGCGACCAGGCCCAAGGGGTCTTCCTGGTCAAATTCCAGATCGATTTCATCCGTCGGCAGGTAGATCATCATGCGGTTGCCTCCCTGTGGTCTGGGGTGGTCCTGAGCGGCTTGGCGCCCTCGCGCGGCGGGGGCAACTGGAAGTTGGCCAGCTCCTTGTTCTCCTCGGCGCATCGAGCCTGGAACGCCGCGTAACAGCGCTTACAGGCGTACTTCGGGAGCCCAGCACCCGTTGTGTTCAGCGTGTAGCCCACATGGACCATCTCGCCACGCATCGTTCCGCAGCCGTCACAGCCGTGACTCATCCACGACCTCTTTCGCTGCGTTCGTCGCTCTCTCGGAGCGGCAAGGGCGCGGGCCAACTCGGCCACGATTCGCGCCGGGTCGGTGTCGTCGGGCTCAACGTCGCGCTGGTCGCCGGCGGCGCTGAGACGGGGCGTCAGATCGGTCAAGGCAGCTCCCTGGGGGTCGGAGTGCGGGGGAGCCAGAACAGCACATACCGCGACCGAAAGTTGGGGATGATACCCACATATGACTCAGCAACCTGGCTGAAGTCGATCCCCACAGAGACAAAAGGGCTGGTAGCAGCGTTGAATGATGAAGGGGGGCCCGGGGTGATGAGTGAGCTGGAATACTTCGGGGCGGAGATCAAGGAGGCACGGGAGCGCGCTGGCCTATCCCAACGCCAGTTCGCCACTGGTACAGGGTTCAGTCAGAGCTACATCTCAAAGATTGAGCACGGGGCGCTCATCCCCTCTGAGGACTTCGCGCAGAAGTGCGACCTGGTGTTGGGCACTGACGGCCGGTTCGAGCGGCAGCGTGAGCGCCTGGTGAAGCGAGGTCACCCGAGCTGGTTCGCGCCGTTCGCAAAAATGGAGGCGGAAGCGCGGGTCATCCTGGCCCACGCGATGTGGTCGATCCCGGGTCTGTTCCAGACCCCCGAGTACGCCCGTGCACTGTTCCGAGCTGGGCATCCTGACGCGCCAGAGGAGTGGACCGAAAAGAAGGTCGAAAATCGCATGGCGCGACGGGACTTACTCGCTCGGGGGAATCCCCCTAAAATCTGGGCAATCATCCACGAATCTGCCCTAGTGCCCCATATTGGCGGGGTGCGAGTAATGAAGGCGCAACTGGAGCATCTGGTAAAAGCGGCACGGATGCCAAAAGTCACCCTGCAAGTTCTCAGCCGCACGGCCGGGGCTCCCCCGGCGACGGAACCGTTCATCCTGTTGGAGCTGCCCAAGCAACGCACCGTGGCCTACACGGATACGGCGCTTGGTGGCCAGATGGCTACCAGCGAAGACCAGGTAGAGTTCTTGCGGGTGGCCTTTGATCGACTACGGGCGGAAGCGTTGAGCCCAAGTAAGTCCATCCAACTCGTCAAGAAACTCGCAAAGGAAATGCCGAATGAAGACGACTGAGTCGATTTGGCGGAAGTCCTCGTATTCCGGAAACCAGGGTGGAGAGTGCCTGGAAGTTCGAGATGACGTTCCGGGGGTGGTGCCTGTTCGTGATTCCAAGGTCGTTGAAGGTCCCATCCTCAGCGTCTCGGCCTCGGCCTGGGCCAGGTTCCTGGACATGGCCAAGAGCTGACCCCGAACAACAAGTAGCCCCCTGTGGAGAATGATTCCACGGGGGGTTGCAGAAATGCTCGCGTGTACCGGGGGAAATGGCGGAAGGCCCTCGCCACCCGCCACCCGCCGCCCGCGGTGCACACGGCGGGGCGGCCAGCGAGGGCGAGCGGGCGGGACGGGCGTGGGCGCCGCTGGCAGGCCCGGCGCAGCCGGGTGCGCGCCACGGGCACCCCCGCCGGGTGGTCGTCCCAAGAGGAGGCGCGGTCCCCGCGCCCGTGGGGCACGGCAGCCGGACCCGGGCGCCGATCGACAGCGAACCGAGCCGCCCGGGAGCCTCCCTCCCGTAGGAGCCGCCCTGGCGGTATTCGCCACCACCCGCGGCCGGGCGACGGCGCGCCACGTAGACCGCACGTCGTAGCCGTACCCCGGCCACCGGCCTGGCCGTGCACGCCCTTCCCGGCGGCACTCGGCTTGGACGAGGGCCGCGGGCTCCCAAATGACCTCGTAGCTCACGCCTCGCCCTCGCCGAATACTCGGCGGAGCGTCTCGCGACCTACTCGGACAAGCAGGCCGCGTTGCGGGGCGGGCCGGGCGGGGGTCTAGTGGAAAGGGTGGGCATCTGAGGGACATCCGAGGCGGAGAGCGGGTGACGGTGGTGGAGACGGCGTTGCGGCGGCAGGCCGAGCGGTTGCGGGAGCGGGGGTTGCGGTTGGAGAGCACGGAGGCGGCGCGGGCGCTGTTGGGGAGTGACGCGGCGCAGCCGGCCAGGCTGGGGGCCGAGGTGGACGCGCTGCTTGAGGAGCATGGGCCGCGGCCGGGGGACACGGTGCTCGTCGACACCTGGGAGGGCGAGCTCAGCTGCCAGCTGCGCCGCGAGGCGGACGCCTCGGCCGAGGCGTCGGCGGAGGGGGAGGGCATGCCCCCGCCGGGTACCTGACGTCAGCCTCTGGCCGGCGAGGCCACGCCGTGGTACTACTGAAGTATGACCATGCGGAAAACGGCGATCTCGCTGCCCGAGGATCAGCTGATGCGGCTCAAGGCGGCCGAGGCCGCCGGCCGGATTCCCAGCGTCTCCGGGCATATCCAGGAGCTGCTCCGCCGCGAGGAGGAGACCGCCGAGGTGGACGAGACGCTGCGGCGTCTCTTCGGTGATCTGCCCCCCGGCGACGAGCATCAGAAGTGGGCCGACCGCGCCCTCGGCGTCGCGTGACGGGGGAGAGTGAAGGAACCGGCGGAGACGGAGCGGGCGGCGCCACCATAGGGGGACGGATCCTGGACACCACGGCGCTGGTCGCCGCGGCCCAGGGCAGCCGCTATATGCGGGCGCTGCTCAGCACGGCCCACCGCCAGGTGATCCCGCTGCTGGCGCCGGCCACCTGCGTCGCCGACGCCTCGGCCGATCTGCATCCGCACGGCCGTGACGCGCTGACCGCGATCATGCGCTTCCCGCTGGTCGCCTTCGCGCCGCTGGACGAGGCGCACGCCGTCGGCTCCGGCATTCTGCGTTCCGCGCACCGCCCGGCCGCGACCACGCCCGGGCATGTGGCCTATCTGGCCGCCGCCAGGCAGTGGCCGGTGATCACGGCCAGCCCGGAGCCGCTGCGCACCCTCTATCCCGCCATCGAGGTCGAACTGCTGCCCTGAGTCCGGGCGTTCAGTCCCGCCCGCGAGCCACCGCGGGCGGGTGACAGGCGTGCTCCCGCGTCCGCGGCCCGCTCCTCCCCGGCGGTCCGTGACGAGTGGGCCGCCCGGGGATCGGGGGCCGTCGCGTGACCGGGAGGGGGTCGGCGCGTTGGTCAGGGCAGGCCGCCGGGCGATGTCGGACGAGCATCGGCCGGCGGCGGGCCCGGTGGCGTCGACTCCCCACGGCTGAGCCGTTCCCCACGGCATCGCCGTCGACCGCCGCCGCGCGCCCAGTTCATCCGACCCCCACCCTGCGTCGCCCGCGTCCCCGGGCCGGCGAACGGAGAGCCCCGTGCGAATGACCGACATCCAGCGTTGCGAGATCCGGCCCGGGCGCCTCGTGGAGTGGACGTTGGCGGCGACGACCGTCGAGGCCGCGTGCGGTCTGCCGGAGGATCCGCGACCACCGTCCTATGTTCAGGAGTTCCATCTGCGGTCGGCCCGCTCGGTCCGCGACCAAGGGCTGTCCGTGCCGAACTGGCTCGGCACCGCGTTCGACCTGCCGGGCCGGGTGGACATCGGAGTCCTGGAAGCGGCGCTCCACGCCTGGACGCTGCGCCACGAGACGCTGCGCAGCGGGTTCCGCTGGGTCGGCGACGAGGTGCGTCGCTTCACCCTGGACGCCGGCGCGGTGGCGCTGGAGAGGGCGGACGTCGGGGAGTTCACGGACGGCGCGGCGCTCGCGCGCCATCTGGAACGGCGCTTCGACCGCACGGCGGACGCGCTCGTCTGGCCGAACTTCCTCTTCAGTGCGGTGGTCCGGGAGGAGGGCAGCAGCGTCCTCCTGGCGTTCGACCACAGCAACGTGGACGCGGGCTCGATCTACCGCATCCCGGCGGAGATCCACGAGCTGTACGCGGCGGAGCTCGCCGGGCGGGCCGCCCGACTGCCGTCCGCCGCCAGCTATGTCGACTTCTGCGCCGACGAGCGCGGTCGGGCCGACGCGATCGACGGCGGCCATCCGACGGTGGCGCGGTGGCGGGAGTTCATCCGGCGGTGCGGGGGCGCGATGCCGCCGTTCCCCGTCGATCTGGGCATCGACCAGGACGGGCCGATGCCGCCGCAGCGGTTTCTCTCCGAGCCGCTGGTCGGCGACGCGGAGGCGGTGGCGTTCGAGGCGTACTGCCGGCCCTACGGCGGCAGTCTGGTCGGGGTGCTGGCCGCCACCGCGCTGATCCTGCGCGATCTCGGCGAGGCGGAGGTGTATCGCACCATCGTGCCGTTCCACACCCGGACGAGGTCGCACTGGGCGGACTCGGTCGGCTGGTTCGTGGGCGGGGTGCCGATCGAGGTGCCGGTGGCGGCGGCCACGGATCTGCGCGGGGCGTTGGAGACGGTGCGCGCGCAGCTGCGGACGAACCGGCCGTTGGCGCGGGTGCCGATCGCCCGGGCGATCGCGCTGCTGGGGCCCGACTTCCAGCGGGCTTCGCCCGATCCGTGCTCCTTCGTCTCGTTCGCCGACACCCGGGACATGCCGCTCTCCGCGCACTGGGCGGAGCTGCGGGCCTATGGGCTGGTCCGGGTCTCCTACGGTTCCCAGGTGTGCGTGTGGGTGTCCAGGCTGCACGAGGGCCTGCGGTTCGCCTCGCGGTTCCCCGACACCGATGTGGCCCACAAGAACCTGCGCCGCTACGCGGAGGCACTACGGGAGCTGATCGCCTCGGTCGCCGGGCGGGAGACGTGAGCCTCCGGCGGCAGACGCGACGCCCCCGGCGCTTGCGCGTTCGGTGGGGTTCGGATGTCTCGGGTGTCTGTGTGGTGGCGTGCCTGGTGCGGGATGGGCATCCCGGGCCCGCCCGTCTGTCGGGAGATGGGTGGGCCTCCGGCGGCGTCTGGTGGGATTCGGACGCTCCCGGCGCCTGCGCGCCTGCGCGCCTGCGCGCTCGGCGAGAGACGGACGTCCCCCGACACTTGGGCGCCTCCCCCCGGTGAGGGGACGCCCCGCGCCTGAGCCGCCCGCGCCCCCGGCCCGTCGCGGGCCGGGGGCGCGGGCGGCTCGGCGGCGCCGCTCAGCGGCGGCGGTGCCGCCTCAGCGGGTGCCGAAGGCGTAGACCGTGGTGGAACGGTAGGTCTCGCCCGGGCGCAGCGTGGTGCTGGGGAAGTCGGGCTGGTTGGGGGAGTCGGGGAAGTGCTGGGTCTCCAGGCAGAGGCCGTCGCCCTGGCGGTAGGCGCGGCCCGAGGTGCCGACCAGCGTGCCGTCCAGGAAGTTGCCGCTGTAGAACTGGACGCCGGGCTCGGTGGTGGAGACGGTCATCAGCCGGCCCGAGCCGCGTTCGTAGACCTGGGCGATCCGCTCGGGCCGCGCGGTGCCGCCCTTGTCCAGCACGAAGTTGTGGTCGAACCCCTGGCCGTAGAGGATCTGCTGGTGGCTCTCCCTGATGTCCTCGCCGATGGTCTTGCCCCGGCGGAAGTCGAACGGGGTGCCGCCGACGGAGGCCAACTCCCCGGTGGGGATGAGGGTTTCGTCCACGGGGGTGAAGCGGCCGGCGTTGAGGCTCAGCTTGTGGTCGTAGATGCCGCCGCTGCCCTCGCCCGCCAGGTTGAAGTAGGTGTGGTTGGTGAGGTTGAGCACGGTCGGCGCGTCGGTGGTCGCCGTGTACTCGATGCGGAACGCGCCCTCGTCGGTGAGCGTGTACGCGACGGTGACATCCAGCTCGCCCGGGTAGCCCATCTCGCCGTCGGGGCTGGTGTAGTGGAGGGTCAGCCCCGACCTGCCGTGCGGGGTGACGTCCCAGACCCGCTTGTCGTAGCCGGTCGTGCCGCCGTGCAGGCTGTTGGGCCCGTCGTTGACCGGCACCTGGTGCTCGGTGCCGTCCAGGGTGAACCGGCCGGCGGCTATCCGGTTGCCGTAGCGGCCGATCAGCGCGCCCATGTAGGGGGAGTCGCCCAGATAGGGCCCCAGCTCGCCGAAGCCCAGCGAGACATTGGCCAACTCGCCGTCCCGGTCCGGGACTTCGAGGCTCTGCACGATCCCGCCGAAGTTCAGCACGCCGAGTCGGACACCGCCGGCCGAGAGGGTCCACCGCTGGATCTCGGTGCCGTCGGCCAGCCGGCCGAACGTTTCCGCACGGGGCGGCTCACCGCCGTGCGCACCGCCGGGCTCACTGGCGGAGGCGCGGCCCACCGTGGCGGCGGTCAACCCGGCCGCCGCGGCCGAGGCGATCACGGCTCGTCGAGAGGTGGTCATCGAAGGTGTCTCCTTCTGATCGTCTGCCGAAGGTATGACTGACTGTCTGTCCCGTTTGGTGCGGTTGAACGATTCTTCCAAGGTTTCCCGGGCTCCCCGGCCGGGGCGCCGCTCAGGAGCTGGCTCTGCGTTTGTTCCACACGTCGAAGCCGACGGCGGCCAGCAGCACCAGGCCCTTGATCACCTGTTGCCAGTCCTGACTGATACCGACCAGCGACATCCCGTTGTTGAGCACGCCCAACACCAGTCCGCCGATCACGGCGCCCAGCACGGTGCCTACCCCACCGCTCATCGACGCACCGCCGATGAACGCCGCCGCGATGGCCTCCAGTTCGAAGAGGTTGCCGGCGCCCGGCGTGCCCGCGTTGAGCCGGGACGCGTAGACGCAGCCGGCCAGCGCGGCGAGCACGCCCATGTTGACGAAGACCAGCAGGGTGACGCGCTTGTCCTTGACCCCGGACAGCTGCGCGGCGGCCCGGTTGCCGCCCAGCGCGTAGATGTGCCGGCCGACCACCGCGTTCCGCATCACGAAGCCCAGCGCCACCAGCAGCCCGCCCAGGATCAGCAGCACCACCGGCACACCCCGGTAGCTGGCCAGGGTGAGGGTGAACGCCAGCACCGCAGCCACGATCGCGGCGCACTTGAGGACGAACATCTGGAACGGCAGCACATGCAGTTCGTAGGCGCGCGCCTGCTGCCGGGCGCGCCACTCCTGGAAGAGCGCGACCGCGCAGACCAACACGCCCAACAGGATGGTCAGATTGTGGTAGTTGGTGTTCGGGCCGACCTCGGGGAGGAACCCCTGGCTGAGGTCCTGGAACCCCTCGGGGAACGGGGCCACCGACTGGCCGTCCAGCAGGATCTGGGTGGCGCCCCGGAAGAGCAGCATCCCGGCGAGCGTGACGATGAAGGACGGGATGCCGACATAGGCGATCCAGAACCCCTGCCAGGCGCCGACCACCGCCCCGATCAGCAGCGAGGCGAGGAGCGCCAGCTGCCAGGGAATGTCGTGGTCGACCATCATCACCGCTGCTGCGGCCCCGGTGAACGCGGCCAACGACCCCACGGACAGATCGATATGGCCATTGATGATCACGATCATCATGCCGATGGCCAGAATCAGAATGTAACTATTCTGAAGCAGGATATTAGTGACATTGCGGGGCAACAGCATGTCGCCCTCGCTCCACACCTGGAAGAGCCCGAGCAGCAGCACCAGTGCGATCAACATGCCGTACTGCCGCATATTGCTGCGCAGCGCGGCGAGCAACTGGGCGGCCACCGCCCTGGGCCCGCCGGTGTCCCTGTCGGGCGTGTCCTTTTCGAGCGTGGTCCGGCTCATCTCAGCCCTCCCCGGATTCGTCCGCTATCCCGGATACCTCCGGGAGTTCGGTCCGTGTCATCAGCCGCATCAGGCCCTCCTGGGTGGCCTCCGCCCGGTCCAGCACCCCGGTCAGCCGGCCGAACGCCATGGTGGCGATCCGGTCGCAGAGGCCGAGCAGCTCGGAGAGCTCCGACGAGATGACCACCACCGCCTTGCCCCGCGCGGCGAGTTGGTCGATCACTGCGTAGATCTCGGACTTGGCGCCGACGTCGATGCCCCGGGTGGGCTCGTCGAGGATCAGCACCTGCGGTTCGGCGTTGATCCACTGGCTGAGCACCACCTTCTGCTGGTTGCCGCCACTGAGCCGGCCGACCTGTTCGAAGACGGTCGGGGCCTTGATGTTCATCGACGTTCGGAACCGCTCGGCGACCTGCCGCTCGCCGTGCGCGTCCACCAGGCCGCGCCGCGCCATCCGGGGCAGCGCGGCCAGCGAGATGTTGCGGGAGATGTTGTCGATCAGGTTGAGGCCAAAGGTCTTGCGGTCCTCCGTGACATACGCGATGCCGTGCCCGACCGCCTCCGCCACCGTGCGGGTGGAGATCTCCCGGCCGTGCAGCTCGACGGAGCCCCGTTCGTAACGGCCCCAGGAGCGTCCGAAGACGCTCATCGCCAACTCCGTGCGCCCCGCGCCCATCAGCCCGGCGATGCCCAGGATCTCCCCGTGCCGCACTTCGAGGGAGACCGAGTCGACGACCTTCCGGCCGGTGTCCACCGGATGCCGCACCGTCCAGTCCCGCACGGTCAACGCGACCCGCCCGGCCAGCTCGCCGGTGTAGGGCGTGCGGTCGGGGAAGTACTGGTCCAGCTCGCGGCCGACCATCCGTTCGATCAGCTGGTCCTCCGAGACCCGCGAGGGCTCGCCCGGCTGCTCCCGCACGGTCAGCGTGTCGATGGACCTGCCGTCCCTGATCACGGTCACCGAGTCGGCGACCTGCCGCACCTCGTTCAGCTTGTGCGAGATCAGGATGCAGGAGATGCCCTGCGCCCTGAACTCCCCGATCAGCTCCAGCAGTTTGCGGCTGTCCTCGTCGTTGAGCGCGGCCGTCGGCTCGTCCAGGATCAACAGTTTGACGCGTTTGGCCAGGGCCTTGGCGATCTCCACCAACTGCTGCTTGCCCACGCCCAGTTCGGAGATCCTGGTGCCGGGCCGCTCGTCGCCGAGGTTGACCCGGCGCAGCAGCCGTTCCGTCTCCACCAGGGTGTTCGACCAGCTGATCACGCCGCGCCTCGCGCGCTCGTTGCCCAGGAAGATGTTCTCCGCGATGGACAACTGCGGTATCAGCGCCAACTCCTGATGGATGATCACGATGCCGCGCGCCTCGCTGGCCCGGATGTCACGGAAGGCGCACGGCTCCCCGTCGAAGCGGATCTCGCCGCCGTAGGAGCCGTGCGGGTGCACCCCGCTGAGCACCTTCATCAGGGTCGACTTGCCGGCGCCGTTCTCGCCGCAGATCGCGTGCACCTCGCCGGTGCGCACGGAGATGTCGACGCCGTCCAGGGCCTTGACGCCGGGGAAGCTCTTGGTGATGCCGCGCATTTCCAGCACATGTGGTGGCATGGCGTGTACCTCCTCTGCCCAACTCCCCGGATCAGCCGGTCACCTGCGCCTCGGAGTAGTAGCCCTCGTCGATCAGCAACTGGTAGTTGTCCGCGTCGACGCTCACCGGCTCCAGCAGATAGGCGGGGACCACCTTCACGCCGTTGTCGTAGGTCTCGGTGTCGTTGAACTCGGGCTCCTCGCCGGCCAGCAGCGCCTCGCCCATCGCCACCGCCTGCCGGGCCAGCTCCCTGGTGTCCTTGTAGACCGTCTGCGTCTGCTCGCCGGCCACGATCGACTTCACCGAGGCCAACTCGGCGTCCTGGCCGGTGACCACGGGGAACGGCGTGTCGCCCGAGCCGTAGCCGACGCTCTTGAGCGCGGAGAGCACCCCGATGGAGATCCCGTCGTAGGGCGACAGCACCGCGTCCACCGGCTCGCCCCGGTAGTGCGCGGTCAGCAGGTCGTCCATCCGGTTCTGCGCGGTGCCGCCGTCCCAGCGGTCGGTGGTGACATCGCTCAGCCCCGTCTGGCCGCTGCGGACGGTGAGTTGACCGCTCTCCAGATACGGGCCGAGGACGCCGGTGGCGCCCTCGAAGAAGTAGCGGGTGTTGTTGTCGTCGGGGGAGCCGGCGAACAGCTCGATGTTGAACGCGTCGTCGGGGTTCTCGTCCAGGGCGAGCGCGTCCACGATGTACTGGCCCTGGAGCTCGCCCACCCTGGCGTTGTCGAAGGTGGCGTAGGCGTCCACGTTCTCCGTGTTCATCAGCAGCCGGTCGTAGGCGACCACCGGGATGTCGGCGTCGGCGGCCTGCTGGAGCACGTTGCTGAGGGACGACCCGTCGATGGCGGCCACCACCAGCAGGTCATGACCTCGGGCGATCATGTTCTCGATCTGGGATATCTGGTTCTCCACCCGGTTCTCGCCGTACTGGAGGTCCGTCTCGTAGCCGGCCTCCTCGAAGAGCGAGACCATGTTGTCGCCGTCGGCTATCCAACGTTCCGACGACTTGGTGGGCATCGCGATGCCGACGGTGCCGCCCTCGGCGTCGGCATCGCGGCCACCGCCGTCGTCCGAGTCCTGACCGCAGGCGGTCAGGGCAAGGGCGAGGGCGGCGGCCGACGCGAGAGTGCGGGTCGCGGCTCGGGCACGAGACATGGAAGGTCACGTCCTTTCGACGGATGGCGCCTCTTCTGCTGTGCTGGTGCTGCCGTTCGCGGCCTGGCCGGGAACGGCCGTGCTGGAGGTGGTTCCGGTGGTTCCCGCGTCGCCGTCGTGGGGAAAGCGACGCAACTGGCCGGGCAGCCGGGAGCCGAGCGGCGACATGCCGCCGTCGGCGCCGAGCCTGGCCAGCAGATCGAGGGCGAGCCGCCCGCGGCGGACCCGCTCCCGTGCGGTGGCGAGCGTGACATCCCGCAGATGCGCCCCGTACGGGTAGATCGAAGGGGCCTTGCTGAGCCCGAACTTGAGGTAGATCGGCGCCCCGCGCCCGATCAGCTCGGCGATCTCGTGCATCCGCACATAGCCGCCGAGGTCGTCGGGGGCCTCCAGATAGAAGTCCAGCGGCACCCGGCTGACCCGGCGGATCTCGGCCAGATGCTCAAGGGTGAGATCCGAGGGGACGTTCACCGAGTCGGCGCCGAGACGCTCGTGCACGGAGACGGAGACCGGGTTCACCGGGCCGATCAACGCCGACACCTTGAACGTGGTGTCGGCCGGCAACACCCCGTCGGCGCGCAGCTGGTGCAGCACCCAGAGCACCCCCTCGTCGGCCACCAGCAGGCAGCGCACGCCGAGCCGGGAGGCGCGGATCGCGTCCTCCACGCAGCCGGCGACCGCGCGCTGACCCCGGGCGCGCAGCCCGGCGCCGCCGGACGAGGTGCGGGTGCCGGCGCCGATGTCCCAGGTGCCGCGCGGCCCGGTGAACAGGCACAGCTCGACGCCGGCCGTGGCGCAGGCGTCCACCATCTCGGTGATCTCGGCGTCGGTCAGCATCCAGATGCCGCTGCCCTGACTGATCCGGTGGATCGGCACGGACAGCCGCTCGGCCTCGGCCAGCACCGTGTGCAGCGCCTCGGGGCCCTCGACGGACGGGATCTCGGTGCGCCACGTGCCGCCGTCGGGGAAGGCGTGCGGGGAGGTCTCGGACGGGAGGTCGGCGGACGGGGCGTAGCCGAGCGCGGCGAGTGCGGCGTCGCCGGGGCGGCGGACGGAGGATGCGGCGGGGTCAGACACGATGCTCCAGAGGTGCGTTTCGTTCGGCATTTCGATCATGGTTCGGTTTTCGGGAGGTGGGTGGCCACCGCTTGGCCCGCCGGTCAGGGCGTCAGCAGCACCTTGCCCACGGCCGGGTCACCGCTGCCGACCAGTTTCATCGCTTCCCCGAAAGACGCCAGGGGAAGCTGATGCGAGATCAGTTTCCTGGGACGGAGCAACCCGTGGTCGAAGGCGTGCACAGCGTAGGACCAGGCCGCCGGCGGGGCGCCGAACACATTGGTCACGGTCAGTTGGTTGACCAACAACAGCACGGGGTCGAGGCCCTTGGCGCCCGGCTCGGGAACCCCGGTGAGCACCACCCGGCCGCCCCGGCGCGCGAGCCGGCAGGCGTCGGCGGCGGTGCCCGGGGCGCCCGCCGTCTCCACCACCAGGTCGAACTCCCCTTCGGCGGCGTCCAGTCCGTCGGGCGCCAGGGTGTCCCTCGCGCCCATCTCACGGGCCAGCTCCAGGGGCCTCGGCCGGGGATCGACGGCCAGCAGCGCCACGGGCGACGAGGCCGCGAGCAGCTGGGTGGCCAACAGGCCGAGCGTGCCGCAGCCCAGCACGGCGATCCGTTCCCCGGCGCGCGGCGCGGCGCGCAGCACGGCGGCGGCCACCACGGCCGCCGGCTCAAGCAGCGCGGCGGCCGTCAGATCGGCGTCCGGGGCCAGCGGGTGCAGCAGCCGCGCCGGGAGCCTCAGGAAGTCGGCGAAGGCGCCCGGCTCGGTGAAGCCGGTCTCCGCGTAGCCGCTGGTGCAGAGCGTCTGTTCACCGGCCCGGCAGCGCGCGCAGCGCTGGCAGGCGCGGAAGCCCTCGGCCACCGTGCCGCGCCCGAGCAGCGCCGGATCGACGCCGGGGCCCACCGCGTCCACCGTGCCCGACCACTCGTGCCCCGGCACCACCGGATAGCGGACATAGCCGGCCGGCCGGGTGCCGTCGAACAGCTCCCGGTCGCTGGCGCAGACCCCGGCCGCGTGCACCGCCACCCTGACCTCGCCGGGTCCTGGGTCCGGGCGTTCGCCCTCCACCAGCCGGAAGACGCCCGGCTCGTCGACGACGACGCTGCGCGCGCCGACCATCAGCGGCCCCCGCCCTGGGCGCCCTCGCGCTTCTCCCAGCCCTCGGCCCACAGGTCGAACCTGGCCTGCTGCTGGGGGAACTCGGCTGCCGCATCCGTGTCCAGCGTGACGCCGAGGCCCGGCGCGTCCGAGAGCGTGAAGTAGCCGTCCACCACCTCCGGCGCGCCCTTCACCACCTTCTTGATCTCCGCGTCGGCGAAGTCGTTGAAGTGCTCAAGGATCTTGAAGTTCGGTGTGCAGCCGGCCAGTTGCAGGCTGGCGGCGGTGAGCACCGAGCCACCCACGTTGTGCGGTGCGATCAGCACATAGTGCGTCTCGGCGGTGGCCGCGAGCTTGCGCATCTCGCCGATGCCGCCGAGATGGCCGAGATCGGGCTGGATGATGTCGGCCGCCTGCGACTCGAACAGCTCCCGGAACTCGATCCGGTCGTGGATGCGCTCCCCGGTGGCGATCGGCAGCGTGGTCTTCTCCGCCACCTTCTTCAGCGCCTTGAGGTTCTCCGGCGGCACCGGCTCCTCCAGCCAGGAGGGGGCGAACGGCTCCAGCTCCCTGGCCAGCCGGATCGCCGTGGCCGGGCTGAACCGGCCGTGCATCTCCAGCAGCAGCTCCCGCTCGGGGCCGATGGCGTCCCGCACGGCCTCCACCAGTGACAGCGAGCGCACCGTCTCGGCGTGGTCGAGCTCGAAGCTGCCGGTGCCGAACGGGTCGAGCTTGAGCGCCAGGTAGCCGCGCTCGACGACCGCCTCGGCCGCCTTGTGGAACGCCTCGGGGGTGCGTTCCACGGTGTACCAGCCGTTGGCGTACGCCTTGACCCGGTTGTCCGACACATCGGCCCGGCCGCCGAGCAGCTGCCAGACGGGCACCCCGAGGGCCTGGCCCTTGATGTCCCAACAGGCCATCTCCACGACCGCGATGCCGGACATCACGATCTCGCCGGCCCGGCCGTAGTCGCCCGTCTTCATCCGGCGCACCAGATCCTCGACGGCGAACGGGTCGGAGCCGGCGATGTGGTTGGCCTCCGCCTCCCGGAGGTAGCCGAGCAGGGCGTCGGTGTGCCCGAGCATCCGCGTCTCGCCGACCCCGGTCAGTCCCTCGTCGGTGTGCACCTGGACATAGGTCAGGTTCCGCCAGGGTGTGCCCACGACATGTGTGCTGATTCCGGTGATGCGCACGGGCTCGGACCTCCAGCTGTTCGATATTTCGTCATGCGTTCGAAATGCTGAGCAGAACGTAATGACCCAGCCGTTCCGCTGTCAATGGCGCGGACGGGCGCGGGGCCGGAACGGAGCCCGTGGCGCGGTCAGTCGACCGTCGCCCGCGTGACCTCTTCATAGGCCAGGGCGGCGAGTGAGGACTGCCCCTCCCTGCTCGGATGGAACCAGTCCCAGTCGCTGATGTGGTCCGTCGTGAAGGCGAAGTCGAACGTGGCGCCCCCGTCGTAACGGCAGAGCGCGTCCGCCGCGCAGACCTCGGCCAGCGCCTCGTTGTACTCCCGCACCCGCTGGCTCACCTCCGCCCTGCGCTCGGTGGCCTCCGCGCCCTGCTCCGTCGCGTCCGCCAGCATCGAGGGACAGACGTCGGCCAGCCGCCACACCAGCCGGGCCAGTGTCGAACCCTGGCCCTCGGCCCAGAGCCGCTCCAGATCCGGGACGCTGGACACATAGACCTGGGTGTCGGGCGAACCGGCGCGCAGCACGTCGAGCGCCGCCGCGAAGTCCGCCCGGAACTCCGCCGCGTCCGTCATCGCCGAGACCTCGGTGGCACAGGCGTCGTTGCCGCCGATCAACACCGTCACCAACTCAGGCTCCAACGCCACCGCCTCGGCCGCCTGCGCCGGCAGGTCCGCCACCACCGCCCCCGAGACCGCCAGATTCCACGTGCGGTCGGCCAACGCCTCCTCGTCCCCGAGCAGCCGCAGCGCCAGGCTGTCCACCTCGCTGTCGGTGCCGGTGGCCCACGACACCTCGGGACAGTCGGACAACAGGGCGCAGGCGTCAAAGCCGCGCGTGATGGAGTCACCCATGGCCGCTATCGACGTGGGCTCGGTGTTCCAGACCGGCCCGGCCGGCGCGCCCCGGTCCTCGGCCTCCACCTCGCCGACCGCGCCGCCCTCCTCCTCGGCGGCCCCTTCGGCCCCCTGACCGGCCGAAGTGCACCCCAGCAGCAGGGCGGCGAGCGCCAGCGGCGCGACCAGGGGGCGAGCGGCTGCGACCATGTTGACGGTCATGGGGTCTCCTCGGTTCTCCCGCTGTTCGGGCGTGCTCTCGGTGTGGGCACCGACGTTGTCCCGGCGGGCCTCGCGTCGAGCGGTAGCTTGGACCTGGCACGGGTGGGCGCCTGGTCCACGTCCTGGCTTGGCGGATCTCTGGGAAGTCGCTGGAACTCCCTGGGACAAGGCTAAGAGATGACCGGACGTCATGGGGTGTCCGCTTTGCCGAGAAAAGACGTCAGTGGTGTTTACTGTTCGTGCGCGGTTCGGGTCACGGTGGGGCGCCTCGAAGCTCGCGGCGGGCGCAGGTTGGGAAGTGGAGGTCCCGATGACGACACGTGGTGTTCTGTATGTGCACTCCGCCCCCCGCGCGCTGTGTCCCCATATCGAATGGGCGCTCGCCTCGGTGCTCAACTCCCGGGTGAGCCTGGAGTGGATCAGACAGCCCGTCTCCCCGGGCACCTGGCGCGCCGAGTTCTCCTGGCAGGGCGAGCCGACCACCGCCTCCCATCTCGCCTCCGCGCTGCGCGGCTGGCAGCTGCTGCGCTACGAGGTCACCGCCGACCCCGGCTCCGCCGCCGAGGGCGAACGTTACAGCTGCACACCCGAGCTGGGCATCTACCACGCGATCACCGGGCGACACGGCGACATCATGATCCCCGAGGACCGGCTGCGCGCCGCTGCCGCCCGCGCCGCCGCGGGCGAGACCGATCTCCAGTCCGAGATCAGCCGCCTGCTGGGCAAGCCCTGGGACGACGAGCTCGAACCCTTCCGGCACGCGGGCGAGGGCGCCCCGGTGCGCTGGCTGCACCAGGTCGTCTGACGCCGGCCACCGGGGCGGCCGGCGGGCGCGGCATAACCTCCCGTTCGCGAAAGCGAGTTAGCGTGCGGCCATGATCGACAACAGCGCGGAACGCACCACGGATCCCACCTCCATCGCCGTGCTCGGCACCGGCATCATGGGCGCGGCGATGGCCCGCAACCTCTGCCGCGCCGGCCTCGATGTGCGGGTCTGGAACCGCACCAGGGCGAAGGCCGAACCGCTCGCCGAGGACGGCATCCTGGTCGCCGAGACCCCGGCCGAGGCCGTGACCGGCGCCGGCGTCGTCCTCACCGTCCTCCACGACGGCGACGCCGCGGCCGACGCCGTCACCGCCGCCCTCCCGGGGCTCGCCCCCGACGTCGTCTGGGCGCAGAGCTCCACCGCGGGTGTCGCCGGCCTCGACCGGCTGATCGCCCTCGCCGACCAGCACGGGCTCACCCTGATCGACGCCCCCGTGCTCGGCACCCGACAGCCGGCCGAGGAGGGCATGCTCACCATCCTGGCCGCCGGACCCGAGTCCACCAGGGGCCGCCTCGGCCCCGTGCTGGCCGCGATCGGCAGTCGCGTCGTCTGGGTCGGCGACACACCCGGCGCCGCCACCCGGCTCAAACTCGTCTGCAACAGCTGGGTGTTGGCGATCACCCACGGCACCGCCGAGGCGCTGGCGCTGGCCCGGGGCCTTGGCGTCGACGTCGCCGACTTCCTGGACGCCATCGCCGGCGGCCCGCTCGACCTCGGCTATCTGCACACCAAGGCGGCGGCCATCGAGGCCGGCGAACTGGCCCCCAGCTTCGCTGTCGACACCGCGCTCAAGGACGCCCGCCTGATCGTCGACGCGGCCGACGACGCCGGCGTCCGTCTCGACGTGGCCGCCGCTGGGCTCGAACGGCTGGCCCGCGCCTCGGCCCAGGGCCACGGCGACCGGGACATGGCCGCCTCCTACTACGCCAGCTTCGACCCCGAGCCGGCGGCCGGCTGACCCAGCAGCCCCGCAACCGCGTGCCCGGCCCGGACGGCCGCGGCGGCGTCGGCACCGAGCTGGATCGAGTGGTTCAGGCTCATCATCACGCCGTACAGCTCGAAGACCAGCTGCTCGGAGTCCGTCTCGGGCGGCAGCTCCCCCCGCGCCACGGCCGTCCGCAGCTCGCCCGTCAGCCGCCGCGCCCACGCGCGGAACTGGCGCCGCAGCAACGCCAGCACGCGGCCGTCCCTGCCGTCGAACTCGAACGTCGAGCTGACGAAGAGGCAGCCGCCGGGGAACACCCCCCGCTCCAGATACGAGATCCACGCGGCGCAGACCGCGCGCAGCCGGGGCAACCCGGGGGTGGCGCCCGACGCGGGGCGCCACACCTCCCGGTCGAAGATCACCGCGCCGCGCTCCAGCGCGGCCAGCTGGAGGGCCTCCTTGGTGCCGAAGTGCCCGAGCAACCCCGACTTGCTGATGCCGAGATCGGCCGCCAACCGGCCCAGGGTCAGCCCGCTCAACCCCTCCACGGACGCGACGTCAACGCTCCGCTGGATGATGCGCTCTCGGGTTCGCCCGGCCTCGGCCAGGGAGTGACGGGGGCTCATGACTCCACTATAGAGACCTTCGGCCTATAGCGTCCGACCGGTCGGTCGCTATCATGCCTCCCATGACGCGCATCCACGCCCTCGGGCACTACCAGCCCGAGCAGGTCCTCACCAACGACGAACTCGCCACGATGGTGGACACCAACGACGCCTGGATCAGGCAGCGCACCGGGATCGCCACCCGGCACATCGCCAGGGACGAGTCCGTCGCCGACCTCGCCACCGCGGCGGCGGGCAAGGCGCTGGCCGCCTCGGGGCTGGCCCCCGAGCAGATCGGCCAGGTGGTCGTCGCCACCTGTAGCGCCAGGGACCGGGTCCCCAGCAACGCGGCCAGGGTCGCCGGCCGGCTCGGCATCCCCGACGCCGTCACCTTCGACCTGAACAACGGCTGCGCCGGCTTCACCACGGCGCTCGCCATCGCCGACCACACGGTGCGCGCCGGCGCGGCGTCCCACGCGCTGGTGATCGGCGCCGAGCGGATGTCCGAGGTCACGGACTGGACGGACCGCTCCAGCTGCGTCCTGCTCGGCGACGGCGCCGGCGCCGTGGTGATCGGCCCGGAGGAGCCGGACGCCCAGCACGACGGCATCGGCCCGGTCGTCTGGGGCTCCGACCCGACGCGCGCCGACGCGGTCCGCCTTGAGGGAGCGTGGCAGCCCAGGTTCGGGCAGGAGGGCCAGACGGTCTTCCGCTGGGCCACCACCGAGTTGGCGCCCATCGCCCGCCTCGCCCTTGAGCGGGCCGGCGTCGCCCCCGCCGAGCTGGCCGGCATCGTCACCCACCAGGCCAACCTGCGCATCATCGAATCGCTGGCCCGGCAGCTGAAGGCGCCCGACGCCGTGGTCGCCACGGACGTCGTGCGCTCCGGCAACACCTCCGCGGCCTCCGTCCCGCTGGCGCTGGCCAAGCTGGTCGAACGCCGCGAGATCCCGATCGGCGCCCCCGTCCTCCTCTTCGCCTTCGGCGGCGGCCTCTCCTGGTCGGGACAGGTCATCCGCTGCCCCTGACGAACCGCCCGGGCGGCGGGGACTGTCAGTGCCGGCTGGCACGATTCGCCCATGACTGACTCCGCCGCCATCAGGGCGTACTGGGACGCCGCCGCGCACGGGTTCGACGACGAGCCGGACCACGGGCTGCGCCAGGAGCCGACCCGTGCCGCGTGGGCCGCACGCCTGGCCTCCTGGATACCGGGGCCCGCGCGGGACGTTCTCGACGTCGGCTGCGGCACCGGCTCGCTCTCCCGGCTGCTGGCCGAGGCGGGGCACCGGGTCACGGGGGTGGACCTCGCGCCGAGGATGGTCGATCAGGCGCGCGCCAAGCTGGCCGCCGCCGGCCTTCGGGGCAGGTTCCTGGTGGGCGACGCCGAGGCCCCGCCCACCGGCGAAGACACCTTCGACGCGGTTCTGTGCCGGCACCTGGTGTGGACCCTGCCCGACCCCCGTGCCGCGCTGCGCGCCTGGGTCTCGCTGCTTCGTCCTGGGGGCACGCTCCTGCTGGTCGAGGGGCGGTGGCGGCAGCCGGGCCAGGCCGGCCAGGGCTATGTCGCCGGGGCGGCGGAGCTGCCCTGGAACGGCGGCGTAGCCGCGGCGGAACTGGCCGCCGCCGTCCGGCCCCTGGTGGCTCGGGCGCGTGTCGAGCCGCTCGGCGGCGACCCCGCGCTGTGGGGTGGGCCGGTGGCCGACGAACGCTACGCGCTGATCGCCCGCGTCTGACCTGGCGGTCGGCCACCGGCCGCGCTGGCCACACGGGGCGGCGGGCGGCGGGCCCCGCGCAGACCGCCGCAGCCTCAGAGATCTGTGGGACCCCGGGCGAAGCCCGGGGTCCCACAAGGGCGGTTGTGCGGCGCGGCTAGACCGTGCGGAGGGCCAGGACCACGTTGTGGCCGCCGAAGCCGAAGGAGTCGCTGAGGGCGGCGATGGTGCCGCTGGGCAGCGGGCGGGGCTTGTCGATCACGATGTCCGCGTTCACCTCGGGGTCGAGGTTGTCCACGTTGATCGTCGGGGGCGCCACCCGGTGGTGGAGGGCGAGCGCCGTGGCCACCGTGGCGACGCCGCCGGCGCCGCCCAGCAGGTGGCCCGTCATCGACTTGGTCGCCGAGATGGCCACCTGGTCCAGGTGTTCGCCGAAGACCTCCCGCAGCGCCCGCACCTCGGCCAGGTCGCCCTGGGGGGTCGACGTGGCGTGCGCGTTCGCGTGGGCCAGCTGCTCCGGCTTCAGGTCGGTGTTGGCCAGCAGGTTCCGCAGGGCCATGGCGATACCACGGCCCGTCGGCTCGGGCTGCGCGATGTGGTGCGCGTCGGAGGAGAGCCCCTGACCGAGGAGTTCGCAGTACACCCGGGCGCCTCGTCGCGCCGCGTGGTCGGCGGACTCCAGCACCACTATGCCGGAGCCCTCACCCAGCACGAAGCCGGTGCGGTCCACGTCGAACGGCCGGGAGGCCGACTTCGGGTTCTCGTTGTCCTTGGACATCGCCATCATGTTGGCGAACGCCGCGATCGGCAGCGGATGGACGCTGGCCTCCGTGCCGCCGGCCACGACCACGTCGGCGCGGCCGGAGCGGATCATGTCCCAGGCGTAGCCAACGGCCTCGGCGCCCGAGGCGCAGGCGCTCACCGGGGTGTGCACGCCGGCGCGCGCGCCCACGTCCAGACTCACATTGGCCGAGGGGCTGTTGGGCATCAGCATGGGGACCGTGTGCGGCGACACCTTGCGGGGGCCGTGCTCCCTGAGCTGGTCGTACTGGCTCAGCAGGGTGGTCACCCCGCCGATGCCGGAGGCCACCACGACGCCCAGCCGATCGGGATCGACGGAGGCGTCCTCGCCGGCTCTGCCCTGGAAACCGGCGTCCGCCCAGGCCTCCCTCGCGGAGATCAGCGCGAACTGCGCTGACCTGTCCAGCTTGCGGGCCTGCGGTCGGGGCAGGATCTCGCTCGGATCGACCGCGGCGGACGCGGCGAAGGTGACCGGGAGATCGGCCGCCCACTCCTGGGTGAGGGGACGCGCACCGGACTCACCGGCGAGCATCGCCTCCCAGGTGGTCGCGCTGTCGCCACCCAGCGGTGTGGTTGCGCCGACACCGGTGACAACCACCGCTCGATTGGTCGCGTTCACAGTTCTCTTACTCCGCTAGATCGGGGATGGTGCCGCTGGCCACCCCGAGGGGTGGCGAACAGCGCGTGGAGCCTCGGGGGTCGCCCCCGTCAGTCCTGGTGGTCGGCGATGTAACCGACGGCGTCGCCCACGGTCTTGAGGCCCTTGACGTCGTCGTCCGGGATCTTGACGCCGAAGCGCTCCTCGGCGGCGACGACCACCTCGACCATGGACAGCGAGTCAACGTCGAGGTCGTCGGTGAACGACTTCTCCTCGGTCACCTCGTCGTTGGGGATACCGGCGATCTCGTTCACGATCTCGGCGAGACCGGCGATGATCTCTTCCCGGCTGGCAGCCATGACGGCGCTCCTTCGTATGCTGCGGTGGGGTACCGCGTGGATGGTGATCCATGGACCCTGGGCCGGAACCCGGATGAGACGCTCGGGTTCCCGCCGGTGAGGTCCTTGCTTAGGGGAGGGTAACGACCATGGCCGCGTACACCAGACCCGCCCCGAAGCCGATGACGAGCGCGGTGTCGCCGCTTCTCGCCTGTCCGGTCGCCAACATCCGCTCCATCGCGAGCGGGATCGAGGCGGCCGAGGTGTTGCCCGTGGTCTCGACATCTCTGGCCACCGAGACATGCTCCGGCAGCTTGAGAGTCTTCACCATCGAGTCGATGATCCGCATATTGGCCTGGTGCGGGATGAAGACGTCCAGATCATCCACGGTGATACCGGCGGCGTCCAGGGCCTGCTGAGCGACCTTGGCCATCTCGTAGACGGCCCAGCGGAACACCGCCTGGCCCTCCTGACGCAGGGCCGGGAAGCGATCCCCTGGCTGGTACTCGTTCCAGGGAACCGTCTGCCCGATGACGTCCGCCTTGTCGCCCTCGGAGCCCCACACCGTGGGGCCGAGAGCCGGCTCAAGCGAGGGGCCGAGCACCACGGCGCCGGCTCCGTCGCCGAACAGGAACGCGGTGGAACGGTCGGTCAGGTCGGTCAGATCCGACAGCCGCTCGACCCCCACCACCAGCACATGGCTGGCGCTGCCGTCCACGATCAGGCCCTTGCCGATGGCCAGGCCGTAGCCGAAGCCGGCGCACGCGGCGGAGATGTCGAACGCCGCCGCGTTCTCCGTGCCGAGCCGGTGCGCGATCTCGGTGGCGATGCCCGGGGTCTGCGAGAAGTGGGACACCGTGGAGATGACCACGGCGTCCACCTGGCGCGCGGTGATCCCGGCGTCGGCGATCGCCTTGCCCGCCGCCTCAAGAGCCATCTGGGCGACGGTCTCCTCCGGGCCGGCCCAGTGCCGGGTGACGATCCCCGAACGCGAACGAATCCACTCGTCCGAGGACTCGATGTGCCGGAGGATCTCCTCGTTGGGCACGACCCGGGTCGGCCGGTAGCCACCGACGCCGACCAGCCGCGCATAGGGTGCGCCGCGGCTGGCCTTGAGTGTGGCGGGGGGCATGTCCTGCTCCTATTCGGCTGTCTCGTGGGCTCGGTCCGCGTACTCGGCTATGAGCGCGCGGGCCGCCTCCAACTGGTCCGGGCGCTTGATCGCGACCCGGGTCACGCCGGGCAGGTTCCGCCGGGCCAGGCTGGACAGCGTGCCCGCCGGCAGAAGCTCGATCATCGCGGTGGCGCCCAACCGCTGGAACGTCTCCACGCACAGGTCCCAGCGGACCGGGCTCGACACCTGCGCCACCAGCCGGCGCAGCACCTCGGCGCCGTCCGTCAGCGCCGCGCCGTCCGCGTTCGAGACGAACGGGACCCCCGGGTCCTTCGGCGTGAGCCCGGCCACCGCGCGTTCCATCTCCGCGACGGCGGGCTCCATGTAGGTGGTGTGGAAGGCGCCCGCCACCTTGAGCGGCAGGACCCGCGCCTTGTCGGGCTTGTCGGCGAAGAGCGCGGCGAGCTGCTCCAGCGTGCCGGCCGCGACCAGTTGGCCACCGCCGTTGTTGTTGGCGACCGTGAGGCCCAACTTCTCCAGCGCCGCCGCCACCTCGTCCGGGTCGCCGCCCAGCACGGCCGACATCCCCGTCTCGGTGACCGAGGCGGCCTCGGCCATCGCGCTGGCCCTGCGGGCCACCAGCGCCATCGCCTCGCGCTCCGTCAGGGCACCGGCGATGACCGCGGCCGGCAGCTCGCCGACGCTGTGCCCGGCGACCGCGCCCAGCACCCGGGCCGGCGTCGGCGCGGACTCCGCGCCGAACAGCTCACCCGCGGACAGCAGCGCGCCGGCCACCAGCAGGGGCTGGGCGACCGCGGTGTTTCTAATCTCGTCGGCGTCCGCCTCCGTTCCGTAACGGATCAGATCGAGGCCGACCACTTCGGACCAGTCGCCAAGGCGATCGGCCACTCCAGGAAGTTCGAGCCACGGTTCGAGAAAGCCAGGGGCCTGGGAGCCCTGGCCGGGGGCGACGAGTACGAGCACCTTCTCACTCTCTCCCGGTTCGGGGGTCCGCCACCGGTGGTGGCGAGAACGAAGAACAGTCGTTGGATTTGTAGCCATCCCATAAAAGTCAGGCGACGGGATCCCCATCAGCGAGCCGACCGAGCATCAGGGCGATGCGCAGTGTAAAGGCCGACCGCACATCGGAAGGGGGCCACCCGGTGACATCAGTCACACGCCTGAGGCGGTAGCGAACGGTGTTGGGATGGACAAACAACATTCTGGCGGCACCCTCCAGACTGCTGGCCTGCTCCAGATAGACGCTCAACGTCTCCAGCAGCGCCGAGCCCGCCTCCTGCAACGGTCTGTAGATCTCCTCCAGCAGCAGCGTGCGCGCGGCGGGGTCGCCCGCCATCGCGCGCTCCGGCAGCAGATCGTCGGCCAGCACCGGACGCGGGGCGTCCGGCCACGCCGCGCAGGCCCGCAGGCCGGCCGCGGCGGCCCGCGCCGAGCGGGTCGCGGACAGCAGATCCCGCACCACGGGACCAGCCACCACGGGCCCCTCGGCGAACGGACCGATCAACGCCTTCGCCGCCTGCACGGGATCGTCGCTGCCCCCCGCGACCACCACCAGCCGCTTGCCGAGCACGCCGGTCAGCACCTGGAGCTTCGCGTACCGCGCCGCCCGGCGGATCGCCTCCACCGTCAACTCGCTGTCGCCGCTGGGCGCGCTGCCCAGCACCACCACCACATGCTCGGGGGTGCGCCAGCCCAGCGCCGCCGCCCTGGACACGTCACTCTCGTCCGCCTCGCCCGACACCACCGCGTTGACCACGAGCGACTCAAGCCGCGCGTCCCAGGCGCCGCGCGCCTCCGCCGCCTGGGCGTAGACCTGCGCGGTCGCGAACGCGATCTCCCTGGCGTAGACCAGCAGCGCGTTGCGCAGCGCCGTCTCGCTCCCCGACGGCGCGAGTTCGTCCACCGCCGACTCCATGACCTCGATGGTGGTGCGCACCATCTCGACCGTCTGTCGCAGCGTGACCGCCCGGGTCAGCTCGCGGGGCGCGGTGCCGAAGACATCGGTGCTGATCGCCTGCGGCGTGTCCGGATGCCGGAACCACTCGGTGAACGCGGCGATCCCCGCCTGGGCGACCAGCCCGATCCACGAGCGGTTCTCCGGCGGCATGGCGCGGTACCAGGACAGCTGCTGATCCATCCGCGCGATCGCGGCGGCGGCCAGCTTGCCCGAGGACTGCTCAAGGCGGCGAACGGTGGCGGCATGAGCCTGCTTCTCATCGGCATCGGACACGGGTCCAGCCTGCCTCATTTCCCTCAGCCCCATGCCTCGGGGGGTCTCACCCGGCGCCGGGGCGCCGGCCGAAGTGCGGGATAACCTGGGCCGCATGGAGCGAACCGGGGTCCTGATCGTGCGGGCTGAGGACCGCTACCGAGGCGGCGACCCGGCCGCCGGCATCGACACCCGGCACGCGTTCTCCTTCGGCGGCTTCTACGACCCGGACAACCTGCGCTTCGGCCAGCTGACCGCGTGCAACGAGGAACGGCTCGCCCCCGGCGCCGGCTTCGCGCCGCACCCGCACCGGGACGTGGAGATCGTCAGCTGGGTCATCGAGGGCGAGCTGACCCACGAGGACGACACCGGCGCCAGGACGGTCCTCCGGGCCGGCGACCTCGCCCGGCTGACCGCGGGGGCCGGGGTGCGGCACAGCGAACGCAACGACGGGACGCTGCCGCTGCGGTTCGCGCAGATGTGGCTCATCCCCGAGGCGGCGGGCGGCCCGCCCGAGTACGACGTGGTGCGCGGCCTCGCGCCGGGCGCCCCGTACCGCCTCCCGCGCACCTCGGCCACCCTGCGGCTGCTGCGCCTGGCGGCGGGCGAACGCACCGAGCTCCCGCCCGGTTCGCTGCGTCATGTGCAACTCATGTCGGGTGAGGCCGACCTGGTCACCTCCGGTGCGGTGGACCACCCCCGCCTGGCGGCGGCCGACAGCGCGCGACTCACCACCCCACACCCGGTGGCGCTGGCCGCCCGCGCCCCGACCGAGGCCCTCCTCTGGCACCTGGGCCGGTGACCCGGCTGGTCTGACCCTCCCACCCGCCCCGCCCCCGAGGGCCCGCCCTCCAGGCCCAGGGCCCGGCCCGTCCAGGGCCAACGCGGCCTCGGTCCTGGCCCGACCGGGCCATGGCCCGGCGGAGCCGGCCCGTCAGCCCTGCCAGGGTTTGCCCGGCCTTGGGCCCGGCCCGCTTCGGGTCTGGCCCCGCCGGGCTTGCCTGGTCTTGGGTTTGGCCCCGCCGGGGCCTGCCCGGCCTCGGGTCTGGCTCCGACAGGGTCTGCCCCGCTTCGGGTCTGGCCCCGTCCAGGCCCGCCGGGCCTCCGGCTTGGCTTCGCCAGGGTTTGCCCGACCTTGGGCCCGGCCCGCTTCGGGTCTGGCTACGCCAGAGCCCGCCCGGCCTCCGGCTTGGCTGCGCCCAGGCCCGCCGGGCCCTCCGGCTCGGCTCCGCCCGGGTCTGCGCGGCCTTGGGCGCGGCCGGGCCATGGCCCGGCGGCCCCGGCCCGTCAGCCCTGCCAGGGCCTGCCCGGGCTCGGGCTCAGCTCGGCGAGGACGGCGTCGGTGAAGGTCGGCCAGACCTGGACGGCCCAGGGGCCGAAGGGGCGGTTGGTGAGGGTGGCGCAGGCGGCCCCCGCGTCCGGGTCGATCCAGAGGAACGTGCCGGCCTGGCC
Source organism: Streptomyces profundus (assembly GCF_020740535.1). Taxonomy (NCBI): domain Bacteria; kingdom Bacillati; phylum Actinomycetota; class Actinomycetes; order Kitasatosporales; family Streptomycetaceae; genus Streptomyces; species Streptomyces profundus. The sequence continues at coordinate 5,202,121 of NZ_CP082362.1, forward strand.
GAAGTGGCCGAAGGTGCGGGGGGAGGAGTGCGCCCCGGTCCAGTGGGGGGACTTGCGGTCGCGGAGCGAGAAGCCGAGGCCCCAGTCGTTGGGCTTCTGGTGGCCGTAGCCGGGCAGGACGCCGCTGAGCCCGGGGAAGACCACGGACGTCGCCTCGTCCAGCGTCTCGCGGGCCAGCAGCCGGGGGGAGAGCAGCTCGGCGCCGAAGCGCATGAGGTCCGCGACTGAGGAGACGCCGTCCTTGGCGGGGGAGCCGAGCAGTTGGGTCGCGGTCAGGCCGAGCGGCTCGGAGACCGCCTGCCGCAGGTACTCCGCGAAGGGCATCCCCGTCGCCTTGGCGATGACGTCGCCCAGGACCTCGAAGCCCGCGTTGGAGTAGAGGCGGCGCTCCCCGGGCGGGGCCGCGACGCGGTGCTCGTCGAAGGCGAGCCCGGAGGCGTGGGCCAGCAGATGGCGGACCGTGGAGCCCTCGGGCCCCGCCGGCTCGGCCAGCTCGATCGCGCCCTCCTCGACGGCTATCAGCGCGGCGTAGGCGGTCAGCGGCTTGGTGACGGACGCCAACGGGAGGGCCTGCTCGATCGGCCCCCGGGTGCCGGCCACCGCGCCGTCCGCCGTGACCACCCCCGTGGCCACCGTGTCCACCGGCCAGCTGTCGATCAACTCCAGGCTTCGCATGTCGCCGAGCGTAGCGCGGGCCCCTGACAGCGGGGCCCGTGGGACCGGGAGGGACCAGGGGGACCGGGAAGCGAGACGGCTTGCCTGGAGTGCGCTCTAACCTTCTAGCGTGGGGGGTATGACCCTGACGCAGACCCAGTCGTCGCTCTCGCCGCACGCGGATGACCAGACCGAGCAGGTGGATCACTGCGCCGCGTTGGACCGGCCGAACCCGCGTCCCGAGGGGGCGGACCACTACACCATCAGCGAGGTGGCCGACCACACCGGCCTGAGCGCGCACACGCTGCGCTGGTACGAACGCATCGGGCTCATGCCGCATATCGACCGTTCGCACACCGGTCAGCGCCGGTACCGCAACCGGGACCTGGAGTGGCTCGCCCTGGTCGGCAAGCTGCGGCTGACCGGTATGGCGGTGGCCGACATGGTGCGGTACGCGGATCTGGTGCGGCAGGGCGACGACACCTTCGCCGAGCGCCGCGAACTGCTGCGCGCCACCCGGGAGGACGTGCGCCGGCGGATCGCCGAGCTCCAGAGCACGCTGAACGTGTTGGACTTCAAGATCAGCATCTACACGGACATCCAGGACTGAGCACGGCTCCCGGGGCCCCGCTCACAGCTCCGCGAGCAGCGACCGCTTCTTGGTGGTGAACTCCTCGTCCGTCAGCAGACCGGCCTGGTGCAGGTCGCCGAGGTGGCGGATGCGGTCGGCTATGTCCGCAGGGTCGGCCCGGTACTCGCGCCCCACGCCGTCCCTGCGGCCGTTGCCGCTGGGCTGGGCCGCGCGTATCGACTCCAGCACGGCCGCCGCGAGCGGCAGCGACTCGTGTACCAGGCCGTAGCCGATGTCGAAGACCACCGTGGCCGGATCCTGGTCCACCGGGGGCTGGTCCGTCTCCGGCTGCCCGTCCTGCCCGCGCCGCAGGAGCCGCAGATGGCCGCCGGAGACCTCGGGCGAGCGCCACTCGATGTCGGCCAGCTCGCCGACCGGGAAGAACTGGTCCCCCGCCTTCCACTTGGCCGAGGAGGCGCCCGTCCGGAACCAGCGGAAGGTGACCAGCTTCCCGTCGAAGGAGACCTTCCCGTCGTACGCCTTGAACTGGAGCGGCGTGGCCGGGGCCGAGACCAGATGGCGGTCCGCCTCCTCGCCGGCCTCGGGGCCGAGCGCCGAACGCACCTCGCTGGCGTAGTAGTCGGCGAGGGTCTCCCGCTCGGCTGGCAGCACCAGCCGATACGGGTCCGCCGCCTGCCGCAGCTGCCCGGCCGCCGCCTCCACCAGCGGATCGGCGCCCGGGCGCGGCACCGCGTGCAGCACCACCGTTCCTTTGCGGGCCCCCGGGGCCAGCTCGACCGAACTCAACGCCTCGTACGGGATGCGTCGTTCGCCCAGCGCCTGGAAGAGCTTCGGCGTGCGGATCCCCCGTTCGAAGCGGATGAGCACGGAGTCGGTGTCGAACTCCCATGTGGAGTGGATTCCGGCCAGCACATCACCCATGCGGGTCATCGTAAGGGGCGGCACCGACGAAAAGACTTCCCCCGGATGGGTGTGTTCGCGTCAGCTTGTCGGACTGCCGGCGTGAACTGGCTCGGGGCACGCGGCGAACGACGCGCAACCGTCGGCGCCGGGGGCGCATTCCGTCGCGGTGTTCGCGCCGGCTCCCACCAGCGCGAGCGTGCGTAGGCTGCGCGCCCCCGGCTGGTAGTAGCCGTCGTGGCCGTGCGCCCCCTCGTCGCTGAGGCGGCGCGCGCCGAACGAGGGGGAGACGGGGTCAGTGCCGTGCCCGACCGGGCCGATCGAGAGATGCGGCAGGTCGGCGACCCAGTCGTCCGCCGCCCGCATCGCCCAGACCCGGGCCGAGGTGCCCAGCTCGGTGACGTCGTCGGCGCGCATGCCCGGGCTGCCGGTGACCGCGATATCGGTGACGCGGGACGGGAGCTCGTCGGCGGCGACGCCGCAGACCACGGAGCCGTAGGAGTGGCAGAAGAGCGCCACGTCGGCTTCGGACGGCAGCCCGGCCAGGGTGTCGAGCAGCCGCTCGGCGCCGCGTTCCGCGCGCCCGGCCGTCGCGGCCGACATGGCGAGGCCGCGTGGCGCGTCGTAGTCGGCCCAGGCGATGGTGGCGCCGGCGACCTCGGGCGCCTGGGCGCGCTGTTCGGCGTAGAGGGCCTGGGCCATGCCGGCGGGGGCGGCGTACCGGCCCTCGGTGCGCTCGAAGGTGACCAGGTCGGTGTCGACGCCCGGCACCACCAGGGAGATCCGGTCCGCCGTCGTCAGGTCGCCGAACACCTCGGCGACCCGGCCTGACCCGGTGGGGTCGAACGCGAGGATCTGCCGGTCGGCGCGGAGCAGGGAGGCCAGCCGGTGGGCGCGGCGCGCGGCCTCCCGCTGGCCGTCGGGGGAGAGCCGCTCGTCTTCCGCGCGGCGCAGTTCGACCGCTCTGGCGTCCTCGATCGCCGACCGGTTGGCCTGGTAGCGCAGCGCGACGGGCGCGCCGGACAGGTTGCCGACCACGAGCGGGAAACGTTCCGCCAGCTGCTCGCTCCGCTCGGCCCCCAGGCCGGCGAAGAACGCCGCCACCTCCCCGGACGAGGCGTCGGCCGAGGGCGGCTGATGGCCGGCGACGGTGGCGTGTGCCCAGTCGCGCAGCTGGAGTTCGAGCGGGTTCGGCGTCTCCTGGCGGGTGCTGGCCAGCCAGCCGGCGGTGGCCAGCACGACCAGCACCACGGCCAGCGCGAGCAGCACTCGACGGACGGGGTGGGCCGTGCCGGGAAGCCAAGACCCCCGGGCGGGCTGATGAAATGACAAAGATGACAGCACTGCCGGCCGATGATACGTGCCCGGATGGGGCATTCGGGAGGGTTGCCAGGGAAACATCGTCGCTGCCCCGAAGATCCACCGGCGGAGCACCGAGGGAAAACCACGGTGCCCGGTGGTCGGCCCACCACCGGGCACCGGGTGGCCGCGCCCGGAGGGGGCGCGGCCGTCGCGTCAGGCGTCGCCGCCGGCCGGGCCCGGGTCGGCCGCGGCCACGTCGAGCAGCTGGTAGCGGTCGATGGCCTGCTTCAGCACCGAGCGGTCGATCTTGCCCTCCCTGGCGAGCTCGGTGAGCACGCCGAGCACGATCGACTGGGCGTCGATGTGGAAGAACCGCCGCGCGGCGCCCCTGGTGTCGGCGAAGCCGAAGCCGTCGCCGCCCAGCGACTGGTAGGTGCCGGGCACCCAGCGGGAGATCTGGTCCGGAACCGAACGCATCCAGTCGGAGACCGCCAGGAACGGGCCCTCGGCGCCCTGGAGCTTGCGGGTGACGAACGGCACCTGCTGCTCCTCCTCCGGGTGCAGCAGGTTGTGCTCCTCGACCGAGACCGCCTCGCGGCGCAGCTCGTTCCAGGACGTGGCCGACCAGACGTCGGCCTTCACACCCCACTCGTCGGCCAGGATGGACTGGGCCTCGATCGCCCACGGCACCGAGACGCCGGAGGCCAGGATCTGCGCCGGGATACCGCCGGACTCGCCGACGCTGACCCGGTGCAGGCCCTTGAGGATGCCCTCGACGTCCACGCCGTCCGGCTCGGCCGGCTGGTTGATCGGCTCGTTGTAGACCGTCATGTAGTAGAAGACGTCCTCGGCGTTCTCGCCGTACATCCGCCGCAGACCGTCCCGCACGATATGCGCGATCTCGTAGCCGTAGGCCGGGTCGTAGGCGACACAGGCCGGGTTGGTCGAGGCCAGCAGATGGCTGTGACCGTCCGCGTGCTGGGTGCCCTCACCGGTCAGCGTGGTGCGCCCGGCGGTCGCGCCCAGTACGAAACCGCGCGACAGCTGGTCGCCCATCTGCCAGAACTGGTCACCCGTGCGCTGGAACCCGAACATCGAGTAGAAGACATAGACCGGGATCAGATGCTCACCGTGCGTGGCGTAGGCCGATCCCGCGGCGATCAGCGACGCCGTACAGCCGGCCTCGGTGATCCCGTCGTGCAGCATCTGCCCGGTCGGCGACTCCTTGTAGGAGAGCAGCAGATCGCGGTCGACCGACTCGTAGGTCTGCCCCAGCGGGTTGTAGATCTTGGCCGAGGGGAACAGCGAGTCCATGCCGAAGGTGCGGTACTCGTCCGGCGCGATCGGCACGAACCGCTTGCCGATCTCCTTGTCCCGCATCAGGTCCTTGAGCAGCCGCACAAAGGCCATCGTCGTGGCGATCTGCTGCTGCCCCGAGCCCTTGCGGACCGCGGCGTACGCCTTGTCGCCCGGCTGCGGGAGCGGCTTGGCGCGCACCACCCGGGTCGGCACATAGCCGCCCAGCTCGCGCCGCCGGTCGTGCATGTACTGGATCTCCTCCGAGTCCCGACCCGGGTGGTAGTAGGGCGGCAGGCCCGACTCCAGCTCCTTGTCGGGGATCGGCAGGTGGAGCCGGTCCCGGAAGCGCTTCAGGTCGTCGACGGTGAGCTTCTTCATCTGGTGCGTCGCGTTGCGCCCCTCGAAGCTCGGGCCGAGCATCCAGCCCTTGATCGTCTGCGCCAGGATCACCGTGGGCTGGCCCTTGTGCTCCTTGGCCGCCTGGTAGGCGGCGAAGACCTTGCGGTGGTCGTGGCCGCCGCGCCCCAGATGCAGGATCTGGTCGTCGGTCATGCCCTCGACCATGGCCCGCAGCCGCTGGTCGCCGCCGAAGAAGTGGTCGCGGATATAGGCGCCGGTCTCCGTCGCGTACGTCTGGAACTGGCCGTCGGGCGTGGTGTTCAGCTTGTTGACCAGCACGCCGTCCCGGTCCTGCGCCAGCAGCGGGTCCCAGCTGCGGTCCCAGACCAGCTTGATCACGTTCCAGCCGGCACCCCTGAACTGGGACTCCAGCTCCTGCATGATCTTGCCGTTGCCGCGCACCGGGCCGTCGAGGCGCTGGAGGTTGCAGTTGACCACGAACGTCAGGTTGTCCAGGCCCTCCCGAGCGGCCAGGGCGAGCTGCCCCAGCGACTCGGGCTCGTCCATCTCGCCGTCCCCGAGGAAGGCGTAGACCCGGGACTTGGAGGTGTCGGCGATGCCGCGCGCCTCCATATAGCGGTTCATCCTGGCCTGGTAGATGGCGCTGATCGGCCCCAGGCCCATGGAGACCGTGGGGAACTCCCAGAAGTCGGGCATCATCCGCGGGTGCGGATAGCTGGAGAGACCGTAGGGCGCCTTGGAGCGTTCCTGCCGGAAGGCGTCCAGGTGCTGTTCGGTCAGCCGGTCGAGGAGAAAGGCCCGGGCGTAGATGCCGGGCGAGGCGTGACCCTGGAAGTACACCTGGTCACCGCCGTCACCGCCGTCCTTGCCGCGGAAGAAGTGGTTGAAGCCCACGTCGTACAGGGACGCCGAGGAGCCGAAGGTGGCGATGTGCCCACCCACGCCGATACCGGGCCGCTGGGCGCGGGAGACCATCACGGCCGCGTTCCAGCGGGTCGCGTTGAGGACCTTCCGCTCGACCTCCTCGTCGCCGGGGAAGTACGGCTCGTCCTTGGTCGCGATGGTGTTGACGTAGTCCGTGCTGCGCATCTCTGGCACGGCCACCCGCTTCTCACGGGCGCGCTCGATCAGCCGGAGCATGAGATAGCGGGCTCGTTCCCGGCCTCGCTCATCGACCGCGGCGTCGAGCGAGTCAAGCCACTCCTGAGTCTCCTCAGGGTCGAAGTCCGGGACCTGGCTGGGAAGGCCGCCAATGATGATCGGGTTGCGATCTGATCCGGAAGCCACGCTGTTCCTTCACTGTGAGTTGTCTGCTCTGCTGTGTCGCGCCGCCTCCATCGTGGACCGCCGACGGCGAAACGTCATCTCTACTGGGTGGTAATCCTCACCTCACGGGCGTCGGTGGTCCTTCCCGGGGGCGTCTTCGCGGTGCTCCTCGGCCAAGGGCCGACTTGCCAGCCTACGCTCCCGGCCAGCGCGAACCGCGAACACCCGTTCGCCGCGCTATGGCGCAGATCACCCCGCCCATGGGCCAAGACGTCAACGTTTGGGCGGGCTCGGGGGTGGGGTACTTGCGCGATCCGCCCCGCCCGTGTGGACTACGCCCCAAGCCGCGCACGCGCGCGGCACGTACCGTTACGTACTCGACTACGTACCCGACACAAGACAGGAGCTATCCGTGAGCGCGACCGCGGACCACGCGGAGGAGCGGACCAACCCAGCCGCCAGGCTGGGTTTTCAGCCCGGGCAGGTGGTCCAGGAACTCGGCTACGACGAGGACGCCGAGCAGGAACTCCGTGAGGGGATCGAGGCCATCACCGGCCAGGACCTCGTGGACGAGAGCTATGACGACGTGGCCGACGCGGTGGTGCTGTGGTTCCGCGACGATGACGGCGACCTGACCGATGCGCTGGTGGACGCCACCACGCTGATCGACCCCGGGGCGCCGGTCTGGCTGCTGACGCCCAAGACGGGGCGCGAGGGCTATGTGGAGCCCAGCGAGATCGGTGAGGCGGCGCAGACCGCCGGGCTCGCCCAGACGAGCAGCGTCAGTGCCGGCAAGGACTGGTCGGGCAGCCGCCTGGTGACCCCCAAGACGGCCGGCAAGAAGTAGCGCCGCGCGTTCAAGCGCCCCCGGTGAGTAGGGCCCGACAGTGTCGGAAGCCCTGACTCACCCGGGGGCGCTCAGTCGGTTTACGGTCAGTTTATGGCGGACGCGTAGGCTGGGCCGGTCACTTTGCCGGTCACTTAGCCGGCCCCCTTGCCGGTCCATGGGAAACGGATGAAGCGCGCATGGCGATTGAGCGGGCGATAGGGCCTGGTGCCAAGGCACCCGACTTCTCGTTGAGAGATCAGCACGGTCAGTCGGTGAGCCTCGCCGACTTCCGTGGGGAGAAGAACGTGGTGCTGCTGTTCTATCCCTTCGCGTTCACCGGCGTGTGCACCGGCGAGCTGTGCGAGCTGCGGGACCGGCTGCCGAGCTTCGTCAACGACGATGTCCAACTGCTGGCGGTCTCGAACGACGCGCCGCCGTCGTTGCGCGTCTTCTCCGAGCAGGAGGGCCTCGACTACCCGCTGCTCTCCGACTTCTGGCCGCATGGCGAGGTGTCCCGCGCCTATGGCGTCTTCGCCGAGGACAAGGGCTGTGCCGTGCGTGGCACGTTCATCATCGACCGCTCGGGCGTGGTCCGGTGGACGGTGGTCAACGATCTGCCGGACGCCAGGGACCTCGACGACTACGTGGCCGCCCTGCGGCAGCTGTGAGCGGCCCGCGCCTCCCATGGACCGCCCGAGCTCTCCCCTGAGCGCGGGGGCGACGTCTGACATGTCCGTTTGTGCAACCATCGCGATCCCGCGCGGAAGACTGGACTACTCGTGATTCTCAGAACTTTTGGCTGGTCCTTCGGCGTGACGATCGCGGGACTGCTGCTGGCGCTCTACCTCTGGGGGTGGGAGGGCTTCGCCGTGGTGGCGATCCTCTCCGTCCTGGAGATCTCGCTCTCCTTCGACAACGCCGTGGTCAACGCGGGTGTCCTCAAACGGATGAACGAGTTCTGGCAGAAGATCTTCCTGACGATCGGCATCCTGATCGCGGTCTTCGGCATGCGGCTCGTCTTCCCGGTGGCCATCGTCGCCATCACGGCCGGGGTGGGGCCGATCGAGGCCGTCGAGCTGGCGGTCGACGACCCCGACCGCTACTCGGAGATGGTCACCGACGCGCATCCGTCCATCGCGGCGTTCGGCGGGATGTTCCTGCTGATGATCTTCCTCAACTTCATCTTCCAGGAGCGTGACGTCAAGTGGATCGGCCCGCTTGAGCGTCCCCTCTCCAAGCTGAGCAGGATCGACGGCTTCTCCGTCGGCGTCGCGCTCGCGGCGCTGCTGATCACCGCGACCACCATCGCCAGCCAGGCGTACCAGCACGGCGGAATGCACGTCGACAAGGCGGAGACGGTGCTGCTCTCCGGCTCCCTCGGCCTGTTGACCTACCTCTTCGTCGGCGGCCTCTCCGGCTACTTCGAGAACCGCCTTGAGGACGACCAGGAGCGGCTGGACGAGGAGCAGGAGGCGGCCCGCCGCGCCGGCAAGAAGCCCTCGGCCGAGGGCGTGGCCGGCAAGGCCGCGTTCTTCCTCTTCCTCTACCTTGAGGTGCTGGACGCCTCGTTCTCCTTCGACGGCGTGATCGGCGCCTTCGCCATCACCAACCAGATCTTCGAGATGGCGCTCGGCCTGGGCATCGGCGCGATGTACGTCCGTTCGCTCACCATCTACCTGGTCCGTCAGGGCACCCTGGACGACTACCGCTACCTGGAGCACGGCGCGCACTACGCCATCGGCGCGCTGGCCGTGATGCTGCTGATCAGCATCCGTTGGCACCTGCCCGAGGTGGTCACCGGGCTCGTCGGCGTCGGTCTGATCTTCGCCGCCTTCTACTCCTCGCTACGGGCCAACCGCAGGGACAAGCTGTCGGGTGAGGGAAAGAAACAGGTGTCGGCGGGAGTGTGAGGGGCCGTCAAACGCGGAAGCCTGTAACGGGACGGTCCGAGACCGTCCCGTTACCGACGGCGCGCGAGGTGCGTGAGGTCGTTCCCGGGGCGCCGGTCGGCGTGCCCGGGGTGCTCGAAGAGAGGCAAGGGGTGGGCCCGCATGGTGTCCCTGTGGACATACTGGCGCGGCGGTGCGGACAGCCAGAAGTTCGACTCGACGGGCGGCGCCATGAGCTACGCCTCCGAGCTGACGCGGCGCAACCCCACCGCCACCCTCACCAGCGACGGCTCCGAGGGCGGCACGCTCCGCGTCGACCTCACCTGGCGGATACGCAGCAACAACGACTTCGGCAAGTCCCAGCGCCGGCTGATGAACAACTGGCGCCATCCGCTGGCCGTCTTCAAGCCGGCCGAGCTCGTGGGCCACTCGCACGGCGTCGCCAACATGGACTTCGACCTGGCCTGCATGTACGAGCTGACGGACGGTACCACGGGCGTGGTCCAGTCCCTCGGCGGCCTGCTGGGGGACTTCAACGATCCGCCGTACTGCAAGCTGAGCGGTGACGACCGCTTCGGCACCGGCTCCGGCGAACACCTCTACATCAACCTCGACAACAAGGACGAGTTCAAGCGGCTGTTGATCTTCGTCTACATCTACGACGGCGCGCCCACGTTCGACCGCGCCGACGTGGTGGTCACGCTGGCCATGCCCGACGGGAACAACGTCGAGATCGGCTGCACCGATCCGCCGCCGCAGGCCCGTTCCTGCGCCGTGGTGATGATCGAGCCGCAGAAGGGCCAGCTGGTCGCGCGGCGCGAGGTCAAGTACGTCTACGGCTTCCAGTCCGAGATCGACCGGCTCTACGGCTGGGGCATGTCCTGGGGGCGCGCCCAGAAGCAGAAGTAGCCCCGGTGCGGGAGGTGCTGACGGCGCTGCTCAGGCCGCGCCGTCCGGCAGGAACTGCGGCCCCTGTGGGGGCAGTTGGAAGAGTGAGTCCGTCTGCTGGCTGCCGAACGGCGTGGGCGGGGGCCGCCGCGCCGCGCTGATGCCGAACTCGGCCGCCAGCGCCACCAGCCCGCCGGTGAAGCCCCGCTCGATGCCCTGGAACGCCCAGCCGCCGTCGGCCGTGCGGCGCAACTCGCCGCAGAGCAGCGCCGTCTCCGCCGGTCCTGGGCGCAGCGGCAGCTCGGCGAGCGGCGTCTCCTGGGCCATCTCGTAGAGCGCGAGACCGGGCTGCCCCAGCTCGGCCCGGAACCCGCCGTCCGCCGAGGCGGCCAGCGCCAGTCGCGCGATGGAGCCGTCCAGCCCCGCCAGCTCCGCCTCGATCGCCTCCGTGACCCCGTCCGCCGTGCGGTACTTGGGCAGCCGGCGCACCAGGCCGCTGGGGTGGCTCGGCTGGTTGTAGAAGACGAAGTCGCCCTCGTGGCCAACCCGGCCGTCCTGGCCGAGGAGGAACGCCGACAGATCGAGGTCCGGAGCGCCCTCGCCGCCGTGGTGCCACCCCCAACGCAGCTCCACCCGCACCCGGCCGGTGGTCAGCCGCAGCGGCTCGTCCGGGTCCACCACACGCTCCATACCTCGAATCCTGCCTGGCGCCATACTGCCGAAACAATGCCGAGCTTACGATGGCCCGAAACCGGTGACGTCAGCCAGACGGCCGGAGGGTGGGCGAGATCGGGGTCATCATGCGGCACTACGGGCACCTTTCGGCTGCGCGTCGTCGTGAGCTCTTCCATCGGGAGCCGGTCGACTTCGGCCCCGATTCCCCGGTCAGAACCGTCGGGTTCGCCCTGGGCGCCACGCTCTACGCGCCGGCGACCAGGCCCCGGCTCGCGGACGACATCCGCAAGCAGGTTCAGACGGGCGTGGTCTCCATGGTGCTGTGCCTGGAGGACTCCATCAGCGACGCCGATGTGCCGGCCGCCGAGGAGAACCTGCTGCGGCAGTTCCGGCGGCTGGCGGCCGACGACGGCCCCGACGGGGTGCCGCTGCTCTTCGTGCGGGTCCGCGAGCCGTCCCAGATCCTCGATCTGACCAGCCGGTTGGGCGAGGACATCGCGCTGCTCACCGGCTTTGTGCTGCCCAAGTTCACCGCCGCCACCGGCACCGCGTTCCTGGAGGCCGCGCAGGCCGCCGAGGTGCTGTGCGGGCGGCGGCTGCTGGTGATGCCGGTGCTTGAGTCGCCCGAGCTGCTGCATCTGGAGAGCCGCCAGGAGGGGCTGCGGGCGGTGGCCGAGCTCGTGGAGAAGCACCGCGAACGGATACCGGCCCTGCGCCTGGGGGTGACGGACTTCTGCGCGGCCTACGGGCTGCGCCGCACCCCCGACGCCACGGCGTACGACGTCGGCCTGGTCGCCTCGGTGATCGCCGACGTGGTGAACGTGCTGGGCCGCGCCGACGGTTCGGGGTTCACCGTGACGGGCCCGGTCTGGGAGTACTTCCGCCGGCAGGAGCGGATGTTCAAGCCGCAGCTGCGCTACACCCCGTTCAGCGGGCGGGCCGAACAGCTGCGCGCCCGGCTGATCGAGCACGATATCGACGGCCTCCTGCGCGAGATCGAACTCGACCGGGCCAACGGCCTGATGGGCAAGACCTGCATCCACCCCTCCCATGTGCCCCCCGTGCACGCGCTCTCCGTGGTCAGCCACGAGGAGTTCAGCGACGCCGCCGACATCCTGGACGCGGGCCCGGGCGGCGGTGGGGTGTTGCGGTCCTCGTACACCAACAAGATGAACGAGGTGAAGCCGCACCGCGCCTGGGCCGAGAGGACCATGTTGCGCGCCGAGGTGTTCGGCGTCGCCAGGGATGGAGTGGACTTCGTGGATCTGCTTGCGGCGGGCAACGCGTGACCGGCCCGATATGGCCGGGGGAGTGGGTGACCCGGCGGCTCGGGATACGCCTCACGGGCTCCGGGACGGAGGAGCTGCTGGGGCTCGCGCTGCGACGTAACCCCAGGCGGGCCCATCTACTGGTCTCCCGGGTGCTGGGCAAGCATCTGCCGCAGCGCCCGGGCGTGGTGCACGGCACCGGGCTCGCCCTGGGCCGGCTGGTCCGCGAGGCGCTGGGCGAGGCCGCGGCCTCCGCCGTGGTGCTGGGGTACGCGGAGACCGCGACCGGCCTCGGGCACAGCGTGGCCGACGGCGTGGGGGGTGGCGGCGGCTACCTGCACTCCACCCGGCGCGCGGTGCCGGGCTTCCCCTCGGTCGGCGGCTTCGAGGAGGAGCACAGCCACCACACCTCGCATCTGCTGGCGCCCAGCGATCCGGGGCTGCTGGCCGGGCCCGGTCCCCTGGTGCTGGTGGACGACGAGCTGTCGACGGGCCGCACCGTCCGCAACACCATCGCCGCGCTGCATCGGCGGTGGCCGAGGGCCCGCTATGTGGTGGCCGCGCTGGTGGACACCCGGGCCGATCAGGACCGGGCCGAACTGGCCAAGTTCGCGGCAGAACTGGGCGCGACCGTGCAGGTGATCGCGCTGGCCGAGGGCCGGATCGCGCTCCCCGACGATGTGCTGGCGCGCGGCGCCGCGCTGGTCGCCGAACACGAACAGGCGCCCCCCGCCACCGTCCCCCGGCAGCGCCTCGCGCCCCGTCGCACCGCGCTGAGCTGGCCGGAGGGGCTGCCCGACGGCGCACGGCACGGCTTCACGCCGGCGCATCGGTCCCGTCTTGAGGCCGCGCTGCCCACGCTGGGCGCCGAGTTGGCCGCCGCGCTGCCCGCCGGCGCCCGCCGCGTCCTGGTGCTGGGCACCGAGGAGCTGATGTACACCCCGCTGCGGCTCGCCGAGGCGACGGAACGGGCGCTCGGCGCGGACGCCGAGGTGTACTTCTCGACCACCACCCGCTCACCCGTGCTGCCGGTCGACGAACCGGGCTACGCCATCCGCAGCCGCCTCACCTTCCCCGCCCACGACGCGCCCGCCGACCCGGGACCCCGCTACGCCTACAACGTGGCCGGCGGCGGCTGGGACGCCGTGCTGGTGGTCACCGACGCCGCTGGCGACACCGAGGCGCTCACGGGCCCCGACGGCCTGCTCGCCCAACTCGCCCCGCACACCGACGCGTTGTTGCTGACCGTGCTGCCCGGCCGCCGGCCGCTGCCACAGCCGCTGCGCGGCCCCGCGTTCTCCTCCTACCGCGCCGACGAGGTGGGCTGGCTGCTCCAGGACCTCTCCGACGTGCGCCTTGAGGCCCCGCCCGAGGAACGCGAGGAGGCCATCCAGTCGGGCGGCGCCCACTACGCCGAATCGCTGCCCGTCGAGTACCAGCCGACCGACGCCTACCAGCGCCTCTTCCACAGCGCGCTGGACGCCTCCGCACGCCGGGTCGCGCGCGCCGTCGGCACCGTCACCGAGACGGTGCTCGCCGAACGCGGCCGGCCAGGACGGCCGCCCGTGCTGGTCTCCCTGGCCAGGGCAGGCACCCCGGTGGGCATCCTGATGCGCCGCTGGGCCCAGCGCGCGCACGGTATCGAAACACCGCACTACACCCTCTCCATCGTGCGCGGACGCGGCATCGACACCACCGCGCTCCGCTGGCTGGCCGCCCACCACGACCCCGCCGACGTGGTCTTCGTCGACGGCTGGACCGGCAAGGGCGCCATCACCCACGAACTGGCCGCGGCCCTGGCCCCGTTCCCCGGCTTCGACCCCGCCCTCGCCGTGCTCGCCGACCCCGGCGGCTGCGTCACCACCTACGGCACCAGGGACGACTTCCTGATCCCCTCCGCCTGCCTCAACTCCACCGTCTCAGGGCTGGTCTCCCGCACCGTGCTCCGCGCCGACCTCGTCGGCCCCGACGACTTCCACGGCGCCAAGCACTACCGCGAGCTCACCGAGGCGGACGTCTCGGGCCAGTTCCTGGACACGGTCACCGCCCGCTTCGCCGAGGTGGGCAGCGAGGCGAAGGCCGAGGCCGCCGCCCTCCTCGCCGCCGACCGCGCCCCCACCTGGGAGGGCTGGCGCGCGGTGGAACGCATCAGCGAGGCGTACGGGATCCACGACGTCAACCTCGTCAAACCCGGCGTCGGCGAGACCACCAGGGTCCTGCTGCGCCGCGTCCCCTGGCGCGTCCTCGCCCGGCGCGCCGCCGGCGCCGACCTGGACCACATCAGGCTGCTCGCCGAGCAGCGCGGGGTGCCCGTCGAGGAGGTCGACGACCTCCCCTACAGCTGCGTCGGACTGATCCACCCCCGCTACACCAGGGGCGCCACCGGCGCCGACGGAAGGACGGCCGCCTGATGCCCGCGCCCCGCACCCTGATCGCCAGCGACCTCGACCGCACCCTGATCTACTCGGCCGGCGCCCTCGCCCTCACCGAGCCCGACCACACCGCGCCCCGGCTGCTCAGCGTGGAGACCTACCAGGGCCGGCCGCAGTCCTTCGTCACCGAGACGGCGGCCACCCTGCTCGCCGCCCTCGCCGCCGACCCGCGCGCCGTCTTCGTGCCCACCACCACCCGCACCCGCAGGCAGTACCTCAGGGTGCGGCTGCCAGGCCCGCCGCCGCCCTACGCGATCTGCGCCAACGGCGGACACCTCCTGGTGGACGGCGAGACCGACGAGGGCTGGCACCGCTCCGTCCGCGACCGGCTGGCCGCGGACTGCGCCACCCTGGACGAGATCACCGCGCGGGTGCGCCGCACCGCCGACCCGTCCTGGCTGCTCCGCGAGCGCACCGCCGAGGACCTCTTCGCCTACCTGGTGGTGGACCGGGAACGCCTCCCCGACGCCTGGCCCAAGACGCTCGCCGCCTGGGCCGAACCGCGCGGCTGGACCGTCTCCCTCCAGGGCCGCAAGCTCTACGTCGTGCCCGCGCCACTCACCAAGAGCGCCGCGGTCGCCGAGGTGGCCCGCCGCGCCGGAACGGCACGGACGCTCGCCGCCGGCGACTCCCTCCTCGACGCCGACCTGCTGCTCGCCGCCGACCTGGCCTGGCGGCCGGGCCACGGCGAACTGGCCACCGGCGGCTGGTCGGCCGACCATGTGGTGGAACTGCCCGACCGGGGCGTCGGCTGCGGCGAGACGATCCTTCGCGCGTTTCAGTCCTCGCTGCCCTGACGCGCGGCGCTGTCCTGACGCGCGGCGCCGTCCTGACGCCCGGCGCTGTCCTGACGCCCGGCCGAGACGCGCTCCCCGACGTCCTGCCTGACACCGCGCCGCCGAGCCCGCTCGTCGGCCTCGCGCAGCCGCCGGCGCTCCCGGTCGTCCCGCCGCCACGCCTCGCTCAGCTCGCCACGGCGCCGCGCGACCACGGCGTCCCTGCGCTCCTGGTTCCTGGCCATCGCCGGGTTCCTGGCCCGCCAGTACGGGTTGTCATGCGGCAGCCTGCCGCTCACCCGGCCGTACATCCCGATGGTCAGCAGCACCAGGCCCACGGCAAAGCTGAAGAACACATTGGGCAGCCGGAAGTTCAGCACATTGGCATCCGTGTTCAGCACCGCCAGATGCACAAAGCCGCTCAGCACAAAGACCGCGCCCAGCCCCAGACAGAACGTGGAGGCGAGGTTTCCGCCCCGCAGCATCGCCACGCACAGCGCCAGGCCCACCACCACGGAGAGCCAGCTCAGCGCGCCGTTGGTGTTCATCTCCCAGACCTCGTTGTCACCGGTGGAGAACGCACCGATGCGCCGGGTGATGCCCAGCACGCCGAACACCGCCAGGCCAAGACCCATCAGGCCGGCGCCCACGCGGTAGAAGTTGTTCAGCCGCCGGTCCGCCGGCCGCCGCCGATCCCAGTGGGCGGCGCTCAGCAGGCCGAGCGGCCCACCGTTCGGCAGCCGTGGCTCACCCCGGGGATCCGTTCCGATCAGCGATGAAACCGATGACGCCATGGCGACCTCCTCAGCACGCCTGGGGTACTGCGGGAACGTCCACCCCGCGTACCCGGCGCGCGCCGCGCCAACCACCCCTGGGCCCCGGCCCCAGACCCGGCTCAGCGACCGCTGCGGATCGCGTCCACCACCGCCCCGACGGACTCCCGCACCGCCTCCAGCTCGCCGAGGAAGTGCCAGTAGTCCGGATGCCGGCCGCCGGCCGCCAGCTCGGCGACCGCCCGCTCCAACCGCTCGACCGCCGCGTCCAACGGCCTCGCGTGCCGGGGGTCGGGCACCGTCCGCCCCTGCATCGCCAGCCGCTGCGCGTCCCGCACCACGAAACGGGTGCGCTCCACCTCGGCCCCCGAATCCTCGACCACCTCGTTCAGCCGCCGCAGCCGCTCACCCGCCCGGGACACCGCCTCGTCCGCCCCGCCCAACAGCTCCTGCGCCCTGGCCAGCCCCGCCGCCGCCGCGTCCAGGCGCTGCCCGGCGCGCTCCCGCCGCGCCTCGTCCAGCGCCCGACCCGCCCCGGCCACCGCCTCCGCCGTCTCCTCCGGCACCCGCTGGAGGTCCTGCCAGCAGTTCACGGCGAACCGGCGCCGCAGCTCGCTGAGCACCGGCGCCACCGTCCGCGCGCGGTTGCTGATCGCCTCCGCCCTGGTGCGCAGCGACGTCAGCCGACGGTCGATCTCCGCCGCGCGCTCCGGCAGCCGCGCCGCCTCGGCCGAGATCGCCTCCGCCGCCCGCCGCACCCGCTCCGCGCGCCGCACGGTCGGCTGCACGCCGTGCTGCCCGGCGCCCTCGTTCAGCTTGCGCAGCTCGGGGCCCAGCTCGGCCAGCCGCGCGGCCAGGTCGTCCGCCCCCAGGCCGGCGCCGCGCGCCGTGTCCAGCGAACCCGTCGCGGCCAGCAGCGCCTGCTTCGCCTGGTCGACGGCCGGCGCCACCCGCGCCAACTGCGCCTGGGCCCGCTCCACCAGCGGGCCCAACGTGTCCTCGAACCGCGCCAGATCCGCCTTGACCCGCACCAGCTCTTCCGTGACCTGGCTCAACTCCCGCCGGGCACGGTGCGCTTGCCCCGAGTCCAGCTGCTCGGCCTCCAGATCGTGCGCGTCCAGCACGGCGATGTAGTCGTGGCTGACCCGGTCCACCCGCTCGCCCAGACTCGCGAACCGGCCGGTCGCCCGCCGGGCGTCCGGCGATGCGTCGGCGGCCGTGATGGTCTCCAGCGTGATCCGCAGATCCCGCTGCGCGGTGTCCAACTCGTAGAACGCGGTGGCCGCCGCGTCCTTGGCCTGCTGCGCCTGCGACCGCGCCTCCTCCGACCGGCCACGCCCCCAGCGGCGCGTCCCCCCACCGGTGAACGCCCCGGGCGCCGCCGCCACCGCGGCCACGGCCAGCGACAGCGGCACCAGCAGGGAAACACCGAGATCCCTCGCGAAACGGCCGGCTGCCACGTGTCCTTCTCCTTGGGTGGATGGGCCATGTGAGTCTGCCGTCCATTCTCCCATCAGCGCCCCGATCCGAAAGCGGCTGGTAGCCGCCCATCTCGATCACCTTCGTACCCAGGCCGTGTAGGCTGTGCCACCGGTCTGCCCCGGGGTGCATAGCTCAGCGGTAGAGCGCCGCCCTTACAAGGCGGATGTCGGCGGTTCGAACCCGTCTGCACCCACGAACGTGACCTGCGGCTCGCGGCCAAGAGCCGCGGGTCGTCTTCGTGTTGGGGGCGCTGGTCGCGCAGACTGGGGGGATGGGTGACGGTGTCCTCCCCGGACGGTTCCGGTTGGCCGAGTTGGTCGCGGTGCGGCATGGCGAGAGCGTGTCCAATGTCGTCTTCGCCGAGGCCGCCCGGGAGGGGAGGGCCGACGAGCGCCTCGCCTATCGGGACGCGGCCGTCGAGTTGACGCCGCGCGGGGTGGCGCAGGCGGAGGCGCTGGGGGCGCGGCTCGCCGGCTGGCCGGCCCAGCGGCGGCCCGAGTGGGTGCTGTGTTCGCCGTACACGCGCGCCCGGCAGACGTGGGACGTCGTCGCGCGTGGCCTGGACGCGCCCCCGCCCGTGGTGGTGGACGAGCGGCTGCGGGACCGTGAGATGGGGGTGTTCGAGCTGCTCACGCCGCTGGCGATCGAGCGCCGCGCCCCCGAGGAGGCGGCCAGGCGGGCCAAGGTCGGGGAGTGGTTCTACCGTCCGCCGGGCGGTGAGTCCTTCGCCGATGTCACCCTGCGGGTGCGGGATCTGCTGCGGGAGGTGAGCGAGGCGGTGCCGGGGAGCCGGGTGCTGGTCGTCGCCCATGACGCGGTGGTGGTGGCGCTGGCCAGGGCGGTCGCCGGGCTGGGCGTCGAGCCCCGGCCGGAGGCCAGGCCGGTGCCCAACGCCTCGCTCACCCGCTGGACGGGCGACGGGACGCGGCTGCGGCTGGCCGAGTTCGGCGACGCCGCGCATCTGGCGTAGGCGCCCGGGGTCAGCGCCGGCCGCGGGCGTAGTGCCGGGCCGCCTTGGCGCGGTTGCCGCAGACGGCCATGGAGCACCAGCGCCTGCGGCGGTTCTGCGAGGTGTCGAAGAAGTGCAGCAGGCATCCCTCGTTGGCGCAGGCCCTGATGCGGGTGGGGTCGACGCGCAGCAGGCGCAGGTAGTCGTCCGTCGCCAGCCAGGCGGGCAGCCACGCGGGGGAGTCGGTGCCGGCCCGCTCGGCCGGGCCCTCGGGCGTGAGGCTGCGGTGCAACTGGCCCCGCGCCAGCACCGCGTTGACGCGGGAGAGCGTGGCCGGGGTGGGGTCGGCCGGGGCGCGGACGGCGTCGGCGAGCGCGTCGCGGGCCTGGCGCACCGCGCCCAGCGTGGCCTCGTCGGCGGGGCAGCGCTCGTCGAGGCCGTTGGAACGGAGCCAGACGGCGAGGCCGGCGACGTCGGTGAGCAGGTCCTCCGTCACGGCGGTGAGCCGCCAGCGGGTGTTCAGCAGGTCGAGCGAGAGCGGCTCGCCGATCAGGGGACGAGGGTCGTCTGCTGCCATGGCGCCCCACCTTAGCGCTCCACCGGACATCACCGGCCGCAACGGCCTTCACGGGCATATCTAACCTCTATGGCTTCTCACAGTGGTTGACCGGAGGCTTGTCTAACCTCTACTGTCCTCTGTGAAGGTTAGGGAAATCCGCGAAGCCCCGGTGTCGACCGGGGTGTTGAGGGAGGCCGCGGTGTCGCTGCGCACAGGGCATGTCGGACTGAATGTCACCGATCTCGATCGTTCACTGCCCTTCTACTCCAGGGTCTTCGGTCTGGAAGTGGCCCAGGAGGGCCAGGACGGCGACCGACGTTGGGCGTTTCTGACCCGGGATGGCGCGTTGCTGGTCACGCTCTGGCAGCAGAGCGTGGAGGGCTTCGCCGCCGACCGATCGGGGCTGCACCACCTGTCGTTCCAGGCCGACTCGATCGAGGAGGTCAGGGCCCAGGAGGCCGTGCTGCGGGAGCTGGGCGTGGAGTTCGCCTACGACGGCGTGGTGCCGCACGGGGAGGGCGCCGCCTCGGGCGGGATCTTCTTCCACGACCCCGACGGCATCAGGCTGGAGATCTTCGCCCCCGCCGGCGCCGAATCGGCGACCGCCCCCGTCGCGGCGGCGCCCACCTGCGGGTTCTTCTAGGCCCGGGGAGTCCACCGAAGCGGCGGCGGGGGCGGGGGCTCCCGCCCCCGCCGGGACCGTTCACGGGATCGTGCCAGGAGACGTTGACGAGAGGCCCGCACCATGACCGTCGGCTACCACCCGGGCGAGCGCGCCGTGCAGCGGCGGGCGAACGCCCTCGACCGCGCCGACCACGCCTGGCGCGCCATCCGCGACCGCGTGCCCCGGGTGGCGGCCGACTTCCTCGCCGAGCGCCGGATGCTGGTGCTCGGCGCCAGGGACGCCGAAGGGCGGGTCTGGGCCTCCCAACTGACCGGCCCTCCCGGCTTTGTGGCCACTCTCGACGAGACGACCGTGGCCGTGCGGGCCAGGCCGGCGCCGGACGATCCGCTGGCCGAGGCCCTCGCGGGCCCGGGCCCCGTGCCGCTCGGCACCCTGGCCATCGAACCGGCCACCCGCCGCCGGATGCGGCTCAACGGTTCGGCCCGGCGGACCGACGCGGGGCTGCTGCTCCGGGTGGAGCAGGTGTACGCCAACTGTCCGCGCCATATCGCGCGCCGCGAGGTGACCCGGGAGCTGCCCGGCGGGCGCCCGCGCCCCGCACCGGCGCGCACGCCGGCGCTCACGCCCGCGCAGGAGCGGCTGATCGAGGCGGCCGACACCTTCTTCGTGGCCAGCTCCGACGCCGAGGGGGCCGTCGACGCCTCGCACCGGGGCGGCGCGCCCGGATTCCTCCGGGCCCTCGCCCCCGACCGGCTCTGCTGGCCCGACTACCGGGGCAACTCGATGTATATGACGCTGGGCAACCTCGAACGCCGGCCGGCCGCAGGACTGCTCGTCCCCGACTGGTCCCGCGGCACCCTGCTCCATCTGGTGGGCCGCGCCGAGGTCGACTGGTCCCCCGAGCGCGCCGCCGCCTTCGCCGGTGCCGAACGCGTCGTCGACTTCCACGTCGAGGAGGTGCTGGAGCGCCCGGCGGCCAGCGACCTCCGCTGGGCCCCGACCACGGGATAGCGCCGAGTTGAGCGTCAACTCCCTTTGCCGGCCTGGAATATGCCCGTCCCGGCTGACGGCCAGTCGGGCACCGGCTACCCTGCGGGAATTGATCTTCGAACATATTCCCTGGAGTCGGAGGACCGTGTGGTGAGTGGAGTCGACGAAGGAGCCCCGTCGGAGGCGCTGGATCTGCGGACGGACCAACCGCACTCGGCGCGGATGTACGACTACCTCTTAGGCGGTAAGGACCACTACACGGTGGACGGGCAGGCCGCCGAGCAGGCGCTCTCCTCCTTCCCCCTCCTCCGCACCGCGGCCAGGGAGAACCGCGCCTTCCTCGGCCGCGCCGTCCGCTATCTGGTGCGGGAGGCCGGGATCCGCCAGTTCCTCGACCTGGGCTCAGGACTGCCGAGCGCCGAGAACGTCCACCAGGTCGCCCAGCGGGCCGACCCCACCGCGCGGGTGGTCTATGTGGACAACGACCCGATCGTGCTGGTGCACGGCAGCGCGCTGCTGGCCAGGGACGCGAACACCGCCGTGATCCAGGGGGACATCCGGGAGACGGAGGCGGTGCTCGCCGACCCCGTGGTGCGGACCCTGCTCGACTTCGACCAGCCGCTCGGCATCCTGGCCGTCGCGGTGCTGCACTTCGTGGCGGACCACGAGAACCCCGAGGGCATCGTGCGGACCCTGCGGGACAGCGTGGTGCCCGAGAGCCACTTCATCCTCTCGCACGCCACCGCTGACATCGCCCCGGAGGCCGCCATGGGCGTCCAGCGGGCCTACCGCGCCCAGGGCGTGCCGCTGACGCTGCGCGACAAGGAGCGGTTCACCGGCTTCTTCGAAGGTCTTGAGCTGATCGACCCGGGCGTCCTGGTGGTCTCCGACTGGCGCAACGACGAGGTGCCCGAGGCCGAGCGCCCCGATCCCGCTGACGTCTCCTGGTACGGCGGCATCGGCCGCCTCGCCGGCTGAAGCCGCCTCCGCGCCGGCGCGTGCCCCTCCCGGAGGGGTGCGCGCCGGCGCACACCGCCGGGAGGGGCGGCGGCGAACTCGGAAGGAAACGATTCAGACGGCGGGCGCGGTCGGGGCCGGTGCCTCGGGGGTGCTGGCGGGCCGCAGGAATCGGGCGGCGACGACGCCGGCCCCGATCAGGGCGAGCACCGAGAGGCCGGCCCCCAGCCAGCTGGCGCCCAGCAGTTGGCCGCCGAGATAGCCGACACCCACGCTGTAGGCCGTCCACACCACGGCGGCCAGCGCGGACCACGGCAGGAAGTCCCGCGTGCGGCGGTGGGCGATCCCGGCGCCCAGGCTGACCACGGCGCGGCCGGCGGGCGCGAACCTGGCGAGCACCACCAGGGCACCGCCACCGCGCACCACCACCGACTCCAACCGCTCCTGGGCCCGGCTCAGCCGGCGGGAGCGCGCGATCGCGGGACCGTACCGGCGCCCGCCCCGGCGCGCGAGCCGGTAGGCCATCATGTCGCCGACCACGGAAGCGGTGGTCGCGCAGACCACCAGCAGCGCCAGCTGCGGCAGCCGACCGTTCGGCATGGGGGGCCCTGGCAGCGAGGTGATCCCCGCCGCCGTGTCGGCGGCGATGGCCGCGGCCGTCACGACCAGGGCGCCGCTGGGCAGCAGTGGGAAGAAGACGTCGAGCATGATCGACAGCACGACGGCAACGTAGATCCAGGGGGCGTACAACAGTATCCCCAAGGTCTCTTGCAACTTCTCTCCCCGATCCCCCGTGGCTTGGTACGCAGGTCCGGCACGCGAGGTGTGATGGGTGAGACGTCTCGCAGGGTGTGACGGTTCCGCCGTACAGCGTACGCCCGCGTCCTTCGGCAGGAGCACGCGGGTGCGTGTGTCCAGCATCTCATGGCGGGCCCCGGCAGGGTGAGGGTCTGGACATAGGCAACTCACCGGGAGCATGTCATGAAAACACTGGTCACAAGCGCGTTCGCGGTGCTCACCGCCCTGGTGACGGGCTCGGGGGGAACGGCGCTGGCCGCCGACGGGGGGACGGCGGCGGCCGAGCGGGGCCTGGTCTTCGCCGGGGAGTTCGCGCCGGTCACCGAGGGGCCCGTCCCCCGGGCGGTCACCTACCGGCCGGAACTGGTGCCAGCGGGCTCGACGGTGGAGGTCGTGCAGCGGGTGGGCGAGGGGCGGATGCGGATCGCACTCAGGGTCGAAGGCGTCAACGCGGCGCACACCTACGGCGCCCACGTACACACGAGCCCCTGCGGGGCGGCGCCCGAGGACTCGGGACCGCATTACCAGAACCGGCCCGGCGAGGCCCCCGAGGCGGCCAACCCCTCCAACGAGGTGTGGCTGGACTTCACCGCCGACGCCAACGGCGCCGGCGAGGCGCGCGCCGCCCAGAACTGGGTCTTCCGGGCGGACGAGGCGCGTTCCGTCGTGATCCACGAGCACGCCACCGACAGCGGTCACCACGGCGGCACCCCGGGGGACGCGGGGGCCAGGGTCGCCTGCTTCACGGTGCCCTTCCACGGCGTCCTCCAGACGGGCACCGCCGAGGCCGACACCCTGCCGGCCCCGCCCCTGCCGGCCCCGCCGCCGCCCGGCGCCGTCGACACCACCAGGCCGTCGGACGCCGTCCCGGCGCCCGGCCAGTCCCACCGGCCGGCCGTCCCCCTCGACCGGCTGCCCCTCGTCGGCGCCCTGTTCGCGCCGGCCGGCTGACCTCTCGGGGAAGCCCGGGGCACGGGCTGGGCATCGGGCGGTCTCGCGCGTATTCTGGGGGCACTGAAGGGGAGTAGCTCTACGCCGGAGCGTTCGACATACTGGCTCACCGCCCCCAGCGGTGGGCCCGGCGCCCGGAGCGGATCACGGTCGACCGGCCGTGCCGCCAGCGAGACCTTCGGCCGACAGTGTCATGGACGCTGCCGTGCCGAGGTCGCCGCTCCCCAGGGCCCCTCGGTGCGGCGGCCCGATCCCCGAGGTCACAACGTGTTCAGTCTCTCCACCGCGGCCGTCGTCTTCGGCGTGGTGTTCCTGGCCGAGCTGCCCGACAAGACCGCGTTGGCCGGTCTGGTGTTGGGCACCCGCTTCCGCGCCTCCCATGTCTTCGCCGGTATGGCCGCCGCGTTCGCCATCCATGTGGCGCTCGCGGTGGCGGCCGGCAGTGTGTTGACGCTGCTGCCGCAGCGCCCGCTCCAGGCGGTGGTCGGCGTGCTCTTCCTCGCCGGCGCGCTGCTGCTCCTGCGCGAGGCCAACAAGGAGGCCGACGAGGACGACGGGAACGTGCGGGCGCCCGAGGGCGCCACCTTCTGGCGCGTCGCCGGCAGCGGCTTCGTGCTGATCCTGGTCGCCGAGTTCGGCGACCTCACCCAGATCATGACCGCCAACCTGGCCGCCCGTTACGACGATCCGCTCTCCGTCGCCGTGGGCGCGGTGCTCGCGCTCTGGGCGGTGGCCGGCATCGGCGTGCTGGGCGGCCGGGCGCTGATGAAGCGGGTGCCGCTGAAGCTGATCAGCCGGGTGGCCGCCTGCGTGATGGTGGCGCTCGCCTGCTTCAGCTTCTACGAGGCGATCGCCGGCTGACCCGAGAACGACGCCCGAACGCCCCGCCGTGCACCCACGGCGGGGCGTTCGCCTCAGTGCCTCAGTGCCTCAGTGCCTCAGCGCTCCAGAGGTCCAGCGGTCCGCCGGGTCAGCGGGTGATCGTCAGCCGGACGGCGTCCTCGGGCGCGGGCCTGACGGTGAGCTGCTCCAGCGTGTCCACCAGGGCGCTCGCCTCGTGTTCCCTGGCCCGGGGGCCGACCCCGACCACCCGCATGCCGGCCGCGAGGGCGGCTTCGATGCCGGCGCCCGAGTCCTCCAACACCACGCAGTCCCAGGGGTGTACGCCGAGCTCGGCGGCGGCCTTGAGGAAGCCCTCCGGGTCGGGCTTGCTGGAGCCGACGGACTCGGCGGTGATCTGGATGTCGGGCATCCGCAGGCCCGCCGCGTGCATCCTGGCCTTGGCCAGGGCTCCGTCCGCCGAGGTCACCAGCGCGTGCGGCACGTCCTCGATGGCGTCCAGGAGCCGCCGCGCGCCCGGGATCGGCACGATGCCGGTGACATCGAGGGTCTCCTCCGCCAACAGCAGCGCGTTCTCGCGGTGGTTCTCCTCCATCGGGCGCTCGGGAAGCAGCTCGGCCATGGTGGCGTACCCCTGGCGTCCGTGGACCACCGCCAGCACCTTGGCGGCGTCCAGCCCGTGTTGCTCCGCCCACCCCCGCCAGACCCGCTCCACCACGGCGTCGGAGTTGACGAGGGTGCCGTCCATGTCCAGGAGCAGGGCGCTGAAAACCCCGACGGTCTCTGTTGTGCTGCGCAAGGGGGGCCGTCCTTCGGTAGCGGTCCGACGGTGGGTCGACTTCGAAAGGTGCGGAGAGTGGCCTGGGACGCGGAAGAAAGCCAGTGGTCCCGCCCGAACGGTCGGGGAAGCGGGCGGGGCCACTTTGTTCTCACACGATACAAAGCGGAGGCCGTGTCGCGCCACCCCATCACGCCCGAATTACGGCGGCGTTCCGGGAACGTTCACCGCCGGAGTCGATCCGAGGCGTCCGGGTGACGGGCCGGTGGAAGAGAGGCCCTACGTCCCGCCACGGGGCAGCTCGGCGCGGGAGCCGCCCAGTTCGGCGCCGAGTACATGGACCAACTCGACGAGGTCGTGGGGGCGTTCGGGCCCCCACCAGTCGCCGAGCAGTTCGGCCAGGGCGGCCTCCCTGGCCCGCGCCAGCCGCGCGGTCACCTCCCGGCCCGCCTCGGTGGCCACCAGCGGCAGGCCCTCGCGCGCGGCCAGGCCACGCTCCTCCAACTGCTGGGCCGCCTGGAGCAGCACCTCGACGGGGACCCCGGTGCGTTCGGCGAGCAGCCCGGGCTCGGCCATGCCGTGCCGTTTGATCCGCAACAGCAGCCAGGCGGCGGCCGGCAGCAGATCCGTGCCGGCGTCCTCGGCGATCCTGGCGTACAGGTCGCGCCGCCCCGCCCTGGTGCCCAGCAGCGAGAGGGCCCGGGCGCACTCGTCCTCGGAGGAACGTTCCACCGGGTTGGGCGGCACGCTCTCCCCGAGGTCGGGCGCCAACGCCCCGCCGCGCAACGGGTCCTCGCGCAGCGCCCAGGCCAACGCGTGGGCGACCAGCAGCAGCGGCAGCGCGTAGAGGAACACGCTGGTGATGGCGTCTGAGTAGGACCC
This sequence comes from Streptomyces profundus, assembly GCF_020740535.1. Taxonomy (NCBI): domain Bacteria; kingdom Bacillati; phylum Actinomycetota; class Actinomycetes; order Kitasatosporales; family Streptomycetaceae; genus Streptomyces; species Streptomyces profundus. The sequence goes on from NZ_CP082362.1 coordinate 5,227,835, forward strand.
GAGGACGCCGTCCCTGGTGGCCGCCGGCAGCCCGGCCACCCGTTCCGGGTCGTGCAGCAGCCGCTCCTCGCTCACCCCGGGCGGCAGCGCCACCCCCCGCAGCGCGTCGGTCAGTTCGTCGGCGAGGCGGTGGCTGAAGACGGCGCCGAAGGCCGCGACCCCGAAGGCGGCGCCGATGGAACGGGCGAACGTGACGCCCGAGGTCGCCACGCCCAGGCTCTCGTAGCCGACCGCGTTCTGCACCGCCAGCACCATCACCTGGAGCACCAGGCCGAGTCCGAGGCCGAAGACCGCGAAGGACAGGCTCATCGCCCACAGCCCGCTGCGCTCGTCCAGCGCCTGGAGCAGCGCCAGGCCCACGGCGGTGACGGCCGTGCCCAGCACGGGGAACACCTTCCAGCGGCCGGTGCGGGAGATCAGCTGCCCGGAGAGCGTGGAGGACAGCAGCACCCCGAGCACCATCGGCAGCATCCGCACCCCGGAGAGGGTGGGCGAGACGCCGTGCACCACCTGGATGAAGGTCGGCAGATAGGTCATCGCGCCGAACATCGCGAAGCCGACCACGAACGAGATCGCCGAGCAGAGCGCGAAGGTGCGCACCCGGAACAGGCTCAGCGGGAAGACCGGTTCGACCGCGCGGCGTTCGGCCCGCACGAAGGCCAGCAGGCTCACCACGGACACCACGGCCAGCGCCGCGATCTGCCAGGACAGCCAGCCCCAGGTGACGCCGCCGAGCGAGGCGATCAGCACGAGTCCGGCGGCGAACGCGGCGATCGCCACCGTGCCCCGATAATCGATCACATGGTGCCGGTCACCGGTTCTGATATGCAGGACGGTGGCGATCACGACCAACGCCACCGCACCAAACGGGAGATTGATATAGAAAACCCAACGCCAGCCGAGATGGTCGACAAACAGGCCGCCCAACAAAGGGCCCAACACGCTGGTGGTGCCGAACACGGCACCGAACAAGCCCTGGTACCGGCCACGTTCGCGAGGTGAGACCAAATCGCCGACGATCGCCATCGACAGCACGATCAGGCCACCGCCGCCCAGACCTTGGAGAAAGCGGAAGGCAATAAGCTCTGGCATATTCCGAGCGATGCCGCAGAGCACGGAGCCGACCAGGAAGATCACGATCGCGACTTGGAAGAGCGGCTTACGACCGAAGAGGTCGCCCAGTTTCCCCCACAGCGGCGTGGCCGCCGTCGCGGCCAGCAGATAGGCCGTCACCACCCAGGAGAGATGGTCGAGACCGCCCAGGTCGCCGACGATGGTGGGCAGCGCGGTGGCCACGATCGTCTGGTCGAGGGCGGCCAGCAGCAACCCGAGCAACAGCGCCCCCATGGACAGCCAGAGCCGCCCACGCGCCCCGCTGTCGGGTGGCGGCGGCATGGCGGAGTCGGCTCGGGAGGGCCGCGTGGCCATGGGCGCCTCCTGGGGATACCGGGTTCGGAGCGGGCTCGGGACACGGGTGAGTCCAGGCCCAGTTTGGCGGCATTTGTCGGGGCCGGCTCGTTGAGCAAGTTGGCCCACGTTCACCCATACGGGTGGTGCATAATCGCTGCCAACCGACCAGGAGGGCAGGCGCGGTGACCGACCAGTTCGACTGTCTGATCTGTGGCCGCCTGTTGCGGCCCACGGGCGAGCCGAACTGCGACTGCCTGACCCACTCCCTCTCCCTGCCCGTGGGCCCGCCGCAACACGACCCGGACCCGGCTGACGTGGCGCTCTTCCCCATCGAGGACGAGGTGCCCCGCCCCAGGCCGCCGACCCCGTGGCGACACCGGGGCCCGGGGATCGAGGGCCTGGGCGTCGAACTGCCGCCGGTCGGCCGCTCGCAGGGCGCGCACCGCAAGCCGCGCGACCGCAACAAGATCGCCCTGGCCGCCGGCGGCGCCGTCGCCGCCGTGATGGGGTGCACGGCGCTCGCCGCCTCGCTCTTCCACGGCACCGGACGCCATGACGAGGCGCTGGAGACCCAACTGCCGTCCCCCAGCCTGGTGTTGCCCGACGGCGACGGACAGCCCGACGTCGAGGACGACGGGAACGAGAGGGACAGGCAGGACGAGGAGCGCGCCCGGCGTACGCCCCCACCCGAGGAGCCCGAGCGGCCCACGCCGGATTCCGAGGAGAGCCGGGCGCCGGATTCCACGCCGGCGCCCACCACCCCCGTCGAGGAACCGGATCCGCCGGCGCCCACGTCGCCGCCCACGACGCCGCCGCCCACGGAGGAGCCCACCCCGGACCCCGACCCGACCGACGAGCCGACGCCCGACCCGACGCCCACCGACCCGGAGCCGGAGGAGAGCCTGGCCGAGGGGGACGAGGGCCCGGAGGTCGTGGAGTTGCAGCTGCGGCTCCTCCAGCTGCACTGGGTGTACAACGGGCAGCCGCACGGCCTCTACGACGCCCAGACGCGGGCGGCGGTGGCGCGTTTCCAGGTGGCCTACGGGGTGGTGGGCGACCCCGAGGGGGTCTATGGCCCGGCCACCCGTGCCCTGCTGGAGAGGCACACCGAGCAGCCCTGAGGCGCCGGCGCTGGACAGCGGGTCAGGTCAGGGCGCGGCGGCGTCACCCGCCTCCGGCGTGCGCGCCGGCGCGCGAGACGGTACGCGCGCCGGATCGAACGTCGCCTCGGCGTCGAACGTCGCCTCGGCATCGAAGGCCGCCCGCCGGGTCGCCCGCCGCAGGGCGCGCAGCACCGTTCCGCCGCAGAGCAGGATCAGCAGCGCGGTGAGCAGCGCGCGCGGCACGTCCCAGCCCAGCGAGGTGGTCGCCACATAGGCCAGATAGCGGCCCAGGTTCTCCGGCAGCGGATCGCCCGGCACAAAGGAGACGCCGGTGCTCATGCCCGCCAGATAGGGCCAGCCCTGGAGGTTGATCACCAGCCCGTAGCCCAGCGAGGCGACCACCCCGTACCCCGCCAGCAGCGCCAACTCCGCGCGCCCGCGCAGGGCGTGCGCCCCCGGCAGCAGCCCGGCGCCCAGGGTGACCCAGCCCATCGCCAGCATCTGGAACGGCAGCCAGGGCCCGACGCCCCCGGTGATCAGCGCCGAGGCGAACAGCGAGACCCCGCCCAGGACGAAGCCGAACCCGGGACCCAGCACCCGCCCCGACAGCACCAGCAGGAAGAACATCGGCTGGAGTCCCGCCGTGCCGGCGCCCAGCGGGCGCAGCGCCGCCGCCGCGGCGGCCAGCACGCCGAGCATCGCGATCACCTTGGCGTCGAGACCGCCGTCGGCGACGGTGGCCAGCAGCACGGCGAGCAGCAGCGGCAGCAGCAGCGCGAAGAGCCAGGGCGCGTCGGCCGAGTGCGCGAGACCCGAGTCCGGCGAGGCCAGCAGCGGCCAGCCGAAGCCGACCACGCCCACCGCCGACACCAGCAGCAGCGCGGCCACCGAGCGCGGCCCGAGACGCACGACCGCCGCCCGCCGACCGGTCCCGCTCATGCCGGCACCCGCCCGCCGCCGTCGGCCAGCGCGGACCGCACCTGCGCCACGGTGAGCCAGGGCTCGGGCGCCAACACCTTGGCCACCTGCGGGGCGAACGCCGGGGAGTCGGTCACCACCCGGGAGGTCGGCCCCTCGGCCACCACCTCGCCGTCCGCCAACACCACGACCCGGTCGACGAGTTCCGCGGCCAACTCCACGTCGTGGGTGGCCAGCAGCACCCCGTGGCCCGCCGACATCAGCTCGCGCAGGATCGCCACCAGCCGCTCCTTGGCCGCGTAGTCGAGGCCACGGGTCGGCTCGTCGAGCAGCAGCAGCGAGGGCGCGGCGGCCAGGATCACGGCCAGCGCCAGCGCCAGCCGCTGGCCCTCGGAGAGATCGCGCGGATGCGTCTCGTCGGCCACCTCGGGGAGCAGCCGGTCGACCAGCGCGCGGCAGCGCCCCGGGGGCGCGCCCGCGTCGGCGTCCGCCGCCGCGCACTCCTGCGCGACGGTTTCGGCGAAGAGGAGGTCCCGCGCGTCCTGGGGCACCAGGCCGACATGGCGCAACAGCGCCCCGGGCGCGGTCCGGTGCGGCACCACCGGCTTCCCGCCCGCCGCCGGCGCCAGCCGGACGCTCCCCGCGGTGGGGCTGTGCAGGCCCAGCAGGGCGCCGAGCAGTGTCGACTTGCCGGCGCCGTTGCGGCCCATCAACGCGACCGCCTCCCCGGGGGCCACCGTCAGGTCGACCCCCCGCAGCACCTCGGCCCGGCCCCGGCTGACCCGTAGTGCGCGCAGTTCGGCCAGGGGCGTGCCGGCCGGCCGGGGGGCGTGTGTGGGCAGCGCGCGCCGGCCCGCAAGCCGCTCGCGGAGCCCGGACGCACGCCGGCGCGCATCGCGCACCGACAGCGGGACCGGCGACCATCCCGCCACCTCGGCCAACCGCACCACCGGCGGACGGACGGGCGCCCGCGCCAACACCTCCGCCGGCTCTCCCCACACCGGCGCCGCGCCCGCGCCCGGCAGCAGCAGCACCCGGTCCGCGTACTGCACCACCCGCTCCAGCCGGTGCTCCGCCATCAGCACCGTGGTGCCCAGATCGTGCACCAACCGCTGCAACACGGCCAACACCTCCTCGGCCGCGCCCGGATCGAGCGCCGACGTCGGCTCGTCCAACACCAGCACCCTCGGATGCGTGGTCAACACCGAGCCGATCGCCACCCGTTGCCGCTGCCCGCCGGAGAGCGTCGCCAACGCCCGATCCCGCAGCTCCGCCAGCCCCAGCAGGTCGAGCGTCTCCTCCACCCGGCGCCGCATCACATCGGCGGGCACCCCCAACGACTCCATGCCGTAGGCGAGTTCGTCCTCCACCGTGTCGGTGACGAAATGCGCCAGCGGGTCCTGCCCCACCGTGCCCACCACATCGGCCAACTCACGCGGCGGATGCGTCGCCGTGTCCCGCCCCGCGACGGTGACCCGCCCGCCGAGCACCCCGCCGGTGAAGTGCGGAACCAGCCCGGAGACGGCGTTCAACAGCGTCGACTTCCCGGCCCCCGACGGCCCGACCAGCAGACACAACTCCCCCTCGGGAATGGTCAGATCGAGCCCGGCGAGCACCGGCGGCGCGTCCTGCGCGTAGCGCACCGAGACCGAGGCGAACCTGATCACCGCCGCACCTCCGGCCCCTCGTCGGGCACCTGATCGTCGGGCACCGGCGCGACCAGCGCCGGCAGCAGCCCGACCAGCAGCGCGCACGCCGCCGCCAGCGGCAGCGCCGGTGCCGTCAGCGGCACCGCCGGCGGGTGGAGCGCGGCGGGATCGGCGGCCAGGCTCACCAGCAGCGCCACCCCGGCGCCCGACCCCGACACCAGCCAGGCCCGCACGCCCCAACGGTCCGGGCGGTACCGCGTGCGCGGGCTGCGCCGCCCGCCCAACCACAGCCCCGCCAGCGCGCACACCAGCCCGGCCAGCAGCAGCGGCAGCCCGAGGGCCGCCCCCTCGGCCGCGAGCAGCCCGTACGAGCCGGCGCACACGCCCAGCAGACCACCGAGCGACAGCGCGTTGGTCGCGCGCCGCACGCCCTTCGGCACGGCGGCCGTCCGCCCATACCCCCGGGCGTCCATCGCGGCGGCGAGCGCCACCGAACGCTCCAACGCGCCCTCCAACACCGGACGCGCCACCCGCAGAACGGAGCGCGCGCCCCGGTCCGTGCGCCCACGCAGGCGCTGGGCCGCGCGCATCCGCAGCAGATCGGACACCAGTCGAGGAGCGAAGGTCATGGCCACCACCACGGCGACTCCCATCTCGTAGAGCGCACCTGGCAGGGACTTCAACAGCCGTGCCGGATCGGCCAGCGCGTTGGCCGCGCCAAGACAGATCAGCAGGGTCGCGAGCCGCAACCCGTCGTAGAACGCGAACACCAGCGCCTCAGCCGTCACCCGCCCGCCCAGCCGCACCCCGGCCAGCCAGTCGGGCAACGGGACCTCGGGCAGCGTGAACAGCACCTGGACGCCGCCGATCGGCGAGCCCAGCACCATCGCGAAGAACACCCGCACCACGACCACGACGGCGCCGAGCGCCAGAAAGAAGCCGAACGCCCGCGCCCAGGGCGCGTCCGTGCGCCGGGCCGCCACCACATAGCCGGCCACCGCGACCAACAGACCCAACAGCAGCGGATTGGTGGTCCGCGAGGCGGCCGTCGCCAACCCCAGCGCCCACAGCCACCACGCGCCGGCGTGCAGCGCGTTGCTTCGATGGGCGACGGGCGCCCGCAGCGCGGCCAACGCGCCCCGCGTGCGGCGCTGATCGCGCGCCGCCCCTGAGGTGCTCATGGTCAACCCCGGCGGCGTCGGGCCCGTACCAGGGCAGCGGTCCCCAGCAGCGCCACCAGCCCCACCCCGACCAGCAGCGGGGCGGTGGCCGAACTCCCGTCCCCCGAACCCTCGTCGGCTTCGGCCACCGCCTCGCCGCAGCCACGCTCCGGATAGCCGGCGATGCCGCAGAGCAGCCCCGCCTGGTCGTACCGGAGCGGCGGCGCCGCCTCGGCCAGCAACTCGGCGACCGTCGCCCCCGACGGCAGCTCCACGCACTCGGCGCGGGCCGCCGGCGGCGTCGCCTCCCCGGGCGCGTCCGTCTCGCTGCCGAAGTCGAGCACGAGCACGACGGCCGGCTCCTCGGCCGCCGGGTCGCAGACCAGCGCCGCATCGGTCTCCCCACGCGGCGCCTTCCTGTCCCCGGCCTCGCCGCTGACCCCGAACCTGAACCCGACCACGGCCCCGTCCGCCGGCCGCAGCGTCCCCGGCCCCTGGTCGGCGTACACCCACTCCGACGCGTCCGGCTCCCAGGTCCAGAACGACCAGTAGCGGTACGCCTGCTCCTCGGCGGTGGCGCTGGGCGCTGCCCCCAGCGCCCCGAGGGCGAACGACAGGCCCACCAGCAGACGCGCCAGGCCCCTGCTCACCGCCCGTTTCCGGGGTCCGGCTGACTCTCGCCGCCGTTTCCGGGGTCCGGCTGACTCCGCCCGCCACTGCCGCCCGGGCTGTCGCCGGCGTCCGCCTCGCCGTTCGCCTTGCCGGCGGTGGCGGGCGGCTCGTCGTCGCCGTCCACGGCGCCTTCGGCGGCGTCCGCCTCGCCGGCGTCGGCGGGGCCGTCGCCGGTAGTGGTGGTGGGCTCGTCGTTGTCCTCGGCGTTCGCCAGACGGGCGCCTTCGGCGGCAGCCGTGGCGGCCTCGGTCGGCTTGTCGCCGTCGGTCGCTTCGGCCGCGCCGCTGGCGGTTGCGGCAGTGGCTGTCGGTTCGTCGCCGTTCTCGGTGGTTACCGAACGGGCGTCGTCGTCCTCGGCGTTCGCCGGACCGCCGTTGCCGGCGGCAGTGGCGGACTCCTCGCCGTCTTCGGTGTCCGTCAGGTCGTCGGCGCCAGCCGGGCGGGTGCTGCCGTTGCCGCCGTCGGTCGCGGTGGCGAGCTCGTCGCCGTCCACGGCGGCGTTCGCCGGTCGGGTGTTGTCGCCGTCGCCGTCTTCGGTGTTGGCCGCGGTGGCCTTGGCGTCGTCAGCCGGGCCGTTGCCCGTCGTGGCGGCCTCGGTCGGCTTGTCGCCGTCGGTCACGTCGGCCGCGTCGTCGTCCTCGGCGTTCGCCGGACGGGGGCCGTCGCCCTCGCAGGCTGTCGCGTCGTCGGCGGCTGCCGCTTTGCGGCGGAAGCTGAGGAGGGTGCCGATGAGGATGCCGGCGAGGAGGCCGGCGCCGATGATCCAGGGGAGGGGGCCCATGCCGTCGTCGTCCGAGGCGTTGTCCGCCGCGTCCTTGTGGCCGGCGGGGGTCTCGGCCGGGTCGGGGCCGAGTTCCGCCAGCAGGGTCAGCAGGTTGGTGCCGCCGAAGTCCGTGGGCGAGGTGTCGGTCGCCCGCGCGACGAGCACCAGCAGGCCGAGCGCCGTCGGGTTGGTGGCGTGGTCGGCCCACTCGGCGTGGTGGGTGCGCAGCCACTCCAGCGGGGCCTGGGCCTCCTCGTGGTGGCCGCCGGCCGACAGGGCCAGCACCGCGCGAGCCGTGGTGCCGAAGTCCGGCTGGGTCTCGCCGCCAGGGGGCGTGGACTCAAGCCGGCCCTCGCCCCGCTCCAGCGCGCCGACCAGTTGGGCGGCGCCGGCCGGCCCGGCCGCCGCCTCCGCCTCGTCGTCGGCGCAGTCCAGCGGGGTGACGGGCGTGTTCGCGGTCCCGGGGGCGACGAGCAGCCCGCTGCCGTAGGACGCCAACACCGCGTCCACCGTCGCCATGTCGCTGGCGAACAGCTGGCCGGACTCCTCGTCCGGCTGCCAGGCGAACGCGCCGCGCTGCTCCTCGGGCGCCTCGCAGCCCAGTTGGAGACCTTCCAGCGCGGAGTAGCCCGAACTGCCCTCGCGCACCACCCCGTTGGGGTCGACGCCGGCGGCGGCGAGCGCGCCGACCACCACGGCGGTTGAGTTCGCGTCGCTGGCGCCGCCGGGGGAGAAGCCCCAGCCGCCGTCCTCGTTCTGCACGCCGGTCAGCCAGTCGACGCCGGCGTCCACCGCGTCCTCGTGGCCGCCCACGGCCGCCAGGGCCTGCACGGCCAGCGCCGTGGCGTTGGACTCGGACGCGGTGACGTCCGCGCAGGGCTCGCCCGGGTCGGCCCGGAAGGCGAGGAACGAGCCGTCCGCGCACTGCTGGCCGACCAGCCAGTCGACCGCTTCCTCGGCCGGGGTGTAGCCCGAGGTGTGCTGGGCGAGCAGCGCGTAGGACTGCCGCCACACCCCGTCGTAGCTGGGGTCGGCGTCGCCGAAGAGGGCCTCGGGCGCTTCCGCCGGGGCCGGCGCCACCGGGTCCTCGGCGAGCGCGGTCGGCGCCAGCGCGGTGAGCAACAGGGCGCCCGCGCCGGGGAGCGCGAGCGCGCAAAGGCGCGCCCGGCGCGCACGACCGCGCGGGCCGGTGGCGCGCGCGGGGGCGGCGGCGCCGCGCGGCGCGCCCCTGAACGAGGTGCGGGGGATGAACACGCGGAAGCCTTTCGCTGTGCCGGTCGCCGGCACGCCAACCGCCATGACGCCGCGACGCGTCACGCGGCACCGGGCGCGACGCCGTACTCCTCGACGGTGTCGGTCGCCGAGTCGACGACCGAAGCCAGTGCCTTTCACGGGTGGGCGTTCCGGCTCGCGCGGCGCCGGAGGCGTCGCGCTCACGGCTGCGGGTCAGCGTCGGATTCGCACCGAATTTCCCCACACGTGAGTGAACTGATGGGCTCACTCTAACGGCCCCGCTCCCCGCCTCCGCCGGCCGCTCGGGGCCCGGGGGCCGCGCGGAGCCCGGAGCGGCCCGAGGCCGCCTGGTGCGGGGCGTCGACGGAGGGCGATAATCGCCCCACCCGCCGCAATTCCACCCGACCCCCGGCGAGTAGTGTTCGTCCGTACCCGCGAGTAGGTGGCGGCAGACCGAGGGAGCGTGTGTGGCGGCGGAGGCCGGGGCGGATCGCCCGATCAGGATCGCGCTGCTCAGTTACAAGGGGAACCCCTTCTGCGGCGGCCAGGGCGTCTATGTCCGGCATCTCTCCCGGGAGCTGGCCGCGCTCGGCCACCGGGTCGAGGTGATCGGCGCCCAGCCCTACCCCGAGCTGGATCCGGGCGTCGAGCTGCGCAAGCTGCCCAGCCTGGACCTCTACCGGCAGCCGGACCCGTTCCGCACCCCTGGGCGCAAGGAGTACCGGGACTGGATCGACGCCCTTGAGGTCGCCACCATGTGGACCGGCGGCTTCCCCGAGCCGCTCACCTTCTCGCTCCGCGCCCGCCGCGAACTCGCCGCGCGGCGCGGCGAGTTCGATGTGGTGCACGACAACCAGACGCTGGGCTACGGCCTGTTGGGCAGCCGGCGCCTCGGCCTGCCGCTGGTCACCACCATCCACCACCCCATCACCGTCGATCGCCGGCTTGAGCTGGCGGCGGCCGAGGGGCGCCGGCGCCGGTACGCGCTGCGTCGCTGGTACGGCTTCACCCGCATGCAGGGGCGGGTCGCCCGGCGGCTGCCCGCCGTGCTCACCGTCTCCGGCTCCTCGCGCCGGGAGATCGTGGAGGACTTCGCGGTGCCGGCCGACCGCGTCTCGGTGGTGCCGATAGGCGCCGACACCCGGGTCTTCCGCCCTGATCCCGCCACGCCCCGGGTGCCGGGCCGGATCATCACCACATCGAGCGCCGACGCCCCGCTCAAGGGCCTGGTGTTCCTGGTCGAGGCGCTGGCCAAGCTGCGCACCGAACGCCCCGAGACGCATCTGCTGGTGGTGGGCAACCGTCCGGAGTCGGGCCCGGTGCGGGACGCGTTGGAGCGGTTCGGGCTCGGCGGCGCCGTCGAGTTCGTCAAGGGTGTCAGCGACACCGAGCTGGCCTCGCTGGTGCGGAGCGCCCAAGTCGCCTGCGTCCCCTCCCTCTACGAGGGCTTCTGCCTGCCGGCCGCCGAGGCGATGGCGTCCGGCACCCCGTTGGTCGCCACCACGGGCGGGGCGATCCCCGAGGTCACCGGGCCCGACGGGGAGACGTGTCTGGCCGTGCCGCCGGGCGACGCCGGCGCGCTGGCCGAGGCCCTCGGCCGGCTGTTGGGGGACGCACCGCTGCGCGAACGGTTGGCCGCCGCGGCGTCGGAACGGGTGCTCGCCCGCTTCACCTGGGAACACACGGCGCGCGCCACCGTCACCCACTACCGGGCCGCGATCGCGGCCGGGGGCCGCCCCGGCCGTTCCGGGCGACCGTAGGGGCACCTGTCCAGCCAACCATCCCGTTCGACGAACACCGGCCGACGCCGGCCCAGGCCGGCCGACGAGAGAAAGGGTTGACCGCGTGCTGACCGTGGACTTCTCACGCTTCCCACTCGCCCCAGGCGACCGCGTCCTCGACCTGGGCTGTGGCGCAGGTCGGCACGCCTTCGAGTGCTACCGACGCGGCGCGCGGGTCGTCGCCCTCGACCAGGACGGCGCCGAAGTGCGGCAGGTCGCCGGCTGGTTGGCCGCGATGCGGGACGCGGGCGAGGCACCGGCCGGCGCCAGCGCCGTCGCCGTCGAGGGCGACGCGCTGGCGCTGCCGTTCCCCGACGACAGCTTCGACGCGCTGATCGTCTCCGAGGTGATGGAGCACATCCCCGACGACAAGGGCCTGCTGGCCGAGGCGGTCCGGGTGCTGCGGCCCGGCGGGCGGATCGCGGTGACGGTACCCAGATACGGCCCGGAACGCGTCTGCTGGGCGCTGAGCGACGCCTACCACCAGGTGGAGGGCGGGCATATCCGGATCTACCGGGCGGATGAACTCCTCGGCCGGCTCCGCGAGGCGGGCCTGCGTCCCTACGGCACCCACCACGCGCACGCGCTGCACGCGCCGTACTGGTGGCTCAAGTGCGCGCTGGGCGTGGACAACGACCGGGCGCTCCCGGTGCGCGCCTACCACAAGCTGTTGGTCTGGGATCTGATGAAGCGGCCCCTGGCCACCCGCGCCGCCGAGGCCGCGCTCAACCCCGTCCTGGGCAAGAGTTTCGTCGCCTACGCCACCAAGCCGCCCACCAAGCCGCACGCCAAGCCGCAGGCGGCGCCGGCCGTCGAGGGGCGGGCCCGTGGAACGTCCTGAGTCCACCGGCAGGTTGGGGCTGCCCGGGGTGCTGACCGAGGCGCAGGCCGAGGAGACCGCGCGCTGGATCGGCAGGGTGCAGCGCCCGGACGGCGCCATACCCTGGTTCAGGGGCCACCATCTCGACCCCTGGGACCATGTCGAGGCCGCCATGGCCCTGGACACCGCTGGCGAGCACGACCGGGCCGCCGCCGCCTACGCCTGGCTCGCCCGGCACCAGAACCCGGACGGCTCCTGGTACGCCGCCTACGCCGACGGCGATCCGCTGCGCCCCACCGACCTGGGCAAGGAGAGCAACTTCTGCGCCTACCCGGCGGTCGGCGTGCTGCACCACTACCTGAGCACGGGGGACGACACGTTCCGCCGCCGCATGTGGCCGATGGTGCGGGCGGCCGTCGCCTTCGTGCTGGGGCTCCAACGGGACGGCGGGCAACTCGGCTGGCGGCGCGAGGCGGACGGGCGGGCCGTGCCGGACGCGCTGCTCACCGGCTCCGCCTCCGGCTACCAGGCGCTGCGCTGCGCGCTGGCGCTGGCCGACCTCGCGGGAGCGGCCCAGCCCGACTGGGAGATGGCCACCGGACGGCTCGGGCACGCGGTGCGCCGCCATCCCGAGCTGTTCCTCGACAAGTCCCGCTACTCCATGGACTGGTACTACCCGGTGCTGGCCGGGGCGCTGCGCGGCGAGGCCGCCGCCGCCCGGCTGGCCGAGCGGTGGGACACGTTCGTGGTGCCCGGGTTCGGCGTGCGCTGTGTGCGCGAGAACCCCTGGGTGACGGGTGGCGAGAGCGCCGAACTCGCCCTGGCGCTGTGGGCCTGCGGCGACGAGCCGCGCGCGATCGAGGTGCTGCGCTCGATCGGTCGGCTACGGACCGAGGACGGTCGTTACTGGACGGGTTTCGTCTATGCCGACGACGCGTTCTGGCCGATCGAGCACACCACCTGGACGGCGGGCTCGGTGCTGTTGGCCGTCGCCGCGCTCACCGGCGACCAGCCCACCAGAACCGTCTTCGGCGGCGACACCCTCCCCGAAGGACTCGACCCGCACTGCTGCTAGGGCACCCTCGGCACAGGACGGCGGGCCCCGCCGGAGGTTCGACTCCGGCGGGGCCCGCCGCTGTTCGTCAGGTGTCGGCGTCGGCCGTCAGCCGCGCTGGATGCCCGAGGTGTCCTGGAGCACGCCGCGCCGCCCGTCCTGGGTCTGCGCCACCAGGGTCTGGCCCCGCTGCTCGACCGCCAGATACCAGTTGCCCGGGGTCAACTCGGCGACCGTGCCGGGCGAACCGTCCTCCCCGTACAGCGGCCTGGCCGCCGGCACGGCGAACCAGAACGGCTGGAAGTTCGGGTCCGGGGCCGCCGCCTGGGCCGGGGCGCCCGGCTGCTGGTAGCCACCCTGCGGCTGGGCGCCGGGGTAGCCGTAGCCCTGCTGCGGCTGCTGGGGCTGCTGCACGCCCGCGCCATAGGGCTGCCCCGGCTGGCCGACCTGGCCGGGCTGGGACGGGGTGGAGCTGGTCAACGGCGCCTGGAGCGCCGGCACCACCGGGGTGGCGGCGGCGAAGCCAGCCAGCACCAGCGAGGAGATGAAGCCCATGATGAGGCCCACCGCCGCGTCATAGCCGTCGGGGCCACCGACCAGCGTCCAGAACCCGGCCCACGGCGAGGTCACCGCGAGCGCGATGCCCCACTGGTCCAGGCGCAGCCCCAGGAACTCCTTGCCCGGGGGCAGGAAACGGGAACCCACGATCGCGCCGGCGCCGAACAGCCCGGCGAGCGTCAGCGAGGGCAGCAGCGGGAACAAATCGCTGGACCAGCCGTTGTCACTGTAGGGGCCCGCCTTGCGAGCGTCGAGGAACGAGAAGATGAAGAGCAGGACCGCTGCTCCGATAACTCCTGCGTCGCCTCGGGAGAGCGAGCGGTTGTTCACATCAGATCCTTTGTCGTTCTCGTCGTCTTGGGTCGGGTCGGGTCGGGCGGAGCGAGCCCCATCGTACGGATGAACACCGACCCGGGTGTCGCGGAGGGGTTCACTGTTTCCCAGGCGACACGCTTGTGATGTCGTCGTGACATCGTCCACAACTGTGTGGACGACGGCCTCCTCAGCTCAGTGCCCGGGGCCCACCCGTCTGAGCACGCGCAGGGTGTTCCTGGCGGTCACCTCGACGAAGGCCCCGCTCTCCAACGCCCGCAACCAGACGCGGTAGGGGGCCTGCCCGCCGTCCGCCGGGTCGGGAAACACGTCATGGATGACGAGCAACCCGCCCTCGGCGAGCCTGGGAACCCAACTCTCGTAGTCCGCCAGGGCGTGTGCGTCGGTGTGGCCGCCATCGACGAAGACCAGACCGAACCTCCCGCCGCCGTTCCCGCCGAGCGCGGCGGCGACCGTGGGGGAGGCGCCCACCAGGGCCACCACATGCTCCTCAAGACCCGCGGCGGCCACCGTACGGCGGAAGAGCGGCAGCGTGTCCATCCGACCTGGACGGTCGGGATCCGCCAACTCCGGGTCCGCGTACTCCTCACCTGGCTGCTGCTCCTCGCTGCCCCGGTGGTGGTCCACCGTGACGGCGACCGTGCCGGCCGTCCGCGCGGCGGCGGCCAGCAGCAGGGTGGAACGGCCGCAGTAGCTGCCGATCTCCAGCAGCGGCAGCCCGAGCCCCGCCGCCTCGACCGCGCTCGCGTACAGGGCGAGACCCTCGTCGACGGGCATGAAGCCCTTCGCCGCCTCGAAGGCGGCGCGTACCTCCGGCTCGGGGGCGGTCGAGCCGCCCTCGTCCTCACGCACTTGTCCCCCTGGATGCCTGTGCCTGCCTCCCACATGCTGCCCTATCCACCCGCCCGGACCCCAACCGGGTCGCCGGGCGGGCAGGCCCGGCTCACCAACGGCTCACCGACGGCTCACCGACGGCCCGGCCCCCGGCTCACAACGAGCGGGCCAGGGGGGCCTGTTGCAGCGGAACCGGCTTGGTCACCCCGGCCGGAGCCGCGCCCGGGGACGGCGGCTCGGCCGGCCCGGAGGCGGAGAGCCTGGCCGGCCCCACCGCCTCCTCGGGCTCCGCCCGGGGAACGTCCGCCGGGGGGCCGTCCGCCCGGGGAACGTCCGCCGTGTCGCCGGCCCAGGGCGCGGGCTCCACCCCGTCGGCCGGCGAGGCGGGGGCCAGCGACTCGTTCCCCCTCGCCGGTTCGTGCAGCTCGGCCGCCGCCTCGACCGGCCGGGGCGCCGGCTCCGGCACCGCGGGGCGCGTCCCGGGCGCCGGCACCGGCGTCCGCGCCACCCCGCACGGCGTGGCCGCCGTGGCGTAGGGCAACAGCAGATCCCCGTCCACCGTCCACCGGCCGACGCCGGCCAACCAACCCTCCGGCGCCGGCAGATGGATCAACTCGCGCTGCTGGGGCCGCCACACCGCCACCCAGTCGGCGTCCGCCGTCGTCAGCCGCAGCGCCACCGCGCAGTGCTCCGGCATCAGCACCTGCCCCGGCTGCACCGCGAACGGCGTCACCCGCACCCCGCGCGGATGCAGCAGCTCGGGGAACCGCACCGGGCGGTGGCTGCCCAACACCCCCCAGCCGACCCGGTCCCCACCCGGCGCGTCCGAACGCACCAGCAGCAGACCGCTGTCGTAGTCCGCCAACAGCAGCCGGTCGTCGCTGTCCTCACCGATGCGGAGCAACTCCGTCGGCTCGCCGCCGTGTTCCACGTCCACGGTGACCGCGCGGATGCGCCCCGAGGCGTCCACGCGGTTCAGCGCCAGCAGCCGCCCCTCGCCGTCCAGCCACGCGCCGCCCGAGCAGCGCCCGGCCAGCACCGTGACCAGCTCGGGCCCGAACGCGCCCCCGCACACCAGCCACAGCGCGGTGCCACCCGCCTCGCCCGACTGCGGCGCCAACGCGTACACGCGCGCCCCGTCGGGCGCCGGCGGCAGCAGCGTCAACCGCTCGCACTCCAGCGCGCCGAGCGCCAGCTCCCCCGTGTCGGGCCCCGACGGGTAGAGCAGGGAGAAGTGGTAACGCCCGTCCGTGCGGCGGCCGATCAGCACCCGGCCGTCGGCCAGCGGCACCAGCGGGCTGTCCGGCTCCTCGGGCTGGTCGGCGGGCAGCAGCACCGCGTACGGCTCCGGGCTGTCCAGGGTCCACCGCTCCGGGCACCAGCCCGCGCCGCCGCGCGACACCAGCCTGGCCGCGTAGGAGCCGTCGGCCGCGATCGTCAACGGCGCCGGCTCCAAGACTCCAGCCGTCACGTGCCTTTCACCTCCGTCAGGGGTGGTCCGATCCACGGCCCCGCCGCACCGGGGAACGGCGACGGCGAAACCGTGCGAACCATCGACGGTAGGGGGAGAAGGCCGGCCAGCGCGCGGACTTCCCGCCGTACCACCGCCGGATTCGCCCCACCGACCGCGCGATCGAGCCATCCGCACCGCACGCTCGACTTCACGCTTAAGAGGGGACGCCGTCCACGCCCGCTGACCCCGGGGGCGCGGGAGCGCCCGGCGGCCCGACGTCCCGGGGACGGTTTCCCCAGGGCCGGGGGCAGGTAGCCTGGGCCCGTGCCCGTACTCTCCGATGTGATCACCACGCTCGACAGCCTATGGCCCCGCGCCTGGGCCGAGCAGTGGGATGCCGTGGGCCTGGTCTGCGGCGATCCGGACGCCGAGGTCACCCGGGTGCTGTTCGCGGTCGACCCGGTCCAGGAGGTCGTCGACGAGGCCGTCGCCATGGGCGCCCAACTGCTGGTCACCCACCACCCCCTCTATCTGCGCGGCACCACCACGGTCGCGGCCGACAGCTTCAAGGGCCGCGTGGTGCACACCCTGATCAAGCACGGCATCGCCCTCCATGTCGCCCACACCAACGCCGACCGCGCCGACCCCGGCGTCTCCGACGCGCTCGCCGACGCCGTCGGGCTGCGCGTCACCGGGCCGCTGGTGCCCGCGCCCGACGATCCCACGGGCCGGCGCGGCCTGGGCCGACTCACCGAGCTGGACGCCCCGTTGACGCTGGGCGCGCTCGCCGAGCTGGCCGCCGCCAGGCTGCCGAGCACCGCGCAGGGCGTCCGCGTCGCCGGTGACCAGGGCCGCCAGGTGCGCACGGTCGCCGTCTGCGGCGGCTCGGGCGACAGCCTGTTCGCCGAGGTGCGCGCCGCCGGTGTCGACGCCTACCTCACCGCCGACCTGCGGCACCACCCCGCGTCCGAGGCACGCGAACACTCCCCGCTCGCGCTGCTCGACGCCGCGCACTGGGCCACCGAGTGGCCCTGGTGCCAGCAGGCCGCGGCCCAACTCGACGCCGCCTCGGAGCGGCAAGGCTGGGGCCTGCGCACCGAGGTCTCGCGCCTGGTGACGGACCCCTGGACCGTCCAACTCCCTTCGTCCCCCTCAGGAGCCCCGAACTGAACGCCGAGCCCGCCGACCAGCTCCGCCTCCTCGACGTCCAGGCCCTGGACGTCCGGCTGACCCAGCTCTCCCACCGGCGCGACAACCTCCCCGAACACGCGGAGATCCGCGCCGTCGAGAGCCAGCTCGTCCAGCAGCGCGATCTGCTGGTGGCCGCCCAGACCGAGGAGAGCGACACCGCCAGGGAGCAGACCAAGGCCGAACAGGACGTCGACCAGGTCCGCCAGCGCGCCGTCAGGGACCAACAGCGGCTGGACTCGGGCCTGGTCACCAACCCCAAGGACCTGGCGAGCCTACAGAGCGAGATCACCTCGCTGGCCAAGCGCCAGGACGATCTGGAGACCATCGTCCTGGAGATCATGGAGCGGCACGAGACCGCCCAGGGCCGCGCTAAGGAACTCGCCGTCCGCCTCGACGAGTTGCAGAGCCAGGCCAGCGAGATCGTGGCCCGCAGGGACGGCCTCACCCAGGAGATCGACGCCGAGGTCGCCACCGTCCGCGCCGACCGTTCCACCGCCGTCGCCGGGGTCCCGGCCGACCTCCTCAAGCTCTACGAGAAGCTGCGCGAGCAGCAGGGCGGCATCGGCGCCGCCCGGCTCTACCAACGCCGCTGCGAGGGCTGCCGGTTGGAGCTGAACATCACCGAGGTGAACGACGTCCGCGCCGCGCCGGCCAACGCCGTGGTGCGCTGCGAGAACTGCCGTCGCATCCTGGTGCGCACCCCCGAGTCGGGGCTGTGAGCCGCCGATGACCCGCGCGTTGCTCGTCGAAGCCGACGGCGGCTCCCGGGGCAACCCGGGCCCCGCCGGCTACGGCGCGGTGGTCAAGGACGCCGACACCGGCCAGGTGCTGGCCGAGACCGCCGCCTACATCGGCACGGCCACCAACAACGTCGCCGAGTACCGGGGGCTGATCGCCGGCCTGCGCGCCGCCTACGCCCTCTCGCCCGAGGCCAGGGTGCGGGTGCGGATGGACTCCAAGCTGGTCGTCGAGCAGATGTCGGGCCGCTGGAAGATCAAACACCCGGACATGCGCCCGCTGGCCATGGAGGCCCAGCAGATCTACCCCGCCGGCGCCGTGCGGTTCGAGTGGATGCCCAGGGAGCGCAACAAGCACGCCGACCGGCTGGCCAACGAGGCGATGGACGCCGGCCGGCGCGGCGAGGAGTGGCAGCCGAGCGGGCCGCCCACGCTGGAGCCGTCGGCGTTGGGGGAGCGGCCGGCGCTGGAGGAGCCGCCGGCCTTGACGGAGCCGCCGGTGGCCGAGGTGGCGCGCGGTTGGGGCCCCTCGACCGGCACCCCCACCACCCTGCTGCTGCTGCGCCACGGCGAGACCCCGTTCACCGCCGAGAAGCGCTTCTCCGGCAGCGGCGGCCCCGACCCCGAGCTGACCGACACCGGGCAGGCACAGGCCGCCTCGGCCGCCGGCGCGCTGACCGGCGCCGGCATCGGCGCCGTCGTCAGCTCCCCCCTGCGGCGCTGCCGGCAGACCGCCGAGGCCGTCGCGGCGCGCCTCGGCCTGGACGTCCGGATCGAACCTGGCCTGCGGGAGACGGACTTCGGCAGCTGGGAGGGGCTCACCTTCGAGGAGATCGGGCAGCGCCACCCGGCCGACCTGCGCGCCTGGCTCAGCAGCGCGGACGCGGCGCCCACCGGCGGCGGCGAGAGCTTCGCCGCTGTCGCCCGCCGGGTGGCCGTCGCCAGGGACAAGACGCTGGCCCGGTTCCCGGGCCGCACGGTGCTCGCGGTGACGCATGTCACCCCGGTCAAGACCCTGGTGCGGCTGGCCCTCGGCGCGCCGCCGTCCGCGATGTTCCGCATGGAGCTGTCGCCGGCCGCGCTCAGCGAGGTCGGCTACTACGCGGACGGCAACGCCACGGTGCGGCGCTTCAACGACACCGCGCACCTGGGGCTCACACCTCGCTGACCACCACGTCAAGACGGCTGGGCGCGGCCTCGTCGCGCTCCACCCGGTAGCCCAGGTCGCGCAGCGCGTCCGCCACCCGGCCCGCGCCGCGCGGCAACGGGCCGGCCTCCAGCAGATCCCGGACCAGCCGGCCCTTGGTCGCCTTGTTGAAGTGGCTGACCACGGTGCGCTTCGGCACCCCGCCGACCAGCCGCTCCTGCAACACCCGCACCGTGAGCGTGCGGTCACCCACCTCGCCC
This sequence comes from Streptomyces profundus, assembly GCF_020740535.1. Classification (NCBI taxonomy): domain Bacteria; kingdom Bacillati; phylum Actinomycetota; class Actinomycetes; order Kitasatosporales; family Streptomycetaceae; genus Streptomyces; species Streptomyces profundus. Next base: position 5,246,911 of record NZ_CP082362.1, read on the forward strand.
GTGGGTCGCCACAGCGCCGCGTAGGCCGCCGAACGCAGATCCAACACCGGGCCGCCGCCGGCCGCTTCGGGCAGTGCCTCGGCCAGCGGGCCGCGCCAGTGGCCGGCCAGAGCGCCCACCCCTGGCAGCCGCACCCCGGCCGAGCAGCGGTACGCCGGGACGCGGTCCCCGATCCGCAGTGCGCCCCAGAGGCCGGAGAAGACCACCAACGCGCCGGCCGCCCGCCGCTTCGCCGCCGCGCTCAACCCGCCCAGGGCCAACGCGTCGTACAGCACCCCGGTGTACACGGCGGAGACCCGCCCGGTCGGCGCGCTCCGCAGCGCGGCGTTCCGCGCCACCTCCCCGACCTGCCCCGCGCTCAGCCCGAGGACCTCCCTGGCCTTCTCCGCATCGCCCGAGCACAGCGCGACCAACTCGTCCAACACCCGCGCCCTGGCCTCCGTCAACCCGGGGAACGACAGCGACTCCAACGCGACGGGACGGCCCTTGAGCCCCCCGGCCTTGCCCTCCGAGGGCGGCAGCAGCACCAACATGACCAGCAGCGTACGTCCTCCTCCGAAGGGGTATCGTGGACCGCACGGCGGACGAGCCGGCCGGGCGGTCGCGTTGGGGCTCCCACTGGGAGACCCACCGAGGAACGTCCGGGCTCCACAGGGCAGGGTGGTAGGTAACGCCTACCTGGGGTGACCCACGGGACAGTGCCACAGAAAACAAACCGCCGGGGCCGCGCGAGCGGCACCCGGTAAGGGTGAAACGGTGGTGTAAGAGACCACCAGCGCCCAGGGTGACCTGGGCGGCTCGGTAAACCCCACCCGGAGCAAGGTCAAGAAGGGGCCGCGCCAGCGGCCTCGCGTGAACGCCCGAGGGCTGCCCGCCCGAGTTCACGGGTAGACCGCTTGAGGGTGATGGCGACATCACCCCTAGATGGATGACCGCCACCCTGGCGGGCCCCGGCCCCCCAGGCACACAGAACCCGGCGTACAGGCCGCCTCGTCCGTCGCCTCACCGTTCTTCCTGGTCAGAGCGGGTGCGCCGGCCGCGCACCCGCCCCGGGGGCAACCCCTGAGTGGATCACCGCGGTCACGTTGACCCCACCGACCGCGGTCGGCGGGTGGGCGTAGGTGTCCCAGCTCTCGGAGAACTCCGCATGCCGGGAGAGCGCCTGCACGGTCTTGGGGTCGTGGAAACGGGTTCTCTCCGGCAGTCCCGCGATCCGCAGGGCCCGGTGCCACCTCTGGTTGAGATCGCTGCGCTGGACCGGACTCCCGAACCGGTTGGTGACCAGCAGCCCCTCGTCGGGGGCGGCGCCGGAGACACTCAGCTGATCCGCGAGGAAGCGGACCGGCCGTCCCCCGATGTCCGGGTCCACCCACGACTCGGTTATGGGCGCTGGCCTCATCCCAGCTGCGGAAGGCGGGCCGAGATGCGGGGTGTCGCGGGGTGTGGGACAGGGGCGGGGTGTCGGTGGTTGGGTAGTGGGTGGGGCGGTCAACTCGTCTTCAGTGCAGTGAGTTCGGTGACGGGGAGGGGCAGAGTGGAGCCGTTGCGGGCGGGGGATCCAGCGCGGGTGGGTGGTTTTGTGTTGCGGGGCCGCTTGGGTGCCGGTGGGATGGGTGAGGTGTTCCTGGGCCGGTCGCCGGGGGGCCGTTTGGTGGCGGTGAAGGTGGTGTATCCGCACTTGGCGGGTCAGCGGGATTTCCGTGCTCGTTTCGCCCGGGAGGTGGTGGCGGCCGAGGCGGTCAGTGGGGCGTTCACCGCTCCTGTGGTGGCTGCCGGGCCGGACGATGACTTGCCGTGGATCGCGACCGCCTACATCCCCGGCCCGGACCTGGCCGAGGCGGTAGCCGGGGCCGGCTCGCTGCCGGAGGGTGCGGTGTGGGGGTTGGCGGCCGGGTTGGTCGAGGCGTTGCAGGCCATCCACGTGAAGGGGCTGCTGCATCGGGATCTGAAGCCGTCGAACGTGCTGCTGGCCGCAGACGGTCCGCGAGTGATCGATTTCGGGATCGCCCGCACGATGGAGGGCGCCTCGCTGACGGGGACCGGGATGGTGATCGGCACGCCTGGTTTCATGTCCCCGGAGCAAGCCGAGGGCGGTCGCGTCGGGCCGGCCAGCGACATCTTCGCGCTCGGAGCGGTCCTCGCCTATGCCGCCAGCGGCACCGAACCCTTCGGGCAGGGCGCGCTCTTGGCGATCCTGAACCGCGTCGTCAACCAGGACCCGAACCTGAACGCCGTCCACGGTCCACTTCACGACCTGATCGCCGCCTGCCTGGCCAAGAACCCCGATGAACGGCCTACCCTTCCTCAGCTGTTGGACCAGGTCACCTCGCAGTGGGCCCCGCCTGACGAAGGCCCTACCGGCGGGTCCCTGTGGCCCATCGCCGTGACCACCCTCATCCAACAACGGGCCACCACCCCGTACACCCAGCCTGCGGCCCGGGCCCCGTTCCATGACGCCCCCACCGCGACAGCACCCGCCCCGAGGGAGCTGACCCGCCGCTTCGAAGAGGCGCTACGCACCGGCGAGGCGGGGGATCATGCTGAGGCGGCGCGGCTCTTGGCCGGGGTTGTTTCCGATCGTGCGCGTGTTCTCGGGGCTGACCATCCTGACACCCTGCGCGCCCGGTACAACCACGCCTGGTACACGGGGGACATGGGGGCAGACACGGAGGCGGTGCGACTGTTGGCCGAGCTGGCTGTGGACTACGCGCGCGTGTCGGGTCCTGACCACTCCGACACCCTGCACGCGCGCCGTCTCCATGCCTATGTGCTGGGGCGGGCGGGGGAGCATGGGGAAGCGTCCCGGCTGCTGGCTGGCGTCGTCGCGGATTATGAGCGTGTGCTTGGCCTCAGCCACCCCCATGCGCTGACCGCCCGCCATAATCACGCCTTCGCGCTCGGACGCGCCGGAGAGCCATTGGAAGCGTCCCGGCTGCTCGCCGACCTCATCACGGACTATGAGCGTGTGCTCGGCTCCGACCACCCCCGCACCCTGAACGCGCGCGAGGGCTACGACTGGAACCTGCGCCAGTTGAAGAAACGCGGAAAGTGACCGGGGCTGGCCGCGTTCGCGGGAACGGGCTTGTCAAGGCGTGGGGAGCAGATCGAGTAGTGCCCGGACCGGCCGGTCCGGGCGACCGCGCACCCGGTCTTCGGTTGCCTGGTCTCAGCGACGCCGGACGGGAAGCTCGGGGCCGGTGACTACGGCTATCTCCCGTGAAGTCACGAGGCTTCCCGTCGCGGTGTCCTGCCCAGCAGTTAATCGCGGAGCGCACCCCGGGCACCAAAGTCGATCTCCAGCGCCGCCGGGCTCTGACCGCCTCGACCTGGAGCGGACGTCACCCCGGGGGGTGCGCTGGAGAGCTGGGTCAGCGTGGCGCCGGCTCCGGTGCGCAGGGAGCGGGTGATGGTGAGGACTTCGCGGGTGGATGGAGGCGGCGGCGTCCATGGCCCAGGCGCACAGCTGTCCGTGCCCGGCCTGTTGGGTGAATTCCATCGCTTCGGCAGCTGCCTGCTGAAGGACCTGCGCTGTGGCGGCCGGGGAGGACAGGGCCAGTCCGGCGAGTTTCACCGCGTCGCGACGCTTCGCCTCCGCCACCTCCGTGAAGGTCCGCGAGCCCACGTTATTGCGGGCTGTCTTCCCGTCAGAAAGTCTTCCACCGTCCGGCGCCGGGTCCCAAGGCGAGCGGGAGGCACCTGCCTCGGTGGGTGGCGAATAGTCGTGGGCGAAGCCGAGTGCGACCGGATGAGTCGCGAACAAGCGGCAGAGCAGGTAGTCCGCGCTCGGGAGGACGCCGGCCTCCCAGTCCTTCCAAGACCGCTCGGAGAGCCCGACCTTGGCCAAACCCTGGGCTTCGACCAGCTGGTGAGCCTCGGCTACCGCACGAGCGATGGCCCAGCCCATCGCCAGGCGGCGACACTTGAGCCGGCGAATGCCCACAGTGCGTCGCTATCGCCTCCGCGATCTCCGTGATCAAGGCGCCCTCTCGCAGTGACCTCCCGCACGAGGCGTTGTGGACCGGGGTGGATCCGTTCGCCGTCTCGGCTCTCACGTCCTGCGCCCTCCCACAGAGGCGCCCGCTGACAGCGCCGGGTGCGCGGTCTGGTGCTGACGGTGATCGCTTGCCTACCCCGGGGGACGGCCAAACCCGACAACCAAGGGCGGGGTGACCGCCCGCGGCGGGCGGCCGGCCCGCCGACGGTGAACGGCGAGACCGAGCCGGACGTGTAACGCGCCTTCCCCCCATCCGCACGCCCCGGGCTCTTGCCCGGTGGGAGAACGAGAGGGACACGCACCATGGAAGACGCACCGCCGACCGTCGCCCTGTCCGGGCAGATCGCCCAGATGGACGGCTTGGACTGGCGGTGATCGAGCGGATGCGACATGGGGCCCTTACCGCTCCGGCGCCCTGGAAGGCCGCGTACAGCGAGTTCCAGTCCGGTGGCTGGTGGACCACGTCGCTGATGAACGCCTCCGGCGAGGCCGCCGATGGCGCCGCCTGCCCGACCGGTCTGCTACAGCGGATGCCGGCGACCGCAGTCCTGTTGGCCGGGCTCGGGCTGTCCTACATGTGGGTGCGGCTCGCGCGGCTGGCTATACACCATCAACAGCCGCTCAAACCTGAGTTTCGGGTGGTCTCCTCAAAGAGCTCATCAGGACCCCTGTGTAGTCGTACAGTTACGCGCATGGGGGTGGAGGTGAACGGTGAGGAGTTGTACGCGCACAGTCGGTGTGCGGGGTCCGGGGTTCGTCATGGGTTGGCTGAACACCTGCGGGGGACGGCCGCGTTGGCGGGGCGGTTCGGTGGGGTGTTCGGCGCGGCTGAGCTGGCGGAGTACCTGGCCCTTGTCCACGACGTGGGCAAGGGATGCTGTGCCTGGCAGAACACGCTGATCAATCACGCGGAGCCCAACGACAAGCCCGTCGGCATCCCGCACAAGGACGCGGGGGCGTGGCTGGCGCAGGAGTACACATCCAAGATGCTCGCGGCAGTGGTGCACGGGCACCATGGCGGTCTGTCCGAGCGCAACAGGGTCGCGGAAGTCGTGAAGAACGTGCGGTCCGGGACCGACGCCGACGCCAGGAACGCGCGAGAGTCCGTGGATGCCGTTTCCGCCGTCGTCCCCGAGATCCTTCCCGGTCAACGCCTCGCCCTGCCAGCATGGTTGGGAGCGTTGCCGGCCCGCGAGCGGGGGCTGGGCAAGGACCTCCTGATCCGGATGCTGTTCAGCTGCCTGGTGGACGCCGACTACCTGGACACGGCCGCCCACTTTGACGGCACGGGGACACCGCGCGTCGCGGGAGACGCCGACATGGCCGTGCTCGGTGCTCGCTTCGAGACTCGGCGGGCGGAGTTCCTGGCAGGACGAGAGCCATCGCGTGTCGATGCCATTCGCAGCGGGGTGTACGAGCAGGCGCTCGCCGCCGCCGAGCGGGAGCCGGGGCTGTATGTGCTCCATGTGCCGACGGGAGGCGGGAAGACGCTGGCCTCGGCCGGGTTCGCGCTCCGTCATGCCGCCAGGCACCGGATGGGGCGGATCGTGTTCGCCGTTCCGTTCATCAGCATCACCGAGCAGAACGCCGCCGTGTACCGCGATCTGCTGGATCCGCACAGGGGCGAGCCCGGCGGTCCGGTGGTTCTTGAGCACCACAGCTCCGCCGACCTGGAGGAGGAAGTCGCCGGCCCCTGGGCGCGGTTGGCGGCGGAGAACTGGGACGCTCCGGTGGTTGTCACCACGACGGTTCAGTTGTTCCAGTCGTTGTTCTCCCACCGCCCGGCCGCGATGCGGAAGCTGCATCGGCTGGCCGGATCCGTGATCGTGTTGGACGAAGTGCAGGCGCTTCCGGACCGGTTGCTCGCACCGATCCTGAGCGTTTTGCGCGGGCTGGTGGACCACTTCGGCGCGTCGGTGGTCCTGGCCTCGGCGACGCAGCCGGAGTTCTGGGCCCGCCCCGAGTGGGACGGTGCCGCCCGTCATCTGGTGGTCGACGATGTGTCCACGCTCTTCGACGAGTTGCGTCGGGTGACGTACCACTGGCGGTCGGACGAGGGGGGTTCCTGGGAGACGATCGCCGAGGAGATCCTCGAAGAGCCGGGTTCTCGGGTGCTGACCGTGGTCAACACGACCCGCGACGCCGCCACGCTCCACCGCCTGCTCGCCGAAGCGCTGGCGCCGGCTGACGATGACTTGGCGGATGCGGACGAGGCATCCGAACGGCCCATGGTTCTGCATCTGTCGACCAGGATGACGGCCGGGCATCGACGAGAAGTGATCGACCTTATCCGGAAGCGATTGGCGGAACGACAGCCGACGTTCGTTGTGTCAACAAGTCTGATCGAGGCTGGAGTTGATCTCGACTTTCCGTGCGTCTACCGGGCGGTGGCCCCCGCAGAGTCCATGCAACAGGCGGCAGGCCGTTGTAACCGGGACGGGCGTGACGACGACGGCAGGGTCGTCATCTTCCGCCCGGCGGAGGGCGGCGACCCGAAAAGTAAGTCGTACAAAGCGGCAAAGGAGGCGTCCGAACGCTTCTTCGGCCCGGAACTCGCCGCGCCCGATGATCTCGCTGCCCTGTCCTCGTACTACGCCGAGCGGTACGCGGCGCAGGGGAGCGACGGACGTGCGTTCGGGGAGGAGATCCAGCGGCTGCGGCGAGAGCTGGACTTCCCGGAGGTGGCCAGGTCGTTCCAGATGATCGACGACGCCTACTCCCAACCCGTGGTCGTGATCCGACCGGAGTTGACCGAGGCGGAGCGCGACGTGATCGAGGCCGATATCAAGAGCCTCGGCGACCCCTATCCCACGGGCCCGGAGGTATGGCGCCGGCTCCAGCCCCATACGGCCTCGCTGCCGCGCCACGAGGTCCGAGAGGCACTGAACAACCGCCTCGCCGACCTGGTCGTCGGCGACCTGGTGGTCTGGCGCGGCTTCTACGACCCGCTCCGGGGGTTGGACAGCGAGCGGGTGGAGGACCCGACCGCGTTCCTGGTCTGACGGGAGTGCCATATGCGGCGCGTGGCGCCCCTTTGTACCCCTCACGGGGGTGATGTATCTCCAAGAAAGGAAACTCATGAGTTCGACGACCGCCGGTGCGCGGCGGCCCGCGCGGGGGAACGAGGGGTGGGCGTTTCCCGATCTCGTCGTGGAGACGTGGGGGGAGTTGGCGTGCTTCACCCGGCCGGAGTTGAAGTCGGAACGGGTGAGCTATCCGCTGATGACGCCTTCCGCCGCCGACGGTCTGCTCCAGTCCGTCTTCTGGAAGCCACAGTTCCAGTATGTGATCCGGCGGATCGAGGTGCTCAGCCCGGTGCGGTGGGCGCGGGTGCGGCGCAACGAGGTCGCGTCCGTGCCGAACGCGTCAACGGTGGCGGCGTTCCAGAAGGACCGGCGCCGGCGCTATGACGTGGAGGCGGACCGCGATCAGCGCGGCACGACCGCGCTGCAGGACGTGCGGTACCGGATTCACGCCCAGATCGCCGTCTCGGCGAAGGCGCGGGCCGGTGGCAACGGGTTCCCACCCGCCTCGGAGGAGAAGTACCGGGAGCAGTTGCGGCGGCGGGTCGAGCGCGGAGCGTGCTTCTCGCAACCGTTCTTCGGCTGCCGAGAGTTCACCGCCTTCTTCGGGCCGGCAACGGATCTGCCGCCGCAGACCGACTGGAACGACGAGTTGGGCGTGATGCTGCACTCCATCGCGTACACACCCGAGGGCGAGCGGTATCGGTGGTTCCGCGCCTCGGTGCGTGGGGGTGTCATGGAGGTCGAGCAGCCGTTGCCCGAGGGCGCGGTCGCCGTGGCCGACCCCCACTGGCGTGCCGACGCGGGCTCAGGTTCGGGCGGGGAGTAGCCGAGATGCTGCTGCAACGACTGGGCGAGTACGCCGAGCGGGCCGCCGAGGATCTGCCCGCCGAGTACCACAGGGCGAAGGTCATCGATCGGGTGCTGCGCCTCTCGGCGGACGGCAGGACCGGCGAGTTGGAGGACCGGCGCAAGCCGGCGAAGCAACGGGCGGAGGCGCTCGTCGAGTACGTTCCGCACGTTCAGCGATCCGGCGTCAAGGTGCCGCCGTATCTGCTGGTGGACACGGCCGAGTTCGTTCTCGGCGTGCCCAACGCCAACGGTAGGAACGGGCTGACGGACAAGGAACGGGCCGAGGCCGAACGGCGGCATGCCGCCTACCGTGAACTCGCTCTGCGCTGGGCCGACTCCGTGCCCGACGACCCCGCCGCGACGGCGCTGCGGACGTATCTGACCGCGCCTGATGTGGCGCGTCCAGCCCTGGACGGTGTCGGGCACAAGGAGATGGTCGCCGTCCGTGTCGGCACCTGTTGGTTGCACGCCCTCCCCTCGGCGCAGGGGCTCTGGGCCGACGTGGTGCGGGAACGCAAGGGCGGCAAGAAGGAACGGTCCGGGCTGTGCCTGGTGTGCGGCGAGCATGGCGCGTTGCTCGCCACGATCCCCGAGCCGGTGAAGAAGGGATCGGTGCCGACCACCGGCGGCAGCAACGAGGGCCAGCTGGTCTCCATCAACACCGCAGCCCAGGGGCGCAACGGAATCCAGCAGCTCGTCAACACCCCGATCTGCCACCGCTGCGGCGGTCGAGCCATGGCCGCCCTGAACCATCTGCTCGCCTCACCGACCCAGAGCAGGCGCTTCAAGGACTACGGCACATTCACGTGGTGGACCCGCGAGGCGGGGGAGGACCCCGACCTCACGCCCACGTTGAACGACCAGCCGGACGAGGCCACCATCGCGCGACTGATCGACAGCATCGACGACCAGCCAACTCCCCGCGCCGCCGACGGCGTTGACCCCGACGCCTTCCACGGCCTGACCATCGGGCTGAACAACGCGCGGATCGTGGTGCGCGACTGGATCGACGTGCCGGTCCCCGAGATCAAGCACACCCTCGGGCTCTGGTACCGGCAGCACGGCGTACACGAGGGTTGGAAGCGCCGCATCCGTCATGTGCCCAGATGGCAGATGGCCCTGTCGTGCGGGCGTTGGGACGGTCAGCGCTATGTGCGGGACAGTGCCCCGATCGGTCTGGAGACGGAGTTGATGTTCTCCGCGCTCCACGGCAGTCGGCTTCCCGCGCGCGTGCTGCCGCTGCTGGTGCAGCGCATCCACGCCGACCGCAACATCGACGCCCCCCGTGCCGCGCTCATCCGCCTCGCCCTCAACCGAACTGACCACTACAGGAAGCCCGAGATGCCCGCCGCCCTCGACGAAACGGACAACCACCCCGTCTATCTGTGGGGCCGGATCTTCGCCGTGCTGGAACAGATCCAACGCCTGGCCGTTCCCGGGCTCAACACCAGCCTCCGCGACAAGTACCTGCCGACCGCCGCCGCGGCCCCCGACCCGACGATGACCCAGCTGTTGAAGAACGCCAACGGCCATCTCAAGCGGCTCCATCGAGAGAAGCGCGGCGCCGGCATCGCGCTGGAGACCCGGCTGAACGAGTTCCTGGGACGGATGCCGCGCGGCGCCCTCCCGCAGCATCTGAACCTGATCGAGCAGGGCGACTTTCTCATGGGCTACTACCACCAGCGCCAGGCGGACTTCGAGGCCGCCGCCGAGGCGAAGACGTCGGCCAACGACCAGAGCCAAGCGCCCGTGCCTGCCCAGCCCTCGGCGTAACCAGCCGTCCTCTCGTCCACCCCACCTTCTCCGAGGAATCGAACTCTCATGACCGACCCGCACCTGGACCCCCAGCGCAAGCACGACTTCGTCCTCCTGATCGAGGCCCTCGACTCCAACCCCAACGGCGACCCGGACAACGGCGGTCTTCCCCGCACCGATGTGGTCACCGGCCAGGGGCTCATCACGGACGTCGCCATCAAGCGGAAGATCCGCAACACCGTCGCCCTGTTCAACTCGGAGGAGCGGAGGCCCGGTTACGAGATCTATGTCGAGGCCGGCACCGCGTTGAACGCCCAGCACGAGCGCGCCTATGTGGAGGGCGGTGCGACGGCGAAGGACTCCGCCCAGCGGTGGATGTGCCAGAACTTCTTCGACGTCCGGATGTTCGGCGCCGTCATGACCACCGGGAAGCGGGAACGCCGGGCCGGCCGCGTCCAGGGGCCCGTGCAACTCGGCTTCGCCCGCAGCATCGACCCGGTGACCCCGCTCGACATCGGCATCACCCGGGTCACCCCCACCCGGGAGGAGGACCTCGCCGCCTGGAACAACCCGCGGCCGGAGGGCGAGTCCGGCAAGGACAAGGGGAAGAAGGAGGTCAACGCCAAGGAGACCGAGATGGGCTCCAAGCACATCGTCCCCTACGGCCTCTACAGGGGCAGCGGCCACTTCAGCGCCCCGCTCGCCGCGAAGACCGGCGTGACCAGCGACGATCTCGCCATGTTCTGGCGCGCGTTGACCCTGATGTTCGAGCACGACCGCGCCGCCGCCCGCACCGGGCTTACCCTGCGCGCCCTGCATGTCTTCAGCCATGACGACGCGTTCGGCAGGGTGCCCGCGCACACCCTCACGGATTTGGTCACGGCCACGCTCCGAGGCACCACGCCAGCCCGGAGCATCACCGACTACGACCTCTCCGACCCCGCAACCGCCGCCCTGCCGAACGGGGTTGTGCTGACCACCCTCGTCCAGCCCGCTGCCACGCCCGTCCGTCCCACCATCCCGGCGCCCGCGTGACCACCGATCGGGCGGGGGCTCCGCGGGAGGGGGACCCGATCCAGGTCCCCCTCTCCGCCCTGGAACACTTCGCCTACTGCCCCCGGCAGAGCGGCCTGATCCTGCTGGAGGACGCCTTCGAGGACGACGTCGCCACCGTGCGCGGCACGCTCCTCCACCAACGCGTCGACACCCCTGGCAACCGGGGCAGGGGCTCCGTTCGCACCCTGCACGCGCTGCCCGTCTGGAACGACGACCTCGGCCTGGTCGGCGTCTGCGACGCCGTCGAACTCCACGCCGACGGCAGCGTCCTGCCCGTCGAGCACAAGTCGGGCCGCTACCGCCCCGGCGGCCCGGCCGACCTCCAGGTGGCGGGGCAGGCCATGTGCCTGGAGGCCATGTTCCACACCACGATCGAACAGGCCGCGATCTACTCGGCCACCGACCGCCGACGTCACCAGATCACCGTGGATGCGCCCCTGCGCGAACAGGTGATGAACGTGACCGAGGCGGTTCGGCAGATGATCACCTCGGCGAGCCTGCCGTCCCCGGTCACCGACGGCCGCTGCCGCCGCTGCTCGATGGTCGACTCCTGTATGCCGCGCGTCCTCGCCGACGACCGCCGCTACCGGCAGGGCCTCCGGGACCTCTACCGCACCACCCCCGAACCGGAGAACGTGTGAGCCTCGAACTCCTCAACACCCTCTACGTCCAGACCCAGGGCGCGGACCTCCGTCTGGAGGAGGACTCCGTCCGCGTCCGCCTCCCCGAGGCCACCGCGCGCCGCGTCCTGCCGTTACGCCGGATCGACGCCATCGTGGTCTACGGACACGTCAACCTCTCCACCGAACTGATCACCCGCTGCGCCCAGGACGCCCGTTCCATCACCTGGATGAGCGGCGGTGGACGGTTCCTCGGCCGTCTCGACGGCGCCGTACGCGGCAACGTCCTCCTCCGTCAGGCACAACACCGCGCGTTGGCCGACGAGTCGGTGAGCCTGGAGATCGCCCGCAACGTCGTCGCCGGCAAGATCCGCAACAGCCGCTGGATCATTCTCCGGACCGCGCGCGACGCGGCGCCGCCCGCGCGGGAGGAGATGCGCACGGTGGCCGCGACGCTGGCCGAGAAGATCGACACCGTCGCCTCGGCCGCGGACGTCGACACCCTCCGGGGCATCGAAGGCGACTCGGCCCGCCTGCACTTCGCCGCGTTCCGCCACGCGCTGCGACCGGCGGACGGCATCCCCCCTTTCGAACGCCGAGTCCGCCGGCCACCCACCGACCCCGTCAACGCGCTGCTCTCCTACCTGTACGGAATGGTGCGCGGCATGGTCCACGGGGCGGCGGAACAGGTCGGCCTCGACCCGTATGTCGGCTACCTCCACGGCATCCGTCCGGCGAAACCCGGCCTCGTCCTGGACCTGATGGAGGAATTCCGCCCCGTCCTCGCCGACCGGCTGGCCCTCACCCTCCTCAACCGCCGTCAGCTGCGCGCCGAGCACTTCGAGGAACTGGCGGGAGGCGCCGTCCAGTTGACGGAGGACGGCAGGGCCGTGGTCATCCGCGAGTGGCAGGAAGCGCGCCAGCAACTCTGGGAACACGGTCTCGCCGGCCGCTCCGTCCCCGCCGGGCTCCTCCCGGTCATGCAGGCCCGCCTCCTCGCCCGCCATCTGCGCGGCGACCTCCCCGGCTACCTGCCGTGGAAGGTGACGGCGTAATGGACCTGCTGCTCACCTACGACGTGGACACGACGAACGCGGACGGCGCGCGGCGACTGCGCCGCGTCGCGAAGCTGTGCGAGGGCTACGGCCTCCGGGTGCAGAAGTCCGTCTTCGAGATCGTCACCGACGAGGCCGACCTGCTCCGCCTCCTGGCCCGCATCGACGACATCATCAACGCGGAACGCGACAGCATCCGCATCTACCGCCTCCCCGCAGGCGGCCTCGCCGACGTCCGAACCCTCGGCATCGCGCAGGTGCAGTCCCACCGGGACGACCTCGTCCTGTGAACCACGGGGATCTGTGCGCTTGAGGTTCGGAACCCCAAGTACACACGCGGCCTGCGGGTCGCACCGAAGAGAAAAGTCTGGGATGGGATTGATGTCGGGTGTGTTGGGTGTAGTGCTTCGCTCACCTTTCGTCATCACCACAGCTCAGATGCAGTGGCGGTCACCCTCCGGGCGGCCGAGGTGGCGGTCGTTTTCGTACGCCTCCGTCAGGCTGTAGGTGTTGGGGGTGGCGGTCACCCTCCGGGGCGGCCGAGGTGGCGGTCGTCCTCCGGGACGGCCGAGGATCGCAACGACCGGGACACCGGCGAGGTGATCGCCGGCCCGCCGGTGGCGGTCGTCCTCCGGGACGGCCGAGGATCGCAACTACGAAGGAGAAGAACAAGCAAGCAAGCGCGCCGGACGTGGCGGTCGTCCTCCGGGACGGCCGAGGATCGCAACTTTCTAGACGGCTGGGGATCGGTCAGGCCCGGGAGGTGGCGGTCGTCCTCCGGGACGGCCGAGGTTCGCAACCCCCGGCCCCTGTCAACGGCCCCCACCCCGGGCAGGTGTGGCGGTCGTCCTCCGGGACGGCCGAGGTTCGCAACTCTTCCAAACAGGTCACGGTGATCTGGCGCTTGTGCCGAGTGGCGGTCGTCCTCCGGGACGGCCGAGGTTCGCAACGCCATGTTGGGCCTCGCCCCGGACAGCACCGCGAGGTGGCGGTCGTCCTCCGGGACGGCCGAGGATCGCAACGCGATCTACGGAACGCTCTGTCACATCTGCGGTCATGGTGGCGGTCGTCCTCCGGGAGGGCCGAGGGGGGCAAGGGGATGAGGGGCTACTTACCGCAGCCGCTTGCTGGGTGGTCGGTGGGCTGCTTGCGGCTTGGTCTTCGCTTGCTCATCTGGTCTCGGTGCGCTCTTGGGCCCCAGGGCGCGGGTCGCCGTTGTCAGGCGTAGGTGGATGGATGGCGCGGCGGAGGTGGTGTGCTTCGGGGGTGTGGGTTGCGGTGGCGGCGTTGGTGAGGTCGTTTTCGAGGGTGATGGCGCGGTTGAGGGTGTTTTCGAGGAGGCCGATCAGTCCGGGTCTTGGGGCGTCGGGGAGGGCCCGGGGGCCGAGGACCTGGTGGGGCGGTGTGCAGAATTTTGCACGGTTGGGCTGGGCGCGGACGGAGGGAGGGACGCTGCGGTCACGATCTGGCCGACGAGGTGGGCGGTGAGGCGTTGGCTCTCCGCTCGGTGCGGGTGCGCAGTTGTTGGTGGAGGTCGACGGCGGTGTCGGGGGAGTGGCGGGCAAGGGGGAGGGGGTTGCAGGTTTGTCGAGGTGGTGGTGGAGGCGTTCGGCGGGGGGCCATTCCTCGATGAGTTGGTAGCCGGCGCGTCTGCTGATCTCCCAGCGCTCCTGGAGGTACTCCTCGAAGGTTTCGTGGCTGTGGCGGTAGAGGCGTCGGTCGCGGAGGGTCGAGGGTGCCGGTCGCGTCGGTGGTTTCGGGGTGGGGGATGTGGTCGGGAGTGAGGGTGGTGTCGGGTTGGCGGCGGCGGGCTCGGAGGTCGGCGGTGCGGTCGGGGGCGGTCATCGCAGGAGCCCTCGGTCCAGCAGTTCGGTGACGAGCTCGTCGGAGGCGGAGCCGGTGGCCTTGACGGGTTCGAGCATGGACTGGGCGTAGCGCTGGCGGATGGGGATGCTGGTGGTGAGAACGTTCCAGCCGTCATCTTCGAGGTAGCGGCGCCTTGGAGGGCGAGGTCGGTGACGCGGTGCTCCTCGGCGTGGGCGCAGTCGACGATGCCCAGTTGGCCGGGGGTGGGGGTCGGGGGCACGTTCTTCTGGAACTGCGGGTCCGGTTGCTGGTGGATGGGGAAGGGGAAGCCGCCGGATGCGGCGTCCCATTCGGCGAGCTGGCGGCCTGTGGTCGGACTCGAAGGCGACGACGGGGTAGCCGCGTTCGTGGAGGGCGTGGGCTTGCCAGGCGACCGAGGTGGTCTTGCCAGCGGTGCGGGGGCTGAGGTGGGTGATGATCACGTGTTGGCGCCTTCTCATGGTTCACGCCGGGTGATCAACTCAGAGGCTGTCGGGGGGTGGGTGCGGGGACGAATCGGGGGCGGAAAGAGCTGGTTCGCTCTGACTGCCTTGGACTGCGCGTCTCCGCAGGTCAGATGGGGGCGAGGGGAAAACCCGGCGGACAGGCCGCCTCGTCCGTCGCCTCGTCGTTCTCCCTGGTCAGAGCGGGTGCGCCGGCCGCGCACCCGCCCCGGGGCACCGATCTTGAGGGACGCGCCGGGGAGTCCTGGTCGATGACGTCGTCCGCTCCGGCAACCAACTGTTGGCGATGAGCCGGATACTGAGGGTCGCCGGAGCCTCGGTCGCCGACGCGCTGTGCGTGCTGGAATGGCCGCTCGGCGGGCGACAGCTACTGAGTCAGCCGAGGTCACACCCCCCGCCGCCCGCCCCGGCCGCGAACCGCTCCGACGCACCACCACCTGAACCGGATCTCAAACACGCTCTGGGGGAGGCCAACAGATCGTCAGGCCCTCTCAGGGTCTCCTCTGTTTGCCCGGAGGACGGCGGTCCTCGGCGTCGAAGGCCGCCAGTACGTGTGCGCCAGGTAGAAGCGCCCGTCCCAGGGAGCCCAGGAGTCCGGCCTCCAGACCACCCAGCGAGTCGGCGAGTTCTTCCGCGACGTCCCAGCTGATCTCCTGAGCCACGGCTTCCAGGGGAGCGCGAAGGCCCAGTTTGCTGACCGCTGCCGCCGCACGAGCGGGGGTGAGGAGCGCCGCAGCGTGGGCCAGAATCCAAGGGGGAACTCCGGCGGCTCCCTGGAGTGGTGGGAGATACGGACGTGAGCCGTTGAACCGTACGTCCTCAGCGAAGGACGTCTGCTTCACCTTGGCCACCGGGCGTGTGTCCGCGGATCCGGCCTCTGGCCATTCGCCGGCCGGCTTGAGGACGTAGCCTTCGGCGAGGTTGTCCGGCAGGTCGGGCAGCCCGAAGAGGGCTGGAACCCGGGTGGGGAAGGCAACCGGCAGGTCATGGAGCTTGGCGAGCGTTCCCTGCCTGAGCACGGGAGGGCAGATGAGTCCTGCGGTCGCGGCGGCTTTGCGCAGGGCACGATCAGAAATCCAACGGCGTCCCTGGGCGTTCTCGACCTGCGCGTCGAACGGCAGCCAGTGCAGGCCGGGCGCGTACCACACACCGGTCTGGACCGGCTCGGCGTCGGCAGCGGCGGGGGCGTCTGCGTGTGGGTAGCATCCGCCGGCCAGCTCACCGTAGATCGTCACCACTGCGGTGTCGCCCCACGCACTGCGGAGTACGGAGGCGAAGCGGGCAGCTGCCACAAGTAACTCCGGCCAGACCCTGCTCATGCCGAAGAAGTCATCCATCGCTTCGTCGCCCAGCAGCTCACGCCGTTTGGCCGGATGAACGCCTGTGCCGTCGCACACCACCAAGAGGTGCGCTCCGTGCACCTTTTCCGTCGCGACCCACTCCCGGATTCCGGAGGTACCGAGCCTTCTTCCCTCAGAAATCTTGGGATACGGCCGAAGTGCGGGACCTTGAGAGGCAGCGTCAAACATGGTGTGGAGCGTGGCTGTTGTTCGTGGCCTGTGCAAGGAGATTTGTCCCGTGCCGCGGCAGTCAGGGTTTGCCCGGTAGCGAGCGTCCTGGTGCGTGCGATCAGCTGGCAGCCGCATGTAGGTGTCCTGGCTGGGCTTTCGGCTAACGCGGCGAGTGCGCGCGCCAGGCGGCGAGCGGGGCAAACCCTGCCTGACGCACCCCACTCGTTCGGAACGACCACGTATAGTTCGATCGGGCCTGCGCGATGGCTCGTCTATCGTTCAACTGGACCCTGGACCCTGGACCATGGGGGTTCGGAACCCCAAGCGCACACGCGACACGCGGGTCGCACCGAAGAAAAATGCCGGAGATGGGCGTGGTGTCTGCCGTCATGTGAGTTATCGCTAGTCAGCAGAATGTCATCTTCCCAGTTCAAAGGCCGTGGCGGTCGCCCTCCGGGACGGCCGAGGATCGCAACCAGGCGGCAGTCAGGGCGGCGAAGCGCTTGCTGGTCGTGGCGGTCGCCCTCCGGGACGGCCGAGGATCGCAACCTGCATGGGCGGGGCGGTGCCGGCGGCGACGTCCGGTGGCGGTCGCCCTCCGGGACGGCCGAGGATCGCAACCGTCGTCCACCAGTCGCCAGTAGTCGCCGTCGGCAGTGGCGGTCGCCCTCCGGGACGGCCGAGGATCGCAACGATGTAGCCGGCGTCGCCACCGGTCATCGCGATAGCGTGGCGGTCGCCCTCCGGGACGGCCGAGGATCGCAACTCCAGCGCGGCCTCACACCGCCCCAGCAGCTCGCGCTGTGGCGGTCGCCCTCCGGGACGGCCGAGGATCGCAACTCGATGACCCACAGGGGTTGCCCCTGCTCGTCGAGAAGTGGCGGTCGCCCTCCGGGACGGCCGAGGATCGCAACTCCCACACCGCGTCCTGGGAGAGGCGCCAGCCGGCGGGTGGCGGTCGCCCTCCGGGACGGCCGAGGATCGCAACGACGCGGTCGACCTCTCACCCGCCGCCATCGCCTGGGGGGGCGGTCGCCCTCCGGGACGGCCGAGGATCGCAACACCGAGGGGACGGCAACCACGCCCTGCCCGCCGGTCGTGGCGGTCGCCCTCCGGGACGGCCGAGGATCGCAACAGCTTGAACCTCTCGATGTACTGCACGCCGTCACCCGTGTGGCGGTCGCCCTCCGGGGCGGCCGAGGATCGCAACCCGACCGCCAGCGAATCCTCCAAGCCGGCAATGGATGTGGCGGTCGCCGTGGCGGTCGTCCTCCGGGACGGCCGAGGGTCGTTGCCTCCGGGGTGGGTGGGGCTGAGGCGGCCGACGGTCGCGCGTCGGGTGGTCAACTCGGGGGCGTCGTGTTGGCCGGCGGGGGCAGCGAGCTGTGCTGTTTTCGCAGGTCAGGTCGGTGGAGGGGAGAGCCCGGCGGTCGGGTCGTCTTGTCGTCGTGGTGTATGACCCCGTCGCGGGGGCTCCGGACACGGAGCCACCGCGTGGGGGTCAGTCGGCGATGCCGAAGAAGGAGATGGCCTCGGCCGCCATGCCGCTCATGGGGAGGGTGTGGCCCGCGCCCCGGACCGTGATGGACTCGACCCACACGGTGCCACCCGCGTCGGCGAAGTTCTCCCGTTCCCAGCCCGGTTGGGGCTGGTCAGTGAAGCTCGGGGTCTGGCTCAGGCCGTGGACGTCCGTCCACTGTTCGGTCGCCTCTCGGAGCAGCTGGAACGGGACCAGGGTGTCGTCCGTGCCGTGCCACAGCTGGATCGGCGGGCGAGGGCCGTTGTAGCCGGGATGGGCCTGGCGCACGGCGTCGCCCCACGTCTGCGGGGTCTCGTCCTTCTGGCCGTTGACGCACTGGCTGTTCCAGGGCGGGAAGTCCGCCTCGTCGAGGAAGCAGGAGAAGGGCACCCCCATGAACGCCGCGCCGGCGGCGAAGACGTCCGGGTAGAGGGCGAGCAGGGCGTTCGTCTCCATGCCGCCGGACGAGCTGCCGGTGGCGAAGGTGCGGGCGGGGTCGCCGCCGTACTGCTGGTGGGTGTAGCTGACCATCGAGGCGATGGAGACGGGATCGCTGCCTCCGTCGCGGGTCTTGGACTGGGGCGACCAGACGTCGAAGCAGGTGCCGAACGCGGTCTGTTGGGTCGCGGTCGGGTAGATCACGATGAAGCCGTGCTGGTCGGCCAGCCCGTTGAAGCCACTGGACTGGGCGAAGCCGGGACCGTCGCCGCCGCAGCCGTGCATGGCGACCACGACGGGCGGGTTCGGCTGGGTGTTGTCGGGGACGTACACGTGCATCCGGGTGCCGCCCGGGTTCGGGCCGAAGTCGGTGATCTCGACCAGTTCGGCGGCGTGGGCCGTCGAGGGCAGGCCGAGGGTGGTGACGGCGAGCAGCAGGGTGCCGGCGAGTGCGGTGAGCGCGGCTCTGATACGCCTCATGGTGCCTCCTGGGCTGTGATGTCCGAGCGATGTGCGGGGTGTCCGCGACATCGCGGCTCGTCTCGTTGCGTCGGCGCGCGGGGGAGCGAGCAGGGTCAGGAGACGGCCTGGCCGCTTTCGCGCCAGCTGGCGGGGTGGTAGGAGGTGGCCGACAAGTCCCCGTCCTGCCCGGGCCCCTCGGCCGCGGCGCCGTTCAGCGCCTCCAGGACGGCGTAGTACGCCTCCTTCTTCTGGTAGTTGGCGTCGAACAGGAGTGGGGACTCGTCGCCGCGCCAGGAGTACTTGTCGGTGATGCCCCAGACGGTGATGCCGGTGCAGCGGGAGACGGCCAGGCACGCCTCGGTGACGCCTCGGTAGACGTTGGCCTGGGCTGCGCCGGAGCCGCCGACGTCCAGCTCGGTGATCTCGACGTCCACGCCGAGGTCGGCGAAGCGCTGGAGGTTCTGCTGGTAGGTGCTGAGGTCGGAGTCCTGGCCGAGGTGGGACTGGAAGCCCACGCAGTCGATCGGTACACCGCGGGCCAGGAAGTCCTCGACCATCCGGTAGATGCCGTCGCTCTTGGCGTTGATGCCGTCGGTGCTGAAGTCGTTGTAGCAGAGCTTGGCGGCGGGGTCGGCGGCGTCGGCGGCGCGGAACGCCTCCTCGATCCAGCCGTCGCCCAACTGCTGCTGGAGGTTGGACTGGCGGCGGCTGCCGTCCCACTCGAACGCCTCGTTGACCACGTCCCAGGACGAGATCTGGCCCGCGTAGTGGCCGGCGACCCCGTCGATGTGGTCGAGCATCGCCCGGCGGAGGTCGTCCCCGCCCAACCCCTGGACCCAGCCCGGCTGTTGGGCGTGCCAGACCAGGGTGTGGCCGCGCACCTCCATGCCCTGGCTCTGCGCGTGGGCGACGATCTGGTCACCGCCACCGAAGGTGAACTGGCCCCGGTTGGGCTCGGTGGCGTCCCACTTCATGGCGTTCTCGGCCACCACACTGTTGAACTCGGCGTTCAACGTGGACGTGTAGTCCGCCTCGCCCAGGAGCTGTGGGCCGATGGCGGCGCCGTAGTACCGGCCGCTCTGCTCGGCCGCCCCGCGCAGGGTGTCTGCGGCGTGGGCGCTGCCGGCGAAGGCGAGCATCCCCGTCGCCGCCAGTGCGGCTGACGTCAACGCGGCGACCGCTGTTCGGATCCGTCGGCGTGGGTGTCCCTGCTCGGCTGCTCTGGTCATCGCGGTTGCTCCTTCTGTGTGGGGGGCGTGGAGTCAGGGGGTGGTGAGGTCGAAGCTGGCGACCAGGACGCTGCCGCCGAGGGTCCGGGTGGCGTGGTGGAAGATCGCGAAGCGGTAGCCCAGGAAGAACTGCCACTCGTGTTTGAGGGTGAGGCCGGGGCCGAGGTCGGTGAAGGCGGAGCCGTCGGTGCTGTAGGAGAAGTGGGCCTGGCGTCCGGCGCCCGGGCTGATGTCGACTCGGGCGCGCAGCCACATCCGGGTGTGGGGGACGGGGGCCGTGGCCCGCTCGGTGCCGGTGGAGACGGTGTTCCAGCCGCTGTCCATGGTGATGTCGTCGACCATCGCCAGGCGGGTGGTGCCGTCCTCCCTGAGCAGGCCGAGGTAGGCGGAGGAGTCGCGCAGCAGGGCGAGGCCGGCGCGGTCTCCGTCGGTCATCTGGCTGTGGTCGATCTCGATGGTGGCGGTGGAGGTGGGCCCCTGGACGCGGTGGGTGAGGGTGTTGCGCGCGGCGTAGAGGTCGTCCGTGACGGTCGCTGTGGTGAGCGTCAGCCCGTTGTCGACGGAGAACCGGCCGGTGTCGGGGTTGTGGTTCCACTCCCACCGTGGGTCGAGCGCCGTGCCGGCGAAGGTGTCGAGGCCGGTCATGGGCCTGGTCTCGCGCGGCGGTGGGGGCAGGGCGGGCTCGGGGTAGGTGGTGCCCCAGGCGCCGTTCACCAGGTGGAGTTGGGGCCATCCGTCGCTGGTCCAGGTGATCGGGGCCAGCGCGGGGACCCGGCCGCCGGGGTAGGCGTCGATGAAGGCGAGGTAGTACCAGTCGCCGCCGGGGGTGTCGACCAGGCCGCCCTGGTGGGGCACGCCGCCGCCCGGGATCGGGCCCGGCAGGTCGAGCAGCAGCTCCCTGATCTCGTAGGGGCCGAAGGGGGAGGCGGACTTGAGGATGTACTGGCCGTTGGCCGGGCGGGTGAGGAAGATGTAGTAGCTGCCGTTGATCTTGTAGAACCTGGCGCCCTCCAGTGTGCCGATGCTGGTCGGGGTGGTGAAGACCTGCTCGTTGCGGACCTCGCTCGTCAGGTCGTCGGTGAGTTGGGCGACGAAGATCTGGGTGTTGCCGTGGGCGACGTAGGGGGTGTCGCCGTCGAAGAGCAGGCCGGCGTCGAAGTAGGAGCGGGGAATGGTGGCGATCCGCTGCCAGGTGGCCTCGACGTCGGTAGCGGTGTAGACGTGGGTCTGGGAGAAGTCGGTCTGGCCCAGCCAGTAGAAACGGCCCTCGCTCGCCCGGTGGTTGAGGGTGGAGGCCCAGATTCCGTCCACATAGGCCCGGTCGCCGTCCAGGTCGTACTTGGCGCCGAAGTCCAGGCGGGGCACGGAGTGTCCGGCGAACTCCCAGTCCACCAGGTTCCAGGAGCGCAGGACGGGCGCGCCGGGGGAGTAGTGCATGGTGGAGGCGGAGTAGTAGAAGGTGTCGCCGACGCGGATGACGTCGATGTCGGCGAAGTCCTGCCAGAGCACGGGGTTGGTGAAGTCGGCCAGGGGGCGGACGCCGGTGGCCGGGGCGCCGGTGGGGGGCGCTGCCGCCGATGCCGGGGAGTTGAGCGGTGGCAGGGTGGGGAGGGCGGCGGCGAGCCCGAGGCCGGCCGCCCCGGCGATCAGGCCGCGACGACCGGGGTGGGGGGTGGGTGACATGAGCGGCTCCTGGTGTGGGGGCGGGCCGGCGGGTCAGCCGAGGTCGGCTTCCCAGGTGGTGCCGTCGGAGGCGGCGTCGTCGGCGAGGCGGTCGCGGGCGGCGGTGTCGGCGTAGAGGCTCCAGCGCATCCAGTCCACGAAGGTGGCGCGGGTCTGCGGGTAGGTGACGCCGTTGCCCCAGACGTACTCGTCGTGGCCCTGGCCGACATGGGTGAGGAAGGCTTTCGGCGCCGCCAGTTCGGAGTACGCCTGGCGGGCCAGGGAGTACTGGCAGACGGGGTCCTGATCCCCGTGGACGAACAGGGTGTTGGCGGCGACCTCGCCGGTCGGGTCGCCCATGTCCACGCAGGCGAAGGGGGCGGCGGCCCTGATCCTGCTGTCCGGCCAGGCGGTGAGCAGACCGTGGGTGGTCATTCCGCCCAGCGAGTGGCCCGCGACGCCGACGCCGGCCGCGACGGCCAGGCGCCCGGCGAAGGGGTCGCCCGAGGTGTCGTTGAGCGCGAGGGTGCGGGTGATGACCTCGGAGACATCCATGGACTGGTTGCCGTTGTAGACGTCCTGGATGTTGCCTTCGGTGCCCTCCGAGGTGGTGGGGAAGACCGGCGCCGGCACGACGAAGCCGGCCTCGGCCAGCGGCAGGATCTCCGCGAGGTAGACCTCGGGGGTGCCGTACAGGCCGTGGCTCCACTCCACGACGGGGAACGATCCGTCGGCGACGGGGGCGTCGCGGACCGGGTCGCCGCCCGGCGAGCCCTGCGCCGGGTACCAGACGCGGGTGACCAGCGCGCGGTCGCCGCGACTGAAGTGGAACTCGCGTAGTCCGACCGCGAACGGCTCGGTCGGGGCGTCCGCTGTGGGGAGCGGGCGGGTGGGGCGGGTGGCGAGAGCGTTGCCCGTCGTGGCCGATATGCCGAGGGCGAGCGCGGAGCCGGCGCCGAGGGTGAGAAGGGTGCGCCTGGTGGGGGGCATGAGCTGCTCCTCATGTGGGGGTGAGGGTGGGGGACCGGTGCGGTCGTCCGGGGTCGGCGGGGCGACCGCACCGGCAACACGCCTTTCAGCAGGTGGAGTTGGTCTGGGTGGCCAGGCCGAGGTGCCAGGGCAGCTGGGAGTAGTCGCCGCCGGCCGCCGGGTCGATTCCCTGGTAGAGCAGTTGGAGCTCGCAGGAGTCGATGGTCATGCGCTGGTCGACGCCGTTGCGCAGGAGTTCGCCGTGGCTGACGTCCTGGGTCCAGGCGCCGTTCGGGAAGGAGACGTTGTTGGCCCGGGCGAAGGGGTTGTCGGGGGTGTCGGCCAGGGGCTGCCACGGGCTGTCGAGGGTGTCGGCGGTGAAGGAGCGGTACCAGCGCCGGCCGTCGTTGCCGATCGCCTCCATGATCAGGAGGTAGGTGTCGGTGTCCTCGACGTAGTAGACCGCCTCGCCCTCGAAGAGGTTGTTGGGCGTGTCCTCAAGGACGATCCGGGTGTTGTCGAAGCCCTCGGGGAACGCGGCGACGGTGGTCTCCGCGCGGTAGAGGTGCCCGTTGTCGTCGGCGGAGAAGAGGTAGCACATGGTGTCGTCGCAGATCACCCAGTAGTCCAGCCAGTGGCCGTTGCCGATGTTCTCGCGGACGATGTCGGGCATCTCGTCCTGGTAGTTGCGCGGCGCCGACCAGCTGTGGGGGTCGCTGGGGTCGTTGGAGACGGAGTACGAGGGCAGTCCGGTCTGGTAGACGAGGTGCCACTCGTCGCGGGGCTCGAAGTAGAAGAGGTGGGGGGCGGCGGCGTAGCGGTTGCCGATGTTGGGGTTGGTGTCCAGGAAGGTGTGGGGCGCGCTGTTGGCCTGGGACCAGTCGGTGAAGCTGGTGTGGGCCAGGCTCCAGGCGCCGGCGGTGTTGGCGACGGTGAAGTAGACCTGCCACGCGCCGTTGTGGTGCACGACGGTGGGGTCCTTGACGGAGACCACGTCGTGGCCGGCGTCGGGTTTGACCGAGACCACCGGGCCGGGCGAGGTCCACTGGAAGTTGTCGGGCAACGCGGCGGCCGACGGTTCCTCGGTCGCGAGGGCCTCGGCGGCGGGTGCGCCGGTGGCGCGTTCCTCGGTGGCGGTCGAGGCGGCTGACATCGTGGGTGCCACGGTCAGCGCCATCGCCAGGCCGGCGAAGGCGGCCAGCGCCGCGCGCAGCGGACGGCGGCGGCTCCGGCGTCGTGAAGCGGACATGAGAACTCCCTGGCTGGTGTGTGGGGGGCGTCCTCGGCGGCGACAGGGCGCCACCCGAGAACGGGGCGGCCCGGCGATACCGGGGCCGGCGACCGGAGGAGGGGGGAGGGCTCCGGCCGCAGCGCGTCCTCGTGAACGACGCGCTGTTCGCAGCTGGTTGACGTGATGTCACCCGGGGGTGGCGCGCGCGGCCTACGCCGGGTGGTGTCGTGTTGGTCGAACATCGAGGTCCTCTCCGGCGCCTGGCCAGGCAGCGGGGGTGGACGGTCCCGGCGGCGTGCCGAGCCGCCGAACGCGCCGCCGAGACCGAGCGGTTGACGGCGGAAGCGTCGTCCCCTGCCCGCGCGTTCGAGATCTCGAACGCTGTTCATCACTGCGAACAGAGAATAGGAGGGGTGTCCGGACGCGTCAATGCGCCTGGCCCGATTGTTCTGACGGGCAATTAGCCGAATTGGCTTCGACCGCCCGACCGCACCCCCGCTGACCTAAGGGAAAACGAATACCGCGGGGGCGGAAGGAAATTCCGGCCGGGGTCACGTGAGGCGTCGTTGGCTATCCACAATCTTCGACACAGGGACCCGAAAAACACCGAGAACACACGAACACGCACCCATCGGTGGACCGTTCGGTAAGCCCGAACAGCGTCCGGAGTTCTTGCGGTGCGGCGTGGTTTGGCGGCCGTCGCGGAAAGCGATCCGCCGCGTCCCCGGGCGGCGAACGCCCCGTTCTCCACCGGCGGCCGGCCAGGGGAAACCGAGTTCGGCACGCCGAGTTCGGGAAACCGGGTCGCGGGCCCGCGTTCAGGGCGACGAGTTCGGTGCGTTTCGCGGGTGTGCATCGGCGGGTGTTCATCAGGGGGTGTTCATCGGCGTGGCCCTGCGGCGGATTCCCGTGGGCGCATTCGGTTCCGGCGGGCCGCGACATACGCGCCCGCGATCCTTCTGCTCGCCGCCGACCGGCGGGATCGGCAGCGGATCGCCCAACACACGGAGAAGCAGGTGCCGTCGGCATATCCACGGCGCGTCCTCCCGGGCCGGCGAGGGCGCGGGAAGACGCCGGGGCGGAAGGCTCGGTCAGGCGGCGGGTTCGATGTGGAGGACGGCGGTGGTGTCGAGGATGTCGACGACCTCCAGGCTCATGGCGTCGTTGATGGTGGCGACGACGCCCTCGCCGCAGCTCAGCCCGACGCCTCCGCCGCCCGCCGACGAGACGCCGCCGCCCCCCGAGCAGCCGGCGACGCTGTAGCCGGACCCCGTCAGCGGTGCGACCATCTCGACCTCGCCGCCGCTGATGCCGGTGACCTCGATCGGCCCGAGGCCGTAGGTGTCCGGCACGGTCACGACATCGCCCACGGCCACCTCGATCTCGCAGGTTCCGTCGGCGCACGGCCCGGTCGGGGCCGGCGTCTCGGTGGGGGGCGGCGGGTCGGACGTGGGTGACCCGGTGTCGGCCTCGCGCGGGGACTCGGCGGAGGAATCCGACGAGCCCGACGAGCCCGACGAGCCCGACGAGTCGGATGAATCAGACGAATCGGAGGAGCACGACGTGAGAGCCGCGCACAGGAGGACGGCGACCACCACGGCGGATGGCGTTCCGCGCGGCGGCGACTCCGCCCCCGCCGGGCCGCTTCGTGGGCGGCCGGCGCCGTGACGGCGGCCCCTTCGGATGTGGCGTGTCGCGATACCCGCTTCCACCTCGAACTCCCCTCGGCGGGGGCCGCGTCCGCCGAACCGGACTCGTCGGACCATCGCTCCCGCAACGTTCTCCCGCGTGGATGACGCGTCGTCGGCGGGGATCAGTTCCCGGTGTCGACGAAGGCGGCGAGGCGGTCGAGTTCGCGCAGGGTGTCGTCGGGGTTCTCGTGGTCGGGGAGTTCGAACAGGACCCGGTCCACGCCGGCCCGCCGGTAGGAGTCGAGGGCTTCGGGAGCGCCGCCGTAGAGGGTGACGTTCATGGTGCGGCCGGATTCGGCGGCGCGGTCGAGCAGTTCCGCGACGCGGTCGCCGAGCTGTTCGGCGGTGAACAGGGGGAGCGGCAGCCAGCCGTCCCCGTGGCTGAGCACGCGGTCCAGCACGGTCGGTCCGACCCCCGCGATCAGGATCGGCAGCGGGCGGTCGGGTTTCGGCCAGCACCATATGGGGTCGAAGTCGACGAACTCGCCGTGGAACTCCGGCTCCTCCTCGGCCCAGATCGTCCTGATGGCGGCGACGTGTTCCAGCATCCGCGCCAGCGGTCGCGCGGGGTCGACGCCGTGGTTGGCCATCTCCTCGGCGTTCCAGCCCGGGCCGACGCCCAGTTCGAACCGCCCACCGGAGATCCGGTCCACGCTCGCGACCTGTTTGGCCAGGGTGATCGGGTGGTGCTGGTTGACCAGCGTCACGGCGGTTCCGAGACCGATGCGCCGGGTGGTGGCGGCGATCGCCGCGAGGGCGGCCAGGGGGTCGAGGGTGTGCGCGTAGTGACGCGGAAGCGGCTGCGGCTCGGGCGCGCCCACCGGCCAGGGGGTCAGGCGGCTGGTCGGGATGTGCGTGTGCTCGGCCAGGAAGAGCGAGTCGAACCCGCGCTCCTCCACCGCTTGCCCCAACGGGACGGGGGCGATGCCGTAGTCGGTCAGAAAGGTGACGATGCCGTGGTCCATGCGCCGAGCCTGCCATAAATGTCAGCGCTATGACACTTAAGGGTCGGGGTGCTAGGGTGCGTCGTCTGGATCTTCGTGGACGGCGGCGGATCGCGGCTCGTACTCCCGGACGGAGTCTGGGGGAGTCGCGAGCCCGGCAAGATCCAAACGACGTGCCCCAGCGTGACGCGGTGACGGAGAGCAGGAGCGTGCCCATGCGTGCGGACGCCCGGCGCAACCGGGCCGGCATCGTGGCGGCGGCCCGCGCCGCGGTGGCGGAGGGGGGCGGCGAAGTCCCCCTGGAGCAGATCGCGTCGCGCGCGCAGGTCACCGCGCGCACCCTGTTCCGGCACTTCCCGACCAGGGACGATCTGCTGGCCGCGGTGCTGGACGACTACTTCGCCGAGCGGGTGGAGCCGGTGCTGCTGCGGGCCGCCGCCGACCCCGACCCGCATCGCGCGATGGTGACGGTGTTGACGGAGAGCGCCACCGCCTTCGTCGAGCATCCGGGGATGCTCACGCTGATCGACGGCGGTGCCCTGACCGGGGGGATCGCGACCCGCTACCGGCGGCCCCTGGCCGAGGTCCTGTCCCGGGCGCGGCTGGCCGGTGTGGTGCGGGCCGACGTCACGCCGGACGACTTCCCCTGCCTGGTCACCATGTTGGTGGCCAGCGCGCGGCACGCCCCCGGCGGCTGGTCGCGCTATCTCGCGCTCCTGGTCGACAGCCTGTCCCCCGAGGCCGCCCGCACGCCGCTCCCCCCGGCGGGGACGTGAGGCACCCGCCGGGGGGAGCGGCTGGCCGGCGGCCGGCTCGCCCGCGCTGACGCCGTCGGCGAGCGTCAGATGTGGTGCCGCTCCCGTGGCGCGGCCCGTCTCACAGGGGTGGTTATGGGCGTTGGGTGGGTACCGCTATCACCTCGGGCCCCCGCTCCTCGACCTCCTTGATCTGCTCGGGGGCGACGCCGGCGTCGGTGATGACGAGGTCCACCTCCTCCAGCGGTGCCACCCGGCCGAACTCCTCGCGGCCGAACTTGGAGCGGTCCGCCATGACGACCGTCTGCCTGGCGGCCTTCATCAGGGCCGCCTTGACGTCCGCCTCGGGCAGGTTGTGGGTGGTCAGGCCGTGGCGGAGGTTGATGCCGTCGACGCTCAGGAAGACCTGGTCCATCGTGATCCGGCCGACGTGCTCCAGGGCCCAGGTGCCCACCGCCGCACGGGAGTTCTCCTGGATCCTGCCGCCCAGGAAGTGGATGCCCACATGGGGGTGGGCGGCGAGTGTGGAGGCCACGATCAGCGAGTACGTCACCACGGTCAGGCGGCTGGACCTGGGGATCAGCTCGGCGAGCTTGATCGTGGTGGTGCCCGCGTCGATGCCGATGGTCGAGTTGTCGGCGACCCTCTCCAGCGCGCCGGCGGCGATCGCGTCCTTCTCGGCGTCGAAGAGACCGGCCCGGTCCGTCACCGGGGTGGAGAACGAGACCCGCTGGACATGGACCGCGCCGCCATGGGTGCGG
The DNA here is from genome assembly GCF_020740535.1 of Streptomyces profundus. Taxonomy (NCBI): domain Bacteria; kingdom Bacillati; phylum Actinomycetota; class Actinomycetes; order Kitasatosporales; family Streptomycetaceae; genus Streptomyces; species Streptomyces profundus. The sequence continues at coordinate 5,274,747 of NZ_CP082362.1, forward strand.
CGTAGGAGGCCGCGGCGTTCCAGCGCGCTCAGGTCGCGGCGGACCGTTTCGGGGGTCACGTTCAGGATCTGCGCCAGATCCTGCACGGACGCCCGGTCGCGGAGCCTGATCACGCTCATGATCTCGCGCTGACGCTCAGCTGCGTACATCAACTGCCCTCACATCCATCGAAACGGAAGCCCGTTTCGCTCCCTCTTGTTTTGATTCTGTTTTTTTCGGGGGTGCTCATGTTACGTTCATCTTCGACTTGCTCCTAGACGTCGCGTAGGTCCGCGTACGTCACCTATGGGCGAAGTGGTCGCTTGGGACCAGAGCGAAGGGTTCAGTGCAGTGAAGCAGGCTGTCTACCACGGCATCGAGGACGTTCGAATCCAGGAGACGGAGGTTCCGGTTCCTGGCCCCGGTGAGATCGTCGTGCGCAACCGGGTCACCCTGACCTGCGGCACCGACGTGAAGATGTTCATGCGCGGTTACCGGTACGAGCCGCCCCACCTGATCGGCCACGAGGCGGCCGGCGTCGTGCACGCCGTGGGGGAGGGCGTGACCCGCTTCGCCGTCGGGGACCGGGTGGTGGCGCACAACACGGCGCCCTGCCACGCCTGTTACTACTGCAAGAAGGGCAACCACTCGATGTGCGTGGACCTGCCCTCCAACCTGGGCGCCTACGCCGAGTACCAGCTCATACCGGCCCGCATCGTGCGGGAGACCGCCTTCGCCATCCCCGAGGGGATGGACTTCGAGCAGGCCGCGCTCACCGAGCCGCTGGCCTGCGCGGTGTACGGCACCTCGCAGGTGCCCATCGAGCTGGGGGACACCGTCGTCGTCAACGGCTGCGGTCCGATCGGGCTGATGTTCGTGCGCCTCGCGCACCTGCGGGGCGCCATCGTCATCGCGGCCGACGTCAACGAGAAGCGGCTGGCGCTCGCCGAGAGGCTCGGCGCGCGGCACACCGTGGTCGTGCGGCAGGGCGAGAGCCAGGTCGACGCCATCAAGGCGCTGACCGAGGACGGGCGCGGCGTCGACATCGCGATCGAGGCCACAGGGCTGCCCCAGGTGTGGGAGTTGGCCTTCGACATGGTCTGCCCCGGCGGCACCGTGCTGTTCTTCGGTGGGACGAAGAGCGGCACCTCGGTCGAGTTGGACTGCACCCGGTTCCACTACGACCAGATCACGGCCAAGGGCGTCTTCCACACCACCCCGATCCATGTGCGCGCGGCCTTCGAGCTGCTGCGCACGGGCGCCATCCGCCACGAGGACTTCGTCCAGAACTCCTACGAGCTGGACGATCTCGAAGCCGCGCTGCGCGAGCACGCCAGGGGCGACGTGATCAAGAACGTGATCCGTTACCCGTGACCGCATCCACCCACGCCAGCGAGGAAGCCGGTGAACCAGCCATGACCACCCCCCTGATCGACGAGGACTGCGTGCTGGTCGGCGTCGAGGCGGCCAGCAGCACGGAGTTGCTGAGCCGGATGGCCGACGACCTCGCCGAGCGCGGGTATGTGGCGCCCAGCTTCCGGGACGCCCTGTTGGCCCGCGAGGAGAAGTACCCCACCGGGCTGCCCACCAACGTGCTGAAGGTGGCCATCCCGCACACCGACCCCGAGCACGTACACCGGTCGTTCATCAGCGTCGCCCGGCTGGCCCGCCCCGTCGCGTTCCACGAGATGGGCAACAACGACGCCACGGTCGCCGTGGAGCTCGTCTTCGTGCTCGCGATCGCGGACGGGAAGTCGCAGCTCGGCACGTTGCAATCGCTCATCGGGATGTTCTCGGACGAGCCGACCATGGTCCGGCTGCGGGACGCCGAGGACGGCGCCGCGCTGTACGCCGTCGTCCAGGAACGCATCGGCGACCTAGGCCGGGACGACCCGCCAACTCCCTGACACACAACGAAGTGCACCGAACAGAGGGAATCACATGAAGACCATCATCGTGGCCTGTGGTGGCGGGATCGCCACCTCCCAGACGGTCGCCGTCCGGCTGGAGAGCCTGCTCGCCGACAACGGTCTGCGCGGCGAGGTCAACGTCGAGGCCATCAACATCAACTCGATCCCCACCTACATCAAGTCGGCCGACGTGTACGTCTCGATCGCCCAGCAGGGCGAGCAGGAGTACGACATCCCGACCTTCAGCGGTATCCCGTTCCTGACCGGCATGGGCGCGGACACCGAGTTCGAGAAGATCCTCGCGGCGCTCCGGGCCGGCTGAACACCGCGCCTCCGCCGTCGCGGAGGCGCCCGCCTCGCCCCGTTTCAGGGGAGTCCCCCACCTCTCTCCCCGGCACACCGTTCCCCGGCTCGGCGTGCGGTCCCCCGCCCTCGTCCCCGACGGGCGCCGCCATTTTCCGCACCACCCTGATTCGACAAGGACCGTCGCGTCATGAACCTGCTCGAAAGTTTCTTCCAAGGGCTGATAGACCTGGGCGCCCCGGTGTTCCTGGCCTTCATCCTCACCGCCATCGGCCTGATCTTCCGCATGAAGCCCACCCGGGCGGTATCCGCGGGCCTCACCCTGGGCGTCGCCCTCGCCGGCATATCGCTCGTCGTCGACTACATGATCGCCAACGTCGGCGCGGCCTCCCAGGCGTTCATCGAGAACACCGGGGTGACCCTGAGCGCCCTGGACATGGGCTGGCCACCGGCCCTCGGCCTGGCCTGGGGTTGGCATTTCGCCTTCCTGATGTTCCCGATCCAGATCGTCATCAACCTGGTGATGCTGGCGTTCCGCTGGACGTCCTGCCTCAACGTCGACATGTGGAACGTCGGCAACAAGGTGCTGACCGCGTTCCTGGTGCAACACGTCTCCGGCCAGGTGTGGCTCGGCTTCGTGGTGGCCGGCGCGCAGTCCGTCGCCGAGTTGAAGAACGCCGACGTCACCCGCTACCGGCTCCAGAAGCTGACCGGTATCCCCGGGGTCTCGATGCCGCACCCGATGTTCCTGACCGGCATCTGGCTCTACCCGATCGTCAAGATCATGGACCGCCTGCTGCCGTCCACCTGGCATATCGAGGCGCAGGCGCTCCGCAACAAGATCGGCGTCTTCGGCGAGAACCACGTGATGGGCTTCATCATCGGCTGCCTCATCGGTGCCGTCGGCGGATACGGCCTGAGCGAGACCCTGACGCTGGGCATCCAGGCAGCCGCGGCGCTGACCCTCTTCCCGCTGGTCGCCAAGTTGTTCACCACCGCGCTCACGCCGGTGAGCGAGGCCGCCACCAACTTCACCAAGAAGCGGTTCGGCGGCCGGGAGTTCACCATCGGTCTTGACTGGCCGGTCATGGCGGGCCGTTCCGAGCACTGGCTGGTGATGATCCTCACCATCCCCGTGCTCCTGGCCTACGCGCTGATCCTGCCGGGCAACCTCGTCCTGCCGTTCGGCGGCCTGATGAACATCTGCCTGGTGGTGCCGCTGTTCTTCTTCACCATGGGCGACTTCGTCAAGATGGCGATCGGCACCGTCATCGGACTGCCCATGCAGCTGTATGTCGCGACGTACTTCGCCCCGTACTTCACCTCGCTCGCCGAGAGCAGCGGCGGGGTGGAGACCCCCGAAGGGCAGATGCTCGGCTGGTTCGGCATGGACATATCCGAGCTGCGCTACATCGTCGTCGAGGCCGTGCAGGTGACCCCGGTCGGAATCGCCCTGGGCGCGGTCACCGTGCTGCTCACCATCTACTACTTCCGCGGCATCAGCGCTGACGACCGCGCGATCCGAAAGGAGTTGGAGGGTGACCCCGTTGCCGCCTGACCAGACCGGCGGGCCCGGGCGGTGGACCCGCGCCGCCTTCTACGCCGGAGTGGTGCTCAGCGCCGTGCTCCTGGTGCTGTCCATCCTGACCTGGAACGTCCTGCTGGGGCTCGGCTCGCTCGTGCTCGCCCTGCCCCTGTACCGCCGCCTCGACATCGTCGGCGTCACCCCCGAACCGCGCCGCGTGACCGCTGAGCAGGCAGCCGACTACCGAAGGAAGCGACCCGTATCGTGAACGCCGACCACACCACCGCGTCCGTCCCGTCGGTGCTCGGCCCCATCGTGGACGTATGCGCCGACCTGTACCGACTGGGGTGGGCGGAGAACCACGCGGGGAATCTGAGCTACCGGCTCACGGACGCCGAACTGGCCTGTTTCCCGCCCTCGGACGGGACGCGCGGCGCGAGGTTCGAGAGCCCGTTCCCCGACCTCGCGGGCGCCTCGTTCCTGGTGACCGCGGCCGGCAGCCCGTTCCGGCTGCTGGTGAAGGACCCGACCAGGCACACCGGCGTCCTCACGGTCTCGGCCGACGGCTCGGCCTACACCGTCGTCTGGGGGTTCGAGGACGGGAAGCGGCCGACCAGCGAGCTCCCCGCCCATCTGCGGGGCCATCAGGAACGCGGGAAGGTGGAGCCGGACAACCGCGTCATCATGCACTGCCACCCCACCAACACCGTCGCGCTCACCCAGGTGCACGAGTTGGACGAGGCGTCGATGACCCGCACCCTGTGGGCGTCGAACTCCGAGAGCATCCTCGCCATCCCCCGGGGGATCGGGCTGCTGCCCTGGATGGTGTGCGGCACGGACCACATCGGCGTCGAGTCGGCGGCCAAGCTGCGTGACTCCAGCATCGTCGTGTGGGCCAGCCACGGCGTGCTGGTGGCGGGCCGGTCGGTCCAGGCCGCGATGGGCGTCGTCGAGAGCGTCGAGAAGGCCGCGAAGACCTACCTGCTCACCAGGGGAGGGGAGCGGCGTCCGATCGCCGACCACCAACTGCGGGAGCTCGCCGCGGCGTTCGGCATCGACCCGCCGGCCCGGTTCCTGCCCTGAGCGGTGCTCGCCCGCCCCAGGCCCACCGCCCACTTCGTCTTCGTCCTCACTCGGGAGGGATCACCATGGCCCGCAGTTTTCTCAGCGAGGGAGTCTCGCCCTCAGCGCGGGCGCTGGAGGGCGTCGCGCTCGACTCCGGCGCCTCCATCGGCGTCCACCACGATCCGATGTACGCCTTCGTCCGCACGCCCTCGCCGCGGCGCACCGTCGCCCTGGTGAGCGGTGGCGGTGCGGGCCACGAGCCCATGCACGCCTCGTTCGTCGGCCAGGGCGGTCTGGACGCCGCCTGCCCCGGCGAGGTCTTCACCTCCCCGCACAACCGGCAGATCCACGCGGCCGGCGCCCGGGTGGCGCTGCCGGGCGGCGTGCTGCACCTGGTGAAGAACTACACGGGCGACCGGATCAACTTCGCCATCGCCGCCGAGCGGCTGCGTGCCGACGGCCACCGCGTGGCCGAGGTGCTGATCGACGACGACCTCGGCAGCGACGGCAGCGACGTCGGCCGCCGGGGCACGGGCGCCACCGTCGTGGTGGAGAAGATCCTGGGAGCCGCCGCCGACACCGGGCTCGGCCTGGACGAACTGGCGGACCTCGGCCGGCGGGTGGTCGCACGGTCCCGCAGCATCGCCGTGGCCAACGGTGCCCACACCTCTCCCGGGCCCGACGGCGGCCCGGCGTTCGACCTGGCACCCGGCCGGCTGGAGTACGGCGTCGGCATCCACGGCGAGGCGGGGTCGGACACCTTCGAACAGCCGGACCTGGACACGCTGGTCGGCCGCATGGTCGACCGGCTCCTGACGGCGCTGCCCACCGCGCCGGCCGGCTACCTGCTGCTGGTCAACGGTCTTGGCGGGGCCAGCAACCTGGAGCTGCTCCATGTGCTGGCCACGGCCGGCGACCAACTGGCCGACCGGGGGGCGCGCCTGCGGGGCGCGCACAGCGGCACCTGGGCCTCCGCCCTGGACATGCGCGGCTTCTCGCTCACCGTGACCGCGCTCGAAGAGGAGTGGCTCGCCCACTGGCTCGCCCCGCACCGCACCCCGGGGCTGCCGACGCCGGCCCCGCTGCCCGAGCCGCTCCCGACCGGGCGGACGGCGAGCGGGCCGCGGGGCCAGGCGTCCGTGCCCCCGGTGCGCTCCGCCTGGTTGGACGAGTTGGCCCGGCTCTTTCAGGAGCGGAGGGCCGCGTTCAACGCGCTGGACCAGCGGACCGGTGACGGCGACCTGGGGACGAACCTCGCCGGCGGCACGGCGACCGCGGCGCTGAGGGCACGGACGCCCGAGCCCGCGCTGGCCGACGACCTGGCGGCCGTCGCCGGGGCGTTCCTGGACGATGTCGGCGGTTCGAGCGGCCCGCTGTTCGGCCTGCTCTTCCAGCGGATCGCCACCGCGCTGACGGCCCCGGGCGAGGGCGCGGAGTCCGAGCGCCTGGCCGAGGGGCTGCGCGCCGGCCTGGACGCGGTGTCCCGGGTCGGCGGCGCCGAGCCGGGCGACCGCACCCTGCTGGACGCCCTGCACCCCGCCGCCTTCGACGGCGGCGCGCCCCGCGCGCGCTTCGACGAGGCGGCGGTGCGGGCCGCCCTGGCCGGGGCCGCGGCCACCCGCGACCTCGTCGCGCGCCGAGGCCGCGCCAGCTATCTCGGCGAGCGCGTCCTCGGCTTCCCCGACCCGGGAGCCGTGGCGCTGGCCGCCGTGCTGCTGGCGCTGTTGGAGCGCCACGACGGCGTGACCAGGCCCGCCCTCCAGGCCGAACTGGCGGAGTTGACGCGCTCATGAGCGACATACCGCACGCGGGCGAGGGCATCGGGGACGGGGGCGTCGGCGTCAGCCCGGGCCACGCCATCGGGCCGGTCGCCAGGATGGCACCGCCGATCGCCGAACCGGACGCGGCGCCGCGCCCCGCCACCACCACCGCGTCCGCCGAGCACGACCGCTTCACCACCGCGAGGGACGCGGTCGCCGCCGAACTCACCCGCCGCGCCGAGGCCGCTGGGGAGGGGACGGCGGGCGAGGTGCTGGGCGCCCTGGCCATGATGGCGGCCGACTCCACCCTGGAGGGCGATGTCGCCACGGCACTCGCGGAGTCAGGGGTCACCGCCGAACGCGCCACCTGGGTGGCCGCCGCGCGGATCGCGGAGCAGCTCGCCGGCCTCGGCGGCTATCTGGCGGAACGCGCGGGGGACGTCCGCGATGTGGGGAACCGCGTCGTCGCCGAGCTGCGCGGGGTGCCCGCCCCCGGGCTGCCGGCGCCCGGCCACCCCTATGTGCTGGTCGCCGAAGACCTGGCGCCCGCCGACACCGCCACCCTGGACCCGGCCACCGTGCTGGCCGTCGTCACGGCGGGCGGCGGACCGCAGTCGCACACCGCGATCCTCGCCCGCGCCCTCGGCATCCCGGCGGTCGTGGCCGCTCCGGTGGCCGGCGAACTCGTCGACGGCACCGAGGTGTACGTGGACGGAGTCCATGGCGCGGTCGTCGCCCGCCCGGAGGCCGCCCACCGCGAGCGCGTCGCGGCATGGGCCTCGGTCAGCCGCCGCCTCGCACGGTTCGAGGGCGCGGCGGCGCTCGCGTGCGGCAGCCCCGTCTCCCTCCTGGCCAATGTGGGCGGGCCGGCGGACGCGGTCGCGGCGGCGCGGCTCGGCGCGCGCGGCGTGGGCCTGTTCCGCACCGAGTTCTGCTTCCTCGGCAACACGGACGAGCCGACGCATGCCGATCAACTCCGCGCCTACCGGGAGGTGTTGGCGCAGTTCCCCGGCGGCACCACGGTGGTGCGCACGCTGGACGCCGGCTCCGACAAGCCGCTGCCGTTCGTCACGACGGGCCGCGAGGCCAACCCGGCACTCGGCGTGCGGGGCTTCCGCACGGCCGAACGGGATCCGGGGGTGCTGCGACGCCAACTGCGGGCGCTCGCGGAGGCCGCCGCCGGAACGGACACCGCGCTGAGGGTGATGGCCCCGATGGTCACCACGGTCGCGGAGGCGGCCCGGTTCCGGGAGCTCTGCACGGAGGCGGGGATCGCGGAGTGCGGCGTGATGATCGAGGTGCCGGCAGCCGCGCTGGACGCCGAGGCGTTGCTGCGCACCGTCGACTTCGTCAGCGTCGGCACCAACGATCTGACCCAGTACACGATGGCGGCCGACCGGGAGCACGGCGCGCTCAGCGCGTTCCACGACCCGTGGCAGCCGGCCGTCCTGCGGCTGGTCCGGCAGGTGGCCGAGGCGGGTGCCGCCGTGCGCGGGGAAGCGACCGGCGCGGAGAAGGGCGTGGGGGTCTGCGGCGAGGCCGCGGCCGACCCGGCGCTGGCCGTCGTCCTCGTCGGCCTCGGCGTCACCAGCCTGTCCATGACCGCCCGTGCCCTGCCGACGGTGGCCGCCGTCCTCGCGTCGGTCACCCGTCAGGAGGCGACCCGCCTGGCCCGGGCGTGTGTCGGCGCGCCCGACGCCCACACCGCCCGCGCGACCGCGCGCGAAGCCCTGCCGGCCCTGGCCGACCTCGGGCTCTGAGCCGCGCGACCCCTGTCTGACCACCCGGACATCCGCACACCCGGAGGAGAGAACCGATCATGCCCACCAGAACCGCCGTTGTGGCCAGCGCCGCCGGTCTGCACGCCCGGCCCGCCACGCTGTTCGTGGAGGCGGCCCGCGGCCAGCCGGTCAGGGTGACGATCGCCCGCGCCGACGGCCCGGCGGTCGACGCCGCCAGCATCCTGGCCGTGCTCGCCCTCGGTGCGAGCCAGGGCGACGCCGTCACGCTGAGCGCCGAGGGGGAGGGCGCCGACGAGGCCCTGGCGGCCCTCGCCGCCATCCTGGAGACGGACGCCGACACGCCTGCGTGAACCCAGGCGGGTGCGGGGCCGGGGCCGGGGGCCCCGGCCCTTCGCCGCGTGGGGTCAGATGGCGGTGTGGGGGCCGAGGCGGTGGTAGGTGCGGTCGTGGAAGACGAGGGGGGTGGTTTCGGGTTGGGTGTTGGCGGTGAGGGCGAGGAGGGAGATGAGGTAGCTGCCGCCGACGGGGGTGCGTTCGAGGATGCGGGCGCGTATCCAGGCGTGGGCGTTGTCGATGATGGGTTCGCCGGTGGGGAGGGTGGTCCAGTCGTTGGTGGCGAAGCGGTCGATGCCGGTGGTGGCGAAGCGGGCGGCGATGTGGTCCTGGGTGCCGGTGAGGAGGCTGATGGTGAGGGTGTCGGCGGTGGTGATGGCGGGTGCGCTGGATGAGGTGGCGGCCAGGGAGAAGGCGAGGAGTGGGGGGTCGGCGGAGACGGAGATGACGGAGGTGGCGGTGAAGCCGACGGGCCGGCCCTGGTGCGTCGTGGCTATCACGGCGACGCCCGCCGGGTGTTGACGGAACACGGACTTGTACTGCTCCACGGTCAGTCGGTCCTCGCCGACGCGTTCGCCCGAGGTCATCGGGGACCTCCGGGATTCGGGGTCACGGGTGGCGCGACGAGGCTCGGGGCTGAGGATGAGGGGGACAAGGGCACTTCCTCTCGATCGCGGGACGGCGGGGTCAGATGGCCTTGGCCGGGTTGAGGATGCCCAGCGGGTCGAGGGCCTCCTTGATCCGGCGCTGGACGCGCAGCGCTTCGACGCCCGACTCCGCTTCGAGCCAGGCCCTTTTGAGTGTTCCCACCCCGTGCTCGCCGGTGATGGTGCCGCCGAGCCGCAGGGCGAGGCGGAAGATCTCGTCGACGGTCTCCCGCACCGCCTCCTCGTCCTGGCCCTCGGCGAGCACCAGGGGATGGACGTTGCCGTCCCCGGCGTGCGCGAAGGTGAAGATCGGCACGCCGGTGCGTTCCGCGAGCGCGGAGATGGACCGAACGGCTGCGGCGAGCCGGGAGCGCGGCACCGCGATGTCCTCGATCAGCACCCGGCCGAGCCGCTCGACGGCGGGCAGCGCCAGCCGGCGGGTGGCCAGCAGCGCCTCGGCGGCCTCGGGCTCCTCGGTGAACTCGGCCCGGGTGGCGGTGCGTCGCAGCACCGCGTGCACGGCGGCGATCTCCGCGTCGGCGGCGAAGCCGTCGGTCTGCGCCAGGACGAACGCCTGACCGTCCGGGCGCGGCCCGCCGCGCAGCCGGTGGATCGCCTCCAGGGTGCGGCCGTCGAGGAACTCCAGCACGCTGGGGCGCACTCCCGCGTCGAGCACGGCGGCGCAGGCCGCCGCCGCGGCCTCGGGGGTGGCGAAGTACGCGGCGGCCGTCCCGGTGCGGGTCGGCGTCGGCAGCAGCCGGAGCGTCGCGCCGACCACCACGGCGAGGGTGCCCTCCGAGCCGGTGAGGAGCGAGGTGAGGTCGTAGCCGGCCACGCCCTTGACGGTGCGCCGGCCCGTCCGCAGCCGGGTGCCGTCCGCCAGCACCACGTCGAGACCGAGCACGGCGTCCCCGGTGACCCCGTACTTGACGCAGTGCAGGCCGCCCGCGTTGGTGGCGATGTTGCCGCCCACGGTGGAGAGTTCGGCGCTCGCCGGATCGGGGGCGTAGCGCAGGCCCACCGCGCGGGCGGCCCGGTCGAGGTCGGCGGTGATCACCCCGGGCTCGACCTCGGCCAGCCCGTCGTCGGCGCGGATGGCCAGGATCCGGTTCATGCCGGCGAGGTCGAGGACCACGCTGCCGGCGCCCGCGGTCGCGCCGCCGGCCAGCCCCGTGCCGGCACCCCTGGGCACCACGGGGATCAGCCGCGCGCTCGCCCAGGCGAGGGTGGCCGCCACCTCGTCGGCCGAGGCGGCCCGCACCACGGCCAGCGGCGGGGCGTCGGGACGCTGCCCCGAGCGGTCCCGCGACAGGCGGCGCAGCTCGTCGGGCGCCGTCGAGACCGCGCCCGGGGGCAGCTCCCGCGCCAGCGCTTCGAGCGTCCCGGTCACCGGGAGGTCGCCGGCTGGGCGCCGGGGTCGGGCAACTCGCTGACCACGGGCGGGAGATGGGCGCCGTTCCGGAGCCGCTCAAGGAAGAGGACCACGGTGGCGGCCACCGAGCGGTGCGACACGTCGTTGAGGATGTCGTGCAGCCCGCCGTCGACCTCGACGAGGGACGCGGCGCCCAACGCCCGGTAGAGCGGGGCCGCTTCGGCCGGCGGGCTGATCTGGTCGGCTCGGCCGTGCACGGCCAGCAGCGGCAGGCCCAGGGGGGAGGCGTCGACGACGGGCGGCTGGCCGGCGGGGGAGCCGGCGGCGCCCTCGCGGCCGAGCACCAGGCGGTGGTTGGGGCAGGCAGTGCGGGCGGCGATCTCGGCCTCCGGCTCTTCGGGCCGCGTGTCGCGGGTGGGCAGGCCGGCGAGGATCACGGCGTCCACGGCCTCGGCGTGTTCCCTGGCCAGCCGCAGCGCGTGCGGCCCTCCGCTGTCCACGCCCACCAGCACCAGCGGCCGGGGCGTGTCCGGCTCGGCGATCAGCGCGGCCAGCGCCTCGGCGGCGTCGGCTCCCGCGGGGTCCGTGGGGACGGCGACCACGCGGTAGGCGTCGGCGGCCAGCCGGGTGCCGAACCGGCGGTAGACCTGGGCGGTTTCGCCCCGGCCGGCGAGCAGCAGCAGGGTGCCGCGCGGGGCGATGCCCGCCGGCTCGTGCCAGCTGTGGACGGTGGAAGAGGTGGAAAGGGGCGTGGCGGTCATGAGCGTGCGGCTCCCGTCGGCTGGGTGGGGTGTCGGGTGGTGGTGTGGTTCTCAAGGGCGGCGACTTCGACGAGGACCTCGGCGATGTGCCGGCGGCCCGGCTTCTCGCCGGCCGAGGCCGCGACGCCGAGCAGCCGTTGCAGGGCCGTGTTGACGGGGGTCGCCACCCCGTGCAGCCGGCCCAGCAGGCTGATCTCGCCGTTGAGGAAGTCGACTTCGCTGGACGCGCCGCGCGCGAAGCTCTGCCAGGTGGACTGCTGTCCCTGGACATGTCCCGAGCCGGGCACGATGGTGGCGAGCGCCGGGTCGTAGGAGCGTTCGACGTCCGGGTCGGCCACGGCGTGGCCGGCGGCGTCGAGGACGGTGCGCGCCTCGGCGCTGGCGCGGCGGCCCACGGCGGCCAACTCCTCGGGCGCGCCGGTGAACAGCTCGACCGCGTTGGTGACGTTGTGCACCAGCTTCCACGCCTTCCAGCGGGACACGTCCGGCACGCCCTGGGCGAGCCAGCCGGCCGCGCGGGCGTCCTCGACGAACGCGACGGCCGCAGGCCCCGGCGGGCCGGGGCGCGCCGGCAGCGGCAGACCGCCGACCAGCAGTTGGCCGGCCTTGGGCGCGGCGGCGGTGAGCACCTCGCCCGGGCCCAGCTGCCGGGCCGGCACCAGGACGGTGGCGCCGACGACGGAGGCGAAGAGGCGGGCGGCGACCCGTTCGGCGTCCAGGCCGTTCTGGAGGGTGATCACCGGCAGGTCGGCGGCGAGGCCCCCGTCGCTCGTCGGCCGCCAGGCCCAGTCGGCGAGGGTGGCCCGCGCGTCCTGGGCCTTGGTCGCGAGCACCAGCACGTCGTCCGGGGTCAGCTCGATCTCGGTCGGCCCGCCGACCACGGGCACGGGCACGGTGCGCCGGCCGGCCGGGGTGACGCGCACCAGGCCCCGGGCGCGGACGGCGTCCAACGCGGCGCCCCTGGCGGAGAGCACCGCCGGGATTCCGGCGAGCAGCAGATCGGCGGCCAGCGCGCCGCCCACCGCCCCGGCGCCGATCACGACATAGCGGCGGGTCATGAAGTCCTCGCGTTTCTCGGTGGGTTCGGCCCGGTGGCCGTGGTCGGTGTCGCGTCCGGGCCCAGATGGCCGGCGAGCGTCTCGGTCCGGTAGGCGGTGCGGTGGACGCCGGCCCGTTGGAGCAGCGGCACCACCCGTTCGACGAACCGCTCCACGCCCGAGGGCTGGAGGGGAAGCAGCAGGTTGACGCCGGCCACGCCCGCGCGGTGCCAGCCGATCAGGGTGTCGGCGATCTCCTCGGCGGTGCCGTGCAGATGGGTCTGGATGTTGCCGAAGCCGCCGGCGTGGAGGCGCTCGGCGATGCCCCGGATGCTGAGGCCCTCCCGTTCGCCCAGGGTGCGGGCCAGGCCGGCGAGGCTGGCGCCGCTGAGCCGGTCGGGGTCGGTGGGCAGGGCGTCGACGGGCAGCGGCCCCTCGGGGTCGTGCCCGGTGAGATCGGCGCCGACCACCGGGCCCAGCCAGGCGATCGGGTCGATCCGGCCGCGCTGCACGGCGTCCAGCCGGTCGGCCAGCCGGTGTGCCTCCGCGGTGGTGTCGGCGAGATAGGGGATCACGCCCGGCAGCATTACGGGCGTGCCGGGCGGCCGGCCGTGGGCGGCGGCGCGGGTGCGGAGGTCGGCGTCCAGGGCCAGCGCGTCCTGGATGCCGTAGCCGCCGGCGTAGACCACGTCGGCGTGCCGGGCCGCCAGCTCGCGGCCCCGGGACGAGCCGCCCGCCTGCACCACCAGCGGCCGGTCGGCGCCGCCGCTGGACAGCTTCGCCCAGCGGTCGCGGACGGCGGTGAGGAACGCCTCGGCGTTGGCGTAGCGCTGGCCGTGGTCCGGCTGGTGGTCCAGGCCGAAGTTGGCGGCGATCCGGTCGCCGGCCGAGGCGACCGCGTTGATCGCGGCCCGCCCGCCGCTCAGGGTGTGCAGGGAGAACGCCCGATCGGCCACCGTCAGCGGGTCGTTGTAGGTGGTGGAGACGGTGCCGATCAGACCGATCCGCTCGGTCTCGACGGCGATGGCGGTGAGCAGGCCGAGCGGTTCGAAGCGGTGCGGGATGCCCCGCTCGTCGGTGCCGAGCGCCGGGGAGTCGGCGAGGAACACCGCGTCGAACAGGCCGTGTTCGGCGAGTTGGGCGACCTGGACGAAGTGGTCGACGTCGAGCTCGGCGCCCGGCACGCTCGCCGGGTGCGTCCAGGCGGCGGTGTGTCGGCCGACGCCGCTCACGTTCAGGCTCAGTCGCAGCCGGCGGCTCATCGGGGCACCTTCTTGTCGTGGTCGGCGGCGTGGTCGGCGGCGGGCCAGCGGCCCAGGGGCGGGCCCGGCGGGGTGGGCAGGTTGAGCGGGCCGCCGACGCGATGGTGGCTGCCCGCGTAGCCGCCCCCGGGGAGCGCCGCCGGGTCGAGATAGCGGCCGGTGGCCCGGTCGGCGATGATCGCCTCGGGCGGGAAGCTGTGCCACAGGTGATCGATGGCCGCCCGGTAGTCGGCCCACTCGGGGCCCGTGCCGGCATCGGCCAACAGGACGCGTCCCGGGGCGAGATGGGCGAGGGTGGCGAGGATCCGGGCGGCGTTGTAGGGCGCGACCCGCGCCGGGTCGAGCGGCACCACGACGCGCAGCTCCGTTGTGGCGCGCAGCACGGCGGCGGCCAGGGTGGTGGCCTCCACCGGCGCGGGAGGCTCGTCGGGCGCGGGCGCGGGCAGCGACAGCGTGCGCACGCCCCGCCGTTCGGCCGCGCGCACGGCGTCCCGGATCGCCGGCCAGGCGGGCGGGGCGTCGTCCGCGAGCAGTTCGGTCAGCTGGACGGTCTCGGCGCGGGTCACTGGGCTGCCTCCTGCTGGTCGGGCTCCGGAAGGCCCCGTTGGTCGGACGGTTCGTCGGGCTGTTCGTCGGGCCGTTCGTCGGGCTGGTGGAAGGGCGCCGCCACGGAGGCGAGCAGCTCGCGGGTGTAGGGGTGTCGGGGCGCCGCGAACACGTCCTCGGTCGGGCCGTGTTCGAGGACGGAGCCGTGCCGCATCACCAGCACCTCGTCGGATATCTGCCGCACCACGGCGAGATCGTGCGAGATGAACACATAGGCGACGCCCAACTCGCGTTGCAGCCGCGTCAACAGGTCGAGGATCTGCGCCTGTACCGTCACGTCCAGCGCGGACACCGGCTCGTCGCACACCACGATCTCGGGCCGCAGCACCAGGGCGCGGGCGATGGCGACGCGCTGCCTCTGGCCGCCGGAGAGCTCGCGCGGCCGGCGGTCGGCCAGCTCGGCTGGCAGCGCGACGGCGGCGAGCATCTCGGCCACCCGCTCCTCCCGTTCGCCGGCGTCGCCGATCCGGTGGGCGCGCAGCGGTTCGGCGACGGTGCGCCGCACCGTGAACCTCGGGTCGAGCGAGGTGTAGGGGTTCTGCTGGACGATTTGGAGCCGCCGTCTGGCGGCGCGGAGCCCCGCGGGGGTGAGGGTGGTGATCTCCGTTCCGTCCAGCGACACGCTCCCCTCGTCGGGGCGTTCGAGGCCGAGCAGGATGCGGGCGGTGGTGGACTTGCCGGATCCCGACTCGCCGAGCACCCCGAGGGTGCGTCCGCGCGGCACGTCGAAGCCGACCTGGTCGACCGCCCGCAGCCGGGTGCCGTCGGCGTCCCTGCCGAAGGTCTTCACCAGGCCGCGCACCCGCAGCAGCGGCGCGGCGGACGGCTCTTCGGCACGTGCGCGGGCGGTGACGAGACGACGCCCGCGCAGGCTCGGGGTGTTGGCCAGCAGGTCCCGGGTGTAGGGGTGCCCGGGGTCGGTGACCAGTTCGAGCGCCGGGCCCTGCTCCACCAGCCGGCCGTCCCGCAACACCACGATGCGGTCCGCGCGTTCGGCCGCCATCGCGAGGTCATGGGTGATCAGCAGCAGCGCGATCCCGTGGTCGGCGCGGAGCGCGGCCAGATGGTCGAGCACCCGGCGGCTGACCGTGGCGTCCAGCGCGCTGGTCGGCTCGTCGGCGATCAGCAGCCGGGGCTCGGCCGCGAGGGCGATCGCGATCAGCACCCGCTGCCGCATCCCGCCCGACAGCTCGTGCGGGAACTGCCGGGCGCGCGCCTCCGGCCGGTCGATGCCCACCTCGGCCAGCAGTCGGACGGCCCGTTCGGCGGCCTCCCGCCGGCCGGCGAGCCGGTGGATGCGGAGGGTCTCGGCGATCTGCTCGCCGACCCGGGTGGTGGGGTTGAGGGAGGAGCCCGGGTCCTGCGGCACCAGGGCGATCTCCGCGCCGCGCAGCCGGCGCAGCGCTCCACGCGACAGGCCGAGGACGTCCCGCCCCTCGTATCCGATCCGGCCGCCGAGCACCCGCGCGTTCCCCGGCAGCATGCCGTTGACGGCGTGCGCCGTGGTGCTCTTGCCCGAGCCCGACTCGCCGACGACGGCTACGGTCTCGCCGGCGCGCACCGCGAGGCTGAGGCCCCGCACGGCGGTTCGTTCGCCGCCCCGGACGCGGTAGGCGACGGTGAGGTCCTCGATGGCCAACAGGGCTGGTGTCTCGGCGGGTCGTTCGGCGGCCGAGCGGGAGGCCGCGTCGGTGGCGGGGGCGGTCATCGCAGCGCCCCCCTGGTGTCCAGCCAGCGGGAGACCCGGTTGGTGGAGAGCACGGTGGCCGCGATCACCAGGCTGGGCAGCAGCGCCACCCACCAGGCCGTGGCGAGGTAGTCCCGGCCCTCGCTGACGATCTTTCCCCATTCGGGGGTGGGCGGTGGTTCCCCGTAGCCGAGGAAGCTCAGCGCGGAGACCGAGAGGATCGCGGTGCCGAACTCCAGCGTGGAGAGCACCAGCGCGGGCCCGATGGAGTGCGGCAGCACATGCCGCCAGAGCACCGGCAGCCGCCGCACCCCGAGCACCGTGGCCGCCTCCACATGGGGTGAGGTCCGCACCCGGAGCGCCTCGGCGCGGGTGATCCTGGCGAACGAGGCGACGGAGGCGATCCCGACGGCGACGGCGACATTGGTGATGCCGAAGCCGAGCGCGGCCACCACGGCGAGCGACAGCAGCAGCGAGGGGACCGCCAGCAGGATGTCGGTGAGCCGCATGATCACCGCGTCCACGACCCCGCCGAGGAACCCGGAGATCAGGCCGAGCGCCGAGCCGACGCCGAAGGCGATGCTCACCGCGATCAACGGGGCGCGCAGCGACAGCCCGGCCCCGTGCACCACCCGCGCGAACACGTCGCGGCCGAGCTGGTCGGTGCCGAACCAGTGCTGGGCGCTGGGTGGTTGGAGCTTGTTCAGCACCTCGCCGCTGGTCGGCGACTGCGAGGTCAGCAGCCCAGGCGCGAAGGCAGCGAGCACCGCGAGGACCAGCACGGCGAAGGCCAGCAGCACCCCGGGCCCCGGGCGGCGGTGGTCGCGCCGCCGGCGCCGCGCGCTCCCGCCCGGGGCGGGGCCCGGCGGCCCCTTCACCTCGGCGGCGACGGTCTCTGACGTGGTCATCGGGTGGCCTCCGTGAGGGTGACACGACGGTCGAGCAGCGGATAGGTGAGGTCGACAAGGAGGTTGACGACGACGAAGACCAGGGCGGACAGCAGCACCACGCCCTGCACCACCGGCAGGTCCTGACGGGTGACCGCGTCGGCCGTCAGCCGGCCGACGCCCTCCCGGGAGAACACCGTCTCCGTCACCACCGCGCCGCCGAGCAGGTTGCCCACCACCACGGCGGTGGCGGTCAGCGTCGGGCCCGCCGCGTTGCGGGTGGCGTGCCGCAGATGCAGCCGGAGCCGGCCGGCGCCCTTGGCGGTGGCGGTGTCCACATAGCCCTGCTCCAGCACCTCGCGCAGGCTCCGGTTGAAGATCTGCGCCACCGTGGCGGTGACCGGCAGCGCCAGCGTGATCGCCGGCAGCACCAGGTTCTGGAAGCCGTCGGTGCCGCCGGATGGCAGCGCCCGCCACTGGAAGGCGACGACCTGGATCAGCACCAGGCCGACCGCGAACGTGGGGAAGGAGATGCCGAGCGGCGGCAGCGACATCAGCAGCTCCCTGGCCCACCGGCCCCGCGCGTGCGCCGCGAGACTGCCGACCAGCAGCCCGGCACTCACCCCGAACAGCAGGGCCAGCGCCGCGAGTTGAGCGGTGTGCGGCAGCGCGCTGCCGATCATGGAACGCACCGGCGCGCCGGTGTGCAGCGAGGTCCCCAGATCCCCGGTGAGCAGGCCGCCGAGCTGGCGCAGGTACTGGACGACGAGCGGATCGTCGTAGCCGGCTTCCGCGCGCAGCGCGGCGACCTCCTCCGGGCCCAGCGCCGAGTCTCCCGAACCGGCGAGCTTGATGGACAGCGCGTCACTGGGCAGCACGGACAGCAGCACGAACGCGAGGGTGAAGGTCCCCAGCAGGACGAGCACCGCCTGGAGGGCGCGCGCGGCGAGGTACTTCCCCATCGGATGCCTTTCAGGTTCGGGAGCGGGCGTTGACTGGTCGCGTCTGGTCGGGGAAGGGCGGCCGGCTACTCGTCGAGCCAGACGTCGTAGAGGCTGAGCCGGGAGCTGGCCTCGAAGTGGAAGCCCCTGACGCTGTCGGCGTGGGTCATCACGCCGGCCAGCTCGTAGAGCGGGATGGCGTACCCCTCGTCCACCAGCTCCTGGGTGGCCTCGGTGACCAGCTCCTGGCGCCGCTCGGGGTCGGCCTCGCCTGACTGGGCCTGCAACAGCTCGTCCACCGGGCGGGCCTCGGGGGCGCGGTTCTGGTTGCGCCCGGAGAAGCCGAAGACGGCGCGGGCGGCGTCCGCCTCGGCCCGGTGGAACGGCGAGTACCACAGGTCCCATTCGCCGCTGGCCTGGGCCGCCGCCAGATCGGCCGGCGCCTCAAGCCGGATCTGGAGGTCGATGCCGATCTCCCGCAGCTGGGACTGGAGCAGCTCCATCATCGGACCGGCCTGCCGGCCGGCGTGGTAGAGGCCCAGCAGTTCGAGCCGCTGCCCGTCCCGTTCCCTGATCCCGTCGGCGCCCGGCACCCAACCGGCCTCGTCCAGCAGGGACTCGGCCTGCTCGGGGTCGTACTCCAGGCCGTCCAGCGGCTCGAAGAACGGGGTGGCCGAGGTGATGACGTTCCGCGCCACCTGGTCGTACTCGGTGAACACGCCGGCGACGATCTCCTCGCGGTCGGCGCCCAGCGACACCGCGCGGCGCACGGCGAGTTCGGAGGTCAGCGGACGTTCCAGGTTGGGGATCAGATTGACGCCGACGCCCGGGTAGGGCCGGCCGACGACGCCGAATCCGTTGCCCTCGAAGCTGGGCACGTCCTCGGTGAGCGGGATGGTGTCGACGTGCAGCTCGCCGTTGCGCAACTGCCCGGCGCGCACCCCCGACTCGGGCACCACCTCGAAGTCGACGCTCTCCACATACGCCTCGCCCTCGTGCTCCAGCACGGGCGAAGCCCAGTCGTAGCCGTCGCGCCGGTTCAGCGTGACGCGCTGCTCGGGCTGGTAGGAGTCGATGACGAAGGGGCCGGCCGCGACCAGGTTCCCGGCGCAGCGCTCCTCGGGCGTCAGGGCGAGCGTGGCCGGCGCCAGGATGCCGAGCGTGATGGTCGCGGTGCCCTGGAGGAACTGCACGTTGGCGTGGTCGAAGTTCACCGTGACGGTGTGCTCGTCGACCACCTCGGAGCCGGCGTAGCCGTCCAGATAGGTGGAGGCCAACGGGGCGACGGCCGGGCCGAGTTCGGTGATCGTGTCGAAGTTGGCGGCGACCGCCTCGGCGTCCAGCGGGGTGCCGTCGCTGAAGGTGACGCCCTCCTGGAGATGGAAGGTGTAGGAGGTGGCGTCGGGGGCGACGTCCCAGGACTCGGCGAGCCAGGGCGTGACCTCGCCGGTCTCCGGGTCCTGGTCGGTCAGTGAGTCGGCAATCTGCCGGGCCACGAAGATGGTCACGTTGGAGGAGTTCTGGTGCGGATCGACGCAGGCCACGCTCGTGTTGAGGCCGACGGCGAGGGTGCCGCCCGGCTGCGGCTCGCCGCCGCCGTCGCCGCTGCCGCCGGTGGACTCGGCGCCACCGCAGGCGGTGACCAGCAGGGCCAGCGGCAGGGCGAGGCCGGCGGTGGCGAGGCGGAGTCGACGGCGCGGGGCCTGGGGTCTGGGGAAGGTGCGCATGGTGGGTTCCTTGGGGGTGGCGGTGGCGGTGCTCAGGAGCTGGCGACGGCTTCCGTCCTGGCGGCGAACGGCGATCCGGGCGGCGGCACGGGCGGCCCCGCCGAGCCGGGGGCGGACTCGCCCCGCTCGCGCAGGGCCAGCTCCTGGCGGACCAGCGGGAGGACGTAACGTCCGTAGTCGATGGCGTCGTTGAGGTTGTCGTAGCCCCGGATGGAGATCAGCTCGGCGCCCAGGTCGATGTAGTCGAGGATGGCCGCGGCCACCGTCTCCGGGGTGCCGACCAGCGCGGTGGAGGCGCCGCGCGCGTTGGTCGCGCTCGCCACCGGTGTCCAGAGCGCGCGGTCGTGCAGCTCGCCCCGGTCGGCGATGTCCAACAGCCGCTGGGAGCCGACGTTCTGCGGCCGTCCGGCGCCGTGCGGCCAACGGGCGATCGCCGTCCTGGCGGCGGGCCGCCGTAGCGCGTCCAGCACCCGGTGGGCCTTCTCCCAGGCGAGTTCCTCGGTGGGCGCGACGATCGGGCGGAACGTCACCCAGATCCTGGGCCGGTCGGTGCGGCCGGCCCGTTCGGCCTCCCGGTGCACGGCGCTGATCTGCTCGCTGGTCTCGGCCAGCGGCTCGCCCCACAGGCCGAAGATGTCGCCGAGCGCGCCACCGACCCGGTAGGCGTCGGGCGAGGAGCCGCCGACGGAGACGGGGATGGTGCCGGCGAGGGGCCGGTACTCGGCGCGGAAGTCCTCGAAGGAGTAGAACTCCCCGGCGTGGTCGAAGGGTTCGGCCGAGGTCCAGACGCGGCGCAGGATCTCGATGAACTCGGCCGAGCGGGCGTAGCGCCGCTCCTTGGGCAGCCGGTCGCCCTCCCGCGCCTGCTCGTGGTCGTCGCCGCCCGAGATGATGTGGACGGCGGCCCGGCCGCCGCTGAGCTGGTCGAGGGTGGCCAGCGCCTTGGCGGCCACCGTGGGGTAGAGGGTGTTGGGGCGCAGCGCGATCAGCGGGCGTACCCGCTCGGTGTGGTGCGCGATGGCCGCGCCCACGGTGAACGGGTCGTAGCCGGCGGAGCCGTAGGGCAGCAGCGTGTAGTCGAACCCGTACTCGTCCAGGGCGCGCGCGTAGCGGGCGATGAACGCGCGGTCGATGCCCTGGCCCGGACGCGGATGGAGTTCGGTGGAGTCGTTGACATAGCTGGCGCTGATGAACTGGACGGTCATCGGGATTCCTTCGCTGAGGTGCTGGGGTCCTGGGCGTCGCCGGTGGCGACGGGGCGGTCGGGGGCGTTGGACCAGGCCGACCAGGAGCCGGGGAAGAGCGCCGCCTCCCGGCCGGTCACGGCCAGCGCGGCGACGGTGTGCGCCGCCGTCACCCCGGAGCCGCAGTAGACGGCCACCGGCCGGTCCGCCCGCACCCCGGCGGCGGCGAGGCGGGCGGTCAGTTCGGCCGGGGGCAGGAACCGGCCGGCGGCGTCCAGGTTGTCGCTCGCCGGCGCGTTGCGGGCGCCGGGGATATGGCCGGCGCGGGGGTCGACCGGCTCCTCGGCGCCCAGGTAGCGGGCGGCGGCCCGCGCGTCCAGCAGCGTGCCGCCGGCGGGGAAGCGCGCGGCCTCGTCGATGTCGATCACCTGGCGGTGGCCGTAGGCGAGCACGATGTCGCCCGGCGGCGGCGCCGGTTCGTCGCCGGTGGCCACCGGCAGCCCGGCGGCGAGCCAGCCGTCCAGCGCCCCGTCCAGGATGTGGACATCGGCCACTCCGGCGTGGCCCAGCAGCCACCAGGCGCGGGCTGCGGCCAGCCCGCCGGAGGCGTCGTAGACGACCACGCTCTCCCCGCTGCGCAGGCCCCAACGGCGGGCGCTCCTTTGCAGATCGGCGATCGCGGGCAGCGGGTGCCGGCCATCGGTCGGCGCCCCGTGGGCGGCGAGTTCACGTTCCAGGTCCACATGGACGGCGCCCGGAATGTGGCCGGCGCGGTAGGCGGGTCGGCCGTCCGGCTCACCCAGTGACCAGCGGACGTCCAACAGGTGGACGGGTGGGCCGGCGGCGAGTCGTGCTTCGAGGGCGGCGGGAGACAGCAGGACGGACATGGCGGTGCTCCAGAGACAGGCGTGGCCACCGCCCGCACGGCGGGGCGGCGCGCGGGGCGGCGCCGCGGCCGGGCGCGACCGAGGGGCCGGGGACGACGAGCGGGCGAGGGCGGGGCCGGAGGGCACGGGGAACGCCGCGACGTCGGTGCGGTCGAGGGCGTTCGCCGGGCGGGTCAGCCCGTCAGCGCGACGGGGACGCCCACACTCCCGGTGGGTCCGGCGGGTCCGGTGACTCGATCAGTGAGCCGGACAGGGCGGACACGGACATCGCGGCACGGAGAGCGCGCGGGGCAGCCCGCCGCCAAGCGGCGGCTGGCCGGCGGCTTGTCCTTGGCTGCGTGTCATGACCAACACCCTAGGACGGGCGCCGAGAACCGTCCAACAGTGATGTCCGATCGAAAACGATCGGGAACGGCGATGGAACGATCGGCGGCGGCGGTCAGTCGCCGGCGTGGCCCAGCCGCTCGCCGACCTCGGCGCGACCGTCCTCGCGCACGCCGCGCAGGTCGGCGAAGAAGCGTTCCAGGGCGGCCAGCGCCGCCGCCTCCAGATCGATGTCAAGGCCCCGGCGGGCCGTCAGATGGATCGCGGCCAGGCCGAGGTCCGGCAGGTCGGTGCGCTGCACCAGACCGGCCAACCGCCGCCCCGCGGACGGGAGTACGGCGACGCCAAGACCGGCGCGCGCGGCGCCCATCACCCCTTCGAGGCTGGTCGACTCGGCGGTGACATCGACGGGCAGGCCGGCCTCGGCCAACTCGTGCAGCGCGCGCTGCCGCATCCCGCAGGGCTCGACATAGGCGACCAGCGGCCAGGGCTCCCGGCCCGCCGGCGGCTGCCAGGACGGGGCCGCGTACCAGGCCAGCGGGAGGGAGCCAACCGGGCGTCCCGGGGTGTCGGGGGTGGTGCTCAGAATCACAGCCAGATCGATGGCGCCCCGGGCCACGGCCTCCGTCATCTGGGTGGAGCGGTCGATCTGGAAGCGCACCCCGTGGTGCGGATAGGCGGCGCGCAGCGCGCCGAGCACCCCGGGCAGCACCTGCTCGGCCGCCGTCTCGGCCGAGCCGATCACGATCCGCGACTGCGTGGACGCGTCCAGCCGCTCCAACGCCTGATCGTGCACCGACAGGATGCGCCTGGCCTCCACCAGCAGCCGCTCGCCCGCGTCCGTGAACCGGGTGCGGCGCCCGTCCCTGCGCACCAGCTCGGCGTCGAGCCGCCGCTCCAGCAGCCGGACGTGCTGGCTCACGGTCGGCTGGCTCAGATGCAGCGCGGCGGCGGCACGGCCGAACCCGCCGCAGTCCGCGATCGCGACGAAGCTGCGGAGTTGCACCAGGTCCAGGGAGTCGCTCACAGCTCGATCGTAGGCCCCACGTCAACCGCCGCCCCGGGCCGCCGCCGAAGAGGTCAGGGGCCCGCCGCCGCCGCGAAGGACACCCAGGGGGGCCCGCGCGCCCTCGTCGCCCGCTTGTGGGGTCGGAACGGGCGGTGCGATGCTGATCGGCATGTCCGCCGTGCTGTCCGACGTCACCTCACGCACCGGTGAGCCGGTGGCCGGGTGAACCCGTTCGGCGTGCTCGCCGCTGCCGCCGCCGGCTGGGACGAGATCCGGGACCGGATCGCCGACGACGAGCGACTCCGGCGTCTGCTGGGGGAGTTACGCGGCGCGCCGGCGGGCAGTGAGCGCCGGGCGCTGGCCGCCGAGTCGGCGGCGCGCGCGTTGGCCCGGCTGGTGCCCGAACGGTTCGATGGCCCGTCCGAAGGCCGCTGGGCCGGCCCGGCGACGGAGGTCCCGGTGGCGGGTTTCGCCGCCGTCGACCTGGCGGTGCTGCTGCTGGACGGCCACCGGATGGTCGGCCCCGTCCTCGGCCCGGTGCGCGACCGGCTGCTCGCCGCCGAGTCGCTGACCGCCGAAGAGCTGCGGCGCCGAGGCGGCACCGAGGACGCCGCCGGGCTCCTGCGGCTGCCGGGCCCGGGCGGCGAACTCCGGCTGCCCGCCTTCCAGTTCGCGGCGGACGGCGCCCCCTGGCCGGAGGTCGTCGAGGTGAACGCGCTGATGGACGCCGCTCACGATCCCTGGGGCGCCGCCGACTGGTGGCTGTCGCCGAACGCCTGGCTCGCCGGGGAGCTCCCGGCGCGGCTCGTCGGCGGGGCGTCCGGTGGTTCGCTGCCGGCGATCGCACGTCATCTGTGGGAGGGAGACTGAATCGCATGGGAAGGTTCCCGCCGCCGGCCGTCCTGCCCGGTGTGCCGCGCCGGCATGTCCTCGCCGCCGGCACGCCCCTGTTCCGCGTCCACTCGGCCGCCCGCCCCGCCACGGCGTTCAACCCGGTGCCGGCGCACTGCCTGTACGGCGGTGGCCGGTTCGACGCCACGCGCTGCGACACCTACGGCTATCTGTACGCGGGGCTCTCGGTGGAGGCCGCGGTCTGCGAGACGCTGCTGCGCTCCGTCCCGTTCGACGGGTCGGGCCGCCCTCGGCTGCTGCCGCGCGCCGCCGTGCGCGGCCGGCGGATCTCCGTGCTGCGGCTCGCCCACGAGGTGCGGGTGGTGCCGTTGGTGTCCGGGCGTGATCTGGCCGCCGTCGGCCAGGACTCCTGGCTGGTGCAGGCGGAGGCCGCCGACTACCCCTACACCCGGGACTGGGGGCACTGGATCAGGGCCGGCGCCGGCGCCGACGTCCAGGGCTTTCTCTGGCCGTCGAAGCGGGAGCCGGCGGACCGGGCGCTGATCCTGTTCGCCGACCGGTGCGCGGACGGCACGCTCACCGAGGCCGACACCCCGCCGGTCGACCTGGACAGCCGGGACGGCATCGGCTGGCTGAACGCCATCCTCGACGGCTATCTGGCGTCGGTGCCGCCGAACGACGGAGCGGCGTGAGCGACGAGGAGCCGGACCAACGGGCCGAACGCGACCGGCTGTTGGCCCGGCTCGGCACGTTCGACGGCGGAGCGGAGGAGCTGTCCGCCACCTGGCATTCGGTGGGCGAACTGAGCCTGTATCTCTACGAGGACGAGGGGGCCGAGCCCGATCTGCGGTTGGCCGAGGAGATGTTGGAGCGTGCCGCCTCGGTCGGCACGGCGGAGGAGCACGGCGACGCGCTGATCCTGCTCGGCCGGGCCCTGTTCCACCGCTACGACCTGACCGGCGACGCCGAGCATGTCGGGCGTGCGCAGGAGATGTTGACGGCCGGGCTGCGGGGCCTCGAAGGGCGCGACGACTTCGCGGAGTTGACCCGGTTCGGCCGGCTGCAACTCGCCCTGGTGCGCACCGCGCGCTACCAGGCGGCCGAGGACGAGGACGACCGGGCCGCGCTGATCGAGGAGGCGTGGCCGGCGCTGGAGGAGGCGCTGGCCGAGTGGACGGACCCCGAGGAGGACGAGGACGAGGGCGCCGTCCTCACCCTCCGCGCCGAGTTGGCCGATCTGCGCTACGAGCGGGCCTACCACACCGGCGACCTGGCCGACGTCGTCGCCGCCGCCGACCACTACCGGGCGCTGGTCGAGGCCCCGGCGCCAGGGGCCGACCTGCCGACCGTCCGGTTCCTGTTCGCGCGGGCGCTGATGCTGCGCGGCCTGGGGAGCCCGGAGCCGGAGCATCTGCTGGCGGCGCGGCGGGAGTTCGACGAGCTGCTGGAGGATGTGGCGGGCTTTGACGAGGAGCCCTGGTGGCTGGGACAGGCCAGGATCCGCCGCGCCTACCTGCGCGCGGACGAGGCGCTGTCCCGGAGGGACCCTCGGCAGTTGCTGCCCGCCGTGCACGAGATAGAGCAACTCATCGCGGAACCCGATGCGTTGACAACCATCCCGGCGGTCTTTCTCGACCTCTTCGCCCGGCTGCTGTACGAGCGGGCGGCGGCCGACGACGACGAGGCCGGCAGGGAACGCGCGCTCGGTCTGCTGCGGATCGTGGTGGACACCTGGGACGAGGCGAACGACGGCGATCGCGGCTGGCTTCCGGGAGTACTGCTCGCCACATTCCAGCAGCAGCGCTATCTGGACGACCAGGACCCGGCCCGGCTCGCGGACGTGGTGGCCGGCGCCGAACGGGCGTTGGCCCTTTCGGAGGTACCTCAGGATCTGACGGACGTGAGTCTGCTGGCCCTGGGGTGGGCGCGGCGGGAGCAGGTCAAGCTTGGCCTGCTCCCGGCGGACTCCACCGAGATCCCGCCCAAGGACAAGGTGAAAGCGGCCTTCGACGGGATGCTGGCGAGCCACCGCGAGGGCCGCGTCTTCATCGACTACGGCGAGCGGGCCGAGAAGTGGGCCACCGCAACGGATCTCGCGTTCAAGGTACGGCGCGCGGTGGCGGCGTTCGACCAGGCATATGCGGAGTGGGCCTCGTTCGAGGACGGCGACGACCGGACCGAGGGGGCGGTCCAACTGCTCAACTGGCTTGTCCTGCTCGACCCCGAGGGCACCCATGTCGTGGAGGAACGGCGGCAAACACTGATCGACGCCGCCGTCCACGCGCAGGGCAGGGACGACGCGTGGCTGGGGCGGGCCCATGTCGCGGCGGGCCTCGTGCGGATCGGTCAGGGGCTGGGGAGCGGTGCGGCCCGGACGGACGAGGTGGCGCACCATCTGGAGCGGGCGCGTGAACTCCGCGCCTCGGGGCCCGGAGTTCACATCCTCGGGATGCACGCGGCGGCGGGGCGCGGCCGGCGGTTCGGCGGCAGTGACGACCTCGAAGCCGGGCTCAGGGCGGCCGACGAACTGCTCGCCGAAGGCCGGCTGAACGCCTACCTGCACGGGTTGATCACCTGCGAGGCCGCGGTGATGGCGGGCGAGGTCGCGGTACGCCGCGGCGATCTCCCCGCGGTGGACGCGGCCATCGACCGGTTGGCCGAGTCGATCGCCAGGGTGCCCGCAGCGGCCCCAGCCCGTGTCCATTTGGTGGCCACTCTTGAGGGCCTGACCGCGCAACGGGACAACCTCGCCGACTCGCTCGGCGCCCCGCCACGCTCTTCTCCCGCCGACCGCGGAACCGCGGCCGGGATACGACACGGCGCCGCCAGGTTCCCCCGCGCCTACCGCGCCTCGATGCTCGGCAACACCGGGGCGATCCGCTCAGCACACGCGATGGAGCGTCGCGACCGGGACGCCCTGATGGAGGCGGCCGGGCTGCTGGAGGAGGCCATCGAACTCTCCGACGAGGACGGCGACGCACAGCTCCGCTACATCACCTCCCTGGGCATAAACCGCTTCGCGCTCTCCCACCTGGAGCAACGGCCCTCCCGTCGTGCCGAGTTGCTGGCGCGGGCCGTCGTGCTGCTGGAGGAGGCGGCTCGGGCGGCGGCCGGCCCGGCCCATCCGATGTGGGCGGCTGCCAGTGGGACGCTCGGCGGGCTCTACCGGGTGCGGGACGCGGCCGGTGACCGGCCGAGGTCGCGCGCCACCGGGCTGGCGGGACTGCGCGGTCTCGCCTGGTCGACGCTGCTCCAGGCGGGCACCGAGCACGCGGCCGACGCCGCCCGTCAGGCCACCACCTCCGCGCTCGATGTGGCGTCCTGGTGCCTGGACGACGGCGTGCCGGCGGAGGCCGTCCGCGCGCTGGACGCCTGCCGTGGCCTGGTGCTCCACTCGGCGCTGACCTCGGCCTCGGTGCCCGAGTCGCTGGCCGAGGCCGGCCGCCCCGACCTGGTCGACGAGTGGCACGCCGCCGGCGAAACCGACTCGGGTCCCGGCAGCGACCTCAGGCGGCGGGTGTTCGAGGTGCTCACCGAGGGCGGCGGGACGTCGTCGGCGCGCCAGGCGCTGCTCGATCCGCCGGAGCCCGACGAGATCGCCCGCGCCCTCCTGGCCACCGGGGCCGACGCGTTGGTGTATCTGATGCCGGCCTCGGGCGACGGCGGGGTCGGGGCCGCCGTGATCGTCACCGCGCGGGGCCGGGTCGGCTCGCTGCCGCTGCCGCTGCTGCGCGAGGATGCCGCGCCGCTGCGCGCCTACGGCCCGGCCGGCGGGGCGACGCGCGATCTGGGGCCGGTGACGGAGCCGCCGCCGGGGCCCTCGTTCCGGCGGCAGCTCGACCGGCTCTGCTCCTGGGCCTGGTACGCCGCCATGGATCCGCTGCTTGAGGCGCTCGGCCCGGAGGCGGCGGACGGCCGTCCGCCCAAGCTGGTGCTGGTCCCGATGGGCACGTTCGGCGTGGTGCCCTGGCACGCGGCGTGGGGGCAGGTGGCCGGCGGCCGGCGCCACGCGGTCGAGATCGCCGAGATCTCGTATGCCGCCTCCGCCCGGCTGCTGTGCGAGGTGGCGGGCAGGTCCCACGCGCCGCCAGGCGAGGCCGCGCTGGTCGTCGGCGATCCGACCGGCGATCTGCGGTACGCGGGGGAGGAGGCCGACGCGGTGCAGCGGGTCCTCTATCCGGCGGGTCGTTTCCTCGGCCGACGCACCGGCGGCGCCCCCGCCGGTGCCGGCACCCCGGGCGAGGTGCTGACCTGGCTGCGCGGCGCCGGGAGCGCGGGCGCCGTGCTCCATCTCGCCTGCCATGGCACGGTCGCCGAACGCGGCAGCCGCAGCGCCTGTCTCTCGCTCGACGGGGGCGAGTTGTCCGCCGAGGAGCTGACCGAGGCACACGGCGCCGGCCCCGCCGGGGTCGGTCTCGTGGTGTTGGCCGCCTGCCGCAGCCATGTGTCCGGGCGCGGCCACAACGAGGCGTACACCCTGGCGACGGCGTTTCTGGTCACCGGGGCGCGCTCGGTGGTGGGTTCGCTGTGGCCGGTGCCGGACGACGCCACCTCGGTGCTGATGTTCATGACCCACTGGTTCCTGCGCCGCGAGGGCGAGCCCCCGGGCCGCGCGTTGCGCCGGGCGCAGCTGTGGATGCTGGACCCGGCGCGGGAGATCCCGCCGGCGATGCCGGCCGCGCTGGCCGAGCGGGCCGTGGCCGGCGACCCGCACGACCTCGCCGCCTGGGCCGGGTTCACCCACCTCGGCCGCTGATCACGGGACGACGGTGCGCAGCGACAGCGTGTAGGTCGTCCAATCGCCCGGCCCCGCTCCGCCCGTGGCCGGCCCCAGATCGCGCTCCGCGCGTCGCGGCGGCGTCAGCCGCAACACCCCGTCGGCGCCCGGCCCCTGGGCGGCCCGGTGCGCTCCCGTGGACGGGTCCCAGGCGTCGAGATGGAAGGGGACGGTGTTCAACTCCCCTTCGGCCACGATGAGTTTCAACCAGTCGCGGACGGCGGCCCCCGGCTCGGGCCGCCGTCCGGGGGGCAGGGACAGCTGCACGGGGTCCCCGTCGAGGGCGTGCCCGGTGCGGCCGGGGCCGATGAAGTCGCCGGGGAAGAGCACCGAGTGGCTGCGGTAGCTGTCCGTGAGGTTGAGGAGCGCGCACCAGAGGGTGCGGCGCGAGCGGTTGTGCAGCCGGATCGAGACGCGCGGGGCCCGCCAGCCGGTCGGCGTCCTGGTGTAGGCGCAGACCAACTCCCGTGCGCCGTCGCCGGGACGCGGCTCCTCGCCGCCCTCCGGCACCACGTCGACGCGGACGGGCGAGCCGAGGAGGGCGGTGGGGTTCTCCAGTTCGCGGATCTGGTGCCAGCGCGCCAGATGCGTCAGGCAGGAGACGACCCGGCGCGCGTCCGCCGGACCGCGCAGCGGCAGCGGTGCCACCAGGGCGCCGCCGTCGCGGCCCAGGATCTCGGCGCGCCCCGCGGTGGCCAGAACGCGGAGCCGCAGCGGCCCGGCCGTCCGCTCCCCCGGCGTCGGACGGCGCAGCAGTGGGGACGGGCCGCCGCCGGGCCCCGCGGTGCGCAGCGCTTCCTCCAGCAGGCCGGTGGGCCCCGGCCCCGCCGCCTCCAACGTGACGGTGGCCGGCGGCAGTTCGAGCGCGGAGAGGGTCACCGGGTAGGTGCGCTCCGGGTCGGGTGACCAGCCGTCGGGCAGGACCAGGGTGTGGTCCCGCCGGATCTCGGCGGCCCGCACGGTCCCGCCCCTCGAAGGGCCCGCCGCCGTGAACTCGATGCCGGCCGGCGTCCCCGGGAGGGCGCCGGGACGCAGCCCGTGCACCGCACCGCAGTCCACCTCCCAGCCGTCCCGTCCGGACCGCAGCAGGTGCGGAGCCGGGGGTTCGGCCGGGGCCGGGCCGAGGAAGGGCCGGTCAGCGGGGCCGCCGGGCTCCAGCGGGTGCAGCACCGGATGTTGGGCCTCGGTGGCGATCCGCACCCGGGCATGGGCGGCGGCCAGCACCTCGCGGCAGCTGGCGTTCCGGTCGGCACCGGAGCCGAGCACCCCGAGCAGGGCACGGGTGAACAGGCCATGGGTCCTGCCGCCCACCGTGTCCTCAAGGGCGAGCTGGTCGAGGCGGCTCGCGGCGAGCAGCACATGGCGCGGCCGTCCTGGCGTTCCCTGCTCCGTGGTGGGGACGAGGTCCCGCGCGGGGGGCCGGTCGGACGCCGGCGGCAGGAAACGGGCGACGCGTCCGCCCTCGCGTGTCCCGCCGCCGGAGTAGCAGCAGTCGAGCACGGCGACCGGGTGCCCGCCACCGGCGGCGACCGAGTCGAGCAGCGCGCCGAGTCGCCGGTCGACCAGGGGGCCATCGGCACAGGCGAGCGCCTGGTACCAGCCGGTGGGTTCCCTCCGCGCGTCCTCGGGCCGCTCGGCGGGGAACCTGGTGCCGTGCCCGGAGAACCAGAACAGCGCGCTGTCCCCCGCCCGGGAGCGGCCCAGATGGCGGGTGATCCCGTCGGCGATCGCCGACGCGGTGGCCTCGCCGTCGCGCAGCACCCTCAGCCGCAGCCGGTCGCCCACCCGTCCGCGCAGCCAGTCCTCCACCGCCGCCACGTCGTTGAGGCAGCCACGCAGGGAACGCCCGTGGTGGGCCGCGTAGTCGTCGATGCCGACGAGGAGGGCGTACACCGTGTTCATGGTCGGCAGTCTGGCAGCCGAACCTCCCGCGTCCCGACCGCAGTTGGGCGGTTGCCGGGCGGATTCCGGGCGCCCTCCGTCCGGGGGCCGCACATGACGCAGGAACGAAGGCCACGATGACCAACTACGCCGACACGCGGCGCGATCTGGACAGCTTCCTCAACGCGAGGGTGCCGGTCATCGGCGTGCGCACCATCGAGCAGCGGCGGGCGCTGCGGCTGGTGCGCGAGGTCGCCACCGACAGCCGCCGCGCCGCGATGCCGTTCTGGATCTACACCAGGGCCACCGGGCTGCGCGATCTGCGCTCCCAGGTGACGGTGCAGGACGACAGGTCGCTGACCGGCGCCATGGAGTTCGCCGCCGCACAGTTCATCAACCGTCCGCAGGCCACGCTGGTCCTGGTCGACCCGGACGATCTGGACGCCGACACCCAGTTCACCCGGCATGTCGCCGAGTTGGCCCGGCTCGCCGACGCCAACGCCGGCTCCATCGTGCTGGTCACGGACAAGCCGATCTGGAGCGGCCTCCAGCGGCTCGGCATGAGCGTGTCGCTCGACCTGCCGGACGCCGAGGAGATGTACCGGACGCTCCGTGGCCTCCTCGACGATCACGAGGGGATCGTCCCCATCGCGTGGGACGAGCAGGACCGGCGCCGCGCCGCCGAGTTCCTCCGGGGGGTGACCGAGGCGGAGGCCACCAACCTCATCGCCACCATCCTCTCCAAGGGGTCGGTCGACAAGGACGACGTCCTCGCCGTCGCCCGCCACAAGGACCACATCTTCAGCGATCTCTCCGGCCTGGAACGCATCCAGCTCCAGGACACCGATCACCAGATCGGTGGGCTCGGCAACCTCCGCACCTGGCTGCGGCGGAAGCGCGAGCTGATGCACGCCGACCTGCGCGGCACCGGGCTCCACCCGCCACGCGGGGCGCTGCTCGTCGGCGTGCCAGGGTGCGGCAAGTCGCTGTCGGCCAAGGCCATCGCCGCCGAGTGGCGACTGCCCCTCTACCGGCTCGACATGGCCAGCATCCACGGCAAGTACCTCGGCGAGTCGGAGGGCCGGATGCGGGAGGCGCTGGACACGGCGGACCGGGTCGCGCCGTGTGTCCTGTGGATCGACGAGGTCGAGAAGGGCCTGGCGGGGGCCCACGACGGCACCGGCGCCAGCCAGCGGGTCCTCGGCCACTTCCTGTTCTGGCTCCAGGAGTCCACCTCCCGGGCGTTCGTGGTGGCCACCGCCAACGACGCGCGCGCTCTGCCGCCCGAGGTGCTCCGCAAGGGGCGGTTCGACGAGCTGTTCTTCGTGGACCTGCCGGACGAGGGGGACCGCGCGGAGATCATCGAGCTCTACTACCGCCGCTATGTCAAGGCGGAGCCCGACCCCGAGCGGGTCGCCCGGCTGGTCGACCTCTCGGAGGGGTTCGCCGGCTCCGACATCGAGTCGGCCCTGCACGAGGTCGGCGCCGAGGTCTTTCTGGGCGGCGGCGCGGAGAACCTGCGCCCTTCGTTCGTGGAGGACGTCTTCGCCAACACCGCCCCGCTCAGCCGGACCAACCCCGAACAGATCGAGGAGATCCGCTCCTGGGGCCGCGACCGCGCCGTCCCGGCCGGCCGCGCGCGGCTTCGCCGCGACCGACCCCGCCTCGCGCGGCAACCGCCG
Organism: Streptomyces profundus; assembly: GCF_020740535.1. NCBI lineage: Bacteria > Bacillati > Actinomycetota > Actinomycetes > Kitasatosporales > Streptomycetaceae > Streptomyces > Streptomyces profundus. The sequence continues at coordinate 5,306,887 of NZ_CP082362.1, forward strand.
GGTCGTCCACTGGGCCGACTGAAGGACGTGTCCGAACCGGCGAAGTCGGGCGTTCGACGGCAACGTTCGATCCTGGTGGTGGCGACTGGGGTGCGGGAGCGGGTGCCGGCTTTCGGGGCCGTTCCCGATCCGTACCGCCATCGGGCCCGCTGTCACGGCGGGTCCGGTCCCCTCGCGACGGGAAGGCTGATCCATGTTCGAGAAACCACGGACGTCCGGTGTCCGGGGCGTGCGGCGTGGCCTCGTGGCCGGTGCCGCGCTCGCCATCGCCGGCGTGCTCCTGGCGCCCGCCGGCTCGGCCGGCGCGACCTCGGAGCCGGAGGCGCTGGCCGACAAGCAGACCCGGGTCCCGCGGTTCATGGTCGACGCGGGCGCCGAGACGGGGAACGTCGCCGAGTCGGAGCACTTCGCGGTCCGCTGGGGCGACGCGGTCGACGCGGTGGCCTGGGGCCGGGAGAACCGGGGCATCGACAACTACCCGCAGTGGGTCGCGGACCACATGGACGAGATCTACGCGTTCTATGTGGACGAGGTCGGGTTCGTCGATCCGGCCGAGCACGAGGTCGGGTCCCAGTACCGGATCAACCTGCACCTGTGCGGGACCTGGTCGGGCGACTTCCTGCCGCCGGCCAACTGGGCCGGCGGGGACGACATCGGCCTGGGCCACATGTGTCTGCCGTACGACAAGATCTGGGACGACTGGGTCGAGTCGCACGAGTTCAACCACGTGCTCCAGATCTACGCCGTCGACCTCAACATCGCGGCGGGACACGGCGGCGGTTGGGGCGCGGGCAACCCGGTGGCCGGGCCGGTCTGGGAGGCGCACGCCAACTACATGGCCCGCATGAAGCGCCCCGAGGTGGTCGTCGGCTCCGGCTACCTCGTCGACCGCCAGCATCGGCGCTGGCTGTCCCAGGAGACCTACTACGGCGACTGGATGCTGTTCAACACCATCCGGGACCTCTACGGACCCGAGGTGATCGACCAGTTCTGGTACGAGGCCGAGCAGGGTGAGCATCCGATCGACACCATCAAGCGCGTCCTCGGACTCGACCACCAGGAGTTCGCCGAGCTGATCGCGGAGTTCACCTCGCGGCAGGTCGTCTACGACTTCGCCGACGGTGCCGCGATCCGGAGCGACCTCTGGCGCGGCGGGGAGAGCTACCGCCCCCTGCACACCGACCCGCTGGTGGGCCTCGGCGGCGACGCGTACCGGATCGCCGACAGCGACGCCCCGCACCAGTACGGGCACAACATCGTCGAGCTCGACCCGGACGGCGACCAGGTGTCCGTCCAGCTGCGGGGGGCGTCCGAACTCGCCGGCGCCGACTGGCGGTTCCGGCTCGCCGCCGTGTCGCCCGACTTCTCCGTCCGCTACAGCGACACCTTCGCCCCCGGCCAGACGGCCGAGTTCGGCCTGCGGGACGGCGAGACGTCCCTGATCCTCACCGTCGCCGCCACCCCCTCGCAGCACCGCGACTACCCGGCCGGGCAGGTCGAGGTCGGCGACCCGTTCCCCTACGAACTCACCATCCAGGGCGCCACGCCGGCGACGACGACAGGGGAGAGCGCGGCCCAGGACCGGTAGTTGCGACATCACTTGTGGGAAAGTGACAAGGTTTGGCCCCGGCTGGACGCTTTGTGGCCCGTTACTTGGTGGTAACAGCGTCTAGCCGGGCCCCGGCCCCCGCTCTACGGTCGTCACATGCCGAACCTGCCCGATGTCGTGCTGTGGTCCATACCCGCGTTCGTGCTGCTGACCGTCGTGGAGATGGTCAGCTATCGCATCCATCCGGACGAGGACAAGGCCGGGTACGAGACCAAGGACGCCACCACCAGTCTCAGCATGGGCATCGGCAGTCTGGTCTTCGACCTGCTGTGGAAGATCCCGATCGTCGCGATCTACACGGCCGTCCACGAACTGACGCCGCTCCGGGTCCCGTTGGAGTGGTGGACGATCCCGCTGATGCTGCTGGCGCAGGACTTCCTCTACTACTGGAGCCACCGGGGGCACCATGTCATCCGCATCCTGTGGGCCTGCCATGTGGTCCACCACAGCAGCCGGAAGTTCAACCTCACCACCGCGCTGCGGCAGCCGTGGACGAGTTGGACCTCCTGGCCGTTCTATCTGCCGATGATCGCCCTCGGGGTGCATCCGGCGGCCGTCGCGTTCTGCTCCTCGGTCAACCTGGTGTACCAGTTCTGGATCCACACCGAGCGCGTCGACAAGCTGCCCCGCCCGGTCGAGTACCTCCTCAACACGCCCTCGCACCACCGGGTGCACCACGCCTCCCAGGGCGACTACCTGGACCGGAACTTCGGCGGCATCCTCATCGTCTGGGACCGCGCGTTCGGCTCCTGGGCCGGGGAGACCGAGCGGCCCGTCTTCGGCCTCACCAAGAACATCGACACCCACAACCCGCTGCGCGTGGCCACCCACGAGTACGCGGCCATCGCCCGCGACGTCCGGGCCGCGACCGGTTGGCGCGAGCGCGCCGGGCGGGTGTTCCGCGGGCCCGGCTGGCAGCCGCGTCCCGAGCGCGTCACCCCCGAGCGCGTCACCCCCGGGCGTGCCGCGTGATGGCCGCCGGCCCCTCCCGGGTGCTGCTCGGCGCGTTCCTGCTGGTCGCGGGGGTGGACCTGGCCGCGGTGCTCGTGGGCGCCGACCTCGCCCACGTCATCGCCAAACCGCTTCTGATGCCGCTGCTCGCCGCCTACGCGGCCAGCCGTGGCGCCCCCCGACTCCTCGTTCTCGCGCTGCTGTTCGGCTGGGGCGGCGATGTCTTCCTGCTCCCCGACGCCGACTGGGCGTTCCTGGTCGGCATGGGCTCCTTCGCCGCCGGCCATGTCTGCTATCTGACGCTCTTCGGCCGCGCCCGCGCGCCCGCGCTCCTCGGCCCCGGCTACGCGGTGGTGCTGGTCGTCGCCGTCGCCCTGCTCTGGCCCGACCTGCCCGCCGAACTCCGCGTCCCCGTCGCCGCGTACTCCCTGCTGCTGGCCGCCATGGCCTACCGCGCCGGCTCCCTCGGCCCCCGCACCGCCGCGGGCGGCGCGCTGTTCCTGCTCTCCGACACCCTGATCGCCACGGACATCGCGGAGTGGCCCCAGCTCCCCGCCTCGGACTTCTGGGTCATGTCCACCTACGTCGCCGCGCAGTTCCTCCTCACGACGGGCCTCCTCACGACGGACCGCGCGACGGCGCGGACGTCGCCGCGTGCCCGCGGCATCACAAAATGATCACTTGGGCCACACGTCTACGTCACGTGCGAAATGCTTTGATCATGAGAAAGCACACCCGCGCCCTGGGCATCGCCGCCGTCACCGCCACCCTGCTCGCTCTGACCGGGTGCGGCGACGACGACGCCGAACCCACCAGGGCGGTCGACTCCAGTGACCAGCCCGCCGACGAGGCACCCACCGACGAGCCGGCGGACACAGACGAACCCGCCACCGACGATGACGACGGCGAGGAGCCGGGCGGGGCCTCGCTCCCCGGCGACCTCGCCTTTGGCGACACCCACAACTGGAACGACGACACGAGCGTCACCGTCGCCGGTGTCACGGAGGTGCCGCTCGACCAACTCAGCGAGTTCGACGTCGAGTTCCTGACGGAGGGGCACACGCCCGTCGCGGTCGAGGTGGCCATCCACAACGAGGGCGACGTCCCGCTCGACCTCGCCGAGTTCGCCTTCTTCGTCCGCGGGGCCACCACCGGCGGCGAGGCCGACTCGCTCTTCCTGGACGGTGACGAGTTCCTCGAAGGGCGGCTGGCACCCGGGCAGACGCGTGATCACATCGAGCATGTCTCGTTCGACGTCGGGGCGTACGGCGCCGACATCACCGTCGAGACGATGCGCTTCTACGAGGGCATGGACTTCGACAACCCCGTCTGGGCCGGCACCATCGGCTCTACGGCGTGAGGGTGGCGAAGAAGTCGCGGATGTCCCGGGCGAGGAGGTCGGGGACCTCCATCGCGGCGAAGTGGCCGCCCCGGTCGAACTCCGACCAGTGGCGGACGTCGTAGAGCCGCTCGACGAGCGGTCGCACCGACTGGGTGATGTCGTGGGCGAAGACCGCCACGCCGAGGGGGACGGGGCAGGGCGCGGTGGCGCGTCGCGTTTCGCGGTGCAGGCGCGCGGAGGAGGCGGCGGTGGCGGTGAGCCAGTACAGGGACACGTTGGTGAGGATCCGCTCGTCGCTGATCTCCGTGCCGGGGCCCGTCCAGTGCGCGAAGCGTTCGGCGATCCAGGCCAGTTGGCCGACCGGTGAGTCGTTGAGGGCGTAGCCGACGGTCTGGGGGGTGGCGGCCTGGAGGGCCTGGTACGGGGGGCGGTTCGCCATCAGCGCGCCGACCTTGGCCAGCCGGGCCTCGTCCGTCGCGGAGAGTTCGACGTCCGCGTCCGGGTCGGGGCGGGTCGGTAGGTAGTTGACATGGACGCCGATGACCCGGTCCGGGGCCACCGCGCCGAGCGCCATGGAGACGCCCGAGCCGAAGTCGCCGCCCTGGGCGCCGAAGCGCTCGTAGCCGAGGACGCTCATCAACTCGGCCCAGGCGCGGGCGATCCGGTCGACGTCCCAGCCGCGTTCCCGGGTCGGCCCGGAGAAGCCGTAGCCGGGGAGGGACGGGATCACCAGGTGGAAGTCGCGCGCGAGCGGCTCGATCACATCGAGGAACTCCAGGAACGATCCTGGCCAGCCATGGGTGAGGATCAGCGCCATGGCGTCCGGGTCGGCGGATCGGACATGCACGAAGTGGATGTTCTGGCCGTCGATCTCGGTGGTGTGGTGGGGGAGTTCATTGAGCCGCGCCTCGTGGGCGCGCCAGTCGTAGTCGGTGCGCCAGTGCTCGGCCAGCTCCGTGAGGCGGGCCAGCGGGAAGCCGTAGTCCCAGCCGGCGCCGTCGATCTCGTTGGGCCACCGGGTGCGGGCGAGGCGGTCGTCGAGGTCGTCGAGGTCGGCCTGGGGGACGGCGATACGGAACGGCGTGATCATGGCGTGGCTCCAGGGGGAGTTCCGGCATCGTTGGTCTCGCCAACGATGTGGTGGTGCCGGGAACCGTAGCACTTAATGATTGGCGCGACCAACGAATAGGTCCGGCGGTCAGAGAGTCTCCTCGGGGACCACGATGGGGGCGCCGGTGACCTCGTCGATCAGTACGCGGGACGGCAGGCCGAACATCGTCTCGATCAGCTCGGGGGTGACGATGTCCCGTGGGTCGCCGCGCGCGATGACGCGTCCCTCGTGCATGGCCACCAGATGGGTGGCGTAGCGGGCGGCGTGGTTGATCTCGTGCAGCACGGCGACCACGGTGCGCCCGGTGTTCCGCAACTCCCGCATCAGCCGCAGCACTTCGACCTGGTGGCCGATGTCCAGATAGGTGGTGGGCTCGTCGAGCAGCAGCAGCGGGGTCTCCTGGGCCACCGCCATCGCGATCCAGACGCGTTGCCGCTGGCCGCCGGAGAGCTGGTCGACGCGGCGCTGGGCGAGGTCGGCCACGCCGGTGGCGCGCAGCGCGTCGGCCACCGCCGCCGCGTCCTCGTCCGACCAGCTGCGCAGCACCCCCTGGTGCGGGTAGCGGCCCCGGGAGACCAGATCGTGGACGGTGATGCCGTCGGGCGCGAGGGGCGACTGGGGCAGCAGGCCGACGCGGCGCGCCACCTCCTTCGCTCCGTACCGGCGGATGTCCTTGCCGTCGAGCAGCACGCTGCCGCCGCGCGCGGCGTGCAGCCGGGAGAGCGCGTGCAGCAGGGTGGACTTGCCGCAGGCGTTGGGGCCGATGATCACGGTGAGTTCGGCGTCGGGGACGTCGAAGTCGAGATCCGTGAGCACATCGCGCGCACCGTGGCCCACCCGCAGTTCCTTCGCCGAGAGTCTGCTCACCGGGTTCCCTTCAGGACGTTCACGAGCGCCGTGACTCCACGACGAGCAACCAGACCAGATACAGGCCGCCGAAGCAGACGGTCACCGCGCCGACCGGGAGGACCACGCCGGGGACGGCGTGCTGGGCGGCGACGTCGGAGGCGAGCAGCAGCAGCGCTCCGACCAGCGCGGAGCCGAGCAGATCGACCGACTCGCCCCGGCCGGTGAGCCGGCGGGCGATATGCGGGGCGGCGAGCGCGACAAAGGAGATCGGGCCAGCCGACGCGGTGACCAGCGCGGTGGTCACCACGCCGAGGAGCACCAGGGCGCCCTTGGCGCGTTCGACCGGCACCCCGATGCCCGCCGCCGTGGCGTCCCCCAACTCCAGGTGCCGCAGCCAGCGTTGCGCCAGCGGCAGGCAGGCGAGGACGACCAGCCCGCCGGCGCCGGCCAGCGCCAGGGCGGTCCAGTCGGCCCTGGCGAGCGAGCCGGCGCCCCAGACGGCGGCGCGCAGCGCGAGGTCCACCTCCGCCCGCACCGAGAACCAGGTGTTGAGCGACGAGAGGAACGCGCCCACGGCGATGCCCACGATGACGAACCGGAAACCGGCCAGCCCGTTGCGGAACGCCAGCGTGTAGACCAGCGCCGCCGTGGCGACCCCGCCGAGCAGCGCGCCGGCGGCCAGGGCGGCGTAGCCGGTCGCGCCCAGCAGGATGGCGACGACCACGCCGGTGTAGGCGCCCGAGTTGAAGCCGATGATGTCGGGGCTGCCCAGCGGGTTGCGGGTCAGCGACTGGAAGACGGCCCCGCTGACGCCGAGCGCGGCGCCGAAGACCACGGCGGCGACGATCCTCGGCAGCCGCCACTCCAGGACGACCTTCCGCGGCATGCCCCGCTCCTGGCCGCTGAGGACGGCCACGATGTCGGGGAGGGTGACCTGGGCCCGCCCGAGGGTGAGCGCCAGCGCCGCGAGCGCGACCGTCAGCGCCCCGAGGGCGAGGCAGACCAGGGCCGGCCTGCGGGCGACGCGGGTGCTGAACCGGCCGTGTCTGAGCACGAGTTGCCCGGTCACAGCGCGCTCGCCCGGCGGAGGTGGACCAGCACGACCAGCAGCGGCGCGCCGACCAGCGCCACGACCACGCCGACCTGCAACTCGCCGGAACCCACCATGACCCGGCCCAGCACATCGGCGAAGAGCAGCAGCGCCGGCCCCACGAACAGGCATATCGGCACGATCCAGCGGTAGTCGGGCCCGGTGACCCACCGCACCAGATGCGGCACCATCAGCCCGACGAACGCCAGCGGCCCGGCGGCGGCGGTGGCCGAGCCGCAGAGCAGCGTCACCGCCACGACCACGCCGAGCCGCGCCAGGCCCACCCGTACCCCGACCGCGCGGGCCAACTGGTCGCCGAGCGACAGCGCGTTGAGCGGCCGGGCGCAGACGAAGGCGAGCAGCAGGCCGATGCCGACCCAGGGCGCGATGGCGCCGATGGTGCCGGCGGGACGGTCGGCGATGGTGCCGGCGTCCCAGAACCGCATCCGGTCGAACGTCGCCACGTCCAGCAGCGCGAGGGTCCGGGAGAGGCCGAGGAGGACGGCGCCAAGGGCCAGGCCCACCAGGGTCAGCCGCAGCGGTGTGGGGCTGCCCCGGCCCTGGGAGGCGATCACATAGACCGCGACGCTGGCGGCGACGGCGCCGGCGAAGGCGAAGCCGAGGTACTGCTCGACGCGGGTGACGCCGAGGAACGCGACGGCCAGCGACACGGCGAAGCCGGCGCCGGCGTTGACCCCCAACAGCCCGGGATCGGCGAGGGGGTTGCGCGTCAGCCCCTGCGTCAGCGCCCCGGAGACGGCGAGCGAGGCGCCGACGAGGACGCCGAGCGCGGTGCGGGGCACCCGGAGATCGTGGATCGCGATGTGCTCGGGGGAGCCGTCGTGTCCGCCCAGCGCGCTGAGCACCGAGCTGAGCGGCACCCGCGTCGAGCCGACCATGACGCTGGCGACGACGGCGACGAGCAGCAGCGCCACCGCGCCCAGGAGGGCGAGCGGCCTGGTCGCCCGGCGGGCGGCGGTCTCGGTGCCCACGACGGGGCGGGTGGCGGTGCTGGCGTCCATGGGCTGTCCGTTACTACGCGACCGTGTCCAGCAGCGCCTCGCGGAGGTCGCCGTGCAGGTCCTCGGTGGCGATGCCGCATTCGCGGGCCAGCGCGCGCAGCAGCCCCGAGCGGGTGGCGTAGCCCGCCCGCTCGGCGGCGCGGGCGGCGGGGGCGCCGGCGAGCAGTTCGCGGATCGCGGTGTTGAGACGGGCGCGGGTGCGCCAGCGGGCGAACGCCAGGCCGGTCTCGGCGAGGAAGAGCCGCTGCACCTGGCGCGCGCTCATGTGGTGCCGGTGGGCCAGCTGGTCGAGGGTGTCCCTGGTCCGCCTGGCGTCGCGGGCGATGGCCCGGGCCACGGGGTGCCGGGGTTCGACCACGTCGAGGTACTGGGGGAGTTGGCTGCGCAGCACGTCGCCCAGCGCGCGGCGGAACGGTGCGATCTCCGGCTCCGTGGCGGGCGCGGCGCCCAGGATCGCGGTCATCACCCTCGTCACGGCCGGCAGTTGACGCAGGTGCCGGACGGGGCTCGGCGGCGCGGCGGACGGTTCGAGCAGGGGCCCCAGGACGAGGCCCCCCTCGGAGACCCGCACGGCGTGCGCGACGAACGGGGCGAGCCAGGCGCTCTCCTGCGTCCGCAGCGGGAAGCGGCGCCCGTCGGCGACGAGTTCGGCCGTGCCGCTCACCACATGGACGAGGTGGGGGACCTCGTGCTCGTGGGTGTCGTGGCCGAGGAACCGGATGGCGTGGTGCGGCACGACGGCGGCCAGGGGAGAGACGGTCACCGGGCTTCTCCTCCTCGGGGCGGAAGACGTCAGATGCGGAAGGGCGGGTGTCAGGTTCGGGCCGGTTCCGCCGGCCGAAGCGAGGTTAGCCTAACCTCACTTGTGCGTGGCAGTCATATCCTGCTTATCCCGTTTAACCCGCTTTCGTCCTTCGAGGTAGCCATGAAGTCCGCCCTCCGACCCATCGGCCCGGTCGTGGTCGCCACCCTCGCCATCCTGGCGCTGGCCGGCTGTTCCGCCTCCGACGAGGGGGACGACGGGAGCGCGTCCGACTCCGCGACGCGCACCGTCTCCACCGACTACGGCGACGTCGAGGTGCCGGCGGACCCGCGGCGCGTGGTCGTGCTGAACCACGCGCTCGCCGGCTATCTGTACCACCTCGACGTCCCGGTGACCGCGATCACTCCGGAGGACGCCGACCAGGACGAGGGCGCCTTCTCCGAGTTCTGGGCGGCGGAGGCCGAGGCCGCCGGAACGACCTTCCTGCCCTGGTCCGTCGACGGGTTCGATCTGGAGTCCGTCCTGGCGGCCGACCCCGATCTGATCGTCGGCGGCGGCATCGGCTTCCCGCTGACGCAGGCCGAGCAGGTCTACGACGAGCTGACCGATATCGCGCCCACCGTGCTGGTCGGCGGCGAACTGGACAACTGGCGGCAGCAGTTCTCGTTCCTCGCGGACGAGGTCTTCGACCGGCCCGACGAGTACCAGCGGCTGCTCACCCTGCACGAGGAGCGGGTGGCGCGGGTGCGCGAGGCGATCACCCCGCCGGGGCCCGCCGCCTATCTCTCCATCACCGCCGACAACACGCCCTATGTGCTGATCGAGGACCAGGGGCTGCCCGCCGACCTGGCCGCGGTCGGGATCGAGGCGGCGCCGGTCTTCGCCGAGGGCGACTTCGAGCCCTACACCGCCGGCGGGGACATGTTCACCCTGGCCACCGAGGAGATCGCCGCCACCCTCACCCAGCCGACGGTCTTCGTCACCGGGTTCAACGGGGACACCACGGACGTCGCGACGCTCGCCGAGCACCCGGCCTACGCGTCCCTCCCGTCCTTCCAGTCGGGCGACGCCCATGACCTGCCCTACTGGACGGTGCGCCCCGACTACGACGAGTCCCTGGCGCTGCTCGACATCATCGAGGAGATGTTCGGCTGACATGACGGCACCCACCCTCAGAACGCATCCCCTGGTGCTGCGCCGGCTGGAGGTCGCGCGGACCGCGACGGTCAACGCCAGGACGGTCCGCGTGACCCTGACGGGAGAGCAACTCGACGGCTTCCGGGCGGCCGGCCGTGCCCAACCGGCCTTCGCCTCACCGGCGTTCGACGACCATGTCAAGATCATCTTCGCGGACGGCGGCCGGATCGAGGACGCGCTGCCCGTCCAACTCCCGCACGGCATCGAGTGGCCGCGCGCCGAGAACCGGCTGACCCGCGACTACACCCCGCGCGCGGTGCGCGCCGAAGCCCGCGAACTCGACCTGGACTTCGTCCTCGGCCACCAGGGGCCGGCCGCCGGCTGGGCGCGCCGCGCCCGCCCGGGCGACGCGGTGTGGATCGTCGGCCCCAAGTCCTCCACCGTCCTCCCCGCCGGGCTGGACTGGATCGTCCTGCTCGGCGACGAGACGGCGCTGCCGGCCGTCGCCCGCTTCCTGGAGGAACGCCCGACCACGGCCCCGGCGGACGTCTACCTGACCATCGGCGACCCCGCCGCCCGCGTCGACCTCCCCACCAGGCCGGGCGACCGGGTGCACTGGATCGAGGACCCGGAGCACGACCAGGGCACGCCCCTGCGGCTGATCCGCGACCACCCGTGGCGGGAGGGCGCCGGCTATGTGTGGGGCGCCGGCGAGAGCCGCGCGCTGCTCCCGGTCCGGCGCCACCTGCGCAACGAACGCGGCCTCGACCGCGCCCGGATCTCCGTCACCGGCTACTGGCACGAGAGCGCGCCCGAACCCCGGGCGGGCCCCGGCGGCCCGCCCGGGGTACCGGAGTTGGGCTCGGCCACCGTCGCCTGGTTCGCCGTCCGCGCCGCGCTGCGCCTCTCCGTGCTCGACACGCTCGCCGGCGCCGGGCGCCTGCCGCTCCCCGAACTCGCCGCACGGGCCGGCGTCGCCCCGGCCGGCCTTGGCCCGCTGCTGGCCGTGCTGGCCGCCCGGGACATCGTCGAACTGACGGCGGACTCGGTGGCGTTGGGGACGGCCGGCGCGGAGCTGGTCAACGACGAGCACGCCCGCGAGGGCTTCGACGGCTTCGACGCCGAGGTGCTGCTCTCCCTGGCCGCGCTCGACGACACGCTCAGACACGGCGCCTCGGGCTGGGCGAGGTCCCATGGCGCCACCGCCTGGGAGGCCGCCGCCCAGGACCCGGAGATCTACGGGGAGTTCGTCGAGCGGGGCGAGGCGCTCGGCTTCGTCCTCGACGCGCTGGCGGCCGAGCCCGCCGTGGCCACGGCCGGGCACATCGCCCTCAGCGGCCCCGGGGCCGCCGTGGTCGCCGACGTGCTGCGCGACCGTGGCGTCACCGCCCGGCTGACGGTGACGGGGTCAGGGACCGCCCTGGGCGTGCTGCGGCCCCGGGTGCGGTCGCACGGGATCGGCTTCGTCGCCGGACGGGTCCCCGCCGACCTCGCCGTCTCGGCGCTCGCGCTCGGCCCCCGCACCGACGAGGAGGCGGTGGCGGCGCTGGCGTCGCTGCGCGCCGTGGCGGACACGCTGCTGGTCGTGGAGTCGCTGCGGCCCGACGAGCTCGGGCAGGGCGCGGCCGACCAGGGGGTGCTGCGGATGGCGCTGACCGGAGCACCGCCGCGCTCCCCCGCCGCGGTCAGAGCGCTGGCGGAGGCCGCCGGCTGGCGGTTCGACCGGGGCGTCGCCCTCGGCTGGGGCTATGAGGCCCTCGCCCTGACCTCGACGAGGGGCGGCTGACGGGTGCCCGACGGCGTCCTGGCCAATGTGTTTGCCCCGCGCCTGAGGCCTCGTCTACGCTGCGCGCAACGCGATGACGGAGACGAGTAACCACGGGATCGCGCGAGTCCAGAGAGCCGCCGGCAGCTGAGAAGGCGGTCTCGCGCCCGAGGCGAATCCCCTCCCGAGTGCGGGGAGGAAAGGCGCCGTTCGCGCCCCATGCCCCGCCGGCCAGCCCCCGTCACCGGGCCGAACGAGTCCGCCGTCCCGCGCGGCGGTGAAGCGCGGTGGCACCGCGAGCCCCCTGCTCGCCCGCGTCCACAAGGGAACCTTCCGAGTTGGCGGACGAGCGAGAGGGGACGGGGCGGCGATGTTGGAAGTCACCGTGATCCGTGCGGACACCGAGCGAGTACGAAGGGCCCTGGCGAAGCGAGGGGTCCGGGTCGATCTCTCGGCCTTCCTCGCCCTGGACCAGGAGCGGCGGAATACCAGGACCGAGACCGAGCGGCTGCGGGCCGACCGCAAGCGGATCTCGGCCGAGGTGGCCGGCGCCCGGCGGGCGGGCGAGGGCGCCGAGGAACTCCAGGCCAGGGCCAAGGAGTTGGCCGCACTCCTGACCGAGCGGGAGAGCCGCCTCACGGAGCTGGAGCGGGAGTGCCGGGAGTTCCTCGACCCGCTGCCCAACCTCCCCGACGAGGATGTGCCCGCCGGCGGCAAGGAGCGGAACGAGGTCCTCAGGACCGTCGGCGAACCGGCCGACCTCCCGTTCCCCGCGAAGGACCACGTGACGTTGGCGCGGTCGCTCGACCTCGTCGACTACCAGCGCGGCACCAAGCTCGGCGGCAGCGGCTTCTGGGTGTACGGCGGCGACGGGGCCCGCCTCGAATGGGCGCTGCTCAACTACTTCGTCGCCGCCCATCTGAGCGACGGCTACCGGTTCGTCCTGCCGCCGCACATCCTGACCCACGAGGCGGGCTACGCCGCCGGCCAGTTCCCCAAGTTCGCCGACGAGGTCTTCGCGGTGGAGCGGGGCGAAACGGGCCCCGAGCGGTTCCTGCTGCCCACCTCGGAGACGGCCCTGGTCAACCTCCACCGGGACGAGACCCTGCCGGAGGCCGAGCTGCCCCTGCGGTACTTCGCCTACTCGCCCTGCTACCGCAAGGAGATCGGCGGCTACCGCTCCACCGAGCGGGGCACGCTGCGCGGGCACCAGTTCAACAAGGTCGAGATGTTCCAGTTCGCGCACCCCGAGCGGTCGGACGAGGCCCACGACGAGCTGCTGGCCAAGGCCGAACGCCTCGTCGCCGACCTGGGGTTGACCTACCGGGTCACCCGACTCGCCGCCGAGGACACCAGCGCCGCCATGGCCAGGACCCTCGACATCGAGGTCCTGCTGCCCAGCGTCGGCGGCCATGTGGAGGTCAGCTCGGTGTCCAACGCCCGTGACTACCAGGCGCGGCGCGGCAACATCCGCTACCGGCCCCGCCACGGCAGGTCGGCGTTCGTCCACACCCTGAACGCCTCCGGCCTCGCCACCAGCCGGCTGATGCCCGCACTCCTCGAACAACACCAGCGCGAGGACGGCACCGTCGCCCTCCCCGAGGTGCTCCGCCCCTGGTTCCCCGACCTCCTCCTGACGCCGCTGACCACCGCCCGACGGCTGACGGCGGCGGAGAGGAACGCCTGAGGAAAGCGCCCGGTCGCACCATCCGCGCGACCAGGGAACGAGGCGCACCCGGCGAGGGCGGCCCGCGGTTCGCCCTCGCCGACGGCGCCCAGGAGCCGCAGGGCGACGGCGAAAGGTGCTTCACCACCGACTACCGCGCCGATGGCGACACCCTGTTGGCGTGGGGCCGCTGCCGGGGCCCGGTCGGCGATCCGCGGAACGTGCTGGAGAACATCGATCTGGAAGGCGATCTCGCCTGGCGGCACGCCGCGTTGGTGTTCCTCTGCACCACCCCCCAGGTGGCCGACGGACCCGGAGCGCCGGTCGCGCTCGCGCTCAGCCCACGGCCCCCGTCGGGGGCGGCAGGCGCAGTTCGCGGCCCTCCAGCGGGGAGAAGAACCGCGCCACATCGGCGGGGGTGACCTCCGCCAGCGTCGGCGGGCGCCAACTCGGGCGCCGGTCCTTGTCGATGACCTGGGCGCGGATGCCCTCGACCAGATCGGCCGTCTCCAGGGCGTGGCAGGACGTCCGGTACTCCTGGGCGAGGACGGCCTCCAGGGTGCCGAGCCCACGGGCGCGGCGCAGCGCGGCGAGGGTGACCTTGAGCGCGGTCGGCGAACGGGTGCCCAGCGCCTCGGCGGCCCGCCGGGGGCCCTCGCCCGGCGCCGCGCGCAGCCGTTCGACGATCTCCTCGACCGAGTCGGCGGCATAGCCGGCGTCGATCCAGTCGCGCGAGGCGGTCAGCGTGCCGGCCGGTGCCCGCGCCGCGTGGCGGGCGACGGCGTCCTCGGCCGGCAGCCGCGCGAGGTCCCGCAGCAGTTCGGGCAGCGCGGCCGAGGGGACGAAGTGGTCGGCGAACCCGCAGGCCAGCGCGTCCGAGGCGGTCATCGACTCGCCGGTGAGCCCCAGATGGGTGCCCAACTCGCCCGGGGCGCGCGCCAACAGCTGGGTGCCGCCGACATCGGGGACGAACCCGATGCCGGTCTCCGGCATCGCCACCCGGGAGCGCTCCGTGACGATCCGGACGCTCCCATGCGCGGAGACGCCGACGCCGCCGCCCATGACGATGCCGTCCATCAGCGCCACATACGGCTTGGGGAACCGGGCGACGCGGGCGTTCAGCCGGTACTCGTCGTACCAGAAGTCGCGGGCCGCGCCGGTGCCGGCGCGGGCGTCGTCGTGGATGGCGCGGATGTCGCCGCCCGCGCAGAGCCCCCGTTCGCCGGCGCCCTCGACGACCACGGTCCGCACGGCCGGATCGCGCTCCCAGTCGCGGAGCGCGGCGTCGACGGCGCGCACCATGGCGTGCGAGAGCGCGTTGATCGCGCGCGGCCGGTTGAGCGTGATCACACCCGCCCGGCCGTCCACCCGGAGCAGGACCTCGGGCCCGGTGTCGCTCATCGGATCGTTCCCCTCGGCGCCTCGGCCACGGTGCTTCGCATGATCTGGTCGGTTCCTTCCCCGGTGCGGTGCCCCCTCCGGCGGATCCTCTCGCGCTCCCGGCCGCGAGGCCAGCCGGCGTGGCCCGCCGACCAGGGAGGCCGGTAGGCTCGCGGACCGGCCCGCTGGGAGGGAACGAGGCACCATGGTGGCGGACGGCGACGAACAGCGGTTGCCAGGACTGCGCTTGGACGCGCTGCTTGAGGAACTCCAGATGCGCATCGACGCGATGCGCGGCACCAGGGACCGGGTGCACGGCCTGCTGGAGGCGGTCCTCGCGGTCGGCCGGGAGCTGGATCTGCCACAGGTCCTGCGGCGCGTCGTCGAGGCGGCGACGGTGCTGGTCGACGCCGAGTACGGGGCGCTGGGCGTGATCGGCGAGGACGAGCGCCTGAGCGAGTTCCTCACCGTCGGGGTCGACGGCGAACGGGCCGCCGCCATCGGCCCGTTGCCGTCCGGGCACGGCATCCTGGGCGAGCTCATCCGGCATCCGGCGCCGTTGCGGCTCTCCGACCTCGCCGCCCACCCGGCCTCCCACGGCTTCCCGCCGAACCACCCCAGGATGCGGTCCTTCCTCGGCGTCCCGATCCGGGTGCGCGAGGAGGTGTTCGGCAACCTCTACCTGACCGAGAAGCGCGGCGGGCAGGACTTCGACGCCGAGGACGAGTCGGTGCTGGCGACCCTGGCGGTCGCCGCCGGGGTGGCGATCGAGAACGCGCGGCTCTACGAGGAGTCGCGCAACCGCCAGCGCTGGTTGGAGGCCAACGCCGAGGTCGTGCGGAGCCTGCTCTCCGGCGCCGAGGAACACGAGGTCCTGGAACTGCTGGTGCGCCACGCCCGGCGGATACTCGACGCCGACCTCGGGGCGCTCTGCGCGCCGGGCGCCGAAGGCGAGGGCACCGCCGTCAGCGTCGCCGACGGACCCGGCGCCGAGGCGGTGCGCGCGAGGACGCCGCCCGAGCTGGCCGCCGTGGTCCGGCGGGCCATGGCCGAGGGCGGTCCGGTCACCAGCGCGGACATCGGCGCGGGCGGGGAGGGGCCGTCCGCCGGGCTCGGCCCGGCGCTCGCCGTCCCGATGCGCGCCGGTGAACACGCCTGGGGCGCGCTGCTGTTGGCGCGCGACCGGCGGCGCCCCGCGTTCGGTGAGGACGCCCCCGAGCCGCTGCTGGCCTTCGCCGGACAGGCCGCGCTCGCCATGGAGCTGGCCGAACGCCGCCGCGCCGCCGAACAGATGGCGATCCTGGAGGACCGCGACCGGATCGCCCGCGACCTCCACGACCTCGCCATCCAGCGGCTCTTCGCGACCGGGATGACCCTCCAGAGCGCGGTGCGGTTCGTCGAGCACCCGCAGGCGTCCGAGCGGCTGATGCGGGCCGTCGACGATCTGGACGAGACCATCAGGATCATCCGCTCCACCATCTTCGGTCTGCGCACCCACGAAACCGGTCCCGGCGCCAGGGGGTTGCGCGCGCGGCTGGTGCGGACGGTGGAGGAGACGGTGCCCTCGCTGGGCTTCCGGCCCGCGCTGCGGATGGAGGGGCTGATCGACACCGATGTCCCGCCCGAGGTGGCCGAGCACGCCGTGCCGGTGCTGCGCGAGGCGCTCTCCAACGTCGCGCGGCACGCGGGCGCCGGCGCCGGCGAGGTGGCGGTGGTCGTCAAGGACCGCGCCCTGACGCTGACGGTGCGGGACAACGGCGTGGGGCCGCGCGAGTCCGGACACCTCGGCGGACTGCGCAACCTCGCCGAGCGGGCCGAACGGCTCGGCGGCGCGATGACCGTGGGCCGCGCTGACGGCGGCGGCACCCGCCTGGAGTGGCGGGTGCCGCTGCCGGTCGGCTGACCCGTGGCGACGCCAGGGGGCGACGGGGGGGCCCGACGTGCCCAACGCTCCCGTCGCTGGCCCGCCCCGTGGGTGCGCGCGCACCCACGGGGCGGGCGGGAGGCCGGCTCAGGGGCGGGGGGAGCCCTGGCCCGAGCCGGCCTCCTTGGCGAGGAGAGCCGCCTGCACTCGGCGCTCCACACCAAGCTTTCCGAGGAGCCGGGAGATGTGGTTCTTGACCGTCTTCTCCGACAGATGGAGCCGGGCGCCGATCTGACGATTCGTCAGCCCCTCGCCGACCAGCGCCAGCACCTCCCGCTCCCGCGCGGTGAGCCTGGCCACCGCCTGCTCGCTCGGCGTCTCGCCGGGGGCCTCCGTCCGCAGGGTGCTCATCAGCCGGGCGGTGGTGGCCGGGTCCAGCATGGACTGCCCCGAGGCCACCGTCCGCACCGCCGTGATCAGGTCCGAGCCCCTGATCTGCTTGAGCACATAGCCGGCCGCGCCCGCCATGATGGCGTCCAGCAGCGCGTCGTCGTCATCGAACGACGTCAGCATCAGACAGGCCAACCCCGGTATCAGCGAACGGAGTTCACGGCAGACGGAGATGCCGTCGCCGTCGTTCAGCCGGACGTCGAGGATGGCCACGTCGGGCCGGAGCGCCGGCCCCCGCACGATCGCCTCGCCGGCGCTGGCGGCCTCGCCGACGACCAGCAGATCCGGCTCGGCGTCCAGCAGATCGTGCACCCCGCGCCGCACCACCTCGTGGTCGTCCAGCAGGAAGACCCTGATCGGCTCCGCCCCCGCGCCGTCCCGTTCCGCACCCATGCCCCGCGCTCCCTGTCCTGGGCGGCGCCCCCGGACGGCGCCGCGTCTTAAGGGTGCACCGGCCTGGGCCCCTTCCACATGGGCCGAACGGCCCCCGTCGCACGGTCCCGCGGACGGCCCGTCCGGCCCGGGCGGCGTGCCCCGCGCGGCCCATGCGGGGGCGCGGCCCGACGACCAGAGTGGAGATCGCCAGAAGGTGCCCACGGCACCCGCGGCGTCGACTCCCAGAAGGGAAAGGGACCATGACTCTCCATGACACCCCGCGTGCGTCCGGCGGAGCCTCCCGACCGCTGGCCGCCGGGCGGGGCGCCACCGCGCCGGCCGGCGCCGACCGCTCCGCCGCCCGCTTCCTCGCCCTGCTGCGGATCGCCATCGGCTTCGTCTTCCTCTGGGCCTTCGCCGACAAGGCGTTCGGCCTCGGCTACGCCACCGGGGCGGGCAACGCCTGGACCGACGGCGGCTCGCCCACCCGGGGCTTCCTCAGCGGCGTGTCGGTCGGCCCGCTGGAGTCCACGTTCCAGGACATGGCGGGCGCGGTCTGGGCCGACTGGCTGTTCATGCTGGGCCTGTTGGGCGTCGGCGTGGCGGTCTGCTCGGGGGTGGGGCTGCGGATCTCGGCGGTCGCGGGATCGGTGCTGATGCTGCTGATGTGGGCCGCGGAATGGCCGCCGGCGCGGCATCTCTCGGACGGTTCGCCCAGCATGTCGAGCAACCCGTTCATGGACTCCCATCTCGTCTACGCCCTGGTGCTGATCGCCCTGGCGCTCCTCAGGGCCGGCGACACCTGGGGCCTGGGCCGGGCCTGGTCCCGCCTTCCGGCGGTGCGCGCCGTGCCGTGGCTGCGCTGACCCGCCCCCCGAACGGCCCGGCGCCCCGACCGTGCGACGGTCGGGGCGCCGGTTCCCCCGGTATCGCGGCGCCCCTCTCGACAAGTGCCGCCCCCGGCGGGGCGGTCGGGGGGAGAATGGAGCCATGCACGGGTGGGTGAAGGTCGTCGTGGTGGCGGGGTCGGCCGCGTTGCTGGCCGCGATGGCGGGGACCTGGATCCTCGTCGATCTGGAGCGGGCCGGCTGGGTGGCGAGCGTGGTGGGCGGGGTCGTGGGCGTCGCCGGGCTGCTGGCCGGCCTGCTGGGCCCGTCGGGCGGCGGCCCGGTCGCCGAGGCGTCCCGCACGGGCGACGCCACCGCGCGCGGCGGTGGTTCGGCGAACACCGGGCTGCGGGCCACGGGCGGCCGGTCGGCGCGCGGTCAGGTGCGGGACAGCGGCGACGCCGTGGCCGAGGGCCCCGGGAGCGGCGCCAACAGCGGCGTCGAGCTGACCTAGCGGGCCCGGCGGATGAGGAGAAGGGGCGGCGCCGCCTCGGGGACGGGAGCGGCCAGCGCCGACGGCGGCGGCGTCGCCAACTCGGGGGTGCTGCACATCGAGACGCTGGTGGTGCACCTCGCCGAGCAGCCGGGGGCGGTGGCGCCGGCCGAGTCGCGCGACGCCCTGGCCGCCTACGCCCTGCGGGTGCGGGAGGCATACGGGCGGCTGGACCTTGAGGTGCTGACGCCGCTGTCGGACCAGGGTGAGCAGCAGCCGATCGAGCTGCGGGAGGTGTTCGTCCCGCCGGGCGCGCGCGAGGGCGTGCCGCCGGTGGCCCTGCCGCGTGAGCTGGTGCGGCGGCTGACCGAACGCGGCGAGTGCGGCGAGGCGGCGGGCGCCCAGGGGGCGGACGAGGAACGGGCGGAGCGCCCGGTGGAGCCGGTGCTCGATGTGCTGGCGGACGCGGGGCGGGAGCGGCTGGTGCTGCTGGGCGACCCGGGCGCGGGCAAGTCGACGCTGGGCCGGTATCTGACCCTGTGGCTGACCCAGGGCGCGAGCGACGAGGTGCCGGCGGCGCTGCGGGAGCGGCTGCCGCTCCTGGTCGAGCTGCGGCGCTGCGCCGAACCCCGCTGGCGGGACGCCACGTTCGAGGAGTTCCTGGATCACCTGCACGGCACCGAGGGGCTTTCGGTGCCGCCTCGGGTGCTCAGGGCCTCGCTCTCCGGCGGCCGGGCGGTGGTGGTCTTCGACGGTCTCGACGAGCTGTTCGACCCGGAGCTGCGGCAGCGGACGGCGCACCGGATCGCCGCCTTCGCGTCCCGCCATCCGGGGGTGCGGACGGTGGTGACCTCGCGGATCGTCGGCTATCGGCCCGGGGTGTTCGCGGCGGCCGGCTTCACCCACCACACGCTCCAGGACCTCACCGAGGAGCAGATCGCGGCGTTCGCCCGCCGCTGGTACGCCACGGCCTGCCCGGGGGACCGCGAGCTGGCCGGCATCCTGGTGCGGCGGGTCACCGACGCGGTGGCGCACTCCCGGGCGGTGCGCGAACTGGCCGGCAACCCCCTGCTGTTGACGGTCCTGGCGATCGTCGGCCGCCGAGGGACCCTGCCGCGCGACCGGCAGGGCGTCTACGAGCACGCGGTGACGGTGCTGTTGGCGCACTGGGACCGGGACACCAAGCATCTGGCGCCCGCCGGGCGGCCCGAGATCCGCGAGGTCCTCGAACTCCTCGAAGCGCGGGACCTGGGGGATCTGCTGCGGCAGCTGGCCCGCCGGATGCAGGACGGCGCGGGCGGCATCGCGGGCAACCACCTGCACGCCGACGAACTGCGGTCCGTCATCCGCGACTTCCTCGCCGAGTACGAGCTGCCGCCGGTCCGCGCCGAGGCGGCGGCCCGCGCCATGGTGGACCAGCTGCGGAGCCGGAACTTCATCCTCAGCCACTACGGCGGCGACATCTACGGCTTCGTGCACCGCACGTTCCTTGAGTATCTGGCGGCCTCCGACCTCGCGCACCGCTACCAGGAGGGCCGGGAGTGGAGCCGGGCGGAGCTGATCACCGAGGTCCTCGGGCCCCGGGTCACCGAACCCGCCTGGCGCGAGGTGCTGCTGCTGGTCGCCGGCCAGCTCGGCCCGGCGGACGCCGCCGCGTTCGTCGACCATCTGCTGGCGACCTTCCGCTCCTCCGAGGACGAGGAGCAACTCGCCTTCGCCGTCCGGACGTTGGCCGAGATCCGCCGGATCGGCACGCCGGCGCTCGTCCGGCGCAGCGAGGCCGTGATCGACACGCTCACCGGCTGGCTCACCCATCGCCCCTGGGCCGCCACCCTGCTGGTCACGGCCCAGCCGGCCGTGGCCACCTTCGGCGACTACTGGGCCGGCCGCCCGAGGTTCCTGCGCTGGTTCCATCTGCACGGGCAGTTCCTCGACGGGGGCGGGCTCTTCGGGTCCACGCCGGGTTCCTTCGCCACCGCCTTCTACCGCGCCCCCGGCACCCCCGCCGTCCTGGCGGTGCACGCCCCGGGGCCCGACGTCCGGGCGGCGGCGCTGCGGGCGTCCGGACGACAGCGCGCCGAGCCGGACGACGCGCTCCGTGAGCTGATCCTCGACCGGGTGGCCAACGACCCGCACCCCGGCCCGCGCCGGACCGCGTTGGCGATGCTCGTCGAGGCATGGCCCGACGAGGCGCGCACCCCGCTGGCCGAGCATGTCGTCGACGATCCCGACCCGGGCGTGCGGCGCTCCGCGCTGCGCGCGCTCACCGAGCGCTGGCCGGCCGGGACACGGGCGCTGCTGGCTCGACGGGCCGCCGAAGACCCCCACCCCCTGGTGCGCCGGAGCGCGTTGACGCTGCTGGACGAGTGGGCGACGGATCTCGACCGCCGGACGGTCGAGGACCGCCTCGCCCTGGAACCCGACCCGGGTGCACGCCGGGTGCTGCTGGGCATCATGGCCCGGCGGTGGCCGGACGAGACGCGTGGGGTGCTCGCCGAGCACGCGGTCCACGACCCCGATCCCGGCCTGCGCCGGGGCACGCTGCGGACGCTGGCCGAACGCTGGCCGGGGGAGACGCGGGAGATCCTGCTCGGCCGCGCCGTCGACGATCCCGATCCCGGCGCGCGCCGGACCGCGTTGACGCTGCTCGCGGAGGGGTGGCCGACCGAGACGCGGGGCCTGCTGGCGGAGCGGGTCGTGGCCGACCCCCACCCGATGCCACGGCAGACCGCGCTTCAGCTGCTGGTGTGGCGGTGGTCGGACGAGGTGCGCGACGTGCTGGCGGACCGGGCGCTCCACGACCCCGATCCCCAGGTGCGCGGGTCCGCGCTGGCCCTGCTGGCGGCGCGCTGGTCGACGGAGGTGCGGCGGCTGGTGGCCGGGCGCCTCGTCGACGATCCGGGCCCCCTGGTGCGGGGGGTCGCGCTCCAACTGCTGGCGACCCACGGCTCGGCGGAGATCCGGGAGACGCTGCGGGACCGGGCGCTGCGCGACGACGACCCGCCGCTTCGCGCGGCGGCGCTCGAACTCCTGGCGCGGCGCTGGCCGGAGGAGGCGCGGCGGCTGGTGGCGGACCGGGCCGTCGGCGACCCGGACCCCGCGACGCGCGCCACGGCGCTGTGGGTGCTGGCGTGGCACTGGCCGGATCGGGCGGCCGGCCTGGTCCGCGACCGCTCCGTCGCCGAGCCGGAGCCGGCCGCCCGGCTCGCCGCGTTCCGCATGTGGGCGGTGGCCGAGCCGGACGGCGCCCCCACCGTGGCGGACCGGCTGCGCGCCGATCCGGCGCCCGAGGTGCGGGCCGGAATCGCCTGGACGGCCGCCTTCGGCTGGTACGCGGACACCACGGTGCGCGCCGCCCTCGGCGCGGTGGCCACCGACGACGCGGACCCGGAGGTCCGCGCGGCGGCCACCGCCGCGCTCGCCACGGCGAGGGCTCTGGCGGCCCACGCCGACCACGGCTGAGCCCCCGGCGCGTGGGGTCAGATGGCGGTGTGGGGGCCGAGGCGGTGGTAGGTGCGGTCGTGGAAGACGAGGGGGGTGGTTTCGGGTTGGGCGTTGGCGGTGAGGGCGAGGAGGGAGATGAGGTAGCTGCCGCCGACGGGGGTGCGTTCGAGGATGCGGGCGCGTATCCAGGCGTGGGCGTTGTCGATGATGGGTTCGCCGGTGGGGAGGGTGGTCCAGTCGTTGGTGGCGAAGCGGTCGATGCCGGTGGTGGCGAAGCGGGCGGCGATGTGGTCCTGGGTGCCGGTGAGGAGGCTGATGGTGAGGGTGTCGGCGGTGGTGATGGCGGGTGCGCTGGATGAGGTGGCGGCCAGGGAGAAGGCGAGGAGCGGGGGGTCGGCGGAGACGGAGATGACGGAGGTGGCGGTGAAGCCGACGGGCCGGCCCTGGTGCGTCGTGGCTATCACGGCGACACCCGCCGGGTGTTGACGGAACACGGACTTGTACTGCTCGGCGGTCAGGCAGTCCTCGCCGAGGCGCTCGCCCGCCGTCATCGGGGGCCCTCGGGATTCGGGGTCACGGGTGGCGCGACGAGGCTCGGGGCTGAGGATGAGGGGGACAAGGGCACTTCCTCTCGATCGCGGGAACGTGCGGAGCCGATCCCCTCGACGGCCTGAGGGGCTCTGCCCTTCAGCGCACACAAGCGGATGGATGTTCCCGTCCCCGGCGGGCCGTGCTGTCAACCACCGCTCGGTACCGTCCCGCCCCCGGGCGCCGTTGGTATTCTCGATCCCGTCCGGCGGCACGCGGGGCGCGGATAGGCGGTGGGGGACGGATGAAGCCGCGGCTGGTCTTTGTGCACGGCGTGGGCGGGCCGAGGGTTCCCGAGGCGGAGCTGAGGGCCTGGAGCGAGGCGCTGACGGAGGGCGCCCGGGTCGCCGGGCACTCCCGACGGGCCGCCCGACTCCTCGGCACCGGCGGCGTCGACGCCCGCTTCGCCTACTACGGCGATCTGTTCACCGAACCGCACGCCCAGGGGGCCCCCGCCGACCTGCCGGCCGCCGACCCCCTGGCCGAGCTCCTGCTGGAGGTGGTCGACACCCGGCTCGCCGAGGCCCACACCGTCACCCCGCACGAGGCGAGGGTGCTGCGGCGCGCCAGAGGCCAGTTGCTCCCCGAGGGGGAGCCGCAGGGCGCCGGCAGCGTCGGCCGGCGGGCTCTCAACGCCGGCAACTCCCTGCTGGCGTTACCCGGCCTGCGCCGGTTCGGCGGCTGGGCCAGCGCCAGGATGATGGTCAGCCAACTCGACCAGGTGCGTCGCTATCTCGACCGCGCGGAGGCCGACGCCGACGTCCCGAGCCTGGACCTGCGGATTCGCGCGCGCGTCCGGAGGGAGCTCGACGCCGAGGGGCCCACCGTCGTCGTGGCGCACTCCCTCGGGACGGTGGTCGCCGTCGAGGCGCTCCTCGAACACGCGGGTGTCGTACCGCTGTTGGTGACCCTGGGCTCCCCGATCGGGATGCGCACCGCCGTGCGCTCCCGGATGCGCCCGCAGCCACCCCGGGTCCCCGCCACCGTCGGACGCTGGCTGAACTTCTGGGACCGGGACGACATCATCGTCGGCCGGCCCCGGATCGAGGACGCCGTCGCCGCCAACGCCGCCTCGGTGCGCCC
Source organism: Streptomyces profundus (assembly GCF_020740535.1). NCBI lineage: Bacteria > Bacillati > Actinomycetota > Actinomycetes > Kitasatosporales > Streptomycetaceae > Streptomyces > Streptomyces profundus. The sequence continues at coordinate 5,330,696 of NZ_CP082362.1, forward strand.
CGAGACCAGGCGCGTCGACTCCGACGGCCTCTGGGTGCACCCGGCCGCCACCTATCTGGCGACGCCCGGTGTCGCCGGTCCCGTCATCGAGGCCCTTGAGGCGGCCGGATGACCGTTCCGCCGCCCCTTCGTCACCTGCTGGTGATCGCGCCCCAGTGCCCGGCCCTTGGCCAGCTGGACGGGCTTGAGGAGGTGGCGCGCGCACTGCACGAGACCCTGCTGGATCGCCGGACGGGCGCCTGCGAGGCGGGCCCGCCCGGGGTGGAGACGCTGCTGTACGGGCCCTCGCTCGGACAGGCGCGGATCGAGGGGGCCATCCGCGACGCGGCCCGACGGGCCGGCCGGGCCGGGGCGGAGCTGGTGCTGGCCCTGGTCGGCCACGGCACGATCCACGGCGGGGTGCCCGAGCTGTATCTGATGGCGGCCGACTCCCGCCCCGACGAGCCGACCACGGTGGTCGATGTCGGCGACCTCCTCGGCCAGGTGCTCGACACCCAGGGGGTCAGGGGGGTCGTCGCGCTCGTCGACACCTGCCACGCGGGCGGCGCCATACCCGACCTCGCCGCGCTGGGCGGCGGCATCAGGCGGGGCACCGGCCGGCTGTCCCTGCTGATGTCCGTCGGGGTCGACGAGGACGCGTACGGCCTCGCGTTCACCCGCGGACTGGTCCGTGTCCTGCGCGGCGGCATCCCGGGCGAGGGCGCCCACCTGTCGGCCAGGGCGGTGTGCGTGGCCGTGAACGAGGCGACGGGGACGGCCGCCCGCCTGGTGGACGCGGACGGCGATCCCCTCCCCGGACAGCACCCCTGGATCGCGCGCAACGTCTGCCACCGGCCGGCCGACGGGCCGCTCCTCGGGCCCGTGGGCGCCGAGGAACTCGCCTGGGCGTTAAGGCCGTTGGGCGAGGACGTGCCCCCGCTCCCCGGCACCGCCGATCTGGAGGGCCTGCGGCGGCGACTGCGGGATCCCGGGGTCGGCGGCACGGCGGCGCCCGAGGACGCCGCGTACGCGAGGGCCGTCGTCGACGGGCTGCTGACCGCCACCAGGACGGTGGAGCTGCTGCGTGACTGGCCGGGTGGCCCGTTGACCTCGGAGCGGCTGCGCCGCGCGGCCAACGCCGCCGGTGGCAGCGCGGCCTGTCCGCCGCACCTCGGCGGTGGCGATCTGCTGCGGCACTGCGCCGAGTTCCTCCGCCTCAGGGCGCCCAGGGGCGCGGGCGACCGCGAGGCGCATCTGGCCGAGTTCGTGGCGGCGCTCGCCCACGAGGACGGCATCGACCCCGACACGCCCGAACTGGCCGCGTGGATCAGGGCCACGGGCGCCGCCATCGAGTACAACGACGCCGTCGCCGCGCTCGCCGACCGGGAGAACGCCTCCCGCCTGCGGCTGGTCGTCAGCCTGCACGCGGCCCTCGCCGACGCGTGGCCGGAGACCTTGACCGCCTGGCTCCTGGACCGCGGCGAACAGGTGGCCTACGGGGACTTCCCCTGCCCCGCCACGCAGCCCGGCATCGAGGGAACCCTGGCGACCATCCTCGCCTGGGCCACCCGCCAGGCTCGGAGGATAGGCGCCCGCCTGCGGCGGGTGGAGATCGCCGCCTCCGCGCACCAACTGGTCCACTGGCGCCCCGAGGAGTCGGACATCGGGACGCGGCTCGGCCGCACGCACAACGTCGTGCTGCGCTGGAGCGACCGGCTCTGCCCGCCGGCGCATCTCGGCTGGATCAACGACTACGCCCGTGACCGCCTCGCGGCCATGAACACCGGTCAGGACGGCTGCGCGCCCGTCGACTGGCTCGGCAAGGAGGAGACCGGCTCCGCACGCGAGTTGACGGCCCGGCTGGCCGACGGGGTCTTCGAACGGGCGGTGGCGCTCGGCCACCGCCCCGCCCAACTGGACCAGCTGATGCCCGCGTTGCTGGCCCACGCCCCGATCGTCCTGTGGCCGGCGGACGACGAGGATCTGCCAGCGGCCACACGGGACGGCGTCAACCGCCACTGGGACCGGCTGCCCGAGCGGTTCAGCGAGGCCTACCGCGACGACTGGCGGGCCAACCCGGGGCCGAACGGCGCGCGCCACGACAGGCCGGCGCTCGCCCGGCTGCGATGCGTCTGGCACGACACGGAGTGGCTCGACTTCTGCGACTGGTTCGAGACACAAACGACCGACGGAGCGAACACCCTATGACCTGGCAACCGTTCTATGTCGGCGACGGCACCCCCCGGGACGTGGATCTCGGCGAGCCACCGCCGTGGCGCCGCTTCCCCAGGCAGTCCCTGCACCGGGAGTTCCAGCCGCCGCCCGGGTTGGTCGAGGCGGTCAACGCCGCGCTGGCGCTGCGCCGCCCCCTGCTGCTGACCGGCGCCCCAGGTTCGGGCAAGTCGACGGTGATCGAGCAGGTGGCACAGGAGTTGAAACTGGGCAGGACACTGCGCTGGCACATCACCTCCCGCAGCACCCTCACGGACGCGCTCTACCACTACGACGCGCTCGGACGCATCCACGCCCAGCGTCTGGAGGGCGGCCGAGGCGCCGACGCCGGCGCCGATGACATCGCCCCCTTCGTGCGCCTCGGCCCCCTCGGTACCGCGCTGCTGCCGGGGGAACGCCCTCGGGCCCTGCTCGTCGACGAGATCGACAAGAGCGATCTCGACCTCCCCAGCGACCTGCTCGACGTGCTGGAGCGCGGCGAGTTCGAGATCCCCGAACTCGCCCGCTACCGGGAGGACGTCGTCCATGTCCGCGAGGCCGCGGAGAACACCCTCGCCGCGCTGGAAAAGGGCCGGGTGCGGTGCACCGTCTTCCCGTTCCTCGTGCTGACCAGCAACGGCGAACGCGACTTCCCCGCCGCGTTCCTGCGGCGCTGCGTCCGCTACACCATGCCGCAGCCCACCGTCGCCACGCTGCACCGGGTCGTCGCCGCCCACCTTCGGGTCGACGAGGCCCAGGCCGGCGCCGTGGACACCCTGGTGACCGCCTTCGTCGAACGACTTGAGGCGGGCGAGAGCCTGGCCGTCGACCAACTCCTCAACGCCGTACATGTGTTGACCGCGCAGGAGGCACCGGCCGAGGACGACGCGCGAAGCGTGCTGGAGCTGATCCTCCGTGGGCTCACCCATGCCTGAACCACTGGCCCTGGCGGTCGGGGCGCTGCGCGGCGTCGCCCCCGAGCTGGACGCCACCGGACTCGCCGAGGCGCTGTGGCTGGCCTCCCTGATGGCCGAGCCCTCGGGAACCGCCGACGGGTCCGCGCGCTCGCCGTCGACCACCGGCCAGGACCAGGAGCTGGAGCGCCGCTCTCCGCCGCCGCGCCCCGAGCGCCACGGCGGCTCCGGGACCGAACGTGCGAACCCGTCCGAACTCGCCCTCCACGAACGGCTGTCCGGGTCCACCGCTCGGGTGCGCGGCGAGGTGGTGGACCTCCCGGGCGCCGCCGCCCTGCCGCTCGCCCTGGAGCTGGCCAGGGCCCTGCGCCCCTGGAAGCGGCCCTGGCGCGGCGGGCGGCACCAGGCCCTGGACATCGAAGCGACCGCCCAGGACTACGCGCGCAGCGGTGAGTTGATCCCCGTCTTCACCACCGCGCCGGAACGCTGGTTCGACCTGGTCGTGGTCGTCGACCGGTCCCCGTCGATGCTGGTGTGGCGGGAGACCATCGACGCCTTCACCGCCGTCCTCGACCAACTCGGGGCCTTCCGCACCCTCCAGATCCGGGACCTCACGCTCGACGCCGACGGCGAGGCCACCCTCCGCGACGGCCAAGGGCGCGCCGGCAACCCGGGGCAGCTGCGCTCCCCGACCGGCCGCCGGCTGGTGCTGGTGGTGTCCGACTGCGCCCCCCGCGCATGGCGGGCCCCGGAGATCTGGCGGCAGCTGCGCGCCTGGTCCCGCACCACGCCCGTCGCGCTGCTCAACCCCCTGCCGGTGAAGCTGTGGCGCTCCGCCGGCCTCGACCTGCCGACCGTCCGCGTCCGACCGGGGCGGCCGGGCGCCGCCAACAACGAACTCTCCTTCACCCGGCCGACCATGCTCTCGCCCAACGGGGCGGACGAGTGGGAGGGGTGGATGCCGCTCCCGGTCCTGTCCCTGACCCCGCACTCCCTGGCCCGCTGGTCGGACACCGTGATGCGCGGCGACCCCGGGGGCTGCGGCGCGGTCCTTGTCCCCCCGGACGGCCACCCGGTGAGCCGCCGACGGGCCCGCTCGTCCCCCCGGGGCCCCGAGGAGCGCGCCCGGGGCTTCCTCCGGACGGCTTCGCCCCCGGCCATCCGACTCGCGGTGCTCTGCTCACCCTTCGACCAACTGAGCCTGGCGCTGCTCCATCTGATCCGCCAGGAGATCGTCCCGGAGGCAACCACCTCGGACATGGCCGAGCTCCTCACCGCCGGTATCCTCCCCCTGCGGACGGACCCCGAAGGGGTGGCCGTCCTGACGGTACCGGCCCCGGTCCAGGCCCTGCTGGGCGACGAACTACGCGACCACGAACGCCACCGCGTCCGCCGCACCCTCGCCGGCCTGCGCATCGCGCGTGCCGCCGGCGGTCGCGGCCCGACCGCCGTGGTGAGCGGCGGCCGGGCCACGGACGAGGTCCTGGCCGAGCCCACCCCGTTCGGCTACGTCCTGGCCGGCGCCGCCCCGGCCCCGCCCACGGAGTCCGTCAGCGCGACGGCGGCGCGCCTCGCGATGACCCTGCTGCCCTGGGACGGTCCGCGGTGGCCGCGGCCGGGGGATCTCGTCTCCGCGGTGGACACGACGCTGGAGCTGCTGGCCGACCAGGACCTCGGCACCGACCGCGCGGCGCTGCTGCGGGAGTTGGAGTCCCTCGTCAACGTCTGGCAGGCGCCGGCGGAGGGGGAGGCCGATCGCGCCAGCCACTTCTGGTCCCAGTACAAGCGGTATCTGACGGAGGACCAGCGCGTCGCGGCGCCCGTGGTCCTGCGCATCGACGAGGACACCAGGGACGTGCTGGCCCAGCTGGAGGACCCCTGGCGTTTGGGCAGGTGGCGACGCGGTGGCCGGCTCGTCAGCCACCCGAGGCTGGATCGGACGGCGCACGCCATCGGCCTGATGGCCAAGGCCATCGACGCCGGTTACCGGCTGGTCGTGCTGATCGCCGGGACCACGGACGGCGAGCGCAGCGAGGTGCAACAGAGAGTCGACCGGGGCCTGTTGGGGTTCGACACCAGGTTCCGGCCGCGCGCCCCGCGGGACGGCGAGGACGCGGCGCACCGGCGCGGCGTCGGCTCCGCCCCGCACGCCGAGCGGCTCGACATCGTCGCCATGACGAGCAGCGGCGAGGGAGGGGACTTCAGCCCGGAGCACGCGAGGCGCCTCCCGTTCCTCGTGGGAACGCTCCCCCACGTCTTCGTCGTCAAGCGGAACTCCCGCGTCCTGGACAGCCTCGGCAAGTGGCTCGCCGACCTGCCGGGAACGGGCGCCGCCGGAGTGACCCGTGACCTCCCCCTGCTGGTCGTCGATCACGACGTCGACGCGACCTCCACGCGTTTCCTCTCGGCGTCGGGCGGGGGCCCGTCCACCCCCTGGGCCGCGAGCGTCCGCGCCCTGGTGGACCGCTTCGAGAGGTCCGTCTACCTCGGATACGGGGAGTCGCCGGTCGGCGGACTGCCCACCGGCTTCGAACTCCGGGGGAACGGATTCCTGCTCTCCCCCGACACCTTCCGCCACACCCTGCGCGTGCCGTCGTCAGATGCCACGAGCCCCGCCGGCTCGTCCGACCCGCTCCGGGAACCCCTCCCGCCCCGCTCGGAGTCGAGCTTCCACCCGGTCACCGACCACGAGGAGTGGATGCCCGCCCGGCACCCGGCGGCGCATGTGCCGAGCTCGGAGCTGCCCCCCTCGCTGTGCTCGGCGATCGACGCGTTTGTGCTCGCCTGCGCCGCGCGCCGCGCTCACGGGGACTTCTCGGAGACCTGTTCCATGCTGGTGAGCGTCAGCCGGCACCCTCGGGTCCAGGCCCATGTGCGGGACTGGGTCGACTCCCGCGTCCGCGGGATCGAGGACACCCTCGGGGCCGGCGGCCCCGAGGCGGAGCGGCGGATGGCCGCCTTCGAGTCCGCCTGGGCGACGCACCTCTCACCCGCCGAACCGGGAGAGCTCTCCTGGCGGGACGTCGCGCCGCATGTGCGATGGGCCGTCGCCAGCATCCGGGTCCGGACCTTCGACGGGGAACCACGGGACATGACGGCGTTCTCCGAGCGCGCCCCGGGGAGCAGGAACACCATCGCGGTCACGGTGGCCCTGTCCACCGCCAGCCTTCCCATCGACGGGCCCACCGTCGCCTATGTCCTCGGCTCCCCCCGCGACTCCCTCTTCCCACCCCGGTGGTTGGGCGAGTTCCGCGGCGGTCGCAACGGCATCAGGCGCCTCTACACCACCCCGGACAACCACGAGAAGTGGGGGCGGCCCGGCCGCGTCGGCCCCCCCGCCACCTCGGGTCGCTCCGGACCGGTGGTCGAGACGCCGCGCTTCAGCCTGTCCCCCGAGGTCCTGAGGAACAACTTCCAGACGTTGGAGCGCATGGTCGCCTCGCTCGACCGGATCGCCCCCGGATCGGTGCACCCTCTCGACCGCACCGTGCTGTGGGAGGGGGTGCCCATGGACCAGGTGACCGGATTTCTCGACGCGTACCAACTCTCCCAGGACGGGCGGCCCGGCGTCGACGCCGACGCACGCGCTCGCGCGGCTGCCGGCGGGCCCGACGGCTGGAACGTGTGCCTGATGAGCCGGGGGCACGCTCCCCAGCGGGCGGCCGTCGCCCAGCACCTGATCGGGCTGGTGCAACGATCGCCGCTCGACGAACCCGGGGCCGACGTCGACGAGCTGGTGCGCCGCCTGGTCGCCCCGGAGGACGAGCGCGCCGACCCGGCAGCGGGACGGGAGGGCGGGGCCGTCCACCGCCGCGACCGACCGCTGTTGTTGCTCTACCTGCTCCGCCAGCCCCTCGGGGCCGACGCCGGGAGCCCCACCCCCATCGTCGGGTTCTTCATGAGATTCCCCCCCTCCGACGCGGGGCCCCTCGCCGGGGATCGGTGAGGAGGGTGGCCAACTGGTCGGCCAGCGCCGTGAGGTGGTCGAGGGACGGGCCCTCGCGGGCGATGCGGAAACCGTGGCGGCGGGCCCAGAACGCGGTCTCGACGGCGTGGAACTGCGCCCAGCGCCAGACCCGTTCGGGATCGAGTTCGGCGGCGTCGGCGAACCCGTCCAGCGCGCGGGCGACGGCCCGGCGCGGGTCGTCGGCCCGGGCGAGCGTCAGCGCGCGGGACTTGAGCAGGGCGCCGCTGTCATAGGCGGGATCGCCCGCGTACCCCTTGGGGTCCACGGCCAGCCAGGGTTCGCGTTCGGCCCGCAGGATGTTGCCGGGGTGCAGGTCGCCATGGACCAGCGTGTCCGGCTGGTCGCGGCCCAGCTCGCGGACGGTCGCCCTGGCAGCCGCCACCACCCGGGGCGCCAGGGCGTGCGTCAACTCGGCCGCGTCCCGCCGCAGTTCCTCCTCCCAGGTGTCGGCCCGACCGCGCAGCCTGGGCAGCCCCGGCGGGGCGGCGACGGCCAGCCGGCGGCTGATCCGTCCGGCGATCCGCACCACCTCGTCGCCGTCCGGCACCTCGGCCAGGGTCGCCGTGTCGGCCCGCTCCAGCAGCATCGCGAAGCGCGCGTCGTCCCGCTCGTGCAACAGCACGGCGCCGCGTCCGCGCCAGGCCGCGAACGCGTCGGGCTCGTGGACGTTGCCCGGATGTGGGAACGACACCTTCAGCACGGCGGGCCCCGAGGCGCCGCGCCGCACCGGCACGATGACGCCGACGCCGCCATGCGTCACCCCGCCGTCCGGCACACAACCCCAGCGGTCCAGCAACTCCGCGACGATCCCCGGCAGTTCGGCCAGCCACCCCGCCGCGGCGTCCCCCTCACGCTCCCGCGTCCCCCACGCGAACGCCTCCGGTACGGTGATCATGTCGGCAGCCTACGCCGGGCCGATGGCGGCGCGGTGGGACGGACGCCGGCCGGATGGGCGGTCATCGCCGGGCGGCCGGCCCCGGGCCGGTGAGGCCCACCGCCAGGGCAGCCAGGGCCAGCGCCGCCGCGCTCCAGAGCAGCGTCGTGATGCCGGCCGACTCCACGACGGTGCCGCCCAGGAACGCGCCCAGCGCGATCGCGGCGGTGAAGACCCCGACATAGAGGCCGGTGACCTGCTCGACGCGGTGCGGCGCCGCCTGGCTCATCCAGATCTGACCGCCCACGGACAGCCCCCCGTAGGCCAGCCCCCACAGCGCGATGGCGCCCCAGGCCGCGCCGACGACCGTGCCCAGGACGGCGAGCAGCGCGATCGCCGTGCCGATGCCGAGCGCCAGGCCGAGCACGGTGCGGCGGGCCCGGCCGGCCGCAGCCGCGCCGGCGGCGAAGTTGCCGACCAGCCCGAAGAGGCCGTAGACCAGCAGCAGCAGGGCGATGGAGCCGGCGGTCAGACCGGTGCGTTCCTCCAACACGGGCCGCACATAGGTGTAGGCGGCGAAGTGCGCGGTCACCAGCAACGCGATCAGCGTCAGGCCCACGCCGACGGCCGGCGTCCACAGGCCCGCTCGTCGTCCGTCCGGGGCGGGGTCGGGCGCGGCCGGGCGGGGGAGGCGCGGCAGCGCCAGCAGCAGCCCGGCGGCGAGCAGCAGCGCCGCGCCCGCCAGGCAGCCGAACGCGGCCCGCCAGCCGAAGGCGTTGCCGACCAGCGTGCCAAGCGGCACCCCGACGACGGAGGCGGCGGCGACGCCGCTGACCGCGAAGGACACCGCGAGGGCCGCGTTGCGCGGCGCCACCAGCCGGGTCGCTACGGCGGAGGCCAGTCCCCAGACGGCGCCCATGCCGAAGCCGATCACCACCCGGGAGACCATCAGCAGGCCGAGCCCGCCGGCGACGGCCGTCAGCGCGTTGCCGACGGCCAGCACCACCATCGCCACGGCCAGGACGAGCCGCCGGTCCAGCCCGCCCAGCAGGCGCGGAACGCTCGGTGCCGTCACGGCGGCCACCAGCCCGGTGACGGTCAGGCTGTAGCCGGCGGTGCCGGTGCTGATGTCCAGGCCATCGGCCATCGGCGTCAGCACGCCGACCGGCAGCATCTCCGAGGTGACCACCACAAAGGTGCTCAACGACAGCACGGCGACGGCCAGCCACTGCCACCCGCTGGTGGCCTCGGCCGTCGGGGAGCCGGAGTCGGTGACCGGCGCTGGGGAGCTCATGGGACCAGCACAACAGCGCCCCGGAACACGAACAACGACGATTTTCTCAACGATCGATCAGCGGAATTGATCAATCCCCCCGCCCCGGCCGCCCCACCCGCCGGAGCCGTGCCGGCAAGGCCAACCGCTTCGTCCCGGTTGGGGCGGTGTGTGCGGGGCCGCCCTGGCATGGCAGGCTCGATGGTCGGCAACGCCCCGACCTGCCTCAAGCCCCGAACTGCCTCAAGGAGCACCGCAAATGACCGGAGCGATACCCCCGACGTCGGGCCGCCCCCTGCGTGTCACCGTCTGGAACGAGAACGTCCACGAGACCACCGAGCCCGACGTCGCCGCGCGCTATCCCGACGGCATCCACGGCGCCGTGGCGGACGGCGTCCGCGCCCACCTCACCGACGCCGAGATCCGCACCGCCACCCTGGCCGAGCCCGAACACGGCCTGACCGAAGAGGTGTTGGCCGAGACGGATGTGCTCACCTGGTGGGGGCACGCCGCTCACGACCGGGTGGACGACGCGGTGGTGGACCGGGTGCGGCGCCATGTGCTGGCCGGCATGGGCCTGTTGGTGCTCCACTCGGGGCACTTCTCCAAGATCTTCATCACCCTGCTGGGCACCACCTGCACCCTCAACTGGCGCAACGCCAAGGACCGCGAGCTGGTGTGGACCGTCGCACCGACGCATCCGATCGCCGAGGGCGTGCCCAGCCCCATCGACATCCCCGAACAGGAGATGTACGGCGAGTACTTCGACATCCCGACGCCGGAGGAGCTGATCTTCGTCAGCTCGTTCAGCGGCGGCGAGGTCTTCCGCTCCGGCGTCACGTTCACCCGTGGGCACGGCCGGATCTTCTACTTCAGCCCCGGCGACCAGGAGTACCCCGTCTACCACCACCCCGATGTGCGCCGGGTGTTGGCGAACGGGGTGCGCTGGGCGGCGCAGCCTGAGCGGGCGCGGGGGGTGCCCGAGATCCACCAGCGCCCCACCGTCGACTGGTTCGCCGGCGAGGGGCGATGAGCCCGCCGGCCGCCTTCCGCACCGCCGGGGGCACCGAGCCGCTGCGGCTGCTGCTGGTGGGCGCCGGCGGCATGGGCCGGGCGTGGCTGCGCGCCATCGCGCGGGAGCCGGGGGTGGTCCTGGCGGGTGTGGTGGACCTGGATGTGGCGGCGGCCCTTCGGGCGGTGGCCGAGGAGTGCGGCGAGCCGGGGGTGCCGGTCGCGGCCTCGATCGGTGAACTCGCCGACGGCGAGGGCGTCGACGCGGTGGTCGACGTCACCGTGCCGGCCGCGCATCTGCCGGTGACGCTTGAGGCGCTGGGCCTCGGGCTGCCGGTGCTGGGCGAGAAGCCGCTGGCGGCGAGCCTGACCGAGGCGGTCACGCTGGTGCGGGCGGCGGAGGAGGCGCGGGAGCTGTTCATGGTCAGCCAGAGTCGCCGCTACGACCGGCAGCTCTTCGCGCTGCGGGCCCAGGCCGGGCGTCTTGGGCAACTCGGTGTGCTCACCCAGGAGTTCTTCAAGGCGCCGCGCTTCGGCGGCTTCCGGGACGCGATGGACCACCCGCTGGTCCTCGACATGGCGATCCACAACTTCGACGCCGCCAGGTTCGTCCTGGGCGCCGATCCGGTGGCGGTCTACTGCGAGGAGTACAACCCGGCCTGGAGCTGGTACGCGGGGGACGCGGCCGGCACGGCGCTCTTCGAGATGACGGGCGGCACCCGGTTCGTCTACACCGGCAGCTGGTGCGCCGACGGGCTCGAAACCTCCTGGAACAGCCACTGGCGGATCAGCGGCGCCGGCGGCAGCGCCACCTGGGACGGGGAGGGCGAGCCGGCCGTCGAGATCACGGACCCGGCGCGGGATCCGGGGTTCGTGCCCCAGGCCCCGCCGGGCGGCGGGATCGCCGGCGCGCTGGCCGACTTCGTCGACGCGCTGCGCACCGGGCGGGTGCCGATGGGGGAGTGCCACGACAACCTGTTGAGCCTCGCCATGGTGCACGCCGCGATCGCCTCGTCGGCCGACCGGGTCCGGGTGCCGGTGGCCGAGGTGCTCACCGCGGCGACGCCCACCGGCTGACCCGGCCACTGTTGCACGGGGGGCGGCCCGACCGGGCCGCCCCCCCACGTCGCTTCCCCCGCCTCGACATCGACGGCGACGGAGCTATCCCTCGTCGCCGTCAAAAGCATGGGCGGAGACGGGCAACATCGTCCTGATACTGGCGAAAGTGTGGACACGTTCGTTCAAAGTCCCTACGGTATCCGCGATATGGGCGTGTTACGAGGCCATGACAAACGTTGTCCGTCCGCCGGGACTCCCGACCGGCGGGACGCGCACGCCCCGCTCGCGACGTGCCCCCACAGCTCCCGTCAGCGGCAGGAGGACAAGTGAATCCACGGCAGGATCGACGCCGGCGCAGACGAGCGGCCGGAGTGATGTTCAGCGCTCTGCTTCTCGGCAGTCTCGCGGTGCCCAGCAGCTCCGCGGCCGATCTCCCCCCACAGGAACCCGGCGTCACGCTCCGCAGCTTCGACATCCAGGATCCGATCGAGCAGATCTGCACCCTGAAGTCCGGTCAGACGCCCAACGTGGACAAGCTGATGCCCACGATCGACTGGGAGTCCACCGAGGACTTCGGCCTGGAGGACTTCTTCCTCTCCCAGGTGATCGCCAACATCGACATCGCCGAGTCGGGCGACTACACCTTCCGCCTGATCAGCGACGACGGATCACGGCTGCTGATCGACGACCAACTGGTCATCGACCACGACGGGTTGCACTCGGCCGAGCCCAAGGACGGCACCGTCCAGCTCGAAGCGGGCTTCCACGCCCTGCACATCGACTACTTCGACCACGCGGCCGAACAGCAACTGACGTTGGAGTGGCTGCCGCCGGGCGCCGAGGACTTCACCCTGGTGCCGAACGACGTGCTCAGCACCGACGCCGACGTGGTGCGGGTGACCGCGCCGGGCAAGAAGGAGTGCGAGGGCGGCCTCGACACCCCGGGCGACGGGCTCCCGTTGGACTCCGTGCACCCCAACTACGATCTGACGGACCTCCGTCCTGAGGGCTTCGAGCCGCAGGTCTCCGCCATGGCGTGGCTGCCGGACGACCGGCTGGCCATCGCCACCTGGGGTGGCACCGACAACGTCGCTGGCGAGGTCTACCTGCTGGACAACGTGGTCGGCGACACCGGCCCCGACCAGGTGACCTACACCAGGATCGCCGAGGGCCTCAACGAGCCCATGGGCCTCGCCCATGTCGACGGCAAGCTCTATGTGTCGGAGAAGCACCAGCTCACCGAGCTGAACGACACCGACGGCGACGAGGTCACCGACGAGTACACCCAGGTCGCCGAGTGGCCCTACGGCGGCAACTTCCACGAGTTCGCCTTCGGCCTGCTCTACGAGGACGGGCACTTCTACCTCAACCTCTCCGTCGCCATCGACCTCGGCGGCGACACCACCGACCCGCAGCCGGCGCCCGACCGTGGCACCACCATCAGCGTCGACAAGGAGACCGGCGAGGTCTCCTACATCGCCGGTGGGCTGCGCACCCCGCACGGCATCGGCCACGGGCCCGAGGGCGAGCTGTTCGTCACGGACAACCAGGGCGGCTGGCTGCCCTCGTCCAAGCTGGTGCACGTCCAGCAGGACCGCTTCTTCAACCACTACATGAACCCGGCAGGCCCGTTCGACGAGAACGAGGTCACCAAGCCCGTGCTGTGGCTGCCGCAGAACGAGATCGGCAACTCCCCCAGCACCCTGGTGATGGCCGAGGAGGGCCCGTTCGCCGGGCAGATGATGATCGCCGACGTGACCTACGGCGGCCTCCAGCGCGCCTATCTGGAGGAGGTCGGCGGCGAGTACCAGGGCGCGCTCTTCCGCCACACCCAGGGGCTTGAGGCCGGCATCACCCGGGTCACCCTCGGCCCGGACGGCGCCTACTACCTCGGCGGCCTCGGCGCCGGCGGCAACTGGGGCCAGGAGGGCAAGCTGGACTACGGCCTCCAGAAGCTGACACCAAGCGGCGCCAACGCCTTCGACATCCACGAGATGCGGGTCACCGAGGACGGCTTCGTCCTCAGCTACACCCAGCCGCTCTCCGAGGAGACCGCCGCTTCGCTGGCCTCCAGCTACCAGGTGGAGCAGTGGCGTTACGAGCCGACCGAGGCGTACGGCGGCCCGAAGCTCGACCAGGAGACCCTCCAGGTCGCCTCGGCCGAACTGTCCGAGGACGGCACGGAGGTCACCCTCGGGATCAACGGCCTTCAGACCGACCGGGTGGTGCACATCCAGTCCCCGCGCCCCTTCAGCTCCGCCGACGGCGAGTCGCTGTGGAGCACCGAGGCCTGGTACACGCTCAACGCCCTGCCCTGAGGCCACGCGCTCGCGCGCGGCCGGCTCAGGTGCCCCCGCCCCCCGCCCCCCGGGGGCGGGGGCACCCCCGCGCTCACGCCGGCGCGCCGGCGCCCCCCGCCGCGTCCTCGGCGCGGACATGCGCCACCAGCGCGTTGGCATGGCCGTGCCCCAGGCCGTGCTCCTGCTTCAGCCAGGAGACCAGCTCCCCGTGCCGGGTCAGCGGCGAGGCGCGGATCAGCGCCTGCCACTCCGCTATCGGCCGCCCGTAGGTCCGCTCGATGGAGGGGAAGTAACTCGCTGGGCCCTTCGCTGTGTTCGCCATGATCCTGCCGCTCCGTCCGGTGGTCCTTCGTGTTCCCGACCAGTGGGACCCGACGGTGGCGCCGAACTCATCGCCCCTGCCCTGTGAGCCCGCTCACACCCCCGAGGGGCGGCGCCCGTCCGTGTGACCCGGCGGCCGACGACGGCCGATGCCCAGGGCGGCCGGGCGCCAGGACCTTATCGTGGCGCCACACGACAGCTTGCCGAGGTGGCCCAGATGACCGAGTCGGAGATCGATTACGCGGCGGTCTACCAGGCGTACCCCGCCGCGGTGGCCCTGCTCAGCCCAGACCTCATGTACGTGGACGCCAACGACGCGTATCTCAAGGTGGCGGGACGGCCGAGAGAGCAGGTCGTCGGCCACTACGTGTTCGAGGCATTCCCCGACAACCCGGAGGACGCGCGCGCCAGCGGGATGCGCAACCTCAAGCTGTCGCTGGAACGCGTGGCGGCCACGGGGGAGCGCGACGCGATGGCCATCCAGCGCTACGACGTGCAGTTCGAGGACCGTCCCGGCACCTGGTCGGAGCGGTACTGGAGCATCGTCAACATGCCGGTGCCCGGCCCCGACGGATCGGTCGCGCTGCTGCTGCACCGGGTCGAGGAGGTCACCGAACTCATCCGCGCCAGGTACGACACGGGCCTCGGCCCGGAGGCCGAGGACCGCGCCACCCGGCTGGAGTCCGATCTCTTCACCCGTGCCAAGGAGGTCCAGGACGCCAACGAGACCCTCCGCCGGGCGCACGCCCGCGAGAAGGAGGTGGCGCTGACGTTGCAGAAGGCGATGCTGGTGGTCCCCGAACCGGCCTTCAGCGACCGGGTCGCCGTCCGCTACCGCCCGGCCAGCGCCACCATGAACGTGTGCGGCGACTGGTACGACATGATCACCGTGGACGAGGACCGGATCTCCGTGGCGGTGGGCGACGTGGTCGGCCACGGCCTGGAGGCGGCCGGCGTCATGGGCCAACTGCGCAGCGCGCTCAGCGCGGTGGCCCGGGTCTCCCAGGGCCCGGGCCGGGCCCTTGAGGTGCTCGACCTCTACTCGCGCTCGGTGCGGGGCGCCGAGTCCACCACCGTGGTGAAGACCTTCATCGCCCGCCGGTCGCGCACCGTCGTGTACAGCAGCGCCGGCCATCTGCCGCCGGCGCTGGTCAGAGTCGGCGGCGTCGTGGAGTTCCTCGACCGGGCCACCGCGCCGCCGCTCGGCGCCCGCCCCGAGCCCGGTCCGGCCGAGGAGGCGTCGGTCCACTTCGGCGAGGGCGACACCCTGGTCCTCTACACCGACGGCCTGGTCGAACGCCGGGGCGAGGACATCGACCTGGGCCTCGCCCGGCTCGCCGACTCCCTGACCCGCCACCACACCCTGAGCCCGGAGGCCCTCGCCGACGCCCTCCTCGCCGACCTGCTGAGCCACGGCGGCACCGAGGACGACACGGCCCTGGTGATCGTGCGGCTGTGACGGGGGGTCAGCCCAGGAGGTCGGCGACCTCGGGGCGGGTCAGCTGGTCGGCGCAGAACCGGAAGTGGCCGTCCTGGCCGAGCGGGTCGAAGACGTTGCCGGCGACCACCCCGTAGACCGCCCGGTACAGCGCCATCCGCTCCGGCGGGGCGTCGAACCGCTCGGCGATCAGGCCGTCGACGAGCCGCTCCGTTCGCCGCGCCGCCGGGCTGTACATGTCGTAGACGCTCGCCGTCACGGCGAGGTCGAAGACCGGGTCCCCGACGGTGGAGAGGAACCCGAAGTCCAGCACGCTCGCCACCCGCAGCTCGTCGTCCACCAGCAGGTTGGGCGGGACGAGGTCGCCGTGCAGCAGGCCGAGCGGCACGTCGAGTCCGGCGACCAGCGCCAGCATCCGCCGCACCTTCGCGTCGAAGCCGGGCACGAAGGACCGGTAGACGTCGCCGAAGCGGGCCAGCCGGCGTTCGATCAGCGCGGTCAGCGCCTCGGGCCAGGTGGCGTGCCCGGCCCAGAAGGGGTGTTCCTCGTCGAGCACCGCGAGCCCGCGCAGCGCCGGGGCGTCGACGCGGCCCAGCTGGTCGAGCACGTCCAGCATGGCCGCCGCGCCCCGGGGCAGGACCTCCGGGTGTTGCGCGTCCCGCTCGTCCAGCGGTGTGCCGTGCAGGCGTTCCTCCACGCTGACGAACTGGCCGTCCACAGCGAGCACTTCGGTGATGCGCGGAGTGCGGAAACTCAGCTCGGTGGCGGCGAGCGCATCGTAGAAGCGGCGGAGCCGCGCGAGCTCCTCGCCCGAGCGCACGGCCCAGACCTTGGCGACCGACGTCGCGTCGAGCGCGTAGACCGAGCCCTCCATGCCCGCCGCCAGCGGGGCGACCGAGGCATGGCCCCTGGCCGCGAAGTAGTCGATCCACTTCTCGTCGTGCCGCTGCACCTGCGCGCTCCTCGTTCCGCGGGGCCCCGGCGGTCCGCTCCTCGTCCCGCCCGACGGCAAGGCTACGGTGCGGCGCCGGGGACCGGTGCGGCGCGGTGCGTCAGTCGACCACCTGGAGCAGCTTGTTGGGGGTGCCGGCGGGGACGCCGGTGAGCCGGTCGAGCACCGCCGCCGCGTCGATGGCGGCCCAGACGTCGGCGGGGCCGGCCGTCGGGTGGTCGCCGAGGTAGAGGGTGGCGACCCCGGCGACATGGGCGGCGGCCGAGGCGGTGCCGGAGAGCGTCGCGGTCGCCGTGTCGGATGCGTGCCAGGTGGAGACGATGTCGACGCCGGGGGCGTAGAGGTCGACGGCCTGGCCGTGGTTGCTGGCCGAGCCGGCCCGGTCGTCGCAGCTGGAGGCGGCGCTGGTGACCGCCTCGGTGACCCGGGACGGCGAGAAGTTCCCGGCGTCCGCGGCCGAGTTGCCGGCGGCCACGGCGTAGGTGACGCCGGCCGCGATGGACGCGCGGACGGCCGCGTCGAGCGCCTCGCTCGGGGCGCCGCCGATGCTGAGGGCGGCGACGGCGGGCCCGTCGGCGTTCTCGGTGAGCCAGTCGATGCCGCCGACCACGCCGGCGACGCTGCCGGCGCCGCCCGCGTCGAGGACCTTCACCGACACCAGCGTCGACGCCTTGGCGACGCCGTGCGAGGCGCCGCCCACCGTGCCGGCCAGATGGGTGCCATGGCCGTTCTCGTCCGAACCGTCGCCGCCGCCGGCGTCGTAGCCCGGCTGCGCGCGGCCACCGAAGTCCTGGTGGGTGTAGCGGATCCCGGTGCCGACGACATAGACGGTGACGCCGGCGCCGGCCGAGTCCGGGTAGCGGTAGGCGCCGTCGAGCGGGAGGTCCGGCTGGTCGATGCGGTCCAACCCGCAGGAGGGCGGCTGGGGTTGGACGAGGTCCGCGGCCTCGACGAGGGTGTCCCGCTCCACCGCCAGGACGGCGGGGTCGGCGGCCAGGGCCAGCGCCTGCTCCTCGGTGGCCCTGACGTGGTAGCCGTCGACGGCGTGGGTGTAGGTGTCCAGCACGGTGACGCCGTGGCGCGCGGTCAGCTCGGTGTCGTCGGCTCTGATCCCGTCGTCCAGCAGGACGAGATAGCTGTCGGGGACGGCGCCGGGCGCCTCGGCGTTGACGATGGTCGCGGGCTGGGGCGTCGGGGCCGTGGCGGCGTGGGCCGCGCCGGCCGGCAGGGTGCCGGCGGCGAGGCACAACAGGGCGGCCACGGACACGACGCGGTTCACTGCCTTCACGGAACTCCTCCAGTGGTGGCGTGCGCATGACAGGGTTGGGGTGCGGCCAGCCTTCCGCACCCGGTCCCGCCCGGCAACCCCGCCTCAGCCGGGGGCGGTCACCTCGCTGTGGTACCTGCCGATGGGCAGCATCAACGGCCGTCCCGAGACCGGGTCGTCGATGACGCGGCTCTCCAGGCCGAACACCACGCGCACGCAGTCCTCCGTCAGCACCTCGGCCGGCGGCCCCGCCGCGTGCGGCCGGCCGTCGGCCAGCGCGATCAGGTGATCCGCGTACCTGGCGGCGAGGTTGAGGTCGTGCAGCACCATCACGATGGTGGTGCCGCGCTTGCGGTTGAGGTCGGTCAGCAGATCGAGGACCTCGACCTGGTGGCTGACGTCCAGGAAGGTGGTGGGCTCGTCGAGCAGCAGCAGGGCGGTCTCCTGGGCCAGGGCCATGGCGATCCACACCCGCTGGCGCTGCCCGCCGGACAGCTCGTCCACGGCGCGGTCGGCGAGGTCCGTGGTCCTGGTGGCCTCCAGGGCGGACGCCACGGCCGCGTCGTCCCGCTCGTTCCAGCGGGAGAAGACGCCCTGGTGGGGGTGGCGGCCCCGGCTGACCAGATCGAGCACCGTGATGCCCTCGGGCGCCACCGGGGACTGCGGCAACAGGCCGAGGGTGCGCGCGAGTTCCTTGGCCGGCAGCCGGTGCACCGCCCGGCCGTCCAGCAGGACATGGCCCTCCCGGGGCCGCAGCAGCCGGGACATCGACCGCAGCAGGGTCGACTTCCCGCAGGCGTTGGCCCCGACGATCACCGTGATCTCGCCGGGCGGCACCGTCAGATCGAGCGATGAGACGACCACCCGGTCGCCGTAGCCGAGCGTCAGCCGCTCGGCCGTGAGGGAGTGGGTCAGGTTCAAAGGGAGCCTCCCGCCCGATGGGCGCGGACGATCAGATAGATGAGGTAGGGCGCGCCCAGCACGCCGGTGACGACGCCGACCGGGTAGCGGTGGTCGAACGCGAACTGGCCGGCGAAGTCGGCGGTGAGCACCAGCACCGCGCCGACCAGGCCGGCCGGCACCAGCAGCGAGGTGCCGGGCCCGATCAGCCGGGCCGCGATCGGACCGGAAAGAAACGCGGCAAAGGCGATCGGCCCCGAAGCCGCGGTGGCGAACGCGATCAACCCGACGGCGGCCACGATCAGGGTGACCCGGGTGCGTTCGACGCGGACCCCGAGGGCGCCGGCGGTGTCGTCGCCGAGCGCCAGCGCGGAGAGGTCCCGGGAGCGGGCCAGCAGCACAGGGGCGAGCACGGCCACCGAGACCAGCACGGGCACCACCTGCTCCCAGGAGGCCCCGTTGAGGCTGCCGGTCAGCCAGCGCATCGCCTCCTGGAGATCCCATTCGGCGGCCCGGGAGAGGACATAGGAGGTGACGCTGTCCAGCATCGCGGAGATCCCGATGCCGATCAGGATCAGCCGGGTGCCGACCACCCCGTCCCGGAACGCCAGCGTGTACACCAGCAGGGCGACGCCGAGCCCGGCGCCGATCGCCAGCACGGAGACCTGGTTCTCGTCCAGGGAGAGGGTGACGATCGCGATGGCCGCCGCCGCGCTGGCGCCCGCGCTGATGCCGATGATGTCCGGGCTGGCCAGCGGGTTGCGGAGCATCGTCTGGAAGGTGACGCCCGCCATCCCGAAGCTGAACCCGGCCAGCACGGCGAGCACCGCGCGCGGCAGCCGCAGCCGCCCCACCGTGAACGAGGCCCCCGGCACCTGCTCGCCCATGACCACCCGGAGCACATCGCCGGGCGGATAGTACGTCCGGCCGAACATCAGGGTGGCGGCGAAGAGGACGACGACCAGGGCCGCGAGCACCAGCACGACACCACGGCGCCGGATCGCGCGCCGGGTCCTGCCGACCGTGACGGCCCGGAGCACGGACGTCGGGGCGGGGGCGGTCACAGGGCACGCACCTTCTGACGGCGGACGATATGGATGAAGAACGGGGCGCCGATCAGGGCCGTCACGATGCCCACGTCGACCTCGGCCGGTCGGGCCACGACGCGGCCGAACACATCGGCGACGGTGAGCAGCGAGGCGCCGACCAGCGCGGAGAACGGCAGCAGCCAGCGGTGGTCCACGCCGACCAGCAGCCGGCAGGCGTGCGGAACGACCAGACCGACGAAGCCGATCGGGCCGGCAGCCGCGGTGGCCGCGCCGCAGAGCGTGATCGCGCCGAGCGAGGCGACCGCCCTGGCCACCGCGACGCGTTCGCCGAGCCCGGCGGCGAGTTCGTCGCCGAGCGCCAGCGAGTTGAGCGCCTTGGCCGACATCAGGCAGAGGACGAAGCCCACCGCGAGAAACGGCAGCACCTGTTCGATGCGCGCGTAGGAGGCGCCGCCCACGCCGCCGATCTGCCAGAGCCGGAAGCCGCCGGCGATGTCGTTGCGGGGCAGCACCACGGCGCTCACCAGCGAGGCGAACGCGGCCGATGTGGCGGCGCCGGCGAGCGCCAGCTTCAGCGGGGTGGCGCCGCCGCGCCCGAGCGAGCCGACGGTGTAGACGAAGGCGGCGGCGCCGCCCGCGCCCAGGATCGCCACCCAGACATAGCCGGTCGGCGAGCTGAGCCCGAAGAACGCGACGGCGGTGACCACGGCGAGCGAGGCGCCCATGTTGACGCCGAGGATCCCGGGGTCGCCCAGCGGGTTGCGGGTCACGCCCTGCATCACCGCGCCGGCGAGGCCGAGCGCGGCGCCGACCAGCACGGCGAGCAGCGTGCGCGGCACCCGCTTGGTGACGGCCGCCTGCTCCAGCGAGTCCTCCGCGCCGCCGAGCGCGGCGACCACGTCGGACCAGGGCACGGTGCGCGAGCCGAAGGCGACGGAGGCCAGCATGACGGCGGCCAGCACCACGAAGGCGACCAGCAGCCACAGCGATCGGACGTGCGCCGGACGCCGCGTCACGGCGGCGTCCGGCGCGCGTTCGGTGGCGGGTGCCGTCACCTGACCTGGTCCGCGGCCTCGGCGAGCGCCGCGACATAGTCCTCCAGCACCCAGGAGATCGACAGCGGCGTCGGGTTGGCCGCGGTCGCCAGCGGGGTGCTGCCGGGCAGCAGGAACACCGATCCGCGTTCGACGGCCGGGATCCGGGACAGCAGCGGGTCGTTCTCCAGCGTCTCCAGGAGCTCGCCGGTCTCGTCGCCGTAGCCGGTGATGATGTCGACGTCGTCGAAGAGATCGATCTGCTCGGCGCTGCGGGTCAGGGCGAACTGGTCGGTGTCCGCCGACGCGGTCGCGATGGACTCCGGGGTGGTGAGGCCGAGGTCCTCGAAGAAGAGCGTCCTGGTGTCATGGGTGGTGTAGAAGCCGACCTCGCTCACGTCGTTGGGGTCGACATGGGTCATGAACATCGCCGACTTCCCCTCCAGCTGCGGGTAGTCGGCGACCACGGCCTCGATGTCGCCCTCGATGCCGGTGATCAGCTCCTCGCCCTCGGCGCCGAGCCCGATGGCCTCGCTGTTCAGCCGGACGATCTCCCGCCATGGCGTGGCCCAGGCCGCGTCCGGGTAGGCCACCACCGGGGCGATCTCGCTCAGGGTGTCGTAGTCCTGCTGGGTCAGCCCCGAGTAGGCCGCGAGGATCACGTCGGGCTCGGTGTCGGCCACCGCCTCGAAGTCGATGCCGTCGGTCTCGTCGAAGAGCACGGGGGTCTCGGCGTCCAACTCGGTGAGGCGCTCGCTGACCCACGGCAGGACGCCGTCCCCGTCGTCGTCGCCGAAGTTGGCCGCCGCCATGCCGACCGGTACGACGCCAAGCGCCAGCGGCACCTCGTGGTTGGCCCAGTTGACGGTGGCGACCCGCTCGGGCCTGGACTCGATGGTGGTCTCGCCCAGGGCGTGCTCAAGCGTGAGCGGAAACGCGTCCGAGTCGAACTCCGAGCCGTTCTCCGAGCTGTTCTCCGGGCTCTCCCCCACGTTGTCGTCCCGGTTGTCCTCGCTGTCTGAGGAGCCGCAGGCGGTGGCCCCCAGCAGGACGGCCGCCACGGCGAGCGGGAGCAGGCGGTGTGCGCGCATCGTTTTCGAACTCCACTTCCGAGATGTGTGGTTGGTGCCGGACCTCACACGTCGAAAAACGGAAACGCGGTCGTGGAGCGGTACACCGAACTGACGCAAGGAAGTTAGGTAAGGCTTGCCTTGCTTTCGGTACTTTATGGGAGGGGGTGGTGTGTCGCAATCGACCGTTCGAGACAGCCCCTGTCGCGATCGGGACATCGGGCCCGGCGTCGGGGCCCGATCAGTGCGTCCGAAACGCCCCCGGAGTGAGCCCGGTGGTGCGCCGGAACGCCACCCCGAACGCGCTGGCCGACCGGTAGCCGACCATCTCGGCGACCGCGTCGACCTCATAGCCCCGGGTCAGCAGCCCCACCGCGTGCTGCGCGCGCACCGCCGCGACCCAGCGCGCGAAGCTGGTGCCGGTCTCGGCGTTGAACGCCCGGGTGATGGTGCGCGGGCTCACCCCGAGCTCGGCCGCCCAGTGGGTGAGCGTCCGCTGGTCGCGCGGGTCCGCACGCACCGCCTCGGCGATCGGCCGCAGCAGATCCGAGACCGGCACGTTCAACAGCAACTCATGGGCGGACGGGGTGAGCACATCCAGCACCATGGCCTCCGTCACCTGCCGTGACCTCGCCGGAAGCCCCTCCGCGCCGAGCCGGTCCAGCAGCAGCCGGAGCAGCGGCGTGATCTCGACGGCCACCGGCACATCGGAGATCGAGGTGGTGGCGCCGAGCCCGCCAAGCCCGACGAAGCTGGCCCGCAGCCAGGTGCCGGCCGTCGCGGAGCCCGAGTGCAGCGTGCCCGCCGGCATCCACAGGCCGAGCGTCGGGGTGATGGTCCACACCCGCGCGTCCACCACGGCCGTCGAGGCGCCCCGCTCGTTCCAGAGCAGCTCATGACACGGGTGGGAGTGGGCGTCCCAGGTGGTGTCCTGGGCGAAGAGCTCGTCATAGCACCTGATGACGAACGGCGTCTCCACCGCGCCAGGGGCGAACGCGGGGAGCGTACGGGTCTCCCGCCGGGCGCGCGGCGGGACGGTGGACGGCATTCCCCCACCCTAGGTCCGGTTCGACCCCGGCTCCCCGGACGGGGAGCCCCGCCGTGCCTTGTACCGGCCGTGGCGGCCCGACTATCCTGCGCCACAGGGCGGTTGGGGGTTTGTTCGGGTTCGGCGGGAGAACGCGGCAGGGGGCGTGGGCCATGATCACGGTGGAGCGACTGCGTCAGAGGGGCGAGGCCCAGCCAGGTCAGAGGGGTGAGGCCCAGCCCGCCGACCACGAGTTCGGCGACGCCCGTCCCGCCAGGGCCGAGGCCGACGCCAGCGGGAACCCCCACCGCGAGCAGCGGGTCCAACTGCCCCCCGACGCCATCGCCGCCGCGGCGGCGATCGACGCGCCCGACGGGCTGCACAACCTGCCGCCCGAGGCGGCCGACACCCTCGTCGGCCGGATCGACGATCTGCGGCGGGTGCGCGCCGCGCTCATCCGGGGCGAGGGCGTCATCGCCCAGGCGCACACCCTGCACGGCCTCGGCGGCGTCGGCAAGACGACCCTCGCCCTGCACTACGCCCGCACCCACCGCGCGGACCACACCCTCGTCTGGTGGATCGTCGCGGAGAGCCGCGAGCAGGTGGACGCGGCCCTCGCCGACCTGGCCGTCCGCCTGCACCCCGGCTGGGCCCTGACGGCGCTGCCCAAGCTCCGGACGGAATGGGCGCTGGCCTGGTTACGGTCCCACCGGGACTGGCTGCTGGTCTTCGACAACGCGGAGGACCCGGCCGATCTCAACCCCTACCTCGGCCGGCTCCGCGGCCGGGGCCACCAACTCGTCACCAGCCGCCGCGCGGACGGCTGGCACCGCGACGCCGTGCCGCTGCGCCTCGACGTCCTCTCCCCTTCCCCCGCCGTCGACCTGCTCAGCCGGCTGGCGCTGCCCCACCGCGCCGTCACCGCCGAGGAGCGGCGCGAAGCCACCGCGCTGGCCGCCGAGTTGGGCCACCTGCCGCTGGCGCTCGCCCAGGCCGGCGCCTATCTGCACCAGACGGGCGCCTCCTTCGCCGCCTACCGCGCGCTGCTCGCCGAGATCCCCGAGGCCGTGCTCGACACCGCCGCCGGGCCGGCCGAGGCCACCCGCACCATCGCCAGGATCTGGCGCACCACGCTGGGCGCCGTCGACCGCGTCGACCCGATCGCCGCCCTGCTGCTGCACGCCCTCGCCTGGTACGCGCCCGAGGCGGTGCCCCGCGACGTCCTCACCGAGGCGGGGCCCGCCGCCGACGTCGAACGGGCCCTCGGCGTGCTCGCCGACTACAGCATGATCACCCTCACCGAGCGGACCGTCACGGTGCACCGGCTGGTGCAGACCGTGCTGCGGGCCGCCACCGCCGAGGCCGCCGCCGGGCGCCGCTGGGCCGAGGCGGCGCTGGGCCAGGCGCTGCCCGAAGGGCCGCGCGCCCACCGCGCCGCGCAGGAGCGCTGGCAGGCGCTGCTGCCACACATCCAGGCGCTGGCCGCCACCCGTCCCGCCGACGTCCGCCCCGACGAGCCGACCGTCCGGCTCTACCGGCGCGCCGCCGACGAGTTGACGGCGCGCGACCAGAAGACCCTCGCCATCACCCTGCTCGAAGCCGTCGCCGACGGCCGCGCGGCGCTCCTCGGCCCCGACCACCCCGACACCCTGGACAGCCGCCACACCCTCGCCGAGGTCCAGGCCACGGACGGCGACCCGCAGCGCGCCGTGGCGCTCAGCCGGGAGCTGGTGGCCGCCCGCGCCCGGCTGTCGGGCCCGGACCATCCGGCGACCCTCGCCAGCCGCCACACCCTGGCCTTCGCGCTGCGCAAGGCCGAGGACTACCGGCGCGCGGCCGACGAGTTCGCCTCCCTGGTCGACGACCGCACCCGGGTGCTCGGCGCCGACCACCGCGACACCCTGGACAGCCGCGACGGCCTGGCCTACGCCCGGCAGCTGGCCGGCGACCACCGGCGGGCGGTGGTGGAGTACGAGTTGGTGGTCGGCGAACGCACCGCCCTGTTCGGCGCGGACGACGAGGCCACCCTCGCCAGCCGCAACAGCCTGGCCTACGCCTGCCGTGACGCGGGGGACTACGCGCGCTCCATCGCCCTCTACCAGGAGGCCGTCGCCGACCGCACCCGGGTGCTCGGGCCCGACCACCCGGACACCCTGACCAGCCGTGGCTGGCTGGCCCACGCCCAACGCGTCGCCGGGGACCACCGCGCGGCCGTCGCCGCCTTCGCCGCGCTCGTCGCCGACCGCACCCGCGTCCAGGGCGCCGACCACCCGGAGACGCTGGGCAGCCGGACCGCCCTCGCCTACGCCCGGCAGAGCGCCGGCGAACTGCCGCGCGCCATCAGGGAGATGGAGGAGCTGCTCGCCGACCGCACCCGGGCACAGGGCGCTGACCACCCCGGGGTTCTCAGGGAGCGGGAGAACCTGGCGCGGGCCTGCCGCGCCGCCGGCCACCACCTGCGCGCCGTCGAACTGTACGAGCGGGCGGTGGCCGACCGGGCCCGGGTCCAGGGGCGCGGGCATCCGGCCGCGCTGGACGTCAGGAACGATCTGGCGTACGCCCTGGTGGACGCGGGGGACCACCCCCGGGCCATCCGGCACTTCCAGGCGCTGCTCTCGCAACGCGTCCGGGTGCAGGGCCCCGAGCACGGGGCCACGCTGGCGGCCCGCCGCAACGTCGCCTACGCCTATCGGTCGGCGGGTCACCACACGCAGGCGATCAGCTGGTATCTGCGGGTGATCGCCGACACCGCACGGGCGCTGGGCCCCGACCACCCCAACACGCTGGTCAGCAGGCGCTGGCTGGCCGCCGCCCGAAGACAGGCGCGCCAGAACGCGGCGGCCGTCGCCGAGTGCGAGGCGCTGCTGGCCGACCGGACGCGGGTGCAGGGCGCCGACCATCCGGCGACGCTGACCGCCCGCCACGACCTCGCCTACACCCGCCACTGCGCGGAGGACCACGCCGGCGCGGTGCGGGAGTTCGAGGCGCTGGTCGCCGACCGCGTCCGGCTCCAGGGCGCCGACCACGACGCGAGCCTCAACGAGCGCTGGTGGCTGGCCGTGGCCCGCGACGGCGCGGGCGACCACCGGCGGGCGATCGGACTGTTCGAGGAGTTGCTGGCCGACCGGGTCCGGGCCCAGGGCCCCGGGCACGCCGAGACGCTCAACACCCGGTCCATGCTGGCCCTCGTCCACCGGAGGGCGGGGGAGCACCGGCGGTCGATCGAGCTCTACGAGGAGTTGCTCGCCGACCGGATCCGACTCCAGGGGCCAGCACACCCGGATGTGCTCTACACCCAGGAGATCATCGCCAACGGCTGGTTCTCGGCGGGCGACTTCCCCCGGGCCGCCGAGGCGTTCGCCGCCCTGGTCGTGCGACGCGCCGACGTCCAGGGCCCCGACCACCCGGACATACTGGACACCCGGCTCTCCGTCGCCACCAGCCTTCGGGAAGCGGGCCACCACCGGCGGGCGGTGGAGCGGTACGAGGCGCTGCTGGCGGATCTGACGCGGGTGCGCGGCACGGAGCACGAGGACACCCTCCAGTGCCGCAACGCCCTCGCCTTCACCCGGCAGTTGGCCGGCGAGCACGCGGCGGCGGTGGCGGAGATGGAGCGGTTGGTCGCCGACCGCACCCGGCTGCTGGGCGCCGACCACGTGCTGACGCTGGTGAGCCGGGCGAACCTGGCCAACGCCCACAACAGCGCGGACGATCACGCCCGGGCGCTGGCCGGCTACGAGCAACTGGTCGCCGACGCCGAACGGGTCCTCGGCCGTGACCACCCCCGCACCCTCGACTACCGCGACAGTCACGCGACGGCCTGCCGGAGCGCCCGCCGACTCACCCGCGCCATCGCGCTCTTCGAGGACCTGCTGCGGGATCGGATCAGGGTGCTGGGGCCCGATCACTCCGACACGCTCGACAGCAGGGACATGCTCAACCTGGTCCTGCTGCGCGCCTGCCGCTACCGCGAAGCCGTGGCGGCCTGCGAGGAGTTGGTGCGGGACCGCACCGGGATCCAGGGCCCGCAGCACCCGGCGACGCTGATCAGCCGGTCCAATCTGGCCCTCGCCCACCTGGAGTGGGGCGACCACCAGCGCGCGGTAGCCGAGTTCGGGACGCTGCTCGCCGACCACCTCGCCATCAAGGGCCCCGACCACCCGGACGTGTTGGACACCCGGCTCTCCGTCGCGAACAGCCTTCGGGGAGCGGGCCACTACCGGCGGGCGGTGGAGCGGTACGAGGAGCTGCTGGCGGATCTGACCCGGGTGTACGGCACGGAGCACGAGGACACCCTCCAGTGCCGCAACGCCCTCGCCTTCGCCCGGCAGTTGGCCGGCGCGTACCCGGCGGCGGTGGCGGAGATGGAGTCGCTGGTCGCCGACCGCGCGCGGATCCATGGCGCCGACCGTCTGCTGACCCTGGTCAGCCGCGCGAACCTGGCCTACGCCCGCCGGGCGTCCGGGGACCATCCGCGGGCCCTGGCGGACTACGAGCGGCTGGTCGCCGACGCCGAGCGCATCCTCGGTCCCGACCACTCCTCGACCGTCGGCTTCCGGCGCGACCTCGCCCACGCCTGCGGAGACGCCCGCGACCACCACCGCGCTCTCGCGCTCCGTGAGGAACTGGTGCGGGACAGCACGCGGCTCCTCGGCCCCGACCATCCCGACACGCTGGTGGCCCGCCAGTGGGTGGCCCACGAGGGGCGCGAGGCCGGTGGTCACGCCGCCGCCGTCGCCCTCTTCGAACCGCTGGTGGCCGACAGCGTCCGGGTGCTGGGCGCGGAGCACGACGACACCCTCGCCTGCCGCGTTCTCCTCGGCTATGCCCGGCAGTTGGCCGGCGAGCACGCGGCGGCGGTCGCGGAGCTGGCGGAGCTGGTCGCCGACCGCACCCGGCTCCAGGGCCCCGACCACCCGGACACCCTCACCAACCGGGATGACCTCGCCGAGGCGTGCCGGGCGGCCGGCGACCACGCGCGGGCCGCCGCGCTCTACGACGAACTGGCCGCCGATCGCGAGCGGATCCAGGGCCCCGACCACGGGGACACCCTGGCCACCCGCGGCGCCGGGGCGCTGGCCGTCATCGCGCTCGGGCGGGCCAGGGAGGCGGTGGACCGCTGCGCCGCGCTGGTCGCGGACCACGAACGGGTGTGGGGCGCCGACCACGCCGAGACGCTGGCCAGCCGCGAACGGCTCGCCTACGCCTGGCTGCGCGCCGGCGATCCCCGGCGGGCGATCGCCCTCTTCGAGGCCGTCGTCGCCGACCGCGCCCGGGCCGTCGGCCTCGGCCTCCCCGACACCGTCGAGGGGGTCGCCGCCGCCCACCGGCGCGGGCGGGCCGAGTTGCCCACCGTCGACGCCTGTCTGCGGCGCCTCCTGGACATCACCCACCCCACCGCCATGGACGCGCTGGCCGAGGCGTACGCCGCGGCGGGGGAGCCGGAGCGCGCCGAGGCGCTCTTCGCCGCCCTCGCCGACGGGCGCGGACAGGTGCTGGGCGAGAACCACCCCCGCACGCTGGAGAGCCGCACCGGCGCCGTGCTCGCCCGCGCCGTCAAGGACCCGGGCGGCGCCGCCCGCGCCACCGCCCGGCTGCTCGCGGACTGGGAACGGGCGCTCGGCGCGCGCCACCCCCGCGTCCAGGCCGTCCGCCGGCGGCTGTTGGCGTCCCGCCCGTCCTGGACGCCCCGGCTGACGCTGCTCGCCGACGAGGTGCGCGCGGGGGAGCCGGTCCCCGTCGAGCTTGGCCTGGAGCGCGCCGGTCCGCGGGCGGACGGGGAGGCGCCGCTTCCGCTGCTGCTGCTGGTGGCCGCGTCCCGTTCGGCGGCGTCGGTCGAGCCCCAGGTCGCCGAGTACACCGCCGGGGACGAGCCGGCCGTCTTCACCTTCACCGCGTGGGAACCAGGAGCACACCGGCTGCGGTTCACCGTGTACGACCGGGAGATCGGCGTCGTCCTCCAGGATCTGGAGACCGGTATCGACGTGCTGCCCGGCGTGGGGAGGGACTGAGCAGGTGCCGAAAGAGCTGACCGTGGACATCATCCACAACCCGTCGTTCGACTTCTCGCTGCTCCCGCCGCGCGAACGGGACCCGGAGGGGCGGCTGAGGGTGCGGGAGCCGCTGGACCTGGTGGTGATGCTCCGCCAGCACAGCCCGGACCGGCTGCATATCGCGGCCCTCGCGCACGGGCGGCGTACCCCGAAGAACGGCACCCCGAACGCCTATCTCACCGTGACGGCCGGCGAGATACTCCAGGCCGCCGCGCGGCTGCGCTCGATCTGGCGCGACCAGCTGGTCCGTCACCAGCCCCTGGACGAGGACGACATGCCGGTCGGCGGCTACCCGTTCAGCGAGGCGGTCGACCTCGGCGCGCATGCCGAGCCGGCCCGCAGGCTGACCGAGAACCTCGTCGACGAGGGCCACTACTTCCTGGTGGAGAAGCTGCTCGCCGGCACCGACCGGGAGATCAGCGGGTTCCGCGCCTTCCTGCTGGAGACGCTCGCCGGCGAGGAGCGGATGCGCGTCTCGTTCGACTCGGATCTCCATCTGCCCTGGCCGATGCTGGCCGTGCGGCTGCCGGACGGCGAGGATCCCCGGCACGGGTTCCTCGGCTACCGGCACCAGATCGAGCAGACCGGCTCCTCCGCCTACGCGCCGGCCCAGGTGGACGCGAACACCCACGCGTTCCCCGTCACCAGCCTCAACACCGACTCCACCCTCGACGCGGTCGGCCGGGCCCCCGAGATCCGCAAGCTGCTCGCCGAACGGTCCCGACTCACCGTGCGCACCCGCTCGGAGCGGCTGCTGGAGGCGCTCGCCGCGCCCGTCCTCGACGAGGACGTCATGTACTTCTGGTGCCATGGCGCCTTTGTCGAGAACGGCTCCCCCCATCCGCACCTGGCCGTCCGGCTCTCCGACAGCCTGCCCATCGACGCCGATCTGGTGGAGCGCAAACGCGGCCCCCACCATGGCTCGACCGACGCGCTCTTCCGCCCCTTCGTGCTCCTCAACGCCTGCCACACCGGCCAGACCGCGCCCGAGCCCGGGCTGAAACACCTCGGTGGCGCGCTGGTCAAACTCGGTGCCGACGGGGTCCTCGGGCCACAGATCGAGATACCCCAACTCTTCGCCTCCGAATACGCGTTGGCCTTTCTGGGGCACTATCTGAGCGGCGCGGGCACCGCCGGGGAGATCGCCATGGCGCTGGTCCGCCGGTTCGTCGACGACCACCACAACCCGCTGGCCCTGACGTACTCCGTCTACTGCGGGATCGACAGCCGGCTGGAGACCGCCCCTTGACCCCCACCGTGCTCCACCTCGACGAGCGGGGGCGGCTGCGCCCCGCCGACGGCTCGGCGCCCGTGCCGCCGGACCGGATCGCCGAGCATCTCGACCGGACGCTGCGGGTGCCCGAGCGGGCGACCGACCTCTACGTCTATGTCCACGGCTGGCAGACGCCGCCCCGCGCCGCCCTGCGCAGCGCCGGCCGACTGCTCGACGCGGCACGGGGGTTGGCCGCCTCGGCCCCCGGGGACTATCCGGGGCTCGCGGGCGGCTACCGGCCCTGGTGCGTGGTCGTCTGCTGGCCGTCGTCCAGCGCGCCGACGCCCGCCGGCTACCGCCGGGTCCGCGACCGGGCGCACGCGATGAGCGCGCCGGGCGTCGGCCAGGCCGCGCACGTTCTCGGCTATCTGCTGGGATACCTGGACGCCCACCGGGTGAGCCCCGACGATCCGGCGGTGCTCACCAACCGTGCCGGGCAGTATCTCCATCTCGTCGGCCACTCCTTCGGCGGCCGGTTCCTCTGCGAGGCGGCCCAGTGGGCGGCCGACCCCGGGCGGGCGCCGCGCGTGCTGGGCTGGAGCACCCCCGTCGACCCCCGACGTCCGTTCACCGTGGACAGCTCCCTGGTCTTCCAGATGGCCGCCCCCAGGGACAGCTTCACCACCCGCTTCCCCGCCCTCTTCGAGGGCGAGGGGCGCCTTCGGGCCCCGCTGCGCGGCCCGCTCGTCCTCACCTACTCGCGGTGGGACCGGGCCACCGGGTTCTGGCATCTGCGGGCCGAGGGCGCCGCCGGCATCGGGCACTCAGGCGTCGGGGCCGCCCCCGTGCCGCAGTTCACCACCCGGCTCAGGCCGCCGGGGGAGCCCTACGCGAGGCGGCTGCTCGACCACCGGATCGTCAACGTCGACGCGAGCCGACGCTTCAGGGGCGGCCGGGTGAGCCGGCTGCTCCCCGCGGGGGCGCACTCCGACTTCCACCACCCGGACTCCGCCCATCTGCTGCTCAGCCTCGCCGCGCTCTCCCGCTGAGCCCTCCTGGCCGCGTCAGTAGCTGCGCTGGCCCCTGATGTCGTCCGCCTCGGTCAGCCGCTCCCCGGCGACGGC
The DNA here is from genome assembly GCF_020740535.1 of Streptomyces profundus. Taxonomy (NCBI): domain Bacteria; kingdom Bacillati; phylum Actinomycetota; class Actinomycetes; order Kitasatosporales; family Streptomycetaceae; genus Streptomyces; species Streptomyces profundus. The sequence goes on from NZ_CP082362.1 coordinate 5,361,732, forward strand.
GGTCACCACCGTGCCCTCCGGCGTCTCGCACCAGGTCAGCAGCTTCAGCCCGGCCCGGTCCAGCACGATCTCCCGACTGCCCGCGCAGGAGCCGGCGGCCTCCGGCAGCTCGGCGTACGGGCTCAACTCCGGCGCGAACTCGCCCTCGTCGTCCGCCTCCTGCGCCAGCGCCAGCACGGTGCCGGACGCGGTCACCCCGTAGACGAGCAGGGACTCGTGGCCGGCCGCCGCCGGCGCGCCGCCGACAAACGCCGCCTCCAGCGGTTCGGGCCCCCCGTGGATCTCCCGGTACGCGCTCTCGACGAACCGCCGTGGCCCGTCCGCCAGCACCGTCTCGCCCCAGACGTCCGTCAGCGCGTACAGCGAGCCGCCGCTCAGCCAGGCGACGGGGTGTTCCCCGACGAGCGTGGCCGTCGGACGCAGCGGCAGCTCGGTGTCCGCCGGCAGTTCGGCGACCAGGACCGTGTCGGAGGAGTCGTCGAACAGCAGCACCGGCCCGTCGAAGTCCTCCCGGCACCAGTGGCCCACCAGCACGAGGGAGCGGTCGATGGCGCCGGCCTCGCTCAGATACGGCGCGTACGGGCAGCCCAGCGCGGTGACCTGGTCGAAGGTCAGGGGAGCGGAACGGTGCGGGGCCTCGGCCTCCGTCACGTCGCCCTGGTACTGGGGCAGCGGCGGCACCTTGGTGTAGCGCGGCGTGACGCAGCCGTTGGTGACCAGGTAGGGAGACCGCGCGACGCGCGGGGAGAAGGGGGACAGGTCCGGCGCGATCATCCGGAAGCAGGAGCCGGCGTCCTCCAGTCCCTCGGCGGAGAGCACCGTGCCGTCGCGCTGCCGCACTTCGAGCAGGTAGTTCGGCTGCTCCAGATAGAACTCCCACACCTGGCCCAGCGGAACCACGGGCCGCCAGTCGAAGCCGCCGCCGTCGTCCCCCTCGTAGGGGTGGGTGCCGGTCAGGAACATCCAGCTCCTGGCCGGGTTCTCAAAGCGGTGGCCCGGCTCCGGCAGGGCCGTCTCGCGCAGCACCTCGCCCGAGCCGCCGTCGAGGGTGACCAGCGTGGTGGCGTCCGCGACCACATGCACGGTGCAGAAGTCGGAGACGCCGACCTGGCCGATACGGCCCGGGTACGCGGGCAGTTCCGGGTCCTCCCGCGCGCCCTCGTAGCGCACGGTGTAGCGCCAGCGCTCCGTCCCGTCAGCGGTGTCATAGCCGATCACCGCGTCCTCGCCGTCGCCCGCCTCCACCGACACCAGGGTGCTGGCCACGGTCAGCGGATCGTCGTCGTGCTCAAGGGGCACCTCGCCGTCCTCGTACGGCGGTTGGTCGAGCAGACAGGTGGTCAGCGCCGCGGCGCCCGGCAGCGTCTCCTGCCACAGCACCTCGGTCGGCTCGAAGTGCGGGACACGCTCGTGGTGTTCGCCGTAGGACACCTCGACGCCCGTGTCGCGCTCCCCGGGCGGCACCGGCTGGGACGTCGCGTCCACCCGCGAGTCCGCCTCCCCGCCGCGCTGGAAGGACTGCGCGCCGTAGCCGCCGCCGACCCCCGCCAACCCGGCCAGCAGCACACCGGCGAGTGTCGCCGCCGTGAGCCGCCTGGCCCTGGCCCTGGCGTCGCCGGTGCCGGCCGGCGGCAGCCAGGAGACCCGGCGCCGGGACAGCAGGAAGCAGAGCGCCGCGGCGACCAGGGCGGCCGAGGCGGCGAGCAACGCCGCCACGGGGCGGCCCGGTTCGGTGGCGGAAGCGAACAGCTCCGGCGGATCGGCCTCGACCGTCCCGCCCAGGTACCCGATCACGGCGAGCGCCGCCGTCAGCGCCGCCAGCGTGCCGGCCAGCCGGAGGCCGCGCCGCGCGCCCAGGCCGCCGAGCAGGGTCAGCCAGGCGAGCAGCGCCGTGGCCGCCACCCACCAGGGCGCCGAGCCCAGTTCGTCGAACGGCGCGTCGGCCCACGGGGACAGCGCGGCGAGCGCGAGCGCCGCCAGCGCGCCACCGAACAGCGCCGGGCCCCACCACCAGCGCCCCGCCGGCCGCGCGGGGGAGTGCTTGGCCGGTTCCTCAGGTGCGGCCGACACGGGCGCCCTCCCTCTTCTCGTCCCCGACCCGGCTGGCGCCGTCAGAGGTGTTCCCCATCGCGAACATGGCCAACGACGTTACCGGGTGGGGCCGTTCCCCGCACCAGGGGGTGGTCAGCTCTGGGGCAGGGGCTCCAGCAGCTGGTCGAAGCCGGAGCCCCGGCAGGCCCACACCATCGGCCCCAGCTCGTGCTCGGCGTCGGTCAGCAGACACGAGTCGAGAAGCGCGCCAAGGCCCTCCGCGTCCAGATCGGGGGAGACGAAGACCAGATGCTGACCCCGGTCGCCCTGGTGCGGATCCCAGTCCACCAGAGCGGCGGCCCGCCGCTCCGGCGGCACCTCGGACCAGGCCGCCTCGGGCAGCGACGCCAGCCAGGGACCGATCCGGTCGACGCAGAGCGCCCCGCCGACGGCCTCCCAGGAGAGCATGGCGTCGAACCGGTCCGCCAGCCAGAACCGCCCCCGGCTGCGCAGCGCCGCACAGGCCAACTCCGGCAGCGCGGCGTAGAGCCGGTCCGGATGGAACGGGCGACGGGCCCGCCACACCCGGGTGGTCACCCCGTGGCCGGTGCCGTCCTGCGGGAGCAGCGCCGTCGCCGGATGCACCCGCGCCGCCGCGGCCACCGCGTCGAACCCCGCGGTGACCACGCGCGGGAACGCGGGATCCGCCGGGCCCGTCAGCCGGGCCAGCGGGTGCAGCTGCGCCAGCAGCGCGCGGTCGGTGGCGTCAGGCTCGGCCTCCCCCGCCACCAGGGCCAGCACCGGGGCGTACTCCAACTGCCGGGCGAACGTGTCTCCCACGGTGCGGTGGTCGCTCGGCGCGGCGGCCAGGCCGACATCGGCGAGATCGTCGGTGTTCGCCAGGCACGGCCGCACCAGGGCCGGGTCGATCGCGGTGACGACCCCCACCAGGGAGAGCCGCTCCTGGTCCGCCGCGCCGAGCAGCCGGGCGATCGCCTGCGGCTCGACGGAGTCCCACAGCTCGACGACGGCCAGGGCGCACAACACACCGCTGTCCGCGAGCCGTTCCAGCTCGGGCAGCAGGTCCTCGCGCAGCGCGCAGCAGGCGCAGTCGTTGACCAGGGGCGCCTCCCCGCTGTCCACCGGGCCGCCGCCGTCCCGCAGCACCCGGCGGACGGTGCTCTCGGCGGCGCCGGTGAGGTCGTGGTGCAGCGCCACACTGCGGGGCACCAGCCGCAGCAGCGCGTCCACGGTGGCCCGCCTGGCGTCCGCGTGCAGCCCGCCGACGATCACCACGGGCAGCATCAGCGTGCTCCCCGCTGTTCGTAGCGGCGCCGGAAGCGCTCGACCCGCCCGGCGGTGTCCACGATCCGCACGTTGCCGGTGTAGAAGGGGTGGCTCGCCGAGGAGATCTCGACATCGACCACCGGATAGACCTCGCCGTCCTCCCACTCCACGGTGGCCGCGTCGGGGCGGGAGACCAAGGTCGAACGAGTGAGGAACGCGAACCCGGCGGCGCGGTCGCGGAAGACCACCGGGCCGTAGGCGGGATGAATGTCCGACCGCATGGCGAAAGGACCTTTCTTCAGATGGTTGCGGGTGTTCGCAGTTGTTCACTGCTCTTCGCGGTTGTTCGCTGATGGCGTGCCTGGGTCACCAGCTGGACTTGGTGACGCCGGGGAGCTCGCCCGCGTGGGCCATCCGTCGCACATTGACCCGGGAGAGGCCGAAGGTGCGCAGATGGCCCCTGGGGCGCCCGTCCACGCTGTCGCGGTTGCGGATCCTGGTGGCGCTGGCGTCGCGCGGCTGGCGCCGCAGCTCCCGCCGTGCGGCCAGCCGCTCCTCCTCGCTGGTCGACGGGGTGCGGATGATCCTCTTCAACTCGGCGCGCCTGGCCGCGTAGCGGGCGACGATCTCCTTGCGCTGTTCGTTCTTGGCGATCTTGCTGGCCTTGGCCATGGGGTGTTCCGTTTCCTTCGCTGTCCGTGGGACGCGGGTCAGACCTTCTCGCCGCGCGCCCTGATGCGGGCGACGGCCCGTTCGATGCCGATGACGTCGACGGTCTTGACGCCCTTGGCGCTGAGCCGCAGGCGGACGAACCGGTTCTCGCCCGGCAGCCAGTACCGCTTGGTCTGGATGTTGGGGTTGAACCGCCGCCGGGTGCGCCGGTGGGAGTGCGAGATCTGGTTGCCGAAGCCGGGTGCCCGGCCGGTGAGTTGGCAGTGTGCGGACATGACGGGGTCCTCTCGTCGGGGGCGGTCCTCAGCCGTCGGGGGTGAGCAGCCCGCGCTGGTAGGCGCGGACCAGGGCCCGGGGCACCAGATGGCGGCGGCCGTCGATGGTGACGGGCACCAGATCCGGCGGGCTCGCCTTCCACTGGGCGCGGCGGTGACGGGTGTTGGCGCGCGACATCTTCCGTTTGGGCACGGCCATCTCGATCGGCTCCTCCTCGGACGGGGCACGACGGCCCACGTTATTGAAAATGATTGCCGTTTGCGTATCGTACCCCCGGACAGGCGAAACCCCAACGGACACCCGACGAACCCCGACGAACCCCGACGGACACCTGGCGGAGACCACGATGAGTCGACACATCCCGAGCCTGGGCGCGGTCCAGGAGACCCTGCTGATACCGCTCTACGGGCGGGCGGTCGAGCACCACCAACCCGAGCCCGCGCTCCGCGACCCCCGAGCCGTGGAGTTGGTGGCGGCCATCGCCTACGACTTCGGCCGCTTCGACGCGCTCCCCAGCCTCACCGGATCGGTGCTACGCACCGTCCTCTTCGACGCCTGGACGCGGGACTTCCTCGACCGCCACCCCACCGGGACGGTGGTGGAGATCGGTACCGGCCGGGGCACCCGCTACGAGCGCGCCGACAACGGGCGCGCCCACTGGTTCGACCTGGACCTCCCCGATGTGATCGCGCTGCGCCGCGCCTTCTTCGCCGACACCCCCCGCCGCCGGATGCTCGCGGCCTCGGTGACGGAGGAGGCATGGCTGGACGAGATCGCCCAACGGGCCGAAGGGCCCTGGCTGTTCAGCGCCGAGGCGGTGCTGCCGTTCCTCGCGGAGGAGGCGGTACGCCAACTCCTTCGGCGCCTCGCGCGCCGCTTCCCCGGCGCGCTGCTGGCGCTCGACACCAACAGCACCGCGCTGGTCGGCGCCCAGGACGGACACGACGCGCTCAGCAAGGTGGCGGCCCGGCTGCGCTGGGGGTGTGACGACATCGACGTACTCACCGACTGGGTCCCGGGCACCCGGATCCTCGGCTCCCACACCCTGACCTCACTGCCCCACGCGGTGCACGCCGGCCTGCCCACCCCCCACCGACGCATGCTCGACGACCTCGCCCGCCAGCGGCTGCCCCAGGTGGAGCAGTACCGGATGCACCTGGTCCAACTCCCCTGAACCCGCAGCCGATCAGAGGACCACCACCACGCACGACCAACGAACTCCCGTCAGGCCGCCGCCTCCCCCACGCTCCAGCTGGAGAAGCTGAGGTGGTAGGCCGTTCCGTCCCGCACATTGGTCGCGGCCAGTATCCAGGTGCCCGCGTAGGCGGTTTTCACGCCGTTGCAAGTGTCGGTCGCGCGGAAACAGACCCGCACATCGGTGCGGTAGAGGGCCTTGACGTTGATGTCGTTGCAGTGCGGGCTCGTCGTGGCCCATCCGGTGGACGGCCACCTGTGCCTTTCCCCGATCGCGGTGGTCTCGTAGCTGACGGCTTGGTCGTAGCAGGCCATGGGGCCAACGGGCGCGGCGGCTGCCGGCGCCGTGCCCGCGGCGGTCGCACCGCCGGTGATCAGTGCGAAGGACATCAGCAGCCGTAGCGCGCGTGAACGTGAACGTGGACGTGTCATCTGCTCTCCCCGAAATCGAGTCAGCGGACGAAAGGACGGATGCGGCAGCGGCGCGGGCGGCGCCCCGGCGGGGGAGCCGTCCGCGCTCGCCCGGGGGCAGCCAACCACAACCGTCAGGCCGCCGCCTGCGCCTAGAGCGCCAGGTGTTTGGCTCTGAGCGCCAGCGGAGGGCCGCGTCGAGACGAGCGGCCGTCCTCGTTGACCGCCGCCGGTCGGTGAGGTGCGGTCAGGCGCCGCACCGGCCCGGTGGGGCCTCCTTGCCGCAGACGAGGGCCGTCTCGCCGCCCGTCAGCCGGACCGCGAGCACGTGGGGCTCATAGGGCTCGACCCGGACGCCGGTGCCCTCGGGGACGTCGGCGCCGCTGGTGCCGACGACCTCGCCCCCGAGGGCGTCCCCCTCGGGGCGCAGCTCCAACTCCAGCTCGATGAAGGTGGGTTCCCGCGCCCCGTAGTCCCGCCAGGCGTAGGAGACGGCGCCGTCCGGCGGGATGGTGAGGCGTCGGTTGTGGCCGTACCAGTCCCCGACGAACGCGTCGGGGACGGGAGGTTCGGCCGACGGCGGGGGAGGCGGGTCGGGCGTCGGCTCCCCGTCCGCGCCGCACGCGACGGCCGACAGCACCACCAGAACCACGGCCCAACGGATCGGCGCCCACCCCTGATGTCCGCTCATGGAGACCATCAAGCGGGGGATCCGAACCCCTGTCAACGGGGGGCGACGCGGCGTCTCAGCACTCCACGATGTTCACCGCGAGGCCGCCCCTGGCCGTCTCCTTGTACTTGACGCTCATATCGGCACCGGTCTGTTTCATGGTGGCGATGGCCTTGTCCAGGGAGACATGGTGGCGACCGTCGCCGCGCAGCGCCAGGCGGGCCGCGGTGATCGCCTTGACCGCCGCCATGCCGTTGCGTTCGATGCAGGGGATCTGCACCAGGCCGCCGATCGGGTCGCAGGTGAGGCCCAGATTGTGCTCGATGCCGATCTCGGCGGCGTTCTCCACCTGTTCCGGGGTGCCGCCCAGCACCTCGGCGAGGCCGCCGGCGGCCATGGAGCACGCCGAGCCGACCTCGCCCTGGCAGCCGACCTCGGCGCCCGAGATGGACGCGTTCTCCTTGAACAGCATCCCCACCGCGCTCGCGGCCAGCAGGAACCTGACCACGCCGTCGGCGTCCGCGCCCGGCACGAAGTCCAGGTAGTAGCGGAGGACGGCGGGGATGATGCCGGCCGCGCCGTTGGTGGGCGCGGTGACCACCCGGCCGCCCGCCGCGTTCTCCTCGTTGACGGCCATCGCGTAGAGCGTGACCCACTCCAACTCGTGCGCGGCGCCGCCGGTCTCCGCGCGGAGCCGGCGCGCCGAGGCCGCCGCGCGCCGGCGCACCCGGAGGCCGCCGGGCAGGATGCCCTCCTCGGAGAGCCCTCGTTCGACGGACTCCCGCATCACCGCCCAGATGTCCAGCAGCCCGTCGCGGACCTCGGCCTCGCCGCGCCACAGCGCCTCGTTGCGCAGCATCAGCGCCGAGACGGAGAGGCCGGTGGCGCGGGTCAGCGCCAGCAGCTCGGCGCCGGTGCGGAACGGATGGCGCGGCTGCCGGTCGTCGACCCGGATCCTGGCCGTGCCGTCGGCGTCCTCCTCGACGACGAAGCCGCCGCCGACCGAGTAGTACGTCCCGGTCAGCAGCGGGTGGCCGTCGGCGTCCGAGGCGCGGAAGACCATGCCGTTGGCGTGCGCGGGCAGCGAACGCCTGCGGTACAGCACCAGATCGGTGTCCGGGTCGAACCCGATCGGATGCGCCTCGCCGAGGTCGGTGGCCAGCAGGCGCAGCCGGCGGCTGCTCCGCACCCGGTCGACCTCGGCCTCGGCCGCCGCGACATCGACGGTCTCCGGGGCGTGGCCCTCAAGCCCGAGCAGCACGGCCTTGGGCGAGCCGTGCCCGTGGCCGGTCGCGCCCAGCGAGCCGTACAGCTCGACGCGCACGGCGGCGGTGGCGGCCAGCGCGCCCTCGTCCTTGAGCCGGCGGGCGAACATCAGCGCCGCGCGCATCGGCCCCACGGTGTGCGAGCTGGACGGGCCGATGCCGACGCTGAACAGGTCGAAGGCGGAGAGAGCCACGGCCGGCTCACTGCTCGGTGAAGGCGGCGTACTCGTCCGCCGACATCAGCTCGGCCGGCGCGTCAGACGCGCTGTCGATACGCACCCTGAAGAGCCAACCGGCCTCGAAGGGCGCGGAGTTGACCAGCGCCGGATCGTCGACTACGGCCTGGTTGACCTCGGTGATCTCGCCGTTGACCGGGGCGTAGAGGTCGCTGACCGACTTGGTGGACTCCAGCTCGCCGCAGGAGTCGCCGGCGGTGACGGTGTCGCCGACCTCGGGGAGCTGGACGTAGACCACATCGCCGAGCGCGGTGGCCGCGAACTCCGTGATGCCCACCGTGGCGACGCCGTCGGCCGACTCCGACAGCCACTCGTGTTCCTTGCTGTAGCGCAGGTGCTGGGGGTTGCTCATGACAGCTGATTCTCCTGGATGGGGTTCATCGTGGTCGGTCGTCGAGGTTCGGCGCGGCGTGCGCCGGAGGGTGTGCGGGTCAGCGCTGCCGGGTGTAGAACGGCAGCGCGATCACCTCGTGCGGCGCCGCCGTGCCCCTGATGTCGACGGCGACGCCCGCCGTTCCCGGCTCGGCGTGCGTGGCGTCGACATAGGCGATGGCGACGGGGCGGCCCAGCGTGGGCGAGGGCGCGCCCGAGGTGACCTCGCCGATGACGGCGCCCGTCGCGTCCACCACCGGATACCCGGCGCGCGGGACCCGGCGCTCGGCGGCCACCAGGCCGACCAGCACCCGCGGAGGGGCGCTCGCGGCGCGCTCGGCGGCGCGTTCCAGAGCCGCGCGCCCCACGAAGTCGCCCGGCTTCTCGAACTTCACCACCCGGCCGAGCCCCGCGTCGAACGGCGTGGTCCGCTCGGTGAGTTCGTGCCCGTAGAGCGGCATCCCCGCCTCCAGGCGCAGCGTGTCCCGGCAGGCGAGACCGCACGGCACCAGACCGTCGGCGGCCCCCGCCGCCGTGAGCGCCGCCCAGAGCGCCTCGGCGTCGGCCGGGGCCACGAACAGCTCGAACCCGTCCTCGCCCGTGTACCCCGTCCGGGCGATCAGGGCCGGCTTCCCCGCCACCGTCCCCGGCAGTCCGGCGTAGTAGCGCAGCCCCGCCAGGTCGGCGTCCGTCAGCTCGGCCAGCACCCCGGCGGCGGCCGGGCCCTGGACGGCCAGCAGCGCGTACGCGTCGCGGTCGTCGCGGACCTCGGCGGCGAAGCCGGCGGCGCGCTCGCTCAGCGCGGTCAGCACCCGCTCGGCGTTCCCCGCGTTGGCCACCACCAGGAACTCGGCCTCGGCCAGTCGGTAGACGATCAGATCGTCCAGGATGCCGCCGTCCTCGGCACAGATCATGGTGTACCTGGCGCGGCCGACCCGCAGCGCGGAGAGCCGCCCCACCAGCGCGAAGTCCAGCAGCGCGCCCGCCTCCTCGCCCAGCACGGCGATCTCGCCCATATGGGAGAGGTCGAAGAGGCCGGCCGCCGTGCGCACCGCCTCGTGCTCGGCGCGCTCGCTGCCGTAGCGCAGCGGCATCGACCAGCCGGCGAAGTCCGTCATGGTGGCACCGAGCGCGCGGTGCACGGCGTCCAGGGCGGTGACGCGAGGGGAGTCGGACATGGGGCTTGCTCCAGGGGGTACGGGCGACGGGCGACACGCGGACGCGCGCGCCTTGGCCCTCCCCCTCTGTCATCGGCACCTGAGAGGTTCGCCGCGCCCTGCCGGACGGCGGCTTGCACCGTGGGTGGGGCCGGCGAAACCGGCCCGCTTTTCAGATCTGCCTCCCGCGCGCGGTAACGGGGCCTGAGAGATTCAAGGGAGGACTTGCTCCTTCGGCGCCCCGGAGCGAAAACCGGGGACTCTCCCGCGCGTGGTCAAACGGCCGATATGTACTTGTGGCTGAACGGTGTTGCTCCGCGGTTGCGGCCCGGCCATCATCGCACGGATGCCGGCGGGGGCAAGAGCCGAACACCGTTAGGGTTCGCTTCGACCCGGGGCCCTTCCGGGGCCGGGGAACACCGAGGGCCAGGAACGACGAGGGAGTGGAAAGAGCGGATGAGCGAGCACAGGGCGGGTCCCGGATTCGGCGGCGGCTGGCCGAGCAACGAGCTGGAGGAGACGTTGGCCGCCTCGCTCGGCGTGCCGGACGCGGCCCCGAAGCTCCTCCGAGTGCTCTCCCGCAGCGCCGTCTGGGTGCCGCTGCCCGAGGGCGGCGGCCGGGAGAGCAAGACGCTCGACCTGCCCACCATCGACCTCGCCGGCGGGGTGTTCGTGCCGGTCTTCAGCTCCGCCGAGCAGCTGCACCTCGGCGGCGCCTCCCATCTGCCGTTCACGGTCGCGCCGGCCTGGGAGTTCGCCCGCGGGCTGCCGCCCCAGGTGGGGATAGCCGTGAACCCCGGCGGGACGGTCGGCATCCCGGTGCCGCCGCTCGCCGTCGCCGAGCTGTGCCGTGTGACCCCGGGGGAGCGCACGCCAGGCGTGCCCTCCGGCGCGCGGATGCGGCTGTTCCAGCCGGACTGGCAGGACGATCCGGTCGCCTTCCTGACCGCCGCGGCCGAGGAGCTCGCGGCGCTTCCACCGGTGCGCACCGCGCGACGCGGCCTGGCGAGCGCCGAGGGCGCCGCCCCCTCGCTCTTCGTCGGCGTGGAGCTCGACGGCCTCGACGACGCCGTCCACACCGCGGTCAACGAGGCGCTGGGCCGGGCCCTGGCCCGCAGCCCGGCCGCCTGGCCGGTCCAGCTCGTCCTGTTGGACGCCGCCCAGGACCCGGTGGTGGACTGGCTGCGCGAGTGTGTGGCGCCGTTCTACTCGCGTGGCGCCTGAGCACGGGGCACCTTGTCAGCCGGAGGACGGGCTCGCAAGCTGCTTGCGAGACGGATTCGCGGGACGGGTCCTGTGAAGGCTGACGACCGAGCTGTGCCGCAGCGCGAGGAGGACGGGCCCAGGTGAGTGCGGGACAGGGCGTCGAGGAGCTGCTCCCCCAGGTGACGGCGGACCGGTTGGACACCTACGAGGCACTGCTGGGCGCGCTGGCCGGCGGCGAGGTCTGGATGCTGCTGTGGCAGGGCGCGCCCGGCGCGCCCGACGCCCACTACGGCGGCGTCGAGGTCGCCGGCCACGGCTACGCGCCCTGTGTGACCTCGGCCGCGCAGCTCGCCGCCAGCGGCTGGACCCGGGAGCACGAGGTGGTGCCGGGGCGCGATATCGCCGCCGCGCTCTACCCGGAGCACTGGGGGCTGTGGCTCAACCCGCACGCGCCGGGCGGCGGCCTCGGCATCCCCTGGCTCGATCTGCGACGGATCGCCGGCGGCCTCGACCGGCTGCCGGCGGGACCGCTGCTGATCAGCGAGCCCAGCGTCGACGTGGACCGTTTCTACACGCGCCTTGTCGCGCTCGCCCGGCGCACGCCCGTGCTACGCGCCCTGTGGCGCGCCTGGGTGCGCCCCGCGCTCGGGGCCTCCTATCTGGCCATCGGCCTGGATGTGGACGGCCGGCCGTCGGACGGCGCCGACACCGTGCGCGCCATGATGCGCGACGCGGTGGTCGAGGTGCCCGACGGGCTGACGGTCGGCACGGTGGCGATGGCCGACGGCTACGATCCGGTCGCCATGTGGCTGCGCGCCAACACCCGCCCGTTCTACGACAGGGACGCGCCGGGCGCGCCGTATCCGCCCGACCCCGCCGGGGGCGGTTCGGGGTACGGCTACCCGGGGGCCTGAGCGTCGCCCACCGCGTAGGCCGGGCGGCGACGGGGTACTCGGGGCGGGCACGTGAGGACCGGGCCGAGAGGAGCCACGAGGCATGAGCACCGTCAAGAGCACCCTGCCGGACGCCACGCTCAAGGTGGTGGGCGAGGCGCTGCGCGGCGCGCTGGTCGACCTGATCGACCTGTCGCTGGTCGCCAAGCAGACCCACTGGAACATCATCGGACCGCGCTTCCGCTCCGTCCATCTCCAGCTGGACGACGTGGTCTCCACCGCCCGCGCCCACTCGGACACGGTCGCCGAACGCTCCGCCACCCTCGGCGTGCCCCCGGACGGCCGCGCCGCCACCGTGGCCGCCGGCACGGGGATCAGCGACCCGCCCGAGGGCTGGCAGCGGGACGACGCGGCGGTCCGGTTCATGGTGGACGCCCTGGGCGCGGTGATCGTCCGGATGCGGGAGCGGCTGGACGAGGTCGGCCCCGTGGACTCGGTCAGCGAGGACGTGCTGATCCAGATCACCAAGGACCTGGAGAAGCACCACTGGATGTTCCAGGCGGAGAACGCCGGCTGACCCGCCGCGACCCCGATCGGCGGAGGGGGGGAACAGCCGCCGGACGCCGTTCCGCCGCGACCGTTGACGCGACCTCTGACGCGGCCGTTGAACGGCGGGATCGGCGCGCCGGGAAATTCACGTCGCCGCGTATGTCGCCGACAAGCGGGCATATCATCAAGGACAGTTGACGAATTCCGGGGGGTTAACGCATGGCCACTCCGCTCTCCGCCGACAAGGTTGTGAAGGCGCTCAAGGACGAGGGCGTGAAAATCGTCGAACACAAGAATTGGCGTACACACAATCGAAATAGCGCCGGAGCCTGGGGGCCCGTGCACGGTGTGATGGTCCATCACACGGTCACCTCGGGCACCGCCAGCTCCGTCGATCTCTGCTACAACGGGCACTCCTCCCTGCCGGGGCCGCTCTGTCACGGCGTCATCGCCAAGGACGGCACGGTCTATCTGGTCGGGCACGGCCGGGCGAACCACGCCGGCAGCGGCGACCGCGCCGTGCTGGACGCGGTGATCGCCGAAGGCAAACTGCCCCCCGACCAGAAGGCCGACACCGACGGGAACAAGCACTTCTACGGATTCGAGTGCGTCAACCTCGGTGACAACAAGGACCCTTGGCCGGCCGAGCAGGTGGAGGCGATCGTCCGGGCCTCGGCCGCGCTGCTGCGCGCACACGGCTGGGGAAAGTCCGGGGACACCTCCGTGATCGGCCATCTGGAATGGCAGCCGGGGAAAATCGACCCGCGCGGTCCCGGCGTCTCCATGGGCGATATCCGCAAGCGGGTCAGCGAACGCCTCAAGCACCCAGCCGACTGGAGCCCCGGCGGCTCCAACCCGCCCCACGAGGAGGATGACGTGCCCAAGCGGACCCTGTACGGCACCACGGGCGACTACACCCAAACCCTGCGGCCGGGCTCCTGGACCACCCTGAAGTTCGACCGCAAGTACGGCGGCAAGGGGTGGGAGACCAAGACGCCCGAGCCGTCCGTCGCCTTCGGTGCCTGCTACTACTCCACCACGGTCGCGGTGCGCGCCAGCGGCCTCAGCCGGGGTCAGGAGTTGCAGATCAGGGTGGCGCACTACGCGGAGAAGGACGGCGGCGGCTTCGAGCGCACGGGCGGCATGCCGATCAACTCCCCGGTCCACGACGGCGGCGACGCCCACTTCACCTACGCCTGGAACGGGCACCTCTCCGGCTCGCGGCGGCTGCGGGTCGAGGTCGCGCAGTACGGGGACGAGCCGATCGTCATCGACTACGTCAGGGCCGAGACGCTCTACTGGTCCAGCTGACGGCGCTCAAGACGCCCGGACCGCTCGGCTGGCGTGCTTCCCTGCTTCCCTGCTTCGCCTGGTCGGTCTGGTTCGCCTGGTTCGGCGGCTGGCGGTCGATTGTCAGCGGTCGGTACTACCGTGGTCACCATGCGCTACGAAGCTCGCCACAGCGAGGCCCGAGGCTGGTATGTCGTCTCCGACGAGGGCCACTTGGCCCATGTCCCCGATCCCGACACGCAGGCGTTGCGCGCCGCGCTCTTCGAGCGCGAGGCGGACGCGCTGCGCTGCGCCCTGGAGTTGACCCGCCTTGGCACGCTCAACTGAACCGCCCGGCCAGGGCGGCGTCCTGGCGCCGCCCCGCCCCTCAGGGCGCGCTCTCGGACGGTGTCGGCTCCGGGGTCCGCGCGGCCTCGGCCACCATGCCGAGATAGCGGTCCCAGTCCCAGTGGGGGCCCGGGCAGATCCGGATCACCTCGGGCACCTCGTTGTGGCCCACGATGTGCTCGCGGTCGATGGGTATCTCGTGCCGCGCGCAGATCCCGGCCACCAGCCGGGCCGAGGAGGCGTAGAGGGCGTCCGTCAGATACTCCGGCTGGTCCGCCCAGCCCTCGTGCTCGATGCCCACGCTGCGCTCGTTGAAGCCCTGGTGGCCCGCGTGGTAGGCCACATCCAACTCCCTGGCGAGCTGGGCGACATGGCCGTCCTCGGAGCGCACCACATAGTGGGTGGCCGCGCCATGGGCCGGATCCTGGAAGACCCGCAGTGTCACGGCGTAGTCCGCCTCCGGCATATGGATCACCACCCGGTCGATCGAGTAGTCCCGAGGGCGGTTGGCCCTGCGGTAGTTGGCCGAGGCCGCCGGCACCCACTCCGCGCCCGGATGGTCCACCTCGCCCTCGACACGCGGGGTGTTCGCCCCCGAATACCGCCACCACCAGCTGCTCAGCCGATCCCGGTTGGCGATCCCGACGATCCCGGCCGCCCCCACAAGACCTCCGGTCAGCAGCGCGCGCCTCGGCAGCTCCCGCTGCCGGCCGCGTCCCGACCTGTCCCCCGCATGTTCACCCATCGTGACCTCCGGCTGGGAGAACGGTCGGTGCCGGCGAGGGGTTCCGCCGGGGCCTCCGATCCCGGTCGGCTGGTGGCGGGCTCGTAGAATCGGCGGCATCATGCCCTACTTCGACCACGCGGCCACGACGCCCATGCTGCCCGAGGCCCAGGCGGTGATGGCCGCCCAGCTCGGCCTCACCGGCAACGCCTCCGCACTCCACGCCTCGGGGCGGCGGGCGCGGCGCATCGTGGAGGAGGGCAGGGAGGAGCTGGCCGGTGCGCTGGGGGCCCGGCCCAGCGAGGTCGTCTTCACCTCCGGCGGCACCGAGGCGGACAACCTCGCGGTCAAGGGGCTCTACTGGGCCCGCCGCGCGGCCGATCCGCGCCGCGTCCGGCTGCTGGCCAGCCCCGTGGAGCACCACGCGGTGCTGGATGTGGTGCACTGGCTCGCCGAGCACGAGGGCGCCGAGGTGGAGTGGCTGCCCGTGGACGCCTGGGGGCGGGTCCACCCCGGGACGCTGCGCGCGCGGATCGAGCGGGCGCCGGAGACGGTGGCGCTGATCACCGTCATGTGGGCCAACAACGAGATCGGCACCATCCAGCCCATCGCCGAACTGAGCGCGCTGGCCGCCGAGTTCGAGATCCCGATGCATGCCGACGCGGTGCAGGCGGTGGGCCAGCTCCCGGTGCGCTTCGGGGAGTCGGGGCTGGCCGCGCTCACCGTCTCCGGGCACAAGATCGGCGGCCCGCTCGGGGTCGGCGCGCTGCTGCTGTCCCGCGATGTCACCCCGGTCCCGGTGCTGCACGGCGGCGGCCAGGAGCGGGACGTGCGCTCCGGCACGCTGGACGTCCCCGCCATCGCGGCCTTCGCCACCGCAGCCACCCACGCGGTGGCGCGCCAGCCGCGCTTCGCCGACGAGGTCGGCGCGCTGCGCGACCTGCTGATCGCCGAGGTGCGGGGCGCGGTGCCCGACGCCAGGCTCAGCGGCGATCCGGAGCCGGCCGGCCGGCTCCCCGGCAACGCGCACTTCGCCTTCCCCGGCTGCGAGGGCGATTCGCTGCTGCTGCTGCTGGACGCGCAGGGCATCGAGTGCTCCACCGGCTCGGCCTGCACCGCCGGCGTCGCCCAGCCCAGCCATGTGCTGTTGGCCTCGGGCGCCGATCCGGAACTGGCGCGCGGCACCCTCAGGTTCAGCCTCGGCTCCACCTCGACCAGGGCCGACGTCGACGCCCTCGCCGGCGCCATCGCCCCGGCCGTGGCACGGGCCCGGGCCGCCGGGCTCAGCTGACGGGGGTCGTACCCTGGACGGGCTATGACTGACTTCCCCGGTGCCCCCACCGGCCCCCGTACCGGCCCCCGACTGCGCGTGCTGGCCGCGATGTCGGGCGGCGTCGACTCGGCGGTCGCCGCCGCCCGTGCCGCCGAGGCGGGCCACGAGGTGACCGGCGTCCACCTCGCCCTCTCCGCCAACCCGCAGTCCTTCCGCACCGGCGCCCGCGGCTGCTGCACCGTCGAGGACTCCAGGGACGCCCGCAGGGCCGCCGATGTGATCGGCATCCCGTTCTATGTGTGGGATCTCGCCGAGCGGTTCCGCGCCGAGGTCGTCGACGACTTCATCGACGAGTACCGGGCCGGCCGCACCCCCAACCCCTGCCTGCGCTGCAACGAGAAGATCAAGTTCGCCGCCCTGCTGGACCGGGCGCTGGCGCTCGGCTTCGACGCGGTCTGCACCGGCCACTACGCCGCCGTCCGGCGCACCGCCGAGGGCGGCCGGGAGCTGCACCGCTCCAGCGATCCGAGCAAGGACCAGAGCTATGTGCTGGGCGTGCTCGACGATCGGCAGCTGGCGCACGCGATGTTCCCGCTGGGCGACACGAGCTCCACCAAGGACGAGATCAGGGCCGAGGCCGAGCGGCGCGGTCTGGCGGTGGCCAGGAAGCCGGACAGCCACGACATCTGCTTCATCGCCGACGGCGACACCCAGGGCTTCCTCGCGCGGCACCTCGGTTCCGCCGAGGGCGACATCGTGGACCAGGACGGCACCAGGCTCGGCACCCACCAGGGCGCCCACGGCTTCACCATCGGCCAGCGGCGCGGCCTGCGCCTCGGGCATCCGGCGCCGGACGGCAAGCCCCGCTATGTGCTGGACATCTCACCGGTCGAGAACACCGTCACGGTCGGCCCGGCGGAGGCGCTGGACGTGGCGGCGCTGACGGCCATCCGTCCCCGCTGGTGCGGCGACACGGTCCCGGCCGGCGTCGGCCGCTACACGGCGCAGCTGCGGGCGCACGGCGCGGAGACGCCGGTGAGCGCCGAGCTGGTCGACGGCGAGCTGCGGGTGACGTTCGACGCGCCGGTGCGTGGCGTGGCGCCTGGGCAGGCCGTGGTGCTCTACGACGGCAGCCGGGTGGTCGGTTCGGCCACCATCGCGCGCACCACCAGCGCGGCCGGCACCGCCAGCGCGGCCGGCACCACCAGCCGGGCCTGACGGCGGCGCCTGGCGGCCGTCACCCCAGGTCGGTGCGCCGGTTGCGGAGCACGGGCAGGACGGCCCTGGCAGCGTCCGTCGCGGCCTCGTCCAGATCGGCGACCAGCAGCCCTGGGGCGCCGTCCAGCCGCGCGACGACCTCGCCGAGCGGCGAGACCACCATGCTGTGCCCGATGCCGGTGGGCGCCGAGGTCGCCGGCGGTTCGCCGACCGACGCCGGATCGGCCTGGCCGACGGCCAGCACCCAGCTGGTGCTGTCCAGCGCCCTGGCCCGCACCAGCACCTCCCACTGCTCGGCCTTCCCCTGGCCCGCGCCCCAGGAGGCGGGCAGCACCATGACCCGGGCGCCCCGGCCGGCGAGCCGCTGGAACAGCTCGGGGAAGCGCACGTCGTAGCAGGTGGCGAAGCCCAGCGTCAGCCCGTCGAGGGACGCGGTCACCAGCCGGTCGCCGGGGGCGACGGTGGTGGACTCGGCGAAGTCGAAGGCGTCGAAGAGATGCAGCTTGTCGTAGTGGGTGTCCACGCCACGGCCGGTGATCAGGAGGGTGTTGCGCACCCGGCCCTGGTCGCCCGGGGTGAACATCCCGGCCACCAGCAGCACCCCGGCGCGCTCGGCGATCTCCCGCACCGCGTTCGCCCAGGGCCCGTCGAGCGGCTCGGCCACCGGCGCCAGGGGAACGCCGAACCTGGCCATCGTCGCCTCGGGGAAGACCACCAGGTCGGCGCCCCGCGCCGCGGCGAGCCCGGTCTGTTCGGCGACCAGGCGCAGGTTCTCCGCCGGCCGGACTCCACTGGCCAGTTGGCTGAGCGCGATCCGCATGGGGGCACGTCCTTCCGCCTCGGGGGTAAGGGGGACCATGGTCCTATGGCGACACATGTGATCACAGGCGCGGGTTCGGGTATCGGCGCGGCCCTCGCGGAGCGGCTCCTCGCGCGCGGCGACGAGCTGTGGCTCTGGGCGAGGAACGCGGGGCGCGCGAAGGAGCTTCGGGAGCGCTTCCCCGGCGCGCACACCCTGGTGGGCGACCTCGCCGAGCCCGAGCGCCTCTCCTGGGCGCTGGGGCACCAGTCCCCGCCGGACCGGGTGGACTCGCTGACGCACAGCGCCGGCGTGGTCGAGCTCGGCGAGGTGGGGGAGTTGACGCCGAAGGTCTGGCAGTCGGTGCTCGCCGCCAACCTGCTGGCCCCGGCCGAGCTGACCCGGCTGCTGCTGCCCCAGCTGCGGGCAGCGGCCGGCCATGTGGTCTTCGTCAACTCGGGCGCCGGGCTCAACACCAGCCCGGGGTGGGGCGCCTACGCGGCCAGCAAACACGGTCTGCGCGCGCTCGCCGACGCGCTGCGCGGGGAGGAGCGGGCGAACGGGCTGCGCGTCACCACCGTCTATCCCGGGCGGACGGCCACCCCGATGCAGCGCAAGGTGCACCAGCAGGAGGGGCGCCCCTACGACCCGGAGGTCTGGATTCCGCCCGAGGCGGTGGCGGAGACCGTGCTCACCGCGCTCGACCTGCCGCGCGGCGCCGAGATCACCGATCTGCGGGTGCGCCCGACGCGTTGACCCCCGGGGTTCCGTACGCTGCGTCGGGTGACGACGAAGATGAAGTTCCCCTGGGGCCCGGCCTCGGCCACCGGAGTCGGTTCGATGCCGGGCGAGGACGCCAGGGAGGCGGCCCGCACGGTCGCCGGCGAGCTGGACTCGCTGTTGTTCCTCCCCGAGTTGCCCGCCCGTGGCCCGGGCGCCGACATCGTGGGCCGCACCGCGGGGCTGCTCGCCGAGCTGTATGTCCGCCTGGAGCCCAGCGGTTGGCGGATCGGTGACCGGCCCGGACGGGACACCCGCAGGTCCAGGGCGTGGCTGCGGGAGGACCTGGACGCCTTCGAGGAGTTCACCCAGGGCTACCAGGGCGTGGTCAAGGTGTCGGCGCTCGGCCCCTGGTCGCTGGCCGCCGCCCTTGAGCGTCGCAACGGCGAGGCGATGCTGGGCGATCGGGGCGCCACCAGGGACGTGGCCGAGTCGCTGGCCGAGGGGCTCGCCGAGCATCTCGCCGAGGTGCGGCGCCGGGTGCCGGGGGCCACGGTGGTGACCCAGTTCGACGAGCCATCGCTGCCCGCGGTGCTGGCCGGCCGGGTGCGCACCGCCAGCGGCTACCGCACCCACCGGGCGGTCGACAGGGGCGCCGTCCAGGAGACGCTGCGCCGGCTGGTGGCGGTCGCGGGCGAGGCGCCAGTGGTGGTGCACTGCTGCGCCCCGGGGGTGCCGTTCGAGCTGCTGCGCGGGGCCGGTGCCGCCGCGGTCTCGTGCGATCTGGCGCTGTTGACCGAGCGTGACGACGAGGCGGTCGGGGAGGCCGTCGAGGGCGGCGTGGCGCTGTTCGCCGGGGTGCTCCCCGGCGCCGGCGTCGCGCCCGGAGAATTGTCAGACCCGGCCGGTACTGTCACATCAGTCAGGTCGCTTTGGCGCAGGCTGGGGTTGTCGCCCGGGCTTCTCTCGGAGTCCGTGGTGGTCACCCCGTCCTGCGGGCTCGCTGGCGCCTCCCCGGCGTACGCGCGGGCCGCGTTGGCGCAGTGCGTCCGGGCGGCGAGATCCCTCGCGGACAACCCTGAGTGACGGGAGACAGGACTGTGGCTGGCGAACGACCCCTCGAAGACGAGTCGTCGGTGCCTCCCGAGGCGCGTGAGCGGCACGCCCGCCTGGCGGAGCAGGTGGAGGAGCACCGCTTCCGCTACTACGTGCGCACGGCGGTGATCAGCGACGCCGCCTTCGACGCGATACTGCGGGAGCTGATCGCGCTGGAGGAGGAGCACCCGGCGCTGCGCACCCCCGACTCGCCCACGCAGGCGGTCGCCGGCCGCTACGAGACGGAGTTCACCTCCGTCGAGCACGCGGAGCGCATGCTCTCCCTGGACAACGCCTTCGATGACGAGGAGCTGGCCGCCTGGGAGCAGCGGGTCTCCGACGAGCTGTCCGGCATCCCGCACCACTTCCTCTGCGAGCTGAAGGTGGACGGCCTCGCCGTCAACCTCACCTACGAGTACGGCCGGTTGACCAGGGCGGCCACCCGGGGCGACGGGCGCACGGGCGAGGACATCACGCCCAACGTCCGCACCATCGACGAGATCCCCAACCGCCTGCTGGGCGAGCGGGTCCCCGAGCTGGTGGAGATCAGGGGCGAGGTGTTCTTCCCGATGGAGCGGTTCGAGGAGCTGAACGCCCGGCTGGTCGCGGCCGGCGAGAAGCCCTTCGCCAACCCGAGGAACGCGGCGGCCGGTTCGCTCCGGCAGAAGGACCCCAAGGTCACGGCGGGACGCCCGCTACAGATGGTGGTGCACGGCATCGGCGCCCGCCGGGGCTTCGACATCGGCCGCCTCTCGGAGGCGTACGAGCTGCTGGCCGAGTGGGGCCTGCCGACGGCGCGGGCCAGCAAGGTGGTCACCTCGCTGCCCGAGGTGCGGGAGTTCGTCGCCTACTACGGCGAGCACCGGCACGCCGTGGAGCACGAGATCGACGGCGTGGTGGTCAAGCTCGACGAGATCCCGCTCCAGGGGCGGCTCGGCCACACCTCCAGGGCGCCGCGCTGGGCCATCGCCTGGAAGTACCCGCCGGAGGAGGTCAACACCCGGCTGGTGGACATCCGGGTGGGCGTGGGCCGCACGGGCCGGGTCACGCCCTACGCGGTGGTGGATCCGGTCACGGTGGCCGGCTCCGAGGTGGAGTTCGCCACGCTCCACAACCAGCAGGTCGTCAAGGCCAAGGGCGTGCTGATCGGGGACACCGTCGCGCTGCGCAAGGCGGGGGACGTGATCCCGGAGATCCTGGGCCCGGTCGCGGATCTCAGGGACGGCAGCGAGCGGGAGTTCGTGATGCCGACGGCCTGCCCCGAGTGCGGCACGGGGCTGATGCCGATGAAGGAGGGGGACATCGATCTGCGCTGCCCCAACGCCCGTTCCTGTCCGGCGCAGTTGCGGGAGCGGATCTTCTATCTGGCGGGCCGCCGATGCCTGGACATCGACCACTTCGGCTATGTCGCGGCCACCGCGCTCACCCAGCCGCTGGAGCCGACGGCGCCCCCGCTGCTGGACGAGGGCCGGCTCTTCGAGCTGACGGTGGAGGAGCTGCTGCCGATCAGGTCCCATGTGCTGGATCAGGACACGGGGCTGCCCAAGACGGATCCGGAGACGGGCGAGCCCAAGGTCGTCACGTTCTTCGCCAACCAGCAGGGCGAGTTGAAGAAGAACGCCCGGGCCATGCTGGAGAGCATCGAGGTGGCCAAGCAGCGGCCGTTGGCGCGGATCATCGCCGGTCTCTCCATCCGGCATGTGGGGCCGGTCGCCGCCGAGGCGCTGGCCCTCGAGTTCCGTTCGCTGGACCGGATCGCCGAGGCCACGGAGGAGGAGTTGGCCGCCACGGAGGGCGTGGGGCCGACGATCGCCGCCTCCCTGAAGGACTGGTTCGCGGTGGACTGGCATCGGGACATCGTGGAGCGCTGGCGGGCGGCCGGGGTGCGGCTGGCCGAGTCCGGTGAGCGGGCGGACACACCGCGTCCGCTCGCCGGCGTCACGGCCGTCGTGACGGGCACGCTCGGCAGCCACACCCGGGACGAGGCCCAGGACGCGCTGCGCTCCAGAGGAGCGAAAGTGACTGGATCTGTCTCCAAGAAGACGAGTTTTGTGGTGGTCGGGGAGAGTCCTGGATCAAAATTCGACAAAGCGATGCAGCTCAAGGTGCCAGTTCTGGACGAGGACGGTTTCGCCGTGCTGCTGGCACAGGGCCCGGACGCCGCTCGCGAGGTGGCGCTCGCGCCGCCCGAGGCCGAGGAGGGGCAGGAAGCCGACGCCGCGCCCGCCTGACACCGCTGACCAGCGGCGTTGTCGCCGAGCGCGGCCTTGCGGGCGCGTCCGGCGGGGGCGGCGCCCGGATTCCGGCGCCCGGCAGACGCGTAGGCTCGACTGGCCAATGGCATATACCAGGGGAACGCGATCCCCCGGGTCGCTTTCGGTAAGCCGTCAAGTTCCCTGCCCCATGCGGTGGTTGGCCGCCTAGGGTGGACAGGGCGCGCGCGCCTCTCCGGCGTGCCGTCGAGCCGGTCCTGAGAGGTTCCCGCCATGCAGTCAGCCCCGCTGGGGAGACGGATCTCGCGGCGTGACGACTCCAGGTCACGCCGGTACCTCAGGGGTGCCGTGCTCGTCATCGCGGTGCTGCTGGTCCTCGGCGGCGTCAGACGCGTCGTGGAGGACGGCAGATCGCTCTTCCCCTCGGACGAGGCGGGCTGGGGCCTCGGCGTCCTCATCGGCCTTGTGGTCGCCTACTTCCTCGCCCTGGACCGGGGCCGCTGGCTCCACGGCAGCAGCGCGGGAGCCGCGCTGGCGCTGGCCACGCTGCTGCTCTACGGCTGGCTGCCCGCCGTCCTGGTCACGGTGTCCATGGCCGCGGTCATCGGTGTGGCCCGCGTCGGGCCCAGGCGCCGGCCGCTGCACGACGGCGCGACCGAGGCGCTCGGGGTGGGGGCCGCGGCCCTGGTGCTGGCCGCCTTCGGCACCACGCCGACCGTGGAGCGGCCCTGGAGCCCGGCGGACTGGGGCCTGGAGAGCCTCCCGCAGCTGCTCCTCGGCGCCTGCGCCTACCTGCTCGTCGTCCATACCGTGCACCGGCTGACCGTCGAACCGGCCAACGGCGCGCGGGCGTTGGTCACCTGGCCGTGGCCGCGCGACGCCCTGGTGGCCCTCGCCCTGCTGTGCACCACCCCGCTGATCGCCGTGGTCGCCGTCGCCACCCCCGGGCTGCTGCCGCTCTTCGCCGTCCCGCTGATCGTCCTCGACCACACCTTCTGGATGGCCAGGGTCCGCGTCGAGGAGCGGCTGCTCGATCCGCTCACCGGGCTGCCCAACCGCCGCTGGCTGCTGACCCGCACCGACGCCGTGCTGCGCGAGGCCGCCGGCGAGGGGCGTCGTGTCGGGCTGATCCTGATCGACCTGGACAGCTTCCGTTCGGTCAACGACACATTGGGCCATCTCACCGGCGACCGACTGCTGTTGTTGATCGCCGACCGGATCCGGGCCGGGCTGCCGGCCGGCGCCTCGGCCGCCCGGCTCGGCGGCGACGAGTTCGCCATCCTGCTGCCGCACGCGGGCTCCGCCACGGCGGCGCAGCGCACCGCGCGCACCCTGATCAGCGCCCTGAACGCGCCGCTCGAACTGGACGGCCTCAGCCTCCTGGTCGAGGCGAGCGCCGGGGTCGCCGTCTTCCCCGAGCACGCGTGCGAGGCCGAGGGCCTGCTGCGCCGCGCCGATGTGGCGATGTACCTCGCCAAGCGGGACCGCAGCGAGGTCGAGGTCTACGAGGCCAGCCGCGACGGCAACACGCCCGACCGGCTGGCCCTGTTGGGCGATCTGCGCCGGGCCCTCGACGCCGGCGAGGTGGAGCTGCACTACCAGCCCAAGGTGCGGTTCGACGGGGTGGTCGCCGGTCTTGAGGCGCTGGTCCGCTGGAACCACCCGGTGCGCGGAAAGGTTCCTCCTGACGAGTTCATCGCGATCGCCGAGGCGTCCGGGCTGATGCCCCGACTCACGGAGCACGTCCTGGAGTCGGCCCTGCGGCAGGTCGCCCGCTGGCGCGCCGCCGGCCTCACCGTCCCGGTCGCCGTCAACGTCTCGCCCCGCGACGTGCACGCGCCCGGCTTCGCCGGCGCGGTCGCCGCGCGGCTGGCCCGTCACCGGGTGCCGCCCGACGCCCTCCAGCTGGAGATCACCGAACACGTGATGCTGGAGGACCCGCACCACGCCGCCGACACCCTCGCCGCGCTGGCCGGGCACGGCGTCCGGATGTCCCTCGACGACTTCGGCACCGGCTACTCCTCCCTCGTCCACCTGCGCAAACTCCCGGTCAGCGAGCTGAAGATCGACCGCTCCTTCGTGGCCAGGCTGGTCCTGGACGCGCAGGACGCCGAGATCGTCCGCTGCACGGTGGATCTGGCGCACTCCCTGGGCCTGGTGGTGGTCGCCGAGGGCGTGGAGGACGACGAGACCTGGGAGCGGCTGCGCGATCTGGGCTGCGACGCGGTCCAGGGCTGGCTGGTCGCGGCGGCGATGCCGGTCGACGAGGCCACCTCCTGGCTGCGCGCCCGGGACACCGAGGCCCCCGAGGCCGAGCGCGCGGCCCGTGCGCTGCCCGCCGGCCGGCCGCACGGACAGCCCGCGGGGCGTGCGCCCACGTGCTGAGCGGGCCGCCCCGGGCAATCCGCGGGCCCGGAGGACGCCAGGGGACGCCCGAGCGACAACGCGTGCGCGGGCAGTCGGTGCCGCGTCCTAGGATTGGGCCCATCGAACCCGCCCGCGACGAGCAAGAGGATCGCCACATGCCCGGCATCACGCGCGAGGAGGTCGCCCACCTCGCCAAGCTGGCGCGTCTGGAGCTTACGGCCGAGGAGCTAGAGCACTTCGCCGGACAACTCGACGACATCATCGGCGCGGTCGCCCGCGTCTCCGACGTCGCCTCCCAGGACGTTCCGCCGACCTCCCACCCGCTGCCGCTCACCAACGTGATGCGTGCCGACGAGGTCCGTCCCGGCCTCACCCCGGCCCAGGCCCTCGCCGGCGCGCCGGCGCAGGAGCAGCAGCGTTTCAAGGTGCCCCAGATCCTGGGGGAGGAGTGAGCGAGATGGCAGACCTGATCCGGCTCACCGCCGCCGAGTTGGCCACCGCCGTCGCGGACGGCACGGCCAGCTCCGTCGAGATCACCCAGGCCCATCTGGACCGCGTCGACGCCGTGGACGAGAAGGTGCACGCCTTCCTGCACGTCGACCGCGAGGGCGCCATCGCCCAGGCGAAGGCCGTCGACGAGCGCCGCGCCGCCGGGGAGCGGCTCGGCCCGCTGGCCGGCGTGCCGCTGGCGCTCAAGGACATCTTCACCACCGAGGGCGTGCCCACCACGGTCGGCTCGAAGATCCTTGAGGGGTGGATCCCGCCCTACGACGCCACGGTGACCAAGCGCCTCAAGGCGGCCGGCGTGGTGATCCTCGGCAAGACCAACATGGACGAGTTCGCCATGGGCTCCTCCACCGAGAACAGCGCCTTCGGCCCCACCGGCAACCCGTGGGACCTCACCCGCATCCCCGGCGGCTCCGGCGGCGGTTCGGCGGCCTCCCTGGCGTCCTTCCAGGCGCCGTTGGCCATCGGCACCGACACCGGCGGCTCCATCCGGCAGCCCGCTTCCGTCACCGGCACGGTCGGCGTCAAGCCCACCTACGGCGGCGTCTCGCGCTACGGCATGGTGGCCTTCTCCTCCTCGCTCGACCAGGGCGGCCCCTGCGCCCGCACGGTCCTGGACGCGGCGCTGCTGCACCAGGTGATCGCCGGCCACGACCCGCTGGACTCGACGTCCATCGACGCCCCGGTGCCCGATGTGGTGGCGGCGGCGCGCGGCGGCTCGGTGGCCGGGCTGCGGATCGGCGTGGTCAAGGAGTTCCGTGGCGAGGGCTACCAGGCCGGGGTGCTCCAGCGCTTCGACGAGTCCGTCGAGCTGCTGCGCGAGCTGGGCGCCGAGATCGTCGAGGTGTCCTGTCCCTCGTTCGATCTGGCGCTCGCCGCCTACTACCTGATCGCGCCCTCCGAGTGCTCGTCGAACCTGGCCAGGTTCGACGCGATGCGCTACGGGCTGCGGATCGGCGACGACGGCACCAGGTCGGCCGAGGAGGTCACCGCGCTCACCCGCGAGGCCGGCTTCGGGCCCGAGGTCAAGCGCCGCGTGATGCTGGGCACCTACGCGCTGTCCTCCGGCTACTACGACGCCTACTACGGCAGCGCCCAGAAGGTCCGGACGCTGGTCACCCGCGACTTCGAGCGGGCGTTCGCCGATGTGCATGTGCTGATCTCGCCCACCACCCCGACGACGGCCTTCCCGATCGGCGAGCGCGCCGACGACCCGATGGCCATGTACCGGGCCGACCTCTGCACCATCCCGGTCAACCTGGCGGGCAACGCCGCCATGTCCCTGCCCTGTGGCCTCGCGCCTGAGGACGGTCTGCCCGTGGGGCTCCAGATCATCGCCCCCGCGATGGCCGACGACCGCCTCTATCGCGTCGGAGCCGCCGTCGAGGCGGGATTCCAGGCACGCTGGGGTCATCCGATCCTTGAGGAGGTACCAGCACTGTGAGTATGCAGCCGAAGTCCAAGATGGGCACCTATCTGTCCATCGGCGGCAGTCTGTTCGCCGTGATCAGTGTCGCGAAGCAGCTGCGTGAGGCGCGCGAGAAGCAGGACGCGCTGCAACTGACCGACGCCGTCATCTCCGCCGCGGGCATCGTCACCGGCGTGGCGCTGCTCGCCCGTCAGCTGCGCCGTCTGAACCGCGATGAGAACGACGTCCTCAGCGACTGAGCGCTCCCGCACATCCGAGAGGTAGTACCCGTGACCGTCACCGACCTGGTGTCGTACGAGGACGCGCTGGCGTCCTACGACCCCGTCATGGGCCTTGAGGTCCATGTCGAGCTGGGCACCAAGACCAAGATGTTCTGCGGCTGCGCCACCACCCTCGGCGCCGATCCCAACGCGCAGACCTGCCCCACCTGCCTCGGTCTGCCCGGGGCGCTGCCGGTGGTCAACGCCGTCGGCGTGGAGTCGGCCGTGCGGATCGGCCTCGCCCTCGACTGCGAGATCGCCGAGTGGTGCCGCTTCGCCCGGAAGAACTACTTCTATCCGGACATGCCGAAGAACTTCCAGACCTCGCAGTACGACGAGCCGATCGCGTTCAACGGACATCTGGACGTCCAGCTGGCCGACGGCGAGGTCTTCCGGGTGGGCATCGAGCGGGCCCATATGGAGGAGGACACCGGCAAGTCCACGCATATCGGCGGCGCCACCGGCCGGATCCATGGCGCCTCGCACTCCCTGCTCGACTACAACCGGGCCGGCATCCCGTTGATCGAGATCGTCACCAAGCCGATCGAGGGCGCCGGCGAGCGGGCGCCCGAGGTGGCCCGCGCCTATGTCGCCGAGCTGCGCGAGCTGATCAGGGCGCTGGGCGTCTCCGAGGCCCGGATGGAGATGGGGCAGCTGCGCTGCGACGTCAACCTCTCGCTGCGCCCGCACGGCCGGGAGGCGTTCGGCACCCGCAGCGAGACCAAGAACGTCAACTCGCTGCGCAGCGTGGAGCGCGCGGTGCGGTTCGAGGCCCAGCGGCACGCCACCGTGCTCGACGGCGGCGGCCTCATCATCCAGGAGACGCGGCACTTCCACGAGGAGAACGGCACCACCACCTCGGGCCGGGTCAAGGAGGAGGCGGAGGACTACCGCTACTTCCCCGAGCCCGATCTGGTGCCGGTGGCCCCCGACCGCGCCTGGGTCGAGGAGCTGCGGGCCGAGCTGCCCGAGCTGCCGCTCGCGCGCCGCAACCGGCTGCGCGCCGACTGGGGCATCTCGGCGCACGAGATGCAGTCGGCGCTGAACGCGGGCGCCGTCGAGCTGATCGTCGCCACCATCGACGCCGGTGCCGACGCCGCCTCGGCGCGCAAGTGGTGGCTGGGCGAGCTGGCCCGCCGCGCCAACGAGCAGGGCACCGATCTCTCGGCGCTGCCCATCACCCCGGCGCAGGTGGCCCGGGTCACCGCGCTGGTGGCCGAGGGGGCGCTCAACGACAAGCTGGCGCGCGCCACCATCGAGGGCGTGCTGGCCGGCGAGGGCGATCCGGACACCGTGGTCGAGCGGCGAGGGCTGCGCATCGTCTCCGACGACGGCGCCCTCGGGAAGGCGGTGGACGAGGCCATCGAGGCCAACGCGCCCATCGCCGACAAGGTCAGGGCCGGCAAGGTCGCGGCGGCCGGCGCGCTGGTCGGCGCCGTGATGAAGGCGACGCGCGGGCAGGCCGACGCGGCCAGGGCCAGGCAGCTGATCCTGGAGCGGCTCGGCGTGACGGAGTAGGGCATGGCACGACGCGCCTAAGGACTCGACGGGTCCGGTCTAAGGCCCCCGACTCCATCCCGGTGTCGGGGGCCTTCGCCGGATAGGGACGGTCGGCGCGTCGGTCGCTGACTTCGCCCGATGTGGAAGGGGGGCCTTGGCGCGGATCGTGGACGTTGTCGGGTCGAGGGGCCGTTCCTCGACACCAGCACGATCGCGAGGAGCACCACCATGCTGGAGTACGAACTGCACCGTCAGCGCGCGACCGAGCTTGAGAGCGCGGCGCGGGACCACCGCAGGGCACGGGCGCTCCGCCGGCTGATGCGCCTGGCGCGGCGCCGGGTCGCCGGCTTCGACGTCGACTGGGTCACCGCGGCGTGACCGGCCCACGCTCTGCCGTCGGCCAATCCGGTACCGCCCCTTCCCCGGCGCGTGCCATCCTCGACCCCGTGGAGACGCGCGATGTGAGCCCGGTGTTCGTGGGCCGGAAGGCGGAGCTGGCCGAGCTGGTCGAGGCGTTGCGCCGGGCCGAGGCCGGCGTTTCGCAGGCGGTGGTCGTCGGCGGCGAGGCAGGCATCGGCAAGACGCGGCTGCTGGAGGAGTTCCTCGCGGTGGCCGGCGCCGCCGGCGCCACCACCGCGGTCGGCGCCAGCGTCGAACTCGGCGCGGACGGGCTGCCGTTCGCGCCGCTCGTCGGCCTGCTGCGCTCGCTCCACCGCCAGCTGGGCCCCGAGCTGGTCGAGGCCGCCAGCGAGCCCACCGGCG
The DNA here is from genome assembly GCF_020740535.1 of Streptomyces profundus. Taxonomy (NCBI): domain Bacteria; kingdom Bacillati; phylum Actinomycetota; class Actinomycetes; order Kitasatosporales; family Streptomycetaceae; genus Streptomyces; species Streptomyces profundus. The sequence continues at coordinate 5,390,435 of NZ_CP082362.1, forward strand.
ATCTGACGCGGCTGCTGCCCGAGTTGGGCGAGGCCCCAGGGCACCTCGCCGGCGGCGTCGACACCGTGGACCGGGCGCGGATGTTCGAGCTGATCACCCGGCTCTTCGAACGCCTCTCGCAGCGCCGCACGCTGGTGCTGGTCCTGGAGGACCTGCACTGGTCCGACCGCTCCACCAGGGAGCTGCTCGCCTTCTTCTTCCGCTCGGTGCACCCGGGCGCCCGGGTCATGGTGCTGTGCAGCTACCGCGCCGACGACATCCACCGCCGCCATCCGCTGCGCCCCTTCCTCGCCGAGCTCGACCGGCTGCGCACCGTCCAGCGGATCGAGCTGACCCGGCTCTCCGGCGACGAGGTCGCCGCGCAGATGGCCGGCATCCTGGGCACCCCGCCCGAGGCGACGCTGGCCGCCTCGGTCTTCGCCCGCTCCGACGGCAACCCGTTCTTCGTCGAGGAGCTGACCGTCGACCCCGACCCGGCGCGCGGGCTCACGGAGTCGCTCCGCGATCTGCTGCTGGTGCGCGTGGAGACCCTGCCCGAGCAGGTACAGGACGTGCTGCGGGTGGTGGCCGTCGGCGGTTCGTCCGTGGAGCACGCGCTGCTGGCCCGGGTCGCCGGGGTGCCGGAGCCCGAGCTGCTGAGCGCGCTGCGCGACGCCGTCGGCGCCAGGCTGCTGGCCGCCACCGACGACGCCGACGGCTACCGCTTCCGGCACGCGCTCACCCGCGAGGCGGTGACGGACGATCTGCTCCCGGGGGAGCGCGCCCGGCTCAACCGCCGCTACGCGACGGCGTTGGAGGCCGAGCCCGGACTGATCGCCGCCGACGAGCTGCCCACCCGGCTGGCCAGCTACTGGGAGTGCGCGGGCGACCGGGCCAAGGCGCTGCCCGCCGTGCTGACGGCGTCCGTCGCCGCGGGCCGCCGCTTCGCCTACGCCGAGCAACTGCGGCTGCTGGAGCGGGCCCAGGAGCTGTGGGACGCGGCGCCCGAGGAGGTGCGGGCCACGCTCCGCCCCGCCCAGCCGATGTGGGGCTACCCGGCGGGCGAGGTCCCGGACGGCGCCGGCGGGGCGAACGGCCCGGTCGGCTGGGTCGACCTCCAGGCCGAGGCCGTGGTGGCGGCCAGCCTCGCCGGCCAGTACGACCGGGCCAACGCCATCTGCCGGGGCGCGCTGCGCGAGTTGGACGAGATCCGGCTGCCGCTGCACGCCGCGTGGTTCTGGGTCCAGCGCGCCGGGATGGCCGAGCGCGAGGTGCGGGGCGACGGCGTGCACGAGCTGTCCCGCGCCCAGGAGCTGGTGCGCGGCCTGCCGCCTTCCGAGGTGCACGCCAGGGTGCTGGCGCTGACCGCGGCCTGGCATTCGCTCCAGGGCCCAGGACCCGAGCAGCTGGAGCAGGCCGAGCGCGCCGTCTCGCTGGCCCGGCTGGTCGGCGCCACCAGCACCGAGCTGTACGCGCGCTACACCCTGGCCTCCCTCCAGGCCGACGCCGGGGACAGCGCGGGGGCCGTCGTCGAGATGCGGTCCGTGCTGCGGACGGTGCTCGACCGGGGCGAGGTCAGCCTGCTCGGACGCTGCCTGGTCAACCTGTCCGCGGTGCTGGCCGACGCCGGCGAGCTGCGGGAGAGCCTGATCTCCATCGCGGAGGGCATCGAGCTGGCCGACCGCTACGGCCTGGAGGAGACCAAGAGCTGGCTCCAGGCCAACCTCGCCTTCGTGCTGACGCTCCAGGGGCGCTGGGACGAGGCGGGGTCGGCGCTCGACCAGGCCCGCCGGCAGGCCCGCAGCCCGCACAGCGAGCATGTCAGCCGGATCCTGGCGGGACAGCTGGCCGCCCTGCGCGGCGACGTCGACACCGCCCGGGAGGCGGCCACGGCGGTGCGGACAAAGCTCAGCGCCGACCGGGTGCGTGCCACCTTCGAGGTCGAGTTGGCCCGCCTGGAGATCGATCTGGCCCTGCTCACCGGCGAGCCCCAGCGGTCCAGGGACATCCTGCGCTCGGCGCGCTCCGACCTCCAGTTGGGCCTCACCCAGCTGGTGTGGGGCCTGGTCTCCTCGGCCGCGATGGCCGAGGCGGAGGGCCGGGGGATGCCGGGCGCCGACGAGGGGCGGCCCGAGGCGGTCGCGCTGATCAGGGAGCTGACGCGCTCGCTGCCCCGCAACCTTCCCATCCGGGTGGCGCTCGGCCTGCTGGTCGACGCCCAGCTGTACCGGGCGGAGAGCCGCGACCGCCCACCCCACTGGGCCGAGGCGGTGGACGCCATCGAGCCGCTCGACCTGCCCCACCACCTGGCCGAGGCGCGGTACGGCTGGGCCGAGTCGCTGCTCGCCGCCGGCGAGCCCGACGCCCGCGCCCGGGCCGCCGAGCAGCTCAGGGCGGCCAGGGAGACGACGCTGGCGCTCGGCGCCGCGCCGCTGCGCGAGCGCGTGGAGCGGCTCGCCCAGCGCGCCCGGCTGGATCTCAGCGCGCGGCCCGAGCCCAAGGCGGCCCCCGAGCCGGGGGACACCTTCGGGTTGACGCCTCGGGAGCGGGATGTGCTGGGTCTGGTGGCGGCGGGGCGGAGCAACCGGCAGATAGCGGAGGAGCTGTTCATCTCGCCGAAGACGGCGAGTGTCCATGTCTCCAACATCCTGGCCAAGTTGGAGGTCACCAGCCGGGGCGAGGCGGCGGCCGTCGCCCACCGGCTGCGCATGGTGCCGCTCCGACCGACCTGAGGCGCTACGGCGGCTAAGGCGGCCCCTAGGGGCCTCTAAGGCCCCTGGGACGTCGAGGTTTGCGGCGATGGCCCGATGCGGCGAGGGCCCCTGGGGGACGAGCGTGGAGGCATCGCAGGGACGACGGGTGTCCACCAAGCTCTGGTGGACGGGTGGACCGGACACCGTTCCTGGACCTCGGGAGAGCCACCATGAACAAGCCGTACTCCACGTCCTTCAACACCTTCGAGATGTACGCCCACCAGCAGCGCGTCGAGCTGCTGCTGCGCGAGGCCGAGCACGAGCGCCTGGTCCGCGAGGTGCTCAGGGGGCGCGAGACGTCACGTCGCGCCAGCGGCGGCCGGTCCAGCCGGCCGGTGTCCCGGGCCCACGCCGGGGCGTCGGGCTGGCGGTCGTCCGCCGTGGGCCTGGTACAGCGGCTGCGCCGCCGTCGGGCCAGGGCCTAGAACACCCGTGCCGTTGTCAGTGCCCTGTGCGATCCTGCGGAGCATGCGCACCAGATCCGTCAGCCCCGTCTTCGTCGGCAGGAACCCCCAGATCCAGGCTCTGCGTGAGGCCCTGCGCGAGGCGGCCGACGGCGTTCCGCAGGCGGCGTTGGTCGGCGGCGAGGCCGGGATAGGCAAGTCCCGTCTGGTGGAGGAGTTCCTGGCGTCGGCGCAGGCCGAGGGCGCGCTGACGGCCGTCGGCGGCTGCGTCGAAGTGGGTGCGGACGGTCTGCCGTTCGCACCCGTCGTGGCGGTGCTCCGCGTCCTCCACCGCGAGTTGGGGGAGGAGCTGACGGATGCCGCCGCCGGCTTCCAGGGGGAGCTCTCCCGGCTGCTGCCCGATCTGGGGCCGCCCAACCCGCAGGACCACGCCGCCAGGGACCAGGAGGTGCGCGGCCGGCTCTTCGAGCTGACCGCCCGGCTGCTGGAGCGGCTGGCCCAGACGCGCACGCTGGTGCTGGTCTTCGAGGATCTGCACTGGTCGGACCGCTCCACCAGGGAGCTGCTCGGCTATGTCTTCCGCGTGGTGCGGAGCTGCCGGCTCCTCGTGGTCACCACCTACCGCTCCGACGACATCCACCGCCGGCATCCGCTGCGCCCCTTCCTCGCCGAGCTGGATCGGCTGCCGACGGTGCGGCGGATCGAGCTCCCCCGGCTCACCAGGGGCGAGGTGGGCGAGCAGCTCGCCGGCATCAGGGGCGAGGTGCCGGCTCCCGAGCTGCTCGACCAGATCTTCCGCAGGTCCGACGGCAACGCCTTCTTCGTCGAGGAGCTGGCCAGCATCACGGGCAACGGCCGAGCCGGCACGCTCAGCGACTCGGTCCGGGATCTGCTGCTGCTCCGGGTCGAGGCGCTGCCCGATTCGGTCCAGCGGGTGGTGCGGGTGGCCGCCGAAGGCGGCTCGCGGGTGGAGTTCGGGCTGCTCAGAGCGGTCGTCGGGCTGAGTGAGGACGAGCTGATCGAATCGCTGCGCGCGGCCGTCGGCGCCGGCGTGCTCCGCGCCGGGGACGACGACACCTACCGCTTCCGGCACGCGCTCACCCGCGAGGCGGTCGACGACGAGCTGCTGCCGGGCGAGCGTTCCCGGCTGAGCCGGCGCTACGCCGAGGCCGTGGAGGCCGATCCCCAGCTGGTGCCGGCCGACGAGCGCACCACCCGCCTCGCGAGCTACTGGTACCACGCGCATGTGCCGGCCAAGGCGCTGCCCGTGGTCTTCGAGGCCGCGGCCGAGGCCCGCTGCCGGCACGCCTACGCCGAGCAACTGCACCTGCTGCACCGGGGCACCGAGCTGTGGGACGACGTCCCGGCCGAGGTGCGGCGCTCGCTGCGGATCGCCTCTGACGTGGAGTCCTACCCCCTCTGCGAGTGTCCGGACGAGACGCTGGGTTTCCTGGATCTGCTGGCCGAGATGACGCTGGCCGCCCGGTTCGCCGGCGAGCAGGAGCGTGGCCTCTCGGTCGCCAAGCGCGCCCTGCGCCTGCTGGCGGACATGGACCATCCGCTGCGCGCGGCGTGGTTCTGGACGCAGCGGTCCCGGCTGGTGCGGCAGCTGGGTCGGGGCGACGGCTGGCAGGAGCTGGCCAGGGCTCAGGAGCTGCTCGACGGCTTCGCCCCCTCGCCGGTGCACGCCCTGGTGCTCACCGAGGCGGCCAGTTGGGGCTCCGTCTTCGACCCGGGCGAGGACAGCCTGGCCATCGCCGAGCGGGCCGTGGAGCTGTCGCGCGCCATGGGCGATCCCGAGGTGCTGTTGAACGCGCTGCTCAGCAGGGGGCAGCTGCTGATCGACATCGGCCAGGGCGAGCGCGGCGTGGCCGAGCTGCGGGCGGTCGCCGACCGGGTGGTGCCCGAGGAGCGGGTCGGCGTCTTCACCCGCAGCCATGTCAACCTCCAGTCCCAGTTGGAGGGCATGGGCTGCTCGGAGGCCGCGCTGGAGATCGCGGACGAGGCGCTGGAGCTGGCCCACCGCTACGGCCTGGCCGACACCCGCGCCTGGATCGTGGGGAACCGCGCGGACGCGCTCTTCTCGCTGGGCCGCTGGGAGGAGTCCGAGCTGGCCTGCGCCGAGGCGCTCAGCTGGGCGCAGACGCCGGTGACCAAGGCCCAGGTCGCGCTGCGGCGGGCCAGGCTGGCGATCGCCAGGGGCGATCTTCCGGAGGCCGAGCGGCAGTTGGCCGTCCACTGCGAGCTACAGGACTACGACGGGGCGGCGGCGCAGAGCGCCCATCCGGTGGCGGAGCACCGCATCGCGGTCGCGGCCTGGCGCGGGCGCCTGCTGGACGCGCGGGAGCTGTTCGCCGAGGTCGTCCGGGTCAACCAGGCGCCGGGAGTCGGCAACTACACCTGGCCGGTGCTGCACACCATGGCCAGGGCCGAGTCCGAGGCGGTGGGGGTGCCGGTCGCCGAGCCAGGGCGGTGCGCGGCGATCGAGCGGATCCGGGCCTATGCGCGGTCGCTGCCCCCGCACTATCCGGTCTGGGCCGGGTACGCCCTGCTGGTGGAGGCCGAGCTGCGCCGCGCCGAGGGCCGCGCGGGCGCGGCCGACTGGGCCGCGGTGGTGGCCGCCTTCGACGAGCGGACCAGGCCCTTCGAACGCGCCAGGGCGCTCGCCCGGTGGGCGGAGGCGCTGCTGGCCGAGGGCCGACGGGACGCGGCGGGCGAGGCGTTGACCACGGCGCGCGGCATCGCTCGGCGGCTGGGCGCCGCGCCGCTCACGGAGGAGGCCCAGCGGCTGGCCCTCAGGGGGCGGCTGACCCTCGGCGACCGCGCCGCCGCCGGCTCGCCGCCCGAGCCGGGCGTCTCCTTCGGGTTGACGCCTCGGGAGCGGGATGTGCTGGGTCTGGTGGCGGCGGGGCGGAGCAACCGGCAGATAGCGGAGGAGCTGTTCATCTCGCCGAAGACGGCGAGTGTCCATGTCTCCAACATCCTGGCCAAGTTGGAGGTCGCCAACCGGGGCGAGGCCGCCGCCCTGGCCCACCGCCTCGGCCTCCTGAGCGAGCTGGGCCGGCCCGTCGGCTGAGGCCCCGGGGGGCCGGCCGCCGTTCGGGCGTTGAACGCGCCGCTGGTGTCCGGCGGCGCCGGCCGGCCGCGCGTCGAGCTGGGCCCTGTCGCGCCCCTTGCCCCGTGCCGGCGGTCCTGGCATGCCGGTCGTCCGTGGCTCCGGCGGGAGCCGGTCAGCGTACCCGCAGTCGGAGCAGCCGGTCGTCGCCCTCGCCCGGTGAACCCCGGCGGTCCGTCTCGTTGGTGGCCAACAGCAGTTCGTCGTCCCCCACGGCGACCAGCCCGCGCAGTCGGCCGAACTCGCCCTCCAGGAACGCCTCGGGATCGGCTACGGGCTCGGCGCCGTCCATGGGCACCCGCCAGAGCCGCTCGCCGCGCAGCCCGGCCAGCCAGAGCGAACCACCGCTGAAGGCCAGCCCGCTGGGGGACGCCTCGGCGGGCGGCCAGCTCGCCACCGGGTCCACGAAGCCGTCATCCGCGCCGCCCTCGCCCTCGTGCTCCGGCCAGCCGTAGTTGCCGCCCGACTCGATCAGGTTCAGTTCGTCCCAGCTGTCGTCGCCGAACTCCGAGGCCCAGAGCCGGCCCTCGGCGTCCCAGGCCAGGCCCTGCACGTTGCGGTGGCCGAGCGAGAGGACAAGGGACTCCGGATCCGGGTTGTCCGCTGGCGGGGCGCCCGTCTCCGGGTCGATCCGCAGGATCTTCCCGGCCAACGAGCCCGGATCCTGGGCGAGCGGCGGATCGGCCGCGTCCCCCGTGCTGGCGTAGAGCATCCCGTCGGGGCCGAACGCGAGGCCGCCGCCGTTGTGGATCACCTCGCCCCTGGGGATGCCGGTCAGCAGCGGCTCCTCGAAGGTGAGCCGCTCGTCCGCGTCGGGGTCCCCGTCGAGCGTCAGGGGAATGATCCGGTTGTCCGACGCGGTCGTCGTGTAGACGAAGAGCCGGCCCGTGGTGTCGAAGTCGGGGGCGAGCGCCAGGCCGAGCAGCCCACCCTCGCCGTTGGCCACCACCCCCGGAACCCCGCCCAGCTCCGTCACCTCGCCGCCGGCCGCCACCAGGGACAGCGTGCCGCCGTCCCTGGAGCCCACCAGCACGTCCCCGTCGGGCAGTGGGGCGAGGCCCCAGGGCGAGCCGAGGCCGTCGGCCAGCGTCTCAAGCACCTCCACCTCGCCCCGCTCGGGCGCCGCCGACGCGGCGGGCGACTCATCGGCGGTCCCGCCCTCGGCGGACGGCTCGGCCGTGTTCCGGTCGGGCGCGGGACCGTTCTCGTCGTCCGACGAGGAGCAGCCCGCCAGCAGGGGAGCGGTCAGTGCGAGGGCCAGCAGCACGCCGCCGACCGAGCGTTGCCTCATGGGGTTTCCTTCACGATTCACGATTCTCGACTCCCGACGCGACGGGGTATCCGCCCCCTCTCCAGGACACCACACCGCGCGCCGGCGCGCGGTGGCGCGGCCCTCAGCGCCAGGAGTCGCGGGCCGCCGGCAGCGCGGCTATCTCCGCCAGATCCCACTCGGTCAACGTCAGCTCGGCCGCCGCCGCGTTCTCCCGGACCCAGGACGCGCGCTTGGCGCCGGGCAGCGGGATCACCTGGCGGCCCTGGGCCAGCAGCCAGGCGAGCGCGATCTGCGCCGGCGTCGCCCCCGGATGCCGGGCCGCGACCCGCCGCAGCCCGGCGACCACCGGCTGGTTGGCGGCCATCATCTCGGCCGTGAACCGGGGATGCCGGGCGCGCAGATCGTCCGGCTCGAAACCGCCGCCGGGCACCAGGGTGCCCGTGAGGAAGCCGCTGCCGAGCGGCATCGCCGCGAGCAGGCCGACACCACGGGCCTCGCACCAGGGCAGCAGCTCAGCGCGCGCCTCGGCCGACCAGACGGAGAACTCCGCCTGCACCGCGCTCACCGGGAAGACCTGCTGGGCCCGGGAGAGCAGCTCCAGCGTGCGCCCGTGCTCCCCGCCGGCCCCGCGACCCCGGCGGCGGTCGTGCGGATCCAGCGCGCACCAGCCCAACGCCCGCACCTTCCCGGCGCGGACCAGCTCGGCCATCGCCCCCCAGGTCTCCTCCACCGGCACCTCGGGATCGGCCCGGTGCAGCTGGTAGAGATCGATCACGTCGGTGCCCAGACGGCGGAGCGAGGCGTCGCAGGCCCGCCGCACATAGGCCGGGCTGCCGTTGGCCACCAGATGCTGCTCGCCCACCAGCAGCCCGCACTTGGTGGCCAGGAAGACCTCGTCCCGCCGCTCCTTGAGCAGCCGGGCCAGCAGCCGCTCGTTGGTGAACGGGCCGTAGATATCGGCCGTGTCCAGCAGCGAACAGCCCTCGTCCAGCGCGGCGTTCAGCGCCCGGAGCGAGGACTCACCATCCCGCTGGGAGGCCGAGTACCCCCAGCTCATCGGCATGCAGCCCAGGCCGACAGCGCCCACCCGGAGCGTCCCAGCGCCCAACGTCCTGTACCGCACCTGGCCGTTCCCTTCCCGGCGTGAGCCGTCGTCACCAACGTATCCCCTGCCACCGACAGCCAGGACCCCGCCCGGGATGCCCCGGTTAGCCTGGCGCCATGAGTACACCGGAAGTCTGGCTGCCCTATCCCGCCTCCGAACTGGAGTCCCTGCCCGACACCTTGCGCTATCACTTCTGGAACGGCGAAGGGGAGTTCCCCGCCGATCCGGCGGACTGCGCCTTCTACACCGTGCCGTATCTCAAGGGCCCCGAGGTCGCGGTGCGACCGCTGCCAGCGATGACGGGGGTGCGGGTGGTGCAGACGCTCACGGCGGGCGTGGAGCACATGCTCCCCGAGGTGCCGGGGCTCCCGTCCGGCGCCGTGCTCTGCAACGCCGGCGAGCTGCACAACACCAGCACCGCGGAGCTGGCCCTCGCCCTCGCGTTGGCCGCGCTGCGCGGCGTGGACCAGGCGGCGCGCGCCCAGCCGGAAGGGCGCTGGGAGTCGGCGATGCACACCTCGCTGGCCGACCGCCGGGTGCTGATCGTCGGCTACGGCGGCATCGGCGCCGCCATCGAGGAGCGGCTGCTGCCCTTCGAGGTCGCCGACGTCGTCCGCGTCGCCGGCCGCGCCAGGACCGCCCCGCGCGGCCAGGTGCACCCCTCGTCGAAGCTGCCCGAACTGCTTCCCGACGCCGAGGTGGTGCTGGTGGCCACCCCGTTGACGGACGCCACGCGCGGGCTGTTCGGCGCCAGGGAGCTGGCGCTGCTGCCCGACGGCGCCCTGCTGGTCAACGTGTCACGGGGGCCGGTCGTCGACACCGAGGCGCTGCTGGCCGAGGTGTCCAGCGGGCGGCTGCGCGCGGCGCTGGACGTCACCGACCCGGAGCCGCTGCCGGCCGACCATCCGCTCTGGCGCGCGCCCGGCGTGCTGATCACGCCGCATGTGGGCGGCCCTTCGACCGCCTTCGAGCCGCGCGCCAAGCGGCTGCTGCGGTCCCAGCTCTCCCGGTTCGCCGCCGGCGAGGAGCTGCGGCATGTGGTCGCGGCCAGCGGCTCGGAGCGTTAGCCTCGCCCCAAACCATCACTATGGGTGATGCGTCTATGTCGCTGCGTGACTGTTCTGGTGTATCGTCCGGTTCGGGGTGAGCCCAGAACGAGAGGGGGGCGATGGCGATGCACCACTCATGGGCGCGATCGCGCGCGGGTGAGGTGCCGGCGGGGCCGCCGCTGAGCGGCCCGCTCCCGCAGCTCGCGCTCGCCGCGGTCTGCGCCTGCTACGCGGCCGGCGCCCTCGCGGGCTGGGGATCCCCCCAGTTCGCCAGGGTGATGGGGGACTTCGGGCTGAGCGCCGCGGCGTTCGCCGCCGCCGTCTCCTGCCTGTGGTACGCCCGGCGCCAGGCCCAGGAGTTCCGCGCCGCGTGGACGATGTTCGGCCTCTCCTCGGTCATGATCGGCCTCGGCAACGCCACCTGGGGCTGGTACGAGGTGGTGCTCCGCGAGCCGGTGCCCAGTCTCTCGCTGGCCGACGTCTGCTTCCTGCTGTTCGCGCCGCTGGCCATCGTCGGGCTCTTAATGCTCGCCAAACGTCCCCGCACCAGGGCCGGTTGGGTCTGCCTCGGGCTCGACGTCTGGCTGATCGGCGGCTCGCTGATGACGCTCTCCTGGAGCGTGGCGCTGGCGCACACCGCCGAGTTGAGCGACGAGTCGGTGGGCCAGGTCGCCCTGGCCCTGGCCTATCCGCTGCTGGACATCGTGCTGGTCAGCATGGTCGCGGTGCTGCACTTCCGGCGCAGCGCCCGCCACCGCCCGGCGATCAACGCGGCGATCGGCGCCCTCGCGCTCACCGTGCTCTGCGACGCCCTGTTCACCAGCCCGCCGCTGCGCGAGCAGTACAGCTCGGGGCAGTTGCTCGACGCCGGCTGGTTCGCCGGCTCCCTGCTGCTTGCCTGCGCCCCCTGGACGACCAGCCGGGGCCCGGTCCCGGTCGAGGCCCAGGGGCCCAGGGACGGGCGGGGCGCGCCCGGCCATCCGCTGGCCGGCTCGCTGGCCGCGCTGACGCCCTATCTGGCCGCCGCCGTCTGTGTGTTGAGCATCCTGGGCACCATCGTCGCCGGCCGCCCCGTCGACGCCACGGTGGTCTATCTGGCCTGCGCCGTGGTGCTGGCCCTGCTGGTCCGCCAGGGCATCACGCTGCTGGACAACATCTCGCTGACCAGGGAGCTGACCCAGAAGGAGAACTACTTCAGATCGCTGGTCCAGGGGTCGAGCGATGTGATCATGATCGCCGCCCCCGACGGCAAGCTCCGCTATGTCAGCCCGGCCGCCACCGGCGTCTACGGTCAGGAGCCCGGCCGGCTGATCGGCAGCGAGCTGTCCACCCTGATCCACCCGGAGGATCTCGGCCGCGTCCTGCACGAGCTGCGCCGCTTCCTCGCCGTGCCGCCCAGCCGGGAGCCGGCCACCCGGGTCGAGTGCCGGGTGCGGCACGGCGCCGGCCACTGGCTCAACGTCGAGTCCAGCGTCAACCGCCACGAGGGCGGCCTCATCTTCAACAGCCGGGATGTCACCGAACGCGTCCGCCTCCAGGCCCAGTTGCAGCACAGCGCCTCCCATGACGCGCTCACCGACCTGCCCAACCGCGCCCTGTTCACCGAGCGGGTCCGGCTGGCCCTCAGCGGCGGCAGGGGCGCCGAGGAGCGGGTGGCGGTGTTCTTCATCGATCTCGACGGCTTCAAGGCGGTCAACGACTCGGCGGGCCACCAGGCCGGTGACGAGCTGCTGGTCCAGGCCGCCCAGCGGCTGCGGGACTCGGTCCGCTCGGACGACACCACGGCCCGGCTCGGCGGCGACGAGTTCGCCGCGCTGATCCTCGGCGACGGCGGCGACGAGGGCCCCAGGGAGTACCGCATCCTGGAGATCGCCGAGCGCGTCCGCGTCGCGCTCTCCCGCCCCTACACGGTGGACGGGCAGCGGCTCGGCGTGGCCGCCAGCATCGGCGTCGCCTTCGCCGAGCCGGGGGCCACCCCCGCCGCCCTGATGCGCAACGCCGACCTCGCGATGTACCGCGCCAAGCAGGCGGGCAAGGCCCGTGTCGAGCTCTACGCCCCCCAGCTCCAGTCCGAGGCGGTGCGCCGCACCGAGCTGGCCGACCGGCTGCGCCGCGCCCTGCACGACGGGGAGTTCGCGCTGCTCCACCAGCCCATGGTCCAGCTGACGGACGGCCGGGTCGCCGCGGTCTGCGCGCAGGCCCGTTGGCGTTCCGCGCACGGCCTGCTGACCACCCCGCTGGAGTTCCTCCACGGCGGCCGGTGGGATCCGCCGCTGGCGGCGCACGGCGGCCCGGACGCCACGCTCGACGTCACGGCCTGGCTGGTGGCGCAGGCCGTGGCCGCGGCCGGACGCCGGCACCGCGCGGGGCACACCCCGCCGGTCAGCGTCCGGGTCCCCGGGAGCCGGCTCGCCGACCGCGCGCTGTCCGCCCGCACCCTCGAAGCGCTCCTCGGCGAGCACCACCTCCCCCCGAGCGCGCTGCTCCTCGAACTGCCGGAGGCCGATCCGGTGCTCGCGTCGACCGAGCTGAGGCATCGGCTCACGGATCTCAGCCGGCTCGGGGTCGGCATCGCCCTCGGCGGGTTCGGCGGCGCCGGCACGGCGGTGGCCGCCCTGCACCGCCTCCCCGTCGATCTGGTCCGGCTGGACGCCGAGCTGGTCGAGGGGGTGCTGGACTCCCCGGCCCTCGGCAAGATCGTCGCCGGGCTGCTGCGGATGACGGACGATCTCGGGATCGACTCCCTCGCCGACGGGGTCGACCGGCCCGAGCAGGCCGCCGCGCTCCGGGCGCTCGGCTGTCGCAGAGCCCAGGGCCTGGCCTTCAGCGAGCCGCTGGACGCCGCCCGTCTCGGCCGGTTGCTGGAGGAGGGCCGGCTCCCGCTGCCCAGCCCCTCACTGCCCCGGGCGCCGGTGCTGCCGCGCGGCCGGACGCCCGCCCCGGAGCAGGCCGCCGGGCAGCTGCCCCCGCCGGACGCGGTCCCGCGCCCACATAGTGAGACTTCCATCCCCCGCGCTTGACAGTCGATGGCGGAGGGGAGCAATGTCTGTGCCATGCACACCGGAATTCTCGTACTTTCGCGGCGCGTCGGCTGACCCCAGGAACATCCTGCGGCCCCCAGCGACGCGCTTCCCCTCGCCTGCCTCACCGGCACGGGGGGTTTTTTGTTGCACCGACACCCCCAGCAGCCCAGCAGCCCCCCACGCAAGACGTTCGCCCGCGTCCCACGCGGCGCCACCACCCGTATCCTCCGAGAAGAGATCGCGATGACCGAGCAGGCCACCGGGGCACCGAAGCCGCAACCCAGGGCCCCCCGAGGCGGAGCACCCCAGCCAACCCCCGCTGTCGCGCATGTCACCGGCGCCCAGTCGCTCATCCGCTCCCTCGAAGCGGTCGGCGCCGACACCGTGTTCGGCATTCCCGGCGGTGCGATCCTCCCCGCCTACGACCCGCTGATGGACTCCACGAGCGTCCGGCACATCCTGGTCAGGCACGAGCAGGGCGCCGGCCACGCGGCCACGGGATACGCGCAGGCCACGGGCAAGGTCGGCGTCTGCATGGCCACCTCGGGCCCCGGTGCCACCAACCTGGTCACCCCCATCGCGGACGCCCACATGGACTCCGTGCCGCTGGTCGCCATCACCGGTCAGGTCGCCGCCCCGACCATCGGCACCGACGCCTTCCAGGAAGCCGACATCTGCGGGATCACGCTGCCGATCACCAAGCACAACTTCCTGGTCACCGACCCGGCCGACATCCCGCGCACCATCGCCGAGGCGTTCCACATCGCGGCCACCGGGCGTCCCGGCCCCGTCCTGGTGGACATCGCCAAGGACGCCCTTCAGAAGCAGACCACGTTCAGCTGGCCGCCCACCCCCGAGCTGCCCGGCTACCGTCCGGTGAGCCGTCCGCACGCCAAGCAGATCCGCGAGGCCGCCCGGCTGATCACCGAGGCCAGGCGCCCCGTGCTCTATGTGGGCGGCGGCGTGATCAAGTCAGGGGCCGCGGCCGAGCTGCGGATCCTCGCCGAGCGCACCGGCGTCCCCGTCACCACCACGCTGATGGCGCTGGGCGCCTTCCCCGACAGCCACCCGCAGCATCTGGGCATGCCGGGGATGCACGGCTCGGTCGCCGCCGTCACCGCCCTCCAGAAGTCCGATCTGATCGTCGCCCTCGGCGCCAGGTTCGACGACCGGGTCACCGGCCGGATCGACTCCTTCGCGCCGCACGCCAAGATCGTGCACGCCGACATCGACCCGGCCGAGATCGGCAAGAACCGGCTGGCCGACGTGCCGATCGTGGGCGACGTCAAGGAGGTCATGACGGACCTCACCGCCGCCCTGGCGGAGGAGGCGGAGCCCGCGGGCGGCGACGCCAGGCAGCGCTACGCGGCCTGGTGGCGGCAGCTGGACAGCTGGCGCTCGACCTACCCGCTCGGCTTCGACCAGCCCGAGGACGGCACGCTCTCCCCCCAGCACGTGATCCAGCGGATCGGGCAGCTGGCCCCGGCCGGCACGGTCTTCACGGCCGGCGTCGGACAGCACCAGATGTGGGCCGCGCACTACCTCTCCTTCGAGCACCCCGGCACCTGGCTGAACTCCGGCGGCCTGGGCACCATGGGCTACGCCGTGCCCGCCGCGCTGGGCGCCAAGGCCGGCCGCCCCGAGGCCCCGGTCTGGGCGATCGACGGCGACGGCTGCTTCCAGATGACCAACCAGGAGCTGGTCACCGCCGCGCTCAACCACATCCCGATCAAGGTCGCCATCATCAACAACGGCGCCCTGGGCATGGTCCGCCAGTGGCAGACGCTCTTCTACAACCAGCGCTACTCCAACACCGTGCTGCACGACGACAGCGGCGGCTCCTACAGCGGTTCGGCCGCGGGCAGCGGCACGGCCACCAACACCGGCACCCGCGTCCCCGACTTCGTCAAGCTGTCCGAGGCGATGGGCTGCGTGGGGCTGCGCTGCGAGCGCGCGGACCAGCTGGACGCCGTGCTGGAGAAGGCCAACGCCATCAACGACCGTCCGGTGGTGGTCGACTTCATCGTCCACGAGGACGCCATGGTCTGGCCGATGGTCGCCGCCGGCACCTCCAACGACGAGGTGATGGCGGCGCGGGGCGTGCGTCCCGACTTCGGCGACGCCTCCGACTGACGCCCGCCGTCCCCACCGCAGCCGCCTGCCAACGCCGCCAACGCCGCCATTGCCGCCATCGACAAGGTAGAACCGCCATGTCCAAGCACACGCTCTCCGTTCTGGTGGAGAACAAGCCCGGGGTGCTCTCCCGGATCACCTCGCTCTTCTCCCGCCGGAACTTCAACATCGACTCCCTCGCCGTCGGCACCACCGAACACCCCGAGGTGTCGCGGATCACCATCGTGGTCAGCGTCGAGGACCTCCCGCTTGAGCAGGTGACGAAGCAGCTCAACAAGCTGGTCAACGTGCTCAAGATCGTGGAGTTGGAGCCGTCCGCCGCCGTGCACCGCGAGTTGGTGCTGGTGAAGGTGCGCGCCGACAACGACACGCGAAGCCAGATCGTGGAGATCGTCCGCCTCTTCCGCGCCAAGACCGTGGATGTGGCGCCCGAGGCCATCACCATCGAGGCCACCGGCAGCAGCGACAAACTGGACGCGATGCTGCGCATGCTGGAGCCGTTCGGCATCAAGGAACTGGTGCAGTCCGGCGCCATCGCCATCGGCCGTGGCTCCCGGTCCATCACGGACCGTTCGCTGCGCGCTCTGGAGCGCTCCGCCTGACCCCGGGCGGACGCGCCCCCCGCCGTCCACGCCCCTTCCGTCCTCAGCCGGACGGAAGAGGCCCATGTCATACGGTGGTGGTCCCCCGTGTGGCGGACCACCAGCAACAACAAGGAGAAAACCGAAGTGGCCGAGCTGTTCTACGACGACGACGCCGACCTGTCCATCATCCAGGGCCGTAAGGTCGCGGTTCTCGGTTACGGCAGTCAGGGTCACGCGCACGCGCTGTCCCTGCGGGACTCGGGCGTCGACGTCCGCGTCGGCCTGCACGAGGGCTCCGCCTCCCGCGCCAAGGCCGAGGAGCAGGGCCTGCGGGTGACCACCCCCGCCGAGGCGTCGGCCGAGGCCGACGTCGTGATGATCCTGGTGCCCGACCCGATCCAGGGCAAGGTCTACGAGGAGTCCGTGCGCGCCAACCTGAAGGAGGGCGACGCGCTCTTCTTCGGCCATGGCTTCAACATCCGGTTCGGCTTCGTCAAGCCGCCGGCCGGGGTCGACGTCTGCATGGTCGCCCCCAAGGGTCCGGGCCACCTGGTCCGTCGCCAGTACGAGGAGGGGCGCGGCGTGCCCTGTATCGCCGCGGTCGAACAGGACGCCTCCGGCGCCGCGTTCGCCCTGGCGCTCTCCTACGCCAAGGCCATCGGCGGCACCCGCGCCGGTGTGATCAAGACCACCTTCACCGAGGAGACGGAGACCGACCTCTTCGGCGAGCAGGCCGTGCTCTGCGGCGGCACCTCGGCGCTGGTCAAGGCCGGCTTCGAGACCCTGGTCGAGGCGGGCTACCAGCCGGAGATCGCGTACTTCGAGTGCCTGCACGAGCTGAAGCTCATCGTGGACCTCATGTACGAGGGCGGCCTGGAGAAGATGCGCTGGTCGATCTCCGAGACCGCCGAGTGGGGCGACTACGTCTCGGGCCCGCGGCTCATCAACGCCGACACCAAGGCCGAGATGAGGCGGATCCTCGGCGAGATCCAGGACGGCAGCTTCGCCAACGCCTGGATGGCCGAGTACGAGGCGGGCCTGCCGCGCTACAACGAGTACAAGAAGTCCGACGGCGACCACCTGCTGGAGACCACGGGCAAGGAGCTGCGCAAGCTCATGAGCTGGGTGGACGAGGAAGCCTGAGCGCGGGCGGAAACCCGTCCGAACCGCGGGAGTTCGCTCGAACGAGCGGTGGGCCCGACGGACTGCCGTCGGGCCCACGGCGCGCCGATACACTGCCAACCACAAGCGCGTAAAAAGGCTCACAGCGTCGTGCGTCTCCACGCGGCTGCCTACCTCTCCACCCCCGTCGTCGGCCGTCGGGACGCGGCCTTCCGCAAAGGACCAGTGAGACCAAGTGAGCAAGCCCGTCGTACTCATCGCCGAAGAGCTTTCCCCCGCCACGGTTGACGCGCTGGGGCCGGACTTCGAGATCCGGCACTGCGACGGCGCCGACCGCGCCGCCCTGCTGAGCGCCATCGCCGAGGTGGACGCCATCCTGATCCGCAGCGCCACCAAGGTGGACGCCGAGGCGATCGCCGCCGCGCGCCGGCTGCGGGTCGTCGCCCGGGCCGGCGTCGGCCTGGACAACGTCGATGTCTCCGCCGCCACCAAGGCGGGCGTGATGGTGGTCAACGCGCCCACCTCCAACATCGTCACCGCCGCCGAGCTGGCCTGCGGACTGCTGATCGCCACCGCGCGGAACATCCCGCAGGCCAGCGCCGCGCTCAAGAACGGCGAGTGGAAGCGCAGCAAGTACACCGGCGTCGAGCTGTCCGAGAAGACCCTGGGCGTGGTGGGCCTGGGCCGGATCGGCCTGCTGGTGGCCCAGCGGATGGCCGCCTTCGGCATGAAGATCGTGGCCTACGACCCCTATGTGCAGGCCGCCCGCGCCGCCCAGCTGGGCGTCAAGCTGCTGAGCCTGGACGAGCTGCTGGAGACGGCCGACTTCATCACGGTCCACCTGCCCAAGACCCCGGAGACCCTGGGGCTGATCGGCGACGAGGCGCTGCACAAGGTCAAGCCCTCGGTGCGGATCGTCAACGCGGCCAGGGGCGGCATCGTGGACGAGGCGGCGCTGCACAGCGCCCTCAAGGAGGGCCGGGTCGCCGGCGCGGGCCTGGACGTCTACGCGAGCGAGCCCTGCACGGACTCCCCGCTCTTCGAGTTCGACCAGGTCGTCGGCACCCCGCACCTGGGCGCCTCGACGGGGGAGGCCCAGGAGAAGGCGGGCATCTCGGTCGCCAGGTCGGTGCGGCTCGCCCTCGCCGGCGAGCTCGTCCCCGACGCGGTCAACGTGCAGGGCGGCGTCATCGCCGAGGATGTGCGTCCCGGCCTGCCACTCGCCGAGAAGCTGGGCCGGATCTTCACCGCGCTCGCCGGCGAGGTCGCCCAGCGGCTCGACGTCGAGGTCAGCGGCGAGATCACCCAGCACGACGTCAAGGTGCTGGAACTCTCCGCGCTCAAGGGCGTGTTCGAGGATGTCGTCGCCGAGACGGTGTCCTATGTCAACGCCCCGCTGTTCGCGCAGGAGCGCGGCGTGGAGGTGCGCCTCACCACCAGCTCGGAGTCCCCCGACCACCGGAACCTGATCACCGTGCGCGGCACGCTGACCGACGGTGAGGTGATCTCGGTCTCCGGCACCCTGGCCGGGCCCAAGCACCAGCAGAAGATCGTGGGCATCGGCGGGCACACCGTCGATCTGGCCGTCGCCGACCACATGGCGTTCCTGCGCTACACGGACCGTCCCGGCGTCGTCGGAACGCTCGGCCGCATCCTGGGCGAGGCCGAGATCAACATCGCGGGGATGCAGGTGGCCCGCGCCGAGGAGGGCGGCGACGCGCTGATCGTGCTCACCGTCGACGGCACCATCCCGGCGCAGGTGCTCAACGAGGTCGGCGAGGAGATCGGCGCCACCTCGGCCCGGGGCGTCGATCTGGAGCCCTGACCGACGCTGTCTCCGAACGGGCCCCGCCATGGGACAACATGGCGGGGCCCGTTCGCGCGTCCGGCCGCGTCAGCCGTTCGGCAGGATCACGGCGCGGCCGTTGATCTTGCCGGCGTGCAGCCGCTCGTAGGCCACCGGCGCCTCGTCGATCCCGTAGGTCTCCACCCGCACCTCGACCGCCCCCGCGCTGGCCAGGTCGAACACCTCGGCCAGCTCGCTCCTGCTGCCCCAGTAGGGCGCCGTCACCGCCACGTCGAACGCCGTGCTGTTGAAGCCCACCGGCAGCGCGCCGCCGCCGATGCCCACGATCGCCACATCCGCCTCCACCGCGGCCACCGCGCCGGCGAGCGTCACCGTCGGCTGGACGCCGGCGAAGTCGAAGACGCCCTCGGCGCCGAGGCCGCCGGTCAGCCGCCGCACCCGGTCGGCCGCGCCCTCGTCGGAGAGCACCGTCTCGTGGGCGCCGACCGATCGGGCCAGCGCCAGCTTCTCCTCCGAGACGTCGACCGCCACCACCCGCGAGGGCGTCAGCGCCCGCAGCAGCTGGATCGCCACATGGCCGAGCCCGCCGGCGCCGATCACCACCGCCGTCGTCCCCGGCACCAGCTTGGGCAGCGAGCGCTTGATCGCGTGGTAGGGGGTGAGCCCGGCGTCGGTGAGCGGGACGGTGGTGACGGGGTCAAGACCGTTCAACGGCACCAGGAACCTGGCGTCGTTCACCAACAGGAACTCCGCCATCGCACCCGGCGCGCCCAACCCCGGGGGCAGGATGCCGAGTTCGGCGGCGCGCAGGCAGTAGTTCTCCTTGCCCTGCGCGCATTTGACGCAGCGGCCACAGCCCTGCGGCCCGTAGACCGCCACCACGTCGCCCTCCTCCACGCCCGTGACGCCCTCGCCCAGCGCCGCCACGGTGCCGGCGCCCTCGTGGCCGAGGGTGAGCGGCAGCTGGTAGGGGAAGCTCTCGGCCGACCAGCTCATCAGGGCGATGTCGGAGTGGCAGACCCCGGCCGCCGCCACCCGCAGCAGCACCTGTCCGGGCCCCGGCGTGGGTTCCGGCACGGTGACCACCTCGGGGGCGGCTCCGATCTCCCGGTACTGAACGGCCTTCATGGTGGGCCTCCTCACTCCGCGCGGGCGCGCGGTCTGGCGTGTCCTGGCAGTCGTCGGATTCGCTGGGCCGGGGGGTCAGCGGGCCGAGTAGGCGCCGTCGACCAGGTGGTAGCCGCCGTGCACGAACGACGCCCGGTCGGAGAGCAGGAACGCGGTCAGCTCGGCCACCTCCTCCGCGGTGCCCAGGCGGCCCGCCGGGTGGAGCGAGACCAGCTGCTCGAAGTCCACGGTCTCCGACTGGCGCAGCAGCGGGGTGTCGATGAAGCCCGGGCCCACCGCGTTGATCCGCACCCCCCGTTCCGCGTATTCGAGGGAGGCGCTCTTGGTCAGCCCCACCACCCCGTGCTTGGCCGCCGCGTAGGCGGCGGAGCCGGGGAACCCGTTGGTGCCCAGGATCGAGGCCATGTTCACCACCGCCCCGCCGCCGGCGGCCAGCAGCGCCGGCAACTCGGCGCGCAGGCACAGGAAGACGCCGGTGAGGTTGGTGTCCACCACCCGCCGCCACTCCGTCAGCGGATAGTCGCCGACGGGCGCGCTCGCGCCGCCGACACCGGCGTTGTTGACGGCCAGATGGAGCGTTCCGTAGGTGCCGGTCGCGAAGGAGACCGCGGCCTCGACGGACGCCGGATCGGTCACGTCCAGGCGCACGGCGGACGCCTTCCCGCCGCCGGCCACCAGCTCCTCGGCGGCCCCGTTCGCGCCGTCCTCGTTGAAGTCGGCGATCACCACCCGCGCCCCGCCGGCCGTGAGCCGCCCCGCGACGGCCCGGCCGATCCCGGAGGCACCACCGGTCACCAGGGCGGTCTTGTCGGCGAACTCCGTGCGGTACTCCGTGACGCTCATCGGGATTCCTTCGGCGCTCGGCTGGCCCGCCAGGGCGGGCGGCACGATTCCACGGTAAGCCTTATGCGCGGGTGCGACAGAATATATCCGAGGATGTACTATCTGCGGCTTTAGCTGTCCCCGTTTGATCTTGGTGGGCTTCAACGAGCCCTGGTCAGCCCTGGTCAGCCCTGGTCGGCTCCGGTCGGCTCCGGTCAGTTTCGGGGGCTCCTCCGCGGCCACCGCGCCCGGGAACGCGAAGACCGGTGTCGCCCCCGAGGACGGGGCGACACCGGCCGGTTCGCGTGGCGTGGAGCGTGGCTCGGGGTCAGTTCCCCCCGGCCAACTCGTACGCCATATCGGGCGAGAACGAGCCCGCGGGCCCCGCGCAGCCGTCCAGTTCACCGGGCAGCTTGATCCACAGGTAGGCGTCGATCCGCTCGTTGCCGGTGTTGGCGGTCGGGTTCTCCCCGATCAGCCGTCCCGGCGGGTCGCACCACTCGGAGCCGTCCGGGCCGTTGCCGTTGCGGCTGGTGTCGATGACGGCGGTCAGGCTCGGGTCGCCCAGCTCGTTGAGCACCCCTTCGACAAAGGCGTTCTCCTCGCCGGTCACCCGGTAGTTGGAGACATTGCTGTAGATGCCGTCGCCGCTCTCCAGTACGCCGGCCTCGCGGAGGGTGTCCGCGATGGTGGCCGGCTCGTGCCAGTCCGAGTGGCCGGCGTCGAAGTAGACCTTGGCCTCCGGGTTGGCGGCGTGGATGATGTCGGCCGCCTCGGCGAGCGAGGAGAACCGCTCGGCGCGCTCCGCCCCGTCCAGGCAGGTGGTGAGCGCGAGCGAGTCCGGCTCCAGGACGATCAGCACCGGCTCGTCGCCGA
This sequence comes from Streptomyces profundus, assembly GCF_020740535.1. Classification (NCBI taxonomy): domain Bacteria; kingdom Bacillati; phylum Actinomycetota; class Actinomycetes; order Kitasatosporales; family Streptomycetaceae; genus Streptomyces; species Streptomyces profundus. The sequence goes on from NZ_CP082362.1 coordinate 5,411,608, forward strand.
GACCGGCGGCGAAGTCCTGGGTCCAGTCCAGATAGGCGGGGAAGTCGGGGGCGCCGCCGGCCGACGCGCCACCGCAGTCCCGGTTCGGGATCATGTAGGAGACGATCACCGGCACCTCGCCGGCCGCCGAGGCCGCCGAGGTGACGGCGGTGGCCTCGGCGGTCACGGTGCTGGGCTCGTAGTTGGCGAACCACACGGCCTGCGGCTGGCTCGCTATCCGCTCGGCGATCAGCGGCTGCCTGTGGTCGTTCGGGTTCTCCTCGACCCAGGCGTGCACATTGGCCGGATAGTTGTGGAACACGGTGTCGTCGGGCAGCGCGGCGGTGTCCGCGCCCTGCGCGCTCGACGCGAAGGTGCCTGAGGCGAGCAGCCCGCCGACCGACGCCGCGGCGGCCAACAGCAGCGGCGCGCGGCGTCGGCGCCGACGCGGGTCGGTGGTGGTGGGGGTGGGGGACTGTGCGGCTCTTGCGGTGCGCACGATGGATCGTTCCTCTCGGGACGATGGCGTGGGGGTGTGGGAGCGCTCCCATCGCTGAGGCACGAACATAGCGGGTTCGCGTCGACGAGTAAACCGTTCGCACACAACGTCCGGCCGACGGGCGCTGACCGGCGTCGGGCCCTGGGGGGCGGCGGGCTGGCGACAGCGTCAGGGGGAGCGCAGTCGGGCCAGCTTCAGGGCGAGGTGCAGCAGGAGGCGGTCGTCGCCGTTGTTCAGGCTGAGGCCGGTGAGGTGTTCGATGCGGGAGACGCGGTAGTAGAGCGTCTGGCGGTGGATGCCCAGGGCGGCGGCGGTGCGGGTGGCCTGGCCGGCGAGGTCGAGGAAGGTCTCGGCGGTGTGGGCGAGTTCGCGGTGTTCGGGGCTCAGCAGGGGGGCGACGGCCGGGTCGGTGGGCAGTTGCGCGGGGAGCGCGGCCAGCAGCCGGTAGGGGCCGATCGAGGCCCAGTCGGCGAGCGGCCCGAGGCGGTCGTCAGCGCCGGCCGCCCGGACGGCGGCGAGCGCCTCCGGCCAGGCGGCGGCCAGCTCGGCGACCTCCTGCCTGGGCGCGCTCAGGCCGGCGCGGCGGCCCAGCCGCTCGGCCACCGCGCGGGCCGCGCTCGGCCGGACCAGCGCGGCCAACGCCCAGCCGGCGCCGGCGCGTTGCCCCGGCGGCAGGGCGATCAGGGCGAGCGCGCCCGGCGGCGCCGCCGGCAGATCCGCCGCCGCGTCCCAGGGCGCCACGGCGATCAGCGCCAGCGGCCCCTCGGCCGCCGGGCCGAGCGCCTCGGCCAGCTCGCCGGCCGCGTCGGCCGTCTCCTCGCCCGCCGGCGCGCCGAGCAGCGTGCGCAGCAGCTCGCCGGCGCGGGAGCCGGCCCTGGCCTCCTCGGCGAGCAGCGCGCCCGCGCGCCCCGCGATCTCCATCGCCTCCGTCAGCCTGGGGTCGTCCAACGGGAACGTCCCGTCGTCGATCAGCCAGACGTAGCCGTACACCACCCCGCCATGGCGCACGGGGAGACAGACGCGCCCCGTGCGCACGCCGGCGGATGGATCGGGCGGGATACGCACCGGCTCGCGCGCCCTGGTGATGCCGAAGCCCTCGAACCAGGAGCGCACCGCGGCCGTGGAGCGTCGGCGCAGGATGGAACGGGTGCGGACCGGGTCCATCACCCGGTCGTCCTCGCTGTCGTGGGCGCCGAAGGCGATCAGCCCGAAGTCGCGTCCCTCCAGCGTCGCGGGGGCGTCGAGCAGCGCGCAGATCTCGTCGATGAGTTCCTGGTAGGGGGAGCGCATCGCCCGTTCGCCACCTTTCCTCTCGCGCCGGTCCCGGCGGTCCGTCACCATTCTCGTGCAGTCCCATACAGATGTCTGAGTTCGTGCGACCGGCCGCTCGACAGCTGTCGATAGGCGCGGGGACGCGGCGGTCCTACCTTCTGGGTAACGCGTCGTCGCTCCACTTCGGCGGACCCATCGGGAGGTGCCCGTGCTTGGACCCGTACTGCTGGCGGCGGCCGGCAGCGATCGCATTCGGCGGCTGGTCTCGTCGGCCTCGCTCACCCGTCCGGTGGTGGACCGTTTCATCGCGGGCGACCAGGTGTCCGACGCGCTGGACACCACCAGGACCCTGCTGGACCAGGGGATGACGGTCACCCTCGACCGGCTCGGCGAGTCGGTGACCGACCCGGCGCAGGCCGTGCGGAACCGGGACGGCTATCTGGAGCTGCTGGACGAGCTGACGGGGCACGGTCTCGCCGAGCGCGCCGAGCTGTCGGTGAAGCTCTCGGCCTTCGGCCAGGCGCTCCCCGACGGCCACGACATCGCCCGTCGGCATGTGGAGCGGGTGGTCGCCGCCGCCACCGAGGCCGGCACCGCCGTCACCCTGGACATGGAGGACCACCGCACGGTGGACTCCACCCTCGCCATCCACCGGGAGCTGCGCCGCGCCTACCCCCGGACGGGCGCCGTGCTCCAGTCCTACCTCTTCCGGAGCGAGAACGACTGCCGCGAGCTGGCCGAGGCGGGCGCGCGGGTGCGGCTCGTCAAGGGCGCCTACCGGGAGCCGGCCTCCGTCGCCTACCAGCGGAGGTCCGAGGTCGACCTGGCGTATGTGCGGTGCCTGCGGCTGCTGATGGCGGGCGGCGGCTACCCGATGGTCGGTACCCACGATCCCCGGCTGGTGACGGTGGCCGAGGAACTCGCCAAGCGTGAGGGCCGGGCCTTCGACGCCTACGAGTACCAGATGCTCTTCGGCATCCGCGACGCCGAGCAGCGCAGGCTGACCGCGCTCGGCCACCGGGTGCGGGTCTATGTGCCCTACGGCGACGACTGGTACGGCTACTTCATGCGCCGGCTGGCCGAGCGCCCCGCCAACCTCACCTTCTTCGCCCGCTCCCTGGCGACCCGGGGCTGACCGGAGAAGATCCCCCGCTGACCGATCCCCGCTGATGGATGCCCGCTGATGGATCCCCGCTGACCGAAGGAGACGAACGGCCATGGACGCTGTGACCCAGGTCCCGGTGCCGGTGAACGAGCCGGTGCTCACCTACGCGCCCGGCTCTCCCGAGCGCGCCCGACTGGAACGCAAGCTCAAGGAGCTCGGCGAGAACCCGATCGAGCTGCCGATGACCATCGGCGGCCATCGGCGGCTCGCTGGGGGCGAACGTTTCGACGTGGTGCAGCCGCACCGGCACGCGGCCAGGCTCGGCACCTATGGCAACGCCACCGAGCAGGACGCCGGTGACGCCATCGACGCGGCGCTCGCCGCGGCCCCCGCCTGGCGGGCGCTGTCCTTCGACGACCGGGCGGCCGTCTTCCTGAAGGCCGCCGAGCTGCTCTCGGGCCCCTGGCGGGAGACCATCGCGGCCTCGACCATGCTCGGCCAGTCCAAGACGATCCAGCAGGCGGAGATCGACGCGCCCTGCGAGCTGATCGACTTCTGGCGGTTCAACGTGCACTTCGCCAGGGAGATCCTCGCGGAGCAGCCGCCGGTGCAGCCCAAGGGCGTCTGGAACCGGATGGACCACCGGCCGCTGGAGGGCTTCGTCTACGCGGTCACCCCGTTCAACTTCACGGCGATCGCCGGCAACCTGCCGACCGCGCCGGCGCTGATGGGCAATGTGGTGGTGTGGAAGCCGTCGCCCACCCAGACCCACGCCGCCGTGCTGCTGATGCGGCTGCTGGAGGAGGCCGGGCTGCCGGACGGCGTGATCAACCTGGTCACCGGGGACGGCCGGGCGGTCTCCGAGGTGGCGCTGCCGCACCCGAGCCTGGCCGGCATCCACTTCACCGGCTCGACGCCGACCTTCAGGGCGCTCTGGCGTGGCGTCGGCGACCATCTGGAGCGCTACCGCAACTACCCCCGGATCGTGGGGGAGACCGGCGGCAAGGACTTCATCGTCGCCCACCCGAGCGCCGACCCGGCGGTGCTGCGCACCGCGATCGTCCGGGGCGCCTTCGAGTACCAGGGGCAGAAGTGCTCGGCCGCCTCCCGCGCCTATGTGCCGCGCTCCCTCTGGGAGGGCGGTCTGCGGGACGAGCTGGCGGCCGAGACCGACGGGCTGACCATGGGCGACCCGACGGATCTGGGCAACTTCATGGCCGCCGTCATCGACGAGCGGGCGTTCGCCAAGTGCCGCGCCGCCATCGACCGGGCGGTCGCCGACCCCAGCTGCGAGATCATCGCCGGCGGCACCTATGACGACAGCGTCGGCTACTTCGTCCGGCCGACGGTGCTGACCTGCTCGGACCCGGACGACGAGGTGTTCAGCAGCGAGTACTTCGGGCCGATCATCGCCGTCCACGTCTACGAGGACGAGAACTTCGACGCGATGCTCGACCAGATGGAGTCCGTCGCCGACTACGCGCTGACCGGCGCGTTTCTGGCCAGGGACCGGGCGTTGGCGGCCGAGGTGAGCGAGCGGCTGCGGTTCGCCGCCGGGAACTTCTACCTCAACGACAAGCCCACCGGGTCCGTCGTCGGCCAGCAGCCCTTCGGCGGGGGGCGCGCCTCCGGCACCAACGACAAGGCGGGGTCCAAGCTCAACCTGCTGCGCTGGGTGTCGCCCCGTGTGATCAAGGAGACCCAGGTGGCCCCCACCGACTACCGCTATCCGCACATGGGGTGACGCCCCTCTGACGCGGTCACCTGACTCGGCCCCCACCCGCCCCACGAGGTCCCCCGTGCCTCAGGGGATAGGTGTGGGGGTCGTCCGCGTCTCAGATAGTAGGACGGTCGACTATTTGGGCAGACAGCACGGGATCCGGGGGCTACTTTTGTGGAGGCCATACGTCGGGTCACCGTCGCCCCGGCAGCCTGTCACCCCCACCTGGAGCTGACCGCCATGGACGCCACCGCAGTCACGACTGCCCCTGCCGTCGCCGTCGTTCCCGTCCGTGCCGCGCGTGAGGCCCAGGTGGCCGCCGCGGGGCCCAGCGCGCGCAGCCGCGCCAGGGCCGATGCCCGCGCCGCCGGCATCGCCAGCCGCCGGCAGGCCGCCCTCGCCCTCCAGGAGGCCATGGACCGGCGCGACAACGGCGGCCCCGTCGCGCTCTGACCGGCCGCCCGCCGGGTTCCGTCCGCATGGTGGACATCCGCCCTCGAAGGGTGGGACGGGGCGTAGGGTCCATCCCATGGCTCGCAGTATCGATCTCGCGGTGATCCCAGGCGACGGCATCGGCCCTGAGGTGGTCGCGGAGGGGCTCAAGGTCCTGTCCGCGGTGTTGCCCTCGGACGTCAAGTGCGAGACCACCGCATACGATCTCGGCGCGCGCCGCTGGCACGCGTCCGGGGAGACCCTGCCCGAGGCGGAGTTGGAGCGCCTGCGCGGCCACGACGCGATCCTGCTCGGCGCGATCGGCGATCCGTCCGTTCCCTCGGGCGTGCTGGAGCGCGGGCTGCTGCTGAAGCTGCGGTTTGCCTTCGACCACTACGTCAACCTGCGCCCGAGCCGTCTCTTCCCCAACACCCCGAGCCCGCTGGCCGGCCGCCCCGAGATCGACTTCGTGGTGGTCCGCGAGGGCACCGAGGGCCCGTATGTGGGCAACGGCGGCTCCATGCGCACCGGTACGCCGGCGGAGGTCGCCACCGAGGTCAGCCTCAACACGGCCTTCGGTGTGGAGCGCGTGGTGCGCGACGCCTTCGAGCGGGCCGTCGCCCGGCCGGCGAAGAAGCTCACCCTGGTGCACAAGAACAACGTGCTGGTGCACGCCGGCCACCTGTGGAAGAACACCGTGGACCGCGTCGCCGAGGAGTACCAGGGCGTCGAGGTCGACTATCTGCATGTGGACGCCGCCACCATCTTCTTCGTCACCCAGCCCCAGCGGTTCGACGTGATCGTCACCGACAACCTCTTCGGTGACATCCTCACCGACCTCGCCGCCGCCATCACCGGCGGCATCGGCCTCGCCGCCTCGGGGAACATCAACCCCGAGGGCGCCTTCCCGTCGATGTTCGAGCCGGTCCACGGCTCCGCCCCGGACATCGCCGGCACCGGCAAGGCCGACCCGACGGCCACCGTGCTGTCGGTCGCGCTGCTGCTCCGCCACCTCGGCTACCAGGCCGAGGCCACCCGCATCGAGGACGTCGTCACGGCGGACCTCGCCGAGCGCGACGCGGCGTCGCCCCGCTCCACCGAGGCCATCGGCGACGCGCTGGCGGCGCGAGTAGCCGGCTAGCCCGGCCGAAGGCCGCCGGGCTCTGGTGCCCGGCGGCTGGTGCGAGGCCGCCGCTGGGTGCCACCATCGCTCGTAAGGACCGCGACCGGGTGACGGGCGCGGACGCCGGGCCAGCGGGCTCACCGGACGCCGTCGTTCCAGGCGGGGTTCGGGCAGACCGCGGGCGGGCATCCGTTCCACCCACGTCATCGCCCGGTTTCCGCCCCGATGCTCGGACTTCCTAATACCCTCGGGCTCCGGGGCGCGGTCCGCTTCGACACTCAGTGAAGGACGCGCTCACCATGACAACCTCCCTGCCCTTCGACCGTAAGCTCGCGGCCCAGCCGCGGTCCGACGCGGACCGCGAGGCGGCGCTGGTCGACCCCGGGTTCGGCAATCACTTCACCGACCACATGGTCACCATCAGGTGGACCGAGGAACAGGGCTGGCACGAGGCGCGACTTCAGCCCTACGCGCCCCTACCGATGGACCCGGCCACGATGGTCTTCCACTACTCGCAGGAGATCTTCGAGGGGTTGAAGGCCTACCGCCAGGCCGACGGCTCCGTCGCCGTCTTCCGCCCCGAGGCCAACGCGGAACGCTTCCAGCGCTCCGCCCGGCGGATGGCCATGCCCGAGCTTCCCGTCGAGCTCTTCGTCGAGGCCATCGACGTGCTCGTCGGCCAGGACTCGGCCTGGGTCCCGGCCAGCGGGGAGCAGTCCCTCTATCTGCGGCCGTTCATGATCGCCTCCGAGGTCGGCCTGGGCATCAACCGCCCGGCCAACGAATACCTCTTCGTCGTGATCGCCTCCCCGGCCGGCGCCTACTTCCCGCGGGGCATCAAGCCGGTCTCCGTCTGGCTCTCCCAGGAGTACGTGCGCGCGGCCCCCGGCGGCACGGGCGAGGCCAAGACCGGCGGCAACTACGCCGCCGCCTTCCTCGCGCAGGCCGAGGCCACCGAGCAGGGCTGCGACCAGGTGGTCTGGCTGGACGCCGTGGAGCGCCGCTGGGTCGAGGAGATGGGCGGCATGAACCTCTACTTCGTGCGGGGCGGTGGCGCCGACACCCAGATCGTCACCCCCCAGCTCAGCGGCACCCTGCTGCCGGGCATCACCCGCGACTCGCTGCTGCGCATCGCCAGCGACCTCGGCTACTCGACGGGTGAGGTCAAGATCTCCACCGACGACTGGCGGGAGGGCAGCGCCAGCGGCGCCATCACCGAGGTCTTCGCGTGCGGGACGGCGGCCGTGATCACCCCCGTCGGGTCGGTCAAGTCCGCCGAGGCCCGGTGGGAGATCGGCGACGGCCAGCCGGGCCCTGTCACCCTGCGGCTCCGCGAGGAGCTGCTGGGCATCCAGACCGGCCAACGCCCCGACCCCTACGGCTGGATGCACCCCGTCGCCTGAGGAGGCATCCCCGAGGTTCACCGCGCCGGACCCCGCCCGAACCCGGGCGGGGTCCGGATGGTGAGACAGGGGAGTGGCGGGCCCCGCCCTTCGTGGCATACTGCCAACGTGCTCTCGTTCGCCATCATTATTGGTGACTAGCGCGCCGGTCCCGCGGTGTCCGCCGCCCGCCCACCAGAAGCGGAAGTGGACACGAAGCTTCCGACCCGCGCGCAGACCTCTCGCACCCGCGAGGGGTCTTTTCGTTTTCCGGCCCACCCCGCCGGAGCGAGGGCGCCAGGGAAGGAGGCAGCGACGCCGCCTTACGACCACGCACACCTCCCCACAGGAGATCCAGGCCATGACGACGGATGCCATGCGGCCAGAGGCCCCAACCGACGCCTTCCACGTGTTCGACACCACCCTCAGGGACGGCGCGCAGCGCGAGGGCATTCACCTCAGCGTCGCCGACAAGCTGACCATCGCCCGCCACCTGGACGACTTCGGGGTGGGCTTCATCGAGGGCGGCTGGCCGGGCGCCAACCCCAGGGACACCGAGTTCTTCCAACGCGCCGCCACCGAGATCGACTTCCGGCACGCCCAGCTGGTGGCCTTCGGCGCCACCCGTAAGGCGGGCGCGGACGCCGCCACCGACCGCCAGGTCCAGGCGCTGCTCGACTCGGGGGCGCCGGTGGTCACGCTGGTGGCCAAGGCGCACGACCGGCATGTCGAGCTGGCGCTGCGCACCACCCTGGAGGAGAACCTCGCCATGGTGGCCGACACCGTGCGCCATCTCCGTGCCCAGGGCCGCCGGGTCTTCGTCGACTGCGAGCACTTCTTCGACGGCTACGCCGACAACCCCGAGTACGCGCTGAGCGTCGTCAGGACGGCGCGCGAGGCCGGCGCCGACGTGGTGGTGCTCTGCGACACCAACGGCGGGATGCTGCCGGGGCGGATCACCTCCGTGGTGCGCACCGTGCTGGCCGAGACCGGCGCCCGGCTCGGCATCCACACGCAGGACGACAGCGGCTGCGCCGTCGCCAACACCCTGGCCGCCGTGGACGCGGGCGCCACCCACGTCCAGGGCACGGCCAACGGGTACGGCGAGCGGGTGGGCAACGCCAACCTGTTCCCCGTGGTCGCGGCGCTTGAGCTGAAGTACGACATGCGGGTGCTGCCGGCGGGGGCGCTCACCGAGATGACGCGGATCTCGCACGCCGTCGCCGAGGTGGTCAACCTGCCGCCGGCCACCCACCAGCCCTATGTGGGGGTCTCCGCCTTCGCCCACAAGGGCGGGCTGCACGCGTCGGCGATCAAGGTCGACCCCGACCTCTACCAGCACATCGACCCGGAGCTGGTGGGCAACTCGATGCGGATGCTGGTCTCCGACATGGCGGGGCGTGCCTCGGTCGAGCTCAAGGGCCGCGAGCTCGGCTACGACCTGGAAGGGGACCGCGATCTGGTGGGCCGGGTGGTCGCCCGGATCAAGGAGCAGGAGCGCGGCGGCTACACCTACGAGGCGGCCGACGCGTCCTTCGAGCTGCTGCTGCGCGACGAGGCGGCCGGCCGCAGGGACCGCTTCTTCGAGCCCGAGTCCTGGCGAACCATCACGGACCACAGGACCGACGGCCAGATGGCCAACGAGGCGACGGTCCGCCTGTGGGTGAAGGGCGAGCGGGTGCTGGCCACGGGCGAGGGCAACGGCCCGGTGCACGCGTTGGACCAGGCGCTGCGGCTGGCCCTGGAACGCACCTTCCCGGAGCTGGCCCGTATCCAGCTGATGGACTACAAGGTCCGTATCCTGGAGGGCAAGTACGGTACCCAGTCGACCACCCGCGTCCTGGTCACCAGCGGCGACGGCGAGGCCGAGTGGTCCACGGTCGGTGTCGCCGAGAATGTCATCGCCGCCTCCTGGCAGGCGTTGGACGACGCCTACACCTACGGCCTGCTGCGCGCCGGGCTGCGGCCGGACGCGTGAGCCCGGTGCTGTGGGATTCCTCCAAGTCGCCTCGGGACGGTTCTGTGTGGTCCACCCACCAACCGTCCCGGGTGGGCTCAGGTTCTGTACAGCGTGGCCATGATTTGCTGGAGGAGACTGTGCGGACCCGACGAGAGTATGGACGGCCAAGGTTTCGTAGGGTCTATACATGACCGATCAGGCCGATACCGCAGCCCCCGAAACCCACGTCGCCACGGACACCAGGGGCCGGGTGGCGGAGCTGCTGGCGATCCGTGCGGAGATGCTCGCCGGGCCGTCCGAGAAGGCGACCGCGGCCCAGCACGCCAAGGGCAAGCTCACCGCCAGGGAGCGGATCGGTCTGCTGCTCGATCCCGACTCCTTCCACGAGGTGGGCGGCCTGCGTCGGCACCGCGCCACGGGCTTCGGCCTGGAGGCCAAGCGCCCCTACACCGACGGCGTGGTCACCGGCTGGGGCACGGTGCACGGCCGCACGGTCTTCGTCTACGCGCACGACTTCCGGATCTTCGGCGGCGCGCTGGGCGAGGCCCACGCCGCCAAGATCCACAAGCTGATGGACATGGCCCTCGCCGCCGGCGCCCCGTTGGTCTCGCTGAACGACGGTGCCGGGGCGCGCATCCAGGAGGGCGTCTCGGCGCTCGCCGGATACGGCGGCATCTTCCAGCGCAACACCCGGGCCTCCGGGGTGATTCCGCAGATCAGCGTGATGCTCGGCCCCTGTGCCGGCGGTGCGGCGTACTCACCGGCGCTGACGGACTTCGTCTTCATGGTCCGCGAGACGGCGCAGATGTTCATCACCGGGCCCGACGTGGTGCAGGCGGTCACCGGCGAGGAGGTCACCCAGAACGGTCTGGGCGGCGCCGATGTGCACGCGGAGACCTCGGGCGTGGCGCACTTCGCCTACGACGACGAGGAGACCTGCCTGGAGGAGGTCCGCTACCTCCTCTCCCTGCTGCCGGCCAACAACCGGGAGAACCCGCCGGCCGCCGCCACCGAGGACCCGGTCGAGCGACGCTCGGACGCGCTGCTCGACCTGGTGCCGCTGGAGGGCAACCGGCCCTATGACATGCGGGCGGTCATCGAGGAGCTGGTGGACGACGGCGACTTCCTGGAGATCCACGAGCGCTGGGCCACCAACGTCATCTGTGCCCTGGCCCGGATGGACGGCCAGGTGGTGGGCATCGTGGCCAACCAACCGCAGGCGTTGGCCGGCGTGTTGGACATCCACGCCTCGGAGAAGGCCGCGCGCTTCGTCCAGATGTGTGACGCCTTCAACATCCCGATCATCACCCTGCTCGACGTGCCGGGCTTCCTGCCGGGCGTGGACCAGGAGCACGGCGGGATCATCAGGCACGGCGCCAAGCTGCTGTACGCGTACTGCAACGCCACGGTGCCACGGATCTCGCTGGTGCTGCGCAAGGCGTACGGCGGCGCCTACATCGTGATGGACTCCCAGTCCATCGGCGCCGATCTGGCCCTCGCCTGGCCGAGCAACGAGATCGCGGTGATGGGCGCCGAGGGCGCGGCCAACGTGATCTTCCGCCGGCAGATCGCCGCCGCCGAGGACCCGGACGCGATGCGGGACCGGATGGTCAAGGAGTACAAGGCCGAGCTGATGCATCCGTACTACGCTGCCGAACGTGGCCTGGTGGACGACGTGATCGACCCGACGGAGACGCGCCCCGTCCTGATCCACGCGCTGGACATGCTCCGCACCAAGCACGCCGATCTGCCCGCCCGTAAGCACGGCAACCCGCCCCAGTGACCCGGCACCGTGTGCCGAGTGAGGAAGCCACAGATGACCTCTGAGACGACTGACCCGCGTCTGGTGCGGGTCGAGCGGGGCGCCGCCAGCGCCGAGGAGCTGGCCGCCGTGACCGCGCTGCTGATGGCGAGGGCCGCCAGGAGCGAGGCGCCGAGGCCGGCCCCCGCGCTTCCGAGGACCGCCGGCTGGCGCCGGCTGGAGCGGGTCAGCGCCTATCGGGTGCCGCGCAGCTGGCAGAGCTGACACCACCACCACGCCCACGACGAAGGCCCTCGGCCGATCGGAAGATCGGCCGAGGGCCTTCGTCATGCCGGGGGCGGCCCCAGGGTGCGTCGTTTGGATCTTCGTGGATGGCGAGCGGCTCCCCCAGCCTGGCGGCTGGGAGGTGCCCCCATGATGCGGTGCTCCCCCAGGCCCCTTTGGGCCTGGGAGGTGCCCCCATCAGGCGCCGGATCGCAGCTCGTACTCCCCCAGACTTCGTCCGGGAGGTGCCCCCGGGGTCCCCCCGGACGAAGTCTGGGGGAGTCGCGAGCCCGCGAAGATCCAAACGACGTGCCCTAGTGGGCGAGGGCCTCGAAGTAGCCGGCCAGGGACGGCTCCTGGCCCTTCTCCAGCACGGTGCGACGGGGGTTGGCGGTGTGCGCCGGCACGTCGGGCGATCCGGCCGGGGCCAACTCGGCGGGGGTGAGTGCGGTGGCGTCCACGAGGTGTGCCAGGGTGGTACGCCGTGGATTGGCGATGGAGCGGGTGATCAGCGTGCTCTTCACGGTGTTCAGCCTTGTCATTCCGGGAAGCCTTGTAAAGCTGAGGCTAAGGGCCGGATACCCGACGGAGGTGGGGTGATAGTCGCCCGTGGGGTGTGAGTTTCCTCACGGGACAAGGGGTAAATCGGGCGGATCGGTGCATTCGCCATTGACCGTGGCGCACGTCCCAGGCAAAGCCCTCTCCGGTGCTTCGCGGGAACGTGAGAAGGTCCGGGGTCGATGGTGACGACCTGGTCAAAAGTCCGGTTTCTCCGTGTGATCTGTGCACGCCAGGTGATGTTTCACCTTCACAGCGTCATAGATGTCACAGGAGTATCCCGGGCCCTTGTTGGAGATCGGCCACTGTGCTGGAATTCCACGAAACCACGCGGGTCAGCGGAATTCGTGAGGGCGCACACCGGCGTCACTCACCGGCTGATCACCGTCACGCGCTGGTTGCCCAAACGACCGTTACGGGGCGACGACTGCCCCCGGCTCGATACCGTTTCGCCGCACCCGCGGTGAAACGCCTGGTCCAGAGGTTGCGACGCTAGTGCAGGGACGTTTCAAGAGGGAAGGCAGTGCCGCGGGGGACGCGGAGCGAAGCGGCACGGTAGACCGCGGCTCGGCCACCGGCCCCGCTCCGGACGCCGAAAACACGCGGCCGGCCAAGAGCGCCAAGGAGCAGCCTTCCAGGAAGCGATCGGCCCAGGAGGCCGAGAGCCCCGGCAAGGACGCGCCGCCCGCCCGCCCGATCCACGGCGGCTCGCGCCTCGCCCTGCGCAACTGGCGGATCAGCACGCGCCTGGTCTCCCTGATCGCGCTTCCCGTCGCCGCGGCCACCGTGATGGGCGCGCTGCGTATCGAGACCTCGCTGGGCAACGTCGAGCAGCTTGAGGACATGCAGCTGCTCACCGACATCACCCAGCAGGCGACCCTGCTCGCCGCCGCGCTCCAGGAGGAACGCGACCGCTCGGCCGGCCCGTTGATCAGCGCGGACGACGACTCCAGCGATGACGTGGTCGGGCCTCGGGAGCGCACCGACGAGGCGATGGCCGCCTTCAGTGACGCCCGGCTGCGGATCCGCGGCACCGAGGAGTCGATGCGCGGCGTCGAGGCCACCATCTACGACATCGGTCGCCGGCTCAACGAGCTGAGCGCCGTGCGCAACGCGGCCTACAACGACCCGGAGTACACCGCGCAGACGATCACCCAGTACAACGAGGTGATCGAGGCGCTGCTCAGCCTGTCCCAGGACATGGCGCAGGCCACCAACAACAGCGACATGATCCGCAGCACCCGCGCGCTGGCCGCGTTCTCCTCCGCGAAGGAGCACGCCTCCATCCAGCGCGCCGTGATCACCGCTGGTCTGGCCAGGGGCGAGCTGCCCGGCGAGCAGGCCGAGCTGTCCGAGGCCGACTGGCGGTTCGGCCGCACCCACCAGCTCAGCGAGACGGTCGCCCTCGACAACTTCACCCAGATCTACGGCGACTCCGAGCGGGCCAGGGAACTGCTGCGCCCGCTGGAGGGCGGCATCGTCAACATCGCCGCGGCCAACGACTACGCCCAGCGGGTGTTCTCGGCCGAGGAGGGCATCCGCAGCCAGGAGCGCACCTACCGGGACTGGTACGACCAGGACCGCACCAAGATCGACGCGATGGGCACCATCGAGCGCACCCTGCTCTTCGAGATGCAGGACCAGGCCCGCCAGCTGCGCGACGAGGCCCAGCGAGACGCCTTCGTCAACGGCGCGATCGTCCTGCTGGTGCTGGGCATCACGCTGGTGGGGGCCTTCGTCGTGGCCCGCTCCATGGTGCGTTCGCTGCGCCGCCTCCAGGAGACCGCGACCGAGGTGGCCCGCACCCGGCTGCCCGAGGTCGTCAAGCAGATGTCCGAGGCCGACCCCGGCGAGGTGGACACCTCCGTCGAGTCCGTCGGCGTGCACACCAGGGACGAGATCGGCCGCGTGGCCCAGGCGTTCGACGACGTGCACCGGGAGGCCGTCCGGCTGGCCGGCGAGCAGGCGCTGCTCCGGGGCAACGTCAACGCGATGTTCACCAACCTCTCCCGTCGCAGCCAGGGACTGATCCAGCGGCAGCTGTCGCTCATCTCCGAGCTGGAGTCCCGCGAGGCCGACCCCGACCAGCTGTCGTCGCTCTTCAAGCTCGACCACCTCGCCACCCGTATGCGGCGCAACGGTGAGAACCTCCTGGTCCTCGCCGGTGAGGAGCCAGGCCGCCGGTGGACCCGCCCGGTGCCGCTGGTCGACGTGCTGCGTGCCGCCGCGTCCGAGGTGGAGCAGTACGAGCGCATCGAGCTGAGCGCCGTGCCCAAGACCGATGTCGCGGGCCGCGTCGTCAACGACCTCGTGCACCTGCTCGCCGAGCTGCTGGAGAACGCCACCTCGTTCTCCTCGCCCCAGACCAAGGTCAAGGTCACCGGCCACGCCCTGCCCGACGGCCGGGTGCTGGTCGAGATCCACGACACCGGCATCGGCCTCTCCCCCGAGGACCTGGCGGGGATCAACGACCGGCTGGCCAACCCGCCCACGGTGGACGTCTCCGTCTCCCGCCGGATGGGCCTCTTCGTGGTCGGCCGCCTCTCCCTGCGCCACGGCATCCGGATCCAACTGCGTCCCTCGGACTCCGGCGGCACCACCGCGCTGGTGATGCTCCCGGCCGAGGTCGCCCAGGGCTCCGGCCGGCCCAGGCCGGCCGGACCGGCGGAGACCACGTCGGCCACCCTGCAACGCGACACCCCGCCGGTGCGCCGCCCCTCGCTCGGCAAGGGCAAGCCCGAGGGCGACGCCGGGCTCGGCCGCGGGCCGCAGGCCCGTGGCGTCCCCGGCCGCCCCGAGCGGCCGGCGCTGCCCTCCCGCTCCTCGGCCGAACCCCGGCAGGGTCCCGGCGGGTTGGAGCAGTCCGGGCCACCGGCCGGTGCGGCGCCCGGCCGCCCCGACACGGCGGCGCCGGGCGGCGGCGCGCCCGCCGGTCGCCCCAGCTGGGCGACCGGAGCGGACGACACCGCCCGAATACCCGCGGTCAACGACGCGTTCGACCCGCCCCGGATACCGGGGTCGTCCGAGTCGACAGGCGAGCACGCCAGGTCGGACTTCTCCGGTGCGTTCCCCGGGGCGGCCCGTCCCGAGCCCCGGCTGCCGCAGGCGCCCCGCGCCGACCAGGCACCCCCCGACTTCCGTCAGGCGCCGGAGCAGCCGAGGTGGACGCCCGAAGCCCCTCAGGCGCCGCGCCCCGACGGGCGGCCGAGCGGCGGCTTCGAGGAGCCGTCGGTCTTCGGCGCGCCGCCCCCCGCCGCCCGGCCGGCCCTCGGCGGGTCGCACGACACCGGCGAGTTCCCCGGCGGCGGCTATCAGCCCGCCCCCCGGACCCCGGAGTACCCCACCGGCGAGTTCCAGGCGCGGCGTACCGACGAGCCGGCGCCGCCTTCGCGCCAGCAGCGGCCCGAGGCGGGTGCCGGCCTGCGGCGGACCTCCTCCTGGCAGCGCCCGCAGGACGAGCTGAACGCGCCGCTGCCCGCGCCCGAGCCGCGCCGCTCGCCCGAACGCACGCCCATCTTCGAGGAGATGGAGTCGACCTGGTTCGGCACCCGCCGCGCCGCCCCGCCGCAGTACGGCGGCGAGTCCGCGGCACCGGCGTCGGCACCTCAGTCGGCCCAGCCTCCCACCGCGCCGCCCCCACCCGTGGCGCACGATCCGATGCCGACCCCCGCGCGCCCGGACAGTCCCGCGAGCGCCGTTCCCCCCACCCAGGCCCCCACACCCCAGGGCGGCGGTGCGCCCTGGCGCGCGTCGCCCAACGACGAACGGTGGCGGCAGGCCGAGCAGTTGCGGCAGCCGAGCGCGGGTGGTGTCACCACGTCGGGGCTGCCCAAGCGGGTCCCCAGGGCCAACCTGGTGGCGGGAGCGGCGCAGCCGGATCAGCAGCAGGCGGCTCCCTCGGGCCCCTCGGTCTCCCGTCGTCCGGACGATGTCCGCGGCAGGTTGACCAATCTCCGCAGGGGCATTCAGCAGGGGCGCCAGGCCGGTTCTTCGGCCGGTCGCACGGACCGGGGCCAAGGCCCCAGCTATCAGTAGGAGCGTTAGTGTGAGCCCGATGAGCCAGGCGGCGCAGAACCTCAACTGGTTGATTACCAGTTTCGTGGATAACACCCCGGGGGTGTCGCACACGGTTGTGGTGTCCGCCGATGGTCTTCTTCTGGCGATGTCCGAGGGGTTCCCGAGGGATCGTGCGGATCAGTTGGCGGCGGTGGCCTCCGGGCTGACATCGCTGACCGCGGGTGCCTCGCGGATCTTCGAGGGCGGTGCGGTGAATCAGACCGTGGTGGAAATGGAACGGGGGTTCTTGTTCATCATGTCCATTTCCGACGGTTCGTCGTTGGCGGTGTTGGCACATCCGGAGGCCGATATCGGTCTCGTGGGTTACGAGATGGCGTTGTTGGTGGACCGTGCGGGCACGGTCCTGACCCCCGACTTGCGCGCCGAACTGCAGGGCAGTCTGCTCAACTGAGGTCAAGCTCCCCCCACATGAGCACCAATCATCCGCGTCGTCGAACTCATGTTTAGCTCGGAGGAGCCATGAACACCCCGCCGCCCTCGCAGGGCTCGTACGGTGCTTCCCACAACTACGGGTCGTATGACGACGAGGGCGATCAGCCGCTGGTGCGTCCTTACGCGATGACCGGTGGCCGCACCAGGCCGCGTTACCAGCTGGCGATCGAGGCGTTGGTGAGCACCACCGCCGATCCCATGCAGATGCAGGGGCTGCTCCCCGAGCATCAGCGGATCTGCCAGCTGTGCCTTGAGGTGAAGTCGGTCGCCGAGGTGTCGGCGCTCGTCGCCATTCCCCTGGGGGTGGCCCGGATTCTGGTGGCCGACCTGGCCGAGGCCGGGCTTGTCGCCATCCATCAGCCGGGCCATGACGGGGAGCCCGGCGGTCAGCCCGATGTGACGCTGCTGGAAAGGGTGCTCAGTGGACTTCGCAAGCTCTGACGGAATGGGGCATTCGATGCCCGGGCCTCCCTCCTCGGCCACCCCCAAGGCCACGCCTACGGCCACGACATCGGCGAAGATCGTGGTGGCCGGTGGGTTCGGTGTGGGCAAGACCACGTTCGTGGGCGCGGTTTCGGAGATCAACCCGCTGCGGACCGAGGCGGTGATGACTTCGGCGTCGGCGGGGATCGACGATCTGACGCACACGGGGAACAAGACCACGACCACGGTCGCGATGGATTTCGGTCGTATCACGCTGGACCAGGATCTGATCCTGTACCTGTTCGGTACGCCGGGGCAGGACCGTTTCTGGTTCATGTGGGACGACCTGGTGCGGGGTGCGATCGGGGCGATCGTGCTGGTGGACACGCGGCGGCTGGCGGACTGCTTCCCGGCCGTGGACTACTTCGAGAACAGCGGCCTGCCCTTCGTGATCGCGCTCAACGGCTTCGACGGTTATCAGCCGTACTCGCCGGAGGAGGTCCGCGAGGCGCTCCAGATCGGCCCGGATGTGCCGATTATCACGACGGACGCCCGCCATCGCGCCGAGGCCAAAAGTGGCCTGATCACCCTGGTCGAGCACGCCTTGTTGGCTCGTTTGCACTGATCGGCCACACCCGTCGTCGATCTGTGTTCTCGCGCACGTCTTCCGCCGGTTCGTAACGATTCGGCGGGTGGCTCTCCACCTGCATGTCTACGCGCGGCGAGCGGGCCGTTCCGCTCCGCGTGCGACTTAGCGGCCGAATGTCACATCTGGGAGTCGATGCCCCGTTTCAGGTATCTCGTGTTGGTGGAAATCGGACGACCAGGGGGATTGGAATCTCTTCCCCAAGCGTGCTGGAATCCACACGACTCCACAGTCACGTCAGCCGGTCAGCGCCGGCTGCCGCTGTCGAGAGGTGAGATAGCCAGTGAGCCGCAACAGCGCGACTCCCTCGAATCCGGGGGAAGCCGAAGATCCCCGTGCGCCGTCCCGTGCCGAGGGCGGGACGCCCGTGTCGGCGGTCCACGAGCCCGGGACGGGTTCGCGGTTCGCCCCGCGCAACTGGCGGGTCGCCACCAAGCTGTACGCGATCCTGATGATCCCGGTGGTGATCGCGCTGGTCCTGGCCGGCCTGCGGGTCAGCGGTGCCCACGGCACCTGGCGCGAGGCCCAGGACGCGGAGCTCGTCGCCGAGCTCGTCCGCTCCTCCACGGCGTACGCGCACGCGCTGATCGACGAACGGGACGTCACCGCGCGCCCGCTGCTTGAGGGCAACCGCGAAGCGTCCGCGGTCGGCGAGGCGCACCGGATCACCAACGCGGCGCGCGACGAGTTCCACCAGCGCTGGGACGAGACGCCGCACACCGAGAGCCTGCTGCACCGGATGGAGGGCGTCACCGAGACCGAGCCCCAGCTCTCCGCGCTGCGCCAGCGTGCCTACACGGACGAACTCCCCGGTGTGCAGACCGAGGAGGGCTATGTCGCCATCCAGCACCCGTTGATGTCCTTCGCCAACGAACTCGGCCTCGGCGCGGACAACCTCACCACCTACGGGCGGACCGTCTACGCCATCTCCCTGTCCAAGGCGGCCAACTCGCTCCAGCGCTCCATCGGCACCCGCCTGCTCGTCGCCCCCGGGCCGGGCGACGAGGAGCACCAGCTCCAGCTGACCGCCTTCAGCTCCTACGCCTACCTGGAGGGGATCGCGCAGGCCGAGTACACATCGGCCGGCACCCCCGAGGACGCGGAGCGCCTGGAGGAGCGGCTCGCCGAGGCGGCGAACGCCGCCGCCGTCAATGCCCCCGACGCGCACAGCCTCCCGCAGATGACGCAGATGATCGCCTCGGGCGCCACCCCCGAGGAGCTGGCCGAGCTGGGGCTCACCCCGGAGGCGTGGCACGCCGCCTCCACCGCGCAGTTCGACGCCTACCGCACCATCGAGCAGGACCTGGTCGACGAGGCGGTCGCCGAGGCCAACGACATCGCGTCCTCAGCGCGCAACGACATGCTGCTCAACTCGGCCGCTGTGCTGGCCTCCCTGCTGCTCGCCTTCGTGGTCGCCGGGCTGATGGCCCGCTCCATGAGCCGCGACATGCGCAAGCTGCGGACCGCCGCCTTCGAGGTGGCGGGCCAGCGGCTGCCCGCCGTCGTCGACCAGCTCTCCCGCGTCAACCCGGGCCAGGTCGACACCGTCGTGACCCCCATCCCGATCGCCAGCAGGGACGAGATCGGCGAGGTCGCCCGCGCCTTCGACCAGGTGCACCGGGAGGCGGTCAGGCTGGCGGCCGAACAGGCGCTGTTGCGCGGCAACGTCAACGCGATCTTCACCAACCTCTCCAGCCGGAACCAGGGGCTGATCGAGCGGCAGCTGGGGCTGATCAGCGAGTTGGAGTCCCGCGAGGCCGATCCGGAGCAGCTGGAGCACCTCTTCAAGCTGGACCATCTGGCCACCCGTATGCGGCGCAACGGCGAGAACCTGCTGGTCCTCGCCGGCGAGGAGCTGGACCACCGCTGGAACCGCCCGGTGCCGCTGGTGGACGTGCTGCGGGCCGCCGCGTCCGAGGTGGAGGACTACAGCCGCATCGAGACCAGCGGCGTTCCCGACTGCGAGATCCACGGAGACGTGGTCAACGACCTCGTGCATCTGCTGGCCGAGTTGCTGGAGAACGCCACCAGCTTCTCCTCGCCGCAGGCCAGGGTGAATGTCACGGCCACCCGGCTGCCCGACGCCAGGATCATGATCGAGATCCACGACAAGGGCATCGGGCTCAGCCAGGAGGACTTCACGGAGATCAACCGCAGGCTGGCCGCCCCGCCGGCCGTCGACGCCGCCATCTCGCAGCGCATGGGCCTCTTCGTGGTCGGCCGCCTGGCGGCCCGGCACGGCATCCGGGTCCAGCTGCGGCCGTCGGGGGAGCAGACGGGCACCACCTCGCTGGTCATGCTCCCCGACGGCATCACCCACGGCGGCGGTGGCGGCCAGGCGCCGCCCATGGAGGAACGGTTCACCGTCTCCCGGATCATGCCCGACCCGCGGCAGATCAGCGACGCCCAGCGCGAGGCCGGGATGCGCACCGCGGCCGAGCTCGGCTTCGACGACTCGCGCTACTTCGGGGACGCGCCGGCCGGCCGGAGGCAGGAGGCCCCGCCACCGCTCGCGCCCCAGCCACCCGCTCAACTGCCGCAGCAACAGCAACAACTGCCGCAGCAACCACAGCAGCCGCAGCAGCCGCTGCCGGCAGCCGAGCCCGGCTGGCAGGACCAGCCGGTGGCCGGCTCCTGGCAGCAGGATCCCGCGCCGACGCCGGACGGCCGCCCCTGGCCCGACCAGCCCGGACAGACCACCCAGGCGGACCCGTTCGGAACCGGTCAGACCGGCGAGGCGCCCTGGCAGTCCGCACCGCCGGAAAACCCCCTTCCCACGCGCCCCGCGCAGTTCGGGGGCTTCCCACCAGCCGCCGATTCGGGCCAGGGTGGTCCCGGGATTCCCGCGCAGCGCGTAGGCTTCCCTGCGTCGGGCCCGGTCACGGCCGAGCACGGGCCGGCGAACGACCAGGGGCTTCCCCGTCGTACACCACGGAACCAGCAGCGGCCCGAGGAGGATTCGGCACAGCGCGCGGAGCGGGAGGCCCCGGCTCAGGAGCCGCGATGGGAACGCGGGCCGCGCCGTGAGGAGCGCACCGGCGGCACCACACCGGTCGGACTCCCCAAGCGGGTGCCCAAGGCCAATCTGACGGAACACTCCCCCGCCGAGTCCGGGGCCGGTGGAGCGCAGATCTCCCGCGACCCCCAGGATGTCCGCGGCCGGCTGAGCAGCCTGCGGCGCGGAGTACAGCAAGGGCGCGGCGCCGGCTCGGGCCGCGGCGCGCAGAACGAAGAACGGGGCCAAGGTCCCGGTCACACCTACGAGCAGGAGCGTTAGTGTGAGCCCGATGAGCCAGGCGGCGCAGAACCTCAACTGGTTGATTACCAGTTTCGTGGAGAACACCCCGGGGGTGTCGCACACGGTTGTGGTGTCCGCCGATGGTCTTCTTCTGGCGATGTCCGAGGGGTTCCCGAGGGATCGTGCGGATCAGTTGGCGGCGGTGGCCTCCGGGCTGACATCGCTGACCGCGGGTGCCTCGCGGATCTTCGAGGGCGGTGCGGTGAACCAGACGGTGGTCGAGATGGAACGGGGCTTCCTGTTCATCATGTCGGTCTCCGACGGTTCGTCGTTGGCGGTGTTGGCGCACCCGGAGGCCGATATCGGTCTCGTGGGTTATGAGATGGCGTTGTTGGTGGATCGTGCCGGTACGGTCCTGACGCCCGATCTGCGTGCGGAACTCCAGGGAAGTCTGCTCAACTAGCGGGCTCCGTGTGCGGATTGGAGCCGCGCATCATAAGGTGCGGGGACGTGGTTTAACGGTGAACGCGGTATCCGTGGACAGCGAAGGCAGTCGGAGGAGGAATTGTGGCAACGCCCTCAGGCGGACCATACGGTGACGAGTACCCAGGGCAGCCGCACGACGGCGGGCGCTCGGGGCGCTTCAACTTCCCCTCCGCGCCCAGCGGCGGACAGCGAGGGCCGGTGCCGGGGCAGCAGCCGCCGCGCGCCGACCAGCGTCCCTCCTCCGGGCGACCGCAGACGCCGCACCACGAGGCGCGGCCCGGTACCCCGTCAGGGGCCGCCCATCCGACGGGATCCGGCGCCAGGCGAAGGCCGGAGGCCGCGGCCTCGGGCGACGACTGGTCGGCGTCGCAGTCCTCAGGCCGTCGGCGCCCGCAGGACGGTGAGGCACCACAGCCGCTGGTGCGCCCGTACGCGATGACCGGTGGCCGCACCAGGCCGCGTTACCAGCTGGCGATCGAGGCGCTGGTGAGCACCACCGCCGATCCGATGCGGCTGCAAGGGCAGCTGCCCGAGCACCAACGGATCTGCCAGCTGTGCTACGAGGTGAAGTCGGTGGCCGAGGTCTCCGCGCTGCTCGCCATCCCGCTCGGAGTCGCCCGGATTCTGGTGGCCGACCTGGCCGAGGCCGGGCTTGTCGCCATCCATCAGCCGGGCCATGACGGGGAGCCCGGCGGTCAGCCAGATGTGACACTGCTCGAAAGGGTGCTCAGTGGACTTCGCAAGCTCTAACGAGGCGGGTCTTTCCGCGCCGTCCCGTTCGACCACGTCCGCGAAGATCGTGATCGCGGGCGGGTTCGGCGTGGGCAAGACCACGTTCGTGGGCGCGGTTTCGGAGATCAACCCGCTGCGGACCGAGGCGGTGATGACTTCGGCGTCGGCGGGGATCGACGATCTGACGCACACGGGGAACAAGACCACGACCACGGTCGCGATGGACTTCGGTCGTATCACGCTGGACCAGGATCTGATCCTGTACCTGTTCGGTACGCCGGGGCAGGACCGCTTCTGGTTCATGTGGGACGACCTGGTGCGGGGTGCGATCGGGGCGATCGTGCTGGTGGACACGCGGCGGCTGGCGGACTGCTTCCCGGCCGTGGACTACTTCGAGAACAGCGGCCTGCCGTTCGTGATCGCGCTCAACGGCTTCGACGGCCACCAGCCCTATTCGCCGGAGGAGGTCCGCGAGGCCCTCCAGATCGGCCCCGACGCCCCGATCATCACCACCGACGCCCGCCACCGCGCCGAGGCCAAGAGCGGCCTGATCACGCTGGTCGAGCACGCGCTGATGGCGCGCCTGCGCTGATCTCCCGGCCGCCTCCCGGACGCGCGGTTCGGGAGGCAGCGTCCCTCGCCGCCTCCGGGGTGTCCTAGGCTTGGGCCCGCAGTAGTTCGGGCTCAGCTAGGGGTCCGCGGTCCGCCCGCGGGCCAGTGAGGGACGACCCGCCGTGCGCATCGCCAGATTCTCCATCGACGGCACCGTCGGATTCGGTGTGGTGGAGGGGGAGCCAACCGACGAGGGTGGCCTCCAGCTCGACATCATCAAGGGCCACCCGTTCGCCGACTTCGAACGCTCAGGGCACCGTGTGCCGCTGGACAAGGTCAGGCTGCTTCCGCCGGTGCTGCCCAGCAAGGTCGTGGCCATCGGCCGCAACTACGCCGAGCACGCGCGGGAGCTGGGGAACGAGGTCCCCGAGGTGCCCGTCACTTTCTTCAAGCCCTCCACCTCGGTGATCGGCTCGGGTGACGAGATCGGCTACCCCTCGATCTCCTCGGATGTGCACCACGAGGCCGAGCTGGCGGTGGTCATCGGGCGGCTGTGCCGCGACGTCCCCAGGGAGCGCGCGCACGAGGTGATCCTCGGCTACACCTGCGCCAACGACCTCACCGCGCGCGATCTCCAGCAGCGGGAGAGCCAGTGGGCCAGGGCCAAGGGCTTCGACAACTCCTGCCCGCTCGGCCCCTGGATCGAGACCGAACTCGACCCGAAGGACCTGGCCATCATGTGCACGGTCAACGGCGAACAGCGACAGTTGGGGCGCACCAGCGAGATGGTGCGCTCGGTGGAGGATCTGATTGTGCACATCACGGAGTCGATGACCCTGCTCCCGCAGGACGTCATTCTCACCGGAACCCCGGCCGGCGTCGGTCCGGTGCGGGTGGGCGACACGGTCGCCGTCAGCATCGAGGGCATCGGCACGCTGACCAACAAGGTGGTGCGCCGTGACTGACGTACGCGTCCGCTTCTGCCCCTCGCCGACCGGCAACCCGCATGTGGGGCTGGTCCGCACGGCCCTCTTCAACTGGGCCTTCGCCCGCCACAACGGCGGTGCCCTGGTGCTGCGGATCGAGGACACCGACGCCGCCAGGGACTCCGAGGAGTCCTATCTGGCGCTGCTGGACTCGCTGCGCTGGCTCGGTCTCGACTGGGACGAGGGCCCCGAGGTGGGCGGCCCGCACGGGCCCTACCGGCAGTCCGAGCGGATGGACCGCTACGCCGAGGTGGTCGAGCGGCTGCTGGCCGCCGGGCACGCCTACCACTGCTACTGCACCCCCGAGGAGTTGACCACCCGGCGCGAGGCCGCCAGGGCGGCGGGCCGCGCCTCGGGCTACGACGGCGCCTGCCGGTCGCTGAGCGAGGAGCGGGTGGCCGCCTACCGGGCCCAGGGGCGCGAGCCCATCGTCCGCTTCCGGATGCCGGACACCCCCATCACGTTCACCGACCTGGTCCGGGGCGAGCTGACGTTCGCCCCGGAGAACGTCACCGACTACGGGATCGTCCGGGCCAACGGCGCGCCGCTCTACACCCTGGTGAACCCGGTGGACGACGCGTTGATGGAGATCACCCATGTGCTGCGCGGCGAGGACCTGCTGTCCTCCACGCCCCGGCAGATCGCGCTCTACCACGCGCTGGCGGAGATCGGCGTGGGCAACGGGCGGGTGCCCGAGTTCGGGCATCTGCCGTATGTGATGGGTGAGGGCAACAAGAAGCTCTCCAAGCGCGATCCGCAGTCCTCGCTCAACCTCTACCGGGACCGTGGCTTCCTGCCCGAGGGCCTGCTCAACTACCTGGCGCTGCTGGGCTGGTCGCTCGCCGAGGACCGGGACGTCTTCGGGCTCGACGAGCTGGTCGCCGCCTTCGAGATCGGCGCGGTGAACGCCAACCCGGCCCGCTTCGACCTGAAGAAGGCCGAGGCCATCAACGCCACCCACATCAGGGAGCGGCTGTCGACCGCCGAGTTCGTCCAGGCGTGCGAGCCCTGGCTGCGGGCGCCGCACGCGCCCTGGAAGCCTGAGGACTTCGATCCGGTGGCCTTCGAGTCCCTGGCGGCGCTGGCCCAGACCCGGGTCACGGTGCTCTCCGACATCGCCGACAACGTGGACTTCCTGTTCCTGCCTGAGCCGGTCTTCGACGAGGCGTCCTGGGCCAAGGCCATGAAGCCGGGCGCGGGGGAGGTGCTGGGCACCATCAGGGAGCGGCTGGCCGGCCTGCCCGACTGGGCCGCCGAGCCGCTCAAGGAGGCCGTCCTGGCCGCGGGCGCCGAGCACGGCCTGAAGCTCGGCAAGGCCCAGGCCCCGCTGCGGGTGTCGGTCACGGGGCGGACGGTGGGCCTGCCGCTCTTCGAGTCGCTTGAGGCCCTGGGACGGGAGCGGACGCTGTCCCGGGTGGACGCCGCGCTGGCCACACTGGCCGGGCGGGCGGACTAGCCGGCGGGGGGACGGTCCCGGACGCCATCTCGTTTTGGTGCACCGTCCCCCATCGGGTAGTGTTCTTTCTGCCGCTGAGGGGCTCAACACCCGGAAATCAGCGGCCAACCAAGCAAAACCTCCTTCGGGAGGTTGCGGTTTGGTGGGCTATGGTGTAATTGGCAGCACGACTGATTCTGGTTCAGTTAGTCTAGGTTCGAGTCCTGGTAGCCCAGCACGATCTTGTATTCAGCGGTTCGCAAGATCACGCCCCCGTTGTGTAGCGGCCTAGCACGCTGCCCTCTCAAGGCAGTAGCGCCGGTTCGAATCCGGTCGGGGGTACGGATCCTCAGGGATCTGCGTGGGCCCCCGTTGTGTAGCGGCCTAGCACGCCGCCCTCTCAAGGCGGTAGCGCCGGTTCGAATCCGGTCGGGGGTACATGATCGAGCAAGCGGCTCGCGTCCCAAGTGACGCGGGCCGCTTGCTCGTTGTGGCGCGGCGTGACGGACGCCGCCGCGCCGGCGCTCAGGCGTCCGGCGCGGCATCGGCGGGGCCGCCGGCGAACCGCCGGGTGGCCTGCTCGGCCTGGGCCAGCCGCCGCAGGCTGAGCAGCACCGGCTCGTAGAGCACGGTGAGCGCGACCACCGCCTCAAGGCGCGTGGTCGGCTCGTGGAAGGTGTCGATCAGCGCCACCTCGTGTTCGGCGAGCCGCTCGGCCAACTCGGCGTAGGGCAGCAACGCCGCGTCGTCGCAGGGGAAGCCGAGCCGCTCCAGGGCGCTGAGCGCGGAGACCAGCGTCTGATGGGCCGGGTTCTCGGGGACGACCCGCCAGCCGAGCCGCCGCTGCACCTCGCGCGCGCTCTCCTCCGCGGTCCTGGCGGCGCCGTCGTCCCCGGCGGGCGGCAGCGGCTGCGGCAGCCCGGCGACCGCCTTCCCCATCTGGGAGATCTCGTCGAGATCGGGGTCGTTCAGCGCCGACAGGACCTCGCGCGCGCCGGCCACCGACATCCGGCCCACCTGGATCAGGGCGCGCACCAGGGCGAGGCGCCGCAGATGCTCCTCGTCGTACTCGGCCTGCGTGCTGCTGATCCGCCGCCCCGGGGGGAGCAGGCCCTCGCGCAGATAGAACTTGATCGTCGGCACGGACACGCCGCCGCGCGCGCTCAGTTCGGACAGCCTCATCGGCCTGGGCCCCCTTGCGTCCACCGCCGGATAGTGCCACTATCTAAGCATGGATAGCGGCACTATCCGACGGGCGTCGGGGCTGTGGCCGCGTGAGTGGCAGGGGAGCGGGATGGCGGATCAGATCATCAAGGAGCGCATGACGGCCAAGGCCGAGGGGGAGCTGGTGGTGTTCCTCGTCGGCATGCGGATCAACAGCTTCTGGCGCCCGCGCTCGTGGCTGCCGGTGTTCCGCGCGATGCCGCGGATGCTGCGCGAGCTGTCCCGCGAGAAGGAGCGCGGCATGCTCGGCTATCGGCTGGTCTTCGGGTCGCCGAGGGAGATCACCGTGCTGCAGTACTGGTCGTCCCTGGAGTGCTTGACCGCGTACGCCTCGGACACCGAGGGGGAGCACCGCCCGGCCTGGGGTCAGCTGAACCGCCGGCTGCGCGCCGGGGCGCGGGTCGGCTTCTGGCACGAGACGTTCGTGGTTCCCGCGGGCGCCGCCGAGTCGTTCTATGTCAACCTCCCGCCGAGCGGCCTGGGCGCGGCCACCGGGCTGGAGCCGATAGCCGCGCGAGGCGAGCGGCTGGCCAACCGGCTGGGGCATCAGGTGCGCGGGGAGGG
This sequence comes from Streptomyces profundus, assembly GCF_020740535.1. Lineage (NCBI taxonomy): Bacteria > Bacillati > Actinomycetota > Actinomycetes > Kitasatosporales > Streptomycetaceae > Streptomyces > Streptomyces profundus. The sequence goes on from NZ_CP082362.1 coordinate 5,438,459, forward strand.
CGTCGCGCCCGCCCGGGGCTGACTTCGCGCCCGGAGCCTTCTCCTCAGGGGCCCGGGCCCGGCCTCAGAGGGTGGTGCCGCGCCTGAGGGCCTCGGTGAGCCGCCCGGCGGCCTCCAGGAGCGCCTGGGCGTGCATCCGGCCGGGGTGGCGGCTGAGCCGCTCGATCGGCCCCGAGACGGAGACGGCGGCCACCACGCGGTTGGACGGGCCGCGCACGGGGGCGGAGACGGAGGCGACGCCCGGCTCGCGTTCGCCGATGGACTGGGCCCAGCCGCGCCGCCGCACCCCGGAGAGCGCCGTGGCGGTGAAGCGTGCCCCCTGAAGCCCGTGGTGGAGCCGCTCGGGCTCCTCCCAGGCCAGCAGGATCTGGGCCGCCGAGCCGGCCTTCATCGGCAGTGTGGAGCCCACGGGCACGGTGTCCCGCAGCCCGGAGAGGCGCTCGGCCGCGGCCACGCAGATCCGCCGATCGCCCTGGCGCCGATAGAGCTGCGCGCTCTCGCCCGTGATATCGCGCAGATGTGTCAACACCGGCCCGGCCGTGGCCAACAGCCGGTCCTCGCCGGCCGCAGCCGCCAGCTCGGCGAGCCTGGGCCCGAGCACGAAGCGGCCCTGCATGTCCCGCGCCAGCAGGCGGTGGTATTCGAGGGCCACCGCCATCCGATGGGCCGTGGGCCGCGCGAGCCCGGTCGCCGCGACCAGGCCCGCCAGGGTGGCCGGGCCCGACTCCAGGGCACCCAGAACCAGGGCCGCCTTGTCGAGTACACCCACCCCACTGGAGTCGCCACTAGAGTTGTCCATGAAACGATACTCGCGTCTCACACTGTGAAACGCAAGTTCATATCCCCGAAGAAAGCGCCACCCTTGGTGAGGTGCGCCGCGGCATCTCGCGGACCATGGCCGCCTCGCGTGCGCGGGGGTGCGTTACAGCGGCGGCCCAGACCAGCGTGAGGCCGGAGGAGACACGATGGGACGGACACTGGCGGAGAAAGTCTGGGACGACCATGTCGTCCGACGGGCGGAGGGCGAGCCCGACCTGCTGTACATCGACCTCCATCTACTGCACGAGGTCACCAGCCCGCAGGCGTTCGACGGGCTGCGCAAGAGCGGCCGTCGGGTGCGTCGCACGGACCTCACCATCGCCACCGAGGACCACAACACCCCGACGCTGGACATCGACAAGCCGATCGCCGACCCGGTCTCCAGGACCCAGCTGGAGACCCTGCGCAAGAACTGCGCCGAGTTCGGGGTCCGGCTGCACTCGCTGGGCGACGCCGAGCAGGGCGTCGTCCATGTCGTCGGCCCGCAGTTGGGATTGACACAGCCGGGAACCACCGTGGTCTGCGGCGACAGCCACACCTCCACCCACGGCGCCTTCGGCGCGCTGGCCTTCGGCATCGGCACCAGCCAGGTGGAGCATGTGCTGGCCACCCAGACGTTGCCGTTGGCCCCGTTCCGGACGATGGCCGTCACGGTGACCGGCGAACTGCCCGCCGGCGTCACCGCCAAGGACCTGATCCTCGCCATCATCGCCAGGATCGGCACGGGCGGCGGTCAGGGCTATGTGATCGAGTACCGGGGCGAGGCCATCGAGAAGCTCTCGATGGAGGCCCGGATGACCATCTGCAACATGTCGATCGAGGCCGGGGCCAGGGCGGGCATGATCGCGCCCGACGCCACCACCTTCGCCTATCTGCGCGGTCGGGACCACGCCCCCGGGGGCGCCGACTGGGACGAGGCCGTCGCCTACTGGCAGACGCTGCGCACCGACGACGACGCCGTCTTCGACCACGAGGTGGTGATCGACGGCGCCGAGCTGGCCCCCTTCGTCACCTGGGGCACCAACCCGGGCCAGGGCGCGCCGCTCTCCGAGGCCGTGCCGGACCCGGCCTCCTACGACGACCCCAGCGCGCGTCTCGCCGCCGAGAAGGCCCTGGAGTACATGGGTCTCACCGCCGGCCAGCGGCTGCGGGAGATCGCCATCGACACCGTCTTCGTCGGCTCCTGCACCAACGGCCGGATCGAGGATCTGCGCTCGGCCGCCGAGGTGTTGCGCGGCCGTCAGCTCGCCGAAGGGCTGCGGATGCTCGTGGTGCCCGGCTCCGTTCGGGTCGCGCTCCAGGCGGTGGAGGAGGGGCTCGACAAGGTGTTCACGGCCGCCGGCGCCGAGTGGCGGCACGCCGGCTGTTCGATGTGCCTGGGCATGAACCCGGACCAACTCTCCCCCGGGGAGCGCTGCGCCTCCACCTCCAACCGCAACTTCGAGGGCCGGCAGGGCAAGGGTGGTCGTACGCACCTGGTCTCGCCGCAGGTCGCCGCAGCCACCGCGATCACCGGCCGTCTCGCGTCCCCAGCCGATCTGGCCGATGTCCCGACCCCCGTGGAGGTCTGACCCATGGAAGCTTTCACCACCCACACCGGCCGGGCCGTTCCGCTGCGGCGCGGCAACGTGGACACCGACCAGATCATCCCGGCGCACTGGCTGAAGAAGGTCACCAGGGACGGTTTCGAGGACGGTCTGTTCGAGTCCTGGCGCAGGGACCCGGAGTTCGTCCTCAACCAGCCGGCTTACCAGGGCGCCTCGGTGCTGGTGGCCGGGGCGGACTTCGGCACGGGCTCCTCCCGGGAGCACGCCGTCTGGGCCCTTCAGAACTTCGGCTTCAAGGCGGTCATCTCGCCACGCTTCGCCGATATCTTCCGTGGCAACTCCCTGAAGAACGGCCTGTTGACGGTCGTTCTCCCGCAGTCCACGGTGGACGCGCTCTGGGAGCTGGCGGAGCGGGAGCCGGCCAGCGAGGTGACGGTCGACCTGGTCGCGCGCAAGGTCACCGCGCCCGGGATCGAGGCCGATTTCGATCTTGACGAGAACGCTCGTTGGCGTTTGTTGGAGGGCCTGGACGACATCAGCCTCACCCTCAGGCACGAGCCGGACGTCGCCGCCTTCGAGGCCGCCCGCCCCGCCTACAAGCCCCGTACACAGGCCGTCTGACGTTTCGTCGACACCCGCGCCCCCGTCGGTTCGACCGGCGGGGGCGCAGCCGTGATCGCAAGCGCGACACGGGCGTTGGGGGGCTTAGGGGGCGATAACCGGCCCAAGGTGGCACAATCGGCCGCATGGAACGCGACGGTCAACTCGAACTCTACGATCGCGTCGCCGCTCGACTGAAGGACGCGCACCGGACGGTGCGGGAGCTGCAAGTGCCCGAGGACGTACGGCAGGCCCTGGCTCGGAAGCTGCTGGTCATCACCGCGGCGACCAAGCGGGATCTGCCGGGCGCGGCGCGCCGGCTGGAGCGACTGATGGCGGACGTCGACGAGGGTCGACTGCCCTCGGACGTCACCGGCGGCCGTGACGGAGCTTCGTGACGGGGCGAGTTCGTTGCGACACAAGGGTGATTCGCCCGTTTCGCGTTTGATTTGCGGAATATATCTGCCTAACGTGCGAAAAAGCTTGAACACATTCGTTCCAGCAATGCCTGCGAAGGGGAAGACGTGAACAAGGCGCAACTCGTAGAAGCGATTGCGGACAAGCTCGGTGGTCGTCAGCAGGCGGCCGATGCCGTCGATATCGTGCTCGACGCCATCATCCGCTCGGTGGTCTCGGGTGAGCGGGTTTCGGTCACCGGCTTCGGTTCGTTCGAGAAGGTCGACCGGCCGGCCCGCTATGCGCGCAACCCGCAGACCGGCGAGCGGGTTCGGGTCAAGAAGACCTCCGTGCCGCGCTTCCGCGCCGGTCAGGGGTTCAAGGACCTGGTCTCGGGGACGAAGAAGCTCCCCAAGAACGATGTCGCCGTGAAGAAGGCTCCCAAGGGCAGCCTTTCGGGTGGTGGCACCACCACCAAGAAGGCCGCGACCAAGAAGGCCGCCGCCAAGAAGTCGACGGCCAAGCGGACGGCGACGGCGAAGAAGACCACCAGCCGCAGCGCCGCCGCCAAGAAGTCGACGGCCAAGAAGTCCACCACCAAGAAGGCCACCGCCAAGAAGGCACCGGCCAAGAAGACGACCGCGAAGAAGGCTCCGGCCAAGCGGGCGTCGTCCCGTGCGACCACCGCCAAGAAGGCCACCTCGCGCCGCAAGTGACGGTCATCGCCGCACGGCCGCCCGCGGGCCGGACTCCCTGTCAGGAGCCCGGCCCGCAGCTGTTCTCCCGAGCCGGGCCACCGGTTAGGCTCGCCCCATGCAGGCCACCGCGTACACCTTCGACCCGGCCACCCGCGCCGGCAGCGTGCTGCTCGACGACGGGACGCCGCTGGAGTTCGACGCCGCCGCCTTCGACGCCGGCGGCCTGCGCCTGGTCAGGCCGGGGCAGCGGCTGCGGATCGAGGTGGCCGGCGAGGGAGCGGCGCGCCGGGTCACGTTTCTGACCCTCCAGACGTTCTGAGCCCTCCCCAGAGGTTCCGCTCCCCCGCCCGGCCCGGGCGGGGCGCGGGATCAGCCCGACGGGCTCAATGAGGCGGACGCGTCGCGCAGTTCGTCCAGGCGCCGCGCCGTGCGCGGGCCGACGCCCAGCCGCAGCGCCACCGCCAGGTCGGCGCCGGTGTCCACGTCCCTGCGCACGCTGTCCACCCCGGTCAGCGGCAACTCGACGGCCCCTGAAGCGCGGTGACGCGCCCGGGAAGGGCCGCCGAACGCGGGGGCCAGCGCCTCCTGGCCCCGGGCGGCGAGCAGCGTGGTGCCGACGCCGGCCGCGTCCGGCAGGAAGCTCCGCCCGTGCTCCTCGGCGGCGGCCAGCACCCTCGACAACTCGGCGGACCGCAGCGCGGGCAGATCGGCGTTGAGCGCCGCCACCGGCAGCTGGGCGTCCCGCGCCCGCAGCAGCGCGGCGCCATGGGCCAGCGCCGCGTTCAACCCGGCCGCCGGCTCGTCGGCGACGACCAGCGCGCCGAGCGCGCCCAGCCGTCGCGCCGCCAGCGGATCATCCGTGACAACCGCCACATTCCGCACCGCGGGGCAGGCCAGCGCCGCGCCCACCGTGTCCTCGGCGAAGGCCAGCGCCAGCGTGCGCCTGCCGGCGTCCCCGACCGCGTCGGCCAGCCTGCTCTTGGCGCGCCACAGCGGCTTCAGCGGAACGACAAGGGCCCAGTCGGAGTGGCGCATCGGGTCATTCTCCCTCGCGTCGGGCGGGCTCGGGAGGCTGGCCCGGGAGCCGGTCGGCGCGGGCTCTCCGCACACCCGTGCGGTGGGCGAGGACGGCGCGGACTAGGGTGCCAAGAGACGGTGGTGGCGCGGCGGCGAGGCGCTGGACAGTCCCCTGACCCAGGGCCACACTTGTGCGGCTGTCCCCAGCGGACCGCGCCGGAACAGTGCAAGAGGAGATGGTGTCTGAGTGTCTCGCCGCAGAATCGGCTTCTGGTACCGGCTGGCAGCAATTCTGGTAAAACCGCTGCTGCGGATCTTCTTCAAGCAGGACTGGCGCGGAATGAGGCATATTCCAGCTGCCGGCGGATTCATCACCGTGGTGAATCACAACTCGTATCTCGACCCGCTCTCGTATGCCCACTACCAGTACAACACCGGGCGCGTGCCACGATTCCTCGCCAAGAACGTGCTGTTCCAGCGGGGGATGGTCGGCCGGTTCATGCGGGGCACCCGGCAGATCCCCGTCTACCGGGAGAGCAACGACGCCGCCGACGCGTTCCGGGCCGCGGTGGCCGCCGTCCACCAGGGCGAGTGCGTCGCGTTCTACCCGGAGGGCACCCTCACCCGCGATCCGGCGCTCTGGCCGATGGAGGGCAAGACGGGTGCGGCCCGGGTCGCCATGGCCACCCGGGCTCCCGTGATCCCGGTCGCGCAGTGGGGCGCCCACGAGGCGATGCCGCCCTACGCCAAGACGCGGCGGCTGCGGCTGCTGCCGCGCAAGACACTGATCGTGGTGGCCGGCGACCCGGTGGACCTGGAGGAGTTCTACGGTCTGGAGCCGACCGTGGAGCGGTTGCGCGAGATCACTGACAGGATCATGGAGGCCATCACCGCACTGCTCGCCGAGGTCAGGCAGGAGACACCGCCGACGGAGCGTTTTGTGTACCGCAGGACCCCGCAGCCGCGGCCGGACCAGCGGAGCACGTCCGACAAGGAGAAAGCCGAGTGACACAGGTCGCCGTCTACGGCAGCGGTTCCTGGGGGACCGCGTTCGCCGCCATCCTGGCCGACGCCGGCTGCCAGGTGACGCTCTGGGCACGTCGCGCCGAGGTCGCCGACGTCATCAACTCCGAGCGGTTCAATCCGGACTACCTGCCGGGGCTGCGGCTGCCGGACGGCGTCCGCGCCACCACCGACCCCGCCGAGGCGGCGCGCGACGCCGAGTTCGCCTGGCTGTCGGTGCCGTCACAGACCGTCAGGGAGAACCTCGCGGAGTGGGGTGCCGGCCTGCCGCCGCACGCCGTGCTGGTCTCGCTGATGAAGGGCGTCGAACTGGGCACGGCCAAGCGGATGAGCGAGGTGATCCAGGAGGTCGCCGCCGTGCCCGCCGAGCGGGTCGCCGTGCTCTCCGGGCCCAACCTCGCGCCCGAGATCGCCCAACGTCAGCCCGCCGCCGCCGTGGTCGCCTGCCCGGACGAGGCGGTCGCCCGCCGGCTCCAGGCCGCCTGCCACACGCCGTACTTCCGGCCGTACACCAACACCGACGTGGTCGGCTGCGAGCTGGGCGGCGCGGTCAAGAACGTGATCGCGTTGGCCGTGGGCATCGCCGACGGGATGGGCCTGGGCGACAACACCAAGGCGTCGCTGATGACTCGGGGGCTCGCGGAGACCTCCCGCCTCGGCCTGGCGATGGGCGCCGACCCCAAGACGTTCGCCGGCCTCGCCGGCATGGGCGACCTGATCGCCACCTGCTCCTCCCCGCTCTCCCGCAACAACACCTTCGGCAACAACCTGGGCCGTGGCATGACGGTGGCCGAGACCATCGCGGTCACCCGGCAGACCGCCGAGGGCGTCAAGTCCTGCCGTTCGGTGCTGGATCTGGCGCGCCGTCACGGCGTCGAGATGCCGATCACGGAGACGGTGGTGGGCATCGTGCACGAGGGCACCTCGCCCCAGGTCGCGGTCGAGGAGCTGATGTCGCGAACCGCCAAGGCCGAGCACCGCTGACGGCCGCCATCACGTTAGGTAACCTCGGAGAGTGATGAGCAGCGAGTCCCCTTCCCAGCGCAGCAAGCCCCGTGTGGCCGTGGTCTTCGGTGGTCGCTCTTCCGAGCACACCATCTCGGTGGTGACGGCGGGTGCCGTGCTGCGGGCCATCGACCGTTCCCGCTACGACGTGTTGCCCATCGGCATCGCCACCGACGGCCGTTGGGCGTTGACCGCGGACGAGCCGGACCGGATGGCGATCTCCGACGGCGCGCTGCCCAGCGTCGAGGGCATCGCCGAGCCCGGCGTCGGCGGCGTGGTGCTGCCGGTCGACCCGTCCCGGCGCGAGGTGGTGTACAGCGAGCCCGGTTCGGTGCCCAAGGATCTCGGCGAGGTCGATGTGGTGCTTCCGCTGCTGCACGGCCCGTTCGGCGAGGACGGCACCATCCAGGGGCTGCTGGAGATGTCCGGCGTCCCCTATGTCGGGGCCGGGGTGCTCTCCTCGGCGATCGGCATGGACAAGGACTACATGAAGCGGGTCTTCACGTCCTTCGGTCTGGCCGTCGGCCCCTATCTGGTGATCCGCCCCCGGGAGTGGCGGCGGGACGAGGCCGGCGCGCTGGCCGGGGTCGAGGAGTTCGCCGCCGAACACGGCTGGCCGGTCTTCGTGAAGCCGGCGCGGGCCGGCTCCTCCATCGGGATCTCCCGGGTCACCGGTCCTGAGGGGCTGCCGGCGGCCATCGCCGAGGCGCAGCGGCATGACCCCAAGGTGGTGATCGAGGCGCAGCTGGTCGGCCGTGAGATCGAGTGCGGCGTGCTGGAGTTCGAGGACGGCCCCCGGGCGAGCCTGCCGGCGGAGATCCCGCCGGTCTCCAGCCACGACTTCTACGACTTCGAGGCCAAGTACATCGACTCGGCCGAGGGCCTGGTGCCCGCCCCGCTCACCGAGGAGCAGACGGAGCGGGTGCGGGCGCTGGCCGTCGAGGCGTTCGAGGCCGCGTCCTGCGAGGGGCTGGTGCGCGCCGACTTCTTCCTCCTGGAGAACGGCGAGTTCGTCATCAACGAGATCAACACCATGCCGGGCTTCACCCCGATCTCGATGTTCCCCCGGATGTGGGAGGCGTCGGGCGTGGGCTACGCCCAGCTGATCGACGAGCTGATCCAGGCCGCCCTGCGGCGCTCCAGCGGGCTGAGGTAGGCGGCGGGGGCGGCCTCAGTGGTGAGCGTGGCCGTCCCCCTCGCCCTGCCCCTCGTCCTGGGCCTCGGCGGACGGGTCGTCCGTGCGGTACAGCTCGTCCAGCGGTATGTGCCGGTCGATCGGGGCGGCCACGTCAAGCAGCGGGTTGACCTCGGGCGCGTAGGCGTCCGGCACCGTCATCTCGACGAGGACCTCGCGCTCCGTGGTGGTGAACCTGATGCCGTCCCCCCGCTCCTCCAGCAGCCAGGACACCGCGTCGACGCCCACCACCTCGGCCCCGATCGGGTCGTAGGTCTCGCTGCCCGGGGTGAGGGCCGCTGGGCGTTCCACGCCGCAGCGCAGCACGATCGCGGGTGAGCCCCAGGCCGCCGCGAACGGCGTGTCCTCGTCGAGGACTTGACGTTCCTCGCCGTCCACCACGTCCGGCAGCGCCTCGGCCAGCGCGCGGCAGGCGTCGGCCGCTTCGCCCGTCGGCGTCGGCACCTCGACGGCCGGCGCCCCGTCCGCCGACGAACAGGCGCCCAGGGCCAGGACGGCGGCGAGGACCACGGGGGCGCGGCGTACGGTGGAGGTCACGCGGCGAGCATAACGGGGCGCTACAGATGAACGACGGGGCAGGTCAGGGTGCGAGTGATGCCGGGAACCCCCTGCACCTTCGCCACCACGAGGCGTCCGAGTTCGTCCACGCTCTCCGCCTCGGCCCTGACGATGACGTCGTAGGGTCCGGTGACATCGTCGGCCTGGATCACTCCCGGCAGTCCGGAGATCTCCTCGGCCACGATGGACGCCCTGCCCACCTCGGTCTGGATCAGGATGTACGCCTGCACCACGGGTCCTCCACAGCGGCTTCGAGGAGCGGGGGCGCTACCGTAGCGCGTCATGACCAGCACGGGGAGACCGTGTCCGGAGTTGGTCGGGCGGATCGAGGCACCGGTCGGCGCACGAAAGAGCATGAGGAGAGCTGAGTGAAGGGCAGTGTGGGGGCGCTCGGGGAGTTCGGGCTGATTCGGGAGTTGACCTCCCGGATCAGCGGGACCCCCGCGGTACGGCTTGGCCCGGGGGACGACGCCGCGGTGGTCGCCGCACCCGACCGACGGGTGGTCGCCAGCACCGACATCCTGGTGGAGGGCAGCCACTTCCGCCGCGACTGGTCCACCGCCTACGACGTGGGCCGCAAGGCCGCGGCGCAGAACCTCGCCGACATCGCCGCCATGGGGGCCACCCCGAGCGCCGTGCTGCTCGGGCTCGTGGTTCCCGCGGAACTCCCGGCCACCTGGCCGGTCGAGCTGATGGACGGCATCCGCGACGAGTGCCAGGTCGCCGGCGCCGGGGTGGCCGGCGGGGACGTGGTGCGCGGCGACAGCATCATCGTCTCCATCACCGCCCTGGGGGACCTGGCCGGCCGTGAGCCCGTCACCAGGACGGGCGCCAGGCCCGGCGATCTGGTCGCCGTCACCGGCTGGTTGGGCTGGTCGGCGGCCGGGCACGCCGTCCTCTCCCGGGGCTTCCGCTCGCCGCGCGCCTTCGTCGAGGCACACCGCAGGCCGGAGCCGCCCTACCCGGCCGGGCCGGCGGGGGCGGCCCTGGGCGCCACCGCCATGACCGACGTCAGCGACGGGCTGATCGCGGACCTCGGCCATATCGCGCAGGGCAGCAAGGTGCGGATCGACATCGAGTCGGCGGCCCTCGACATGCCCGCGCAGATGAACGACATCGGCTCCGCCGTCGGCGTCGACCCGCTGCACTGGGTCCTCACCGGGGGCGAGGACCACGCGATCGTGGCCACCTTCCCGCCCGAGACCAAGCTGCCCGCGCGGTGGCGGGTGATCGGCGAGGTGCTGCCCAGCCGGGGGCGGGGCGCGGTGCCGGGGCCTGGTGGCGCCGCGCCGCCCCGGATCACGGTGGACGGCGCGCCCTGGGAGAAGGCCGGCGGCTGGGACCACTTCGCGGGCTGACCGGGCCGATCAGTAGGCTCGTCCCCATGCAGGCACCCCCTCGTGTGCTCACCGTCGCGGGTTCCGACTCGGGCGGTGGCGCCGGTATCCAGGCCGACCTCAAGACGATGTTGGCGCTCGGCACCCATGGCATGAGCGTGATCACCGCCGTCACCGCGCAGAACTCCCTTGGCGTGCAGGGCTTCTGGGAGCTGCCCGCCGAGGCGGTGAGGGCGCAGTTCCGCAGCGTGATGGACGACATCGGTGCCGGGGCGGTGAAGACCGGGATGCTGGCCGGCGTCGAACTCGTCGAGGCCGTCGCCGAGTTGCTCCGCACCGTCGAGGCCCCCGTGGTGATCGATCCGGTGGGCGTCTCCAAGCACGGCGACGCGCTGCTGGCGCCCGAGGCGCTGGACGCGGTGCGCACGCTGCTGCTGCCCACGGCCACGGTGGTCACGCCCAACCTGGCCGAGGTCGCCCAACTCACCGGCGTCCAGGTGGCCGAGGAGGCGGACCTGCCCAGGGCCGCCGAGGCGCTGCTGGCGCTCGGGCCGCGTTGGGCGCTGGTCAAGGGCGGCCATCTGCCGGGCGAGGCCGTCGATCTGCTCACCGACGGCACCGAGCGGCACTGGCTGCGCGCGCCCCGGCACGACAACCGCCATACCCATGGCACCGGTTGCACGCTGGCCTCGGCGATCGCCGCCAGGCTGGCGCACGGGGACGCGCTCCCGGTGGCGGTGGCCGCGGCGAAGGACTACGTCACGGGCGCGATAGCCGGGGGCTTCGCGCTGGGCGCCGGGATCGGGCCCGTGGACCACGGGTACCCCGGCTGAGTCCGTCGCGCTCGGGGCGGGAACGCGAGAAGCCGACCCACCCCGAGGGTGAGCCGGCTTGAGCGGCCGATGGCGGCGCGTACGCGCCGACGATCAGCGCGAGACCTTACCCGCCTTGATGCACGAGGTGCAGGCGTTCAGGCGCTTCGGCGTCCCATTGATCACGGTACGCACCCGCTGGATGTTGGGGTTCCAACGGCGGGGCGTGCGGCGGTGCGAGTGGGAGATGCTGTTGCCGAAGCCCGGCCCCTTGCCGCAGACATCGCAGTTGGCAGCCACGGGTCACTCCAAAGACGGGTCAGCCCCACGCGAGGCGGGGAAGACAGAAACGTACGGGAATCCGGAACGTGCCGCTCCGGAGCGTGCGCCCGACGCACAGACGAGGACATCAGGCAACCGGGGCAGCATACCTCGGGCTTTCCCGATGAGCGAAATCGCTCCCCCGGCCGGACCAGGGCTTAAGCTGCACCCGCCGTTCACCCTAGCCCGGGAGGTTCCACGTGCCCCAGCCGCTCGACGCCGGGGCGGTATGTCGCTGGAGCCGGCTGGCCCTGGACGCGCTGGGCGCCGCCCGGGAGGAGATCGACGCGATCAACGTCTACCCGGTGCCCGACGGCGACACCGGGACCAACCTCTATCTCACGGTCGAGTCGGCCGCCCAGGCGGTGGCCGCGGCCGAGGCCGGCGAGCCCAGCCTCGGGGAGGCGGCGCGCGCGCTGGCGCACGGCGCGTTGATCGGCGCGCGCGGCAACTCGGGCACCATCCTGGCGCAACTCCTGCGCGGCATGGCCGAGGTGCTCGCCGCCGCCCCCGAACCGGCCACCGCCGACACCCTGCGGACGGCGCTGGCGCACGCCGCCGACTCCGCGCGCCTTGCGGTGGCGCGCCCGGTGGAGGGGACCATGCTCACGGTGGCGTCGGCGGCGGCCACGGCCGCCGCCGCGACGCCGGGCGACACCGCCGCCGTGCTGACCGCGGCCCGCGTCGCGGCCAGGGCGGCGGTCGCCGCGACGCCCGAGCAGCTGCCGGAACTGGCCAGGGCCGGAGTGGTGGACGCCGGCGGAAGCGGCCTGGTCACCGTGCTGGACGCGCTGGACGCCGCGCTCTTCGGCGGCCCGCCCGTCGAGACGCCGCGCCACCGCCCGCCGCGCGGCCAGGTTTCCCGGGTATCCCGTCCCCAGCCGTGTGCCGACGCCTCCCACGGCGACCCCGGCTACGAGGTGACCTTTCTGCTGGACGCCGAGGACACCGCGATCCCCCCGCTGCGCGAGCGTCTCGACGCGCTGGGCGACTCGCTCGTGGTGGTGGGCGGCGACGGTCTCTGGCACGTCCATGTGCACACCCAGGAGGCCGGGCCCGCCGTCGAGGCGGGCATCGCGGCCGGCCGGCCGCACCGCGTGCGGATCACCGCGCTCGCCCCGACCGTCGCGGCCGAGCCGGCCACCCCCCGTGGACGCGCCGTGGTCGCGGTGCTGCCGGGCCCGGGGCTGGCCGGCCTGTGCGCGGAGGCGGGGGCGACCACGCTGACCGTCCGCCCCGGGGAGCGCCCCGGCGGCGGCGAGCTGGCCGCCGCCATCGCCAGCGCCAGGGCGGGGGAGGTCGTCCTGCTGCCCAACGACAAGGAGCTGTGGCACGCCGCCGCGGCAGCCGCGGAGCAGGCCCGCGCCGAGGGGGTGCGGGTCGCCGTCGTGCCCACCCGCTCGCCGGTCCAGGGGATAGCGGCGCTGGCCGTGCACACCGCCGAGCGGCGCTTCGACGAGGATGTGGTGGCCATGACGGCCGCCGCCGGCGCCACCCGGTTCGGCGAGGTCAGCGTGGCCGAGCGCCAGTCGTGGACCATGGCCGGCGTCTGCCAACAGGGCGATGTGCTGGGCCTGGTGGACGGGGACGTCGCGGTGATCGGGGGCGGGGTCTCCGAGGTCGCCGCGCTGGTGCTGGCCCGGATGTTGGCCGGAGGCGGCGAGCTGGTCACCCTGGTGCTGGGCGCCGACGCCCCCGCCGAGCTGGCCCGTGAGCTGACCGAGCTGATCCGCCAGGAGCACCTGGGCGTGGACACCGTCCTCTGCGCGGGGCACCAGTCCGTGCCCCTGCTCATCGGCGTGGAGTGAACGGCGCGGCCCACGGCGGGCCTGGCCACCGCGATTGTCAGCGCCATGGTGTGCAATGGGCACCGTGACCGCCCCGCACGATCCCCTCGCCACCGTTGTCGGCGGCACCACCGCCAAGGTGATGGCCGCCCATCTCGACCTGCGCACGGTCGGAGACCTGCTGCACCACTACCCCAGGCGCTACGCCGAGCGCGGCGAGCTGACCTCGCTCAGCGCGCTGCCGTTGGACGAGCACGTCACGGTGGTCGCCGAGATCGCCGACGCCCGCACCCGCCCGTTCAACAACGGGCGGGGGCTGCGCTTCGAGGTCACGCTCACCGACGGCAGGGGCCGGCTGCGCCTGGTCTTCTTCGGCCGGCGGGCCGTCCACCACCACGAGCGGGTGCTGCTGCCCGGCCGGCGCGGCATGTTCGCCGGCAAGGTCTCCCGCTTCCAGCGGGAGCTCCAGCTCTCCCACCCCGCCTACGAGTTGCTCGACGAGGAGAGCGACTCCACGGCCGTCGAGGAGTTCGCCGGACGCCCGCTGCCGATCTATCCGGCGTGCAAGCAGTTGGAGTCCTGGCGCATCGCCAAGGCGGTCGGCCTGCTGCTCGACTCGCTGGCCGCCACCGACTGGCGCGGGATCGTCGATCCGCTGCCCGAGGGGCTGCGCGAGCGGCGCGCGCTGCTGTCGCTCCCCGAGGCCCTGGAGAAGGCGCACCGCCCGCGCGACCGGGCGGATATCGCGGCGGCCCGCGCCCGGCTCAAGTGGGACGAGGCGTTCGTCCTCCAGGTCGCCCTCGCCAGACGCCGGCGCGCCGGCGCCCAACTGCCCGGCAGGGCCCGCGTCCCCGCCGCCGAAGGGCTGCTCACCACGTTCGACCAGCGGCTGCCGTTCGCGCTCACCGAGGGGCAGGAGCGGGTCTCGGCGGAGATCCTCGCCGACCTCGCCGCCGAGCACCCCATGCACCGGCTGCTCCAGGGCGAGGTGGGCAGCGGCAAGACGCTGGTCGCGCTCCGCGCCATGCTGGCCGTCGCCGACTCCGGCGGCCAGTCCGCGCTGCTGGCGCCCACCGAGGTGCTCGCCCAGCAACACCACCGCTCCATCACGGAGATGCTCGGTGAGCTGGCCGACGCCGGCCTGCTCGGCGGCGCCGAACGCGCCACCAGGGTCGCCTTGTTGACGGGGTCCATGGGGGCCAGGGCCCGCCGCGCCGCGCTCCTGGAGGCGGCCAGCGGCCAGGCCGGCATCGTCATCGGCACCCACGCGCTGATCGAGGACCAGGTGAGCTTCGCGGATCTGGGCCTGGTCGTGGTGGACGAGCAGCACCGCTTCGGCGTCCAGCAGCGCGACGCGCTCCGCGCCAAGGGCGAGCGCCCGCCGCACCTCCTGGTGATGACGGCCACGCCGATCCCGCGCACCGTCGCCATGACGGTCTTCGGCGATCTTGAGACCTCGGTGCTGGACCAACTGCCCCCGGGACGCTCGCCGATCGCCAGCCATCTCGTCCCGGCCAGGGACAAGCCGCACTTCCTCAGCCGCGCCTGGGACCGGGTCCGCGAGGAGGTCGCCTCGGGCCATCAGGCGTATGTGGTCTGCCCGAGGATCGGCGACGACGCGGACCCCAAGGGCGGCAAGGCCAGGGACGACGACGCGGCCGACGGCGCCCCCGACGGCGGCGAGGGCGAGGAGCGCCGCCCGCCCCTCGCGGTGCTCGACGTCGCCGAGGAGCTGGCCGGCGGCCCGCTGCGCGGGCTGCGGGTCGAGGTGCTGCACGGCCGGCTGGCCCCGGAGGAGAAGGACGAGGTGATGCGCCGCTTCGCCGCCGGCGGCGTCGACGTGCTGGTCGCCACGACGGTGATCGAGGTGGGCGTCAACGTGCCCAACGCCACGGTGATGGTGATCATGGACGCGGACCGCTTCGGCGTCTCCCAACTCCACCAACTGCGCGGCCGGGTCGGCCGGGGGGCGGCGCCAGGGCTGTGCCTGCTGGTCACCGACGCGGCCGACGGCGGCCCCGCCCGGCAGCGGCTGGCGGCCGTCGCCGCCACCACGGACGGCTTCGAGCTGTCCCGGATCGATCTGGAGCAGCGCCGCGAGGGCGATGTGCTGGGCCAGGCGCAGTCCGGCGGGCGCAGCAGCCTGCGGATGCTCACCGTCATCGCGGACGAGGAGACCATCGTCGAGGCCCGCGCCGAGGCCACCGCGCTGGTCGCCGCGGATCCGGAGCTCGCCTCGGCGCCCGATCTGAAGGTGACGCTGGACGCCCTGCTGGACGCGGAGCGCGAGGAGTTCCTGGAGAAGGGCTGAACGACCGGCGCGGCTGGGCCGTTCGGCCCACCCGCCTGACGGCGGCGGTCGGAAGAATAGGGCCGCCCGCGCTGTTCCACCCGGGAACACACGGTGCATTCCCGGGAGTTGCTCGAGGGCATGGCGCCCTGTCAACGAACGACGGCTCCGCGTCCGGCCGCTTCGGCCGAGCCGTCCCGAGCGTCTGACCAGCACTGTCCCAAGGGGGCTCGCGGGAGGGTTCGGGTTTTCGTAAAACCGCCCCCCTGGTCGAAGCGGGAGGACTACGGTGTGTGCCCGCGCTGAGCCCCGCGACGGCGTCGTACCGGGAGGAAAACGCATGACCGAACAGCCAGCAGCATCGGCCGAGCCGCGGCCGGGGCCAGCCCCTGAGCTGGGAGAACTGCTGGAGAATGGGAATCGGGACGTTCCGGGGGAGGAGTTCGCCCAGGGGCTGGACGCCGGGTCCCGCGGCTCCGGCCGCCGGGCCTACCCGGGCCGGGACGCCGCCGACCACGCGCGCCGACTGCTGCGGCGCGCGGTCAACGCCGACCGCCCGGGGGAGGACACCCTCGGGCAGCTCTCCTCGGCCCTCGGCTACGACATCGGCCGGCTCGCCGAGCCGCGCGCCGGATACGGCGGTCGAGGCTGGTGCTCCCTCTACGAACACGCCTTCCTGATGCCGGACGCCAGTGAGGTCCGTCTCTACGAGCTGGAGCACGATCTCACCGAGGAGCGCCAGTTGGTCTGCGAGGTCTATGCCGACGAGGCGAGCGCCAGCCGCGCCGCCAGGCGGCACGGCCGGGCGCACGGAGGTGATCGCTGACCCCGGCTCCTGGCCCCGAGGTCCCCCGGCGCACCTCGGCGCGTCCCCGCGCGCCGCGCCGTATAGCGTGGTGCCCCAAGGCCGATGGACATGAGCGCTGTGAGGACCCATGACCCGCGTGATCGCCGGGACGGCAGGTGGACGGCGACTGGCCGTGCCGCCAGGGCAGGGGACCCGGCCCACCTCGGACCGGGCGCGCGAGGGCCTCTTCTCCACCTGGTCCGCGCTCTTCGGACCGCTGGACGGGGCCAGGGTGCTCGACCTCTACGCCGGCTCGGGCGCGGTGGGCCTTGAGGCGCTCTCCCGGGGGGCGGCCCACGCCCTGCTGGTCGAGCCCGATCCCAGGGCCGTCGCCACGATCAGGGCCAACGTCAGCGCCCTCGGCCTGCCGGGCGCCGAGCCGCGCATGGCCAAGGCCGAGCGCGTGGTCGAGTCCCCACCGGAGTCGGCTCCCTACCAACTGGCCTTCCTCGACCCGCCGTACGCGGTCGAGGACGAAGCGGTGGCGCATGTCCTGCGCTCGCTGCGGGAAGGTGGCTGGCTGGCGGCCGACGCGCTGGTCACCGTGGAGCGGAGCACCAGAGGCGGTGCCTTCCGGTGGCCGACGGGGTTCGAGGGGCTGCGTTCCCGCCGCTATGGCGAGGGCACGCTCTGGTATGGCGGGTTCATCGCCGACGACGAAGGTGACCGGCCGTGAGTGGCCGGCCGAACGAGGAGAGGCCGTTGCGCCGCGCAGTCTGTCCGGGGTCCTTCGACCCCATCACCAATGGCCATCTCGACATCGTGGCCAGAGCGTCACGGCTGTACGACGTGGTGCACATCGCCGTGATGATCAACAAGTCCAAGCAGGGGCTGTTCACGGTGGACGAGCGGATCGCCCTGATCGAGGAGTCCGTCAAGAACTACGACAACGTCCAGGTCGAGGCGTTCCACGGCCTGCTGGTCGACTACTGCAAGCAGCGGGACATCCCGGCGATCGTCAAGGGGCTCCGCGCCGTCAGCGACTTCGACTACGAACTGCAGATGGCGCAGATGAACAACGGGCTCTCCGGTGTCGAGACGCTGTTCATCCCGACCAACCCCGCCTACAGCTTCCTCTCCTCCAGCCTGGTCAAGGAGGTGGCGGCC
This sequence comes from Streptomyces profundus, assembly GCF_020740535.1. Classification (NCBI taxonomy): domain Bacteria; kingdom Bacillati; phylum Actinomycetota; class Actinomycetes; order Kitasatosporales; family Streptomycetaceae; genus Streptomyces; species Streptomyces profundus. Next base: position 5,455,818 of record NZ_CP082362.1, read on the forward strand.
TGGGGCGGCGACATCTCCCACCTGGTCCCCGAGGTGGTCCTGGGCCAGTTGAGGCAACGGCTCGCCCGGCCCTGAGCGCCCCCACGAGCCCCCCGCGCGCGCCTCTGCGCGTTTCACGCACCCCGGACGGGTCCCCGTCCGCGTGCCGTTGCCCGTACAGTCGCTTCCGTGGACGTACAGCGGAAACTCGACGAGATCGTCGCGACGGTCAGCAACGCCCGAGGCATGCCCATGTCGGCCTCCTGTGTGATCAACAGGGCCGAGTTGCTCACCGGTCTGGAAGAGGTGCGCGATGCGCTGCCCGGCTCCCTGGCGCAGGCCAGGGAGGTGCTCGGGGACCGCGAGCAGGTGGTCGCCGACGCGCGCGAGGAGGCCAGGCAGGTGGTGGAGGCCGCCCGGGCGGAGCGCTCCACGCTGGTCGACGGCACCGAGATCGTCCAGCAGGCCCAGTCCGAGGCGGCCCGCATCCTCGCGGAGGCGCGCGCCGCCGCCGACGAGATCAAGGTCGAGGCCGACGACTACGTCGACAGCAAGCTGGCCAACTTCGAAGTGGTCCTCGGCAAGACCATCGGCTCGGTCGACCGTGGTCGCACCAAGCTCCTCGGCCCCGAACGAGGCGACCCGGCCGAGCTGTTGCGGCAGGCGGACGCCTATGTCGAGGCCCAGTTCGGCGCCATCGAGGCGGTGCTCCGCAAGACGCTTGAGGCGGTGGGCCGGGGGCGGCAGAAGCTCACCGGACACCGCCCCATCGACGAGTTGGCCGAGCATGTGGCGGCCCAGGAGGCGGCCGACGACGGCCAGCCGACGGACTACTTCGGCCGGCCGGTCGGCGAGCAGGACACCTATGACTACCTGGGCGTTCCGCAGCCCCGGCGGGACGTCCAGCAGGCGCCCGGGGAGAGCCCGGTGCCGCCGGCGGCCCCGCCGCAGGCCCCCGCCCAGCTGCCGGCGGTGCCGGAGCGGCAGCCCTACGCCACCGCCGGCTACCCGGCGCAGTCCTATGGCGAGGAGAGCTACGGGCAGGAGTACGGCCAGGGGGGCTATGCCGAGGCCGGCTACCAGGGGGACGGCTACCAGCAGCAGGGCTCCTACGGACAGACCGCCTATGGCCAGCAGGGCTACGGCGCCGACGGCTACGACTACGGCTCGGCCGCCGCGGAGCCCACGGCCGCCCAGCAGCGGCAGGGCTACGGCTACCAGGGGCAGGGCGTGCTGGACGAGACCAGCCTCTTCGACACCCAGATGATCGACCCGGAGCAACTGCGCAACTACCAGCAGGGGCAGCCCTGATCGGCCCCTGATGGCGACGCTCGGGCGGATTGGGCCCCGGGCGGGCCCGTGCCGTATGCTGGCCCTTCGGTCGTGAGCACCCCCGGGTGTCACGGCTGCCCGCTCGGTTCCCCACTACCCGGGAGCCGACATGCGCGGTCACCCCGCAGCCCTCGCGAGAAAGCAGACAGCCCTGAACGCCCCGCTGGACCACCGAGCCCCTCTCGTGTTCGACACACGTGAGCTGGGGCGGCGTCCCGGTACGCTCAAGCGGCTGTCGCGGACGGTCGAGGCGCCAGCGGATCTCGGGGTCGAGGTCATCCGGGTGCCCGAGGGGTCTCCGTTGGAGATCGAGCTGCGCATGGAGTCGGTGATGGAAGGGGTGCTGATCACCGGCACCGTCCGTTTCCCGCTGGCGGGGGAGTGCGTCAGGTGTCTGGAGCCGCTGACCCGCGAGGGCACGGCGGACTTCCAGGAGATGTTCTCCTACCCGGACTCCGAGTTCTCGGCCCGCTTCGCGGACGCCGGGGACGACGAGGAGGGGGACGAGGAGAGGCTGTTCCTTCAGGGCGACCTGCTGGATCTGGAGCCCGTGCTGCGGGACGCGGTGGTGCTGTCCCTGCCACTGCGCCCGATGTGTCAGGAGGACTGCCCAGGGCTGTGCCCCGACTGCGGGGTGCCGCTCGCGGCGGATCCGGATCATGAGCACGACGAGTCCATCGACATCCGATGGGCCGCGCTGCGGGAGTTCGCCGAGGCCAGGTCCTCGGAGGCGCCCGCCGGGCAAGACAAGCAAACGAAGGCTCCCCGCGACCGCGGGGACGAACCACAGGAGAATTAGCCGTGGCTGTTCCGAAGCGGAAGATGTCGCGCAGCAACACGCGCCACCGCCGGTCGCAGTGGAAGGCCGCTGCCCCGAATCTGGTGCGTTGCGAGCGCTGCCAGGAGCCGAGGCTCCAGCACATCGCGTGCTCCAACTGCGGTACCTACAACCGTCGTCAGGTTCTCGACGTCTGATCGGCGGGTGACAGGCGTCATGGCACACGCCAGGAGGTCGCAGCCGCAGCCCCAGGCAGCGGCCGACATCGCCGCGTCCCTCGCGACGCTGGAAGGGCGGCTCGGCTATCAGCTGGAGCCCGCCCTTCTGGTGCGTGCCCTGACTCACCGCAGCTACGCCTACGAGAACGGCGGCCTGCCGACCAACGAGCGCCTGGAGTTCCTCGGCGACTCGGTGCTCGGTCTTGTGGTCACCGACACGCTCTACCGCCGCCACCCGGATCTGGCCGAGGGGCAGCTCGCCAAGCTGCGAGCCGCCGTGGTCCAGGCCCGGGCGCTGGCGGAGGTGGCGCGCGGTCTCGATCTCGGCGCCTTCGTCAGGCTCGGCCGGGGCGAGGAGGGCACGGGCGGCCGGAACAAGGCGTCCATTCTGGCCGACACCCTGGAGGCGGTGATCGGCGCGGTCTATCTGGACCAGGGCCTGGACGCCGCCGATGCCCTGGTGCACCGGCTGTTCGATCCGGTGATCGAGCGTTCGTCCAACCTCGGCGCCGGCCTGGACTGGAAGACCAGCCTCCAGGAGCTGAGCGCGGCCGAGGGCCTTGGCGTGCCCGAGTATGTGATCGGGGAGAGCGGCCCCGACCACGAGAAGACGTTCACCGCCGCGGCCAGGGTCGGCGGCCAGACCTACGGCATGGGCACGGGGCGCAGCAAGAAGGAGGCCGAGCAGCAGGCGGCCGAGACGGCCTGGCGGGCCATTCGCTCCGCCCTCGACGCCGCGGCTGCCGAGGCCGCCGCGAACGCCACGGCCGAGGGGGAGAAGGCGGACGGCGCCGCCGCCGGCGGGGCTCCCGTTGCCTGAGCTTCCCGAGGTCGAGGTCGTCCGGCGCGGCCTCGAACGCTGGATCGGCGGGCGGACGATCGCCGGCGCCGAGGTGCTCCATCCCCGCGCCATCCGCCGCCATCTCGCGGGCCCGGTCGACTTCGCCGACCGGCTGCGGGGCCTTCCCTTCGCCGCTCCGCGCCGGCGCGGCAAGTACCTCTGGCTCCCGTTGGGGGACGACGCGGCGCTGCTGGCCCATCTGGGCATGAGCGGCCAGCTGTTGGTGCAGCCGGGCCGCGCCCCGGACGAGAAGCACCTCAGGGTGCGGATCACGTTCACCGACGCCGCGGCCGGCGAGCTGCGCTTCGTCGACCAGCGCACCTTCGGCGGCCTCTCGCTCCATCCGCTGCTCGGCGAAGGACTGCCCGACGTCATCGCCCATATCGCCAGGGACCCGCTGGACCCGCTCTTCGACGAGGACGCCTTCCACCAGGCCCTGCGCCGCAAGCGCACCACGATCAAGCGGGCGCTGCTGGACCAGTCCCTGATCAGCGGGGTGGGCAACATCTACGCCGACGAGGCGCTCTGGCGCACCCGGCTGCACTACGAGCGCCCCACCGCCACGCTCACCCGTCCGGTCACGACCGAGCTGCTGACCCGCGTCCGCGAGGTGATGACGGCGGCGTTGGCGGTGGGCGGCACCAGCTTCGACAGCCTCTATGTCAATGTGAACGGCGAGTCCGGTTACTTCGATCGCTCCCTGGACGTCTACGGGCGCGAGGACGAACCGTGCCGTCGCTGTGCCACGCCGGTGCGGCGGCGCCCCTGGATGAACCGCTCCAGCTACTTCTGCCCGAAGTGCCAACGGCCGCCTCGGTAGCCGTTCAGTAGCCGAAGGTCTGGGTCCACCACGGTCCGCCGCCGGCGAAGTGCGCGCCGAGGCCCATGGTCGTGAAGTCGCAGTTGAGGATGTTGGCCCGGTGCCCCTCGCTGTTCATCCAGCCGTCCATCACCGACTGGGCGTCGGGTTGCCCCATGGCGATGTTCTCGCCGCCCATGTTGCTGATGCCGGCGTTGGCCGCGCGGTCCCAGGGGGTGCGGCCGTCGGGGTCGGTGTGGTCGAAGTAGCCGCGCTGGGCCATGTCCCTGCTGTGGGCGAGCGCCACATTGGTCAGCCCGGCGTCCAGCCGCAGCGGCTGGCAACCGGCCTGCCCGCGCGCCTGGTTCACCAGGCTCAGCACGGCCTCGGCGGCCTGGACCTCGGGGGAGGCGGGCTGCTCCTCCTGCTGGGTCGGCGGGTCGCTCGGCTCGGGCTCGGGCTCGGGTGACGGCGAGGACGGCTCGCTGGTCTCCTCGCTGGGGGTGGGGGAGGGGTCCTCGCTGGGCTCCTCGGTCTCCGGCTCGGCCGACGGCGTCTCCTCGGCCGGCTCCTCCGTCTCCTCGGCCGACTCGCGCTCCGCACCGCGCGTCGCGCGCGGCTCCTCCCGCTCCGGGGTTGGCTCCGCCGAGGCGAGCGGGGCGCCGGACCGGTTGCCCGCGGCGTCGAGTTCGGTGTCGCTCTCCCCGGTGAAGTGCTGGGTGAGGCCCGGCATCAGGCCGCTGCCCAGGGCCACCGCTCCCACGGTCAGGGCCGCGGAGGCACCGATGAGTCCGGTACGCGCGTGCCCGCGCCGACGACGATGGCGTCCCATGCGCAGCGCCTCCCTCTGTCTGTCGTGCGGTTGTGTCGTTCCGTTGGCGGCACATCCATTTCGAGATCAAAACTTCACTCGAATGGGTGCCGTTTCAACGCGTGACTGTACGGCATGGCGTGGTACAGAGAAGGGCCGCGAAGGTAAAACAACGGATAGCGTGCGTCACATGCGACGTTCGACACCCGCGCCGGAAGATCGTTCCGAGGGCCGTGCAGGAGAGCCGAGCGGGACGTGGGAGCCCGGGGAGTCGGCTGACCGGGTGCGGATGACCGCCTGGGTGCGCGGCCAGGTCCAGGGCGTCGGCTTCCGCTGGTACACCCGCGCCCGGGCCCTGGAGATCGGCGAGCTGACCGGCTTCGCCGCCAACCTCGCGGACGGGCGGGTCCAGGTGGTCGCCGAGGGGGCGCGCGAGCGGTGCGAGCGACTCCTCAACTGGCTGCGCGCCGGCGATACACCCGGCCGGGTGGCCGGTGTCACCGAGATATGGGACACACCGCGCGACGGTTACGAGGGCTTCACCATCCGGTGAGCCGCGCCCACGCCGGCTGCGGAAAGCACCCCAAACTGCTTGCCATCCCCGGCGCGACGTGCAAGGCTTCCGGCTCAAGGAGCTTCCGACGCACCCCCGGCCCCCGATGATCCTCAGGGGCGTGCCCACCCGGCGAGACCCGTGCGAGACGGCGCGCTGGGCGATACGCGGTGTGATCGTGTTGACCGTCCCACTTTTTGGTGAGACGCTGAAAGTCCCGCGCGGTTCTGCCGGCTGGCCATGGAACACGAGGCAGAGCGCCTGTCGCGGAAGTTATCCCTCACGACCTACCAACGGCTTCGGTCGGTCACTCAGTGTGGAGGACCATCCATCATGGCAAAGGCGCTTCTCGGTCACGTCGGCGGTTTCGACCCCCGAGTCCTCGCCGAGATGCGACGGCTTCAGCAGCGCGTCCAGGACCTGGAGACCCAGCTCATCCGGGTTCAGGCCGAAAACGACGCGCTGTCCGCCGCCGCTCGGCAGAGCGACCGGATGCTTGACGGCATCGACGTGCGCAAGGCGGAGCCCGCCCTGACCTGACCTCGACGAGGAGGCTGGCCTTAGGCGCTAACCGCTTGCGGTATATCTCATGCGAGGGACGCTTCGGCGTCCCTTCGTCATGTCATGACGTAGTGAGTTCGCTCGCTGACTCAGGCTGGCTTACTCACTGATCTGCCCCCCTTCCTCCGCGTCGAAACGGCTAATCCCGGAAGAGCGCCGGGTAAAGTCCGACGGCGTGCACCTCAAGAGCCTCACCCTGCGAGGGTTCAAGTCCTTCGCCTCGGCCACGACGCTGCGCTTCGAGCCCGGCATCACGTGCGTCGTCGGGCCCAATGGCTCGGGCAAGTCCAATGTGGTGGACGCCCTCTCCTGGGTGATGGGCGAGCAGGGCGCCAAGTCGCTGCGCGGCGGCAAGATGGAGGACGTCATCTTCGCCGGCACCACGGGCCGCCCGCCCCTGGGCCGCGCCGAGGTCTCCCTCACCATCGACAACGCGGACGGCGCGCTGCCCATCGAGTACGCCGAGGTGACCATCACCAGGACGATGTTCCGCAACGGCGGCAGCGAGTACCAGATCAACGGCGACACCTGCCGGCTGCTGGACGTCCAGGAGCTGCTCTCCGACTCGGGCATCGGCCGGGAGATGCACGTCATCGTCGGCCAGGGGCAGTTGGACTCCGTGCTGCACGCCGACCCCACCGGGCGCCGGGCCTTCATCGAGGAGGCCGCCGGGGTGCTCAAGCACCGCAAGCGCAAGGAGAAGGCGCTGCGCAAGCTGGAGGCCATGCGCGCCAACCTCGCCCGGGTGCAGGACCTCACCGACGAACTGCGCCGTCAGCTCAAGCCGTTGGGGCGGCAGGCCGCCGTCGCCCGCAAGGCCGCCGTGATCCAGGCCGACCTGCGTGACGCCCGGCTGCGTCTGCTCGCCGACGACCTGGTCACCCTGCGCGGCGCGCTACGCGCCGAACTGGCCGACGAGGCGGCGCTCAAGGAGCGCAAGGACACGGCCGAACAGCGCCTGAGGGCGGCGCTGCGCCGGGAGAGCGAGCTGGAGCAGGAGGTCCGCACCCTCACACCGCGGGTGCGGCGCGCCCAGGAGACCTGGTACGGGCTATCCCAGCTGGCCGAGCGGGTGCGCGGCACCGTCAACCTGGCGGACGCCAGGGTCACCAGCGCGACGGCCCAGCAGCCGGAGGAGCGCCGGGGCAGGGAGCCCGAGGAGCTGGAGCGCGAGGCGGCGCGGGTGCGGGAGCAGGAGGCGGAGCTGACCGCCGCGCTGGAGGCCGCCGGCGTCGCGCTGGAGGACACCGTCGCCCACCGCGCCGAGCTGGAGCGGGCGTTGGCGGGGGAGGAACGCCGCCTCAAGGACGTCGCCCGCGCGCTGGCCGACCGCCGCGAGGGCCTCGCCCGGCTCCAGGGCCAGGTCAACGCGGCGCGCGGCCGGGCCTCGTCCGCGCAGGCCAACATCGACCGGCTGGCCGCCAGCCGGGACGAGGCGCTGGAGCGCGCCGCCGCCGCCCGCGCCGAGTACGAGGCGCTGCGGGACGAGGTGGCCGGGCGGGAGGCAGACGACGGAGAGCTGGCCGAGGCCCATGACGCGGCCAAGACGGAACTGGCCGAGGCCGAGACCGCGTTGACCGGCGCCAGGGAGCGGCTCGGCGAGGTGGAGCGGGAGCGCGCCGCCGTCGCGGCCCGGCGCGACGCGCTGGCGCTCGGCCTGCGCCGCAAGGACGGCACCGGCGCGCTGCTGGCCTCGGGCGACGAACTGGCCGGGGTCCTGGGCCCGGCGGCCGAGCTGTTGACGGTCACCCCCGGGTACGAGGTGCAGGTCGCCGCCGCGCTGGGCGCGGCGGCCGAGGCCGTCGCGGTGGCCGGGCCCGCCGAGGCCGCCGAGGCGCTGCGGCGGCTGCGCAAGCAGGACGCGGGGCGGGCCACGCTGCTGGTGGGCGCCGCCGACGACGAGGAGGGCGCCGGCCGGCCGGCCGACGAGCCGCCCGCGCCCTGGTGCTGGGCGGTCGATCTGGTGCGAGGGCCTGCCACGCTGCTGCCGGCCGTGCGCCGCCTGTTGGCCGGTGTGGTGGTGGTGGACACCCTGGACGACGCGCTGCGGCTGGTCTCGGCGCGGCCGGCGCTGACCGCCGTCACCGGCGAGGGCGATGTGCTCTCCCGCCGCCTGGCGCACGGCGGCTCGGCGGGCGCGCCCAGCACGCTTGAGGTGCGGGCCTCCGTGGACGAGGCGGAGGCCGAGGCGGAGCGGCTCGCCGCGCGCGCCGTCGAGTTGACCGCCGCCCGCGAGAGGGCCGTCGAACGGCGTCGGGCGGCTGCGGCGGCCGTCGAGGAGCTGGCGCGGCGGCGCAGCGCGGCCGAACGGGAGCGGTCCAGCGTGGCGCAGGACCTCGGGCGGCTCGGCGGCCAGTCCAGGGGCGCCGCGGGGGAGGCCGAACGGGCCGAGGCCGCGGTCGAGCGCGCCACCCAGGAGTTGACCCGGGCCGTGGAGCAGGCCGAGGAGTTGGCCGAACGGCTCGCCGTCACCGAGGAGACGAGCGAGGACGAGGACGATCCCGACACCTCGGTGCGCGACCGGCTGGCCGCCGACGGCGCCAACGCCAGGCAGACCGAGATGGAGGCCAGGCTCCAGGTCCGCACACACGAGGAGCGGGTGCGCGGTCTGGCGGGGCGCGCCGACTCGTTGGACCGCTCGGCGCGCGCTGAGCGCGAGGCCAGGGCCAGGGCGGAGCGGCGCCGGGCCAGGGCGCGGCACGAGGCCGAGGTCGCGGGCGCGGTCGCCGACGGGGCGCGGCAGCTGCTCGCCCATGCCGAGGCGTCGCTGGCCAGGGCCGAGGCGGAGCGCGCGGCGGCCGAGGCGGCCAAGGCGGAGCGCGAGCGGGCCCTGGACCAGGAGCGGTCGGCGGGGCGGGAGGTGAAGGACGAGCTGGACAAGCTCACGGACTCGGTGCACCGGGGCGAGGTGCTGGGCGCGGAGAAGCGGCTGCGCATCGAGCAGTTGGAGGCGCGGGCGCTGGAGGAGCTCGGCGTGGAGCCGGCGGGCCTGGTCGCCGAGTACGGTCCCGACCAGCTGGTGCCGCCCTCGCCGCCGGCCGAGGGCGAGGAACTGCCGGCGGATCCCGAGGATCCGCGCAACCAGCCGGTGCCGTTCGTCCGCGCCGCGCAGGAGAAGCGGCTGCGGGCGGCCGAGCGCGCCTACAAGCAGCTGGGCAAGGTGAATCCGCTGGCGCTTGAGGAGTTCTCCGCGCTGGAGGAGCGGCACCAGTTCCTGAGCGAGCAGTTGGAGGACCTCAAGAAGACCCGGGCCGATCTGTTGCAGATGGTGAAGGAGGTGGACGAGCGGGTTGAGGAGGTCTTCACCGCCGCCTACCACGACACCGCCAGGGAGTTCGAGGGCGTCTTCAGCCGGCTCTTCCCCGGCGGCGAGGGCCGGCTGGTGCTGACCGACCCGGACGACATGCTCGCCACCGGGGTCGAGGTGGAGGCCAGGCCCCCGGGGAAGAAGGTCAAACGCCTGTCGCTGCTCTCCGGCGGCGAGCGCTCGCTGACGGCCGTGGCCCTGCTGGTGTCCATCTTCAAGGCGCGCCCCAGCCCGTTCTATGTGATGGACGAGGTGGAGGCCGCGCTGGACGACACCAATCTGCAACGGCTGATCCGCATCATGCGGGAGTTGAAGGACAGCTCCCAACTCATCGTGATCACGCACCAGAAGCGGACGATGGAGGTCGCCGACGCGCTCTACGGGGTGTCGATGCAGGGCGACGGGGTCTCCAAGGTCATCAGCCAGCGACTCTCCTGAACCGGCCCCCGGCCCGGGCCCACCGGCGCGCGCGGCCCGTGCGCCGGGCGCTACCTTAGGAGCCGCACGCACTGACGCCTCGCCGCCCGGCCGCCGCGCCCGGGCACCACCAAGGGAACCGATGGACACTCTTCTCCTCGTCGCAGTCATCGCCGTGGTCGCCGTCGTGGCGGTCAGCGGCCTGGTCGTCAGTCGCAGGCGTCGGCCCGGGCCGCCGCCGGAGGGCGAGGGGGGGCGCAGCGCGACGCGTCCCGCGCCGCCGGAGGAGCCCAGGGTCGGTGACGACGCGGCGACGCCGGTCGACGAGGAGCGCCCCACCGTCGAGGATGTCGCGCTGCCGCCGGCCCCCGGCGAGACCGCGCCCCCGGCGGAGCCCGAGATCGAGGTCCCCGAGCCGTCTGCCGGCCGTCTCGTGCGGTTGCGCGCGCGGTTGGCGCGTTCGCAGAACTCCCTGGGCCGTGGCCTGTTGACGCTGCTCTCCCGGGAGCGTCTCGACGAGGACACCTGGGAGGAGATCGAGGACACGCTGCTGACCGCTGACATCGGGGTCGGTCCCACGCAGGAGCTGGTGGAGCGGCTGCGGGAGCGGGTCCGGGTGTTGGGCACGCGTACCCCCGAGGATCTGAAGGAGCTGCTCCGCGAGGAGCTGCTGGTCCAGCTGGAGCCGGATCTGGACCGCGCGCTGCACACCGAGGGCGGCGTCTCCGCCGATGGTGAGGAGCGCCCCGCCGTGGTGCTGGTGGTCGGCGTCAACGGCACGGGGAAGACCACCACCACGGGGAAGCTGGCCCGGGTGCTGGTGGCGGACGGCAGGTCCGTGGTGCTGGGCGCCGCCGACACCTTCCGTGCCGCCGCTGCCGACCAGCTCCAGACCTGGGGCCGGCGGGTGGGCGCGCGTACGGTGCGCGGCCCGGAGGGGGGCGATCCGGCGTCGGTGGCGTTCGACGCCGTCAAGGAGGGCATCACGGAGGGCGCCGACGTGGTGTTGGTGGACACGGCCGGTCGGCTGCACACCAAGACCGGGTTGATGGACGAGTTGGGCAAGGTCAAGCGGGTGGTGGAGAAGCAGGGCCCGGTGAACGAGGTGCTGTTGGTGCTGGACGCCACCACAGGACAGAACGGCCTGGTGCAGGCGCGGGTCTTCGCCGAGGTGGTGGACATCACCGGGATCGCGCTGACCAAGCTGGACGGCACCGCCAAGGGCGGCATCGTGGTGGCGGTGCAGCGCGAGCTGGGGGTGCCGGTGAAGCTGGTCGGCCTGGGCGAGGGCGTCGACGATCTCGCGCCGTTCGAGCCCGAGGCGTTCGTGGACGCGCTGCTCGACTAGGGCTCGACGGGCGACAGCCGGTGGCAGAGGCTGGCGAGGGCGCCGAGCAGCGGGTTGGCCGACGGCGGGGTCGCCGCCGTCTCCAGATCCGGCGGGCGCAGCCAGCCGACGGCGCCGAGCCCGGCGAAGTCGGACGGCGGGGCCGCGATATGCCAGCCGGCGCCCAGGCCACGGAGCCGGAGCCGGATGCTGCTCCAGCCCAACTTGTCGAGCAGCTGCGGGAGTTCGTCGGCGACGCCGGGAGCGACGAAGAACCAGGCGCGCCCGTCGGGGGCCAGCGCGACCGGGCCCATCGGGACGGCGAGGCGGTCGAGACGGGGGAGCGCTGCCCTGGCCACCGACTCGGGCACCTCCAGCACGTCGAAGGCCACGCCGGTGGAGAGCAGGGCGGTGGCGGACGGCGTGCCGGCCCTGGCGTCCGCCCAGATGTCGAGGGCGCGGTCGAGCGGGCTGCCGGCGAGGATGGTGCGGGCGGGCGGCAGCGGATGGGCGCCCGGACGGGCGCAGTCCGCGCGTCCGCAGGAGCACTCGGCGCGTAGCCGGCCAGCCGCCAGCCGCAGGCCGGCGCCCGGGGTGACGTCCCAGCCCCAGAGCCCGACGTACTCGGCGATCGCGGTGTCCATCGGGGAGCGGCCGGGAGCACGCCGTGCCCGGCCGATCGTCGGGCGTGGTTCGCCACGTTCCCGCATGCCGCCGATGGTGAAACCCATGCACACTCCAACGGGTCTGGTCTGCCGAGGTTACGGCTCGCGCCGGCGGCGCCCGGGGGCGCACGGCGGGCTGCGCACGCCCCCGGCGTGCTTCGCCTCGCTGGGCTTCGAACAGCGTGCGTACAAGTGAAGCGTGCGAGGTGGGCAATAGGTTCTGGCGGGAGGGGTGGCGAATGGTGGCGATTGCGATGGCGGTCTCGTCATGCGCGTGATCGTAGGATTACTTTCAGTGCACCGTAGACGGTATGTCAGCAGGGAACGTCCCCACCAAGGGACTCCCGGGATCGGAGCGTAAGCGTGGGCGGCAACGGCAGCGGCGGGGCCTCCGCCAGGCGGCCGAACGAACGGCTGACCTCGTGGTTCCACCGCAGTGGCTGGTCGAAGGGCGAGCTGGCCCGGCAGGTGAACCGACGGGCGAGACAGCTCGGCGCGCACCATGTCAGCACGGACACCTCGCGGGTGCGGCGCTGGCTGGACGGCGAGCAGCCGCGTGAGCCGATACCACGCATCCTCTCCGAGCTGTTCTCCGAGCGCTTCGGCTGCGTCGTCAGCGTGGAGGACCTCGGGCTGCGCTCCGCCCCGCACTCGGCCGCGGTCTCGGGCATCGACCTGCCCTGGGCGGGCAACCAGACGATCGCGCTGATCAACGAGTTCTCCCGGAGCGATCTGATGCTCGGCCGCCGGGGCTTCCTCGGCACCTCGCTGACCATGTCGGCGGGGCCCGCCCTGATCGAGCCGATGCAGCGCTGGCTGGTGCCCACGCCCACGGCGCCCGAGGGCCCCCAGGGGGCGACGCTCAGCTCGCTGCCGACCTCGGGGGCCGGCGAACCCCGCAGGCTGACCAGGATCTCCGGCGCCGAGCTGGACCAACTGGAGGAGGCCACCGCCCAGTTCCGCGACTGGGACGCGCAGTGCGGCGGCGGCCTGCGCCGCAAGGCCGTGGTCGGCCAGCTGCACGAGGTGACCGACCTGCTCCAGGAGACGCACCCGCCCCGGGTGCGCCGCCGACTCTTTCGAGTGACAGCCGAACTCGCGGAGCTGGCCGGCTGGATGAGCTACGACGTGGGGCTCCAGCCCACCGCGCAGAAGTACTTCGTGCTCGCGCTGCACGCGGCGAAGGAGGCGGAGGACCGGCCGCTGGGGGCGTACATCCTCTCCCAGATGAGCCGCCAGATGATCCATCTGGGCCGCGCCGAGGACGCGTTGGAGCTGATCCACCTCGCCCAGTACGGCAGCAGGGAGCAGGCCACCGCGCGCACCCAGGCGCTGCTGTACGCCATGGAGGCCAGGGCCTACGCCTCGCTCGGGCAGCCGCCCAAGTGCCACCGCGCGGTGCGGATGGCGGAGGACGCGTTCGCCGAGATCGGGCCGCGCGACGCCGATCCGGCCTGGCTCCGCTTCTTCTCCCGCGCGGAGCTGTTCGCCGAGAACGCCCACTCCTACCGGGACCTCGCCTATGTCGCCGGCCGCAGCCCCACCTATGTCTCCCGCGCGCGCCCGTTGATGGAGGAGGCGGTCCGGCTCTTCGCCGAGGAGTGCGCCGACGACTCCGGCGGAGGGCACCAGCGGTCGTATGCACTCAACCTCATCGGCATGGCCACCGTGCACCTGTTGGCGCGCGAGCCCGAGGGCTGCGTCCAGCTGTCCGAGCAGGCGCTGGATCTGGCCAACCGGTTGCGTTCCGAACGGGTGAGCAACCGGCTGCGCACCACCTGGGCGTCCGCCAGGAGGGATTTCGGCGAGGTGCGTGAGGTCGCCCAGCTGACCGAGCGGCTCACGGAGGAACTGCCGGAAAGCGAGGCCAGCAGGGCGGTGTAGTCACCGAGGAGGACACCGACCCCGGCCGTGCCCGCCACCCCGAAGAGCTCGACTCGGCTCCCCCGCCAGGTCACTCGGGTGGCTCAAGGGCACGGCCGGTTCTTGTCTCTCGGCCGGCTCGGCGCGACGGGTGCCTCCGACGGTGTCGGACACAGTAGCGCGCCCGGTCCCGGCCTCCGACTGTTTCATTGCGGTGTAACACGTGGTCGTCCATCGTCACGCCCGCGAAACACATCGGAGCATCGACCGAAACCGCCCTCGGGGAACGTGTGGCGCATCTTGACCCATCCTGCCCGCACGGTTGCACTTTCTTACGAGGAGACGTCACGTTGGAAGCAGCAGATATCGCTTTTGTAGTGATCTGTGCCGCCATGGTCATGCTGATGACCCCTGGCCTCGCCTTTTTCTACGGTGGCATGATCCGTGTCAAGAGCGCACTCAACATGCTCATGATGTGCTTCATCGCCACCGGCATCTCCAGCGTGCTGTGGGTGCTCTACGGCTTCAGCATCACCTTCGGTGACAGCGTCAACGGCGAGGGCAACGGCATCATCGGCAACTTCGACTACCTCGGCTTCAGCGGCATGCTGAACGTCGAGGGCGCCGACTCGCTCCTCACCTTCGCCGTGTTCCAGCTGATGTTCGCCGTGCTCACCCCGGCCCTGATCAGCGGCGCCCTGGCGGACCGGGTGAAGTTCAGCGCCTGGGCCGTGTTCATCGCCCTCTGGGTCACCGTCGTCTACTTCCCGGTCGCCCACTGGGTCTGGGGCGAGAACGGCTGGATCGGCGATCTGGAGATCGACGGCGCCAGCGTGATCGACTTCGCCGGCGGCACCGCGGTCCACATCAACGCGGGCATCGCCGCGCTCGCCGCCGTCCTGGTGATCGGCAAGCGCATCGGCTTCAAGAAGGACCCGATGCGTCCGCACAACCTGCCGATGGTGCTGCTGGGCGCCGCCCTCCTGTGGTTCGGCTGGTTCGGCTTCAACGCCGGCTCCGAGCTGGCCGCCAACGGCACCGCCGCGCTGATGGCCCTCAACACCATGGTCGCCACCGGCACCGCCGTCCTCGGCTGGCTCGCCTACGAGCGCGTCCGCCACGGCGCCTACACCACCCTCGGCGCGGCCTCGGGCGCCATCGCCGGCCTCGTCGCGATCACCCCGTCCGGCGCCAACGTCGACCCGATCGGGGCCATCCTCATCGGCCTGGTCTCCGGTGTGGTCTGCGCCTGGGGCGTCAGCCTGAAGTACAAGCTGGGCTACGACGACTCCCTCGACGTGGTCGGCGTCCACCTCTTCGGCGGCATCGTGGGCACCCTGCTGGTCGGCTTCCTCGCCGTCGACGAGACCGGTGGCTACGACGGCGGCTTCGCCCAGTTCGCGGTCCAGGCCATCGCGGCCATCGCGGTCATGGCGTACTCCTTCGTCGTCACCTGGATCCTGGCCAAGATCATCGACTCCACGATGGGCTTCCGCGCCTCCGAGGAGGAGGAGACCGCCGGCCTCGACCTGGCCTACCACGCGGAGACCGGGTACGACTTCAGCCAGGCCGGCTCCGGTTCGGTGCCGAGCAGCACGGTTCCCTCGACCGCCGACACGGCGGCCGGTGACAAGAAGGTGGACGCATGAAGCTCATCGTCGCGGTGATCAAGCCGCACCGGCTCGACGAGGTCAAGGAGGCCCTACAGGCGTTCGGGGTGCACGGCCTCACGGTCACCGAGGCCAGCGGCTACGGCCGCCAGCGCGGCCACACCGAGGTCTACCGGGGCGCGGAGTACACCGTCGACCTGGTGCCCAAGATCCGGATCGAGATCCTGGTCGAGGACGACGACGCGGACCAGCTGCTGGATGTCGTGGTGAAGGCGGCGCGGACCGGCAAGATCGGCGACGGAAAGGTCTGGAGCCTGCCCGTCGAGACCGCGATCCGCGTCCGCACCGGTGAACGCGGCCCCGACGCCCTCTAGGACAACCCCACGGGAGTGGACCGGATGACGGCCCTGACACCAACCACCGGCGAGGAAGAGGGCCGCGAATCCGGCTACGCCTCGGCCCGGCTGCGCCTCCTGACCCAGGAGGCGCGGTCCGGGCCGCCGCGTCGTGAACGGCTCGCCCGGCTCACCGACGAGTGGCTCGCCGGACTGGTGCGGGCGGCCCCGCGCCCCACGCGCCTGGCCCTGGTGGCCGTCGGAGGCTACGGCCGAGGCGAGCTCTCCCCGCGCAGCGACCTCGACCTGTTGCTGCTGCACGACGGCAAGGCCGCCACCGGGGAGATCGCCGCGGTCGCCGACCGACTCTGGTACCCGGTCTGGGATCTGGGCATCGCCCTCGACCACTCCGTGCGCACCCTCGGCGAGGCCCGCGCCACCGCGTCCGACGACCTCAAGGCCCACCTCGGCCTGCTGGACGCCCGGCATGTCGCCGGCGACGCCGCGCTCACCGCCGAGCTCCGCACCGAACTCCTCGCCCAGTGGCGGGCCCAGGCCCCCGCAAGGCTTCCCGAACTCCACGAGCTGGCCCGCGAGCGCACCCACCGCCACGGCGAACTGCCGTTCCTCCTCGAACCCGACCTCAAGGAGGCCAGGGGCGGACTGCGCGACGCCACCGCGCTGCGCGCCGTCGCCGCCTCCTGGGTGGCCGACGCCCCACGCCAGGGGCTTGAGGCCGCCCGCAACACCCTGCTCGACGTGCGGGACGCGCTGCATCTGACGACGGGCCGGGCCACCGACCGGCTCGCCCTCCAGGACCAGGACCAGGTCGCCGACGCCCTCGGCGTGCTGGACGCCGACACCCTGTTGCGCCAGGTCTACGAGGCGGGACGCACCATCGCCTACGCCTCCGACGTCACCTGGCGCGAGGTGAGCCGGGTGCTTCGCGCCCGCGGCGCGCGCCGCGGGCTGCGCGGCCTGCTGGGCGGACGCGCCGGCCGCGCCGCCCCCGCCGAGCACCGCACCCCGCTGGCCGAGGGCGTGGTGGAACAGGACGGCGAGGTCGGCCTGGCCCGCGCCGCCCGCCCCGACCGGGACCCGGTGCTGCCGCTGCGCGCGGCGGCAGCCGCCGCCGAGGCCGGCCTGCCGCTGGCCCCGCCGGCCGTCGCCGCGCTGGCCGCGCAGCCGGCGGCGCTGCCGGTGCCCTGGCCGGCCGAGGCCCGCGAGCAGTTGATCACCCTGCTGGGCGCGGGGCCCGACACCGTCCCCGTCTGGGAGGCCCTGGAGGCCGGCGGGCTGATCACCCGGCTGCTCCCGGACTGGGAGCGGGTGCGCTGCCGTCCGCAGCGCAATCCGGTGCACCGGTGGACCGTCGACCGGCATCTGGTGGAGACCGCCGTGCGCGCGTCCGCGCTCACCCGCCGGGTGCGCCGTCCCGACCTGCTGCTGGTCGCCGCGCTGCTGCACGACATGGGCAAGGGCTGGCCCGGCGACCACAGCGTCGCCGGTGAGACCATCGCCAAGGACATGGCGGCCAGGATCGGCTTCAACGCCGCCGACACCGAGGTGCTCGGCACCCTGGTCCGCCACCATCTGCTGCT
The DNA here is from genome assembly GCF_020740535.1 of Streptomyces profundus. NCBI lineage: Bacteria > Bacillati > Actinomycetota > Actinomycetes > Kitasatosporales > Streptomycetaceae > Streptomyces > Streptomyces profundus. Next base: position 5,472,815 of record NZ_CP082362.1, read on the forward strand.
CGTCGAGACGGCCACCCGCAGGGACCTCGGCGATCCGGCCACCGTCTCGCTGGTGGCCGACGCCGTCCGCGACCCGCTCACCCTGGAGCTGCTGCACGCGCTCACCGAGGCCGACGCGCTCGCCACGGGACCGGCGGCCTGGTCGACCTGGCGCGCCTCGCTGGTCGCCGACCTGGTGAAGCGGGTGGGGGTCAGCCTGCGGGACGGCGCCGCGCCCGAGCCCGTCACCGAGGCCCAACCCACCGTCGCCGCCGAGCGGTTGGCCGTCGAGGCGTACCGCACCCAGGCGCCGGTGCTGCGGCTGCGCGCCCGTCCCACCGAGACCGGCGACGGCGCGGACGCGTCGGAGGCGGCGGAGTCCGAGCCCGTCGGCGTGGAGCTGACCGTCGCGCTGCCCGACCAGCCCGGGGTGCTGCCGGCCGTCGCCGGGGTGCTGGCGCTGCACCGGCTGACGGTGCGCTCCGCCGAACTGCGCGGCATCGACCCCACCGGGCAGGGGCAGGTGCTGCTGCTGGACTGGCGGGTGGCCGCCGAGTACGGCTCGCTGCCCCAGGCCGAGCGGCTCCGCGCCGATCTGGTGCGGGTGCTGGACGGATCGCTCGACATCGCGGGCCGGCTGGCCGAACGCGAGGCCGCCTACCGCCGCCCGCGTCGCCGCACCCTGAGCGCGCCTCCGCCCCGGGTCACCGTCGCCCCGCTCGGCTCCCGGCTGGCCACCGTCCTCGAGGTGCGCGCCGGGGACGCCCCCGGGCTGCTGCACCGGATCGGCCGGGCCCTGGAGGACGCCGGGGTCAGGGTCCGCAGCGCCCATGTCTCCACGCTGGGCGCCAACGCGGTCGACGCGTTCTATGTGACCGGCGCCGACGGGGCCCCTCTGCCGCCGGCCGGGGCCACCGAACTGGCCCGTGACCTGGAGCGCGCGCTGGCCGGGTAGGCGGGTGGTGGCACGGGCTGCCGGTTTGGGCCGTGGGGCGGATACGCTGGAGGGCACCGCCGATCTGACCGCCGATGTGTAAGGATTCGCCAGCGCCGTGTTCGACACACTCTCCGACCGCCTTGCGGCGACGTTCAAGAACCTCAGGGGCAAAGGCCGTCTGAGCGAGGCGGACATCGATGCCACGGCGCGGGAAATCCGTATCGCCCTCCTCGAGGCCGACGTCGCCCTCCCGGTCGTCCGGGCCTTCATCAAGCAGGTCAAGGAGCGCGCCCAGGGGACGGAGGTCTCCAAGGCGCTCAACCCGGCCCAGCAGGTCATCAAGATCGTCAACGAGGAGCTCGTCGGCATCCTGGGCGGCGAGACCCGCCGGCTGCGGTTCGCCAAGAACCCGCCGACCGTGGTGATGCTCGCCGGCCTCCAGGGCGCGGGCAAGACCACCCTCGCCGGCAAGCTGGGCCGCTGGCTCAAGAGCCAGGGCCACACCCCGCTGCTGGTCGCCTGCGACCTGCAACGCCCCAACGCGGTCAACCAGTTGTCCGTGGTCGCCGAGCGCGCCGGGGTGGCCGTCTTCGCGCCGGAGCCGGGCAACGGGGTGGGCGATCCGGTCAAGGTCGCCGAGGACTCCATCGCCTTCGCCAAGGACAAGCAGTACGACGTGGTGGTCGTCGACACCGCGGGCCGGCTGGGCATCGACGAGGAGATGATGCGGCAGGCCGCCGACATCAGGGACGCGGTCCGTCCGGACGAGGTCCTCTTCGTCGTCGACGCGATGATCGGCCAGGACGCCGTCACCACGGCCGAGGCGTTCCGGGACGGCGTCGGCTTCGACGGCGTGGTCCTCTCCAAGCTCGACGGCGACGCCAGGGGCGGTGCGGCGCTCTCCGTCGCGCAGGTCACCGGCCGGCAGATCATGTTCGCCTCCAACGGCGAGAAGCTGGACGAGTTCGACGCCTTCCACCCGGACCGGATGGCGTCCCGCATCCTGGGCATGGGCGATGTCCTCAGCCTGATCGAGCAGGCCGAGCGCACCTTCAGCCAGCAGGAGGCGGAGAAGCTCGCCGGCAAACTCGCCAAGGGGCCCAAGGAGTTCACCCTCGACGACTTCCTGTCCCAGATGGAGCAGGTCCGCAAGATGGGCTCCATCTCCAAGCTGCTCGGCATGATGCCGGGCATGGGGCAGATGCGGGACCAGATCAACAACCTCGACGAGCGCGAGGTGGACCGCACCGCCGCCATCATCAAGTCGATGACCCCGGGCGAGCGCGCCGACCCGAAGAGCATCAACGGCTCGCGCCGGGCCCGCATCGCGCGCGGCTCCGGGGTGGACGTCAGCGCGGTCAAGGGCCTGGTGGAGCGGTTCTTCGAGGCCCGCAAGATGATGTCCAAGATGGCCCAGGGCGGCGGGATGCCAGGGATGCCGGGCATCCCGGGGATGGGCGGCCCCGGCGGTGGCAAGCGCAAGGGCAAGCAGCAGCCGAAGAAGGCCAAGGGCCGGCGCAGGTCGGGCAACCCGATGAAGCGCCAGGCCGAGGCGGAGGCGGGCGGTCGTCAGGAGGACGGCGGCACGTTCGGCATCCCGGGCGCCGGCCAGGACCCGGGTGACTTCGAGCTGCCCAAGGAGTTCCGGGACATCCTGCCGCCGAAGTGACGGCGGCGGGGAACGGGCTCCGGCGGCAACGGATTCACGGTTGGAGCCCGTTCCCCCGTACCATCTGCGCCATGGCAAAGGCTCCCGTACTCACCCCCCAGGCGCAGGACTTCCCGCGCTGGTACCAGGAAGTGATCAGCAAGGCCGAGTTGGCCGACAACGGGCCGGTGCGCGGCACCATGGTCATCCGACCGTATGGCTACGGTCTCTGGGAGCGGGTGCAGGCGGAGCTGGACACCCGGATCAAGGCGGCCGGCGCGCGCAACGCCTACTTCCCGTTGCTGATCCCCCAGTCCTACCTGGCCAGGGAAGCCGAGCACGTCGAGGGGTTCGCCCCCGAGCTGGCCGTGGTCACCCACGGTGGCGGCAAGCAGCTGGAGGAGCCCGCCGTGGTGCGGCCCACCTCCGAGACCATCATCAACGAGTACTTCGCGAAGTGGGTGCAGAGCTACCGCGACCTGCCGCTGCTGATCAACCAGTGGGCCAACGTGGTCCGTTGGGAGATGCGCCCGCGGGTCTTCCTGCGCACCACCGAGTTCCTCTGGCAGGAGGGCCACACGGCGCACGCCAGCTACGAGGACGCCAGGGACTTCGCTTCGCTGATCCACACGGACGTCTACGCCGACGTGATCAGCGACGTGATGGCCATCGACGTGGTGTGGGGGCGCAAGACCCCCTCCGAGCGGTTCGCCGGCGCCATCAACACGCTCACCCTGGAAGCGATGATGGGCGACGGCAAGGCCCTCCAGATGGCCACCAGCCACGAGTTGGGCCAGAACTTCGCCCGCGCCTTCGACACCCGCTTCCTCGGGAAGGACGGCGAGCGCGAGCTGGTCTGGCAGACCTCCTGGGGCCTCTCCACCCGCACCATCGGCGGGATGATCATGTCCCACGGCGACGACAACGGGCTGCGGGTGCCGCCCCGGCTCGCCGCCACCCAGGCCGTGGTGCTGGCGATCAAGGAAGACGAGGCCGTGCTGGCCAAGGTCCGCGAGATCGGTGCCGCGCTCTCAGCGGCCGGGGTGCGCGTCGAGGTCGACGACCGCACGGATGTGCCGTTCGGCCGGCGCGCGGTGGACTGGGAGCTGAAGGGCGTCCCGGTGCGGATCGAGGTCGGCCCCCGGGATCTGGCCGGCGGCACCGCGATGCTGGTCCGGCGCATCGCCGGCGGCAAGGAGCCGGTGGCCGTCGACGCGCTGCCCACGGTGGTGCCCACGGTCCTGGAGGAGGACCAGGAACTGCTGCTGCGGCAGTCCAGGGAGCGCCGGGAGAGCAGGACCTGGGACGTCTCGACCATCGAGGAGGCGGTCGAGGCCGCGACCAAGGCCGGCGGCTGGGCCAGGATCCCCTGGGCCGACCTCGGCCCCGAGGGCGAGGCCAGGCTCGCGCAGGACGCGGTCACCGTTCGCTGTCTCGTCGCCGAGGACGGCTCCGTGCCCGCCTCGGACGACGCCCCCGGCACCATCGCCGTGGTGGGCCGCTCCTACTGATCCCCCGCTCTCCGGGGCGGCCCGTCGGCCGCCCCGGAACGGGTGTGGGGGGTGGGCGAGCTGGTCGGTGTGTGCTACGAACTGACTGGTAAGTGCAAATTCGCGGACTTGCCCCGGAATCGGAACACACCGGGGATGTCGCTCGTTAAGCACGACGTGAGCACGACACCACCAGTACTCGCCGCCGAGCTGGCACACGCGTGGGCCGATATCCAACGGCACCACCCGGAGCTGCCGGATCTGGCCGCGCCCGAATCCCTGATCGGAGAGTCCTCGTCCGCCTGCGGGGCCGAGCTCTCCTTCGAACGCCTGCTGCATGAGGCGGTGCACGGCATCGCAGCCGCCCGAGGGGTGCGGGACACCTCGCGGGCCGGGCGTTACCACAACCGCCGTTTCCTCGCCATCGCCGAGGAGTTGGGCCTGGACCACCCCGAGGATCCGCATCCGAGCAGCGGCTTCTCGCTCGTCACCATGAGCCCCGAGACCAGGCGCCGCTACCGGCCCACGGCCGAGCGGCTCCAGCGCGCCCTCAAGGCGCATCTCGTCGCCACGGCCACGGACACCAAGCGCAGCTTCCGGGGGCCCGCCGCCCGCCATGGCTCCTCCGGCGGAGGGGTGCGCGTCAAGGCCGTCTGCGAGTGCGGGCGCAACGTCCGCGTGGTCCCCTCCGTCCTGGCCCAGGCGCCGATCGTCTGCGGGGCCTGCAAGAAGCCCTTCCAGATCGTGGACGTCGTAACGGTGGGAGCCTCCTCCTGAACGACTGTGGCAGAATGGTCCGCTGAACTCGACAGTCGCACAGGACCCTCTCTCCTCCGGCTGACGCGTCCACCGGGCCCGGGCCCGCCGCAACCCCACGCGGCGAGGGCGGGGCTCACCACGTCAATCACGCAGGAGACACCACACTCGTGGCAGTCAAGATCAAGTTGAAGCGACTGGGCAAGATCCGTTCGCCTCACTACCGCATCATCGTCGCCGACTCCCGCACCCGCCGTGACGGCCGGGCCATCGAGGAGATCGGCCTGTACCACCCGGTGCAGAACCCCTCGCGCATCGAGGTGGACACGGACCGCGTGCAGCACTGGCTGAGCGTCGGCGCCCAGCCCACCGAGCCCGTGCTGGCCATCCTCAAGGTCACCGGCGACTGGCAGAAGTTCAAGGGTCTGCCGGCCCCGCCGCCCATGAAGGTCGCCGCCCCCAAGGCCGACCGCCGCGCCACCTTCGAGGCCGCTGCCAAGGAGTCCGGTGGCGCGCCCAAGGGCGAGGCCATCACTCCGAAGGCGAAGAAGGCCGACAAGAAGGCCGCCTCCGAGGCGCAGGCCCCGGCCGAGTCGTCCGAGGGCTGAGATGCTCGAGGAGGCCCTGGAACACTTGGTGAAGGGCATCGTCGATCATCCCGATGAGGTCCAGGTCGCTTCGCGCACCCTGCGTCGGGGACGCGTCCTCGAAGTCCGGGTCCACCCCGACGACCTGGGGAAGGTGATCGGCCGCAACGGTCGCACCGCGCGGTCGCTGCGCACGGTCGTGGGCGCGCTCGGCGGCAAGGGCATCCGCGTCGATCTGGTGGACGCGGACGAGGTCCGCTGAGGCGTCACGTGGCATCACACGCAAGGGCCGGGTGCGGCAGTCGTCGCACCCGGCCCTCGCGTCTCCCGGCCATCGACGACCGGCCGTGCGCCGGTGTGGGGTGGCCCCCATCCACCGAGGAGCGGAAACACAGTGCAGCTGGTCGTCGCGCGGGTCGGCCGGGCCCATGGCATCAAGGGCGAGGTCACCGTCGAGGTCCGCACGGACGAGCCCGAACTGCGGCTGGCCCCCGGCCAGGTGCTGGCCACGGAGCCGCCGGAGACGGGCCCGCTGACCATCGAGAGCGGGCGGGTGCACAGCGGTCGGCTGCTGCTGCGCTTCGTCGGCGTCACCGGGCGTGACGGGGCCGAGGCGCTGCGGAACACGCTGCTGGTCGCCGAGGTCGACCCGGAGCAACTCCCGGACGACCCCGAGGAGTTCTACGACCATCAGCTGGTCGGGCTCCAGGTGGTCACCACCGGGGGCGAGCCGGTCGGCGAGGTCACGGAGATCGCCCATCCGCCCGCCCAGGACCTGCTGGTGGTGACCAGGCCGGACGGCGGCGAGGTGTTCGTGCCGTTTGTCGAGGCCATCGTGCCGACCGTCGACATCAGGGGCCGCCGCGTGGTCGTCGACCCCCCGCCTGGGCTGCTCGACGCCGGCGCCGGGGGCGCCTCGGACGAGGCCGGCGCATGAGGCTGGACGTCATCACGATCTTCCCCGAGTACCTGGAGCCGCTGAACGTCTCCCTGGTCGGCAAGGCACGCGCCCGGGGGCAGCTCGACGTCCGCGTGCACGACCTCCGCTCCTGGACCCACGACCGCCACCACACCGTCGACGACACCCCCTATGGCGGTGGCCCGGGGATGGTGATGAAGCCCGAGCCCTGGGGCGAGGCGCTGGACGCGGTGCTCGCCTCGGGCGAGGGGCGGCCGGTGGTCATCGTCCCGACGCCCAGCGGCCGGCCGTTCACCCAGGAGCTGGCGGTCGCGCTGGCCGCGGAGCCCTGGCTGGTGTTCACGCCCGCCCGCTACGAGGGCATCGACCGCCGGGTCATCGACGAGTACGCGCAGCGGCTGGACGTGCGGGAGGTCTCCATCGGGGACTACGTGCTGGCGGGCGGCGAGGCGCCGGTGCTGGTGATGGTCGAGGCCGTGGCCCGGCTGCTCCCCGGGGTGCTGGGCAACGCCGCCTCGCATCGGGACGACTCCTTCGCGCCCGGCGCGATGGCTGAGCTGCTGGAGGGGCCGGTCTTCACCAAGCCGCCCGAGTGGCGCGGGCGGATCGTCCCCGAGGTGCTCAGCAGCGGCCACCACGGCCGGATCGCCCGCTGGCGCAGGGACGAGGCGCTCCGCCGCACCAGCGCCAACAGGCCGGATCTGATCGCCGGTTGCGCCGTTGAGGCGTTCGACCGGCAGGATCGGGAGACGCTGACCGAGCTGGGCTGGGAGCCGGGCCCCGATGGCCGATTTTGGCGTGTGTCCTCCGCCGTGGAAGAATAGGTCGCTGGCTCACGCCCGGCGCGCGACCCCGCCACAGGGGGACGGACGCCGCCGAGTGCGTCCGGGCCGCACCCACCCGTCATATCGAACGTTCCGCCGATGACCTGTGGCATCGACGAGGAAAGCAGCAGACCATGAACCTCCTGGACAGCATCGACAGCGCATCGCTGCGCGAGGACGTGCCGAACTTCCGGCCGGGGGACACCGTCAACGTCCACGTCCGCGTCATCGAGGGAAACCGCTCCCGGGTGCAGCAGTTCAAGGGCGTGGTCATCCGCCGCCAGGGTTCCGGCGTCAGGGAGACCTTCACGGTCCGCAAGATCAGCTTTGGCGTGGGCGTCGAGCGCACCTTCCCGGTGCACACCCCGGTCGCCGAGAAGATCGAGGTCGTGACCCGCGGTGACGTCCGCCGCGCCAAGCTCTACTACCTGCGCAACCTGCGGGGCAAGGCCGCGAAGATCAAGGAGAAGCGGGAGAACTGAGCCGCTCGGGCGGCCGGTTAGCATCTCCGCGTGACTGACTCCGACGCGGCAGAACCCCCGGCAGAGCCCGCAGCAGAACGCTCCGAGCGCGACCAGTCCTCCGACCGGCCCAGGGCCAGGAGGCGTTGGTCGCGCTCGACGCGTTTCTGGCTCTCCGTGCTGCTGGCCACGGTGGTGATCACCTCGTTGGTCAGCAGGTTCGTGATGCAGCCCTTCGTGATCCCCAGCGGGTCCATGGAGGGTACGCTGCGCGTCGGTGACCGGGTGTTGGTGAACAAGCTGGCGTACGCGTTCGGGGGCGAGATCCGCCGCGGTGACATCGTCGTCTTCGACGGCAGCGGATCGTTTGTCGCCGAGAAGCCGGACCCCGGGCTGATCGAGGGGTTGGTGCGGACGGCCGCCGGCGCCGTGGGGCTGGCGCGGTCGTCCGATACGGACTTCGTGAAGCGGGTGATCGGCATCGGGGGAGACCGGGTGATCTGCTGCGACGACGAGGGAAGGATCGAGGTCAACGGCGAGCCGTTGGACGAGCCATATCTCTATCCGGGGGACAAACCTTCGAATGTCAGGTTTGATATTCGAGTGCCTGAGGGACGGTTGTGGGTAATGGGCGACCACCGTTCGGACTCGGCGGACTCCCGGGAGTACCTCGGCGCCCCGGGAGGCGGCACCGTCCCCGAAAACAAGGTCATCGGCCGTGCCGAGTGGGTCGGTTGGCCCATCGGCCACTGGACTTCCCTCCGGTCGGACCATGGGTGAGCGTGGCCGCCCGCGCGGTCGGCGGGCCGGTGGCGCGGGCCGGAGACGGCCGGGCGGGGAGGGCGGCCAGGAGCCCAACGCACCGTCCAGCCCGTCGGACGAGCCGCGCTGGGGCCGGCACGCCGCACCCCGTGGCGAGCCGTCGGCGGAGCCGGGCGAGCCGGCGGGGGAGTCCTCCCAGGAGCCGGGGGCCCAGGAGCCTCCCGCCACGCTGCGCGGCCCGGGCGAGGGCCGCGCGGATCGTCGCCGGGCGGCGAAGCGCATCAAGCGCCGCAGACGGCTGCGCGCCACCCGCGAGATACCGATCCTGATCGGCACCGCGCTGCTGATCGCGCTCTTCCTGAAGACGTTCCTGGTGCAGGCGTTCGTGATCCCTTCGGGGTCCATGGAACAGACGATCAAGATCGACGACCGGGTGTTGGTCGACAAGCTCACCCCTTGGTTCGGCTGGGAGCCGAGCCGCGGCGACGTGGTGGTCTTCAAGGACCCGGGCGGCTGGCTCGACCAGGAGCCCGTGGGCGAGGTCGACGATCCCCCGATGGGGATCAAGCAGGTCAAGGACGCGCTGACCTGGATCGGTCTGCTGCCGTCCCAGGACGACCAGGACCTGATCAAGCGGGTGATCGCGGTCGGCGGTGACACGGTGGTCTGCTGCGACGAGGGCGGCAGGATCACGGTGAACGGTGCCGCGTTGGACGAGCCCTACCTCTACCCGGGAAATCCGCCGTCCCAGATCGAGTTCGACGTCGAGGTGCCCCAGGGGCGCCTCTTCGTGATGGGGGATCATCGCTCCAACTCCGCTGATTCCCGCTATCACCTGGACGACCCGGGGCAAGGTACGGTACCGGAGGACCTTGTGGTGGGGCGGGCCATGGTGATCGCGTGGCCCTTCGGACACTGGCAACGGCTCGGCGACACGGAGGCGTTCTCCGGGGTGCCGGAGCCGGGAGGCGGCACCGTCGACGCCCGGGGTTCCGGCCAAGCCAAGGAAAAGCCCTCCCTGCCGATTCCTGCGGAACTCCCGCTCGTTATGGGTGTGGTGGGCCTGTTGCGGCCCTCGGACGGGTCACTGCGTAGCAAGAGGAGCGGATGTGGGGGATGTGGCGGTGGGTGCGCGATCCAACGCGGAGGAGCCGGAGGAGCGTCGTCCGGTGAGTCCGACTGGCGAGCCGCCCGGCGATGGTCCCTCCGACGCGCGGTCGGCCGCCGGCGACGCCGAAGACGTCGCGCCCGAGGCTGCCGAGGAGGAGCGGATCCGGCTGGAGAAGACGGATCCGGCTAGCGCCGGCGGGGACGAGGCCGCCGGGGACGGCGCCGGTCGGCGCAAGCAGCGGTCCTTCTGGAAGGAACTGCCGATCCTCATCGTCATCGCCGTGGCGTTGGCGCTGGTCATCAAGACGTTCCTGCTACAGGCGTTCTCCATCCCCTCGGACTCCATGCAGAACACCCTCCAGCGCGGGGACCGGGTGCTGGTGGACAAGCTCACCCCCTGGTTCGGCAACACGCCGGACCGGGGCGCCGTGGTGGTCTTCCACGATCCGGGTGGCTGGCTCGGCGAGTCCCCGTCCAACGAGGGGGTGGGCGCGGTCATCCAGGACGGGCTGAGCTTCATCGGCCTGATGCCGTCCGCCGAGGACCAGGACCTGATCAAGCGGGTGATCGCGGTCGGTGGGGACACCGTGGAGTGCCACAAGGGCGGTCCCGTCCTGGTGAACGGCGAGGCTCTGGACGAGAGCGCCTATCTCTATCCCGGCAACACCCCCTGCGACGACCGGCCGTTCGGCCCGATCGAGGTGCCGGAGGGGCGCCTGTGGATGATGGGCGACCACCGCCAGGACTCCCTCGACTCCCGCTACCACCAGAACCTCCCCGGGCAGGGCACGGTCTCCGAGGACGACGTGGTGGGCCGCGCGATCGTGATCGCCTGGCCGGTGACGCGTTGGGGCACGCTGCCGGTTTCGGGCGAGCTCGGGGCGGTGGCCGGCGCCGCGCTCGCCGGGACGCCGGGCTCAGCGGCGCTGGTGGGCGTGGTGCCGCTGGCGTGGTGGCGCCGCCACCGGGCCGCCACGGCCGGGCAGGTGCCGGCGGTCGTGACCACGTCCGTGACGGGGACGCGATCCCCCGAGGGCTGATCGACTCCCGGCCGCTGGGTAGTGTCACCTCCTGAGACGAATCGGGAGGGGGCGCCGATGAGCGGGACTCCACGCCGTGGTGGACGACTCGGCCGTGCGCTGTCCAGCGTTGCGGTGGGCCTTGGCTGTGTGCTGTTTCTCGGCGGGTTCGTGCTGGCCGCGTTTCTCTATCAGCCGTACACGGTGCCGACGGACTCCATGGCCCCCGTGGTGTCCTCGGGGGATCGGGTGCTCGCCGAGCGGATCGAGGGCCATGAGGTCCGGCGCGGGGATGTGGTGGTCTTCAGCGACGCCGAGTGGGGCGATCTGCCGATGATCAAGCGGGTCGTCGGCATGGGCGGCGACACGGTCGCCTGCTGTGACGACTCCGGCCGGTTGCTGGTGAACGGCGATCCCATCGACGAGCCCTATCTGGATGAGGAGTACGAGGAGTACGCCGCCTCGCCGACCGGTTTCACCGCCGAGGTGCCCGAGGGAGAGCTGTTCCTGCTCGGGGATGATCGGTCTGATTCCCTGGATTCGCGCAGCCTGCTCGCGGAGGGCAACCCGGGGACGGTGCCGGTTGACGCGGTGTCCGCCCGGGTGGAGGCCACAGTCTGGCCGTTCGACCGGATCGGCTCGTTGCCCGAGGCCAGCGGCTTCGCCGAGCAGCCGGGCGGCGTGTCGGGGGACGGCCCGCTGTGGCCGCTGGTGTGGGCCACGGGGGCGGGCGCCGTGTTGATCATCGCCGGCGCCGCCTATCCGCCGATCGCCCGGCTGACCTCGCGTTCCCGGCGCGATGGCGTGCGCTCGTCATCGGTGACGCACAATGAGGGGACGCACGGCTGAAGGGGATCACGCCATGAGTGCCGAGGACCTCGAAAAGTACGAGACCGAGATGGAGCTGAAGCTCTACCGGGAGTACCGGGACGTGGTCGGGCTATTCACGTATGTGATCGAAACTGAGCGTCGTTTCTACCTCACCAATGACTACGAGATGCAGGTGCACTCGGTTCAGGGCGAGGTGTTCTTCGAGGTCTCCATGGCGGATGCCTGGGTCTGGGACATGTACAGGCCGGCTCGCTTCGTCAAGCAGGTGCGGGTGCTCACGTTCAAGGACGTGAACATCGAGGAGCTCAACCGCAGCGAGTTGGACCTGCCCGAGGACAACGGTTTTCGGGGCGGGCGCGGAGGCTAGTGCTTCCGTTTCACTCGCGCGGGTGAGCGGTTTCTCGCCAGTGGCCCGGTTGTCCACAGATTTGCGATCACTGCCCCTCTGGGCCTCGCCGGCATGCCAGTCTGCGCGGCATGAGGTCGCTCATCGGTCCGCTGACCGCGCTGCTGTGTCTGACGTCCGCCCTGGCCCTGCTGGGCCCGGGGCCGGCGTCCTCGTCCCCGTCCCGTGCGCCCGCCGCCGCCTCCTCCGAGCTCGCGAGGGCGAGCGCCCCGCAGGTGGCGAACGCCCGACCGGGGGAGCAGGGCGGCGGTTCCGCCGTCGGGGAAGCCCTCGGGGCGAGCGAGGGCTCGGCCGGGTCCGGCTGGCCGGTGCCGGGGGCGGACGGGGGCGAGCGGCCCGTGGTGGAGCGAGGCTTCGAGCCGCCGCCCCGGCCCTGGGCCGCGGGACACCGGGGGGTGGATCTGGCCACCGCGCCCGGGGCCCTCGTGCGGGCGGCGGCCGAGGGGCGGGTCTCCTTCGCCGGAACGGTCGCGGGGCGCGGAGTGGTCACGGTCGAGCTGGCGGGCTCCGGGCTGCCCCCACTCCGGCTGACCCATGAGCCGGTCACGCCGGCCGTGCGGGAGGGGGATCGGGTGGTGGCCGGGCAGGTGCTGGGCGAGCTGGCGTCCGGGCCGTTCCACTGCGCCGTGCCCTGCCTGCACTGGGGCCTGCGGCGCGAGGACCGCTACGAGGATCCGCTCGCGCTCGTTCCCGAGCGGCTGCTACGCCGGGGGCCCGCCCGGCTGCTGCCGACCCTCGGCGTTCCCGAGCCCGTCGAGGGCGATGGCCTCGCCGGCGGCCACGCCGTCCACGGCGACCCGGGCGGCCACTTCGGCGATCCGCTCGAAGGAGGGGGCGTCGGGCCCGTCGGCGGCGGCGACGGTGGTGACGGCCGCGTCGATGATCCCGCGCAGCAGCCCGGCCACCACGGCCGGCTCCCGGTGGCCCAGGTCCCGCAGCACTCCGACCACCAGCTCGGCCAACGCGCCGTGGGCCGCCCTGATGCCCGCCCGCGTCGCATCGTCCAGCTCGCTGCTGGAGATGGCGACGACGGCCTGGTGGCGCTGGTCGGTGGCGAGGGCCAACTGCTGCCGCACATAGGCGGTGATCTTCTCCCGAGGCGTGTCCGCGGCATCCATCGCCGCCTCGATCTCGGCGGCCCAGAGCGGGAAGTCGGTGGCGCACAGCTCGGCGACCAGATCCGCCCGGGAGGAGAAGTACTCATACACCGAGGAGCGGGCCAGCCCCGTCCGCTCGGCCAGCGCCGGGAACGTCAGGGCGCGGGCGCCGCCCTCGGCCAGGAGGGAGCGCGCGGCGTCCAGCAGGGCAGCGCGCCGCATCTTGCGGTGCTCGGCCACCGTGGCTGCTCGAATCCTGGGCACCTTCTCACTGTAGGGCGTCAGCCGGCCCACCGGTGCCGGTGGCCGGATCAGCCGGTCACATCGGCGAGTTTCGCGCGCAACTGAAGCACCGACTTGGTGTGGATCTGGCTGACCCGACTCTCCGTGACCCCGAGCACCGCGCCGATCTCGGCGAGCGTCAACCCCTCGTAGTAGTAGAGGGTCACCACCGTCTTCTCCCGATCGGGCAGCGTGTTGACCGCGCGTGCCAGCAGACGGCGCAGCTCGCGATCCTCTGCCACCTCCACCGGGTTGTCCGCCGCGGTGTCCTCCAGCGTGTCCATCAGGCTGAGCCGGTCGCCGCCGCCCTCCCCGGCGTGCAGGAGCTCCTCCAGGGCCACGACATTGGCCAGCGACAACTGGCTGAACACGGCGTGCAGTTCCTCCAGGGCGATATCCATCTCCGCCGCGACCTCGGCCTCCGAGGGCGTCCGCCGCAGGGAGGCCTCCAGGGTGGCGTAGGCCCGCTCGATGGCCCGGGCCTTCTGCCGGACCGAGCGGGGAATCCAGTCCAGGGCGCGCAGTTCGTCGATCATCGCCCCCCTGATCCGGGTGATGGCATAGGTCTCGAACTTGATGGCGCGGGTCGGATCGAACTTCTCGATGGCGTCGATGAGGCCGAAGATGCCCGAGGAGACGAAGTCGGCCTGCTCCACGTTGGGGGGCAGCCCCACGCTCACCCGACCGGCCACGTACTTCACCAACGGTGAGTAGTGGAGGATCAGCTGCTCGCGGAGCCGTTCGTCCGCCGATGACTTGTAAGCACGCCACAGCTCGTCGAGCGCTGAGGGGGCCGGGGGGATCATGGCGCCCTCCGCCACGGCCGGTGCTGCCTGGGCCACATGCCAAGGCCCGAGGGAGTGCTGGGGCATACGTCGTCTTGAGCCGTTCTGAGGGGGGTCCGTGCGGGTTCTGGCGACAGAACTCTGTGAGCGTAGCGTGACTGAGAGGTCGCATCGCGCAGGTGCCGTGTCCGCGCCGATGCGCAGATACGTTCCGCTGGCCGCACCCTGGAGTTACGGGCCGCCATGGGCGCTCGCCGGCACGACCCGCGCGTGTCGGGTTGACTCGGGAGCCAACCGCCAACGCTCGCCCACCCGTTCGACGAAGCCGAGGCCGCAGAGCTCCCGCAGTCTGGCGAGGGCGTCCGCCTCGCTGGTGCACGCGCCGCCGGCCACCTCCGTCAGCGTGCTGTCCCCATGGCCCGGCAGCGCGTCCAACACCAGGGCCGCCCGGGGCGCCAGCAGATCGCGGGGCACCAGGGGCGAAGGCCCCGGATCGGCCAGCTCGCCCATCTCACCGACCAGTTCGACGATCTCGGCCGCGTCCCCGACCAGCGTCGCCTCCGCCCGGATCAGGCGGTGCGCGCCGGCCGACAGACCGGATGTCACCGGGCCCGGGACCGCCATCAGATGCCGGCCCACGCGCCGGGCGTGGCTCGCGGTGTTCAGCGCGCCGCTGCGCCGGCCCGCCTCCACCACCACCGTGCCCCTGGTCAACGCGGCGATGACGCGGTTCCGCAGAACGAAGCGCCCGCGTGTGGGATGGTCGCCCGGCGCCAACTCGGCGACCAGCAGCCCGCCGGCCGCGATCCGGTCGAGCAACTCCCGGTGCGCGGAGGGATAGCTGACGTCCACCCCACAGGCCAGGACAGCGACCGTCGCCCCCGAGACCGACAGCGCGCCGCGATGCGCGGCGCCGTCGATCCCGTAGGCGGCGCCGGAGACGACCGTCCAGCCGCGCTCGGCCAGGCCGGTCGCCAACTCGACCGTGACATGGGCGCCGTAGTCCGTGCAGGCCCTGGCCCCCACCAGGGCCACCGAACGCAGGGAGACGAACCGCAGCGAGCACGCCCCGCGCAACCACAGCCCGATCGGCCTGGTCACGCCCAGATCGTCCAGCTGGGTCGGCCACTCCCGATCACCAGGGCAGACGAACCGCCCGCCCAGCTCACCGATCAGCCCGATATCCGCCTCCGGCCTCGCGCGCCGGGCGCGCAGCAGCAGCCCGGCCCAGCGCTCGGCACTGGCCCCGGGCAGCGCCGCACCGCCCGAGCGCAACGCATCCCAGACGGCGAGCGGGCCCGACTCGGCCAGCCAACGCCCCACCAGCGGATCACCTGGCTCCGCGACCCGGGCCAGAGCGGCCCGCGCCAGCCGTTCGGGCGGGGGGATCACGACAGACTCCCCGCGAGGCCCGAGCCGCGCCGCACGCCCGTCCGCAGCTCCAGGGCCGCGTCCACATCGAGGGCGGAGGGGCGGTCGTGTTCGGCGAGATCGGCCACCGTCCACGCGACCCGCAGCACCCGGTCGAGCCCTCGGGCCGTGAGCAGCCCGCGATCCATGTCCCGCTCGGCCCTGTCCAGCGCTCCGGGCGATGGCGCCCACCGGGTGCGCAGCTCGTGGCCCGGAACCTCGCTGTTGGTGCGCCAGGGGGTGTCGGCGAACCGAGCCGCCGCGCGCGCCCGCGCGGCGAGCACCCGCCCCGCGACCCGCGCCGTCGACTCGCCGCCGCAGGCCGGGGCGATCAGCTCGGCCCGGCTCACCGGCTCCACCGGGACGCGCAGATCCACCCGGTCGAGCAGCGGCCCCGAGAGCCTGGCCCGATACCGGCGCACCGTGCTGGGCAGGCATTCGCAGTCCCCCAGCGGAGAGCCATGGCGCCCGCAGGGGCAGGGGTTGGTGGCCATGACCAGCAGCACCCTGGCCGGCATCCGCACCACGCCCGCCGCGCGCGCCACCACCACACAGCCCGACTCCAGGGGTTGGCGCAGCGCGTCCAGCGCCTGGCTGCTCATCTCGGCGGCCTCGTCCAGGAAGAGCACGCCGTGGTGGGCCAGCGAGATCGCGCCGGGACGGGGCACTCCGCTGCCGCCGCCGACCAGGGCGGGCATGGAGGCGGAGTGGTGGGGGGAGCAGTAGGGCGGCCGATCGATCAGGGGCCGGCCCGTCGGCAGCGAGCCGCTCACCGAATGCACCGCGCTGACCTCAAGCGACTCCTGCCTGGTCAGCGGCGGCAACAGCCCGGGGAGCCGCTCGGCCAGCATCGTCTTCCCCGCGCCTGGGGCGCCCTTGAGCAGCAGATGGTGCCGGCCGGCGGCGGCGACCTCCAGCGCCTTGCGGGCCAGCGACTGGCCGGAGACCTCCGCCAGATCCGGCGTGCGGCCGTCGGGGAGCGGGCTGAAGAGATCGCCGGCCGGCGGCTGGCCCCAGCCGGAGCCCAGCGGGAGCCGGGAGCCGGCCGGCTCCTCCTCCACCGGCTCATCGGGCACCGGCTCGTCGGAGAGCAGCGCGATCAACTGCCGCAGGCTGCGCACCCCGAGCACCGCCACCTCGGGCACCAGCGCGGCCTCGGCCACCGTCTGCTCCGGCACCACCACCTGGCGATAGCCGGCCCCGGCCGCCGTGAGCACGGCGGGGAGCACCCCGCGCACCGGGCGCACCCGCCCGTCCAGGCCCAGCTCGCCGATCATCATCACATCGGCGATCGACCGGGGATCGATCCGCTCGGCGGCGGCCAACACGGCGCAGGCGACGGCGAGATCGAACCCGCTGCCGCACTTGGGGACGGCGGCCGGACTCAGGCCCACCGTGAGCTTCTTCTGCGGCCAGGCCGTGCCGGAGTTGACCACGGCGGCCCGCACCCGGTCCCGGCTCTCGCTGAGCGACTTGTCAGCGAGCCCCACCAGGGAGAACGCCGCCACGCCCGGCTCCAGATCGGCCTGTACCTCGACCACGACGCCCTCCACCCCGACCAGGGCGACGGCACAGGTGCGTGCGAAGGCCATCACGCCACCCCCCTGACATGCTCCACCCGCGCGGCGCCGCGCTCGGGCAGCAGCACCCCGATCAGGTCGATCCGGACGCCGCCGGGCGGCGGCGCCGGGTGTGCCGCGAGCCAGCGCTCGCAGAGCCACCGCTGCGCCAGCGCGCGCAGCCGCCGTGCCTGGGAGGGCGAGAGCCCCGCCATCGGATGTTGGAACCCGCGGGCCCTGCGCGTCTTCACCTCGCAGACCACCAGCGCGGGACCGGCCGACCGATCCGCCGCCACGATGTCGATCTCCCCGGCGCTACAGCGCCAGTTCCTCTCAAGGACGGTCATTCCCGACCGTCGCAGCCGCCGCACGGCGAGATCCTCGCCGAAGCGGCCCAGCGCACCTCGCTGATTCATGCCGCATCACCTCCGTCACACACTGTGACGGCTCTGCGGAAAAGATGTGGATCTTGGTGGATAAGTCAGTCGTTGTGGAAAACTCCGCCACACCTTTGAGTGATCGTGCGGCTCGAACACGGCGTCACCCGTGCCGTTCGACGGCCGGCGTCAGACCCTCATCGGCGGCCGTTCCCCGCCTCCCGACGGGCTGTCGCCCGGGCCTGCGGCGGTCCCGTACACTTCTCGTGGCGATCCGGGCACCCGGATCGACCTCGCACGCCCCGCCGCCGGGGCGCTCCGGCTCCCGCCGGGGCGTAGGCGGCAGCGCGTCTCGGTCCGTGGCGGTCATAAGACAGGTCGACCCCCGGCACTGCGCGTCGGGGCGTCAGGAGCGCCGGCCCCCCGGTCGGCGCTGACAACCGAGTCTGCACAAGGAGAACGGCCATGGCCGTCGTCACGATGCGGGAGCTGCTTGAGAGCGGCGTCCACTTCGGGCACCAGACCCGCCGCTGGAACCCGAAGATGAAGCGTTTCATCTTCACCGAGCGCAACGGCATCTACATCATCGACCTGCTCCAGTCGCTGTCGTACATCGACCGCGCCTACGAGTTCGTCAAGGAGACCGTCGCGCACGGCGGTACCGTCATGTTCGTCGGTACCAAGAAGCAGGCCCAGCAGGCCATCGCCGAGCAGGCGACCCGCGTGGGCATGCCCTATGTGAACCAGCGCTGGCTGGGCGGCATGCTCACCAACTTCTCGACGGTGCACAAGCGGCTGCAGCGCCTCAAGGAGCTGGAGCAGATCGACTTCGAGGATGTGGCCGCCTCCGGCCTCACCAAGAAGGAGCTCCTCGTCCTCTCCCGCGAGAAGGCCAAGCTGGAGAAGACCCTGGGCGGCATCCGCGAGATGCAGAAGGTGCCGAGCGCCGTCTGGATCGTGGACACCAAGAAGGAGCACATCGCCGTTGGCGAGGCTCGCAAGCTGAACATCCCGGTGGTCGCGATCCTCGACACCAACTGCGACCCGGACGAGGTCGACTACAAGATCCCGGGCAACGACGACGCGATCCGTTCGGTCACCCTGCTCACGCGGGTCATCGCCGACGGCGTCGCCGAGGGTCTGATCGCCCGCTCGGGTGCCTCGCAGGCCAAGGACGGCGAGAAGCCGGCCGGCGAGCCGCTGCCCGAGTGGGAGCGCGAGCTGCTCACCGGCGCCGAGGAGAAGGCCGAGGAGAAGCCTGCTGAGGCGCCGGCCGAGGCTTCCGCCGAGGCCGAGGCCCCCGCTGCGGAGGCCGCTCCCGCCGTGGCCGAGCCCGTCGCCGAGGCGGCGCCCGCCGCCGAGGGTGAGCCGGCCGCCGAGGCGCAGCCCGCCGGCGAGTCCGCCTGACGAGTCCGGCGCGCCGAGGGCCCCTGGCGGGCCCGTGGCACGACAGCTGAAGAGCATGAGGCGGTGCGGGGAGTCAGATCGGCCCCCGCACCGCCGTCTCCGGTCGGTGCGGCGACTGCACGCCGAGCGACCCCAACGACGAGATCCGGGAAGAGAATCACGTAACCATGGCGAACTTCACCGCCGCCGACGTCAAGAAGCTCCGTGAGCTTTCCGGCGCCGGCATGATGGACTGCAAGAAGGCGCTGGACGAGGCCGAGGGCGACGTCACCAAGGCCGTGGAGATCCTGCGCGTCAAGGGCCAGAAGGGCGTGGCCAAGCGCGAGAGCCGCACGGCGGAGAACGGCGCCGTCGTCGTCGTTCTCGCCGACGACAACGCCTCGGGCGTGCTGGTCGAGCTGAAGTGCGAGACGGACTTCGTCGCCAAGGGCGACAAGTTCCAGGCGGTGGCCCAGCAGGTCGCCGACCACGTCTTCGCGACCGCGCCGGCCGACATCGAGGCGCTCCTCGGCTCCGAGATCGAGCCGGGCAAGACCGTCCAGGTGCTGGTCGACGAGGCCAACGCCACCCTGGGCGAGAAGATCGTGCTGGACCGCTTCGCGCGGCTGACCGGCGGCTATGTGGCCAGCTACCTGCACCGCACCAGCCCCGACCTGCCCCCGCAGGTGGGCGTGTTGGTCCAGCTGGACGGCGAGAACGCCGAGGTCGCCAAGGATCTCGCGCAGCACATCGCCGCCTTCGCGCCGCGCTTCCTGAGCCGCGACGAGGTGCCCGCCGACGTGGTGGAGAACGAGCGCCGCATCGCCGAGGCCACCGCGCGCGAGGAGGGCAAGCCGGAGGCCGCCCTCTCCAGGATCGTGGACGGCCGGATCAACGGCTTCTTCAAGGAGCACGTGGTGGTGGACCAGCCGTTCGCCAAGGACAACAAGAAGTCGGTGCAGAAGATCCTGACCGAGGCCGGCGTCAGCCTCCAGGGCTTCGCGCGCTTCCGCGTCGGGGCCTGATCCGGCGCTACGCGACGTCCCGGGACGCGCCGTCCGCCGCACGGCGGACGGTACCCGGCTATTGTCGGGCGGAAGGCCGTCCGGCCGCGCGACGCTTCGCGACGACCGGGGCGACCGCAGTTGTGACGAGGAGGCCATTGCCGGGCAGGGGAACCGTAAGGTCCGCTGGCAGTGGCCTCCTTGGCGTGTGCACGAGGAGAGTTCCATGAACCAGGACGACAACAAACCCCGCCGATTTCTGCTGAAGCTGTCGGGTGAGGCATTCGCGGGCGGCGGTGGGCTCGGTGTCGATCCCGATGTCGTGCACAAGATGGCCAGAGAGATCGCGGCCGTGGTGCGCGACGGTGCGCAGATCGCGGTGGTGATCGGCGGCGGGAACTTCTTCCGTGGCGCCGAGCTGCAGCAGCGCGGGATGGACCGGGCGCGCTCCGACTACATGGGGATGCTGGGCACGGTGATGAACTGCCTGGCCCTCCAGGACTTCCTGGAGAAGGAGGGCATCGACTCCCGGGTGCAGACCGCCATCACCATGGGGCAGGTCGCGGAGCCGTACATTCCGCTGCGCGCCGTGCGGCACTTGGAGAAGGGGCGCGTCGTGATCTTCGGCGCCGGCATGGGCATGCCCTACTTCTCCACCGACACCACGGCCGCCCAACGGGCCCTGGAGATCCATGCCGAGGCGCTGCTGATGGGAAAGAACGGGGTGGACGGGGTGTACGACTCCGATCCGGCCCGCAACGCGGACGCGGTGAAGTTCGACGCGCTGGACTACGGCGAGGTGATCACCCGGGATCTCCGGGTGGCCGACTCCACCGCGATCACCCTGTGCCGGGACAACCAACTGCCGATTCTTGTCTTCGAACTGCTCGCGGAGGGCAATATCGCCCGTGCGGTAAAGGGTGAGAAGATCGGCACGCTCGTCAACAGCCAGGGCCAGCGGGCCTGACGGCCCGTCACGCCCCCACACATCGAACCAGGAGCACGTGGTGATCGAAGAAGCCCTCCTCGAAGCCGAGGAGAAGATGGAGAAGGCGGTCGTGGTCGTCAAGGAGGATCTGGCGGCGATCCGCACCGGCCGAGCCCACCCGGCGATGTTCAACAAGATCGTGGCCGAGTACTACGGCACCATGACCCCGATCAACCAGCTGGCGTCGTTCTCCGTGCCGGAGGCGCGGATGGCGGTGGTGACCCCGTTCGACAAGAGCGCGCTGCGCAATATCGAGCAGGCGATCCGGGATTCGGATCTGGGGGTCAACCCGACCAACGACGGTCATATCATCCGCGTGGTCTTCCCCGATCTGACGGAGGAGCGCCGCCGGGAGTACATCAAGGTCGCCAAGACCAAGGGCGAGGACGCCAAGATCTCCATTCGCGGGGTGCGGCGCAAGGCCAAGGAACTGATCGACAAGGCGATCAAGGACGGCGACGTCGGCGAGGACGAGGGCCGGCGCGGTGAGAAGGAGTTGGACGAGACCACCGCCAAGCATGTGGCGCAGGTCGACGAGTTGCTCAAGCACAAGGAAGCCGAGCTGCTCGAAGTCTGACCGATCGGGTGTGAAACGGGCTCAGTTGCGAGCACGACCGATCAGGACCGAGAAAGACGCTGTCATCCGTGAATGAATCAACCCGGGGGTCGTCCCCGGCCACCGGGCAGTCGCCGCCGGCCAGGCCCCCCGGCCCTCCGCAGCGGAAGCGCGCGGGCCGCGACCTCCGCGCCGCCGTGGCGGTGGGGGTGGCGCTCGGCGCGGTCGTGCTGGCCGTGCTCTTCGCCTACAAGCCGGCCTTCCTCGTGGTGATAGCCGCAGCCGTGGTCGTCGGCCTGTGGGAGCTGTCCACCCGCCTCGCCGAGCGCAAGCAACTGCGGGTGCCGCTGCCCCCGTTGGCCGCGGGCGGGGTGGCCATGG
Source organism: Streptomyces profundus (assembly GCF_020740535.1). Classification (NCBI taxonomy): domain Bacteria; kingdom Bacillati; phylum Actinomycetota; class Actinomycetes; order Kitasatosporales; family Streptomycetaceae; genus Streptomyces; species Streptomyces profundus. The sequence goes on from NZ_CP082362.1 coordinate 5,494,369, forward strand.
TGGTCGCCGGCTATCTTGAGGGCGCCGAGGGCGCCTGGTCCGCCATGGCGCTGACGGTGCTGGCGGTGTTGCTCTGGCGCATGTTCCAGTCCCCTGAGAACTATCTGCGGGATGTCACTGCCGGGGTCTTCGCCGCCTTCTATGTGCCGTTCCTGGCGACCTTTGTCGCGCTGATGCTGGCCGCGGACGACGGACACCGGCGGGTGCTGGTCTTCATACTTCTCACCGTGGTCAGCGACACCGGCGCCTACGCGGTGGGCTGGCGGTTCGGCCGGAGGAAGCTGGCGCCCAGGATCAGCCCGGGGAAGACGCGTGAGGGGCTGGCCGGCGCGGTGCTCTTCGCCACGGTGGCCGGCGCGGTGTCCATGGCGACGCTGATCGACGACGGCACCTGGTGGCAGGGCGTGCTGCTCGGTCTCGGGGTCGCCATCAGCGCGACCCTGGGGGACTTGGGCGAGTCGATGATCAAGCGTGACCTGGGCATCAAGGACATGGGCACGCTGCTGCCAGGACACGGCGGGATCATGGACCGCCTGGACTCTTTGCTGCCCACGGCGCCCGTCGCCTGGCTCCTGCTGCTGGTCTTCGTCGGCGCCGGCTGAGGCGGCACCGGGCGCCCATGTCCTGGCCCCGGTGGCCCGGTCGGCGCCCGGCCTGAGTCTGCGACACTGGAGGCATCATGCCTGTACCAGGAGAACTCACCTTCGTCGCGCCGCGTGGGGCCAAGAAGCCGCCCCGGCACCTCGCCGATCTCACCCCGGCCGAACGCCGGGAGGCGGTGACGGCGCTGGGCGAGAAGCCGTTCCGCGCGCGGCAGCTGTCGCGGCACTACTTCGCCCGGCTCTCGGACGACCCCACGAGCTGGACGGACATCCCCGCCGCCGCGCGTGAGCGGCTGGCGGGGGAGTTGCTCCCCTCCCTGATGAGCGTGGTGCGGCATATCAGCTGTGACGGGGGCGCCACCCGGAAGACGCTGTGGCGGCTGCACGACGGCACCCTGGTGGAGTCCGTGCTGATGCGCTATCCGGAGCGGGTCACCATGTGTGTCTCCTCACAGGCCGGCTGCGGGATGAACTGCCCGTTCTGCGCGACCGGGCAGGCGGGGCTCGACCGGAACCTCTCCACAGCCGAGATCGTGCACCAGATCGTGGACGGGGCCAGGGCGCTGCGGGACGGCGAGGTGCCGGGCGGCCCGGCGCGGCTCTCCAACATCGTCTTCATGGGCATGGGCGAGCCGTTGGCCAACTACAAGCGGGTGGTCGGCGCCATCCGGCGGCTCACGGACGAGGCGCCCGACGGGGTGGGCCTCTCCCAGCGCGGGATCACGGTCTCCACGGTGGGCCTGGTGCCGGCGATGCGGCGGTTCACGGACGAGGGGTTCAGCTGCCGTCTCGCGGTGTCGCTGCACGCGCCGGACGACGAGCTGCGGGACACGCTGGTGCCGGTCAACACCCGCTGGAAGGTGCGCGAGGTGCTGGACGCCGCTTCCGACTACGCGGAGCGCTCCGGGCGGCGGATCTCCATCGAGTACGCCCTGATCAGGGACATCAACGACCAGGCCTGGCGGGCCGATCTGCTGGGCAAGATGCTCAGGGGGCGCGGTGCCCACGTCAACCTCATCCCGTTGAACCCGACGCCCGGCTCCAAGTGGACGGCTTCGCGGCCCGAGGACGAGCGGGCCTTTGTCGCGGCGCTTGAGGCGCGTGGTGTGCCGGTGACGGTGCGGGACACCAGGGGGCAGGAGATCGAGGGCGCCTGCGGGCAGTTGGCGGCTGCCGAACGCTGACCGTCCTGGTGTCGGCGGCGGCTGCTATCGTGGCCCTTCGAACACTTGCACAAGCGCACACACGGGGTGTGCGTCATCCGACAGGGGAGCGCTCGCAGCGCTGAGAGTGCGGCACCGGCCGCAGACCCTCGAACCTCGCCCAGGTCATGCTGGGTAGGAAGTTCGGACTTCCTCTCATGCTGCTCGCGTCTGCCCGCGTTAAGAAAGCGACACCATGCAGCGCAGCAGCATTCACCGGGCCACCGCCGCCCTGCTCGCCCTCGGTCTCGGCGCCCTCACCGCCTGTGGTTCCGACGGTTCGGACAGCTCGGACAAGGGCTCGGGGGGCACGGAGGTCGTGCTGGTCAGCCACGAGTCGTTCCTGGTCTCGGACGAGGTGTTGGAGGCGTTCACCGAGGAGACGGGCTACCGGGTGAAGCTGCTGCGGGCCGGCGACGCCGGGGTGATGGTCAACCAGGCCGTGCTGTCCAAGGGCAACCCGCAGGGCGACGTGCTCTTCGGCGTGGACAACACGCTGCTCTCCCGCGCGCTGGACGAGGGCGTCTTCGAGCCGTACGAGGCGGCGGGTCTGGACCAGGTGCCCGCCGAGCTGCGGCTGGACGACGAGCACCGGGTGACGCCGATGGACACCGGCGACATCTGCGTCAACTACGACCGCGCCTACTTCGCCGAGCACGAGCTCGAACCGCCGCTGACCCTCCAGGAGCTGGCCGAGCCCGAGTACGCCGACCTGCTGGTGGTGCAGAACGCCGCCACCTCGTCGCCCGGGCTCGGCTTCCTGCTGGCCACCGTCGCCGAGTTCGGCGAGGACGGGGACGGCTGGACCGGGTACTGGGAGCGGCTGCGGGCGAACGGCGTCGAGGTCGTCGACGGCTGGGAGCAGGCGTACAACGAGCGCTTCTCGGGCGCCGGTCAGGGCGGTGACAAGCCGCTGGTGGTCTCCTATGCCACCAGCCCGCCGGCCGGTGTGGTCTACGGCGGCGAGGACCGGCCGGAGGAGGCGCCCACCGGGGTGTCGACGGAGACCTGCTTCCGGCAGATCGAGTTCGCGGGGCTGCTGGACGGCGCCGCCAACCCGGAGGGCGGCAGGGCGCTGCTGGACTTCCTGCTGGGCCTGGAGTTCCAGGAGGACATGCCGCTGAACATGTTCGTCCATCCGGCGCGGCAGGACGCCGAGTTGCCCGAGGAGTTCACCCGCTACGCCGAGCCGGTCGAGAACCTGCGCGAGGTGGCGCCCGAGGAGATCGCCGAGCGTCGCGAGGAGTGGATCGACGAGTGGACCGACCTGGTCGTCAGGTGACCAGGTCGACCCTGACCAGGGCGGCGCTGCTGGCGGTGCCGCTGGTGTTCTTCGCGGTCTTCTTCGGCTACCCGGTGGCCGCCATCGTGGCCAGGGGCCTGCTGGTGGACGGGAGTTGGCAGTGGGGCCAGCTCGGCGAGGTGCTGGGCGACGAGAGCACCAGGAAGGTGCTGTGGTTCACCTGCTGGCAGGCGGCGGCGTCCACCGCGTTGACGCTCGCCCTGGCGCTGCCGGGTGCCTATGTCTTCGCCCGCCTCAGCTTCCCTGGGAAGCGGCTGCTGCACGCGGCCGTCACCGTGCCCTTTGTGCTGCCCACGGTGGTCACAGGGGCCGCCTTTCTGGCCCTGCTGGGGCGCGGTGGGCTGTTGGACACCACCTGGGGGGTGCGGCTGGACAACGGGGTGTGGGCGATTCTGCTGGCCCATGTCTTCTTCAACTACGCGGTGGTGGTGCGGACGGTGGGCGGGCTGTGGGCGCAGCTCGACCCCCGGCAGGAGGAGGCGGCGCGGGTGCTGGGCGCCAGCCGCCTCACCGCGTGGCGGCGGGTGACGCTGCCGGCGCTGGTGCCGTCGGTGGCCGCCGCCGGGCTGATGGTCTTCCTCTTCACCTTCACCTCCTTCGGGGTGATCCAGATCCTGGGCTCGCCCCGGCACGCGACGCTTGAGGTGGAGATCTACCGGCAGACCGCGCAGCTGCTGCGGCTGTCCACCGCGTCGGTGCTCACCCTGCTCCAGCTGGCGGCGGTGGTCGCGCTGCTGGTGGCGCACCGGCTGATCACCCGGCGGCGGGAGACGGCGCTCGCCCTCGTCGATCCGGCGTCCACCTCCCACCGGCCGCGCGGCGCCGGGCAGTGGGCGCTGCTGGCCGGGGTGTTGACCACCATCGGGCTGCTGCTGGCGCTGCCCCTCGGGGTGCTGGTGGAACGTTCGCTCTCCGGGCCCGACGGCTATGGGTTCGCGCACTACCGGGCGCTGGCGCACGCCGATGGCACGTTTCTGGTCGCGCCCTGGGAGGCGGTCGGCAACTCGCTGCGCTTCGCCGCCGTGGCCACGGTGATCGCGGTGGTGGTGGGCGGCTGCGCCGCGATCGCCCTGACCCGGCGGGCGAGCCGGTTGACCCGGGGGTTCGACGCGCTGCTGATGCTGCCGCTGGGCACCTCGGCCGTGACGGTGGGCTTCGGCTTCCTGATCGCGCTGGACGAGCCGCCGTTGGACCTGCGGTCCTCCTGGATCCTGGTGCCGCTGGCGCAGGCGCTGGTGGGGGTCCCGTTCGTGGTGCGGGTGCTGCTGCCGGTGCTGCGCGCGGTGGACGACCGGCTGCGGGAGGCGGCCTCGGTGCTGGGCGCCTCGCCGGCGCGGGTCTGGCGGGAGGTGGATCTGCCGCTGGTCAGGCGGGCGTTGCTGGTGGCGGCGGGGTTCGCCTTCGCCGTCTCGCTCGGCGAGTTCGGGGCCACGGTCTTCATCGCCCGCCCCGACGAGCCGACGCTGCCGGTCGCGGTGGCCCGGCTGCTGGGTCGCGCGGGGGAGCTGAACTACGGACAGGCGATGGCGCTCAGCGTGATCCTGATGCTGGTGTGCACCGTCGTCCTGCTGCTGCTGGAGCGGCTGACGCCCAGTCGTTCCGCCGGAACCTTCTGATGGCTGGGAGTCACGGGTGAGTCTGCTGGAACTCGATCGTGTGAGTGTGCGCTACGGCGAGCGCTCGGCGCTGCGCTCGGTGGCGCTGGGGGTGGCCGAGGGGGAGACGGTCTGTGTGCTGGGGCCGAGCGGCAGCGGCAAGTCCACCCTGCTGCGGGCGGTCGCCGGGCTGATCCCGGTCGACGGTGGCACGGTGCGGCTGGCCGGGCGCGACCAGGCGGGGGTGCCGGCGCACCGGCGGGGCCTGGGGCTGATGTTCCAGGACCACCAGCTGTTCCCGCAGCGCGACGTGGCCGGCAACATCGCCTTCGGCCTGCGGGTGCGGGGCACCGGGAAGGCCGAGGCGGCGCGCCGGGTGGCCGAGCTGCTGGAGCTGGTCGGGCTGCCGGGCGCCGGGCGCCGCGCGGTGGCCACGCTCTCCGGCGGGGAGCAGCAACGGGTGGCGCTGGCCCGCGCGTTGGCGCCTGACCCCCGGCTGCTGATGTTGGACGAGCCGCTGGGCCAGCTGGACCGTGATCTGCGGGAGCGGCTGGTGTTGGAGCTGCGGGAGCTGTTCGGCCGGTTGGGCACGACGGTGCTGGCCGTCACCCATGACCAGGGCGAGGCGTTCGCGCTCGCCGACCGGGTGGCGGTGATGCGGGACGGCCGGGTGGTGCAGGCCGGCACGCCGGACGAGGTGTGGCGGCGGCCGGCGGACGCGTTCGTGGCCCGCTTCCTCGGCTTCCGCAACGTGGTCGAGACCACCGTCGGCGACGGCGGGGCCGCCTCGCCCTGGGGCGTGCTGCCGGTGCCGGCCGACACGGCGCCAGGCGTGCGGGAGGTGCTGGTGCGCCCCTCCGGGGTCCTGTTGACGCCGGTTGAGGCGAGCGGACTCACCGGCACCGTGCACGCGCGCACCTTCCGTGGCGATCATGTGCTGTTGCTGATCAGGACCGACTCCTCGGGGCCCCTGGTGGAGGCATCCTGTCCACTGCGCGCCGCCCCGGAGGAGGGGGAGCGGGTGGGCCTCTCCTTCGACCCCGACGAGGTGGTGCCGCTGCCCCCTCGTCCGGCCGAGACGCCGACGGTCGATCAACTCTCGGACGGGGTCCGCTAGAAAGTTCCTGAGAAGGTGAAAGTTTTCGTCTATACGGGGTCACGTTGGCGAAGTAAATTGTCGGCTGCTGTCGTCACACCTCTCCTGGAGATCCCCGTATGAGACGGACTCTGCTCACCCTTCTCGCCTGTCTCAGCCTGCTGTTCGGCGGCGCCGTCGTCGCGGCACCGGCCCAGGCCGACCAGGCGCCGCCCGAACAGTGGCGCAGCTACTGGGTCGACGCGTTCAACGCGGGCATCTACAGCCCGGACCAGGTCAGCACGCTGATCGAGGACGCGCGGGCCGTCAACGCCAACGCCCTGATCGTGCAGACCGCCCGCCGCTACGACTGCTTCTGCAACCGCGCGCTCTACCCGCGCACCGACGCGGCCATCGACCCCGCGCCCTACGACCCGTTGGACGAGGTCATCGAGCAGGCGCACGCCGCCGGGCTTGAGGTGCACGCCTGGGTGAACGTCAACACCCTCTGGAACAGCGCCACTCCGCCCACCTCGCCCGACCACGTCTTCAACCAGCACGGCCCGACGGCCGAGGGCGCCGAACGCTGGCTCAACAAGAAGGCGGACGGCACCGAGTTCAGCGGCGCCAACGCCTACATCGACCCGGGCCACCCGGCGGCCGTCGACTACATCGAGTCCGCGGTGCGCAGCATCGTCCGCGAGTACGACGTCGACGGGATCAACCTGGACTACGTCCGCTACCCCGACGGCAGCTCGGAGACCACCCACAGCGACTGGGGCTACAACGACGTCTCGGTGGCCAGGTTCCAGCACGCCACCGGCCGGGACGACGTGCCCGAGCCGTCCGACGCGCAGTGGTCCGACTGGCGCAGGGACCAGGTCACCGGGCTGGTGCGCCGCCTCTACCTGGGCATCTGGGAGGAGAACCCGCAGGCCAGGCTCTCCATGGACGCCATCACCTACGGCCATGGCCCAAGCCGGGTCGGGGGCTTCGAGAACACCCGCACCTACGGTGAGGTCCTCCAGGACTGGGACGGCTGGCTGGACGAGGGGATCATGGACACCGTCGTGGCCATGAACTACAAGCGGAACTGGGAGCCCGAGCAGGCCGAGATGTACAGCGAGTGGTCGGAGTTCCTGGCCGACGCGCAGGGCGACCGGCAGGCCGTCAACGGGCCCGCGCTCTACCTCAACTCGGTGGCCGACAGCGTCCAGCAGGCCAAGGAGGCGCTGGCCCCCACGGCGGCGGGCAACACCGTCGCCGGCTGGAGCGGCTACTCCTACGCCACCGCGTCCATCGACGTCCCCGAATCCACCCCGGAGGCCGAACGCGGCGCGCTGGCCGAGGCGTTGACCACCGGCGCGGACGCGCCGTTCGCCGAGCGCGCCGAGGTGCCCGACATGGCGTGGAAGTCCACGCCGCAGGAGGGCCATGTCACCGGCGAGCTGGCCCTGCGGGACGGCACCGCGCTGGACGGCGCCGAGGTCACCCTGATCCCGCTCGGCCGCGGCGAGGAGCGGGTGGCGCGGGCCGACGGCTCGGGCTGGTTCGGCTTCGCGCATGTGTCGCCGGGACACTACCTGGCGAAGGTGACACTGCCCGACGGCGTGGTCGGCGTTCCGCTGCTGCCGGTCCGGGTCGGCAAGGGCACGGTGGCCGACGCTCCGTTCCCGCCGTTCCTGGCGCTCCCCGGCGCCTGAGCCGGAAGGGCGACCACCGGCCCCCCGGGCAACGGCGCCCGGGGGGCCGGCGCGCGTTCAGTGGCGGGCGGCCAGCGTCAGGAGTTCTGCGGTGAGCCAGGCCAGCGGGCCGAAGACCGCGACCAGGGCGGCGCAGCGCGCCGCCACCACCAGGCGCAGCGCCCGTCGCCCCGTGCCGACGCGCACCAGGCTGGTCATCGCCGGCCGGCGTTCCGCCCTGATCTGCTCCGCCACGGTGAGCACGCTGCCCAGCGTGCCGGCCGCGACCACCGTCAGGCCCAGCGTCCCGAAGAGCCCGAAGTCCCCGAGGGCGCCCAGCTCACCGGCGGCGAGCACGGCACCCACCGTGACGGTGAGCGCGGCGACCGGCCGGCCCAGGCGCCTGGCCTCCTCCGTCAAACCGCGCCCGGCGAGCAGCCGCAGCGCCCCCGGCCGGTGGGCCGACAGCGCCTGCCCGGCCAGATAGACGAGCCCTGGGCCGGTCAGCACCACTCCGGCGGCGATCAGCAGCCAACCGCCGACCACCCCGAAGGGCATGGTGTCCAGCGGGTCGGGCAGCGGCAGCCAGCCGTCCGCCGCCTCGGCCGTCGGCTCGCCGGTCAACGTGCCGAGGGCGAGGCCGCCGGCGATCAGCGCGGTGCCCCACGGCAGCCCCGCCGGCGCCGGCATCGCGGCCACCGCCGTGCCGCGCAGCCCGAGCGCCGACGCGCCCGCCGCCGTCGCGGGGGCCACCGCCAGCAGGGTCAACGCCGCCCCCAGCGGCAGCGAACCGCCCCCGTTCAACGGGCCGGTCGCCGCCCCGTCGAACGGCAGCCCCGACAGGTCGCCGCGCAGATGCAGGAAGACCAACAGGGCCAGCGCGCTGCCCAACAGCCCCGCCACCGCCGTGGAGATCGCGGCCAGCACCGGGGTCCGCGCCGGGCCGTGCCCCGCGGTGTCGAGGCCCGAACGGGGTCGCGCCGCCGGATCGGCCCTGGCCACGGCCACCGCCAACTGCGCGGTGGCGGCCAGCGGCACCAGGCACCACAGCAGCCGCAGCCCGGCGAGCCGGCCGTCCTCGGGGTGAGCGGCGGCCCGCGCCAGGGCGCTGAGCAGCAGGAACCCGACGCCGGCCGCCGCCGAGGCGAGCAGCAGCCGACGGGCGAGCGCCGCCGGGTCCGAACCTCGGGCTAGCCGGAGAGCGAGCATGTGATGTCATCCTCGACGGCCTCGGGAGCGGCGCTGGTGTGGCCGTCGACCAGGCTGAGCGTGCGGTCGGCCAGGGTGGCGACCTCCGGGTCGTGGGTGGCCAGCACCACCGTGATGGCGTGCGTGCGGCCCGCCGTGGTCAGGGTGCGCAGCACCTGCGCCCGGTCGGCGCGGTGCAGCGGGGCGGTGGGCTCGTCCGCGAAGAGCACCTCCGGCTTGTGCGCCAACGCCCGGGCCAGCGCGACCCGTTGACGCTGCGCCTGGCGAAGCCCGGCGGGCCGCGTCCTGGCGCACTCGGCGATGTCCAGCCGCTCCAGCCACTCCGTCACGGTCTTGCGGGCCTGCCGCCCCGGCACACCCGCCAGCAGCAGGGGCAGCGCCGCGTTCTCCCAGGCGGTCAGCTCGGGCACCAGCTGCGGGCTCTCCCCCACCCAGCCGAAGCGGTCCCGGCGCAGCCGGTCCCGCGAGGCCGGCGCCAGCTCGTGCACCGGGACCCCGTTGAACCACACCTCCCCACCCTGGGGGCGGAGTTGGCCGCTGAGGCAGGACAGCAGTGTGGTCTTCCCCGCCCCCCGTGGGCCGGTGACGGCGAGGATCTCGCCCTGCCGCACCCCGAGGGATACGCCGAGGAGGGCGGGTGAGCCACGGTGGGCGTACTCCAGGTCGCGCGCCCAGAGCACGTGGTCGTCGGGTGGGGCCATGGGTGGGGCACCTTCCGCTGGAATGGCCGGCCGTCGCCCGCCCGCCGAACGGGAGGGCGTCCGGCCGTTCACGGCACCCCTGCACGCTGACACACCCCCCTTCCCAAAGCGGACCGCGACGCGACGACCGGTGCGAAGAATCCTCCGGACGGTGCACGGCCACCCGGCCGTGACGTAAGAAATTCCTTTCGATCAGGGTTTGGGTGGCGATTTTCCTGGATCTGGCCACTCCAGGCGTCGGATCTATCGTCGGTGGCGGTGTTGTGCGCGGGGGTCCTGGGCATAGGGTGAGCGTTCCAAGCCATCGGACCGGGAAGGCAGGAGGGCTCCGTGAGCACCGAGCCGCGCCGCGTGCGCAACTACATCGACGGGGAGTTCCGGGAGGCTGCCGACGGGCGGGTCAGCGAGGTGATCGACCCGACCACGGGCACCCCGTACACCACGGCGCCGCTCTCCGGCACCGCCGACGTGGACGCGGCGATGGCCGCCGCCGAGGCGGCCTTCCCCGCCTGGCGGGACGCCACCCCGGCGGACCGCCAGCTGGCGCTGCTGCGCGTCGCCGACGCGCTGGAGCGGAACGCCGACGAGCTGCTGTCCATCGAGTGTCGCGACACCGGGAAGCCCCTGGAGCTGACCCGCGGCGAGGAACTCCCGCAGATGCTCGAACAGATCCGCTTCTTCGCCGGCGCCGCCCGGATGCTGGAGGGCAAGTCAGCCGGCGAGTACCTGGCGGGGCTCACCTCCTTCGTGCGACGTGAGCCCGTCGGGGTCTGCGCCCAGGTGGTGCCGTGGAACTACCCGCTGCTGATGGCGGTCTGGAAGTTCGCCCCCGCGCTGGCGGCCGGCAACACCGTGGTCCTCAAGCCGTCCGACACCACCCCCGCCTCCCTCTCCTATGTCGCCGGACTGCTCGGTGAGATCCTGCCCAAGGGCGTCTTCAACGTGGTCTGCGGCGACCGGGACACCGGCCGGCTGATGGTGGAGCACCCCATCCCCGCCATGGTCTCCATCACCGGCTCGGTCCGCGCCGGCACGGAGGTGGCCACCAGCGCCGCGGCCGACCTCAAGCGGGTCCACCTGGAGCTGGGCGGCAAGGCGCCCTGCGTCATCTTCGAGGACGCCGACCTGGCCGCCGCCGTCGAGGGCATCAGGGACGCCGGCTTCTTCAACGCCGGCCAGGACTGCACCGCCGCCACCCGGGTCCTGGTGCACGCCTCCCACCACGACGCCTTCGTCCAGGCGCTCACCGAGGCCGCCGCCGAGGTCCGCACCGGCGACGTGTCGGACCCCGACTGCGCCTACGGCCCGCTCAACAACGCCGACCACCTGGCGAAGGTCTCCGGCTTCATCGAGCGGCTGCCCGCCCACGCCAAGGTGACCACCGGCGGCCACCGGGTGGGGGAGCGCGGCTACTTCTACGCGCCGACGGTCGTCGCCGGCTGCGCACAGGACGACGAGATCGTGCAGCGCGAGGTCTTCGGGCCGGTGATCACCGTGCAGTCCTTCACGGACGAGGCCCAGGCCGTGGAGTTCGCCAACGGCGTCGAGTACGGCCTGGCCTCCTCGGTCTGGACCAAGGACCACGCGCGCGCCATGCGGATGTCCAAGGCGCTGGACTTCGGCTGCGTCTGGATCAACACCCATATCCCGCTGGTGGGCGAGATGCCGCACGGCGGCTTCAAGAAGTCCGGCTACGGCAAGGACCTCTCCGCCTACGGGCTGGAGGACTACACGCGGATCAAGCATGTGATGACCGCGCTGTAGCCGTTGCGGCCCGCCCCGGGCCACCACCCCGGCCCGGGGGGCGAGGTCCGGGAGCGGCTTGGGTCGTTCGGTGCTGGTGCGGCTCCCGTCCCGGGCGTGGGGTTCCGGCGTCAGGGCACCGCCCCGCCCCTGGCCTCCAGCGCCCGGGGCGGGGCGTCGACGACGGCGCGGAGCGTGGCGACGCGGTTGCTCATGATCACGGTGACGCCCAGGTCGCGGAGCCGCCGCATCGTGCGGCGGCTGTCGACCACCCAGGCCGCGACCTGGTAGCCGGCGTCCAGCGTCCAGTCCACCCGGTCCCGAGTCACCTGCCCCAGCGGGTAGTTGAGCCAGCGCGGCCGGACGTCGGTCAGCAGCGAGGGGCGCGGCGCGGCCGTCCGCTTCCAGGTGAGCGCGATCTCCGCGTCCGGCTCGGCGCGGCGTACCGCGCGCAGCGCCCCGGGATCCCCGCAGTACCAGACCCGGGCGGCCGAGCCAGCGGCCCGCACCTCGTCGACCACCGCCCGCGCCCGCTCGGGGGAACGTTCCGGCAGGTCGAGCAGGACCCGCACGCCCAGCTCAGCGCAGTGCGCCAACGCCTCCGCGAGGGTGGGCACCCCGCCGCCGGTGAGCCGCCGCACCTCGGCGGCCGTCAGCGCCGCGACCGGCGCGTCATGGCCCCACAGCCGGCTGAGCGTCGCGTCGTGCAGCACCACCGGCACGCCGTCCGCCGTGGTCCGCACGTCCAGCTCCACCGAGTCCGCGCCCGCTTCGGCGGCGGAGGTGAAGGAGGGCAGGGTGTTCTCCCTGACCCGGTAGGGATCGCCCCGGTGGGCGACCGCGATCACCGCGCCCATGTGGCGAGGTGGTCGTCGATCTCGGCGGTCAGCCTGGACTTGCCGGCCGGGTCGAGGAACGACGCGGCCACCGCGTTCCTCGCCAGGCCGGCGACGCCGGCCTCGTCCAGGCCCAACAGCCGCGCCGCGACCAGGTACTCCTGGCACAGGTCGGTACCGAACATCGGCGGGTCGTCGCTGTTGATCGTCACCGGCACGCCCGCCTCGACCAGGCGCGGCAGCGGGTGCTCGGCCAGCGAGGACACGGCGCCCGTCGCCACGTTGGACGTCGGGCAGACCTCCAACGGAATCCGTTCGCGCGCCAGATGGGCCAGCAGCTCCGGGTCGTGGGCGGAGCTGATGCCGTGTCCGATCCGCTCGGCGCGCAGCGAGGTCAGCGCGTCCCACACCGTCTCCGGCCCGGTGGTCTCCCCCGCGTGCGGCACGCTGCGCAGCCCGGCGGCGATCGCCTGGTCGAAGACCGGCTTGAACAGCGCGCGCGGCCACCCCTGCTCCGGCCCGCCGAGACCGAACGAGACCAGCCCGTCCGGCTGTTGCCCCAGCGCACACGCCAAGGTGCCCTCGGCGGCGGGCAGACCCAGCTCGCCCGGGATGTCGAAGCACCAGCGGAGCACCACGCCCAGATCCCGCTCGGCCGTCATCCTGGCGTCCTCGATCGCCTCCACGATCGCCTCGTCGGCGATGCCGCGCAGCGCCAACGAGTAGGGCGTGACGGTCAGTTCGGCGTAGCGAATCCGTTGCCTGGCCATGTCCCTGGCCACCTCGTAGGTCAACAGCCGCACGTCCTCCGGGGTCTTGATCAGGCTGACCACGGAGATGTAGATCTCGATGAAGTGCGCGAAGTCGCGGAAGGTGAAGAACTCGGCCAACCTCTCCGGGTCCTTGGGCACCGGCGAGTCCGGGTGGCGGGCCGCCAGCTCGGCGACGATCCGGGGCGAGGCCGAGCCCACATGGTGCACATGCAGCTCGGCCTTCGGCAGCCCGGCGACGAACGCGGCGAGATCACCGCCGGTGGCGGGGGGTTCCGGCAGCTGGGACAAGACGCCTCCTCGGATTCGACCTGCGCTCATGGTAGGCGGGGCTTACGGGGCGCTCACGGGCCCGTAGGGTTAGGGCTCGCAGAATGTGGAGGTGCCGTGACCGAGGAACAGCCGCCGTATCCGACTCGGCCACCGACGGAAGATCCTCCGGCCACCCCGCCGCCGCCCGCCGGGCCGGCGACCGCGCCCGGCACGCCCGTGCCCGGGCAGTTCCCCGGCTGGTCCAAGGGCGCCACTCCACCGCCCGGCGGCTACCAGCCGCCGCACCTGCCCTACCCGCCGCCCGGGTACCCGGGCTTCGTGCCGCCGCCGCCGATCCTGCCGCGCAACGGCACGGGGCTGGCCGCGCTGATCCTCGGCGTCGTCGCCGCCTCCATCAGCTGGACGGTGTTCCTCAGCCCGCTGGCCGTCTTCCTCGGCCTCCTCGCCGTCGCCTTCGGGCTGATCGGCGCCGGCCGCGCCAAGCGCGGCGCGGCCACCAACCGCCCGGCGGCGCTCGGCGGGCTGTGGTCCGGCGTCGGCGGCGCGGTGATAGGCGTCGCGCTCACCGTGGTCCTGGTGGTCCGGATCCTCACGCTGATCGGGGTGGAGACCGCCGCCGGCTCCGACTACCTCGCGGAGCCGGGCGAGGAGGTCGTCTTCGAGGACGGTCTCGCCGTCCGGATGAACGAGCCCCGGCGCGTCCACGACAACGAGATCGAGCTGACCGTGAACGTCACCAACGGCTCGGACGACTCGGTCGAGGTCTTCGACGACTCGATCCGGGCCCTGGTGAACGGCACCGAGGTGGAATCGCACCTGGTGTACCAGGTCGCCCGCAACATCGAGGACCTGCCCCCGGGCGAGAGCCGGAGCGTCGCCTTCCGGATAGCCGTCGAGCGGGGCGCCCGGGATCTCGGCATCGACTACGCGCCGGGCGGCGACTACGAGTACGCCTACTGGCAGCTGCCCCTCCCCGGCTCCGGCGAGCCGGACGGGCCGCCGGACGACGAGCGGCCCGAGGACGAGGACCCGCCAGGCGCCAGCCTCGACGTCTGAGAGCCGCGCCCGGCGCCGGCCGCCTTCGCGGAAACTCACCGAAGTGGCGTAACGATCCACCCGCGCCGCCCTCTCCACCGAAGAGGGAGAGAACCGGCCCGCCCTGGGCCGGCGGCAGAAGGGACGCGGGATGCGAGACGAGAACGGAGCCAGGACGGCGCTGGAGTGGCTGGCCGCCGCGGCGCCCAGCCCGGCGACCTGCCGATGGGAGTGGGAGCGCCAACCACAGGGGGTGGCCCTGCTGCCCGCGGGGCGGCTGTGGGACGTGCTGATCCTGCCGCCCGTGCTGGGTCTTGCCACGCTGGATGTGCTCGGCCGGATCATCGACCGCCCCGGGCCCGTGCTGGCGGACGGCCGGCAGCGGCGGGTCGGCTTCTTCGTCCCCGCCGGCACCGCGGGCCGCTGGCTCGGCACCGGGGTGCGGGCGGCGGGACACGGCAGCTGGATCGTGGTGCCACGCCCCGACCGGTCCGTCCCGGCCGCCCGCTGGTTGGTGCCGCCGGACGGCTCAGGTCTGCTGACCGACCCCGCCGTCCTGGAGTTGGCGATGCACGAGGCCGCCGCCACCGTGGCCGGGCCACGCCGCCCCGGCCTCGGCGCGTGACCCGCCAGGTGGGCGGACGGCTCAGCTCCCGGCCAGCGCGCTCTCCAGGATGTCGAGCCCCTCGCCGAGCAGGTCCTCGCCGATCACCAGGGGCGGCAGGAAGCGCACCACGTTGCCGTAGGTGCCGGTGGTCAGGACCAGCAGCCCCGCCCGGTGGCAGCGCGCCGCCACGGCCGCCGTGGTCGCCGGGTCGGGGTCCTTGCCGCCCGGGCGCACCAACTCGATCGCCACCATGGCGCCCCGGCCCCTCACATCGCCGATCACCGGGAAGCGTTCGGCCATCGCCCGCAGACGCGGCAGCATGATCTCCTCGATCCGCCGCGCCCTGGCCGGCAGGTCGAGATCGCGCATGGTCTCGATCGAGCCGAGCGCGGCGGCGCAGGCCACCGGGTTGCCGCCGTAGGTCCCGCCGAGGCCGCCCACATGGGCGGCGTCCATGATCTCGGCGCGGCCGGTGACCGCGGCCAGCGGCAGCCCGCCGGCGATGCCCTTGGCCGTGGTGATCAGGTCGGGCACCAGGCCCTCGTCCTCGGAGGCGAACCACTGTCCGGTGCGGCAGAAGCCGGACTGGATCTCGTCCGCGACCAGCACGATCCCGTGCTCCCTGGCGAACTCGGCGACGCGCGGCAGGAAGCCGCGGGCCGGCACGATGAAGCCGCCCTCGCCGAGGATCGGCTCCACCACGATGGCCGCCGTGTTGTCGGCCCCGACCTGCTTGGTGATCTGCTCGATCACCTGCGCCGCCGCCTCCTCGGCGCACCGTTCGGGCCCGGTCAGCCAGCGGTAGGGGTAGGCCATCGGCACCCGGTAGATCTCCGGCGCGAACGGGCCGAAGCCGTGCTTGTACGGCATGTCCTTGGCGGTCAGCGCCATGGTGAGGTTGGTGCGGCCGTGGTAGCCGTGCTCGAAGACCACCACCGCCTGCCGCTTGGTGTGGTAGCGCGCGATCTTGACCGCGTTCTCCACCGCCTCGGCGCCGGAGTTCAGCAGGATCGACTTCTTGGGATGGTCACCGGGGGTGAGCCGCGCCAGCTCCTCGCAGACCTCGACATAGCCCTCGTAGGGGGTGACCATCGCGCAGGTGTGGGTGAACCGGCTCAGCTGCTCGGTGGCGCGCCGCACCACGGCTTCGGCGCTGTTGCCGACCGAGGTGACGGCGATCCCGGCGCCGAAGTCGATCAGCCGGTTGCCGTCCACGTCCTCGACGATGCCGCCGCCCGCCCTGGCGGCGAAGACCGGCATCACGGTGCCGACACCAGCGGCCACCGTGGCCAGCTTCCGCGCCATCAACTCCTGGGACCTGGGCCCCGGGATCTCGGTGACCAGCCTGCGCTCCTGGGGGAGAGCGGGACCTCCGGCCCTTCCGTTCGTGTCGCTCATGAGTGGACTCCTCGTCGCGAAGGGGGTGCGTCGGGCACTTCCCCCGCAGGCTAGGGCCGGCCCGGCGCCCCGGGCACGCGCCACCACGGAGTCAACGCGGCATGGTTTTGGCCACTTCGTCGCCTGGCGTCCCGCCCCCGGGGCCCGCGCGCGATCAGGGCTGCAACGAGGGGCTGCGCGGCGAGGCGGGACAGATCCGCCGGCCGTCCTCGTCGAACACGTACATCTGGTTCAGGTCGACCAGCAGGGGCACCCGCTCGCCCAGCCGGGGCTGGGCGTCGGCCGGGATGCGCACCACGAGGCCGTCCGTGATCCGGCCCGCCGCGGTGGCCGGCGGGCCCTCGGACTCCTGGTCGCGCGGTTCGGCCGGCTCGCGCGGGCTCCCGGCCGGGGTCCGCTGCCGGCCCAGCAGGCGCCCCAGGCCGCCGGAGCCGCCGAGCCGCGAACGGCGCCCGACCCGGGACCGCCTGGCCGGCGGACGCGGCGCCTCAAGACCCTCGACCCGCGCCGGACGGGCCCCCGTCGACACATGCACCAGCGACTCGTGCCCCTGGAACTCCACGTGCTGCACCACACCGTTGAGCAGCGCCTCGGTGGGGCGCATCTCCTGCGGGGTGGCGATCCTGGCCGCCTCGGAGCGCAGCCCCACGGTGATCTCCCGCCCCATCTGCACCCGCAGCATCTGGTGGTCCACGGACAACGGCTGGGGCAGCTCGATGCGTTGGGTGCCGAAGTCGATGCCCATCCGGCCGCCGAGCGGCGCGTGCACCGTGGCCCGCAGCAGGTTGATCCGGGGCGTGCCGACGAAGGCCGCCACGAAGACGTTCTCGGGGCGTTGGTAGACCACCCTGGCGCTGTCCATCTGCTGGATCACGCCGTCCCGCATCACGGCCACCCGGTCGCCGAGCGACATGGCCTCCGCCTGGTCGTGCGTCACATAGACCGTGGTCACCCCGAGATGCCGGGTCAGGGTCGCGATCTCGGCGCGCAGCCGGGTGCGGAGCTTGGCGTCGAGGTTGGAGAGCGGCTCGTCCAACAGGAAGGCGGACGGGCGGCGGACGATCGCCCGTCCCATCGCCACCCGCTGGCGCTCGCCACCGGAGAGCTGCCCGGGGTAGCGCTCCAACAGGTCCTCGATGCCCAGCAGCCGGGCCGCCTCCCGCACCCGGGAGGTGGTGTCCTGGTGCGGCGACTCGATGCGCAGCGGGAAGTCGATGTTCTGACGGCCCGTCATGTTCGGGTAGAGCGCGTAGTGTTGGAAGACCATCGCCAACCGGCGTTCACCGGGCGGTATCGCGTTGGACAGCTCGCCGTCGAAGAGCAGTTCACCCGAGGTGATGTCCTCCAGACCCGCGATCATCCGCAGCACGGTCGTCTTGCCGCATCCCGAGGGGCCGAGGAGCACCACGAACTCACCGGGACCGATGTCCATGGACAGGCGATCCACGGCGACCACGTCCCGTGGGTAGATCTTGGTCACGTCTCGCAGGGAGATGGCGCGTGTCATGGCGTTCCGCCCGTGGATTTCCTTGACTGGGGGATGAGCCAGGAACGTAGCGCACCGGATGTCCCAGGGGAACGCTTTCGCACAACTTGCCCCTTCGCATATTCGAGAGCCCGTTCGCGCACCTCACACCGGTGGATCGGCGGGCGGCACGGGAGGGCTACGGCTGCACTAGATTTGGCCGTGGACGAACGGTCAGCGAAGCGGTCGGGGCCCCTCCGACGCGACGACAACCGGCGTTCCAGGCGCGGCGGTCGGCATCATGGGGGATCAATGGACAGCGACGGTACCGGGAAGCCGAGGCGCATGCCCCACGAGACGGCGGACCACACCCCCGTGGTTCCCCCGCCCCCCGGGGCGCCGCCGGCGACCCACCAGCCGCAGGCGGTCGAAGTCCCGCCGCTGACCCGCTGGTTGCGCAAGCCACGCCCCGCCACCCGCCCCGGCATCTGGCGCGCCGACCACATCGCCAAACCACCCCACGACCCCAACGGCCCCAGCGACCGCGAACTCCACGGCGGCGCCCTCCTGGCGTTCCTGACGGCTTGGCTCGTCTGGTCGTTGTACGCCAACGAGTACGTCGACTGGGTCCTTCGGCCGCTCGACTGGATGGGCATCAAGTCCTGGGACTCGATGAGCGCCCGCCTCGCCGCCGTCTACGTGTACGAGTGGCTGCTGCTGTGCGGGCTCGCGTACGTCTTCGGCCGGCTGGGCAACGCGGCGGCGCTCTGGCGACGTTGGCGACCCACGGTGCTGCGGATCTGGTCCCACCGCCCCGACCTCGAACGCCAGGACCCCGGTCGGACGCTGCGCGCCGTCGCCGCCCTCCTCGCGGCCTGGATCGTGTGGCGGCTCAGCTTCCGCGAGGTGTGGATGTTCTGGCTCGACCCCCTCGACGCCGTGGTGCCGCGGGCGTTGTGGGAGGACGGGGACACCGCCGCCTATGTGGTGGTCTACAACCTGTACTACCTGCTCTACACCGCCCTGTTGCTGCTGCTCTTCGGCTGGCTCGGCGGGTGGCGTGCCGTCGGGCGGCGGTATCCGCTGGCGCTGTTGGCGCGGGACGGCGCGCCCGGGAGTGCCGAGGAGCGGGCCGAGATCGCCCGGCTGACGGACTTCACCGAGCTCCGCGCCGCCGGCGCCGAGGCGGCGGCCGAACGGCTGCTGGCCGAGGTGCGGGACGGGGCGATGAACGATCTGGACTACGCCAGGATCGCGCACGCCTGGAGCGCGGTGCGGGCCAGGCCGACGGAGCTGCCGGCCTTCGGCGAGGCCGTGCGGCTCCACGGCGCCGGCGCGTTCCCGCACCCGTCGGGCGAGCGGGATCTGCCGGTCCGCGCCGCCCAGCACGATCTGCTCACCCGCCAGGTGCGGATCGGCTCGGGGGTGGACGATGAGCGCAACCCCTACGAGTACCGGGCCGTGGACATCGCGCTCGATCCGGCCGTGCTCGGCACCTCGCTGCTGGCCGTCGGCCCGCCCGGCGCGGGCAAGACGGGGCGGGTGGTGCGTCCGGTGGTCGAGGCGCTCTGTCTGCACGCCCTGACGGGCCAGGCCGCCGTCGTCGCGGTGGGCACGGCGGCCAGCGGCCTCGGCCCCGACCACGCCTTCGACGTGCTGGTGCGGGTGGGCGACCGGCGCAGCACCCACCAGCTGGCGCTCTACGGCGGCGCCGCCGACACCGACGAGGCGGCCGGGTTGCTGGGGGAGGCGCTGGTCGGCGGCTCCCAGGCGGAGACCAGGGAGGCCGCCGCAGTGCTGATCCAGCTGATCGGCCCCTACCACGCGGCCTACGGCCGGCTGCCTGGCGTGCCCGAGCTGCGCGCCATGCTGGACGGGGCGCCGGCGCTGCTGGCGACGCTGCGCGAGGACCTGGCGCTGGCCGGGGCGCACGACCAGCAGCGGGAGTTGGATTCCCGGCAGCGCCAGTCGCGCCGCGTCGACGACCTCGGCCGGCGGCTCGCCGACAGGTTGGCGCTGCTCGACCGGGCCGGTTTCTCCGTCGAGTCCGATGGCGCCCCGTTCTCGCTGGCCGCGCTCACCCATCCGCTGCGGGTACGGGTCGACCTGCCGGCCGCCGGGCACGCGGAGGCGGGCCGGATCATCACCCGGCTGCTGCTCGCGCAGTTCGCCGCCTCGGTCACCAGCCGCCCGGACCGTTCCCTCTTCGCCGTCCTGGTCCTCGACGACGCCACCGCCGCCATCACGCCCGGCACGGTGCGCGGCCTCACCCAGCTGCGGGGCGCCAACGCGGGTGCGGTGCTGTCGCTGCGCACCCTGGACGACGTGCCGGCGGAGCTGCGCGCGGGACTGCTGGGCGCGGTCGGCTGCCGGATGGCGTTCTCCGGGCTCACCACCTGGGACGCCGAGCACTTCGCCCGCGCCTGGGGCACCGCGTGGACGGAGGACCAGGACATCACCAGAACCCCGGACCGCGCCGGCGGCATCGTGCGGCGCACGGTGCGCGGGGTGCGGAAGCTGTTCACGGGGCGGGAGACCACCACCGACTCGGTGACGGTGCGACGGGTGGAGCGGGAGCGCTGGTCCGCCTCGGAGTTGGCGCACCGGGTGCCTCCGCGGCACGCGGTGCTGTCGATGACGTCGGTGGAGGGCGAGCCCACCCCGCCGGTGCTGCTGCGGCTCGGCTGAGGCCGCCGTCGGGAGGTGGCCGATACCCGCCGCCCCGGTCACGGGGGCCGGTGGGACGCCGTGACCGGCCACGATACGGTGCCAGTGACGTCGATCCGGCTGCCCTAGGTGATATATGCGACCCACTCTCGCCGCACTCACGCAGCACAGCGCGCTCCGGCTCCGGGTCCGCGCGGGGGAGGACCGGCTGGACACCGAGGTGCGGTGGGCGCACACCAGCGAGATGACCGATCCGACGCCTTTTCTGGACGGCGGCGAGCTGTTGTTGACCATCGGGCTCAAGCTTCCGGTGGACGAACTGGACGCGATGCGCGCCTATGTGGCGCGACTGACCGCGGCGGGGGTGGTCGGGCTCGGCTTCGGCGTCGGGGTCAACCACCCGGAGGTCACCCCCGAGTTGCTCCAGGCGGTGCGGGAGGCGGGGCTGCCGCTGCTCGAGGTGCCGCAGCGCACCCCGTTCATCGCGATCAGCAAGGCGGTCTCCGCCGCGATCGCCGCCGAGCAGTACCGCACGGTGACGGCCGGCTTCGCCGCGCAGCGCGAGTTGACCAGGGCGGCGGTCTCGCCCGAGGGGCCGCAGGCGCTGCTGACGCGGCTGGCGGCGCAGGTGGACGGTTGGGCCGCGCTCTGCGACCGTTCGGGCGCCGTGACGGCCGTCGCTCCCGGTTGGGCCGCGCGCCGGGCGGGGCGGTTGGCCGAGGAGGTACGGCGGTTGGGCGACCGTCCGGCCCCGGCGAGCACCGTCTGCGCGGTGCCGGCCGAGGACGGCGGGCCGCCGGGGGCGGACCGCGTCGAGCTCCAGATGGTCGGCACCGGGCAGCGGGACCGCGCCGTGCTGGCGATCGGCACCGCCGCCCCGCTCGGCACCACGGGCCGGTACGCGGTGCAGGCGGCGGTCGCGCTGCTCACCCTGGTGACGGAGCGCTCGCTGGCCTACCAGCTGGCCGAGTCCCGGCTCGGCGGCGCGGTGCTGCGGATGTTGCTGAGCGGTGAGCCGGACCACGCCAGGGCGGTCGCCGGCCAGCTGTACGGCGGCCTGCTGGACGCGCCGCTGCGGGTGGTGGCCGTCGAGGGCGCGGAGCCGGCGGCGCTGACCGCGCTGGGGCAGGCGATAGAGGGCGCGGCGGCCCGCGCCGGCGAGTCGGTGCTGGCCGCGCCGGACGGCGAGGGCCTGGTGCTGCTGCTGGCCGACGGCGGCGGCGCGGTCGCCGCCTGTCTCGACCACGCGTCGAAGTCCGGGGACGGCGTGGTCGTCGGCCTGTCGGCGCCGACCGGTCTTGCCGGCGTCGACGCCGGCTACCAACAGGCCAGGGAGGCCCTGCTGGTGGCCAGGCGGCGGGGCGACACACTGGTGGAGCACGACAATGTGGCCGTCGGTTCCGTGCTGCCCCTGCTGGGCGACGAGGCGGTGCGGGCCTTCGCGGACGGGATGCTGCGGTCGCTGCGCGAGCACGACAAGAGCGGACGCGGCGATCTGTTGGCCTCGTTGCGGGCCTGGCTCTCCCGGCACGGGCAGTGGGACGCGGCGGCGGCCGATCTGGGGGTGCACCGGCACACGTTGCGCTACCGGATGCGGCGCGTCGAGGAGATCCTGGACCGGTCCCTGGACGATCCGGATCTGCGGATGGAGCTGTGGCTGGCGCTCAAGGCCAGCGGGGTGGCCGCCCGGCGGTACCCCAGGGCCTGAAGGGCCCCGTCCCCCCTTGCGCGTCGGTTCCTTGTCCAGCCCTACCAAATGGCAGTGTCGGCCCGCCGCGCCGCTACAAACCGGACAAGAAGTCCGGGCGGTCGAGCGCCTACGGTGGGTGCGGGCGAGGGGCGTGCCGTCCCTTTCGCCGCTGGTTTCCAGAGCTTTGGAAGGGCGGACCGTGATGACGTCAACGACATCCCCGCAGGCGTTCTGGCTGGCCGGGCGCGCGGCGCGCGGCGAGCGCACCCTGGAGGTCACCTCGCCGTGGGACGGCCGCACGGTGGGGGTGGTCTCCGTGCCCACGGCCGAGCAGACGGAGGAGGCGGTGGCCCGCGCCGCCGAGGTCGCCGAGGAGTTCGCCGCCACCCCCGCCTACGTCCGGGCCGCGGCCCTCGACCACGTGCGGGCCGCCATCGAGGCACGCTCGGACGAGGTGGCGCGGCTGATCTCGGCGGAGAACGGCAAGCCGATCAAATGGGCCAGGGTCGAGGTGGCCCGCTGCCTCTCGGTCTTCCGCTGGGCGTCCGACGAGGCGCGCCGCTTCAACGGCGGCACCGCGCAGCGGCTGGACGCCGACGCGGGCGGCACCGGCCGGCTGGCGCTGACCCGGCGGGTGCCCTACGGCCCGGTGCTCGGCATCGCCCCGTTCAACTTCCCGCTCAACCTCTGCGCCCACAAGGTCGCGCCGGCGATCGCCGCCGGCGCGCCGATCGTGCTCAAGCCGGCGCCCGCCACCCCGCTCTCCGGCCTGCTGCTGGGCGAGTTGCTCGCCGAGACGGAGCTGCCCGCCGGCGCGGTGAGCGTGTTGCCGGTGCCGAACGACGCGATGCCCGAGCTGGTGGCGGACCCGAGGCTGCCGGTGATCTCGTTCACCGGGTCGGTGCCGGTCGGCTGGTCGATCAGGGATTCGGTGCCGCGCAAGCGGGTCACCCTGGAGCTGGGCGGCAACGGCGCCGCCGTGGTGCTCGCCGACTGGGCCGACGACGCCGATCTGGACTGGGCGGCCGAGCGGATCGCGACCTTCTCCAACTACCAGGGCGGGCAGTCCTGCATCTCGGTGCAGCGGGTGATCGCGGACGCCTCGGTCTACGACCGGCTGCTGCCCCGACTGATCGCCGCCGTCGACGGCCTGGTCACCGGGGACCCGTCTGACCCGGCCACCGATGTCGGCCCGCTGGTCAGCGAGGACGCGGCCCGCCGGGTCGAGGAGTGGGTGAACGAGGCGGTCGCCGGCGGCGCCTCGGTCCTGGCCGGCGGCACCAGGGAGGGCGCGAGCTTCGCCCCGACCGTGCTGGCCGACGTCCCCGGCGACGCCCGGATCTCCTGCGACGAGGTCTTCGGGCCCGTCCTCTCGGTGACCAGGGTGGACGGCGAGGCCGCCGCCTTCGCCGCGGCCAACGACTCCACCTTCGGCCTCCAGGCCGGCGTCTTCACCCGCGACCTCCAGGCCGCCTTCCGCGCCCACCGCGCGCTGGAGGTCGGCGGCGTGGTGATCGGCGACGTCCCGTCCTACCGTGCCGACCAGATGCCCTACGGCGGCGTCAAGCAGTCGGGCGTGGGCCGGGAGGGCGTCCAGTACGCCATGGAGGACTACACCTACGAACGCGTCATGGTCCTCACCGGCCTCACTCTCTGACGCACGCCCCCCGAGCCGCCGCACGGAGGCTGACGCGTCCCCGGCCCGCCCCCCAAGGAGCGACGGGCCGGGGTCCAACCCCTGGTGCGCCGCCGGCCCAACACACTCCGGCCCCCGAAGGACAGCCCCTACGACGAACGCGGTCCGCTCGGAGTTCCTGCTCGCCCGCACCCGATCGCCAGGCCCCCAGCCCCACGGCGGGACACGCTCCCGGCCCCCGACACTCCACGCACCGGCCCGGACCCACCTCGCCCCCCACCCCGAACGCCCCGCGCACCAGGCCCGCGACCAGCCCACCCCGGCCGCCCACCCCAGCCGCTACGGCGGTCACTCCGTGCAGCGGCCCGGCGGTTAGCCCTTCCCCGGTCGGGCCCGTCGCCGTTCCTACGACGGTCGCTTCGCGCAGCGGGCCGGTGGCCAAGCCCACCCCGGTCAGTGCCTTTCCCCCGGCGGTCAGCCCCTGCCCGGTCGGGCCCGTCGGCCGTCCCCACGGAGGTTGTTCCGTGCAACGGCCCGGCGGCCAGCCCCTCCCGGTCGGGCCCGTCGGCCGTCCCCACGGCGGTCGCTTCGCGCAGCGGGCCGGTGGCCAGGCCCACCCCGGTCAGTGCCTTTCCCCCGGCGGTCAGCCCCTGCCCGGTCGGGCCCGTCGGCCGTCCCCACGGAGGTTGTTCCGTGCAGCGGCCCGGTGGCCAGGCCCACGGCGTTAGGGGCACCGCCCGGTGGCCAAGCCCACCCCGGTCAGTGCCTTCCCACGGCGGTCAGCCCCTCCCCGGTCTGGGCCGCCGTCCCCACGGCGACCGCTTCGCCCAGCCGCCCGGTGGCCAAGCCCGGCCCGGTCAGGGCCGCCGGTCAGGGCCATGTCCGGTTGTTTCGCACAAGATCACCAAAAACCAGTATCCGCACACCTCTTGACACGGCGCGGGCCGCGCCCCGAAGCTGCCTGGCATGTGTTAACGATAACACGCCGAGTGGACCTCGCTGGGAGCCGCCATGCCAGGTAGTCGCCGTCCCCTTCTCACACCCCCCGTCGCCCGCCGCACGGTACTGGCCGCCGCCGTCGGGGCGTTCGCCACGGCGTGTGGTTCGACCATGAGTCAGCCCGCCGGCAAGGTCGCCCTCCACGGCGACAACCAGGACTGGCGCGATCCGCTCAGCAGTGCCGGCCAGCGGATGCGGTCCCTGGCGGGCATCGAGCTGGTGCCCGAGGTGATCCCGTCCCTTGAGTCGTTCGAGCAGATGGTCAAGTCCTCGTTGCGCACCAACAAGACGCCCGACATGTTGAAGTACTGGTCCGGTTATCGCCTTCAGGATCTCGCCCGCACCGGTGGGATCGAGGATCTGACGTCGCAGTGGGAGGCGGCCGAGGAGGCCGGCTGGGTGGATGCCTCGCTGCGGCCCGCCTTCACCCACCAGCGGCGGGTGTACGGCCTGCCGATGAACCTCGCCTACTGGGTCTTCTTCTACAACACCGAGGTCTTCGCCGAGTTGGGCCTGGAGCCCCCGACCAGCTGGGACGCGTTCATCGACGTCTGCGGCGCGCTCAAGTCGGCCGGGATCACCCCGCTGCACGCCACCACCGACGGCCGGTGGCCCGCCTTCATCTGGTTCATGGAGGTGCTCAGCCGCCAGGACCCGGTGTTCTACGAGGAGTTGATGAACGGCCAGGCGAGCTATACCGACGCCAGGGCGGAGCGCGCCCTGCTCACCATCGCCGAGTTCAGCGACAACGACTGGTTCACCGCGCTGGACATGAACCATGTGAACGCCGCCGCCGGGGTGATGCGCGGCACGGTCGGGATGATGCCGGGCGGCACGTTCTTCACCCCCAACTTCGTCTCGGCCGGCGGCGAGCCGGGGAGGAACCTGGACGCCTTCGTGCTGCCGATGGCCGATCCCGGGGCGCCGCCCTGCATGATCTTCGAGTCCAGCGCCCTGGTCTGCACGGTGAAGGGCCCAGACAAACGGGAGGCGTTGGAGGCCGCCGGGTCCTGGCTGCATCCGGAGGTCGCCGAGGCGTTCTCCCACACGCTTCAGGACGGCTCGCCCAACCCCGGGGTGGTGCCGGCCAACCCGATGGTCGCCGGCATCGTCGACACCGTCAGACAGAGCGAGTTGACGCTGCTCAACCGGTTCTGGGAGTTGGGGCCGCCCGAACTGGTGGAGGCGACGGTCGACGATCTGGCCGGGTTCCTGCTGAACCCCTCGTCCTACCGATCGACGCTGGCGACGATGCAGGAGCGCGCCGACGACGCCTGGCAGGTCTGGCGGGAGGCGGCACGCTCATGAGCGCCTTCACCACGGGCCGCCCCCGGCGCCGGATACCGGTGCGCACGCCGGCGGGCGGGGCACGGCACAACGGGAGGCAGAGCCGGAAGATGGGCGGTCCGCTCGCCGCCTTCCCCTGGCTGCTGCCGGCGCTCGCCCTGGTCGGCGTGCTGCTGGTCTATCCGTTTTTCCGCAGTGTCTACGGCAGCCTCTTCGAGGACAACGGCTTCTCCCGCAGCTTCGTCGGCCTGGACAACTACAGCCGGCTGGCCGAGGATCCGATCTTCTCCCGGTCGCTGCTCAACACCCTGATGTGGGTGGCGGGCACGCTGCTGTTGCCGGTGCTGCTCGGCCTGTTGATCGCGGTGGCGACCTACCGGATGCGGTTCGGCGGCGTGGCGCAGCTGCTGGTCGTGCTGCCCTACGCGATCTCGGGCGCGGCGACCGCCGTGCTCTGGAACTTCATGCTGACCACGGACGGCGCGGTGAACCAGATGCTGCGCGCGTTCGGCCTGGACGGGCTGACCCACTCCTGGCTGTTGGAGTGGCCCCACAACACCCTGGCGATGATCGTCGCCTCCACCTGGCAGGGCACCGGGCTCAACGTGGTGCTGTTCGTCATCGGCCTGCGGGCCATTCCCCGGGAGACGGTGGAGGCGGCCTCGCTCGACGGGGCGTCCGGGTGGCGGATGTTCCTCTATGTCACGCTGCCCCAACTGCGCGCGGTGACCGTGGTGGTGGTCGGCATGGCGATCGTCAACAGTCTCAAGGCGTTCGACATGATCTGGATTCTGACCAAGGGCGGTCCCTCCCGGTCATCGGAGACCCTCGCGTTGACCATGTACCGCGAGACGTTCCGCCTCTTCCACGTGGGCTACGGCTCGGCCATCGCCGTCGTGCTGACCGTGATCGTGGTCGCCTCCGCCTGGCTCTACCTACGCCGTCAGATGCCCGATTCGGCACGGAACTAAGGGGAGGGCATCGTGATAGGACGCTCCGCACGCACCGTCTTCGTCGTCGGCTGCGCGCTGCTGTGGCTGATCCCGCTCTATCTGCTGGTCGTCAACGCGCTGATCCCGGCCGACGCCTACCCGGGTGAACCGAGCTGGCTGCCCGAGCACTTCGCGCTCTGGGACAACCTGCGGACCGCTTGGGACGAGGCGGCCATCGGGAGCAGCTTCGTCAACTCCCTGATCTACGCCGTGGTGTGTGGCGCGGCCGGGGTGGTGGTCGCCGCGATGGCCGCGTTCGCCGTGGTGGTGCTGCCGGTGCCGAGGCCCGCCGCCTGGTTCTGGCTGATCTACTCGGGGACGGTCTTCCCGCTCCAGATCTTCCTGGCGCCGCTCTTCGGGCTCTACGCGGACACCAATCTCTACGACTCGCGGCTCGGCCTGATGCTGATCTACGCGGCCTGGGCGGTGCCGTTCGCGTTCTTCCTGATCCGCAACCAGATGACCACCATGCCGCCGGAGGTCACCGAGGCGGCGCTGTTGGACGGCGCCAGCTTCCGGCGGCTGTTCTGGCAGATCCATGTGCCGCTGCTGCTGCCCGGCTTGGGCGCGGCGTTCATCTTCCAGTTCACCGCCGTCTGGAACGACCTGCTGTTCGGCATCACGCTCAGCCGCAGCCCCGAGGTCCAACCCGTGATGGCGGCCCTGACCACGCTCAACACCGCCTACGGCTCCTCGGGGCCGCCGGTGATCCTGGCCGGGGCGCTGATCGTGTCCGTGCCGACCCTGCTCGTCTTCCTGGTGTTCCGCGGCCTCTTCCTGCGCGGCATCACCACCAACGCCAGCTGACCCCGACCGAGCCGAGCCAAGCCCGCAAGCGAAACCCGCAGATCCTGGAGTGAATCTCATGACCACGCGCGCTCTCGTTCGCACCACCGCCTGGGACAACGACCGGATACGGGAGAGCCTCCGGGCCCGGGTGGTGTCCGCCGAGGGGGTGCTCGGCACCACCCCGGTCCGGCTGACCGAGGAGCCGTTGCTGCGCCGGGCGGCCGACGGCGGGCTCCTTCAGTCGCTGCGCGTCACCGCCGAGGCCGCCGGCTGGGAGCCGGGGCCGCTGGCCGTGCGGACCGCGGCGGGCACCGCGCTGCCGGTGGAGCGGATGGCCGGCCCCGGCGGCTCGGTCCGACTGCTGGTGCCCGCGGTGTCCGCGCCGGAGACGGTCACCGTGAGCCTGCCCGCGTCGTCGGACGGCGTCGAGGTGACGTTGACCCCGCAGCGGCAGTGGACGCTGCATCTGATCCACCACTCGCATCTGGACATCGGCTACACCGACCCACAGGGCCGGGTGCTGGCCGAGCATCTGTCCTTCCTCGACTCCTGCCTCGAACTGACGGGGGAGACCGACGACTGGTCGGAGGACTCGCGGTTCCGCTGGTGCGTCGAGTCGCTGTGGTCGTTCAAGCAGTGGGCGGACGCCCGACCGGCCGAGCAGGTCGAGGAGTTCGCCCGCCGGGTGCGGCAGGGCCGCATCGAGCTGACCGCGATGCCGTTCAACCTGCACAGCGAGACCTGTTCCACGGACGAGCTCCACGAGCTGCTGCGGCTGTCCCGCGAGGTCGCGCGGCGGTACGGCGTCACGTTCACCTCGGCCATGCAGACCGATGTGCCCGGCCATGTGGTCGGCATGGTGGACGCGTTGGCGTCGGCCGGCGTGCGCTACCTGTCGGTGGCCCACAACTGGGCCGGGCGCTCCGTGCCGCATCTGGTCGGCGGGGAGAACCTGCCGAGGCTCTTCCGGTGGAAGGCGCCCAGCGGGCGCAGCGTGCTGGTGTGGATGACGGACACCCCGCACGGGCTGGCCTATATGGAGGGCCCGCTGCTCGGCTTCGACACCGACTACGGGCAGGTGGACGATCTGCTGCCGGCCTATCTGACCTCGCTGGCCAGCAACCCCTACCCGTACCCCGGGGGCGTCTTCGGCTGGTCCATGGACCAGGAGACGATCTCCCGCGAGCCCTACCCGTGGGATGTGCTGCACCTGCGGGTGCAGGGCAAGTTCGGCGACAACGCGCCGCCCCGCCGGATCATCGCCGAGACCGTGCGGCGCTGGAACGAGACCTGGGCCTATCCCAAGCTGCGCCTGTCGCGGAACGAGGACTTCTTCGCCGACGCCGAGTCCCGGCTCGGCGACCGGATCCAGACATTCGAGGGCGACTGGACCGACTGGTGGGTGGACGGCGTCGGTTCGGGGGCGATGCCGCTGTCGCTGGCCCGTACCGCGCAGGGCGTGGTCGCCGACGCGCAGACGCTCGGCACCTTCGCCGGGGTGCTGGGCGCGGCCGGACCGGCCGACGACAGCGTGGCGGCCGGTGAGGTGTACGAGGCCGTTTCGCTCTTCGACGAGCACACCTGGGGCGCCGGCGACCCGTGGACCCACGGCCATGACCACGGCCACTCGGGCGAGGACCAGTGGCACTGGAAGTATGCCCAGGCCAGGCGGGGACACGACGACGGGCAGTCGCTGCTCAACCGCGCCTCGGCCAGGCTCGGCCAGCGCCTCGCCCAACCGGCGGGCGTGGCCGCCTCGTTCCATGTGGTGAACACCTGCTCCTTCACGCGCACCGAGGTCGCGGAGATCTTCCTGCCGGAGAGCAGCGTCCCGCTGGAGCAGCCGGTGGAGCTGGTCGACGCGCGCACCGGGGAGCGCGTCCCGCACGAGGAGCGCCCCCAGGTCAACGACACCCACCGGGACGCCGGACGCTTCTTGTTGGCGCGGGTCGACGAGGTGCCGGCGGCCGGCTCGGTACGGCTCGACGTGGTGGCCGCCGAGGCGAGCGCGACGGACGGCGCGGCGGGCGCGCGGCTGAGGTCGGCGACCGGCTGGAACCCGACCGGCGGCAGCAACAGGGAGAACCCGGCCGAGACCGCCGCCAGGGCGCTGGCCAGGGCGGACGCCACCGTGCTTGAGAACGCGTTCCTGCGGGTGCGGGTCGATCTGGCCAGGGCCTGTATCGCCTCGCTGGTGGACAGGGCGACCGGCACCGAGCTGGTCGCGCGGGACCCGGTCGTCGGCTTCAACGGCTATCTGCACGACAGCTACACCACGGCCGGCGCGTTCAACCACAACTCCAGCAGGACCACCGCGTCCGACCGGCTGGAGCACCTGGGCGCCCGGGCGGTGGCGCCGCCGGCGGCGCTGATCGACCGGCGGACCACGGCCGTGGCCGAGATCCTGGTCTTCGAGACCCGCCCGGCCGGCGCCCACACGGTGCGCACCACGCTGACCCTGCCGCACGGCATCGCCCGCCTCGACGTGGAGAACGTCGTCGACAAGGACGCGACGCTCGGCAAGGAGAGCGCCTACTTCGCCTTCCCCTTCGCCTTCGAGAACCCCACCGTGCGGATGGAGGCGTCCGGCGGGGTCACCGGCAGCGGGCTGCCGGTCGTCCCGGGGTCGGCCCAGCACATGCGCGCGATCCGCCGCTGGGTGACCTGGGAGGAGAACGGGCTGACGGTCGCCTGGTCCACGCAGGACGCGCCGCTGGTGCAGTTCGGCAATATCGCGCTGCCCTACGCGCCGTTCCCGAAGACGCTGGACGAGGACGAGCCGGCGACCGTCTTCTCCTGGATCCACAACAACCTCTGGGACACCAACTTCCCCAGCCAGCAGGCGTTCACCCTGCCCTTCCGCTACAGCGTGGCCTGCGCCTCGGGCGCCGCGGGCGCGGGCCTCGGCGCGCGCACCGCCGCCGCCACCAGCCGGCCGCTGCACGCCGTGCGGGCCAGGGGCACGGCGGGCGAACGGGAGGCCGTCGCCACGTTGGGCCTCGTCGAGATCGACGACCCCAGGGTCCGGCTGGTCGGCGCCACCACGCCCGACGCGGACGGCGGGGTGCTGCTGCGCCTCCAGTCGTTCGCCGAGGAGGCGTCCGTCTGCCAGGTGCGCCTCGGCTTCCCGGTGGACTCCGCCCAGCTGGCCAGCTATCTCGGCGAGCCCACCGACGCGTTGACCGTCGCGGAGGGACGGATCGACGTCCCCCTGGAGCCGCTCGGCACCACCGGGGTCCTCCTCCGCCGACGCTGACCGGCGTGCCGCCGACCCCACAAGAAGCACGGCACAGCACAGAACAGCACAGAACCACCGAGAAGCACCTAGGAGAACGTGTGTACCGGCTCGATCCGCGTTACGCCCCGGCCCCGGGGGCCGATCTGGCCACCGGCTGGCGCGCGGTGACCGACAGGTTGCCGGCGTCGCCGGCCGTGGTGGCCCTCGACGGCCCGGCCTGCCTGGACTGGACCCCGCTCGTCGACCGGCTGGCCGGCGAACTCGCCGCCCAGGGCAGGGAGGTGACCACCCTCGACGTGCGCGCGGGCTACGCGGAGCCCGCCGAGGTGCGGCGCCGCACCGTGCCGCCGGGGCGCGACGACCCGTACTTCCCCAAGCTCGCCGACGCCCCGCTCGCCGCGCTCTTCGACGAACCGCCCACGGCGCCCCCCGCCACCGGCGGGCTGCTGCTGGTCTACGGACCCGGCGCGGCGCTGGTCGAGCACCAGTCGCTCTGGTATGTCGACCTGCCCAAGCGGTACGCCGAGGCGGCGATCGCCGGCGGCGCGGGGGAGAACCTCGGCCTGCCGGGCGAACCGGCCGAGCTGCGCCGGCTGTTCTATGTGGACTGGCCGATGCTCGACGCGCACCGGGACGCGCTGGTCGACCGGATCGACGGCTGGCTCGACCCGCAACAGCCCGAGGAGCCCAGCCTGTTGGACGGCGACGGGCTGCGCGCCACCCTCGCGGCGCTGGCCCGCCGCCCGGTCCGCACCCGCCCGTACTTCAACTCCACGCCGTGGGGCGGGCACTGGGCGCAGCGCGAGCTGGGCTTCGCGCCTGGGGCGCGCAACACGGCGCTCGGCTATGAGCTGATCGCCCCCGAGTCCGGAGTCCTGATCGGTGCGGACGCCGACCGCCAGGTGGAGGTGCCGTTCCAGCTGCTGTGCGTACGCCACCCGCGCGAGCTGCTGGGCGGCGCGGCACACGCCACGTTCGGCACGTCCTTCCCCATCCGCTTCGACTACCTCGACACGGTCGACGGGGGCGACCTCTCGGTGCACTGCCATCCCCGGGAGCGCTTCATGCGTGAGCGCCTCGGCTGGTCCTACACCCAGCACGAGACGTACTACGTGACGGTCGGCACGCCGGGGAGCCGGGTGTTCCTCGGGCTGCGGGAGGACGCCGACATCGCCGGGTTCGCCGCCGAGGTGCGCGCCTCGGCCGCCGAGGGGACGCCGATCCGGCCCGAGGACCATGTGCGGACCTTCCCCGCCGAACAGGGGCAGCTCTTCCTGATCCCCGCCGGCACCCCGCACTCCAGCGGCGCCGGCAACCTGGTGCTGGAGATCAGCGCCACCCCGTACCTCTACAGCCTCAGGTTCTACGACTGGCTCCGGCCGGCCGCCGACGGGAAGCCGCGCCCGCTGCCCCACGAACACGCGCTGGCCAACCTGGACACCGAACGGCGAGGCGACGCGGTCGCACGCGATCTGGTGCCCGCGCCCCGCACGCTGCGCGAGGGCCCAGGCTGGCGGGAGGAGGTGCTGGGCGAACTGGCCGAGATCTTCTACGAGGTGCGGCGGTTCACCCTGGACGACGGGGCGACGGTGCGCGACGACACGGCGGACCGGTTCCATGTGCTGAACGTCGTCGAGGGCGCCGGGGTGACGGTCACCACGGACGCGGGCGACGAGCACGAGCTGGCGTTCGCCGAGACGTTGACCCTGCCGGCGGCCGTGGGCGGCTACCGCCTGCTGCCGCACGCCGGCGGCGCCCGGGTCGTGAAGGCGCTGGTCCGGTGATCCCGGTCCTCGACATCGGGGGCACCCATGTGACCGCCGCGCTGGTCGACCCGGCGCGGCGGTCCGTGACGGCCCAGCGGCGCGACCCGCTGGACGGGCGGGGCGACGCCGGGCCGATCCTCGACACGCTGCTGCGCTGCGCGGCCGGCCTCGGCCTGCCGCCCGAGGCGGCGCGGGGCGCCGTCTGGGGGGTGGCCACCCCCGGGCCGTTCGACTACCGGCGGGGGATCGGCCGGTTCGAGAGCGTCGGCAAGTTCGACAGCCTGCGGGGGGTCGACGTCGGCCTGGCCCTGGCCGAAGGACTCCCCGGGCCGCCCGCCGGGGTGGTCTTCGGCAACGACGCGCACGCCTTCCTGCTGGGGGAGTGGCTCGCCGGTGCGGCCCGCGGCCGGGAGCGGTGCGTGGGGATCACCCTGGGCACCGGCGTCGGCTCGGCGTTCCTGGCCGAGGGACGGATCCGGGAGGAAGGCCCCGGCGTCCCGCCCGAGGGGCGTGCCGATCTGCTGCGGGTGGCGGGCCGGCCGCTGGAGGAGTCCGTCTCCCGCCGCGCGATCCTCGCCGACTACGGCGAGCCGGGCCTGGACGTCATGGGCATCGCCGAGCGGGCCAGGCGCGGGGAGGCGCGGGCCTCGCGGGTGCTGGACGCGGCGTTCACCGGTCTCGGCCGGGCGCTCGCGCCCTGCCTGACCGCGTTCGGTGCCACCGCCCTGGTCGTCGGCGGCTCGATGGCCGGCTCCTTCGACGTGCTCGGCCCCGCGTTGCGCGCCGGGCTCGGCGAGGTGCCCACGCTGGCTACCATCACCACGAGCGAACTGAACTCCGACGCCCCCCTGTTGGGCGCCGCGCATATCGCCGCCGAAGGCTGAGACCCGGCCGGCGGCCCAAGGAAGGAGGCTGGCCACCATGGCAGCAGCGGCCAGGCCCCCGGGCGACCGACCGACGCTGCGGGACGTCGCGGGGCGCGCCGGGGTCAGCGCCATGACGGTCACCCGGGTGCTGCGCGACGACCCCAGGGTGTCGCCGGCCACCCGGGAGAAGGTGCTGGCCGGCATCTCCGAGCTGGGGTACCGGCCCAACACGGTGGCCCGCAGCCTCCGTCTCGGCCGGGGCAGCGGCCTCGTCGGCCTGGTCGTCACCAACCTCGCCAACCCCTTCTACTCGCGGCTGGCGTTGGGCGTGGACAGCGTCGTGGGTCAGCAGGGTCTGAAGACGGTGATAGGGAACACCAGACAGGATCTGGACAACGAACGGGAGCTGGTCGCCGATCTGGTGGGGCGACGGGTGGACGGCATCGTCGTCGTCCCGGCCAGCGGCGACCAGCGGCATCTGGCCGCCGCCGTCGACGCCGGTGTCCCCGTGGTCTGCGCCAGCCGGCCGCCCGTCGGGTTCGACGCCGACCACGTGCTGGTGGACGACTTCGGCGGCGCCAGGAACGCGACCGCCCGGCTGCTGGCCGCCGGCCACCGCAGGGTGGGCTTCCTGGGCCCGCCGGCCGCCGTCTACACCAGCGAGGAACGGCTGCGCGGCTACCGCGAGGCACTGGCGGCGGCCGGCGTGCGGGCGGACGAGCGCCATGTCCGCCAGGGACAGCAGGACGTCGAAGCGGCCATGAACGCCGCGTCCGAGCTGCTGGCCCTGGCCGAGCCGCCGACCGCGCTGTTCTGCTCCAACAACCGCAACACCATCGGCGCCTTCCGCGCGGTGACGGCGGCCGGGCAGGACGTGGCGCTCGCCGGCTTCGACGACTTCGAACTCGCCGACGTGCTGGGCCTGCCGCTCACCGTCCAGGCCTACGACAGCGACGAACTCGGCAGCGAGGCCGGCCGGTTGCTGATCGACCGGATGCGCCCCACCGGCCCCGCCCCGCCACCCCGCCGGGTGGTGCTGCCCACCAGGGCGGTGCACTACGGCGGCTGGCCCAGACCCAGGGGCACGGCCTGAATCTATCGCCCTGTGAGGTTGGGGACGTGAAGCGGCCTCGGACGCCGGTCAGCCGAAGTCGATCCCCGTCACCCGCACCTCGCCCCGTAGCGTCAGCCGCAGCTCCCGTACCCCGGCGAGGGGACGCGCCAGATCGACGGTGACCGGCGCGTAGCGGTAGACGTCGCCGGTGTCCGGCACCGCCCAGGTGGCGAGGACACCGGCCTCCGCGTCCGCCAGCTCCACGGTGCCCGAGCCGCCGGCGACGCTGGCCGCGCGCACCGTGCCGGATGTGACGCCGGCGCCCAGATCGCAGGCGCGGAAGCGGAGCACCGCCGGACGCGCCGGGTCGGTGGGGGCCACCGCGTCGCCCGAGGTGCGGCTGGCGTCGACCAGCTCGGCCCCCGTGACCTCGTCGAAGTCGGCCGCGAGGAGGCCGCGTTCGCGCACCGGGCGGGGCGCGGGCGGCTCCCCGGCCACCCGCCAGGGGGCCCGCCGGCGGATGTCCCGGCTGGAGGCGCCGACCGCCAGCTCGTAGCCGCCCGGCGGCACGACCCACCGGGAGTGCGCCACGTCCCACATGCCCAGCGCCTCGGTCAGCGGGGCGGTCAGCCGCACCCGGCGCCGCTCGCCGGCGGCCAGGGTGAGCCGCTGGTGCGCGATCAGCCAACGGTGCGGCCGGGGCAGCGCCGCATCGATCGAGCCGGCGTACAGCTGCACCACCTCGTCGCCGTCCCTGGGCCCGACATTGCCGAGCGTCACCTCGGCGACCAGCGTCTCGCCCTCGGCGCGCACCGTAAGACCGTGGTACTCGAACGAGGTGTAGCCGAGGCCGTGACCGAACGGGTAGAGCGGATCGCCGTCGTGGTAGAGGTAGGTGGCGCGCGCGGTGATCAGGTCGTAGTCCCTGATGGGCGGCAGCTCAGCGTCGTCGCCGTACCAGGTCTGGGGCAGCCGGCCGGCCGGTGAGACATCCCCGTACAGCACCCGGGCCAGCGCCGTGCCCGCCTCCTGCCCGCCGTGCGCGGTCCACAGCAGCGCGGGCAGCGCGGCGTCCGCCTCCGGCACCGCGTACGGATAGGACGACGAGAGCACCAGCGCCGTCCTGGGGTTGGCGGCGTGCGCCGCGCGCCAGAGCGCCTCCTGCCGCTCCGGCAGCCGCAGCGTGGTGCGGTCCTCCGTCTCCCGCCCGTTGATATGCGGATCGTTGCCCAGCACCAGCACCACCACGTCGGCGGCCCGCGCCGCCTCGGCGACCGCGGCGCGCCCGTCGCGGACCGTCTCCACCGTGAACACCGTGCCGGGTTCCCCCTCGGCGGCAACCTTCAGGCCGTCGGCGGCGACCGACACCGGACGACCGCTTGCCCGATGGACCAGGAGGTGACCAGCGCCGTGCGGTTCGAGACCGAACACCTCCCGCACCACCCAGCCACCGGGCCGCTCGGCCGAGGCGCGCACCAGGCCGTCATCGGCGACCGACAGATAGCGCCCGTCGGCCGCCCGCAGCGTCAGCGCGCCGCCGCCCCAGTCGACCAGCCGCAGGGTGGAGGCGGAGGCGATGCCGTCCACGGTCAGGGGCGGCAGATCGGTGCGCCCGGCCAGCAGCGCCGGGTCCAACGCGGCCTGGTCCGCCGGCCCTTCGGCCGCCACGGGGGTCGTGGGCACGACGACCCAGCCGGCGTCGGCGCGCAGCCGCACCAGATCGGCGCCGTCGTCGAAGGTGACGGCGCCCACCGCCGGATGGGCGCGCAGCCCGTCCACCGGGCTGACCCGGTACGGCGGCGAGCCGCTGTACCAGTCCAGCTTCACCTCGTCGGCCAGCGGGCCGAGCACCGCGACCGAGCGGCCGGCCGGCAGCGGCAGCAGCCCGTCGTTCTTCAGCAGCACCACCGCCTGCTCGGCGGCCAGCGTCGCCAACTCCCGGTGCTCCACGGTGTCGTGGGCCGCCTCCCGGTCGAACGGGTGCGCCTCGGGGTCGAACTCGCCCAGCCGCAGGCGCATCGTCAGCAGCCGGGTCGCCGCCCGGTCGATGTCCTCCTCGGTGAGCAGGCCGCGCCGCAGCGCCTCGGTCAACGCGGTCACGGTGGGGGCGGAGTCCTCGCCGTGGTCGGTGAAGCTGTCGACGCCGGCGCGCAGCGAGGCGGCAAGCCCCGACGCCTGGTCGGGGAGGTAGCCCTGCGAGTTCGCGATGTTGGAGGGCGCGCCCGCGTCGGAGCAGACCACCAGCGGGATGTCGGCCAGCTCGCGCAGCAGGTCGAGCAGCGGCGAGAGATGGTTGGGCCGGCCGTTGACCAGGTTGTACGCCGGCATCACCCCGGCCACCGCGCCGGCGCGCACCGGCCCGGCGAAGGCGAGGAGTTCGTACTCACGCAGCACCCGCGCCCGGAGCGAGGTGCTGGCCGTGTCCCGGTCCACCTCGTGGTTGTGCGCCAGCCAGTGCTTGAGGACGGGCGCGGTGCGCCAGTACACCGGATGGTCGCCGACCAGCCCCCGGGTGTAGGCGGCGGCCAGCGTTCCGGTGAGCCGGGCGTCCTCCGCGTAGCCCTCCTCGTTGCGGCCCCACAGCGGGTGCCGCAGCGGGTTGACGGTGGGGGACCAGACATTGAGGCCGACTCTCTGGTCCTTGGCGGCCATCGCCCGCACCTCCCGCCCGGTGGCCTCGCCGACCCGCCGCACCAGCTCCGGGTTCCAGGTCGCGCCAAGCCCCACGGCCTGCGGGAAGACGGTGGCCGTGCCCATCCAGGCCACCCCGTGCAGCGCCTCCTGCCCGGTGCGGAACGCCGCCAGGCCGAGCCGGGGCACGGCGGGCGCGAACTGGTGCAGCAGGGCGATCCGCTCGTCGGGACTCAGCCGACCCAACAGGTCGGCCACCCGCTCGGGAACGGTCAGCCCGGCATCACGGAACGGCGGTGGCTCGGCAGTCAAAGGAGGCTCCCCAGACGGTGGTGGTGACGGATGCCCCGAGGGTGCGTGGTCCCCACGGCGACCTGGTTTTTCGAAGCGCTTCGATGCTCGGTTTTCCGTCGGCCCCCTGTCAAGCCCCAGAAGGCCGCCGCCGTTCCGCATCATGTCTCCCCTGCTTTCCATGGCGTCGCCCGCCCCCTCAACTTTCTCTGAAACAGGGCTTGTGCGCCCCGCTGGGGGGTCTTAACCTCGGCGCAACATCGAAGCGCTTCGACCAGACAGTCCTCCACGGGGTCCCGAAGCGGCCGAACCTTGGAAGGGTTTCCCGCCATGCCGAACTCCCCCTCCGCGCCCAGCAGAAGACGGTTCCTCGCCTCGACAGCGGTGGCAGCCGCCGCGACGGCGGGTGGTGTCCCGCTGCTGACCGCCTGCTCGTCGGACGGCGCCTCGGGCGGCGGCGGGGGTGAGGGCCGCGTCGCGGAGACCGAGTTGGAGGGCATCCTTCCGACCTACCGCGCCTCCGACGTGGCCTTCGAGCCCGACATCCCGGCGGAAAACGGTTCGAGCCCCGGCTACACCTCCTTCATCACCACCGAGGAGATGGGCGTCACCGTTCCCCAACCCAAGGGCTCCGGCGGCGAGTTCCGGGTGATGACCCCGCTGTGGGGCACCCCGCCCTCGTCGGGGAACGACTACTGGACGGCGATGGACGAGGCCATCGGGGTGCGGATCAACTGGCAGACCCAGGACGGCAACACCTACGGCGAGAAGCTGGGCGCCGTGCTCGCCGGGAGCGACATCCCCGACCTGGTCTGTGTGCCGGGCTGGGAGCTCCAGGGCCAGATACCGCGCGCCATCAGCAGCCGCTTCGCCGACCTCGGGCCCTACCTCTCCGGGGACCGGGTGCTGGAGTACCCCAACCTCGCCGCCGTGCCGACCGCGGCCTGGGAGTCGTCGATCTTCGGGGGCGCGCTGCGCGGCCTGCCCATGCCGGCCCCGCCCATCGGCGGCGTGATCCCCTTCTACCGGCAGGACATCTTCGAGGCCAACGGCTGGTCACCGCCCACCAGCGCCGAGGACTTCCTCTCCTTCTGCCAGGACATCACCTCCGCCCGCAACCGCGTCTGGGCCTGCGAGGACATGAAGTGGTCCTCGTTCATCATCCACGGGGTGCTCCCCGACAAGCCGCAGTACTGGGAGGAGGTGGACGGCAGGTTGGTCAACCGCTTCGAGACGGACGCCTATCTGGAGGCGCTCGACTGGACCAGGCGCCTCTTCGACGCCGGCGTGGTGCACCCGGACGGAGTGGCCAACCAGGGCGACGCGCTGGTCCGCTTCACCTCCGGTGAGTCGCTGATGCTCAACCAGGGGCAGGGCGTCTGGCACAACACCCTCACCGAGCAGCGCACCTCCAACCCGGACTTCAGGATGAACGCCTTCGACTACTTCGGCGTCGGCGGCGAGGACCCGGTGCTCTACGCGGGCAACGGCTCCAGCCTGTGGACCTTCGTCAACAAGAACCTGCCCGAGGAGCGCGTCCGCGAGGCCCTGGAGATCGCCAACTACTGCGCCGCGCCCTACGGCACCCGGGAGAACCTGCTGCGCACCTTCGGCGTCGAGGGCGTCCACCACACCATCGAGGACGAGCAGCGGGTGCGCACCGCGCAGGGCGAGGAGGAGGTCGTCCCCGACACCTACGTCTTCATCGCCTCGCCCGGCCACTACATCGCGGCCTCCGACGTGCCCCAGCTGGTGGAGGACTGGACGGGCTGGTTGCGGCGGCAGATGCCCTATGTCAAGGAGACGATCTTCTACGGCCGGCAGATCCAGGAGCCCGACCAGTTCACCAACCTCAACGACCAGTTCGAGGACCTGGAGGACGACGTGGTCCGGGGCCGCCGCTCGATCAGCGACATGCAGGACGCGGTCGCCGAGTGGAGCCGCAACGGCGGGAACGAGCTGCGCGACTGGTACCAGCGCCTGCTCGACGACCAGTCCGCCTGAGGCAACCGCCACCGCCGAAAGCCCCCCACCCGGCCCGACAGCCCCGGCCGGGTGGGGCGTTCCGGCGTCGAGAACCAAGGAGATCCCCGTGTCCAACAGCACGGTGTCCCGGGCGGCCACCGAGCCGGATCCCGAGCCGGAGCGGCCTCCCGTCCGTGGACGTGTTCCCCGCCCGCGCTCCCGCTCCCGCCGCCGTGGCGACCCACGGCTGAGGGGCGGCGTCACCTTCCGGCACCGGCTGCGGCGGGACCGCTTCCTCATCCTGATGACGCTGCCCTGTATCGCCGCGCTGCTGGTCTTCGCGTACATCCCGATCGCCGGGAACGTCATCGCCTTCCAGTACTTCAGCCCCTACGCGGGCGACGGCTTCTTCGAGAGCATGGCCAACAGCGCCTGGGTGGGGCTGGAACAGTTCGACCGGATGATCAACGACAGCTACTTCTGGGACGCCCTCCAGAACACGCTGGTCTTCTCCGCGCTCCAACTGGTCTTCTTCTTCCCCGTCCCCATCGCGTTGGCCATCCTGATCAACAGCATCCTGCACAGCAAGGTCAGGGCCTGGGCCCAGGCCGTGCTCTATCTGCCGCACTTCTTCTCCTGGGTGCTGGTCATCACCGTCTTCCAGCAGATCCTCGGCGGCGCGGGACTCGTCGCCCAGTCGCTGCGCGACAACGGCTGGGACGACGGCTTCGACCTGATGACCGACCCCGGCTTCTTCAAGTTCCTGATCACCTTCCAGGTCATCTGGAAGGACGCCGGCTGGGGCATCATCGTCTTCCTCGCCGCGCTCTCCACCATCAACCAGGAGCTGTACGAGTCGGCCGCCGTGGACGGCGCCGGCCGGTGGCGCCGCATCTGGCACATCACCCTGCCCGCCCTCCGCCCGGTGATCGCGCTGCTGCTGGTCCTCCAGGTGGGCAACATGCTGACCGTCGGCATGGAGCAGTTCATGATCCAACGAACGGCCGTCGGCCCGGGGGCCGCCGAGGTGCTGGACACCTATGTGTGGAACACCGGCATCCAGAACGGCCAGTTCAGCTACGCGGCGGCCATCGGCATCGTCAAGGGCGTCTTCAGCCTGCTGCTGGTCCTCGCCGCCAACCGAGTCGCCCACGCGATGGGTGAGCAGGGGGTGTACAAGCGCTCATGAGCGACACCAGCGTTCTCGTCGAGGACGACGAAGAGATCGGGAGGCGCCGCAGGCCGCCGTGGGAGGAGCAGCCGACGAAGGTCGGGCTCACCGCCAAGGGCGTCATCCTGGGCATCGCGCTGCTCGCGATCCTCTTCCCCCTGTGGATCGTGGTGGTCACCAGCCTCTCCGACGCGGAGACCATCTCGCGCGCCGGCGGTCTCGTGGTCTGGCCGGACGGCTTCAGCCTGGCCGCCTACCGGGAGCTGCTCAGCGGCGGACAGGTGGCCCGTTCCATGGTCATCGCCGTCGGCATCACCGTGGTCGGCACGGTCTTCAGCATGACCATCTCGGTGCTGGCCGCCTACGGCCTCTCCCGGATGGGCTCGCTCTGGCACCGGCCGCTGCTGATGACCCTGCTGGCCACCATGTTCTTCGGCGGCGCCGGGCTGATTCCCTCGTATCTGCTGATCCAGACCCTCGGCCTGATGAACAGCTATGCCGCGCTGATCCTGCCGATGGCGGTCAACGTCTTCAACATCCTGGTGCTGCGGGCGTTCTTCATGAACGTCGGCCAGGAGATCGTGGACAGCGCCAGGATCGACGGCGCCGGGGAGTTCCGCATCCTGTGGGGCATCGTCCTGCCGCTCTCCCGCGCGGTGCTCGCGGTGATCTCGCTCTTCTACGCCGTCGGCTACTGGAGCAACTGGTTCAACGGCTTCATCTACATCCAGGACCAGGAGAAGCTCCCGCTCCAGAACGTCCTCCAGCAGATCGTCATCGAGGGCGAGCGGCCGGCCGGGATGGCCCAGGTGATCGGCACCGGGCAGATCCCCAGCCTGGCGGTGCAGACCGCGGTGATGGTGCTGGCCCTGCTGCCGGTCGCCGTGCTCTCGCCCTTCGTCCAACGGCACTTCAAGAAGGGCATGTTGATCGGCGCGGTGAAGGGCTGACCGAAACCGCGCCCCCGTCCCCCCTGACTCTCTCCGACCGGCTCACCCCCCACCGAGTGAAGGAGCTATCCATGAGAACCCGCACCCTGCTGCTGGCCCCCGCCATCGCGTTGACCACCGTCGTCGGCCTCTCCGCCGGCACGGCCAACGCGGCCGTCTGGGAGACCTGCGAACAGTGGGGCAACTGGACGTCGGACGACGGCTACATCGTCTACAACAACATATGGGGCGACGGCGCGGGCACCCAGTGCGTCGAGGCCGACTCCGGCAGCAGCTGGACGGTGACCGCCGACCACCCCAACACCGGCGGCATCAAGTCCTACCCCAACGCGAAGTGGATCGTGAACCAGCCGATCGAGGAGATCGGCTCGCTCACCAGCACCTACGACGTGACCGTCCCCGCCGCCGGCGCCTACAACACGGCGTACGACCTGTGGGACGAGAACTACGACCACGAGATCATGCTGTGGATGAACTGGTACGGCCCCGTGGGCCCGTTGGGCTCCCCGGTCGGTGAGGCCACCCTCGGCGGCCCCACCTGGGACGTCTACAACGGCAGCAACGGGCACAACAACGTCTACTCGTTCCTGCGCCAGGACGGCAACTCCAGCTCGGGGCAGGTGGATCTGCTGCCGATCCTGGACTGGATCACCGAACAGGGCTGGATGAGCCAGGACGAGGTCATCGGCGACGTGCAGTTCGGCTACGAGATCACCTCGTCGGCCGGCGGACTCACCTTCGTCACCAACGACTTCACGGTCAGCGGCGGCTGAGACGCCCGACCCCGCGCCCGTGGCTCAGCGAGCCGCGGGCGCGGGGCCCGTGCTGGCCCGGAGCGTGAGCGCCGGCGGCAGCAGCTCGATGCGCGGCGGGACGGCGGACGGTGTCTGCCCGGCGGCCGAGGCCCTGGCCATCACCAGCTCGACGGCCAGCCGGCCCATCTCCTGGGCGGGGATCGCCACCGAGGTCAGCGCCACCGAGGTGCCGGCGGCGACCTGCTCGGGGCAGACCGCGACCACCGATATGTCCTCCGGCACCGCCCGCCCCTGCTGCCGCAGCAGGCTGAGCAGCGGCTCGATCGCCGCCTCGTTCTGCACCACGATGCCGGTGGTGGCTGGCCGCTCGTCGAAGATCCTGGCCAACGTGCCGGCGACCGACTCGTAGGAGCCGTCGCACGGCCGGTGCAGCACCCGCATGCCCAGCTCGTCCGAGCGTTGGCGCACACCCCGCACCGTCCGCTCGGCGAACCCGGTGCGCCGCTCGTAGACCGCCGCCGCCTCGCCCACCACCGCGATGTCCCGATGGCCCAGCGAGGAGAGATGGTCGACGCAGAGCCGCCCGGTCGCCTCGAAGTCCAGGTCCACACAGGTGAGATCGGTGGTGTCGGACGGCAGCCCGATCAGCACGGCGGGCCGGGGCGTCACCCGCACCAGCGGCAGGCGCTGGTCCTCCAGCTCCACGTCCATCAGGATCATCGCGTCGGCGAGGCCGCTGCCCACCACCCGCCTGGCCGCGTCCGGGCCCTCCTGGCCGGTGAGCAACAGCACGTCGTGGGAGTGTTCACGCGCGGTGGTCGCCACCGCGATGGCGATCTCCATCATCACCGGCAGGTACATGTCAGTCCGAAGCGGCATCATCAGGGCGATGATGTTCGACTTGCTGCTGGCCAGCGCCCTGGCGCCGGCGTTGGGGTGGTAGCCCAACTCCCTGATGCTGCGCTCCACCCGCTCCCTGGTCGGCAGGGAGATGGTCCGCTTGCCGCTGAGGACGTAGCTCACCGTGCTGGCAGAGACGCCCGCGTGCCGGGCGACCTCGGCGAGGGTGACCATATTCTCTCCAGGAACCATAGGCGGGGGGCGGTGGTGCGCGGCGGTGGGTTTGAAGCGCTTCGACGGCGCCTCGGTGCGCCCACCGCACGTCATGCCGACGACCTTAATCCCGCCACGGAGGGGTGTCCAGGGATCTGTCGAAGCGCTTCAACTCCCGGTCCCGGACGAGGAAAACCCGCCGGGAAGAGGGGTGCGCCGGAGACCGGCACGCGGACGCGAACCACGTCATCGTCCTTCCGACGGATCGTCGGGAAACAACCGCTCGGGAACGGTGGAGCCGTGGGGCCAGGGCAGGTCGAGGGGGTCGGGATACTCGAACTCCTGGACCGGCGACTGATCGGGCCTCGGCCGGCTGTCCCCGGGGCGGACATCGAGATCCACCACGTTCGACAGCGCCCCCGCCAGCACGATCAGCGACAGCGCCGCCGCCGCCGTCACGACCGCCGACCCGGGCTGCCACACCCGGGCCTGCCCGGCGAGGTGCTGGGACGGCAGATACCTCCTCGCCAGCGGCGTCTCGAACCAGACCCTGGTCGACGGCGCGAACATCGCTCGCAGCAGCAGGACGGAGATCACCACCTGGATGGCCCGATGCGCCGGGGCGGGATCGTGGAGATCCATCGCTATCGGGATGGACAGGCCGGCCACCGCCACGCCTGCGGTGAGCGCGCGCACCCCTTGCCCCCCGAACAGCATCGGACGCCCGGCCATCAGCGCGGCGCTCACAGCGAGCACGGGCGTCCAGAACAGCCAGAACAGCCCTTCCCCCAGCGGATCGGCGAGCGAGGTGACGATCAGGTAGACGAACGCCGCATAGCAGCACTGCGCGTACAGCAGCATCCGCGCCAGGCCCACCGGCCAAGCCATCGCCACGCTCTGGTC
Source organism: Streptomyces profundus (assembly GCF_020740535.1). NCBI lineage: Bacteria > Bacillati > Actinomycetota > Actinomycetes > Kitasatosporales > Streptomycetaceae > Streptomyces > Streptomyces profundus. The sequence goes on from NZ_CP082362.1 coordinate 5,538,568, forward strand.
GGGTTCGGCCCGCTCGGCCGGCTGGGACGGGGTGTCCGGTGGGCTCAGCCAGTCGTCCGGCGGCTCCTGCCCGTCGGCGCCCTGCCGGCCCGTGCCGTGATCGGGGTCGTCCGCCGCCCGCGAGGGCACGAGCCGTTCGCGCAGCGTGTCCACCTCCTGCCAGTCGGCGGGCCGGCCACCCAGCGGGAAGTAGCGGCCTGCCTCCTCCCCGCCGCCGAGCCGCACCGACCGCGGCCCTCCCCCGTCGGCCGGGAACGCCCCGGCCGGGATCTCGGCCTCCTTCGGGCCGACGGCCACGCCGAGGGGGGCCGGAACTCCCTGGAAGAGGGGGGGCGACCAGCAGATCCGCGCTGGCGGCCCGGTGGAGCACCCGCATGGTGCGCAGCCCATGACCGGTCGACAGCTCCTCGGCGAGCGCCGTCAGCCGACGCTGGTCGGGAACGTCGTCCCGCCTCTCGTAGCCGAAGGTGACCGAGAGATCCTGCTCGACGCCCAGCCGGTCGCGGGTGATCCGCAGGGTGGCGATGGCCGGCTGGTCCTGGTGGCCGACGATCACCAGCCGGGACGGCTCCGGTGCCCGCTCCCTGGCCAGCGCGGTCAGCTCCTCGATCGACCAGAGGTCGCCCACCGGCTCGCCGGTGCCCCAGCCGGCCGGCGGCCGACCGGTCAGCGCCGTCCAGGCCGCCTCCGCCGTCGCGCCGAGCCGCAGCGCCGCCGACGGCGTGTGCCGGGTGCGGATCCGCAGCGACAGGCGCCGCTGCGGGGTGGCGGCGAAGGCCAGCTCCCCTGACGCCCCCGGGCCCACGGCGCCGAAGTAGGGCTTGGCCGAGGCCCGCCACACCTCGGCGCTGAGCGGCCGGCCGTCCCGGCCGGCCACCTTCCGGTAGTCGCGGTCGTCCTGGTGCGAGGTGTCGCCCGGCCGACCCTGCCAGCTCAGCAGCAGGCCGGAGCGGCCGTCGTAGAAGTGGTCGCCGTCCGGTATCAGCCAGCGCAGCGCATGGCCGGCGAGCATCTCGTACAGGGGGAGCGTCAGCCGGGTGCCCGGCGGCGTGAGCAGATACAGGGTGCGGCGCGGGACGCTGGCCTCCACCGCGTCGAGGGCGTTCAGCAGCCAGTCGGAGACGCCCACCACCGGGCGGTCCTGCGTCACCGAGGCGGTCAGTCTCGTCACCTCGTGCACCGCCGGCTGCTCGGCGACGACGGCGGGCAGCGGTCCTGGCTCGGCCGCCCGCTCGTGGTCCTCGATCCGCGCGGCGGCCGGCCACACCCGCCCGCCGGCGCGCTCGACCAGCCGGGAGGCGAAGGTGCCGCAGACCCGGTGGGCGCGGTCGGCGTCCAGATGGCTGCGGGCCTCGGTCCACCAGACCGGCGCGTCCGGCAGCCCCTGATCCGCCCCCAACATCCGGGCCACCTCGCCGGGGACCCCCACCCACCGCGGCGTCCGCAGGGCCAGCACGGCGCTGTGGTCAGGGCCGAGCAACCGGAGCAGCTCGCCGCTCGACGCGATCTCCTTGGCCCGCGGCCCGGCGCAGTCCAGGGCGTGCAGCAGCGCGTCCCGGTCCGGCTCGGCTTCGGTCAACGCGATGACGTCGGTGGTCATGTCGGGTGCGGTCCTTTCAGACGGACGGCTGATCCTCCGGGCGCGCTAGCTAGCCCGCACGCACCCGGAGGAACACCAGGTAGCCGAGGACTGCGACGCCGACCAGCAGGCAGAGGACGCCGGCGAGCGCCTGCCGCCACGGGTGGCGCGGGCCTGACGGGCCGTCGCCCCCCGGGCGCAGCACCCACCCCCAGGGGCCGCCCCGGCCGGGCGGCAGCCGCAGCAGACGCGCGTAGGCGACCAGGTTCAGCGCGAGGAACACCACGTTCACCGGCGCCAGCAGGACCGTCGACCAGCCCCGCAGCAGCGTGCGGCTGGTCAACTCCCCGAACCAGAAGAGGCCGCACTCCCGACAGCAGGGAACGCGCAGGCTGGTGATCCGCTGGAAGAACAGCGGGCCGGTCAGCTGCCGGAGATCGGCCCGCACGGCGGGCTCGGCGGCGCAGTGGTGGCAGCGTCGTACGGCCACGCCGTGGCCCTCCCACGGGCCCCAGCCGTCGTCCTCCACCGCCGCGTTCACGGGGGGCATGCCCGGCCCACCCGGCCCACCGCGACGCGTTCCCGAACACCCATGGATACCCCCCGATTCCACCACCGAAAGTAGCACCGGGGGCTGACAGAACGTGGCGAGGGGTCACCCGGCCGCGAGCGATGGGCCGGGAAAACCCCTTCGGAACAGGTGCGAACCACCGCGCAACGGGTACATACGCACCAGTACTCCCCCCAGGCGGTGAACGGTCGAGCCCGCGAGTGCCGGCCGTCGTTCGGCCCACCGCCGACCCGCGCGGTGTCCCGGCCGAAGTCCCCGAGAACGCGTCTGCCCGGCGGCGCCCGGAACGCGGCGTGGAAATGCGGATGTCCCGATCTCGACGGTGAGGTGACATGAGTTGACCACCGAACGCGAGGCCAGAAGGATCGCCGAGGCGGCCCGTGACCCGGAGTGGCGCCGGCCCAGCTTCGCCAAGGAGCTGTTCCTCGGTCGGCTACGGCTCGACCTGATCCATCCCCGTCCCGAGCCGGAGCCGGCCGAGGCGGCCGACGGCGAGCGCTTCCTGGCCCGGCTCGGCGCCTTCGTCGCCGAGCGGGTCGACGGCGCCGCGATCGAACGCGACGCCCGCGTCCCCGACGAGCTGATCGAAGGGCTGCGCGAGCTGGGCGCCTTCGGCATGCGGATCGCCCCGGAGTACGGCGGCCTCGGCCTGAGCCATCTCGCCTACGGCCGCGCGTTGGCCCTGGTCGGCACGGCCAGCCCGGCTCTTGGCGCGCTGCTCTCCGCCCACCAGTCCATCGGCGTCCCCCAGCCGCTCAGCCTCTTCGGTACCGAGGAGCAGCGCCGCGCCTATCTGCCCCGCTGCGCCGCGGGGGCCATCTCCGCCTTCCTGCTGACCGAGCCCGATGTCGGCTCCGACCCCGCCAGGCTCGGTGCCACCGCCACCCCCGACGGCGACGACTACCTCCTGGACGGCGTCAAGCTGTGGACGACCAACGGGGTCATCGCGGAGCTGCTCGTCGTGCTGGCCTCGGTGCCCGAGCGGCCCGGGCACCCGGGCGGCATCAGCGCCTTCGTGGTGGAGGCGGACTCACCCGGGATCACCGTCGAGGCCCGCAACGCCTTCATGGGCCTACGCGGCATCGAGAACGGCGTGACGAGGCTGTACCAGGTCAGGGTCCCGGCCGCGCAGCGGATCGGGGAGGAGGGGCAGGGGCTGCGGATCGCCCTGACCACCCTCAACACCGGCCGCCTCGCGCTGCCGGCGATGTGCGTCGGCGCGGGGAAGTGGAGCCTCAAGGTGGCCCGCGAGTGGTCGACCGCCCGGGTCCAGTGGGGGCGGCCGCTCGCCAGGCACGAGGCGATCGGCGCCAAGATCGCGTTCATCGCCGCCACCACCTTCGCGCTGGAGGCCATGGTCGAGCTGTCGGGCGAGCTGGCGGACGAGGAGCGCGTCGACATCAGGATCGAGGCCGCCGTCGCCAAGCTCTACGGCAGCGAGATGGCCTGGCGGATCGCCGACGAGCTGGTGCAGATCCGGGGCGGGCGCGGCTTCGAGACGGCGGACTCGCTGGCCGCCAGGGGCGAACGCGGCGTCCCCGTCGAGCAGTTGCTGCGGGACACCCGGATCAACCGGGTCTTCGAGGGCTCAAGCGAGATCATGCGGCTGCTGATCGCCAGGGAGGCGGTGGACGCCCATCTGAAGGTCGCCGGCGATCTCGTCGACCCCGACGCCAACCTCACTCGCAAGCGCAAGGCGGCCGTGGCCGCCGGCGGCTTCTATGCCCGCTGGCTGCCGTCGCTGGCCACCGGGCGCGGCCATCTTCCCCTCTCCTACGGTGACTTCCGGGTCTCCGACCACCCCGACCTCTCGTTCCATCTGCGCTACGCCGAACGCACGGCCCGCCGGCTGGCCCGCGCCGTCTTCTACGGGATGTCCCGCTGGCAGGGGCGGCTGGAGGGCAAGCAGAGCTTCCTCGGCCGGGTGGTGGACATCGGCGCCGAGCTGTTCGCCATCTCGGCGGCGTGCGTGCACGCCGAGCGGCTGCGCGCCAGGGGCGAGAGCGGCGCCGAGGCGTACCAGCTGGCCGACGCCTTCTGCCGCCAGGCGCACCTGCGGATCGAGGAGCTGTTCCCCCGGCTCTGGCACAACACGGACCGCTCCGACGGGCGGCTGGTCCGTTCCGTCATCGAGGGCAAGCACACCTGGCTGGAGGCCGGCGTTCCCGATCCCTCGGGCGAGGGGCCCTGGATCGCCGAGACCCCGTCGGGCCCCTCCCCGCACCCCGATCTCCACCGGCCCGTTCCCCGCGCCTCGTAGCCGGCCGCCGGCCGGCCGGAACCGGTCCCCGCGCCGTGGTCCTGACCAGGGCCCGGCGCCGGGGTGCCGCGGGGCATGGTGACAATAGGCAGATGACCGAGATCCCCGCCTGTCTCGCCCACCCGCATCTGAGGTATCCGGCGCAGCCACCGCCCGACGGGCCACGCGAGGTGACGATCCTCGGCTCCACCGGCTCCATCGGCACCCAGGCCGTCGACGTGGTGCTGCGCAATCCGGGGCTGTTCCGGGTCACCGGGCTCTCCGCCGGCGGCGACCGGCTGGATCTGCTGGCCGGCCAGGCCCACCGGCTCCAGGTGAGCACGGTGGCCATCGCCCGCTCCGAGCTGGCCACGGAGCTGCGCGAGACGCTGCGCGCGCAGTACGGGGTGGGGGAGCCGCTGCCCGAGGTGCTCGCCGGCCCCGACGCGGCGGCCGAGTTGGCGTCCCGTCCCTGCCACACCGTGCTCAACGGCATCACCGGCTCGATCGGGCTCGCCCCCACCCTGGCGGCGCTGAGCGCGGGACACCTGCTGGCCCTGGCCAACAAGGAGTCGCTGATCGTCGGCGGTCCGCTGGTGCGGGAGGTGGCCGAGCCCGGCCAGATCATCCCGGTGGACTCCGAGCACTCGGCGCTCTTCCAGGCGCTGCTCGGCGGCACGGTGCCCGAGGTGAACCGGCTGCTGGTGACGGCCAGCGGCGGCCCGTTCCGCGGCCGGACCAGAGCCGAGCTGGCCGAGGTGACGCCCGACGACGCCCTCGCCCATCCCACCTGGCGGATGGGCCCGGTGATCACCGTCAACTCGGCGACCCTGGTCAACAAGGGGCTTGAGGTCATCGAGGCGCATCTGCTCTACGGGATCCCGTTCGAGCGGATCGAGGTGGTCGTCCACCCCCAGTCCTATGTGCACTCGATGGTCGAGTTCGTCGACGGCTCGACGCTGATCCAGGCCAGCCCGCCGGACATGCGGCTGCCGATCGCTCTGGCGCTCGGCTGGCCGGCGCGGGTGCCGGGCGCCACCCCCGGCTGCGACTGGACCAAGGCGAGCACCTGGGAGTTCTTCCCGCTGGACACGGATGCCTTCCCCTCGGTGCCGCTCGCCTGCCGGGTCGGTAGCCTCGGCGGTGTCGCGCCCGCGGTGTTCAACGCGGCCAACGAGGAGTGCGTGGACGCGTTCCTCGCCGGCCGGCTGCCGTTCACGGGGATCGTGGACACCGTGGCGCGGGTGGTGGACGAACGGGGCTCGGAGGCCGGGGGAACCTCCCTCACCCTCTCGGACGTCCTCGAAGCGGAGCGCGCGGCACGGCTGCGCACGCGCGAGCTGGTCGGGGCGCACCCGGGCGGCGGCGCGACGAGGGCCCGCCGGTGAGCGGGGCGACCGCCCCGAGGCGGCGAGGGAGCCGAGGGAAGATGCTGATCCAGGAGATGACGGTATGACGGCCCTGATGTTCATCCTCGGCATACTCGTTTTCGTCTTCGGGCTGCTGTTCTCCATCGCATGGCATGAATTCGGCCACTTCTCCACGGCGCGGATGTTCGGCGTGCGGGTCCCGCAGTTCATGGTCGGTTTCGGGCCGACGATCTTCTCCCGCAAGCGTGGCGAGACGGAGTTCGGGGTCAAGGCCGTGCCACTCGGCGGCTATATCCGGATGATCGGCATGTTCCCCCCGGGCCCCGACGGCGCCATCAGACAGCGCTCCACCTCTCCGTTCCGCGGCATGATCGAGGACGCCAGGGCGGCGGCCTTCGAGGAGCTGAAGCCGGGCGACGAGAAGCGGCTGTTCTACACCCGCAAGCCCTGGAAGCGCGTCATCGTGATGTTCGCCGGGCCGGCGATGAACCTCATCCTCGCCGTGGTGATCTTCCTCGGCGTGCTCATGGGCTTCGGCATCAACACCCAGACCACCACCGTGGCCACCGTCTCCGAGTGCGTGGTCGCGCAGAACGAGGAGCCCCGCGAGTGCCGCCCGGGCGACATCCCGGCCCCGGCCGCCGAGGCGGGGCTGCTCCCCGGCGACGAGATCGTGGCCTTCCAGGGCCAGCCGGTGGACGAGTGGGGCGACCTCCAGCAGCGCATCAGGGACACCGTCGGCGCCGCCACCATCACGGTCGACCGGGACGGCGAGCGGATGGAGCTGCGGGCCAACCTCATCGAGAACCAGGTGGGCAAGACCGACGGCAACGGCGGCCTCGTCGAGGGCGAGTTCATCACCGCCGGCTTCCTCGGCTTCTCACCGGCCAGCGGCGTGGTCAAGCAGGACTTCCCCCAGGCCGTGGACCGCATGGGCGAGATCATGACCACGGGCGTGGACGCCATGCTCGCTCTGCCGTCCAAGATCCCCAACCTCTGGCACTCGATCACCGGCCAGGAGGAGCGAGACCAGAACGGCCCGATGGGCGTGGTGGGAGCGGCCCGGGTCGGCGGCGAGATCTTCACGCTGGACATCCCGGCCAGCCAGCAGATCGCCACCGCCCTCTTCCTGGTCGCCGGCTTCAACCTCTCCCTCTTCCTCTTCAACATGCTGCCGCTGCTGCCCCTGGACGGCGGCCATATCGCCGGCGCCCTCTGGGAGTCGTTGCGCAGGAAGACGGCCAGGGTCACCAGGCGGCCCGACCCCGGGCCCTTCGATGTGGCCAAACTGATGCCGTTGGCGTATGTCGTCGCCGGGGTATTCGTCTGTTTCACGCTGTTGGTGCTGGCCGCGGATATCGTCAGCCCCGTACGGCTGGCGGGGTGAGTGCCGTAGGCTCTGTGGCCGGAGTACGCCCAATTCCGGGTCCCGATTCGCACCGGGGGTTGCACACATCCATGACAGCCATCTCGCTGGGAATGCCGTCAGTACCGACCAAACTGGCCGAACGCCGCGTCAGCCGTCAGATCCAGGTCGGCTCCGTCGCGGTAGGGGGTGACGCCCCGGTCTCCGTGCAGTCGATGACCACCACCCGCACCTCGGACATCGGTTCCACCCTGCAACAGATCGCTGAACTCACCGCCTCGGGCTGCCAGATCGTCCGGGTGGCCGTGCCCACGCAGGACGACGCGGACGCGTTGGCGACGATCGCGCGCAAGTCGCAGATCCCCGTGATCGCCGATATCCACTTCCAGCCCAAGTACGTCTTCGCCGCCATCGATGCCGGCTGCGCCGCGGTCCGGGTCAACCCGGGCAACATCAAGCAGTTCGACGACAAGGTCAAGGAGATCGCCAGGGTCGCCGGCGACGCCGGCACCCCGATCCGGATCGGGGTCAACGCCGGCTCCCTGGACCGGCGGCTGCTCGCCAAGTACGGCAAGGCCACGCCCGAGGCCCTGGTGGAGTCGGCGCTCTGGGAGTGCTCGCTCTTCGAGGAGCACGGCTTCCGGGACATCAAGATCTCCGTCAAGCACAACGACCCCGTGGTGATGGTCAACGCCTACCGTCAGTTGGCCGCGCAGTGCGACTACCCGCTGCACCTGGGCGTCACCGAGGCGGGGCCCGCGTTCCAGGGCACCATCAAGTCCGCGGTCGCCTTCGGCGCCCTGCTCAGCGAGGGCATCGGCGACACCATCCGGGTCTCCCTCTCCGCGCCGCCGGCCGAGGAGATCAAGGTCGGCGCGCAGATCCTGGAGTCCCTCGGCCTGCGCGAGCGCCGCCTGGAGATCGTCTCCTGCCCCTCCTGCGGGCGGGCCCAGGTGGACGTCTACAAGCTGGCCGAGGAGGTCACCGCCGGCCTGGACGGCATGGAGGTGCCGCTCCGCGTCGCCGTCATGGGCTGTGTCGTCAACGGTCCGGGCGAGGCCAGGGAGGCCGACCTCGGCGTCGCGTCCGGCAACGGCAAGGGCCAGATCTTCGTCAAGGGCGAGGTCATCAAGACCGTGCCCGAGTCCAAGATCGTGGAGACCCTGATCGACGAGGCCATGAAGATCGCCGAGCAGATGGAGCGCGACGGCGTCGCCGCCGGCGAGCCCGAGGTCGCCGTCGGCTGAGCCCCGCGCCCGTTCCCGCGCTGGCCCCTCGACGAGGGGCCAGCGCGCGGTACAGTGCCGGCACCCATCGGACACAGCGACCGCGAGGCCGTCCCCGTGCTGACCACTCCTTCCGTCCGGGTCATCGCGCCCCAGGAGCTGAGCCCGGTCCTCGCCGTGCTCGACGAGGACCCGGTGGCCAACGCCTTCGTCACCGCCCGCGTGCTCGACTCCCGCCTCGAACCGCCCTTCCTCGGCGGCGAGATGTGGGGGCACTACCGGCAGGGCCGGCTCACCGCCCTCTGCTACGCGGGCGCCAATCTGGTGCCCATCCAGGCGGACGACGAGGCCGTCCTGGCCTTCGCCGCCCGCGCCAGGGCCCAGGGTCGGCGCTGCTCCTCCATCGTCGGCCCCGTCCCCGCGACCGCCAGGCTGTGGAGCCTGCTGGAACCGCACTGGGGGCCGGCCAGGGAGGTCCGCCGCCGCCAGCCGCTGCTGGCCACGCGCTCCGTCCCGCCCGAGGTCGCCCCCGACCCCGAGGTGCGGCGGATGCGCAAGGACGAGATGCCCCTGGTGCTGCCCGCGGCCGTGGACATGTTCACCGAGGAGGTCGGCATCTCCCCGCTGGACGCCGAGGACGGCGGGCTCACCTATCAGGCCAGGGTCGCCGAGATCGTCGGCGCCGGCCGCTGCTTCGCCCGGGTGGAGGACGGCCGGGTCGTCTTCAAGGCCGAGATCGGCGCCGTCACCCCCCAGTGCTGCCAACTCCAGGGCGTGTGGACCGCGCCCGACCGGCGCGGCGAGGGCCTGGCCACCCGGGGGCTCGCCACCGTGCTGCGGCACGCCCTGACGGAGACCGCCCCCCTGGTCAGCCTCTACGCCAACGACTTCAACGCCCCCGCGCTCGCCGTCTACCGGCGGCTCGGCTTCACCGAGGTGGGCGCCCTGATGAGCGTCCTCTTCTAGGGCGCGTCCGCTCCGACCCGCCCCGCGCGCGGAGGGGTGGGCGGACGCGACGGGTGTCCGCGCGGCGCGTTAGCCTCCGGGCATGACACCTTCTCCCGGTGAGGCCGCAGTGGACGCCTCCGACGAGATCACCGTTGGACCGCTCGACCTGGCCAGCCGGGTGGACGAGGCGCTGGCCGTCCAGGCCGAGGCGTTCGGGCTCAGCCGGGAGGAGGTGGAGGTGCGCCGGCATATCGTGCTGCGCCATCTGGCCACCCCGGGCTCCCGCTCCCTGGGCGCCACGCTGCGCGCGGACGGCCGGCTCGTCGGCTTCGTCTACGGCATGCCCAACGACCGGGTGCAGTGGTGGTCGACGGTCGTGGAGCCCTATCTGCGGCGCGAGGGGAACGAGGACTGGCTGGAGGGCTCCTTCACCATCACCGAGCTCCATGTGCTGCCGGCCTACCAACACCGGGGCATAGGACGCCGGTTGATCACCACGCTCACCGACCAGGCCACCGAGCCCAGGTCGATCCTCTCCGCGATCGACACCGAGTCGCCCGCCCGGGCCCTCTACCGCAAGCTCGGCTACCGCGACCTCGCCCGCCGGGTGCTCTTCCCCGCCGCGCCCAGCCCCTACGCCGTGATGGGGGCACCCCTGCCGCTGCTGCGCCCCTGAGCGGGGCAGCCCCTTGCCCGGCGAGCTGGCTCACCGCCAGCCGGCTCACCGCCAGCCGGCTCACCGCCAGCTGGCTCACAACCAGCTGGCGAACTCAAAGAGGGCCTCGCCGTCCGTCCGCCGCCCGGCGGCCGACTGCCGTACCCCCGAGGCCACCCCCCGATACAGCGCCCAGCGGCGCAGCCGCTCCGGATCGGCCTCGACCGAATCCGCCAGCCTGGTCACCCGCCGCCGCGCGATCGCGGCGGCGCCGGGCGACGCCATCAGATCGTGCAGCCGATCCCGCACCAGCCGCGCCAGGTCGAAGGCCCGCTCACCCACCACCGGGCGCGGCCCCACCGTCAGCCATCTGGCGCGCTCGGCGTCCGACGCCAACACCGAGCCCTGCCGGAAGTCCCCGTGCAGCAGCAGCTCCTCCGGCGGATCGGCCAGCAGCTCGTCCCTGGCCGCCAGGGCCAGCTCCACCAGCGGTCCCGCGTCGGAGGCCGCCGCCGCGCGCAGCGCCGGCAACTCGGCCGCCGTGTGCTCGGCCACCGAGGGGAACGGATGCCCCTCGCCCGGCTCCACCCACAGCCGCCGCAACGTCGACACCGCCTCCAGCGTCGCCTTGGCGTCCGGCAGCGAGCGCAGCGACGTCTCCCCGTGCAGCCGCTCCAACAGCAGCGCGCCCGCCTCCGGCGCCGCGTCGAGCGCCCGCACCGCGCCCAGACCGTCCCAGCGGCGCAGCGCCGCCAACTCAAGGACGGCGGGCGACGGTTCGCCAGGACCGCCGGGGGCCAGCAGCTTCAGCGCGGCCCGCGAACCGTCCGCGCGGCGCACCAACACCGCCACACTGCTGCGCCCGCCCGGCTCGACCACGCGCTCCCACGTCAGCGCGAAGCGCGCGCACATCTCCTCCACCAGCGCGGGCAGCCCGGCGGACCAGCCGGCCTCGCGCTGACCCAACGCCTCCGCCAGCCGCCGCGGCGGCGCCAGTCCCCGTGCCGACTCCATGACCTCAGCCATCCCCCTGGCTCTCCTCGCGATACTCCGTCAGACCGGGGAACGCCTCGACCCGACCGCCCCAGCGGGCCGCCAGCACCGCCGCGTCGCGCAGCGCGCCCGCCGCCTCGCGCCGCGCCTTCCCCTCGGCGACCAGCACCAGATCGGCGTAGGCACCCGCCAGCCTGGTCTCCAACTCGACGGCCAGCCGCACGGCGCCCGCCTCGTCGGCGACCTCGAACGGCAGCGCGTAGCCGGCGGCCGAGGCCACCGGGCTGGCGCCGAGATCCCGCACCGTCCCCTGGAGCGCGTCCCGCCGCGCGCGGTGCGCCTCGTACGCCTCCCGCGCCTCGTCGCCGCGCTCCTCGCCGAGCCGCGCCCCGACCACGCCGTAGCCGTAGACGGCGGCGTGCTCGGCGGCCAGCGCGGCCTGGGTCGCCTCCAGCGCCGGCGCCGCCTCCTCGTCGGCCGACCTCATGCCCGCACCCCTTCCAGCAGCTGTGCCTGGGCGGCGCCGGCCGCCGCCAACGAGGCCAGCAGCCTGGCCAGTTCGGGCGGCGCCTCGTCGAGCGCGGCCAGCCGTTCCTCCGAGGTGCGCCGCTCGTCCTCGATCAGCGCGCCCACCGCTTCGGCCGGCTCGGCCGGCACCTCGGGGGCGGCCCCGGCGGGGGCGCTCGCCGTGCCGTCGCTGAGCGCCCGCAGATGGGCGACGGCGACGTCCCGGAACGGCGTCAGCGCCTCGGCCAGGGCCGGATGCGCCTCGGCCGTCGCGTCGTACCGGGAGACCAGCGCCGTGCTCCGGCGCGCGGTGCGCCGCCGCAGCCCCTGCACGCTGACGGCCGATACGGCCGGCCCGCCGGGCCTTGCCCCCGCGTCCGTGGAACAGCCGGTGAGAGTCGCGGTCAGCGAGAGGGCCGCGCCGGCGGCCAGGAGCGAACGTCTGGGCAGGCCCATGGACATGGTTTCCCCGTTTTCCCGTTTTCCCACAGTTTTCCGTGTCGGAGCGCCTCGTTGGGGCGGGCCGGCGTCCCCCGGCCCCGGCCGGGAAGATCACCGCCCCGTGAGCGTACCCGTGCCCTCCCGGTATCCCGGTGCCACCCCACCTCCCGGCGTGCCAGCACCCGGGCCACGGCGGTCGGCGATCGACCCGGCAGGCGATAGGCTGCTGGGACGAGACAGCCAACCGAGCGCCGTCCCACAACAGCAGACGCGGCCGAGGAGTCACCCGGATGAGCACCCAGATCGACAGGCTGCGGGAGTTGGTCCAGCCGCTGGCCACCCAGCACGCGATGGATCTTGAGGAAGTGAAGATCACCACGGCTGGGCGGCGCCGGGTCCTGGCTGTGGTGGTCGACACCGACGAGGGCGTGGGGCTCGACGCGTGCGCCGAGCTGAGCCGCGAGGTGTCCCAGGCGCTGGACGACACGGACATCATGGGCGGCACCCCCTATGTGCTGGAGGTCACCTCGCCCGGCGCCGAGCGCCCGCTCACCGAGCCGAGGCACTACCGCCGCTCGGCTGGCCGGCTGCTGTGGCTGCGCCCGCACCAGGGCGCCGACCTCACCGCCCGGCTGACCGAGGTGGACGACGAGGGTGTGGTGGTCGAGGTGCCGGGGGAGAAGGGGCGCAAGCCCACGGTCCGCCGGTTCGCCTTCTCCGAGATCGCCAAGGCGCGGGTCGAGCTGGAGTTCAACCGCAAGGCGGCCGACAAGCAGTCGGCCGATTCCGCTGACGAGAGCCTGAAGGAGGCGTAACCGTGGATATCGACATGAGTGCCCTCCGGGGGCTCGTCCGGGAGAAGGAGATCTCCTTCGACCTGCTGGTCGAGGCGATCGAGTCGGCTCTTCTGATCGCCTATCACCGCAGCGAGGGCGGCAGCCGTTCGGCGCGGGTGGTGTTGGACCGCAAGACCGGCCATGTGACGGTCTGGGCCAAGGAGGATCCGGAGGATCTCCCGGACGGCGACGCCGAGGCGCAGCCCAAGGAGTTCGACGACACCCCGCAGGGCTTCGGCCGGATCGCGGCGACCACGGCCAAGCAGGTCATCCTGCAACGGCTGCGGGACGCCGAGGAGGACGTCACCTTCGGCGAGTACGCGGGCCGCGAGGGCGATGTGGTGGCCGGCGTCGTGCAGCAGGGCCGTGATCCCAAGAGCGTGCTGGTGGACATCGGCCGTCTTGAGGCCATCCTGCCGCCGCAGGAGCAGGTGCCGGGCGAGGAGTACACGCACGGCGCGCGGGTGCGCTGCTATGTGGTGCGGGTGGTCAAGGGGGCTCGCGGCCCGTCCGTCACGCTCTCCCGCACGCACCCCAGCCTGGTGAAGAAGCTCTTCGAGCTGGAGGTGCCGGAGATCGCCGACGGCTCCGTCGAGATCGCCGCCATCGCCAGGGAGGCCGGCCACCGCACCAAGATCGCGGTGCGGTCGACGCGTCCCGGGCTCAACGCCAAGGGCGCCTGCATCGGCCCGATGGGCGGCCGGGTGCGCGCCGTGATGGCCGAGTTGCACGGCGAGAAGATCGACATCGTGGACTGGTCGGACGATCCGGCCCAGCTGGTCGCCAACGCGCTCTCGCCGGCCCGGGTCAACCGGGTCGACGTGGTGGACGAGGCGGCCAGGTCCGCCCGGGTCACCGTGCCCGACTACCAGCTCTCGCTGGCCATCGGGAAGGAAGGCCAGAACGCGCGCCTGGCCGCTCGGCTGACCGGCTGGCGGATCGACATCCGCCCGGACACCGAACAGGGCGAAACCGCCGGTCAGTAGGCCGACCAGCGGCCTCGGGGGAAGAACCGGGGCCGCGTCCGGCGTTGAGCAGATCATCGGTGCCCGGCCCGTTCGTTGGGCGGGGGTACGGGGAGGTAGAATCCTTAGTGTCTGGCCGGAGCCATGCACCAGCCTGCCCTGAGCGCACCTGTGTCGGGTGTCGGCAGCGTCTCTCGCGGGACGGACTGCTGCGTGTGGTGGTGATCGAGGATCGCTGTGTCCCCGATCTTCGCGGTACGCTGCCCGGTCGGGGCGCCTATGTGCATCCCATGCCGGCCTGTCTTGAGCAGGCGGTGCGCCGCCGGGCGTTCCCACGGGCCTTCCGGGTCCAGGGGCCGCTCGACGTCGGACCTCTGCGATCGGCGGTCGGCCAGGCGACACCGCAAGAACCGTAAGACCGTAAGAACTGTCATGAGCACTGTGCGGGAGGTCCGCATGGTCAGGTACCTCGCGAGTTGGAAGTAGGTCGAGATTGCGATGAGCACTCGATGAGTACGCGATGAGTACGCCCGTGAAGTAGCGAAGGTCCGGCGGACGACCGACCCCCGGACCGTATAAGGAGCGAAGTGGCTAAGGTCCGGGTATACGAGCTCGCCAAGGAGCTTGGAGTTGAGAGCAAGGTCGTCATGGCCAAACTCCAGGAGCTGGGAGAGTTCGTCCGTTCGGCGTCCTCGACGATCGAGGCGCCGGTTGTACGCAAACTGACTGACGCACTGAGTGCGGGCAACGGCGGCGCCAGCCGTCGACCCGCGAAGCCGGGAGCCCCCAAGCCGGGTGGCCCCGCCCCCAAGCCGGGAGCCCCCAGGCCGGGCGCCCCCAAGCCGGGCGCGCCGCGCCCAGGCGCCGGTGCCCCCAAGCCGGGTGGCCCCGCCCCGAAGCCGGGCGGTTCCGCGCCCAGGCCGGGCCCGGCGGCGCCCGCGCCGGCTCCGCAGGCTCCGGCCCCGCAGACGCCGGCCGCCCCGGCGTCCCCCGAGTTCACCGCCCCGCAGGGCGAGGCCGCCGCGCCGGCCAGGCCGGCGGGTCCGCGCCCGGGGCAGCAGTCCCCCAAGCCGGCCCAGCGGCCCACGGGCCCCAAGCCCGGTGGCCCGCAGAAGCCCTCCGGCGGCAAGCCGGCCGGGCCCAAGCCGTCCGGCGGTCGTCCGGCGGGCCCGCGCCCGGGCAACAACCCGTTCTCCACCGGTGGTTCCACCGGCATGGCGCGCCCCCAGCAGTCGCCGCGTCCCGGGCCGCGCCCGGCCGGCCCCGCGCAGGGCGGCGGCGCCCCGCGCCCCGGCGGCCCGTCGCAGGGCGGTCCGCGTCCGCAGGCCCCGGGTGGCGGTCGTGCCACGCCGGGCAACATGCCGCGTCCGCAGGGCGGCGGCGCCGGTCCCCGTCCGGGCCCGGGCGGTAACCGCCCGAACCCGGGCATGATGCCGCAGCGGCCCTCGGCCGGCGGTCGTCCCGGCGGCGGCGGTCCCGGTGGCCGTCCCGGTGGTGGCGGCGGTCCCGGCGCGCGTCCCGGTGGCGGTGGCGGCGGCTTCGCCGGCCGTGGCGGCAACCGTCCCGGCGGCGGTGGCGGCGGCGGTGGCTTCGGCGGCCGTCCCGGTGGTGGCGGCGGTCCCGGCGCGCGTCCCGGTGGCGGCGGCGGTTTCGCCGGTCGTCCCGGTGGCTTCGGCGGCCGTCCCGGTGGTCCGGGTGGCCGTGGCGGCACACAGGGCGCCTTCGGTCGCCCCGGCGGCCCGGCGCGCCGTGGTCGCAAGTCGAAGCGCCAGCGTCGCCAGGAGTACGAGGCCATGCAGGCCCCGTCGATCGGTGGCGTGATGCTGCCGCGCGGCAAGGGCGAGGTCATCCGCCTCTCCCGTGGCGCCTCGCTGACCGACTTCGCCGAGAAGATCAACGCCAACCCGGCGTCCCTGGTCCAGGTGCTGTTCAACCTGGGCGAGATGGTCACCGCGACGCAGTCCGTCTCCGACGCGACGCTGCAACTCCTCGCCGACGAGATGAACTACACCGTTCAGATCGTCAGCCCCGAGGAGGAGGACCGCGAGCTGCTGGAGTCCTTCGACATCGAGTTCGGCGAGGACGAGGGCGGCGAGGACGCCCTCACCTCCAGGCCGCCGGTGGTCACCGTCATGGGCCACGTCGACCACGGTAAGACCCGTCTGCTGGACGCGATCCGCAAGACCAACGTCATCGAGGGCGAGGCCGGCGGCATCACCCAGCACATCGGTGCCTACCAGGTCTCCACCGAGGTCAACAGCGTGGACCGGCGGATCACCTTCATCGACACCCCGGGTCACGAGGCGTTCACCGCCATGCGGGCCCGTGGTGCGAAGTCCACGGACATCGCCATCCTGGTGGTCGCGGCCAACGACGGCGTGATGCCGCAGACGGTCGAGGCGCTCAACCACGCCAAGGCGGCCGAGGTGCCGATCGTGGTCGCGGTCAACAAGATCGACGTCGAGGGCGCCGACCCGACGAAGGTGCGCGGTCAGCTCACCGAGTTCGGGCTGGTGGCCGAGGAGTACGGCGGCGACACGATGTTCGTCGACATCTCCGCCAAGCAGGGCACCAACATCGAGGGCCTGCTCGAAGCGGTGATCCTCACCGCTGACGCCACCCTCGACCTGCGGGCCAACCCCCGCCAGGCGGCCCAGGGCATCGCGATCGAGGCTCATCTGGACCGTGGCCGAGGCGCCGTGGCCACCGTGCTGGTGCAGCGCGGCACGCTGCGGGTCGGCGACACGATGGTCGCCGGCGACGCGCACGGCCGCGTCCGGGCGATGCTCGACGACGCCGGGCGCAACGTCCAGGAGGCCGGCCCCGCCACGCCGGTGCTGGTGCAGGGTCTGACCAACGTGCCGGGCGCCGGGGACAACTTCCTGGTGGTCGGCGAGGACCGCACCGCGCGGCAGATCGCCGAGAAGCGCGCCGCCCGCGAGCGGAACGCGGCGTTCGCCAAGCGCACCCGCAGGGTCTCCCTCGAAGACCTGGACAAGGTGCTCGCGGCCGGCGAGATCCAGCAGCTCAACCTCATCATCAAGGGCGACGCCTCCGGTTCGGTCGAGGCCCTGGAGGCCTCGCTGCTCCAGCTGGACGTCGGCGAGGGTGTCGACCTGCGGGTCCTGCACCGTGGGGTCGGCGCGGTCACCGAGACCGACATCGACCTGGCGGCCGGCTCCGACGCGATCGTCATCGGCTTCAACGTCCGCGCCGAGGGTCGGGCCACCCAGGCCGCCGAGCGCGAGGGCGTGGACGTCCGGTACTACTCGGTCATCTACCAGGCGATCGAGGAGATCGAGTCGGCCCTGAAGGGCATGCTCAAGCCGGAGTACGAGGAGGTCGAGCTGGGCACCGCGGAGATCCGCGAGGTCTTCCGCTCCTCCAAGCTCGGCAACATCGCGGGTGTGCTCATCCGCTCGGGCGAGGTCAGGCGGAACACCAAGGCCCGCCTGGTCCGCGACAGCAAGGTGATCGCGGAGAACCTCAACATCGAGGGTCTGCGCCGCTTCAAGGACGATGTGACGGAGATCAGGGAAGGCTTCGAGGGCGGTATCAACCTCGGGAACTTCAACGACATCAAGATCGACGACGTCATCGCCACCTACGAGATGCGCGAGAAGCCGCGCGCCTGACAGCTGGGGCCGGGGCCGGCTCGGCGGGGGAAACCTCGTCGAGCCGCCCCGGCCCTGCCCGTTACGATCTTCGGTATGTATACCGGGACACTGTCCTTTGACCTGCTGCTGGGCGACGTTCACTCGCTCAAGCAGAAGCGTGCGGTAATACGGCCGATCGTGGCCGAACTGCACCGGAGATTCCGGGTGAGCGTCGCCGAGGTGGGCGACCAGGACCTGCATCGCCGGGCGACCATCGGGCTCGCCGCCGTGTCCGGGGACTCCGGGCACCTGTCCGGCCTGCTGGACGAGTGCGAGCGGCTGGTGGCCGGCCGCCCCGAGGTGGAGCTGCTGTCCGTGCGGCGGCGGATCCACGGCGAGGACGACGAGTAGCGGCCACCGCACGGCGGTCGTGAAACGAGAGAGCAAGAGCAAGAGCGAGGAGAGGGACCGTGGCGGACAGGGCGCGGGCGAAGCGGCTGGCTGACCTCATCCGGGAGGTGGTGGCCGAGAAGCTGCACCGGGGCATCAAGGACCCCCGCCTCGGCACCCGGGTCACCATCACCGACACCCGGGTCACCGGGGATCTGCGGGAGGCGACGGTCTTCTACACGGTCTACGGCGACGAGGCGGACCGCGAGGAGGTGGCCGCCGGGCTGCGCAGCGCCAAGGGGGCACTGCGCTCGGCGGTCGGCGCGGCGGCCGGCGTCAAGCACACGCCGAGCCTCACCTTCGTGCCGGACGCGCTTCCCGAGACGACCCGCACCATGGACAGCCTCTTCGACCGGACGCGGGAGCGTGACGAGCGGCTGCGCCAGGAGGCGGCGGGGGCCACCTACGCGGCGGGCGCCGACCCGTATGTCAAGGAGGAGGCCCGGGAGGACGACGAGCCGGCCACGCCGGACGCCGGCTCCGAGGCCGAAACCGACACCGAGCGATGAGCCGCCGCAGGTCGGCGGACGGCCCCGACGGGCTCGTCGTGGTCGACAAGCCGGCCGGCCACACCTCCCATGATGTCGTCGCCGTGGTGCGCGGCATCGCCCGCACCCGCCGCGTCGGCCACGCCGGCACGCTCGACCCGATGGCCACCGGGGTGCTGCTCCTCGGCCTGGGGCGCGCCACCCGGCTGCTCGGTCATCTGGCGCTCCGGGAGAAGGAGTACCAGGCCACCATCAGGCTGGGCCAGTCCACCGTGACCGACGACGCCGAGGGCGAGGCCACCGAGGCCCTCGGCGCCGTGGGGCTCGACGCGGCGGCCGTGGCCCAGGAGGTGGCCGCGCTCACCGGCGCGCTGATGCAGGTGCCGGCGAAGGTCAGCGCCGTCAAGATCGACGGGAAGCGCTCCTACCAGCGGATGCGCGACGGCGAGGACGTCATCCTGCCGCCCAGGCCGGTCACCGTGCACACGTTCGAGACCGGTCCCGCGCGTGAGCTGACCGCGGCGGACGGCACCCCCGTCACCGATCTGACCGCGCGCGTGGTCTGCTCGTCCGGCACCTATGTCCGCGCGCTGGCGCGGGACCTCGGTGCCGCGCTCGGCTGCGGCGGCCATCTCACCGCCCTACGGCGCACCCGGGTCGGCCCCTACGCGCTGACGGACGCCCGTACCCTGGACGAGCTCCGCGCCGAACTGGCCGTTTCGCCGCTGGCCGAGACGGCCGCCGCCGCGTTCCCCCGGTGGGACGTGGACCAGCGGCAGGCCACCCTGCTGGGCAACGGGGCCAGGATCGCCACCCCGGAGCTGCCCGCCGGACCGGTCGCCGTGTTCGATCCCGACGGCCGTTTCCTGGCCCTGGTCGAGACGGACGGGGAGCGCAGCAGAAGCCTCGCGGTCTTCGTCTGAGGCCCGGCTCCGGCGCCGTGCGCGGAGGTGAGGCGGACGTTCCCCGTCCGAGCGCTCCGGGTACCGTGGACCGGCAGGACACACAAGAGGCGGCGAGGAGCGAAACGGTGCAGCGCTGGCGTGACATGGCGGATGTCCCCGGGGACTGGGGGCGCAGCGTCGTCACCATCGGTTCGTACGACGGTGTGCACAGCGGGCATCAGTTGATCATCGGGCAGGCGGTCGCCGAGGCCCGGGAGTTGGGGCTGCCGAGCGTGGTCGTGACCTTCAACCCGCACCCCAAGGAAGTCACCCGCCCCGGGACCCATCCGCCGCTGCTCGCCCCGCACGATCGGCGCGCCGAGCTGATGGCGGGGCTCGGCGTGGACGCGGTGCTGGTGCTCCCGTTCACCAAGGAGTTCTCGCAGCTCTCGCCCGCCGAGTTCGTGGTGAAGGTGCTGGTCGAACGGCTCAGGGCGCGGCTGGTCGTCGAGGGGCCCAACTTCCGCTTCGGCCACCGCGCCGCCGGCACCGTGGACACCCTGGCGGAGCTGGGGGAGACCTATGGCTTCGAGGTGCGGGTCGTCGACCTCTTCGCACGCGGCACGGCCGGCGGCGGCGAGCCGTTCTCCTCGTCGCTCGCCCGCCGGCTGATCGCCGAGGGCGAGGTGGCCAGCGCGGCCGAGGTGCTCGGCCGCCCGCACCGCGTCGAGGGCGAGGTGGTGCACGGCGCCAGGCGCGGCCGTGACCTGGGCATCCCCACCGCCAACCTGGATCTGGTGCCCCACTCGGCCGTGCCGGCCGACGGGGTCTACGCGGGCTGGCTGCTGGCCGACGGCGAACGGCTGCCGGCGGCCGTCTCGGTCGGTACCAACCCGCACTTCCACGGCACCGCGCGCACCGTCGAGGCATACGCGCTGGACCGCACCGACCTGGAGCTGTACGGGCAGTGGGTGGCCGTGGAGTTCGGCGCCTTCGTGCGCGGCCAGGAGACCTTCGACTCGCTCGACGCCTTCCTCGCGCAGATCCACCAGGACATCGAGCGGGTGCGCGCGCTGACCCGCGCCGGCTGAGCCCGCTGGCCCGGCCGGCGCGGAACGCGCGCCGTCGTCAGTTGCCCGGCGGCTGCGGCGGGCGCCACGCGCCCGGCTGCCCCGGCCCGGGAGCGCCCGGATACCCGCCGGGCCCGCCCTGCGGCGGCTGTTGCTGCTGGTGTTGCGGGGGCTGCTGCTGGGGGAAGCCGTAGCCGGGCTGCGGCGGCTGCTGCTGCGGGTAGCCGTAGCCCGGCTGCTGCCCCTGCTGCGGGTAGCCGTAGCCGGCCTGGTGCGGCGGCTGTTGGCCGGGCAGCGGGGGAGCGACCTGCGGGGGCATGCCGCCGTCCGGCGTCCACAGCCCCTGCTCCTGCTGCATCCTGGCGAAGTCCTCCGTGATCAACGCGGCCAGGTCGAAGTACGCCTGACGGGTCTTGGGCCGCATCAGATCCAGGTCCAACTCGGCGCCGGCGGCCAGGTGTTCGTCGAACGGGGCCACCACCACGCCCCGGCAACGGGTCTGGAAGTGCGCCACGATGTCCTCGACCTTGACCAGCCGGCCCGTCTCCCTGACCCCGGAGATCACGGTGACGCTGCGCCGCACCAGATCCCCGTAGCCGTGCGCGGCCAGCCAGTCGAGCGTGGTGCTCGCGCTGCTGGCGCCGTCGACCGAGGGCGTGGAGACGATGATCAGCTGGTGGGCCAGGTCGAGCACGCCCCGCATCGCGCTGTAGAGCAGCCCCGTGCCCGAGTCCGTGAGGATCACCGGATACTGCTGGCCCAGCACGTCGATGACGCGGCGGTAGTCCTCGTCGTTGAAGGTGGTGGAGACCGCCGGGTCCACGTCGTTGGCGAGGATCTCCAGGCCCGAGGGCGCCTGTGAGGTGAAGCGCCGGATGTCCATGTAGTTGTTGAGATGCGGCAGGGCCGCCACCAGATCGCGGATGGTGGCGCCGGTCTCCCGCCGCACCCGGCGGCCCAGCGTGCCGGCGTCCGGGTTGGCGTCGATCGCGATGACCTTGTCCTGCCGCTCACTGGCGAGCGTCGCGCCCAGCGCCGTGGTGGTCGTGGTCTTGCCGACGCCGCCCTTGAGGCTGATCACCGCGATCCGGTAGCACGACAGCACCGGCGTCCTGATGATGTTCAGCTTGCGCTGCCGCTCGACCTCGGCCGCCTTGCCGCCGAGCCGGAACCGCGAGCCCGGCTTGGAAGCCGGCTGCGAACGCTGCTTGTTGTTGCGCTTGCTCTGGATCAGCCGATCCGACGACAGCTCGACGGACGCGGTGTAGCCCAGCGCGCCCGGCTGCACCTGGTTCGGGTACTGCTCGGGACCGGCGCCGGGGAACTGCTGCGGCTGCCCGGGCGGCAACGCGGCCGGGGCCTGCTGCTGCCCCTGCGCGGGGGGTTGTCCCTGGTACGGCGCCTGGCCGGGGAACTGGCCGGGGAGCTGGCCCTGGGCTTGGCCGGGCGCCTGCCCCGGCGGGTACTGCCCCGGGTGCGGCTGCTGCGGCTGGGCCTGCGGATACCCCGGCTGCGCGGGCTGTTGCTGCTGGCCCTGGGGCAGCGCCGGCGGGCCACCCGGCTGGGGGCCGCCCGGGTAGCCGGGCACGCCGGGCGGGCCCACCTGCGGCTGCGGCGCGGCGGGCGGGACTGGCTGGTTGGGAGCGGCCGGATGCGGCGGCTGCGCCTGCCCCGGCTGGCCGGGAGGCGCACCCCAACCACCGGGCGCCGGGGGCGGCACGGCGCCCGGCGCCTGCCCGGGCTGGTCGCCGCTGGGCGCCGGCGGCGCGCCCCAGGGCGCCAGCGCCGAGCCCGGCGGCTTCGGCGGCTCGGCCGGGCCGCCGGCCGGCGGCGCGTCGTCGGCGGCCCGCGCCGCGAGCGCGGGCCAGCTGCCGATCGCGGTGGGCGGCTGCGCCACCAGCCCACCCGAGGTGGGGTCGGGCGGCGTCGGCCAGGCGTCGGCGGGGCTCGGCGCCGGCGGGGCCGCTTCGGCGGGCCCGCCGGTCGGCGGCTTCGCCGGCGACGACCAGGGGTCCGGCGGGCTGGTCGAGGCGCCGCCCGCGTTCGGCGGGGTGGGGAACGGGGAGGCGGGCGCGCTGCCGCCCTGCCGAGGATCCCCGTGCGGGGCCGCCTCCTGCCCGTCCTGGCCGTCCTGTCGGTCCTGCCCAGGGGGCTTGGGCGGCAGCGGCACCGGCATGCCCATGGGCGGCGAGCTCGGACCCGAATCCTCGGGCGTCTTCCCGGCGTTCAACTGGGGCTCCTCCGACGGCTTGGTGAACTCCACCTCGATGTCCGGCGGTTCGGACGAACCGCCGGTGGGCTTGCCCCCCGCGCCGGCGCCCGCCAGGGGCGAGGACGGCGGAGGCGAGTCGGGGGTCGGCGGTCTGAGCTGGAAGTCCGGAGGCAGCGGCGGAAGCCCGCCGGGCAGCCCGCCGGAGGGAGAGGGTGGGGCCGGCCGCCCAGCGGCGGGCGGCCGTTCGGGAGTCGGCGCAGGCTCCTCGCCCCGCCGCTGCCCCGTGTCCGAAGCGGAATCGCCGAGGGCCCTGCGGATGGCGGAGGCGGAGATCTGCATCGTCGCCCCGCTCTCCAGATCGTCCGCGCCCACCTCGGTCGGCTCCGGGCTCGGCGCCGAGGGCGGCTCGCCCGGGCGGGGAGTCGTCGCCTCCGGCGGAGCCGGCGGCGGTCCAGGGAAGGCGGGCGGAGCGGCTGGCGCGGGCACGCCTGGGGAGGCCGGGGCCGGGGACGAACCGCCGGGATCGGCGCCCCGGGCGGGCGTATCGCCCTCGCGCGCCCCGGCGTTGCCCTGACTCGCGCCGCCGCCCGCGTACCAGGCGGGCGGGGTGTAGTCGATGGTGAACTGCCCGGTGTGCTCGGACTCCTCCTCAAGGAGTTCGTCATCGGGCTGTTCGGCGCCGGAGGTCTCCTCCCCGGGCTTGCGAACCTGATCCCGATCGCTGTTCACGACGCCTCCCGCTACTGTTCTGCTGCTCTGCTCCCCACCCACGGGGCCGCTATGCGGAGGACGGGCCGGGACTCCCCCGCGGTTCCGCCGGACGCCGGTCCTGGAGCGGTGTCCCACGCCTTTCCACGGCGCCCACCCTCACCCTAATCGTCCCGGTCCAACTCCCCTAGCCCTCCCCTGCCTCGCCCGGGGTGAGCGGCCGGGGGAGCGGGGCCGTGGCGGCCAAGTCGATATCCCGGTGCGCGCGTTGCGGGCTTGTGGCACAGTCCCCCGCATGTCCGCACCCTGGATGCTCGACGAGCTGGCCCACGCGGGCCCCGAACACCTCGACGAGGAGTTCGTCGCCAACTTCGACAGGAAGCAGGGCTTCCCCGACCCGGGCGACGACATCGAGGCACTGCGCCGGCACGGCGTCGGTGCCGAGGGGACGGTGCTCGACCTCGGTGCCGGCACCGGGCGGTTCGCGTTCGCCGCCGCCGCCGTCTTCCGGCGGGTGATCGCGGTCGACATCTCGCCCGCGATGGTCGGCGCGCTGCGGGGACGTGCCGAGACGGGGGAGTCGTCCCAGGTCGACGTGGTGCGCGCCGGCTTCCTCAGCTACCGCCACGAGGGAGGGCCGCTGGACGCGATCCACACCCGGCACGCGCTGCACCAACTGCCCGACTTCTGGAAGACGATCGCCCTGCGGCGGATGGCCGGACTGCTGCGCCCGGGCGGGGTGCTCCGCGTCCGCGACCTCGTCTACGACTTCGCCCCCGCGCAGGCCGAGGCGGTCTTCGCGGACTGGATGGCCGGTGCGTCCGAGGACGCGACCCGGGGATACACCGCCGATGACTACGCCGAGCACATCCGCACCGAACACAGTACCTACCGTTGGCTTTTCGAACCGATGCTGGACGCCGCCGGGTTCGACATCGCGGAAGCCCACTACGAGGGCCGGCTCTTCGGCACCTACACCTGCGTCAGGCGTTGACCGGCCGGGTGGCCGAGCCACCGCGCGCCGGCCGCCCCGTCAGTCGATGTCGAACTCGCCGTCCCTGGCGCCGAGCACGAACGCCTCCCACTCGGCGGCGGTGAAGCGCAGCACCGTCTCGGGATCCTTGGAGTTGCGCATCCCCACGCCGCCACCGGGCAGGTAGGCGATCTCCACCTTCTCGTCCTCGGGGCCCCCGGGGGCGCTGAGCCACTCGACGCCCGAGATGTCGAGCGCGTACAACTCGTTCTTCTCGCGCTCCTTGCGCGCGGCGATCTCTTCCGGCGTCTCGGTCGCGGCCATGCAGGCAACTCCCCACTCCTCCACGCACATTCGCGCGGACGTCTGGCGATCGGCCTCGCGCCGAACCCGTAGGTGATCGTAACGCAGCGCACTGTCACGCACCCGGGGATCCCAGGGGCCGAACCCGGCCTCGCCGGCGGCCGGGGAAGGGCTCGCCCTAGACGGACAGCAGGTACCAGTCGGCCCCCAGCACCAGCACGAAGCCGGCCACCAGCACGGCCATGCCCAGTCGGGTGCGCCCCCGGCGGCTCATCTCGATCACGGCGCCGCTGAGGACGAAGGCGGCGCCGTAGAGTCCTATGGACTGCAGGGACGAGCCGTCGCCCAGCCGCACGACCAGCACGATCGCCATCGCGACCATCGCCACCCCGGCGATGGCCATCCGCAACCGGCGGGCCTGTCTGGGCGTGAGCCCCTGCCGTGTCCCCTGCTGTGTCGAAGTCACCCGAGCAGCATAAGCCGTGCCCATCCGCCACCGAATGGCCCACAACGGGGGGAGCGCACGGCCGAGTTACCCGCGCCGCCCCGCGCTGCTCGCACAACCTGCGGGTGAGCCCCGGCGCGGCAGCCGGGCGGGCCCGCCCCCGCGCACCGGCGCGGGTATGATCATCATGCTGACCTCCCGCCGCCGCACCCCGGAGCCTGGCCCCGCGCAGCGGACACCGCCAGCGGAAGCCACCGCGGAGGAACCGGCGCCCGATCCGCGGGGCGCCCATGGCGTCCGCGCCCCGCGAGCCGCCCCCGCCGCCGGCCGGACGGGCGTCCAGGGTGCCCGAGTGTGCTCAGCGTGCCAACCTGTTGTAGCCTGCTTAGCGGCCGTTTGCGTACGCGCCCCCGGATTCTCTCTGGAGGAAGCGCTCAGCGGACCCCGCCTCCCGAGTATCGGAAGCTTCCCTGTGGTTCAGACCAGGGAACACTCGGTGGCTCGTGATAAACCACCCCGAGGAGTACGTGTGTCGTCTCTTGACGCCGCCACGAAGCAGAAGATCATCGCCGAGTTCGCCACCCAGGAGGGCGACACCGGCTCCCCCGAGGTCCAGGTCGCGCTGCTGTCCCGGCGCATCTCCGACCTCACCGAGCACCTGAAGGTGCACAAGCACGACCACCACTCCCGCCGTGGTCTGCTGCTGCTGGTCGGCCAGCGCCGCCGGCTGCTGAAGTACCTCGCGAGCAAGGACATCCAGCGCTTCCGTGCGCTGGTGGAGCGGCTCGGCATCCGCCGTGGCGCGGCGGGCGCGAGGTAAGACGCCCCAGAGGGAGCGGTCACCCACGCGGGGCCGCTCCCTTCGCCGTATCCGGAGCTTCGCCCCGAAACGGCTGAGAAGAGGCTGGGCAACCGTCGGCTTTGTAGGCTGGTGTCCAGCGGACTGTAAGCACCACGAAGCACCACGTACGTATCAGGCGGAGCGCCTTCATACCGTCGCCGGTCTTCGGTAGTGGCCCCCGGGCGGTGTCCCGGGAGCTTCGATCGATGGCCGGCCCGTCGGGAGGTGCTCCACCCACCCGCTCCAGCCGACGACGGCGGGAGCGAAGAAGAGGAGATTCAACAAGGTGGAGAACGAGACTCACTACGCCGAAGCCGTGATCGACAACGGCGCCTTCGGCACCCGCACCATCCGCTTCGAGACCGGCCGGCTGGCCAGGCAGGCCGCCGGCTCCGCCGTCGCCTATCTGGACGACGACACCATGGTCCTCTCCGCGACCACGGCCTCGAAGAACCCGAAGGACCAGCTGGACTTCTTCCCCCTCACGGTCGACGTCGAGGAGCGGATGTACGCCGCGGGCAAGATCCCCGGCTCCTTCTTCCGTCGCGAGGGCCGCCCCTCCGAGGACGCCATCCTCACCTGCCGGCTGATCGACCGGCCGCTGCGCCCGTCGTTCCGCAAGGGCCTGCGCAACGAGATCCAGATCGTCGAGACGATCATGGCGCTCAACCCCGACCACCTCTACGACGTGGTCGCGATCAACGCCGCCTCCTGTTCCACCCAGCTCGCCGGGCTGCCGTTCTCCGGCCCCATCGGCGGCACCCGGGTGGCCCTGATCCGCGGCCAGTGGGTGGCCTTCCCCACGCACACCGAGCTGGAGGACGCCGTCTTCGACATGGTCGTGGCCGGCCGGGTGCTCCCCGACGGCGACGTGGCGATCATGATGGTCGAGGCCGAGGCCACGGAGAAGACCATCGAGCTGGTCAAGGGCGGTGCCCCGGCCCCCACCGAGGAGGTCGTCGCGGCCGGCCTGGAGGCGGCCAAGCCGTTCATCAAGGTCCTCTGCCGTGCCCAGTCGGACCTGGCGGCCAAGGCCGCCAAGCCCACCGGCGAGTTCCCGGTCTTCCTGGACTACCAGGACGACGTCTTCGAGGCGCTGAGCAACGCCGTCCGCGACGAGCTGGCCAGGGCGCTGACCATCGCGGGCAAGCAGGAGCGCGAGGCCGAGCTGGACCGGCTCAAGTCGGTCGCCGCGGAGAAGCTGCTCTCCCAGTTCGAGGGGCGCGAGAAGGAGATCTCCGCCGCCTACCGCTCGCTGACCAAGCAGGTCGTGCGGGAGCGCGTCATCCGTGACAAGGTCCGCATCGACGGCCGTGGCGTCACCGACATCCGCACCCTGGCCGCCGAGGTCGAGGCGATCCCGCGGGTGCACGGCTCGGCGCTCTTCGAGCGCGGCGAGACGCAGATCCTGGGCGTCACCACGCTCAACATGCTGCGCATGGAGCAGCAGCTGGACACCCTCTCCCCGGTGACCCGCAAGCGGTACATGCACAACTACAACTTCCCGCCCTACTCCACCGGTGAGACCGGTCGGGTCGGCTCGCCCAAGCGGCGTGAGATCGGTCACGGCGCGCTGGCCGAGCGTGCGCTGACCCCGGTGCTCCCCACCCGCGAGGAGTTCCCCTACGCCATCAGGCAGGTCTCCGAGGCGCTGAGCTCCAACGGCTCCACGTCGATGGGCTCGGTCTGCGCCTCCACCATGTCGCTGCTGAACGCCGGCGTCCCGCTGAAGGCGCCGGTCGCCGGTATCGCCATGGGCCTCATCTCGCAGGAGATCGAGGGCGAGACGCACTACGTGACGCTGACCGACATCCTCGGCGCCGAGGACGCGTTCGGCGACATGGACTTCAAGGTCGCCGGCACCAAGCAGTTCGTCACCGCGCTCCAGCTGGACACCAAGCTCGACGGGATCCCGGCCTCCGTGCTGGCCGCCGCGCTCAAGCAGGCGCGGGACGCCCGGCTGCACATCCTGGACGTGATGAGCGAGGCCATCGACGTTCCGGACGAGATGTCCCCCAACGCCCCCAGGATCATCACGGTGAAGATCCCGGTGGACAAGATCGGTGAGGTCATCGGCCCCAAGGGCAAGATGATCAACCAGATCCAGGAGGACACGGGCGCCGACATCACCATCGAGGACGACGGCACCATCTACATCGGCGCCGCCGACGGCCCCGCCGCCGAGGCCGCCCGCACCACGATCAACGGCATCGCCAACCCGACGATGCCCGAGGTCGGCGAGCGGTACCTGGGCACCGTGGTCAAGACGACGACCTTCGGCGCCTTCGTCTCGCTCCTCCCGGGCAAGGACGGTCTGCTGCACATCTCGCAGATCCGCAAGCTCGCCGGCGGCAAGCGGGTGGAGAACGTCGACGACGTGCTCGGCGTCGGCCAGAAGGTCCAGGTCGAGATCGCCGAGATCGACCAGCGCGGCAAGCTGTCGCTGATCCCCGTCCTCGACGAGGCCGAGGGCGCGGACGGCGACGCCGACG
Organism: Streptomyces profundus; assembly: GCF_020740535.1. Taxonomy (NCBI): domain Bacteria; kingdom Bacillati; phylum Actinomycetota; class Actinomycetes; order Kitasatosporales; family Streptomycetaceae; genus Streptomyces; species Streptomyces profundus. Next base: position 5,566,726 of record NZ_CP082362.1, read on the forward strand.
AGGAGAAGGACGCTACCGAGAAGTGACTCGCGCACCTCGTCACGCGACGGCCCGCCCCACCGCCACGGTGGGGCGGGCCGTGCCCCGTCCACGCCGTTCCCGCCCCACCCTGCCCCGCGGCGTCGGCGGCACCGGCACGGTGCGCAAGACGGTGCTGCCCGGCGGGCTGCGGGTGGTCACCGAGGCGGTCCCCTCCGTCCGCTCCGCCTCCTTCGGGATCTGGGCCGCCGTCGGCTCAAGGGACGAGACCCCGGAGCTGAACGGCGCCACCCACTACCTGGAACACCTGCTCTTCAAGGGCACGGCCACGCGCAGCGCGCTGGAGATCTCCTCGGTGATCGAAGAGGTCGGCGGCGAGATGAACGCCTTCACCACGAAGGAGTTCACCTGCTACTACGCCCGTGTGCTGGACACCGACCTGCCGTTGGCCATCGACGTCGTCTGCGACATGCTCACCGACTCGCTGATCGCGCCCGAGGAGGTGGAGGCCGAGCGCGGGGTCATCCTTGAGGAGATCGCGATGACCGACGACGACCCGAGCGACGGGGTGCACGACCTCTTCGCGCACACCCTGCTCGGCGACAGCCCACTCGGCCGCCCGGTGCTCGGCACGGTGGAGACGGTCAACGGGCTCAGCAGGGACGGCATCGCCGACTTCTACCGCGCCCACTACGACCCGACCCGTCTGGTGGTCACCGCCGCCGGCAACGTCGACCACGAGACGGTGGTCGAGCGGGTGCGGAAGGCATTCGAGCGGGGCGGAGCCCTTTCGGGGGCGGCCTCGGCCGAGCCGGCCCCGCCGCGCTCGGGCCGCCACGGCATCAGCACGGCCGGCCGCCTGGACGTGATCGACCGGCGCACCGAACAGGTCCACCTGGTGCTGGGCATGCCGGGCGTCTCCAGGAACGACGAGCGCCGCTGGGCGCTGTCGGTGCTCTCCACGGCCCTGGGCGGTGGCATGAGTTCGCGGCTCTTCCAGGAGATCCGCGAGAAGCGCGGCCTCGCCTACAGCGTCTACAGCCACACCTCCGGCTACGCCGACTGCGGACTCTTCGGCATCTACGCCGGCTGCCGGCCGGCCCAGGTCGGCGAGGTCCTTGAGCTCTGCCGCGAGCAGCTGACCGAGGTCGCCCGGCAGGGCATCGACGAGGACGAGACCCGCCGCGCGATCGGCCAGCTGGCCGGGTCCACGGTGCTCGGCCTTGAGGACACCGGCTCGCTGATGCACCGGCTGGGGAAGAGCGAGATCTGCTGGGGCGAGCAGCTCTCGGTGGACGACCTGCTGACCCGGATCGCGGCCGTCACCCCCGACGACGTGCGCAAGGTGGCCGCCGAGGTGCTGGGGCAGCAGCCCTCGCTCTCCGTGATCGGCCGGCTCACGGACCGGCAGGCGGCCAGGCTGCCGGCCGCCGTGGCCGTCTGACACCGTCCCGGCGCGGGCGACACAGCATCCGAAGAGAAACGAGAGGCCAGGGAACGATGGGCAAGCTGCGGGTCGCCGTGATCGGCGCCCAGGGACGCATGGGATCGGAGGCCGTACGCGCGGTCTCCGACGCGAAGGACCTGGAGCTGGTCGCCGCGCTGGGCCGGGACGACCGGCTGGAGACCCTGACCGAGGCGGGCGCCGAGGTGGCCGTCGAACTGACCCGTCCCGAAGTGGTGCTGGACAACCTGGCGTTCTGCGTCCGGCACGGCATCCACGGCGTGGTCGGCACCTCGGGGTGGAACGACGAGCGGCTCGCGGCCGTGCGCGGCTGGCTGGCCGAATCGCCGGCCACGGGCGTGCTGATCGCGCCGAACTTCGGCATCGGCGCGGTGCTCAGCATGCGGTTCGCCCAGCAGGCCGCCCGTTTCTTCGAGTCCGTGGAGATCGTCGAGTCCCATCACCCCGGCAAGGCGGACGCTCCCAGCGGCACGGCGGTGCGCACGGCCGAGCTGGTCGGCGAGGCCCGCCGCGCGGCGGGCCTCGCCGACCAGCCGGACGCCACCAGCACCGCGCTGGACGGCGCGCGCGGCGCGACGGTCGACGGCGTCCCGGTCCACTCGGTGCGGCTGCGCGGCCTGGTCGCCCATCAGGAGGTGATCCTCGGGGACGCGGGGGAGGTCCTCACCATCCGGCACGACTCGATGAACCGGGCCTCGTTCATGCCGGGCGTGCTGTTGGGCGTCCGCAAGGTGGTCGAAGCCCCCGGGCTGACCCTCGGGCTGGAGCACTTCCTGGACCTGGACGGCTAGCCATGGCGGCCAAGGCGGGTTATTTCCTGGTCAGCGCCCTGCTGATCGGCTACTTCGGGCTGACGGGCCACCGCGCGGTGCTGCTGCTGCGGGAAGGCACCTGGGCGACGGTGACGCTGGGCGTCGCCGTCCTCGCCCTGCCGCTGATCGGGGGATGGTTCCTCTGGCGCAGCTTCCACTTCGTGCTGTGCGCCAACCGGCTCGGCCGTGAGCTGGACGCCGAGGGAGGGCTGCCGGTGGACGATCTGCCGCGCACGCCGGGCGGCAGGATCGACCGGGCGGCGGCCGACGCGGCCTTCGCCGAGCGGCGGGCCGAGGTGGAGGCCGCCCCCGAGGACTGGCGCCGCTGGTTCCGGCTGGCGCTCGCCTACCACGACGCCAGGGACACGCCCAGGGCACGCGGGGCCATGAGCCATGCCATCGCCCTGCACGCCGGGCGCACCCCGCCGCGCGCGAGGCGCGCGACCGGGGCGGCGGAGCGCGGCTGACCCTGACGGAGCCCGCTCCCGGTGGTGCCGGAACGTTTCGGCCCGCCTTCGGTCAGCGGTACTCGTCGGCCCATGCCTCCAACACGTCGGCGGCGCGCTCGAAGGCGTCGGGCCGGGTGAGGAAGTCGGCGTTGTGGTCGGTCAACAACGTCCGCAGCGGTCCGCCCCTGCGGCGTTCGACCTCCACGGCCTGGCCCTGCACGCTGCGGGGCAGGCCCAGCCACTTCACCGGCTGCTGCACGGTGCGCACGGCGGTCACCTCGCGCCAGCGGAGGGTCCTGGTGGTGAACATGCCCACCCGACGCACGCCACGGGAGCTGACCCAGATCCCGACCCGCAGCAGGCGGAGCGCGAAGACGATCCCCAGCAGGGCGATCACCGCCGTGGCCAGCGCTCCCCTCGGGGTGCCGGCGACCGCGATGATCACCGCGGAGATCAGGACATAGGCGGCGAGCAGCAGGGCGACGGCCGCACCGGCCACCCGCCAGGGGCCCGGCCGGTAGGGGCGCCTCCAGTGGTCCTGCTGCCCGTGGGGCAGGGGCGATTCAGTGGCATCGGCCTGTGCGTCGTGCTCGGCCGAGAGAAAAGTCAGGGGCACGGCTGTTCCTCGTTCGTATCACAAGCGCATCACAGTGAAGTCGAAGTGCTGCGAACGGTGAGGCTATCGCGCTCAGCGGGTCTCGGCCGCCTCCGGCGCCTCCGGGACCCCACGATCCTCCGTGTCCAGCGCGGGCGTGGCCAGGAGCAAGGCTCCCACCAGGCCCGATATCACCACAAGGGTGACCAGGATGCTGCCGGCCAGCCGCGCGCCCGAGGGGCGACGCCGCGTGGGCGCGGGCAGGACGCCGTAGTCGTCGTGCCATGGGTCGCCCTGGAAGTGCGAGCCCATCGGCTCTGGTGCGTCTGACATGTCATTGCCCCTTCCCCTGATCGGCCTAGAAACAAAAATATCAGGCGAAGAGTCCGACTCGGCGGCCTGAATCCGTTTTGTCACCGATCTCAGGGGACTGTCAGTGGTCCCCCTTAGGGTGGGGTCGCCCCACTCGCACGGCCATCGGAAGGACCCCGGCAGATGCCCGAGACCCCCAGTTTTCGCAGCGACATGACCGTGGAGCTGGTCAAACACGCGGCCTCTGACACGGACGTGCTCCTGGCCGCCCGCGTCTCCACGCTGGGGGAGCGGTCCCTCGACGAGATCGGGAAGGACCCCGAGCGTTCCAAGGGGTTGATCAACTACCTGCTGCGGGACCGCCATGGCAGCCCCTTCGAGCACAACTCGATGACCTTCTTCGTCAGCGCCCCGATCTTCGTCTTCCGCGAGTTCCATCGGCACCGCGTCGGCTGGTCGTACAACGAGGAGAGCGGTCGCTACCGCCAGCTCGCCCCCGTGTTCTATGTGCCGGACGAGGAGCGCCGGCTGGTCCAGCGGGGCCGCCCCGGGAAGTACGAGTTCGTCTCCGGCTCGCCCGAGCAGCACGCGCTGGTCGGCAAGACGCTGGAGGATTCGTACAGCCACTCCTACGCCGCCTACCAGGAGCTGCTTGAGTCCGGGGTGGCCCGCGAGGTGGCCAGGGCGGCGCTCCCCGTCGGCCTCTACTCCACGATGTACGCCACCTGCAACGCCCGCTCCCTGATGCACTTCCTCGGCCTGCGCACGAAGGACGAGCGGGCCCGCACGCCGTCCTTCCCGCAGCGGGAGATCGAGATGGTGGCGGAGCTGATGGAGGCGGAGTGGGCTCGGTTGATGCCGCTGACCTACGAGGCGTTCAACGCCAACGGCCGAGTGGCGCCCTGAGGCGGCCCCCGGCCGGCGGGCGGGCAGTCGAGGTGTCCGTATTGCGACATTTCGCGAAGTTCATCTAGGGTGATTGAACGGACCCGGCGCTGCCTGAACCCCCGAGCAGGCAGTGCCGGGTTCCCCAGGTTGCCCCGCCCCGATGGGCCACCGCACGCTGAGCTACGAGTAGCGTGGAACCTATGGCTCCGACCTCCACACCGCAGATCCCCTTCGGGCGGATTCTGACCGCCATGGTCTCCCCTTTCACGGGAGATGGATCGCTCGACCTCGACGGCGCCCAGCGCCTCGCCGTCCACCTCGTGGACGCGGGCAACGAGGGCCTGATCGTCAACGGCACCACGGGTGAGTCCCCCACCACCAGCGACGGGGAGAAATCCGAGCTGGTGCGCGCCGTGGTCGAGGCCGTCGGCGACCGCGCCCATGTGGTGGCCGGAGTCGGCACCAACGACACCAGGCACAGCGTGGAGCTGGCCCGCGCCGCGGCACAGGCCGGCGCGCACGGGCTGCTCACGGTGACCCCGTACTACAACAAGCCCCCGCAGGAGGGCCTCTACCAGCACTTCACCGCCGTCGCCGACGCCACCGAACTGCCGGTGATGCTCTACGACATCCCGGGCCGCAGCGGTGTGCCTATCGACACGGAGACGATGGTCCGTCTCGCCGAGCACCCCAGGATCGTCGCCAACAAGGACGCCAAGGGCGACCTGGGCCGTGCCAGCTGGGCCATCGCCACCACGGGCCTCGCCTGGTACTCAGGCGACGACATGCTCAACCTGCCGCTCCTGTCCGTGGGAGCGGTGGGCCTGGTGTCCGTCGTGGGCCATGTGGTGACCCCCGAGCTGCGCGCGCTGGTCGAGGCGTACACCGGAGGAGATGTGGCGAAGGCCACGGAGATCCACCAGCGGCTGCTGCCGGTCTTCACCGGCATGTTCCGCACCCAGGGCGTGATCACCTCCAAGGCGGCCCTGGCCCTGCTCGACCTGCCGGGCGGCCCCCTGCGGCTCCCCCTGGTGGGGCTCACCACCCAGGAGACGGAGCAGTTGCGCAGGGATCTGACCGCCGGCGGGGTACAGATCTAGACCACGGACATGACAGGCGTCGCGCATCGCCGCGCACATTGGTGATAACTGAATACCGACCCATGCACACAGTCACGCGCGTCACAGGCCCCTATCACCGGGCGGTGGCGCGCGTGGTCAGGAGAGTCTCTTGAGTCATCCCCATCCAGAACTCGGCCCGCCGCCGAAGCTCCCT